>JALUYI010000059.1 GCA_027013095.1 Paracoccaceae bacterium | reverse complement strand
CATCATCGGCCTCAATGGTAAAATCCGCAAGCTGGATCCCAATCACGCACCACGAGCTCGAAGCTCGATGCGCCCAACGGGTTTACTCCAACCCCGGTCCGCCCGGTCATGCCATCTCGTTCAAAAATCCCTCGCATTCGTGGGGTGTTGGGCTTTGTCAGCTCCCAATCACAGTAGTTTCAAAAGTCACATTCTCGCGTTTGCAGGCTCACCATAAATACCACCATACTTCATGAGTGCCCAAATAATGCGCGCAGTTTTGTTCGCGACTGCGACTGTCGCAACATTTGCAGGTCTGCGGCCACGTAGCTTCGCAAGCCAGATCCAGGATTCGCTCCGCCATCGCATTATGGAACGGCTCCCATGGATCAGCAGACGACGCAAATAGCCATTTCCGCGTTTACTGATCCCGCCCAAACGGTCCACCCCGCCAGTTGAATTTTGTTTTGGAACAAGGCCCAACCAAGCAGAGAAGTGTCGGCCAGACTTATAATCATTCGGGTCACGCGTGCTCGCAACCATCGCGGTCGCGATGATCACGCCAACCCCTGGAATAGTCATCAGGCGGCGACAGGTGTCATCTTGACGTGCCATAGCCATGAGCTCTGTATCAATCGATGCTAGTTTCGTTGCTACTTCCTCGAATTGTGCTCCTTCATCACGTCGTTGGTTCTTACAAACCTCAGACTATCGAAGAAGCGCGGTGGCCGCCTCATACACCACTTCCCGGGACACTATCCCGTTTTCCCACCCAAATCGAACCGGATTGTGCGGCAGGAATACGATGAGGAGGCCTATTGTTGACGGCATTTGGTTGAAAACTACTTCGCCAAGATCAAAGAATTTCGTGGCATCGCAACGCGTTACGATAAAACCGACAACAGCTACGCTGCCAATTGGAACCTTGTTGCGGCGCTCATCGCATCAAGGTGAATGTCCACAGGCCGTAACCATCGTCGAAGTATGAGGGTGCTATTACCCGAATAATTCGCGTCAGAGCAGTCACGAAAAGACCATTTCGAGAACAAAAGTGTCCCACTCATTCAAATTAATTACAAAAGTGCCCCACTCTATTCTCTTAAAGTATTGTAATATAGTAACTATTTTAGAATAATGGTGCCCGGGGGCGGATTTGAACCACCGACACGAGGATTTTCAGTCCACTGCTCTACCCCTGAGCTACCCGGGCACGGGTAAGGCATCTTGCCTAGGGTCGCGCGGTTTTAGGATAGCACCAGAGTGCTGTCCAGAGGGTTTTGGCAAATTTTCGCCGTTTTAACCGCGGCGTTCTCTCCAACTTGCGCGCAAGGCCCCTTGGCGCCCCCTGTACAGTGGCTGATTTACCCCTCAAGCGTGTTGATTTTGACCCCCTTGTGCTGGCACAGCTCCAGCAGGGCCGGCGAATCGATCCGGTCGGTAAAAAACTCGTCAATGCTTTCCATACTGGCAATCCGCACCGGCGCCGAGCGCGAGAATTTCGAGCTGTCGGCCACCAGAAACCGCCGCCGGGCATTGGCGATGATCGCCTGCGCCACGCGCACCTCGCGATAGTCAAAATCCAGAAGCGCGCCGTCCTCGTCAATGGCCGAGGCTCCGATCACCGCGTAATCCGCCTTGAACTGCTGCACCATATCGACGGTCGATTCCCCCACCAGTCCGCCGTCCGAGCGGCGCAGCATCCCGCCGGTCACCACCACGTCGCAATTGGGGTTTGCAGCCATGATATTGGCGACATTCAGATTGTTGGTGATAACCAAGAGATCGCGCCGGGTGCCCAGCGCCCGCGCCACCGCCTCGGTGGTGGTGCCGATATTGATGAAGATCGACGCATCGTCAGGGATAGAATCTGCACAAAGACGCCCCAGCCGTTCCTTGACCTCTGCGGACATCAGGCGCCGAGCCTCATAAGACAGGTTGGCCACCCCCGAATCGACCACCGCGCCGCCATGAACGCGGGACAAATGCCCCTGCGCGCACAGCTCATTCAGGTCGCGGCGGATGGTTTGCGGTGTCACCCGCAGGCTTTCGGCCAGATCGTCAACCAGCACCCGCCCGGATTTTCTCGCCGCAGCTAGAATTTGTTTGTGTCGAAAAGAAAGCACCTGCGCCACCTGTTGCCCTTGTTTTCAGGGGATTTCCGCCCCGAGTCTCACCTCTGTTCGGGCCGAGGTCAAGCGGTTCGACAGGGCAGATATCATCAAAACGAAAATACTGCCGAAAATACCGAAAATAACTTGACCGGTTTACGAAAAATGCGCAGTCTACTGTCACATATATGTCATTCTCTGCCCTTATACCTCTGGTGGAAATGAGCCCCAGCGCCTGAGACCCTGAATTTCATGTCGAGATCACAAACATATGACATTGCCATCATTGGCGGCGGCGTAAACGGCTGCGCCATCGCGCGGGATGCCGCCGGGCGGGGGTTGTCGGTTTTCCTGTCCGAGGCCCGGGATCTGGCCGGGGCGACCTCGTCAGCCTCGACCAAGCTGTTTCACGGCGGCCTGCGCTATCTGGAATATTACGATTTCGCGCTGGTCCGCCATGCGCTGATCGAACGCGAACTGTTGCTGCGGGCCATGCCCCATATCGCCCATCCGCTGCGCTTTGTGCTGCCGTATCACTCGGGCCTGCGTCCGGCCTGGCTGCTGCGCCTTGGGCTGTTCATCTATGACCACCTCGACTTTCGCCCCGGCCATCGCAAGATGCTGCCCGGAACCACCACCATCGACCTTGGCACGGATCCCGCCGGCGCACCGCTGAAGCCGGGTTACAAAAAGGGGTTCGAATATTCCGACGGCTGGGTGGATGATGCGCGTCTGGTGGTCTTGAATGCGATGGATGCGGCCCAGCGCGGGGCCGAAATTGCGGTGCGTACGCGCACAACCGCCGCCCGGCGCGAAAAAGATCACTGGATCGTCTCGCTGCAGGACACGCACAGCGGCCAGAGTCGCCAGATCGCCGCACGGGCGCTGGTCAATGCCGGCGGCCCTTGGGTCGGGAACATCCTGCAGGACGTTCTGGACATCGAGACATCGGACCATATCCGGCTGGTCCGGGGCAGCCATATCGTCGTGAACAGATTGTTCGAGCACGACCGCGCCTATATTTTCCAGCAGGGTGACGGGCGGATCATCTTTGCCATTCCTTATGAAGACGACTTTACCCTGATCGGAACCACCGATGTGGACCACGACGCGCCGCTCTCGGAAATTGCCTGCTCGCCGGACGAGGCCGAGTATCTGTGCCGTGCCGCCTCGGAATATTTCCGCGCCGAGATCACCGCCAAGGATATCGTCTGGACCTATTCGGGCGTGCGCCCGCTTTATGACAACGGCGCCAGCTCGGCATCGGCGGTGACCCGCGATTACGTTCTGAAACGCGAGGGCGCCGCCGGACAGGCGCCGTTGTTGAACGTGTTTGGTGGCAAGATCACCACCCACCGGCATCTGGCCTATGAGGCAATGCAGAAACTGGCGCCAGACTTTGCCCTCAACCGCAAGGACTGGACCAGAGGCCTGCCACTGCCGGGGGGCGATTTCAAACGCGGCAGCCTCGCCGCCGAGCAGGACGCGCTGCTCCGCCGCTACCCGTTTCTGGAAGGTAAACAGGCGCACAGGCTGCTCCGGGCCTATGGCACGCTGGCCGACAAGGTTCTGGGGCAGGCAACCTCGATAGACGATCTGGGACGGGACTTTGGCGCCGGACTGACCGAAGCCGAGATACGCTATATGATCGACCGGGAATGGGCCCGCAGCACCGAAGACATCCTCTGGCGGCGCAGCAAGCTGGGCCTCAGGCTGAGCGCCAAGCAGACCAAGGCCCTTGACACATTTGTCACCGGCTACGTCGCCACGCAATTTGGCACCGCAGCGGCCTCTGCCGATACCCCGATGGCCCCGCCACAAAAACCCGAACAACCACAGATTCAACCGACGCCCCCGGACAGCCCCCCTGACGGGGCCGGGGCGCGGCTTGAAATGCCCGGCCAGAAAGCCGGGTGATCCGCAAGGCAACCAACAAGGAGAGACGAGATGAAACTGACCAACATCCTTGCCGGAGCGTTCACCGCGACGGCAATGACCAGTCTGGCGCTGAGCGCTCAGGCCACCACCACGATCCAGTGGTGGCACGCCATGGGCGGAGCCAATGGCGAGCGCGTCAACAAGATCGCCGCCGATTTCAACAAGACCCAGTCGGAATACAAGGTCGTGCCCACCAACAAGGGCAACTATACTGAGACCATGACCGCCGCCGTGGCCGCCTTTCGCGCCCACAAGCAGCCCGACATCGTGCAGGTGTTCGAGGTTGGCACCGCCACCATGATGGCCGCCAAGGGGGCCGTCTATCCCGTTTACAAGCTGATGAAGGACGAGGGCGAACCCTTTGACATCAACGCCTACCTGCCGGCCGTGGTCAGCTATTACGAAACCACCGACGGCCAGCTTTTGTCGATGCCGTTCAACAGCTCGACCCCGGTTTTGTGGTACAACAAGGACGCGTTCAAAAAGGCCGGCATCACCAAGGTTCCCTCGACCTGGGACGAAATGAAGACGGCCAGCGAAAAGCTTGTCGCAAGCGGCATGAAATGCGGCTTTTCCTTTGGCTGGCAAAGCTGGGTGATGGTTGAGAACTATGACGCATGGCACAACCTGCCGACCGGCACGAAACAGAATGGCTTTGCCGGGCTCGACACCAAGTTCACCTTTAACAACGACGCGGTAAAGAACCGGCTGCAAAAGATCTATGACTGGTCGAAAAAAGGCCTGTTCAAATATGGTGGCCGTCGTGGCGACAGCCTGTCGATGTTCACCAATGGCGAATGTGGTATGTGGATGAACTCGTCGGCCTATTACGGCTCGATCAAGGCGCAGGCCAAGTTTGCCTTTGGCCAGTCGATGCTGCCGCTGGATACCGCGGTTGCCAAAAAGCCGCAGAACTCGATCATCGGCGGCGCGACGTTGTGGGTGCTGAAAGGTCAGCCAAAAAGCCACTACAAAGGTGTCGCCCTGTTCCTGAAATATCTCTCCAGCCCGAAAGTGCAGGCTTGGTGGCATCAGGAAACCGGCTATGTGCCGATCACAACGGCGGCCTACAACCTGTCGAAGACCCAGGGCTTTTATGACAAAAACCCGGGCACCGACACCGCCATCCACGAACTCAGCCTGAACCAGCCGACGCCCAACTCACGCGGCCTGCGTTTCGGCAATTTCGTGCAGATCCGCGACATCATCAACGAAGAGATGGAAAACATCTGGGCCGGCAAGAAAACCGCCGCACAGGCCATGGATGATGCTGCCGCCCGCGGCGACAAATTGCTGCGCAAATTCGAGCGCGCCAACAAGTAAACCTTGACGAACCCCGAGCCTCCGGCCTTTTCTGGTCGGGGGTTCCCTTATCCAACAGGGGCAGGATGAGTTAGACGAAAATGCTGAAACAGGTTCATTTCAACAGGTCCATATTGCCGTTTCTTCTGGTGGCACCCCAGATCGCCATTACGCTGGTGTTCTTTTTCTGGCCGGCCAGTCAGGCGCTGTATCAATCCTTTCTTGTCGAGGACGCCTTTGGGCTGAGCACCGAATTCGTCTGGTTCGACAATTTCAAAGAGCTGCTGAGTGATCCGCAATACCTCGGCTCATTCCAGCGCACCGCCGAGTTTTCAATCCTCGTCGCCGTCATCGCGATGTTTGCCGCACTGGTTCTGGCGGCCATGGCCGACCGGATCGTCAAGGGGGCGATGACCTACCGCACCCTCCTGATCTGGCCCTACGCCATCGCCCCAGTCATCGCCGGCGCGCTGTGGGTTTTCATGTTCGACCCGACGCTGGGGATATTTGTTTACGCGCTGAACGCGCTGGGGATCGACTGGAATTACAAGGTCAGCGGCTCGCAGGCGATGACGCTGGTTATCCTTGCCGCGGCATGGAAACAGATTGCCTATAATTTCCTGTTTTTCGTGGCCGCCATGCAATCCATCCCGAAATCCCTGATCGAGGCCGCCGCCATTGACGGCGCCGGACCGATGCGTCGGTTTCGTTCGATCATCCTGCCGCTGATCTCGCCAACCAGCTTTTTCCTGCTGGTGGTCAACGTGGTTTACGCCTTCTTTGACACATTCGGCATCATCGATTCGATGACCCAGGGCGGGCCGGCCAACAGCACCCAGATCCTCGTTTACAAGGTTTACTACGACGGCTTTGTCGGCCTCGATCTGGGCAGTTCCGCGGCGCAGTCGGTGATCCTGATGGCAATCGTGATCGGCCTGACCGTCGTGCAGTTCCGCTATATTGAACGAAAGGTTGATTACTGATGATCGAGAACCGCCCCATCGTCACCTTTCTGGCCCACCTGACCGTGATCCTTGGCATCCTGATCGTTGCCTTTCCGATCTGGATCACTTTTGTGGCGGCCTCGCATGATGCCATCCGCATGACGCAGGTTCCGATCCCTCTGTGGCCGGGCGATCAGTTTCTGGTCAACATGAAACAGGCGCTGACCCACGGGCTGGGCGGCGCCGGAGGGCCGCCGGTCTGGCTGATGCTGATGAACAGCCTGATCACCGCCATGATGATCGCCATTGGCAAGATCATCATCTCGCTGCTGTCGGCCTACGCCATCGTCTATTTCAAATTCCCCTTCCGCATGGGGTTTTTCTGGATGATCTTTGTCACCCTGATGTTGCCGGTCGAGGTGCGCATCCTGCCTACCTACAAGGTGGTCGCCGACCTCAGCCTTCTGGACAGCTATTGGGGCATGACGCTGCCCTTGATCGCCAGCGCCACCGCAACCTTCATGTTCCGGCAGGTGTTCTTGACCATCCCCGACGAATTGCTCGAGGCGGCACGCATCGACGGTGCCGGTCCCATGCGGTTTTTCTGGGACATCCTGATCCCGATGTCCCGCACCAATATTGCGGCGCTGTTCGTGATCCTGTTCATCTATGGCTGGAATCAGTATCTCTGGCCGCTTTTGATCACCACCGACCCCCACCTTTACACCGTGACCATCGGCATCAAGCAGATGCTGAACTCGGCCGAGCTGACGCCTGAATGGAACGTCATCATGATGACCGCGCTACTCGCCATGATTCCGCCGGTGTTCGTGGTCCTCAGCATGCAAAAAATGTTCGTCAAAGGCCTGACGGAAACCGACAAGTAAACAGAACGGAACAACGGATATGGCGAAAATATCGCTGCGCAACATCGAGAAATCCTACGGCAATGTCGAGGTTATCAAGGGCGTCAACATGGATATCGCGGATGGCGAGTTCATGGTCATCGTCGGGCCTTCGGGGTGCGGGAAATCCACCCTCTTGCGCATGATCGCAGGGCTCGAGGCCATCACCGCGGGAGATATCTCGATTGGTGGGCGGGTCGTCAACGATCTGGAACCCGCCGAGCGCGACATTGCGATGGTGTTCCAGAACTACGCGCTTTATCCGCATATGTCGGTTTACAAGAACATGGCCTACGGGCTGAAAATCAAGAAGGTCCCCGAGGCCGAGATCAAAAAGCGCGTGCAAGTTGCCGCCGACATTCTGGAACTGGGCGATTATCTCAACCGCTCGCCCCGGCAACTTAGCGGCGGCCAGCGTCAGCGCGTCGCCATGGGCCGCGCCATCGTCCGCGAACCGGCCGTGTTTCTGTTTGATGAGCCGCTGTCGAACCTTGACGCCAAGCTGCGCGTGCAGATGCGCCTTGAGATCAAGAAGCTGCAGGAGGCCCTCGGGATCACCGCCATCTACGTCACCCACGATCAGGTTGAGGCGATGACACTGGGCCACCGCCTTGCCGTGGTGAACGGCGGCGTGATCGAACAGATCGGCACCCCGATCGAAATATACGAGCGCCCGCAGACCACTTTTGTTGCGGGGTTCATCGGCTCTCCGTCAATGAACCTGATTAAGGGCAGGATCGACGACAGCGGCGGTGCCGTCCTGCTGGGCGACGGCGCACGTCAGAAGCTGGACGGCAAAGATCCGGCACTGGCCGGTCGCAAGGTCATTTTCGGCGCCCGCCCCGAGCACCTGCAGGTCACGCCGGCCGATAGCGCCAGCCTGACCCTGACGGTCAGCATCGTTGAACAACTGGGGGCGGATTCCCTTGTCCACGGCACGTTCGGGGGCGGCGCCGAGGCGGTCATCCGCCTTGACGGCGTTCACGCCCACGGGCGCGGCGAGGAAATCGGCCTCAGGATCGCAACGGACAAGGTTCACGTCTTTGCCGCGGATACTGGAAAACGTCTGCTTTAGGGCAGCTCGGCAGGATCAGCCGTCCCCGTGGGCGCCATCCGCCAGCGTGCGGACAAATTCCAGAACCGTTGCAGGCGACTGCCCGCTGGCCAGACGCTCGACAATCGCCGAGCCCACAACCACCCCGTCGGCGATCCGCCCAATGGCCCGGGCCGCCTCGGGCGTCTTGATCCCAAAGCCGACACAGACGGGAATATCGCTTGCCGCCTTGATCCGGGCAACCTCGGGGGCAACCAGATCGGCGTTTGCTTCGGCCGCGCCGGTGATTCCGGTGATCGAAACGTAATAAAGAAACCCCGAGGTGTTTTGCAAAACCTTGGGCAGGCGCGCATCATCGGTCGTGGGCGTGGCCAGACGGATGAAATTCATCCCCGCCGCATTGGCCGGAATGCACAGCTCTTCATCCTCCTCCGGGGGCAGATCGACAACGATCAGCCCGTCAATGCCCGCTGCCTTGGCCTCGGTCAGGAAATCCGCAACCCCGCGGCTGTAGATCGGGTTGTAATACCCCATCAGGACAATCGGGGTCTCCGGGTCGGATTGGCGAAAGCGGCGCGCCAACTCCAGCGTCCGGGCCAGCGTCATACCCGCGCCCAGCGCCCGTTGCGCGGCCAGTTGGATCGTCGGGCCGTCCGCCATGGGGTCGGTAAAGGGCAAACCCAGTTCGATCACATCAGCCCCGGCGCCGGGCAGCCCCCGAACCAGATCAAGGGACGCCTCAAAATCCGGGTCTCCGGCCATCACATAGGTGACAAAGGCCGGCCGGCCCTCGGCCTTCAGCCGGCGGAATGTCTGGTCGATTCTGGTCATGTTCTCTCACCTGTCCTGACTGTTGAGGGTGGTTTGCTGCAGCTTGGACGCAAAATCAATGGCAATCGCGCGAATTTTGCCCGCTTTCGCCTTGACGAGTTGCCGCCCACACCCATAGATGCGCCGGATCACAAAACATCACAGGTGCCAAATGGGGTTCAAGACCGGAATTGTCGGATTGCCGAATGTGGGGAAATCGACCCTGTTCAATGCGTTGACCAAAACCGCGGCAGCGCAGGCCGCCAATTTTCCCTTTTGCACGATCGAACCCAACGTCGGCGAAGTCTCGGTGCCGGATGCACGACTGGACAAGCTGGCTGAGGTTGCCGGCTCCAAGGCGATCATTCCAACGCGTATGACCTTTGTGGATATTGCCGGACTGGTCAAAGGGGCCAGTCAAGGCGAGGGGCTAGGCAACCAGTTTCTGGCCAATATCCGGGAATGTGACGCCATCGCCCATGTGCTGCGCTGTTTTGAGGATGACGACGTTACCCATGTCGAAGGCCGCATCGACCCTCTGGCGGATGCCGATACCATCGAAACCGAGCTGATGCTGGCGGACATGGAAAGCATCGAGCGGCGGCTGCAAAACCTCAGCCGCAAAATCAAGGGCGGGGACAAGCTGTCGCTGGAGCAGGACGCGCTGCTGCGCCGAGCGCTCGATGCGCTGGAAAACGGCAGGCCCGCGCGAACCGTCGAGATCGCGCCGGACGAGCAGAAAACATGGAACATGCTGCAACTTCTGACCGCCAAGCCGGTTCTTTATGTCTGCAACGTGGACGAGGACAGCGCCGCCACCGGCAACGCCCAGTCGGCGCGCATCGCAGAAAAGGCCGCCGCCGAGGGGGCCGCAAGCGTTGTCATCTCTGCCGCCATCGAAGAAGAGATCAGCCAGCTCGACCCCGAGGAAACCGCCATGTTTCTGGCTGAGATGGGCCTGCACGAGGCCGGTCTGGACCGCCTGATCCGCGCCGGATATGAGCTGTTGCACCTGCAAACATATTTCACCGTCGGCCCGAAAGAGGCCCGCGCATGGACGATCCGCAAAGGCACCCGCGCGCCACAGGCCGCCGGTGTGATCCACGGCGACTTTGAACGCGGCTTTATCCGCGCCGAGACTATCGCCTATGAGGATTTCATCGCGCTGGGCGGCGAGCAGGGCGCCAAGGAGGCCGGCAAAATGCGCGCCGAGGGCAAGGCCTACGAGGTTCGCGACGGCGACGTGCTGCATTTTCTGTTCAACACCTGAGGGGCGGCAGCTGGCCCTACACTCTGGCCCCGCTCGGTCCGAAACCGCTCAGGCGGGCGAAATCTGCGCCCGTTGCTGCAACATGCTCCAGTCGGTGTCCACATCCGCCTGCAGACGCGCCATTTCGGCCGCGTCCAGATGCCGATAGCGTTTCTGCGATGTCAGGTAATCCGCAAGTGGGCTGCACAGCTCGGGGGTCTGCAGCCGATAATGCACCCCATCCGTGATCTCGACCAGCGGAAAGGCCCGTGACTGCACCGCCAGCCGCGCGGTTTGCACCGAGCTGTCCTCGGCCAGCCCCCACCCCGGCAGGCAAGGGATCAGAACGATGATCATCCGGGTGCCGCGCATGGCCTTGGCCTTTTCGACCTTGGCAGCCAGATCGTTGAGGTCCGACGGGCTGGCGGTGGCGATATAGGGGATGCGATGCGCGGCCATAATCTCGATCATGTTCTTTTTGCGCGTCCTCTTACCGTCAGGCGTGCTGCCGGTCGCCGCCCCTCGCGGCGTGGATGAGCTCTTCTGTCCGCCGGTGTTCATGTACCCTTCGTTGTCAAAGCAGATGTAAAGGATATCCTCATTGCGCTCGGCCACGGATGAGAGCGCCTGAATCCCGATATCATAGGTGCCCCCGTCGCCAGCAAGACACAAGACGTTGGTGTCCACCTTGCCCCGGGCGCGCAAGGCGCGGCGAACCCCCGCAGCCGAGGCCGCGGCGCTCTCGATGGTGGTGTGAAATACCGGGATTTTCAATGAGCTCATCGGATGGCCACCGCAGATAACGGCAGTGCACGAGGGCGAGACTACCGCCACCGTATCCGGCCCCATCGTGTTCAGGATTACCCGCAGGCTGAGGGCCTCGGCGCAGCCCCCGCACGCCACATGACCCGAGCAGAACAGCCCGTCGTCGCGATAGTCTATCTTACCATCCATCCCCTGACCTCACCGCCCATGACCATCAATCCAGATCGGCCCGTTTTCCGGCACCCGCTCCCTGAACTCCTGCGCCAGATCGACCAGCTGTTCGACCGGCACATCCACCCCGCCGACACCGGTCAACAGGCCGTGCACACGTGTTGCATTGGCAGTGCCATGCAGCGCCGATTTCAGCTCCTGATGCAGAACGCCCCCAGTTCCGACCGAATAGTTCCGGTCCAGAACCAGTGCCACCGGCACCCCGTCCAAGGCCGACCGCAGCGCCTCGGCTGGAAGCGGGCGAAACAGGCACAGCTTGACCAGACCGGCGCGCATACCCGCACGGCGCAGCATGTCCACCGCCACACGGGCGGTCCCGGCCAGACTGCCAAGAGTGACAAAAACGATTTCGGCATCTTCGGTGCGGTAAAGTTGCAGCGGCGCATGGACACGCCCCGTCAGGCGACCCCATTGGGCGCCAAAGCGGGTAAATTCCGCGATGACACGGCCCATCGCCTCGGCCATGTCGCGTCGACTTTGGTTCCAAGTCGCCTGATCCACCGGCGCCCCAATCGAGCGTCCGATGTCCGGGTCCAGACGAAATTCGGCCTCAAAGGGTGGCAGAAAGCCATCCACCAGATCTTGCGCCGGAACATCCACCGGCTCGACCGCATGAGAGACGTAAAACGCATCATGGCTGATCATCACCGGCAAGCGCACCCGCTCGGCCAGTCGAAACGCCTGAATGACCAGATCGAGACTGTCTTGCGGAGATTCGCTGTATAGCTGCACCCAGCCGGTGTCGCGCTGCGAGAGGCTGTCCAGTTGATCCGGCCAGAACCCCCAGGGCGAGGCCGGTGTGCGGTTGACATTGAACATCACAATCGTTGCCCGCGCCCCGGCGGCATAATGCAAAAGTTCGTGCATCAACATCAGCCCCTGAGACGAGGTCGCTGTGAACACCCGCGCCCCGCTGAGCGAGGCAGTCATCGCCGTGGCCATGACCGAATGTTCGGATTCCGGCGTCAGCATCTCGGTCACGAACTCACCCGCGCTCTGCAGCTCGGTCAGCTTTTCCAGAATCGGCGTCTGCGGGGTGATCGGATAGACCGGCGTCACCTCCGGGCGCGCCAGACGCGCACCCTCGGCGACGGCGTGATTTCCGCTCATAAGGCGCAAGGCGCCCCGCGGCGCATCTGTGCCCGGCATGTCCTTCATGCGCTGCCCTCCCCGAACATGTCCACCGCTCCCGTGGGGCATTCCTGCACACACAGGCCGCACCCCTTGCAGTAATCGGCGATCACCTCATAACCCTGCTCCAATTTCCGGATCGCCATGTCGGGGCAGTAATAGTAACAATTGTCGCAAAAAATGCAGTGACCACAGGAAAAACAGCGCTGGGCCTCGGCCAAGGCGGCAGTTTCGGACAGCGCGGCCTGCACCTCGTCAAAATTATCAACGCGCGCCACCACCGGCAGGCTGCTGCGTTTGTTGCGGGGCGCGCGCGCGTGATACGCGGTGTTGATGGCTTGAAATGGAACCCCCTCGGCCACCTCGTGTCGCCCCCGCGCCGCCGCCTTGTCAAAGCGCGCGTGAACCGCCAGAGCCGCCTCTTTTCCCATGCCGATGGCGGCACTGACGAACCGATCCATCGAGACCAGATCGCCGCCAGCATAAATCCCCTCGTGGCTGGTCATCAGCTCCGGGCCAACCCCGATCAACCCGTCCTCGGCGGCTAGAAGGTCGCCCCAGCACCCGGTATCGACCTGCTGCCCGATGGCCGGGATGATGGTGTCGGCGCGCAGCACGAATTCGCTGCCCTCAACCGGGGTTATCGTCGCCTCGACCGAGCCGTGGGCCGGGGTGAACAAAACCTTCGTGCAGGAAATCTCGACCCCGTCGCGGCCGAGGGCATCCCCGGCGGCAACCGATGTCATCATCGCCTCGGTCAGGATGTGGACGCCCTCCTCAAAGGCCTCGGTCACCTCGGTGCGTTGCGCGGGCAGTTGCTCGGCGGACTCCAGCGCCAGAACCGAGACCCCCCGGTCCAAACGCCGCGCCGAGCGGGCAACGTCCATGGCCGCGCTGCCGCCCCCGATCACCAGCACCCGTTTGCCCGCACCGGTGGGTTTTCCGGCGTTGACCGCGGCCAGAAAATCGGCGCTGTCGATCACGTAAGGGGCAGCATAGTCCAGCATCGGCAGGTGGCGCGCACTGCTCGCGCCAGTGGCCAAAAACACCGCATTAAATTTCCGCGCCAACGCACGCAGCTGACGGGGCCCCGAGATCCGCCGGTTCAGATGGACCTCAAGACCCAGATCGACGATGCGCTGGATCTCGGCCTCCAGCACCGCCTTGTTCAAACGGTAATCTGGGATACCGTGACGCATGAGGCCCCCCAGCGCCGCCCCCGCATCATAAAGCGTTACCCGATAGCCGCGCCGCAACAGCTGATAGGCCGCCGACAGGCCCGCCGGACCGCCACCGACGATCGCCACATGCTCGGGGCGCTGCGTGGAGGGTGGCACAATCTGCCAGCCCTCGGACAGCGCGCGATCGCCGATAAATCTCTCAAGGCTGCAAATGCCGACGGTTTCATCGTGTTGGGTGCGGTTGCAGAATTCCTGACAGGGATGGTGACAGATTCGCCCGATCACCGCGGGCAGCGGGTTGTTTTCCATCAGCGTCAGCCAGGCCTCGCGAGTCTGTTTTTGCGCAAATTGGTGGATCCAGCTGGCGATCTCGCCATGGACCGGACAGGCCTGATGGCATGGCGAGGGCGGACTGACATAGGCCGGCAGCGCGCTGCGCCAAGTTCCGGTCAGACGCGCGCTGGAGTCCCGGTCGCTCCACAATGGCGAGGGCAGGCCGGTCATGCCGCCACCTCGGCCATTTCGGCCCGAACCAGGCCATAGGCCTCACGGCAGGCGGCGATGTTCTCGGCGGTTCTGGCAGGTGCAGTGGCCTTGATCACGCTGGCCAGCCCCTCAAGGTCTGGTGCCTGTAACACTGCGGCCAGCCCTCCGATCAGAGCCGAGTTGACGACCTTGCCCATCTCGTTCCGCCGGGCAATCGCACGCCCGTCCAGCGGCAATATCCGCCCGCCGTCCATCACCTGAGCGAGTCGGGCAAAGCGCTCGGGCGGGGCTGCGGAATTAACCAGAACCACCGCATCCCGGGCGGCCAACGCCAGAAAATTCCGATCCAGCAGACTGTCGTCAAAACAGAGCAGCGCATTGGCCCGGCTGATATTGCTGCGCAGACGGATGGGTCGCGCCGACACCCGTAACGAGGCGCTGACCGGCGTACCCCGCCGCGCGCCACCGTAGGTCGCAAAGGTCTGCACAAATTTCCCTTCGGCAAAAAACGCGCGCGCAAGCAGATTACCGGCCGTCTGCGCCCCCTGTCCGCCCCGGCCAAGGATCAGGATTTCCTGCACGGTCATCTCCCTTGATTCGCATATCAGTATTGCAGTACCATTATACCTGTTATGTGGATCTTGCAAACGGAGATTGCTATGCAAATCCTTCACCCCAAGGGCTGGGCCGCGCCGGTCGGCTATTCCAACGGCATCAAAACCCCGGTGGGCGAGATGATTTTCGTGGCCGGTCAGGTCGGCTGGAACGCCGCACAAGAATTCGAAAGCCCTGCCCTTGCCCCACAGTTCGAGCAGGCGCTAAAGAACGTTCTGGCGGTTCTAGCCTGCGCCGGAGCAGGCCCCCGGCATATCTGCCGGATGACCGCCTATTGCTGCGACAAACAGAAATATCTGGACGCGCGCCACGATCTTGGCGCCATCTGGCGGACCCACATGGGGCGGCATTTCCCAGCCATGAGCATGATCTTCGTTACCGACCTTCTGGACCATCCCGGCCTGATCGAGCTGGAAGCAACGGCCGTTCTGCCATCCTGAAGGCAGGCGAAAATTCAACCGCAAACACGCGGCTGAAAGTCAGGCGGCCCGGGCGGAGCGTGTCAAAGCGGCCGGATCGACGGAGACGCCTTTTCTGGCGCGCCGGCTGTCTGACTGGGCTCGGCGGCCTCGCGCGCCTTGCGCCGGCGTTCGATCTGACGCAGCATGGTCGAGATCGTAATCGCCCCCAGCGTCGCCTTGGCGATGTCGTCGATCTCGCACATAACATCAAACAGCGCCCATTCCGTGTCCGTGGCAACCGAAGGGTCCGCCAGCTTGCAATCCCCGGTGGTATTTTCGAACAGCTTGATCACATCCAGCAAGGTCGTACGCCGGGCGTTGCCGGTAAAGCTGTAGCCGCCCCCGACGCCGCGACTGGACTGCACCAAACCGGCGCGACCCAGCGTGTTCATGACCTTGGCCAGATGATGCGCCGAAACCCGGAATTTCTCGCCGATCTCCGAGACTGAGACCTGACGCTCGGGGTCCGAGGCCAGCTCAATCAGCGCGAAAATGGCAAGACGGCTAGATTGTTGCACGCTGTTGGTCCTTTCCTGACCCGTTCATCGCTAATCGACGAGGTCTTTTTCCAATTGTATATAGGGCCCCGCGACCATGCCTTCACTGCGGAAAAACGCCATATGCAGCTGATTCTGGCGTGGCACCATGGTGCGCATGGTTTTTACCCCGGTTTTTCGAAAAGCGGCGCTGATCGCCTGAAACAGCTGCTCACCAATCCCTTGCTCGCGCGCGGCGGGATCGACGGAAAAGGCAAAAATCCAGCCGCACGGCTCTGAGCCGAACTCCCAGCCGCGGACCTCGCCCACGATAAAGCCCAGCAGAGCGCCGCTGCCCGGGGCCTCGGCGACCATGAAAAACCGCTGATCCACACGGCGCGTGGCATAGCGCTGGAAAATATCCTGCCAATAGTCGGGCTTGGCTTGTCCGGTCACCTGCTGATCCAGCGCCACAATGCCGGGCATATCCGTTCCCCGGACGCGCCGGATGTCGATCCGTGCGCCCAGAGGTTTTTCTCTGGAGCTATCTGCCATCTCGGTTGCCTGCGGTTGCTTTTCCCATCTGTCTCTTTCCATACATCGCCCTATCCGAGTTAGACCAGATCGCCCGTCCGACGCAACCTTGCGGATCGGCGCATTTCACCAAAATCCCCACTGGACCTTTATTAGGTATTCCAGTACTGTTATATCTATTTAGAGGATAACGGGTGAGAATACCAGAAATATGAAACGCCTTGTCAGATTTGAAATCAACGGACGAGAGGTCGAGGACGCGGTCAGCGACAATACGCTGCTTGTGGACTATCTGCGCCAAAGCCGCCACCTCAGCGGCACCAAGCAGGGTTGTGACGGGGGCGAATGCGGGGCCTGCACCGTTCTGATCGACGGCGTTCCGCGTCTTGCCTGCATCACTTTGACCGCATCGCTTGACGGTGCGCACATCGAAACCATCGAGGGGCAGGTCAGAAATGGGCGCCTGTCGGCCCTGCAACGCGCCTTTCATCAGCAGCTTGGCACCCAATGCGGGTTTTGCACGCCGGGCATGATCATGGCCGCCGAAGGGCTGTTGCGCCAAACGCCAGACCCCGACGATGCGCAGATCCGCGCGGCGCTGGGGGGCAACCTGTGCCGCTGCACGGGTTATGGCAAGATCGTGGCCGCCGTAAAAGCTGCCGCAAAAGGTGACACAACAGTTTCGGGGGCCGACCTCGCCCGCACCGCCGGAGCGGGATCATGAGCGCGCCGGAAAGACCCCGCATCGCCGGCCGCCCGATGCCACTGATCGACGGGCCGGAAAAGGTTCGGGGCAGCGCAAAATACACCGCCGATCTCCCCTCGGAGGATGCGCTGGTGGGGCGAATCCTGCGCGCTCCGGTGGATCACGCGCGCCTGATGTCGGTGGATACCGCTGAGGCGCTGGCGCTGGAGGGGGTGCGCGCGGTCATCACCGGGGCGGATTGCGATACGCCCTATGGGGTGATCCCGATTGCGATGAACGAATACCCGATGGCGCGCGAAACCATCCGTTACCGTGGCGAGCCCGTCGCCGCCGTCGCCGCCGTTGACGCCGCGACCGCGGAAAAGGCGCTGGGGCTGATCCGCCTGCATTTTAAGGAGCTTCCGGCGGTCTTTACCACGCGCGAGGCCCGCGCCCCGGATGCGGTGCAGTTGCATTCGAAAAAGCCGGGGAATCTGGAACGCGAGGTGCATCACTGTTTTGGCGACGTGAGTGCCGGCATGGCCGAGGCGGATCTGGTGCGCGAGGCCAGTTTCCATTGTGCCGAGGTCAACCATGCGCAGATGGAGCCCCATGCCGCACTGGCCGAATACGATGCCGAGCGCGACCACCTGACCCTGTGGTCGGTCAGTCAGGTGCCGTTTTACGTGCATCTGACGCTGGCGCGCTGTCTGTCGATGGACAGCGCCCGCATCCGCGTGGTGAAACCCTTTGTTGGCGGCGGCTTTGGCTCGCGCACGGAAACGCTGAATTTTGAAATCATCGCTGCCCTTCTGGCCCGCGCGGCCCGTGGAAAGGTTCGGCTGTGCCTTAGCCGGGAAGAGACCTTTTTGACCCATCGCGGCCGCCCCGAAAGCGACGTGTACCTGAAGATCGGCATGAGCAAGGCCGGGCGCATCACCGCAGTCGAGTGCGAGGTCGAAATGGCAGGCGGGGCCTATGCCGGATATGGTCTGGTCTCGATCCTCTATGCGGGCGCCCTTTTACACGGCATCTATGCGCTGGAAAACGTTCGCTATGACGGCTATCGCGTCTACACCAACCGCCCGCCCTGCGGAGCCATGCGCGGACACGGTACAGTGGATGTGCGTCATGCCTTTGAATGTCTGCTGGACCGGATGGCGCGCGAGCTGGGGCTGGACCCGTTTGCCCTGCGGCGGGCCAATCTGCTGCAGGCGCCAATGTTCACGGCCAACGATCTGATGGTCAATTCCTGCGGGCTGCAGACCTGTCTGGACAAGGTGGAAAAGGCCAGCGGCTGGCGTGCACGCCGCGGCAAGCTGCCGCCCGGGCGGGGTCTGGGGATGGCCTGCTCGCATTACGTCAGCGGCGCGGCCAAGCCGGTCCACTGGACGGGAGAGCCGCATGCGGTGGTCAATCTCAAGCTGGATTTTGACGGCAGCGTCACCGTGCTGACGGGGGCGGCGGATATCGGGCAGGGCTCGACAACCATGGTGGCACTGGCGGCGGCGGAAATCCTGTCGGTGGACATGTCGCGGATCCGCGTGATCAGCAATGACAGCGCGGTGACGCCAAAGGACAACGGGTCTTATTCCAGCCGCGTGACATTCATGGTCGGCAACGCGACGATCCGGGCCGCCGAGGCCCTGCGGGACAAGCTGATCGACGCCGCGGCGGAAAAGCTGGAGGCCGATCCCGCCGATATTCTGTGTCAGGGTGAGACCTTCTCGGTGCGCGGCAGCCAACAGTCGATGCTGAGCTTTCAGGAGGTGGTGACTGCGGCGCTGGCGCGCGAGGGTACGATCACCTGCAAGGGAACATTCTCGACCCCGCTAAAGGCGCAGGGCGGCAAGCACCGGGGCGGCGCGGTGGGCTCGACCATGGGGTTCAGCTATGCCGCCGAGGTGGTCGAGGTCAGCGTCGATGAGGCCACCGGACAGATCAGCGTAGACAAAGTGTGGGCGGCGCTGGATTGCGGCTTTGCCATCAACCCGCTGGCGGTCGAAGGGCAGATCGAGGGCTCGGTCTGGATGGGAATGGGGCAAGCGTTAAGCGAAGAGACCCGCTTTGTCGGCGGTCTGGCGGCCCATGCGAACCTGCTCGATTACCGCGTGCCGACAGCGGTCGAATCCCCGGATATCAAGGTCTTTATCGTCGAAAGCATCGACCCCCTCGGCCCGTTTGGAGCCAAGGAAGCCGGTGAGGGGGCGCTGTCGGGCTTTCCTCCGGCGCTGGTTAACGCGGTTGCCGACGCCATCGGCCTTGATTCTGACGTTCTGCCGATGACACCGGATCGGGTGCTGGAGGCCCTGATCAAGGCGCGCCGCGCCGCTGCCCGACGGAGGATTGCCTGATGTCCGCACCCTTGCCCGAGTTCACCCTGCTGCACCCCCATGATGTGGACGCTGCCCTTGCCGCGGCAAAGGCGCATCCAGAGGCGCGTTTTGTGGCCGGTGGAACCGATCTTCTGGTCAATATGCGTCATGGGATCGGTGCCCCCGACACGCTGATCTCTCTGTCAAGAATCAAGGCGTTAAGGCGCATTTCGGCAACCGATGACGGGCTGTTCATCGGCGCTGGCGTGACGCTGGCCGAGCTGGCCCGGCACCCCGTGCTGAGGCACTATGAGGCGATTCGGGATGCCGCATGCGTGGTGGCCGGCCCAAGCCACCGAAACGCCGCGACGCTGGGCGGGAACCTTTGCCTTGATACCCGCTGCCTTTATTACAATCAAAGCGACTGGTGGCGGCACTCCAATGGCTATTGCCTGAAATATCGGGGCGAGATCTGCCATGTGGCCCCGCGGGGCAAGCGTTGCCGGGCGGCCTTTTGCGGCGATATGGCCCCGGCGCTGATGGTTCATGGCGCCCGAATCGAACTGGCCACGGCCGATGGCACACGACACCTGCCACTGGAGGCGTTTTATCTGGAGGACGGGGCGGCCCATCTTGTGCTGGCGCCGGACGAGATCGTGACCGGCGTTTACCTGCCGCCAAACGACGCCGACAGCGCGCGCTCGGCCTATACAAAGATCCGCATCCGGCAGGCAATCGATTTTCCACTGGCCGGGGTTGCGCTGGCCTGTGATCCGGTCGCAGAGGGGCTGCGGTTTCGTCTGGCCTTTACCGGGACGAATGCAAGGCCGGTCTTGGTGGATTTGCCCGAGGCGCTGGACAGTGGCGCGAATGACGCCACGCGCGACGACTATTTCAATGGGCTGGAAAAACTGGTGCAGCGCAGCGTTTCGCCGCAACGCACCACCACCACGCAGCCCCATTACCGGCGTCTGGCGGTGGCGGCGATGGCCCGCCGTCTGGCCGTAGGACTGGCGGCGGGATCGGCAGCAGGATCGGCCGCGGGGTGATCTGAATGGACCGCACCCCCCCTCCTCCCGGCAAGGACTGGCGTGATGCGGCGGGCATCCTGCATATCGACGTTCGCGGCCTTGGCCCGCCGCTGCCGATGGTGGCCATTCTGGCGCGACTGGAGCAGTGGACCGAGTCCGGGCCGATCATTGTCCATCATGAGCGCGAGCCGATCTACCTTTACCCCGAACTGGCCTCGCGCGGCTGGGTGCATTGCCGAATCCCGGGAGAGCCGGGCGAAGTTCGCCTGAAGCTGACGCGGCATGCCCCGTGATCGCCCCGCTCCCGATCCTTGGCGGTGCGAACGAGCGCCTGCTGCCCGCCTCGGTGCCATTCCGTTTTTTTGCCGCTGCGGCGGGGTTTCAGGTGCTGGCGTGGGCAATGCTTTTCTGGGGAGCACCTGATCTGCCCGGTTTTGCCGGAGGCACCGGGCCGGTTCTGGCGGCGCTGCATCTGCTGACGCTGGGGGTCCTCGTATCGGCGGCGATGGGAGCGGCCTATCAGTTGCTGCCGGTTGCCACCCGCAGTCCGATTCGCCACGTTTCACTGGCCAAGGCCAGCTTTTGGTTGCTGCTTTTAGGGGTGGGTCTGCTGACCCTTGGCATGGCGGGCAGCGACGCACGGCTGATCTGGCCAGGGGCGGTGTTGGTGGCGCTGGCGCTGGCGCTATTTGCCGGGCTGACAGCCCAAAACCTGTGGCGCGCGCACGGCCTGCCGATGGTCGTTGCCCACGGCTGGACCGCGTTGGTGGCGCTGGTTCTGGTGGTTCTTCTGGCGCTGCTTCTGATTGTGGATGAACAGACCGGGTTTTGGCCGGATCATGCCGGTCTGGCGCGGCTGCACATGGTGATGGCGGTCTTTGGCTTTATGGGGATTCTGCTTGCGGGCTTTAGCCTGATCCTTGTGCCAATGTTTGCGCTGTCCAGCGGCTCCGCGCCGATGCTGGGACGCGGGCAGCTGGGGTTGGGGGGGCTGGCGCTGGTGCTGGCGACGGCGGCGGCATTCTGGCAGAGGCCGGGGCTGTGGCCGCTGGCAAGCGCGCTTGGCGCCGCCGCAGCCGCGGTTTACCTGTGGCACATGCGCCTGATCCTGCAGGGCGCCATGCGGCGGCGACTGGGGCTGTCCTTTGTCATGATTCGCGCGGCCTGGGCGATGCTGGCGCTCAGCCTTGTGCTGGGGGTGGGGCTGAGCTTTGGTCTGGAATTTCCCGGCGGGGCCGCGCTGTTTGGAGTTCTCGTTCTGCCGGGATGGCTTTTGACCTTTCTGGGCGGCGTCCTGCAACGAATCGTACCGTTTCTGGCCTCAATGCACGTTCAGGCGGTCAGCGGCGCGCCGGCGCTGTTGTCGGATCTGACGCCTTCCCGGCCCTTGCTGGTCTATGCGGTTGGCCATTTCTCGGCCCTTGCCTTGTTGGGGTCCGGGGTGATTTTTTCAAACACACTGCTGGTTAGGGTCGGCGCGCTGGCGGGTTTCCTTGGCGCGCTGGCCTTTGTCCTGTTCCTGTCGCTGGTTCTGTCAAAACTGCCACGGCGGGGATAACGCAGGAATTGAGGCGTTTCGACAAATGGTCGAGACATATTCACCGTCAAAGGTTCGAGAACGACAAAGGCGTCGCAGGGTTCTGGCGATTCAAGATTTTGTCGAAATGCTATAGGCACCAAAGATTGTGCCGATACGCTGCAACCCGGCCTTAAGCTCTGACGGTGAAAACGCGGCCGCGCAAAAGCGGTCGGGACGGATTAGGATAATCTGCCCGCGATGCGCGCGAAACCCGCGTCCAACGCCCTTTGGGTCAAGCTGACAGCAGGGCAGCGTTCTTGGCTGGTTCGGCGTTTCCTCCCAGCAGAGTCGCAGTTTGGAAAGCGGCAGACCAAAGATCCAGCGCGGCGCATAGGCGGCCAGCGCCGCCGCGCCGCGGGAGTCCTGTGCGATCAGCGCAAAACCCGGGCCAAGGACGTGATCGAGCAGAGTCTCCTTGCCGGCAAGATCGACCATCGGCTGCGGGATCATCGCCCCGACCAGTGACGGCCGGGCCTCGCCGAAACCAGTGGACGCATCGCCCAGCCCCAGAAACAGCCCCTTGGTGTAACGCGGTTCAGCCTTAAAGCGCATCTCAAGCAGGTGATCGCGCACCTCGGGATATGGGGCGAGAAGCTCGCTCAGGCGATTTCGAAAAGTCAACCGCGCCGCATCTTTGGGCATCACCACATCGCCCATCGCAACCGAGCGCCGGATGGTCCCGGAGGCGCGCCCGCGACGCTCGACCTCATAGCTGTCCAGAATCTCGGCCTTGGCACCGCCCTTCAGGACCATGGCGATTTTCCATGCAAGGTTCTGGGCGTCGCGCAACCCGGCATTCATCCCCTGCCCGGCAAAGGGCGGTGCCAGATGGGCGGCGTCTCCCAGCAGCAGGACCCGCCCGGCGCGAAAGGTCTGCGCTGTGCGGGCGTGAAAAAGATAAATCTCGCGCCGCGTGATCTGTGCATCGCTGATCGCCCGGTGAGGAGCAAGTAATTTGGCGATAAAGGCGGTTTCCAGCGCCATCTCGCGACTTTCGCCGGGGTGCAGCATGAATTCATAGCGCCGCCCGCCACCCGGGGTCGGCAGCGAGACATGCGGGCGGGTACTGTTGCAGTAATACCGCTGGATCGGCGCATCGTCGGGATCGTCCTCGGTGTCGATGACCAGCCAGTCCTGACCATAGGTGCTGCCGCTCATACGGATCCCCAGCGCCTCGCGGATCTGGCTGCGCCCGCCGTCACAGGCCAGAACAAAGGCGGTCTCGATCCGGTGGGGCCGCCCCTGCCCGTGGATGACCTCAAGGGTGACCCCCTGTGCGGTGGGGGTGAGGCCAAGGACCTCGCAGTCAAAGCGCAGGTCAATCGCCGGATTGTTGGCGGCATGGTCGATCAGTGCGCTCTCCAACGCCGGTTGGCTGATGTGATAGCGTTCGGCAAAGCCGTAGAGGGGCGGCGTCGGTGGGATATGGGCAAAGGCATGACCGATATCGTCGTAGCAGGTGGCCCCCTCCCCGGCCATTTGCGGGCGGATGTAGGTCTTGTCGGCGCCAAAAACCTGCAGGATGCGCGCACTTTCCTCATCCAGCACGATCGCCCGGGGCAGGTCCAGCGGCGCAGGGTTGCGTTCGAGCACCAGGACCGGCACGCCATAGCTGGCCAGCAGATTGGCGGCACCCAGTCCGGTCGGCCCCGCGCCAACGATCACAACCTGGGATTCGCTGGGAAAAATGCTCATTCAGGCGGCTCGCGATCTGTCTGTCATCACACGGATGCTTGGCAGATACGAGATCTTTGTCAATGCTGCCAATCGTCGCCCGCAGCGGCCCGACGGCGCGACCTTTGGAGGGCGATCAGCGCGTCGGGTCGGGCGAAATCCGGACCAGCTGCTTGCCAAAATTCCCCCCTTCCAGCATGCGGATAAACGCCTCCGGTGCATTTTCCAGCCCTTCGGCAATGGACTCGCGATATTTGACGCGCCCGTCGCGAATCAGGCCAGACACCTCTTTCACGAAGGCGGGAAAGCGGTCGTAGTGGTCGAAAATGATAAAGCCGCGCACGCTGAGGCGATTGACCAGAATGCTGCGCCAGACCATCGGCAAAAGGTTCGCGCCATCGGTGACACCGGATCCCGGCGCGCCGCCATTGTACCACGAGATCATCCCACAGAGCGGGATGCGCCCGTGAACATTCATCAGCGGGATCACCGCCTCTAGAGTTTTTCCGGCGACGTTTTCAAAATAGATATCGACGCCGTCAGGACAGGCAGCGGCCAGATTGGCCCGCAGGGCGCGGGCATCCGTTGCAGCGCGATGGTCGAGGCAGGCGTCAAAGCCCAGTTCCTCCTGCGCATAGGCGCATTTCTCGGCCCCGCCGGCCACCCCCACGACCCTGAGGCCATAGGCCTTGGCCAGTTGGCCCACCACCGACCCCACCGCGCCGGTTGCCGCGCCGACGACCAGCGTCTCGCCGGCCTTGGGGCGACCGTGATCATTCAGGCCGACATAGGCGGTCAGCCCCGGCATCCCCAGAACGCCAAGCGCGGTGGAGATCGGCGCCGCGGCCGGATCCAGCACGCGCACCATGTCGCCATCGGACACGGCATGGGTCTGCCAGCCAAAAGCGCCGGTGACAAAATCGCCGGGATGAAAGGCAGCGTTATTGGAGGCGATGACCTGACCCACGGCGCCGGCCTCCATCACCCCGTCAAGCGGGACCGAGGCGGCATAGGATTTGCTGTCATCCATCCGGCCGCGCATATAGGGGTCCAACGACAGCCAGATCACGCGGACCAGAAACTCACCCGCACCGATTTCGGGCATCGGCAAGCGCTCAAGCCGGAAATTCTGCGCAACCGGCGCTCCCTGCGGGCGCGAGGCTAGAACGATGCGCTGCATCTCTTTGGGGATATCGGTGGTCATGGCATTTCCTCCTGTGCTGGGGATCCGGGGCAGGACCAGCATGTTCCGCCCACAGGCATCATGCAACCTTTTTGCGACAAATTCCCGCCTTGAGCAGAGGTGACGTTTGGGCAACAAGATGACGGCGAAACAGAGGAAGCGCAGGGGTAAAAGGGGCAGTAAAAGGGGCGTTTGGGAAATCCGGTGAATTTTTTGCCGCGCCCCCTTGACCCTCTTGAAGTTACCCACAAGTTTTCGCGGGCATGCATTTTTCTCTTGATCGAGCGGACGTGAACGTGATTCGTTTTCTGGCACCTTCAACAAATCGGGTGCAGGCATGGGACAGAGTTGGGTGGGTGAA
>JALUYI010000058.1 GCA_027013095.1 Paracoccaceae bacterium | reverse complement strand
GGCCCCGATGGCGCGGCGTTCTCGCCGACCCACACCCGCAAGGGCGGCAAGCTCTACCGTTACTATGTCAGCCAGACTGTGCTGAAGCACGGGGCCGGAACATGCCCAATCGGCCGGGTGCCGGCGGGCGAGATCGAGGCTGCGGTGATTGACCAGCTTCGGGCCGTGTTCCGCCAGCCCGAGATCGTGGCGGGGACATGGAAGGCCGCGAAGGCAAAGGACGGTGGCATCACCGAGGCCGACGCCCGCGCGGCCCTGCAACAGCTCGATCCGCTGTGGGACGAACTCTTCCCCGCCGAGCAGGCGCGGATCGTGGCCCTGCTGGTGGAACGGATCGACATTGGCGCCGAGTGGCTCGACATCCGGCTGCGGGTGGATGGGCTGCGTGATCTGGCGCGCGAGATACTGGCCGGCGACAGGGAGAAAGCCGCATGAAACCCGCCGCCACACCCGACACCATCACCCTGCACGTTCCCTTCCGCATCATCAAACGCGGCGGGCGCAAGGAAGTGCATTTGCCCGACGGCGCACCGGTTCAGCGCCAGACCGACAACACCCTGATCAAGGCGCTCGCCCGCGCCTTCCGCTGGAAGAAGATGCTGGAATCCGGTGAATTCACTACCATCAATGAACTCGCCGAGCACGAAGGCATCGCGCCCTCCTACATGACCCGCGTCCTGCGCCTGACCTTGCTCGCGCCCGATATCGTCGAGGCGATCCTGGACGGGCGGCAGGGCCGCGAGGTGACACTCGCACGGTTGCTGAAGGGGTTTCCGGTGGAGTGGGAGGGGCAGGGCGCGTTTCGAACATGATGCTGGCCGCAAGGCATCCGTTCCACAAGCCTATTTCTCGCGAAAGGCATAATCGAGATAATCCGTGAACGGCTTGAGCAGAAATGACAGCGGCGAGCGCGCTCCGGTCTGGATAAAGGCCTGAACCGGCATGCCCGGCAACAGCCTCTGTGAACTCAGCGCCCGTTCGGATTGTTCGGACAGCGTGATTTCCGACAGGTAAAACCGCCGCCCGGTTTTGGGATCCGTGACGGCATCGGCAGAAATATATTTGACGGAACCAGTGTAATCCGCCGCAATCCGGCTGGCAAAGGACGGGAACTTTACCACCGCCTTCTGGCCGAGCTTGACCCGGTCGATCTTAGAAGAGACTCGGTTCGTTTGAACAGCTTCGGGCGTTTTCATGAGTAGAACTCCCGCCCTGTCAGGCTGCGGCCGATACCGGAAGTAGCGCTTGATGATATGCCAGATTGATGCCGTCGTCGATTACTACAGCAACGTTCGCTACCGCGAGAGCATCGACAACGTCACGCTCGCTGACGTCCACCTCGGGCGCGACAAAGCTATCATCAGAAAAGGGAAACGATCAAGAAACAGACATATCAGAAACGCCGCTTACAACATCAAAAGCAGGCTGCATAAACAATCACATAGGCGGACTGAAGCCTCCAACACTCAAACCGGGCTGATGTCCCAATTGATCTAACGCCGGATCTTCTCGCGGCGATGGCCCCAAGGCTGGTCGGTGTTGATCGCGAGTAGCGCTGCGCACAATCGCCTCCCGGGTCACCTAGAGAGCGCCCCATGTGGCCACAGGTCGTCAATGCGCGGTGACCCCGCTGGCCTCGGGCGGGGGTTTGCGCATCAGCATGGCACCGGCGGCCAGTGTCAGGAACAACAGCGTCAGCATCGAGAATACGTCGATATAAGTCATCACCCCGGCCTGACGCAGCACCATTCGTTTCAGCTGGGCAAGGGCCGCGGTCTGCCCGTCAAGCCCGTGGCTGGAGTAGCTGCGCGACAGCTTGTCAACCAGCCCGACGGCCTGGGCATTGGCATAGCTCACCGTCTCGGACAGGCGCGCATAGTGGAAATCGGCACGTTTGGTCAGCATGGTGTTGATGATCGCCAGCCCGAAGGCCCCGCCGAGGTTGCGCGTCAGGTTGTAAAGGCCCGACGCATTCTTGATGCGCTCGCGCGGCAATGTCCCCAGTGACAGGTTGTTGATGGGCACCATGCACAGCATCAATGCCATGCCACGCAGCACCTGCGGCACCAGCAGCTCGTTGAAATCCCAGTCGGCAGTCAGATAGGTCATCCGCCATGTGCCCGCGGCAAAGATGACGAACCCGGCCATCAGCATCACCCTGAGGTCAAGAAGGCGCGACAGCATCCCCGACAGCGGCGCCGAAAGGAACATGACCGCCCCGCTGACGGCCAGCGTTTCACCGATCATCAGCGAATCATAGCCCCGGATCCGCCCCAGATACAGCGGGTAGAGATAGGTCAGCCCATACAGCCCTACGCCGAGGGTAAACGAGAACAGCGAGCCGACCGCGAAATTGACATCGGTAAATGCCTTGAGGTCGACGATCGGCTCGTCGCTGGTGAATGCCCGCCAGAAGAACAGCACCGCGCCGGCCGCCATGACGATAGCAAAATTGCGCACGGTCTCGTCCTGCAGCCAGTCGTTGGACGGGCCTTCTTCGAGCACATATTCCAATGAACCCAGAAACAGTGCCATACCCAGCAGGCCCCACCAGTCGAACTTGTGAAAAAGGGCGAGGTTCGGTTTGTCAAAGTCGATCAACAGCCATGCAAAGACGGTAACCAGAATGCCGATCGGCACATTGATCAGAAACAGCCAGTGCCACGAAAACGCATCGCTCAGATAGCCGCCCACGGTCGGGCCGATGGTGGGCGCAAGGGTTGCGATCAGCCCGATGACGGGCGACACGATCGCCCTTTTCGAGGGCGGGAAGATGGTGAATGCCGCGGCAAAGACGCTGGGGATCATGCCCCCGCCGATAAAGCCCTGCGCCGCGCGATAGATGATCATCTGGTCGATATTGGTGGCGGTGGCGGCCATCGCGCTGGCGATGGTGAAGCCAGCCGCCGAGACGGTAAACACGACGCGCGTGGACAGCATCCGCGCCAGATAGCCCGACAGCGGGATCATGATCACCTCGGCAATCAGATAGGCGGTCTGCACCCAGGCGATCTCGCTGTTCGAGGCGCTCAGGCCGGCCTGGATCTCGGTGAGCGACGCCGAGACGATCTGGATATCGAGGATGGCCATGAACATGCCGAACACCATCACCCCAAAGGCGATGATGCGCGCCGGGGTGATCGGCGGTTCTGCCGCGTGCAGGGGGATGGGGGCCGATATGGCGGAATCCGCAGGCTCTGTCGTGATCGACGACATCTCAGTTTTCCATGCTGATGCGCGGGCTGGCGCCGTCCTTTTCGGCAGGCTTGGCGGGGGTGCCACCGGTCGCCGGGGCGGTGCGGCTGTCCACCCGGACCACAACGCTGAGGCCCGCGCGCAGGCGCGACAGAGCCTCGTGGGGACCGGTCAGATTTATGCGCACGGGAACGCGCTGGACGACCTTGGTAAAATTGCCGGTCGCGTTGTCAGTTGGCAGCAACGAGAACAGCGAGCCTGTCCCCGGGGCAATGGATGCGACGCGGCCGGTAAAGGCGATATCCGGCAGGGCATCGACCTTGATGTTGACCGTTTCACCAGGCACGATGCGTGCCATCTGTGTTTCCTTGAAATTTGCGCTGATATACAAACGCCCCACCGGCACCACCATGGCCAGCTTTTGCCCGACACCGACCAGATCGCCCGGATGCGCCGTTACATTGGCAACCTGTCCGGCGAACGGGGCGCGCAGGATGGTAAATCCCAGATCGCGCGCGGCTTTCTCGCGGGCCAGTTCAAGCCCCCTCATACGGCTGGCTGCTTCGGCGCGCTGGGCCTGCAATACGGCGACGTTGGCCCTGGCGGCGGCAAGCTGGGCTCTGGACGAGGCGACCGCAGCGCGTGCCCGGCGATCGGCAGTCACGGCCTTGTCGCGTCGCGCTGCGGTGATGGTGCCACTGGAAAGAAGATCCTCGGCGCGCTTGCGTTCGCGCCCCGCATTGTCAGCTGTGGCCTGGGCCGATTGCAGCCCGGCCTCGGCCTGCGCGATCTGGGCGCGGGCCGCGGTGATCTGGGCGTCAATGCGGGCAAGGGTCATCTTCTGGCTGTCGATCTTTGCCTGCGCAGTTTCCAGCGCGATGCGATAGTCGCCGTCGTCGATCAGGATCAGCGGATCGCCTTTTTTCACCATCTGGTTTTCCACCACCGCCACCCGCGCCACATAGCCGGGAACCTTGGGCGAAACGAAGGCCGAGTCGGCCTTGAGATAGGCATCATCGGTCGTCACCATGAAACGGCCGACCAGCCAGTATTCGCGCCCGAAATATCCGCCGGCCGACAGTGCAGCGGCGAGAATCAGCAACAGGACGACCTTGCCCCGCCGCCTTTTTGCAGGTGGCTCCGAGGGCTGCGTGGCCACGGTGTCCGCTTGCGGCAAAGGGGGGCTGGCGGCCTCGTTGATGGGTGTCACGCCGCTGCCATCCTTGCCTTTTCCCCGCTTTTTCCGTGCCGTTGCATTGCGCGCCATGTTTAATTTTCCCGAAAATATTGAACCGAACGGTTCGGTATGATTTCTGTTGCATTAGCTGATTCGATGAACAATAATCAAGCAGAACCGAACCGTTCGGTTCAAAAAAGCGGAGCATCAATGTCATCCAAGGCTAAATCCGTTTCTCCCGGCCCGTCCCGACCTGCCCCGTCCTCCGGCGGGCGGGACGGTGTCAGGTGTCAGGCCGGTCAGAACCCACGCAAGCGCGCGCAAATTCTTGACGGTGCGCGTCGCGTATTTCGCAAGATGGGGTTTGACGCCGCCTCGATGAACGACATCACGCGCGCGGCAGGCGTGTCCAAGGGCACGGTTTACGTCTATTTTGCCAACAAGGAAGAGCTGTTCGAGGCCATCGTCGACGACGAGCGGCGCAAACTGTTTTCCGACCTTTATGGCAGGCTGAACGCGCGCACTGAACAAAACCTCGCGGATGTAAGGCAGACTTTGGTGTCCTTCGGCTGCACCCTTGCCAGCCGCTTGTGTTCCGAGCCGGTCGTGCGCGCCCAGAGAACCGTCATCGCGGTCGCCGCGCGCATGCCCGAACTGGGGCAGCGGTTCTTTGAAAAGGGGCCATTGAAAGGCCACGCCATCCTGTCCGACTATCTGGCGGCACAGGTCGAATGTGGTCTGCTTTCGATACCCGATATCGACCTCGCGGCGTTCCAGTTGTTCGAATTGTGTATAGCCGGCATTATGCGTGCGCGCCTATTTGCCCATGCATCAGACCCACCGGATGACACGGAGCTATGCCATATCGTCAACAGCGCTGTTAACATGTTCCTTGCCGCTTATGGGGTGTCTGGCCCCGCCGACTGACAATCCGCCCCGCCCCCTTGATTATCCCGAATCCCACACCGGCCCATTGGCCAGCCAAACGAGAAGAGACCCATG
>JALUYI010000057.1 GCA_027013095.1 Paracoccaceae bacterium | reverse complement strand
TCACCCACCCAACTCTGTCCCATGCCTGCACCCGATTTGTTGAAGGTGCCAGAAAACGAATCACGTTCACGTCCGCTCGATCAAGAGAAAAATGCATGCCCGCGAAAACTTGTGGGTAACTTCAAGCTGATCCGCACCCTCTACCGTGTCGAGGCCGATATCCGCGGCCATTCTCCTTCGCAGCGTCTGGCCGCGCGGCGGCAACGCTCGGTGCCGATCATGACAGAGCTGGAAACCTGGCTGACCACAAGCCGCGCCCGCGTATCGGCCAAGACCCCGACAGGTGAGGCCCTGAAATACATCGCCAGGCATTGGGATGGCCTCAACCTCTTCCTCACGGATGGCCGCATCGTTAGTGTCCACGCACGTGGTGTAATTTCTGCGCCTTCGCCGGTGTAGTTCCCGGGTGGCCATCGAGGTGTATGGTCGGGTGGAGTTTCGACACTTCAACCACGAACCAAACGGAGACCCCGATGACCAAGAGCAACATGGACCTTTCCGAGCTTCTGGCCAAGCAGGATGGCGGCGATTTTCTTCGCGCAGTCGCCGAGGCCGTGCTGCAACTCCTGATGGAGGCTGATGTCGAAGGGTTGATCGGCGCCGGCAAGCATGAGCGCAACAGTGAACGTACGACGTGGCGTAACGGGTATCGAGAGCGCGCTCTCGATACCCGTTTGGGTCGGCTGAACCTGAAGGTGCCGAAGCTGCGGCAGGGCAGCTATTTCCCCGGCTTTCTGGAGCCGCGCAAGACATCCGAGAAGGCGTTGGTCGCAGTGATCCAGGAGGCCTGGATCGGCGGCGTCTCGACCCGCCGCGTGGACGAACTGGCACAGGCGATGGGCCTGCACGGCATCTCCAAAAGCACGGTTTCGAAGCTGTGCAGGGACATTGACGAACGGGTGAACGAATTCCTCAACCGGCCGCTCACCGGCGAATGGCCCTATGTCTGGCTGGATGCCACCTATCTCAAGGTGCGCCAGGGCGGCAGGATCGTCTCCGTGGCCGCCATAATCGCCGTCGCCGCGAACACGGACGGACGCCGTGAAATCATCGGCCTGGGGCTGGGCCCGTCCGAGGCCGAGACCTTCTGGATGGACTTCCTGCGCGGCCTCAAGGCCCGCGGGCTCGACGGAACCAAGCTGGTGATCAGTGACGCCCACAGCGGCCTGAGGGCGGCCATCGAACGGGTCTTCGACGCCACCTGGCAACGCTGCCGCGTCCACTGGATGCGCAACGCCCTGGCCCACGTCTCACGCGGCCAACATACCGTCGTCGCCGCCGCGATCCGTCAGGCGTTCGATCAGCCCGACCGGAAACAGGCTGGCGAGACATGGCGCCGCGTCGCCGACCAGTTGCGAACGCGCTGGCCGAAACTGGCCGAGCTGATGGACGACAGCGAGCACGACGTGCTGGCCTACATGGCCTTCCCCCGCCAGCACCGCAAGAAACTGCACAGCACCAACCCGATTGAACGTTTGAACAAGGAGGTAAAGCGCAGGGCCGACGTCGTCGGGATCTTCCCCAACGAAGCCTCCATCACCCGCCTCATCGGCGCTGTCCTTTTCGAACAGAACGACGAATGGCAGACCGCAAGCCGCTACATGCAGGTCGAGGCCTTCGCTCAGATCGACAACGAGGAGACAGACCCCATTCTCAGCATAACAACTCAAGCCGCTTGATCATGACCTCAGGCCATCCGGGAATTTACACCATCTTGACGGACGTGACCGCCGCATCGAGATCGACAACAACCCGGTGGAACGCACCATCCGCCCCATCGCCCTGAACCGGAAAAACGCCTTGTTCGCCGGTCACGACACTGGCGCCGAAAACTGGGCCGTCATCGCCTCGCTCATCGAGACCTGCAAGCTCAACGCCGTCGAGCCCCACGCATGGTTGACCAAAACCCTTACGGCAATCGCGAACGGTCACAAACAGGCCCAGATCGAACAACTCCTGCCTTGGAATTACAAAGCTGACGTGTGACCGAGGCAACGCTTACGATGAACTTCTGAACGAAGAGCTGTTCGACACTCTCGACGATGCCCGCCGAAAACTGGCCCTGTGGCGCTATGACTACAACAACGTCAGGCCCCACTCATCGCTGGGGAACCAGACGCCGGCCCAAGCGCGCCGGACGCTTGAGCTATCCGATGGCTCCGCGCCCGGCGCGCTTGCCCGAACCGAAACCGCAGATTATGAAAACCAAACCCGCAGACTCTCGTTATGAATGAGGGACCAACGGGGGGCAGGTCAGATCTAGTCGGCCAGACGGCTGGCAACCGCGCTGCCCGCAGTAAAGGCCCTGGCAAGACGGTGGGCGCATTTCGTCAGATAATATTGCTCGAAACGATCGGTCATAATCCCCTCCTATGATGTTTGTCCAGCAGAACATTGATTTTGTTTGATTTTGAACGCAGGAAAATCCTCGAAGACCCAGCCGTTTTTGAGCGTGTTGTAGATGATCGACAGCAACTTGCGGGCTGTCGCGATGATGGCTTTTCCCGAGCCGCGGCGTTCCTTGATGCGCTGATAGAAGGCGTTGAGGTATCCCGAGTATCGGATGGCCACCAAGGTGCATTGTACCAGGGTGGTTCGCATCAGCTTGTTGCCGCGCCTGGTGATACGCCCTCGGTTGTCCGTTTCGTTGGACTGGCTGACCTTCGGCACGATGCCGACATAGGCCGCCAGCTTGTCGGCGCTTGCGAAGTCATTGATATTGCCGATCCCCGCCAGCAGAATGGCTGCCGAACGTGCCCCGATCCCCTTGATCGAGCTGATCCCTTCATGGCCTGGCAGGTCTGCGCCTGCGGTTTCAATCGCCTTGTCCAGCTCGGCCAGGGTTTCCGTCAGGCCGAGCGCCTGATTGCGCAAGGCATTCAACTCGACCTGTTCAAGTGCCGTGAACTGGCTCACATCCAGTTCGCGCAGGCGCTTCTTGCTGGACAGCCCCTCTTTCTTCAGCTTTGTGCCACGACGCACGAACATGGCGTGGATCTTGTTCAGCAACATGGTGCGTTGCTTGACGAAGACGTCACGGGTCGCAACCAACGAGCCGAGCTCCGACTCCGCTGTCGATTTCAGCCGGGTTTCGGGCAACATGTCCTTGGACAGAAAGAAGGCCAAAGCCCGCGCGTCGTTCTTGTCGGTCTTGTTGACCGATTTGCGGATCACCTGGAACTGGCGCGGGTTCACCACGACAACGCGCCCAACACAGGGGCGGATTTCGTCGCAAAACCAGGCCGTGTTGCCCGTGGCCTCAACGGCAATTTCGTCATTGGCATCAAGGCTCTGGCAAAACGCCTGCAGGGCGCCAGCCGACAGCGTGAAAGTTTCGAAACCTTCCGTGCCGTCATCGCGCAGACGGCAAATCGTGAAGGAATTCGTATGAAGATCGACACCGATAAAGGCCATGGCTATACTCCCTGCTCAAGGAGGCGGAACCCCGGATGGGGTGTGAACGGCCAAACCAAGCTCCTATACAAGGTCACCGGCGCAAACCGGGCCTTACGTGGGCTGTTCGGAAACAGGCGAAGGCTAAGCTCCTTTACAGGGTCGCAATGCCCTAAAACACAATCCAGCCTGAGACCTATCCGCCTCCCCAAATCCCTTACAAAATTCGGGGCGTCTGGTCGCTCACAAAACATTCATACCCCCTCCTTCTGGCTGTCGGCACAGCTTGGGAGGGGGGTGCGTCAGATTCGGACGTGTTCAGGGCTGTTCCAGAAGCTTGTCGATCATGGATTTTGCGGCTTTACGAAATTCCACGATATATTCATCCGGGTTTTCCACAAATTTTTTCATGGAAACGTGTTTCTCGGTTATAAAATAATTATCGCCGTCTTTCTTCACATATTTCCAACCTTCTGCGTCATTGGCGCGCCCCGGCCGCGCAGGACTGTCCTCATCCTTGTACCGCCATACTTGGAGGGAGAGTTTATCGCCTTCGGTCGATACAAGAAGGGTATCATTTTTCCCGCCCTCATCCGGGTTGCCATTGCGATAATACGTTCTTTCCAGCCACTTGTCTTTCCAAATTTCAGAGATGGAAAAGCCATAGCTGTAGAAATATTCACCGCGCAAATCGTCAAGCCGATCATGCGCCCCAAATGTTTCTTCCCAAATCCGGTAAAGCAGATCTACATAATCTGCCCGAACCTGGGCGGCCATCAGCAGGGCCCGATTGTATTTTTGAGACTCTTCCCACGAGAGTTCGGGTGGGTTTTTGCCATTGAGTTTATCAACTAAGGAATCAACCGCTTCCGCTATATCGGGCTTCGAGTAATAATCCATCAGGCCTTCGGATATTGTGAATTTGTTCATCATTTGATCTCCTCTGGATTAAGGCCACCAATCCGACCCCACAGTGTTTTCATAAGTATTTCAAGGCTGGGAAAATCCTCATCTGGGCGCGCTTTTTCAAAGCGAAGCCACAGGTCCCGCCACGCGACAAAACTCCAGATTTTGTTTTGGCGGCCCTTCAGGCCTTGTTTTGCGCGCTCGTCGAGGGCCAGCAAAATGCAGGTCGCATTATTCACCGCGTCTCGATATCTCTTAAGCTGCCCCTTGGTAATCTTATGTGTGAATTTTGCTTCAATGATTACCGCTGTCGGCTGCTTTCCTTCGACGCGCGGAACCTCTTGAAAAAGAATATCTATGCGACCACTCTTTTTTACTTCATACTCGCTCTCGATTATGACCTTTTCGTATTCCCCCCGGTCAGATGACAATTCCTTGACCCCGAGGGCGTGCAAGAACGCATATATCCGTTCGGCCCGAATAGCCGGATCTCCCATATCCAGCAAACGCACCAATGTCTTGGTGACTTGTGGCTCTTTCAGCCTTACGGCCCAATCGAGATCAATCGCCAGAAAGCTGTGTCGATCGCGCGAAATGCCAAACACATCAGATAGCGCCGCAACGTCTTTATTGTAATTCGGCGCACGACATAAGCCGGCCAGTTTATCCAGCGCGGTAATGATCTTATCGCGCTCGAATTTTGAAAACCAAGTCAGCGGGCCACTGTTGAATTCACCACGTGCATTCACGGCGAGTTTGGCGACATGCCGTATTTGTGCAAGAGCAGGTTGTGTTCGCTTCTTATTTTTCCGTTTCATTTGCTCTCTCGCTTACCCTTTTACGCCGCTGCAAGACCTAAACGCACAATCGGAATCGGGTTTGTTTTTCAAAACATTGAAAAAGGCATGTTTGGCCTCGATCACAAAGTGCGTTCCTCGAAAAAATGCCCAATAGTCGAGAAATCCACTGCCTTCCGGTTGATCTGCCCCACCTCCTCTGGATTTTCGAGTAACGACTGTCTCCATTTCCGCCGCTCCCTCGCTTACCGAATGGAGTGCCGGCATGATATAAGTGGGAGACTGCTTTTCGCGCTGGTAAAACGGGAACTCACCCACAGCATTATAATATTTGCAGTTCGCCGCGACGATTTTATACGAAAGCTGATTAAAGAAGTCGCGTGAAATGGTCAAGTCCATAAGTTGCTGTAAATTCGCTGCCTAAGGTCTAGCGGAATTTATCAGATTGCGATCACGGTTTCTTCTTTTTCACCAGCTTTCCTTTC
>JALUYI010000056.1 GCA_027013095.1 Paracoccaceae bacterium | reverse complement strand
GGCCATCCAAAAGACGATGAAAGGTCATCGCAAGATGCGCCTCGACGCGATCGGCGAGCTCGATCATATCGGTGGCGGCGAAGCCATCGGTCACAATACGGTCTAGTTTCTCCCAGAGGACGATGGTGCCGTGGTCCATCTGCTCGAGGGGCGCAAGCAGATGCTCAGATCCTTGCGCAGGCCCTTCAAAGAGTGGCCATTCGGCGCCCGGCGCCTGACCAATGAGGTCGAGATCCCAGCGTAGGCACACGACAGGTCCGCCATTCTGCCGACTGGCTACAGTCAGTCGTCGAGCCTGCGAGAAACTCGCTGTCTTCAGGCCCAGCCCGAAGCGCCCGAGGTCGCTGGCGGTTCGTTCCGCCCTCGGATCGCGTGCGCCAAGCCGCATTCCGGCCTCCAGAGCCGCGTCGTCCATACCGTCGCCGTCATCAACGATCCTTACCCAGCTCTCCGGGCCGGCCCATTCGAGATGGATGGCGATCTCACTTGAATTCGCCGTGATGGAATTGTCGATTAGATCGGCGAGTGCAGTCGGAGGCGCGTAGCCGAGCCCGCGAAGTGACTCGAGCATCGAACCGGCATGAGGAGGAGCATTTCTTACACCCATGCCATCAAATTCCCAGCAATTCCTGGAGCCGACGCTTGCGACCCGGATGGGAAAGACGATCGAGGCCCTTTGCCTCGATCTGTCGAATGCGCTCGCGCGTCACTCCATAGAGTTGACCAATTTTCTCGAGGGTCATGTCGGCGTCTCGTCCGATCCCGAAACGCATCCGGATCACATCAGCTTCACGCTCTGGCAGTTCAGCCAAAGCATCCGTAATGATACTTTCGGTTTCTGCTTGGTTGAAGGCATTCGCGTCATCCTGTTCGGGCAATAACTCGTCCCAGTCGTCGATGCTTTCGGGGTACACGGCCTCGCGGGGGAACTCGCGGAACCGAGACACCTCGTCAGTTGTCCATTCCAGGTCCGCTGCGAGATCGTCGTCGGAAACAGTGCCGTCAGCCCTAACATCGAGCTTATCCATCGCGCGATCCAATCTCGCGATTGCCTCCTTCCGATGAACAGGGATACGGATCGTAGCGCCTTCGTCAGCGCGCCATCGCATGATGGCCTGCCGAATCCAGTATGAGGCGTAAACAACGAAGCGATAACCGTGCTCTGGATCAAAGCGCCGTGTGGATCGCTGCAGACCCATGAATGCCACTTGGAAGACATCCTCTGGGTCTTCGCCTTCCTCCACGCTCCGTGCAGCAAAGCGTCGCGCGTAAGGCAGGTGTTCGCGGACGAGGTGCTCGTTGGCGGACTCAAAGACCGAGATCTGGGTATTCAGCTTGTTTACATGCTCTGGGCCGGCCTGGTTCTGTTCAATCGAGCTGACCAGCTCTTTTAAGAAAGCCAGAGATAGATCGAGCGACTCGAGCGCGGTGAGCGCTTGCCTTCGCCGCTTGCCATCCATAACGCGGCCGTTTTCCTGCCAAGACTTAAGGGCTTCCGCAGCTGCCATGACTTCGGCCGTCTCGGTGTGGCCGGGGCGAGAGGGGATGATGGTCTTCAGCGAGACAGAACTTGGGTCCCGGACACCACCTTGGATGGTGTCGAAGACTTCGAGGATCGATTGGACGGCAGCTTCCGAGGCGAGAATTCCCAACTGAAGCTCTTGCTTTGCCCGGACCATGGGCTCCAGCAGTTGCTGTTCGTCGGACTTGTCCATGACGAAGCGTTGTGTCCCGGGCAGCCGCGTCGATCTCGTGAGAGCTGCCTCGATTGCTTCAGCAAGTTCATTCGAGGATGTGTCCGTTCGGGCGTCCCAGAGCCCGACAATATGCCCGGAGGTCAATTCGACCTCGTCGAAGCCCCCGACCTCGAGGTTGCGCTGGAGGTTGATGCGCAATTCCTCGAGATCACCATTGCCTTCACAAAGTGCGAGGAGGCTTTCGATGTCGCTGAGTGAGTACCATCCCTTTGCCAAAGTTTCCTTGGCCCATGTAGTGCAAATCTCCGGATCGATTGACAGTTGCGTGCCAGTCTGGACGACTACGCGTTTGACTGATTGGCGCCCGCGGCTGCGTACCTTCAGGAAGTCATGCTCTGCGCCATGATCCGGTGTTACGGCGGCGGCGGTGCCAATGCCTTCTCCGGCAATCGATGCTGGTGAAAGGTCGAGATCCCAATCCCCGTCCTCATCTTGGGAAACCACAGGTGCGGGACTGATGTGCGCGACGAATGTCCCTGAAACCGTTTCGTGTGCGGACTCGCCGAAGAACCGCTCTGGCTCTTCCTCAGCCTCGAAAGCAAGCAGGTCATCAAGGTCATCTATTTGGCTGGGGGCCGCAGCAGATTGGTCAGTCTCCGAGCTAAGCTGTTCTGACCGCACGGTAATGGGCGGAGCGATAATGGTTCCCTCAATCTGTTCACCAGCAGACGTTGAAGTCGCTTCCGGCTTTTGTTTCGGGGTGGGCGTAAATCGATGCTCTGAAATCCCGGCTTTCAGCGCTTTGCCAGTTTCGGGTCTTGGGGTGATGTCGCCTTCTTTAGCTTTTTCGTGCGTTGGCGAGTTTGTGACAAGCGAAGACAGAAGCTGCGCAGCTAACCCGTGACCCTCCGAAAACGCGACGTCAGCTGGGGTTTGCCGCTCATGGTTAAGTGCATCGGGGTCAGCCCCGGAACGAATGAAGAGATCGCATAGGGCAAGATTTCCCGTCCTTGCTGCCAGGTGGAGTGGAGTGTCGCCTTTCGGATCGGCCGCATAGAGGCGAGCAGACGCTGCGAAATCTCCAAGTCTCGCGAGCTTTCCTTCGGCAATCAGCCGGATTTCGAAAGGGTCAAGAACATGGCATTCGGGTTCGCTCGTCGGCTGGGCACGACTGCCGAGAATATGGGGAAATTTATCCATAATCTTCATGAACGGCCTCCCTGTCGAGGAGCACGATCTGCTGATCCTGAGCCTTTCGCGCACTCGGATCGGTGTCAAGCCCAAGCCGCCTGAGCGCGTAGTAGAGCAGCGCGCGTCGCACCTTGATCCTGGCCTTGCCGCCGCGCATTCCGTAGTCGAGCGCGATGACCTTGGCCTGCGTTTCCGAGAGGTCGGGGTGGGGTCCGATTTCAAGAGTGACTTCGGAATTCCAGTTACGATCATCGCCAGCGGAGACGTCGCTCTCACGCACCCCCCGAAGTTTGAGGATCCGCGAAAACAGAAAATCCTTGAAGCATTCGTCAGTCAGGCAATACGCCCGCGTGTGCCAGCGAAACCCGTCGAAGGCGATGGCGTGGGGCGCGATCCAGCGCCAGCTTGGCTCCGGGCGGGACAGGCTTTGGTATTTCACCTCGATCGCTTCCGACCGGCGAATGGCCGCGACGACCGATCGGAGCGTTGCGGGATTGACCCCACGAACTGGCGTCGGCGCGGATGCAAACGGCGGAAGCTCCGTGATCCAGGCGTCTTCACGGTCAAGGATGCCATCTGCGACCGAACGCAGCTGCGCCAGATACTTGCTTGCGTCGGGTTCGCTGAAATGGGCCCTGAACTCCGGCGTGAGCACATAGGTCCGAACACTTTTGTCATAGACCATGTTTTCGGGTGCCAGGCCGATATATCGGTTCAGGTCGGCGGACGCTTGGTTCACCGAGATTCCAAATTGCTCCATCAAATCACTTCGGTTCACGCGCCCCTCCCAGAACAGGCGGAACTCGATGAATTCGAGTCGCTTCCCAACTCCCCAACGGAGCTCCGCTCTGGCCTTGTCCACGGCATTCTCCCGGCTTGGCCAATGCGCATGATAATTATGCGCGCCCAGTTATTGGGCATGCAGTCACGCTATCGGAGAAAACCCCCGCATGCAAACGAATTTCAACGAATTGGAGAGCGGTTAGCCAAGCGATCCCTTGATTCTAAGCGCCACCACGTCGGCCGCATCCCTGACCGGATCAGCCGCCAGATGCGCATAGCGCGCCGTGGTCTGGACCTGTGTGTGGCCAAGGAGTTTGCCGATCATCGGCAGTCCTTGGCCCGCGGCAACGGCGGTTGAGGCAAAGGTATGGCGCAGATCGTGGATGCGCGCGTCCTTTAGCCCGGCCCGCGCGCGGACCCGCTGCCAGAAGGGTTGCAGATCGCTCAGATGCTTGCCCTCGATCGTGCCGAAAATCACCCACGAGTTTCCCGGCAAGCGGGACGCGCGCTCTAGCTGCTCGATGGCCGGCCGGCCGAGATGCACGATCTTGGCGCCCGTCTTGGAATCGGGCAGGCGCAGGGCCCTGCTGGATATATCGACATGGTCCCATTTCAGGGTCATGATTTCGCCAAGGCGACAGCCGGTCAGGATCAGCAGCCGCACGGCAAGAATGGCCGATGGCAGCTCGATCCCCTCGGCCTCCATCTCGCGCAGCACCTCGCCAACCCGCCGCAGCTCAGCCGCGCTGAGGAAGCGTTCGCGCTTTTCCTCGGGGTATTTGCGGATGTGCTTGCGCGGATTGGTGCCGTCGGGGCGCAGGCCCCACATCTCGGCCAGGTTGAACATCTTGGAGATCACTTCCAGGCAGCGGTTGGCCTGATAGGGGATGTGGCGCAGGTCGTGATGGAACTTGGCCACATCGGCGCGCGTGACCTCGGTCACCAGAAGCCGGCCGAGGGCGGGCAGGATGAAGCGCCGCAGATTGCGCCGGTATTCCTTGGCGGTGCTCGGTTTGAGCCGGATCGCGATGTGCTCTGCATCAAAGCGCTCGGCCATTTCTCTGACCGTGATGGCCGCGCGTCGGTTGTCGCGGTCCGCGGCCGGGTCTTGGCCATTGTGTGCAGCGGCGACGATCTCAATGGCGCGGTTGCGTGCCTGCGTGCAGGTCAGCACGGTGCTAGGCCCCAGCGTCATCCGCCGCGACCGCCGCCCGGCCCGATATTGCACCACATAGCTTTTACGGCCGCTGGGAAGGATGCGCAGGCCAAGGCCGGGAATATCGCTGTCCCAGATGAAATACTCGCGCGCCTTCGGCTCGGCGATATCAACGATGCGCTTGGTCAGTTTGGGCATGATGGTACGGTGCCGTTCTGTCAGGTTGATAGCATTTGGCGGAAAGCCTTGCTCCGACCCGACGGAAAGTCAACGAAGACATTGAAAAGGCGAAGAAAAAGGAAAATGCGTGCGTTACTTCGTAGGCGGGTTTCCGAGCTTCCAGAGCCGGAGAAATGTCATGTGGCGCGAATCGTATCAGCACTTTTCGGATGCGCGCCCGGGCCTTATGCTGCTGCGCGACCTGTTGACGAGTGGAGAAACTGCCCATGGCCCCGCGTAAGACCAGCCGCAAGAAGCTGAATACCGAAACCCTGGCTGAGCTGGGGGCCGAGAGGCTGGCCTCGCTACTGATGGAACTGGCCGAGAATGACGCAGCGCTGAAACGGCGCCTCACGCTGGAAATCGCCGGGCCGCAGCAGGTCGCCAGCGAAATCCGCAAGCGCCTCGGCCAGATCGCCCGGTCGCAATCTTTCATCGAATGGAACCGGACACGACCGCTGATCCGGGATCTTGACACCCAGCGCGAGGTGATTGTCGGCAAACTTGCGCCACATGACCCGCAAGAGGCAATGGAACTGTTGTGGCGGTTCCTGGCGCTGGCCCCTTCGCTCTATGAGCGTTGCGACGATTCTGGTGGCGGCGTTGGCGATCAGTTCTGGCTGGCCCGCAAGGACTTGGCCGAGATCGCCTCTGGAGCGGGGTTAAACCCAGAGGCACTGGCCGACCGGGTATTTGAGACGGCCGTGTGCGATAATGACTACTCCCAATACGATAATCTGATCTCGGCTCTTGCCCCGGCGATGGGCGAGAAGGGCCTCGCGCGGCTGA
>JALUYI010000055.1 GCA_027013095.1 Paracoccaceae bacterium | reverse complement strand
TGGCGCAAACTCGATGGCGCGTTTCGCCTGCCAGAAATTATCGAGGGGGTTGAATTCAAGGACGGGATCAAGCAGGAAAAACATGCCGCCTGATTACAGCGTCACCAACTTTTGGGCATAGCTCGGTTGTCGGCGCCGTGATCCTGATTTGGGCCTATCAGGCGTATCTGGAAAAATAGTGGGGGCGCCGGTGCGCCAGCTGTTGTTCTGGTCTCGGGTCGAGATAGGTCTGGATTTCTATTCAGGAGGCCGTTCTTTTTCAATAGAGAGCCGAAAAGATTGCCGCCATAGGGTCAGACCCGTTTGACGATGACTTGTCGCTGAGAATCGTCAAGGCTGCTGAAGACGGGTCGTGGCGGGTTGAATGCCCTGAAAGATCGCGCGCCACGAGAAAGAGCCGGATCATTTTTTCCACGTTGCCGGCTTTGGAAAAGACGTCGACGCTGGAACTGCCATAGAGGCCGAATATTCGGTCCTTGAGGGTTGAAATCTGACGTTCAAGTTTCAGGCTGGCGAATGATTTTGGCAGGTGCAATGCCTCTTCAATGACCTTCCGGAGTGGTGGCGATCCGAGGATGCGGTACCATTTGGTGTTCCCGTTTCCCGATTGGGCTGCGATCCCCGAGATCTCACGCCTGAATCCCAGGGCGAGGCGCAGGGAGGGATCGCTTTTCCCGACTGCGATTTCAAATTGTCGTGTTCTGTACGCCTCGATGATCTTGTTGGCAAAACCTGATTTAGCGGTGAGCGGACCTCCTGGATCGCCAAAGCCGAAGGCGCGTGAAAAATTGGCGTAGTGTTTGTCGGCGAGGCGGTTGGCAAAAGAACGGGGGTTGGTGACCCCTTCGCTTAGAACTTTTCTGATAAAGAAGCCCTTGTTGAGGTCGGCATCCAGCCCGAAGGCCCCAAGTGCGACCATCAGAGCCTCCCGGTCCCTGGTGAGGTCCTGAGGGGTTTTCACCGATGCAATAACTGCTTTGAAATGCGAGATCCTGCGTTGCAGTTCGGGTGAGCGGTCAAAGGCGGCGCGCTGGTTTGCCTGGGTTCTGCGCAGAAAGTTCCAGCCCGGCAAGCCGCCCAAGGGTGTTATTGGTTGGAAGCTCATGCGTGCGCTGCACTTAACAACCGCTGCTCACGGGGGAGCAGACTGCGCAAGGCCTTCAGAGCATGGTAATACCGTTCAGACAGGATGGATTCCGTGGCCTTGTCCAACTGTCCCTTGCTGTCGCGGTCAGTCAGGATTTGCGAGAGCTGCTCAATTCCCCGCAACAGTTGCTGGCGTGTTTCGCTGGGGTCAGCGTCACCGGATAATATGAGCTGCGCGATATAGCAGACGCGACGCACAGGAGTATTGACCTCTTCGGGGTGGATTGCATCGCGCAACCGCAATATGTTGGCGTTCGGAGTCAAGATATGTAGGCGGTTACGACGGTCACCGTTCTCGATGACGGCGCCGTTGATCAGGACCCGTTCGCCGGGACCAAGTTTCAGGACAAGGCCACTCATGCTGCGATGCCTTTTCCCTGATTCAGGCCGCGCATGACGCTCTGGTTGATTTCAACGAGGATCGACACGTCTGCAGCACCGCACAGCACCTTTTCCGTATGGGTTTCGGTAAAAGCGGCGAGTGACAATAAACGCGCCTTCAGATTATCAGGCAGCGCATTTTCAGGTGAGGCAAGATCGATGGCAATCAGCGTCCAGAGTCTGCGATTGTCGTTCAGTGCACGCACCATTGCGCTGAAGGCAGTGGCCTGATCCTTACTGGTGCGGACGAGGTCGCGGGTGATCTGTGTAAACAGATCGTATTCCATGCGCTTATCGGTGCGAATTGTGGTGCGCGCTGTGGCATATGCTGTGCGGGCAAGGTTGAGGGGGGTCATTCCAACTTATTCCTTGGCGTGATGATCGACAGGTTCAGGTGGCTGACGGAAGGTGGCGACCACCCTCCGCCAAGATCGGATTAACGGAACAGCGACAGGAGCTGACGCGGCGCCTTGTTCGCGATGGACAGCGATTGCACACCAAGTTGTTGCTGGACCTGAAGAGCCTGGAGCCGCGCTGAGGACTCTTCCATGTTGGCGTCGACGAGAGAGCCGACCCCTGACTTGAGCGAATCTGTCAATTTGCTGACAAAATCGTTCTGGGTCTGGATGCGTCCCTGCGCCGAACCGAAATCCGCCGCCACATTGATCGAGGTCTGCAGCAAGTTCTCGATGTTGCCAAGGGCAGCCGCGGCCCCGGATTTTGTCGAAACGTCGATCCCGGCTAGAGCGGCAAGACCCCCGGTCTGGGTTCCTCCTGCTGCGCCAGCTGCGGAGAGGCTCAGGCTGCTGCCATTGTTGTCGATTTGAAGGATCGCCGCCCCCGTCGTCGAATCGGTGGTGACCTTGGTCGAGATATTGGCAAGACCCGCCTTGTCGATCACACCTTTCAGGCCTTTGGCAACGTCCAAGTAGTTCTGACCGGCGGAGGCGACATAGTCATAGTTTACTCCACCAATCGTGGCTCGATAGCTGTCACCTGCCGCAACCGTCGTCGAAGTCGAGAAGGTCAGCGTCTCAGCGCGCGCTGCAATACTGGTGCCCGAGAGGGTCAATGTGCCGTTAGTCGATGTCTTGCTGTCCGACAGCGAGGTAGCCGCGAACTTGTTGGTCGAGGTGACGACGACATTGGCCCCGCTCCCCGAGGCGGTGATGTTGGCGATCCCGGCCGCGGCGATCGCGTTGCGCAACCCCGTTGCGACATCATTGACGGCGGTCGTGGTTGCAGTGAAGCTGACCTGGGTTCCACCGATGGTAAAATTGAACGTGTCACCCGAGGCGATTGATCCGCCGACTGTCAGGGTCTGGGTTTTTCCGGCATTGGAGACGGAGGACGCGCTGGCGGTGACATTGGAGGACAGCGAGGATCCGGTTCCGTAAACACCGGCGTCGGTGGAGAGATCGTGGCGGGCGACCGTTATATTGGCCGCGGTCACCGAGCCGTCGCTGGCACGGTTAAGCGAAGACAGCACGTCAACAGACTTGAATCCCTTGATCAGGTTGAGGCCGTTGAACTGGGCGGCGGAAACCACGGATTTGATCTGGTCCCGAAGGGCCGAGATATCAGCGTTGATTTTTCCCCGGTCAACGTTGGCGCCTTGGGCCGTGATGATCTTGGTTTTCATGGATGTCAGCAGCTTGGTCACGGTTTCGGCGCCCTGCCTGGCCACTGCAATGGTGGATTTTCCCAGAGCCAAGCTGTCGGAGATCGACTTGAAACCCTCGACGTCAGAACTCATGACCTTTGAGACGGACCAGACGGCCGCGTTGTCCTTGGCCGTGGCGACCTTTTTGCCGGTCGATATCGCATTTTGCGTGTCCGAGAGACCCTGATTGATGGATTTCAGGGTTTGCAACGCGACAAGGCTGGTGGCGTTTGTTAGGATACTGGACATTTTCATTCCTTTAGACGAACGGCGATTTTTCGCCGGATTTCAGAACACCGCGGGTTCGTGCGGCAGGTTTCCGTCCTTCTGACGTCTGCGGAGAATGGCAGTGCTGCGTTCCGCGCCACCCCTCAAGGATGCTCCCCGACCTTGGATGCAAACCCTTAACGTGCCCCTAACGTATTTGTTTTTTAGCAAAAAATTCGTCTAAAACTTTTGCTATCATTTTCGGGTTTCGACATCTGGTTCGGTGGCATCAATGGTGACGGCGCATCCGTTTTTGTCATATGCGCGGCAGGAGAAAAGGGCCGAGCGGACCTCCCTGTGCCGACCTGCGGCCTGTTTGAACCCGCGAATCGAGGCGGCCAGCAGGCGTTGGTTTCGCTCCGCCTTTGACTTCAAGGTCGCGACCTCGGATGCGCGGCACAAAGCCGGGGGGGCCGCGCGCGAACCGTCAAACGTGGCGGTGAGGCGGAGAAGTTTGGCGTTCAGCCCGGCCAGCGCGGCAAAGTTTCCGGCCACCAGCGCATCTCTGGTGTCGTCAAGAATACTGGCAATCCGGCGAAAATTTTTCTCCGTCCTATCCATGGTCTTTTGTGGCTTTCATCGACTGCATGATTCGCTCGGTTAGTCCAAAACCACCGGCTTGGGCAATTTTTTCGGCCTCGGCAGACAGTAAAAAGGACGAAAAGGCCTGCTCGCCTGCGCCACCACCGAAGGTTTGCCGGGATTTTCCCGCGCCTGCCTCTTTCAGCATTTCCGCGATAAAGCTGGATTCAAATGCGGTGGCCGCTGCTTTTATCCCCGGGTCTTGCGGTGCCGAGACAGGGTTTGGCCCGGGTCTTTGCACTGGGGCTGCGGGCATCATTCGTGTAATCATGGGGCCTCCGGTCTCTACAACTTTCTTGAATTTGATCGCCCAAGGTAAAGAATTGGTAACTTGTTTGCGAAAAACTTGCGGCAGACAGGACCGATCTGGAATGGATATGCATAGAGCCTCAAAATTAAGGACTGATTCTTCGGATATGCGGTGGCGGCGAGCTCAGGAGGTGCGGGACAAGGCGGACAAAAACCGGGCGTCTGCGGATTCGAAAAACTTGTTCCTGGCCGCTTTTGGTGTTGCGGCCCCACCGGACCGGACAATCGCACCAGAGAAATCAGGGGGATCGCGACACGTTCCGGGCATTCGACCCGGTGACGCCATGGCTGATTTACTGCATCACAAGCCGGATAACGGTCGGCGGTGGAAAATGCCGGATCGGCAATCGCTTCTACTGCCAAAGACGGCGAAAGCGGATATTTTAGCACGTGGAAAGTTGCAACATGCGGCCTTTTGGGGCGCGGGGGAGCGGCAGAAAAGAAGCACTTTTTCACAGCATCTGAAACAAGGGCAGGCGGACCCAGGGCGTATGGATAATCCGGACAGGGCGCAGGTCGGGGCAAGTGTCGCCAGAGGCATTAGGGGGAAGCCGCACACGGCGCAAAGCCGACCGCCCAGCAATTTCACGCCCGGCATTGAGGCATCGCTGGTTTCAAACCCCAATCGCGCCGCCGTTGCGACGATCGCAATCCCTCGCCACCAGAGCAGCCCGTTAAAGAGGGGCGAGAACGAGCCGATAAAGTCGGGGGATACAATCGAGGGTATGAAATGGCACGGCGCGGTGCCTCGTCATGATTCAAAGCCGCCCGTGGGGATGTCAACGCGGGTGCTGGCAAATGCGAAGCGCGACGATGGGGGGGGTGTGGGTCGGCCGTCAACGCTGCGTTTACGGCGAGCGAAACCTATTCCACACCCGAGGACAAGGCGTGCCCACGCTATCGAGCAAAAACGGGACCGAACGTTGAACGCTGATGGCAACGGGTCGGACGATGCCTCAAAGCGCTTGACTTCGGTGGTTTCTGCAAGCACGCCCGGTTTTCCGGATGGGGCTCTGGCCCATGCAAGACACGTTGATCCGGCATCACTGGGCGCGCGGGGACAGATTGGGCCAGCTGGTTTGGAACAGGCGCGTCTGGTGTCTGCGCAGATTATGCGAGCGGTTTCCGACAGCCCCGGACAACTAACGGAAATCAGCCTTGATCCGGCCAGCCTTGGCCGGGTTCGCATGAAACTGCACACGCATGATTCGGGGATTACGTTACATATTTCGGCTGAGAATCCTGATGTTTCAAATCTGTTGAAACAACATCTTGACAGCTTGAGTGCGGATCTCAAGGATCTGGGGTTCACCGATATTGGGTTCTCGTTTTCAGGCTCGGATCAGCGGGGGGCCGAAAATCAGGAGCGCCGGGTTTGGTCAGATGGTGGGTCAAGTCGTGCTTCAATACCCGATACGTTGCCTGACATTCGGCCCGAAACTCGTCTTAACAGGCCTCAACCTCTGATCTCAGACGGCCTTGATCTTCGCCTTTGAGAAAGGAACAGGACAATGAATGTCACCCCTACAGTTGTGACAAGCCCGTTACCAGCGAACAAGTCGAAACAAGGTCAGACCGACCGGGCGCGGGCCGCGGTTAATTTCGATACGTTCCTGACGTTATTGACGACTCAGCTGAAAAATCAGGACCCGCTTAAACCGCTCGAATCAACCCAGTTTGTCGCCCAGCTCGCCAGTTTTTCGGCTGTTGAGCAGCAGGTCCGCACCAATGACAACCTCAAGCAAATCAAAACCATGCTTGGCGGAGGTAGCGTTCAACAACTGGCCTCGTGGGTCGGCTTGAATGTGCGCTCTCCCCGGGACGTTTATTTTTCGGGATCGCCGATCAAAATACAGATCAAACCGGCAAGCGGGGCCGAACAGGCCATGCTGGTCGTCAGAGATCAGACCGGTGCCGAGGTTCAGAGGCAGAATGTGGATACCGGTGGCGGCGTGATAACATGGCAAGGGCTTCGGGCCGGCGGCGCGCGGCTCCCACGCGGAAAATACAGTTTTTTGGTGGAGAGCTTTAAGGGTGGGAAAATGATTGCGGACAAGTCTCCATCGATTTACGGCCGGGTGACCGAGGCCCGACTGAATGGCGGCGATATTGAACTGGTCCTGGCGGATGGGACGGTGGTTCAGGCGAGTAAAATCGATGCGGTGAAAAAATGACGGGCAGCTTTGGGGCCGTTGGAGGGCGCAAAACAGTGGCACGAGGGTTTGACGGATTTGGCCAATCGGGATTGGCGGTGTGCGGATTCTCCCGTTGGACACGGCGAATTTGCTCTGCCTTCGGGCGCTGGCGTGTGAATTGTGGAGCCACGCTCACAAGTCCCCCCCATAAAACCGTTAACCCATGACGCTTATCGTGCAGAGATTGAGGGACGTCCTGATTCGCGCCGGGCTTTCAAACTCCGAGGCCGAATGGAATCCGCTCGCAGGAGGGCGGTCAAATCACACTTGGCGGGTGCAGAATGAAAATGGATCACTGATCTGTAAGCTGTTTTCGGATATGACGCCCAATCCTCTCTACCCCAATTTTCCCGGGGTCGAGTATGAAATCCTGCGAAGCTTTTCAGCCCGGAATATTTCGCCAGAGCCAATTGCTCTGATCAGAACGGAATACGGGGATGTCTTGGTTTACCAATATCTTGATGGCCGCAACTGGAGTTCGGGTGCCGCCGAGGTCGCGCGCCTTTTGGGATATGTTCACGATCAAAACTTGCGTATCGGATTGCGCCGAATTGGGTCTGGAAGCGACAGCTTGATCAGGCAGACGGAACGGATCTTGGCGCTGTGTCAGAATGCTTTTTTGCTTGATCTGTTTGGCAAAACACCGGGCATGAGGGCTGCGCCAATCAACAATGCCTGCCTTGTGCATACGGATGTTGTGCCGGGCAACCTGATTGCCACGGTACACGGGTTGCGCCTGATTGACTGGCAATGCCCGGCATTTGGTGATCCTTGCGAGGATCTGGCCAGTTTTCTTTCTCCGGCCATGCAATATCTTTACCGCGGGCGAGTGCTGTCGGAGAGTGAAAAGACTGCCTTCTTAACGGCGTATCCAAGGCCGGAAGTCGTTCGACGTTACCGGAAGCTGGCTCCGTTGTTTCACCTCAGGATGGCTGCCTATTGTCAATGGAAACTGGAGACCGGGGCCCGGGATTATGCCGCTGCGCGAGATCGGGAGCTTGCAGAATTAGAGCAGGCCGATGCCAATTATGAAAAGACCGGCTAGGATGGCCCCTGTCACAACATAGCCGAGAGGGCCGATGGGGGCCCCTTTGTTTAGGGTCGGCTCTGGGGCAGAGAGCCGGGCAACTGCGATTTCGGTCAGGTGAGGCAGTTTTGGGCCAAAGCGCGCCAGCACCTGCAATGTTGCCCTGAGGTCACGGATCATCACGCGTGGCCCAATGTTGCTGCGGATATATTTCTCGACAACGGGTTTGGCGACCTCCCACATGTTGAGCGCGGGATCGAGAGAGCGGGCAACCCCTTCAACGACCACCATGGTGCGTTGCAGCAAAATAAGTTCAACCCGGGTCTCCATCCCGAATTTTTCGGTCACGTCAAAGAGGTGAGACAGCAGCCGGGCCATGGAGATCTTGGAGGCATCAGCCCCGAAAATGGGCTCGCCAACGCTGCGCAGGGCCTGTGCGAAGGCGTTGACATCCTTGTCGGCGGGGACATATCCGGCCTCGAAATGGACCTCGGCAACCCTGCGGTAATCCTTTTGGATAAAGCCCATCAGAATTTCCGCATAGACGCGCCGGGTGTATTCGTCGATCCGTCCCATGATGCCGAAATCAAGGGCCACCAGATCGCCGTTGGACGCGACCTTGAGGTTCCCCTGATGCATGTCGGCGTGAAAATAACCGTCCCGCAAGGCGTGGCTGAGAAACATCTGAATCACCCGAGCGCCCATGTCCTGAAGGTCAATCCCGGCAGCGCGGAGGGCCGGAACATCCCCGAGCGGGATTCCCTCGGCCCATTCAAGGGTTATGACGCGGCGGGCCGAAAGTTCCCATTTCACACGGGGAACCGAAAACCCCTGATCATCACGGGTATTTGCCGAAAACTCGGCGGCGGCCGATGCCTCCATTCGCAAATCCAGCTCACCCTGCACGACGCTGTCAAAATGCGCGACGACCGCGTTGGGGTGCAATCGGCGCGAGGCCGGCGAAAGGAATTCAATCATGCCCGCGGCAAAGTAGAACGCATCGATGTCGCGACGAAAATTCCGCTCGATGTTGGGACGCAGGATCTTGACTGCAACGATCTGTCCCGTCTCGCGCAGGATGGCCCGATGGACCTGCGCAATCGAAGCGGCGGCGACGGGTTCGCTGAAACTGGAAAACAGGTCATCCACGCTGGCGCCAAGCTCGGCTTCGACCGTTGCCTGGGCTTCGGTCATGGAAAATGCGGGCAGCTTGTCCTGCAGGACGCGCAGATCATCCGCCAGTTGTTGCCCGACGACGTCCGGTCGGGTCGAGAGGATCTGGCCGAACTTGATATAGGCCGGGCCAAGCGCGGTCAGCGCCCGCAAGATCGGTGGTTGCGTCGGGTCTCCCCGCAGGCCCAGCCATTTGAATGGCCAGCCCAGAACGCGCGCGGCAATCCGCAAAAGGGGCGGCGCATCCAGCGCTTCGAGGGCCTGCTTCATGGCGCCGGTGCGCTCGAATGTGGCGCCGGTGCGGATCAGGCGCCAGATATTATGTGGTCCACGCATCGCTCAGATTTTCCAGCCGGAGTGCAGGGCCGCGATCCCCATGGACAGATTGCGATAGCTGACCTGCGCAAACCCGGCCTTGCGGATCATTTCGGCAAACACCTCTTGCGGCGGGAATTTTCGAATGCTTTCAACGAGATATTGATAGGAATCCCGATCGTTGGCGATCAGTTTTCCCAAGGGTGGAATGATGTTGAACGAGTAGCGGTCATAGAGCCATTGCAGCCCCGGGTTGGGGATCTGGCTGAATTCCAGTACCATCAGTCGCCCGCCCGGCCTGAGGACGCGAAAGGCTTCGCTGAGGGCGTCCTCTATGCGGGTCACGTTGCGGATGCCAAAAGAGATCGTGTAGACGTCAAAGCTGTTATTGCCAAAGGGCAGCGCCATCGCGTCGCCGCAAATCCAGTCAAGGTGGTCGGCCTGAGTGCGGGCTTCGGGGCGCAACTGGCCTTCGTCCAACATGGACTGGGTCATGTCAAAGACGGTTGCATGGGCGTTTGGCGCGCGCTTGAGAAAACGAAACGAGATATCGCCGGTTCCCCCGGCCACATCCAGCAGGCGCTGGCCGTTGCGCGGGGCCAGCCAGTCCATCATTGCATCTTTCCAGATGCGGTGAATCCCCAGACTCATCGCGTCATTCATCACGTCGTATTTTGAGGCAACATTGGTAAAGACGCCGTGAACCATGCCGGCCTTGGCTTGTTCGGGCACGGTCTGGTTGCCGAAATGTGTGGTTTTTTCCTGCGGTTCTGTCATCTCGTCTTGCCGATCATGTGAATGGTCTCTTCTTGGGGCAAGTTTCGTCAGGTCTCGGTCTGGTCGGTCGGGCGCCACTGGCGTCGACCCGCCAAGTTATCAGCGGTTTGCCCGGCGCCGTCAATGGCCGATCCCGTCGGGACGCAAAGGTAGGTGGGCGGCGCGTGGCAAGGCGGTGGCCCTGAGACGGGGCCGGGCCGGGCCGGTTTTCCTTTGGGTTGCGTTGCAACCGCGGCGAAATGGTGCCACCCTTACCGGGCTGTGACACCATTTCAGTGATGGCGCTTGCGCCAACAGCGGATCCGAGAGCGGAAAGGAACAGGGATGCCCGAATTGCCCGAGGTCGAGACCACCCGCCGCGGTCTTGTTCCGGTGATGGAGGGGCAGGTGATTCTGCGCGCCGATATCCGGCGGCCAGATCTGCGTTGGCCGTTCCCCGAGAATATGGGTGCCCGACTGGAGGGGGCAAGAGTACTGACCCTGCGGCGGAGGGCCAAATATATCCTCGGTGATCTGTCTACAGGCGAGACCCTTATTGTGCATCTGGGCATGTCCGGGCGCATGCTGGTTCATCCACAACAGGAGCAGGGCGGGCTGGCGGAGCCCGGCAAACACGATCACGTCGTGTTGCAGATGTCTGGGGGCGCGCGGATCACGTTCAATGACGCCCGGCGCTTTGGGGCAATGGACATTTGCGCGCGCAACCGGGTTGCAGAGCATCCTCTGCTGGCGCCTTTGGGCCCCGAGCCGCTGGGGAACGAATTCAACACCGATCATCTGATTCGGGCATTGGCCGGGCGGAGGATGCCGATCAAATCGGCCCTTCTCGACCAGAAAATTGTCGCAGGTCTGGGCAACATATATGTGTGCGAATCGCTTTGGCGGGCCGGGATTTCACCCCGACGCAAGGCTGGAAATCTGTCGCTTGTCCGGGTGTCTCGTCTGGTGCGCGCGATTCGGGACGTTTTGAACGATGCCATCGATTCTGGGGGATCCTCGCTGAAGGATTTTCGCCAAACTGACGGCGAACTGGGATATTTTCAGCATAAATTTGCCGTCTATGGGCGCGTTGGCCAACCCTGCCGAACCCCTGATTGCAAAGGAACAATCCAGCGAATCGTGCAGTCTGGGCGCTCGAGCTTCTATTGTTCACAATGCCAAAGATAGCTTGAAACGCGCGCCCAAGGTGGTATTCGAATGTCCCCGTAGCCACGCCGAGGGACAACATGGCCTATGAAACTCTGATCGTTGACGTCGACGACCACGTCGCCCTGATCCGCCTGAACCGCCCGGATGCGCTGAACGCGCTGAACAGCCAGCTGCTGGGGGAATTGTCCTGCGCGCTGCAGGCCGCCGAAAAGAATGACAGTGTCCGGGCGATCGTTCTGACCGGTTCGGACAAGGCCTTTGCCGCCGGTGCGGACATCAAGGAGATGTCGGAAAAATCCTTTGTTGAGATGTTTTCCAGCGATTTTTTCACCCCCGAGACGGAAACCCTGCTGCGCTGTCGCAAGCCGATCATCGCGGCGGTGGCAGGGTATGCGCTGGGCGGCGGGTGTGAGTTGGCGATGATGTGTGACTTTATCATCGCGGCAGATACGGCCAAATTCGGCCAGCCAGAGGTCAATTTGGGCGTCATGGCCGGGATCGGGGGCACCCAGCGCCTGACACGGTTCGTTGGCAAGTCCAAGGCGATGGAAATGCACCTGACCGGGCGGATGATGGACGCCGAAGAGGCCGAGCGCGCCGGCCTTGTCAGCCGGGTGGTGCCCGCCAAGAAGCTGCTGGATGATGCCATGGCGACCGCCGCCAAGATTGCGGAAAAATCCATGCTGACGACGATGGCGATCAAGGAATCAGTCAACCGGTCTTACGAAACCACCTTGAGAGAAGGGGTTCTGTTCGAGCGGCGCCTGTTTCACGCACTCTTTGCCACCGAGGATCAATCCGAGGGCATGGCCGCATTCCTGGAAAAACGTGAACCGCAGTTTCGGGGAAAATAGTCCGAAAAAAAGCAGGCGTGACCCGTTGACTCGCGCGGGACTGGGGTCTATTAGCGCGGTTCATCTTTCGAAACCCGAAACGACCGGAATTTATACATGGCCAACTCGCCACAATCCAAGAAACGTGCCCGTCAGACCGAACGCCGGACGCTTGTGAACAAGAACCGCCGGACCCGTATCCGCACCTTCATCCGCAAGGTTGAAGAGGCCATTGCCGGGGGCAATCAGGCCGACGCGGCAACAGCACTGAAGGCAGCACAGCCGGAAATCATGCGCGGTGTCAGCAAAGGCATCTTTCACAAGAACACTGCGAGCCGCAAGATTTCGCGCTTGTCGGCCCGTATCAAGGCCTTGGGCGCCTGACCGCAGTTCTGGTCGGTTGGAGTATTGGGGACGCGACCTGCGAGGGCCGCGTCTTTTTCCGTTTGGGCGAGCAGTAACAGCCGCAAGTTGAATGAACGGTTAATAGGCCCGATCCGGCCCTATGGGGTTTGACCCCTCCAGACCATATATTTAGGGGGTCGGGCGAGTCGCCGCAGGTCGCCTATCACGAAAGTCTGAGTCAAGTGTGAAGAGTCGTTGAAATACGACACGGCCTCCTGTTAGCGTCGCGAGGTGATTCAAGACGTCTGGGGGGACATGATGGTCACGGATGGCGACTCCGTTGTCAGTGAAGTGCTGCCGCACGAAGCCTGGGAAAGCCTGAAATCGGAACCGAACACGGTTCTGGTCGATGTGCGCACCAGGGCCGAGTGGTCCTTTGTTGGCTTTCCGGAACTCGACAATTTCGATAAGAAGGTGATCCGCGTCGAGTGGCTGGCCTTTCCCGAAATGTCCGTGAACCCCACGTTTACAGGCGAATTGTTTTCATGCTTCGGGGATCGGTTCCCCGACAAGATTTTCTTTATCTGCCGCTCCGGCGTGCGCTCACTGGATGCGGCAGTTTACGTTAGTGATGTGTTAAGGGAAATCGGGCGCAACACTCTTTGTATCAATGTGGCAGAGGGTTTCGAGGGGGATCTTGATGAGGACAGGCATCGGGGCAACCTGAACGGATGGAAACAACGCGGGCTGCCTTGGCGACAGTCGTGAATGATAAAAACAAGAACGAGAACGGAAAATAGATGACTATTGACACCTGGGGGCGTGTGCGAAGTGAACTTGCGACAACGATTGGAAAGGATGCATTCAACAACTGGATCAAACCGCTGGAACTGATCGATGAGGCCGGGGGAGTCGCGCGGTTTTCGGTCCCGACCAATTTTTTCGGGGATTGGGTCTTGCGCAACTATGGCGACCGGATTCTGCAAGGCCTTGTGGATGGCGGTAGCCGCATTGAGCGGCTGGATTTTCAGGTGGTGAAACCGACCTCCCCAGCCGAGAGGCCAAGCCCGTCTACCAGCGCCCCTCAGCCCCGCCCGGAAACGTCCCGCAGCTCGCAACCGCGCGATGCCGCCGCCGAATTGCCCGGCTCGCCGCTGGACAAGCGCTTTACCTTCGACCGCTTTGTGGTCGGCAAACCCAACGAATTGGCCCACGCTGCCGCGCGCCGGGTCGCTGAGGGTGGACCAGTAACCTTCAACCCGTTGTTCCTCTACGGGGGGGTAGGCCTTGGCAAAACCCACCTCATGCACGCGATTGCTTGGGAGATCCAGAAACGGACGCCGCAGGCGCGGGTCCTGTATCTGTCGGCCGAGCAATTTATGTATCGATTCGTGCAATCTCTGAGGTTCAAGGACATGCTGGGGTTCAAGGCCATGTTCCGTTCGGTCGATGTGTTGATGGTGGATGATGTGCAGTTCATCGCTGGCAAGGAAAGCACGCAGGACGAGTTTTTTCATACCTTCAACGCGCTGGTCGATCAGCACAAGCAGATCGTCATTTCCGCCGATCGCGCCCCGGGTGAAATCAGCGGTCTTGAAGAGCGAATCAAGTCCCGCCTGCAATGCGGTCTGGTGGTGGACCTGCACCCCACGGATTATGAACTGCGTCTGGGCATCCTGCAGTCCAAGGCCGAGGTTCAGGCCGGTCATTACCCGGATGTGCGGCTGGCGGACGGGGTGCTGGAATTTCTGGCGCACCGCATCTCGACCAATGTGCGGGTTCTGGAGGGCGCGCTGACACGGCTTTTTGCGTTCGCCTCTCTGGTTGGCCGCGAGGTGACGCTGGATGTTGCACAGGAATGTCTGGCGGACATCCTGCGGGCCTCGGATCGAAAGGTCACGATTGACGAGATCATTCGCAAGGTTGCGGATCATTACAACTTGCGCCTGTCGGACATGCTCAGCCCGCGTCGTGCCCGCGCCGTGGCCCGGCCGCGTCAGGTGGCGATGTTCCTGTCAAAGATGCTGACCTCAAAATCCCTGCCCGAGATCGGGCGCCGGTTCGGGGGGCGCGACCACACGACGGTCATTCATGCCGTCCGCAAGATCGAAGAGTTGAAGGCCGTCGACAACCAGATTGCCGAAGATGTCGAGCTGCTGCGCCGGATGCTGGAGGCATAGGACAACCCGTATCCCCGCCACCAAAGAGCCCCCCCCCTTGGGGGCTGCGACCTTCGGGGGCCACCGCCAAAGCGCGCCAGATCGAAGCCAAGCGATCGGCGGGATAACGCAACCCGTGGTATTTTGCCTCTGATCGGCCACAATATCCTTTGTGGGCTTGACCCGTTGGGCAATCCTGTGAACATAGAAATAGCGATTGAATTTGGGGGCGGTTACGCTAGTCTGCCCTCCCCGGACGGTTTAGGAGCGAGACCATGAAAGTCATCATCGAGCGCAGCGCGCTGTTGAAAGCCATGAGCCAGGCGCAGTCGGTGGTCGAGCGGCGCAACACGATTCCGATTCTCGCCAATGTCCTGATCGAGGCCGAAGGCGCCGCGGTCAGCTTTCGCGCAACCGATCTGGATATCGAGGTGGTGGACAAGACGCTGGCCACGGTTGAGCAGGCCGGAGCCTCGACAGTGGCGGCGCATATTCTGCACGAGATCGTGCGAAAGCTGCCCGATGGTGCCCTTGTCGAACTCAGCGATGACGGGGTTTCAGGGCGGTTGGAAGTGCGCGCCGGGCGCTCGAATTTTTCGCTGGCCACGTTGCCGCGCGAAGATTTTCCGGTAATGGCGTCATCGGAATACAGTTGCAATTTTTCGGCCCCCGCGCCGGTTTTGCGGCGTCTGTTCGACAAGTCGAAATTTGCGATCTCGACCGAGGAGACGCGCTATTATCTGAACGGCGTTTACATGCACGCAACCGACGAGGTCGGCGCGCCGGTCTTGCGCTGCGTGGCCACCGACGGGCACCGGCTGGCGCGAATCGATGCGCCGCTACCCGAGGGGGCTGCCGAGATGCCCGGTGTGATCGTGCCGCGCAAGGCGGTCGGTGAATTGCGCAAGCTCTTGGATGATGACGAGATGCAGATTGCCGTTTCGGTCTCAGAGACGAAGGTGCGTTTTGCAACCCCGGAGATCATGCTGACCTCGAAGGTCATTGATGGAACATTCCCCGATTACACGCGCGTCATCCCGACCGGCAATGCCCGGCGTCTTGAGGTCGATGCGGCGGAATTCGCGCAGGCGGTGGACCGCGTTTCGACCGTGTCCTCGGAGCGCTCGCGCGCGGTCAAGCTGTCGCTGTCCGAGGACCGTCTGGTTCTGTCCGTGAACGCCCCCGACAGCGGTGCGGCCGAAGAAGAGCTGGCGGTTGCCTACGCAGATGAGCCACTGGACATCGGTTTTAACGCGAAATACCTGCTGGAGATCGCCGGTCAGGTGGACCGGGAAAATGCGGTTTTCCTGTTCAATTCGGCGGGCGACCCGACCTTGATGCGCGAAGGCAATGACAATTCGGCGGTTTATGTCGTCATGCCGATGCGGGTTTAGGCCTTGGCCGGGCTTTTTCTTTCACGCCTGACCCTTTCGCATTTTCGTTCTTACCGATCAGTGACCCTTGCACCCGGCGCCGGCCCTGTTGCGCTGGTTGGCCCCAATGGTGCAGGCAAGACGAATATTCTGGAGGCAATCTCGCTGTTGTCCCCCGGGCGGGGGTTCAGGCGCGCCCGAGTGGATGAAATGGCCCGCACACCCGAGCAGTTGGGCTGGAAGATCGCGGCCGAGTTCTCACAATACGGATTGCCGCATACGGTCGAGACATGGGCCGGACAGTCCGGGCCGCGTCAGGTCAGGATCGATGGCAAGGCGGCGTCGCAACTGGCGCTGGGCGCGTTGGTGCGTGTCGTCTGGCTGGTGCCGACGATGGACCGTCTGTGGCTCGAGGGTGCTGAGGGACGGCGACGGTTTCTCGACCGGATGGCCCTGTCGCTTTTTCCCGAACATGCCAAAGCGGCGTTGGCTTATGAAAAAGCCATGCGTGAGCGGAACCGTCTGCTGAAGGACGGTATTCTGGATGACGCGTGGTATCGGGTGCTGGAAGCGCAGATGGCGGCGGCAGGTGCGCGCCTTGTGGAAAACCGGCAACGGACTCTGGCGCGTCTGGAGGATGCGCAGCGCGAGGCAAAGACGGCCTTTCCGCGAGCCGGGCTGCGTCTGCTTTGGCCCGACGAGGGTGGGCCGATTGCAAGCGAGAGTGACCTGCAAGGGGCTCTGGCCGACAACCGGCAGCGCGACCGGGCAGCGGGGCGGACATTGATCGGGCCGCACCGCGCCGACATGGAGGCGGTTTACCTCGCCAAGGAAACCCCGGCACGCAAATGCTCGACCGGCGAACAGAAGGCACTGCTGATCTCGTTGACATTGGCCAATGCGCGGGCGTTGGCGCAGGATACGGGACACGCGCCGATCCTTTTGCTCGACGAGGTGGCGGCGCATCTGGACGCGTCCCGACGCCGCGCGCTCTATGACGAAATTTGCGTCCTTGGGGCGCAGGCGTGGATGACCGGAACCGAGGCGCATCTGTTTGATGCGCTGGAGAGGCGGGCGCGGATGCTGGCGGTGCAGGACGGCGAGGACGGTTCAATTGTCGCGCCGCTGATAGGCGAATAAGCCGCCTAGGGCGCGCCCCGGCGCGGTGCCGGTCCATCCGTGGGGCCATGACCCGGAAAACCCCAAAATATTGTGTCATCCCCGTGACATTCCCCGGTGAAGGGGATATATGTAGCGGGCAGTTTATGGAACGGGACAAATGACTGAAAACGGGCAAGACGCCGAAGACTATGGCGCGGATTCAATCAAGGTTCTTAAGGGCTTGGAGGCGGTGCGCAAGCGGCCCGGCATGTATATCGGGGACACCGATGACGGCTCGGGGCTGCACCACATGGTCTATGAGGTCGTGGACAATGGCATTGATGAGGCGCTGGCCGGCCATTGCGACACCGTGACCGTGATCATCCATGCCGACAGCTCGGTTTCGGTCAGTGACAACGGGCGCGGGATTCCGGTCGGGATTCACGAGGAAGAAGGGGTCTCGGCGGCCGAAGTCATCATGACTCAGCTCCATGCCGGGGGCAAGTTCGACAGCAATTCCTACAAGGTCTCTGGCGGGTTGCACGGGGTCGGTGTCAGCGTGGTCAACGCGCTCTCGGACTGGCTGGAACTGCGGATCTGGCGCAATGGCAAAGAGCATTTCGCGCGGTTCGAGCATGGAGACACCGTCGAGCATCTGCGTGTCGTTGGCGAGTCGCACGGGCGCAAGGGAACCGAGGTCCGCTTCATGGCGTCTCTGGATACCTTTTCCGACCTGAACTACAGTTTTGCAACGCTTGAGCATCGTCTGCGCGAACTGGCCTTTCTGAACTCGGGCGTGCGTATCTGCATCGAGGATCGCCGCCCCACCGAGCATCTGAAAACCGAGATGATCTACGATGGCGGGGTTCGCGAATTCGTGCGCCACCTCGACCGGAACAAGACGCCCTTGCTGGAGACGCCGATCTTTATCTCGGGAACCCGTGACGATATCGGGGTCGAGGTCGCGATGTGGTGGAATGACAGCTATCATGAAAACGTCCTGCCCTTTACCAACAATATCCCGCAGCGCGATGGCGGCACCCATCTGGCGGGGTTTCGCGGGGCGTTGACGCGCTCGATAAACTCCTATGCCACGGCAAGCGGTATTGCGAAAAAGGAAAAGGTGAATTTCACCGGCGATGATGCCCGCGAGGGGCTGACCTGTGTTTTGTCGGTGAAGGTGCCGGACCCGAAATTTTCCAGCCAGACCAAGGACAAGCTGGTCAGCTCGGAAGTGCGGCCCGCAGTCGAGAGCCTGTTGAACGAAAAGCTGTCGGAGTGGTTTGAAGAGCACCCCGCCGAAGCCAAGAATATCGTTGGCAAGATCGTCGAAGCGGCGCTGGCACGAGAGGCCGCGCGCAAGGCCCGGGAACTGACCCGGCGCAAAACTGCAATGGACGTGGCCAGCCTGCCGGGAAAACTGGCGGATTGTCAGGAAAAAGACCCGGCGTTGTCGGAAATCTTCATGGTCGAGGGCGATAGCGCCGGCGGCAGCGCGAAACAGGGGCGTTCACGGCAGAATCAGGCGGTGTTGCCGCTGCGCGGAAAAATCCTGAATGTCGAGCGCGCCCGCTTTGACCGGATGCTGTCCAGCCAAGAGATCGGTACGCTGATCACGGCGCTGGGCACCGGCATCGGGCGGGATGAGTTCGACATCTCGAAACTGCGCTATCACAAGGTCATCATTATGACCGATGCCGACGTGGACGGCGCCCATATCCGAACGCTTCTGTTGACCTTTTTCTTCCGGCAGATGCCGCAGTTGATCGAGGGGGGGCATCTCTATATCGCGCAGCCGCCGCTTTACAAGGTGAGCCGTGGGAAATCCGAGGTTTACCTCAAGGATCAGGCCGCGCTTGAGGATTATCTGATCGAGCAGGGGCTGGATGGCGCGGTTCTGCACCTTGAGACAGGCGTGCAGATCACCGGCGCGGATCTGGCCCGTGTGGTCGATGAGGCGCGGCAGGTGCGCCATATTCTGGGCGCTTTCCCGACCCATTATTCGCGTCATGTGCTGGAGCAGTCGGCGATTGCCGGGGCGTTGTCTGCGGGGGAAATGGACAAGGATCCCCAAGGGGTCGCGGACCGGGTTGCGGCGCGTCTGGATCTGGTCGCCCGCGAATATGAAAAAGGTTGGGTCGGCCAGCCCACACCGGACGGAGGGTTGCGGGTTTCGCGGGTCATCCGGGGTGTTGACGAGGTGCGCATCCTCGACGGAAACTGCCTGCGCTCGGGCGAGGCGCGCCGAATGGCGGTTCTGACCGACAGCTTGCAGGAGGTGTATTCGGCGCCGGCACGGTTGGTCCGCAAGGAAAAGGAAACACCCATCTTTGCGCCATCCGATCTGCTGGATCTGGTTCTGGCCGAGGGTGAAAAGGGGCAAACGCTGCAACGCTACAAAGGTCTGGGCGAAATGAATCCTGAACAGCTGTGGGAAACGACGCTGGATCCCAATGCGCGCACCTTGCTGCAGGTCAGGATCGAGGATATGGCCGAAGCGGATGATATCTTTACCAAACTGATGGGCGATGTGGTCGAGCCGCGGCGCGAGTTCATCCAGTCCAACGCGCTGGCGGTCGCCAATCTGGATTTTTGAGCGGGCTGAAAAAGTGCCGGTCTTGAGTTTTATAAGTCCACGCCCTAAGGGGCGATGCTCGTGTCATCCCGAGCGCCGCTGTCGCGATCTTTTGCGACCTTTTTGATAAAATCATCCACCAGCCGGACGATGGTTGGGGCCAGAGACGGGCTGATGACGTGGCCCATGCCGGGAATGATCCTGAGGTCGGCCTCTGGAATCAGGGCGGCAATTTCGCGACTGGCATCGCTGGGGATCAGTCGGTCGTCAGCCCCGTGAATCACCAGTGCCGGAGTGGTCACCGAGGGTAGCCGCGGGCGCCGGTCCGAGGCCAGAACCGTTGCCATGGCCTGCCGGTTGATGCCGGCGGCCTCGGCACCGCGATCCCAGGCGCGACCGGCCTCGGCGCGGATCTCGTCTTCGGGCCGGGGGTAGCCGGGACTGCCCCAGATCCTGTGTCCGGCAACCCAGACCTCTTGCGCTTCGGCGCGATTCATGTCGCTGACCAAAATTTGCGCCAGCAGGGCGGGATCGCGCAATCCGGCCGCGCTCATCACGATGATCGCCGACAAAAGGCGGCTTGGGTGATCCAGCGCCAGAAGCTGCGTGATCGCACCGCCCATTGAAATACCAAGGACATGTGCCCGCGCGATTCCCAGTGCATCCATCAGCCCGACGATATCCCGCGCCATGTCGTCAAGGGTATAGGCAAGGCGAGGCCGACCACCCGATTTAAGGCTGTGTAGGATATCGCGGGGCGCTGTCGGCACCCCCTCTGCGGGGCAACGGGCCGAGAGACCCGTGTCGCGATTGTCAAAGATCACGGTGCGATAGCCAGCCGCGGCAAACCCGGCGATCAGCTCGATTGGCCAATGAATGAGCTGCGTGCCCAGACCGCGAACAAGGATCAGGGCCGCTCCGGTTTCGGGACCGTGTATCTCGACCTCGAGAGTGATGCCGTTGGCCGTGATCTGCATCAGTTTTCCGTCTGGTTTTCTTGCGCCCCCAGCCCCAGGTGCGCCAGTAGGTGGTCCAGAGCCGACCAGTCCTGCAGCTCAAGGCGGACCGGCAGGGTCACCACGCGCAGGCGAAAGGCGTCGGGAAGGCGGGTTGCATCCTTTTCGGTGGTGACCAGTTGCGCCCCCTTGAAAAAGGCCTCGGCCTCGAGCCGTTGCAACAGGCGCGTGGTCAGGGGGGCGTGATCTCCGAGGGGCTCGGTGCGGATCAGCTCGGCCCCAAGCGCACGCAGCGAAGCAAAGAATTTTTCCGGCCGTCCGATTCCGGCAAAGGCCAGAAATTTGCGCCCGCTCCAGTCCATTCCGGTTTCCAGCGGTTTCAGCGCCCCGGACAGTACCGGCAGGCTGCCCTGCCAGCGGGCCAAAAAGCGCGCCCGGGCCTTGGGCGGCCCGATCAGCAGCAGGATGTCGGCGCGCGCGCTTCCATCGGCCTCGGACTCACGCAAAGGACCGGCGGGAAACACGCGGCCATTGCCAAACCCGGCCACCGCATCCACGACGAGGATGGAAATGTCCTTGGCCAAGGCCGGATTTTGAAACCCGTCGTCCAGCAGGATCACGTCTGCACCGGCGGCCTTGGCGGCCTTGGCCCCAGCGTAGCGGTCGCGCGCGACCCATGTCTCGCAAAAGGCCGCGATCAGCAGCGGCTCGTCCCCGACATCGCTGGCCCGGTGCCGGTGGACATCCACCCTCAGCGGTCCGGCCTCATGGCCTCCGTAGCCGCGCGAGACCACATGCGGATGGTGTCCAAACTGCTGCAGGCGCTCGGCCAGCGCAATGACGGTGGGGGTTTTACCGGTTCCACCGAGATTGATATTGCCGACGCAGATGACCGGCACCCCGATCCGGTGCCACGGGCCGCGCGCAAGGCGTCGTCTGGACAGGTGTTGCACAAGGCCCGATAGGGGCGACAGCAGGCGGGCCGTCAACCCCGGACGCTCGGGGGCGTTCCGCCAAAAGCGGGGCGGGCGCATCAGGCGGCCTCGCTTTTGGGGTCCGGCAGGTAGCCCTTGAGTAGTGCCATCGCGCGATCAGTGACCTCTGCCCCGGCAGAACTGACCTCCCATGCTGCATGCGCCATTGCCGCCGCCTTGTCCGGGGCCAGAACCTGAATGACCGCTTTGCCCAGCGCATCGGCGGATTTGACCTCAAGTGTTGCGCCGACCGCATTCAGGCGCTCGAAAACATCGGCGACCTTGTGCACATGCGGCCCGTGAATGATGGCCGAGCCAAGCGCGGCGGGTTCAAACGGGTTATGGCCGCCAATTTCCACCAATGAACCGCCCAGAAAAGTGACCGGTGCCAGCCGATACCACAGCCCCATTTCACCCAGCGTATCGGCAAGGTAGATTTCCGTCTCGGACTCGGGCAACTCGCCGTTTGAGCGCATCGCCACCCGCCAGCCGTCGGCCCGCAGGGTGGCTGCAATCTCGGGGCCTCTTTCGGGGTGACGCGGGGCGATGATCAACAGCAGCCGTTGCGCTGCGCGTGAGGCCTGACGGTGGGCGCTGGCCACCATGTCTTCTTCGCCGGGATGGGTCGACGCGGCCAGCCAGACCGGGCGACCGGCCAGTTTACGGGCAAAGAGCGCGCGCTCGGCTTCATTGTGAGGCAGCGCGGCGGAGCCTTCCTTGAGGCTGCCGGTGACCTCGATACGGGATTTCGGCAGGCCTAGCCGCAGCAGGTTTCGCGCCGTCAGGCTGTCTTGTGCCAGCACATGATCGAACCGCCGCAGTAAGGAGCGGGCAAAGCCGGGAAACCAGCGCCAGCCGCGGCTGGTGCGCTGGGAAATGCGGGCATTGATCAGAACCATCGGAACATCGGCCCGCGCGGTTTCATATATCATCGCCGGCCACAGTTCGCTTTCGGTCCAGACCGCCAGATCGGGGTGCCAATGGGCCAGAAAGCGACGCACAAAGGGGCGCACGTCAACCGGCACAAACTGGTGAAAGGCCCCCTCGGGCAGCCGCGCGGACATCATCTTTGCCGAAGTTACGGTGCCAGTGGTCACCAGAAAGCCAACGTCCGGGCGTTCGTCCGAGAGGCGTCGGACGAGTTCCAGTATGGACAGCGATTCGCCGACACTAGCGGCATGAAACCAGACCAGAGGTCCGTCGGGTCGCGGGCGCCCCGGTTCGCCAAGGCGCTCGGGCAGCCGTGCGGGATCCTCCTTGCCGATGGCCAGACGTTTTTCCAGACGGCGCGTTACCAAACCCTCGGCCCGTTCCGAGAACACAAGGTACAGGAAAAGCCCCGGCGATACGCCCATCTCTGCCCCCTCAGGCCAGTTCGGCAGTTGGCCCACCGGGTTCTGCCTCGTCGCGCAGGCGATGCAGGTGGGCGATGAAATAACGCATGTGAGCGTTGTCAACGGTGCGCTGTGATGCATCTTTCCAGGCGTCATACGCTGTCGCATAATCCGGAAAAATTCCAATTATATCAATATTATCCACGTTCTTGAAATGTGGATGTGCCGGATCGACCAACTCGCCGCCGAAAACCAGATGCAATCGTTGAACCATGTTGCCCTCCTGATGTGGTCGCCGCGTTCTACGTCAGAACGGCACCCATTGAAAGGGGGGTCAGATCACCGCGAGGTGGCGCAGAAACCCGGCATGGAGCGCGGCGCTTGCCGCCAATACACCGGCCTGTTGGGGGGGCGCATTGTTGAAGCTGAGCGGCTGATTCCGGCGGTCGGTGATCGTCACTCCGGCCTCGGCACAGATCAGGGTACCGGCCGCGATGTCCCATTCCCAGGCATCGCGCAGGGTCAGCATGGCATCAAACCGCCCCTCGGCCACCAGCGCTAGTCGGTAGGCGAGGGATGAGCGAAAGTGGTGCTCGATTTCGGGCACGCCACCGGGCCAGAGACGGGGTTCGAACTGGTGGCGTGCCGCCAGCACCCGCGCCCCGGTAAGGTCGGTGCGGCGGCTGTGGTGGATTGGTTTCCCATTCAGTGTCGCGCCGCGCCCGAGCGTTGCGCAATAGCAAAGCCCCTTCAGCGGCAGGTAGACGACTCCCGCCACCACCTGCCCGTTAACCGCCACCGCCAGCGCGTGGGAAAAGGTTTTCTCGCCCTTGACGAAGGCACGGGTGCCGTCGATCGGATCGACGATAAAGACCCGTGTGCAGGACAAGCGCCGGGGATCGTCTTCGGTTTCTTCGGAAAGCCAGCCATAGCCGGGGCGCGCCGCCAGCAGCCGCTCTTTCAGCATGCGGTCGATTTCAAGGTCGGCCTCGGTCACCGGGCCTTGACCGCCGCCCTTGTCCCAGACCTTCTGGTCACGATCGAAATAACGCGCGGCGATTTCACCAGCGGCCCGTGCCGCGCGGGTCAACAGGGCGAGGTCGTCATCATGCTCCGGCAATGGTCAACCCCTCGACCAGCAGGCTGGGGATGACGCGTGAGAGATGCACCCTTGCATCATTGGCGGGGCGCAGGCTGTGCAGCATCTCGTGCAGGTTCCCGGCGATGGTGCATTCGTTCACGGGGCCGGTAATCTCGCCGTTTTCCACCCAAAAGCCCGAGGCCCCGCGTGAATAATCCCCGGTCGTCGGGTTGATCGAGGCGCCGATCAGCCCGGTCACGATCAGCCCGGTTGCCATTTCCGCGATCAGCCCCTCGCGGCTGATGTTGCCTTGGGTCAGCGCCACGTTTCCCGCCGATGGCGTTGGCGCAGATGAAGTGCCTCGTCGGGCGTTGGCAGTGCTCGTCATCCCCAGCCGCCGCGCCGTTGCCAGATCCAACGTCCAGCCGGTCAGGATACCGTCGGCGATGATATCGCGGGGTTTTGTGGCCAGCCCTTCGCCGTCAAAGGGCCGCGAGCCTGGGATCCGTTTTCGATGGGGGTTTTCGGTTAGAGTCAGTCCTGCGGGCAGGATTTGCTGGCCAAGGGAATCGCGCAGCCAACTGGCCCCCCGGACGATGGAACTGCCGTTAATCGCCGCCAGAAGGTGACCGATCAATGACGCCGAGATCCGCTCGTCAAAGAGGACCGGAAAGGCCCCGGAGGGGGGCTTTTTTGCACCAATGCGGGCGACGGCGCGAGTGCCCGCCCGATGCCCGATCTCATCTGCCGGGGGGAGATCGCTCTGAAAGGTGCGGCTTTCGCCGGCATAGTCGCGCTCCATCGACAGGCCCTCGCCGCTGATGGCCACGCAGGAGGTCGAGCGCCCCGTGCGCGCGTAGCCACCGGAAAACCCGGCCGAGGTGGCCAGATGCAGCGCCTCTGCCGAGTAACCGGCCGAGGCTCCCTGCACCTGTGCCACCCCGGCGACAGCCAAGGCCGCGGCCTCGGCCCTCAAGGCGTCGTGCTTCAGGTCGGCGGGGTCGGGTTCCGGTGCGGGGTCGGCCAGCTCCAGCCCGGTGCCGTCACGCCATTTGGACAGTTGTTCGGCGGAGGCAAGGCCGATGGCATCGTCTTCTGGAGCTTCGCGTGCCATTGCAATGGCGCGCTCGGCCATCTCGGTGATCGTATCCGCGGTGGTGTCTGAGGCCGAGACCGTCGCCTGACGCGCCCCAAGCAGAACCCTCAGGCCGATATCGACACCTTCGGCCCGCTCGGCGTGCTCCAGTGCGCCATTCAGGACATCGACCGAGACAGAGCGCCCCGAGACCGCCAACGCGTCCGCCGCATCCGCGCCGGCCCGTTTGGCCGCGCTTAATAGTGCCTCTGTCAGATGTTCAAGAGTATCCATCATGGAGTTTCTCGCCAATGATTGCCATAGGCAGCCATTAAAGCAATCGCGCGGCGAGGTTCAAGGGCAACGGCCCCGCATCGGGAAATTGCCCGAAACGCTCGGTTGCGACACTGGCGCGCCTTTGGTGCGACGGACGGGTGTCGTTCGGCCTTTTGGTCGCGCTAGCCCACCGGCAGGGCGTGTCAAACGCCTGAAACTGAAACTGCCCAGCAAAAGGATTATCTGCCTGCAAGTGAGGCACCCGGATCCTTTCCGGCGATCGCCGTGCCCCGGTTTGGCAGGATATTACAGGGCCGGATCCTGATTTTCCCCACCAGATGAAACAGCGGTCAAAATCCCGTCAAGTTCGGCAAAACTGTCACTGGCCTTGCCTGGCTCTTGCTGGCTGACAAACTCCTCAAGTTTTGGCCAGACTGTGATGGCGCGATCGACCAGCGGGTCCGAGCCCTTGTTATAGAGGCCCGCCTGAATCATCATCTCGGCCCCGTCATAGGCGGCCAGCATGCTCCGGGCGCGGCCGATCAGCTGATTTTCATCCTCGCGCGCCACGGAGGGCAGGCTGCGCGAGACCGACCTCAGAATATCAACAGCGGGGAACCGGCCACGCTCGGCAATCTTGCGGTCCAGAACGACATGCCCATCCAGCACCCCCCGGATGATGTCGGCAACCGGCTCTTCCATATCCGAGCCGGCCACCAGAACCGAGAATATGGCAGTGATGTCGCCGCCTGTGCCATGGCCCGGCCCGGCGCGCTCGCACAGCGACATGATGGCCTGCGCGGTCGAAGGGGGAAAGCCGCGCATCGATGGTTGCTCTCCGGCAGCAAGGGCAATTTCGCGGTGCGCCTCGGCAAAACGGGTGATCGAATCAACGATCAGGAAAACCTGCCGCCCCTTATCGCGGAAATATTCGGCTACCGACATTGCTGCTTGCGCGGCGCGACGCTTTTCCAGCGGCGGCTTGTCTGATGTGGCAGCAATGACCACTGCCTTGGCCAGTCCTTGGGGCCCGAGGATATTGTCAACAAAGTCGCGCACTTCGCGGCCGCGCTCGCCAACCAGCGCAACGACAGTGACGTCGGCCTCGATATCGCGGGCAAGCTGGCCAACGAGGGTTGATTTGCCAACGCCTGATCCGGCAAACAGTCCGATGCGCTGGCCCCGGGCGATCGGCAACAATGTGTTGAACAGCTTCTGATGGGTCTCAAGGCGCGCGCCCAGCGCCCGGCGTCTGGCCGCGTCCGGGGGCGGCGTGTCAATGCGGCGATTCTCGGCGCCATCGGTCACGAATGTTCCATCCAGCGGGTTGCCGTCGGCGTCGAGAATATGACCAATCCAGCTGTCATCCGGGCGAAAACCACGGGCCGGACGGGGCCGGACCGGATCGCCCAGCGCGATCCCTGTCGTCGAGCCGGCCACCAACAGCGACACCTCGCTCTGCCCGAGGGCCAAAACCTCGGCCTCGATTTCATCGCCACTGGCGGCCCGAATTAGGACGCGACCGCCCAGCGCCACTGTGTTTGAGAGACCCCGAACCGAGACCGTGCCGCGTCCGGTCCCGATCACCCGACCAACCGAATAAATGGGCGAGAGCCCCGCCAGTCTGGCAGTCAGGCCAGAGAAATCCAGAGATGTCATGTCAAACCTTTCTGCATGTGCTTACCTTTTTTAAACGATTGGGGGTTAAGGCTTGATTTACAGCAGTCGTGGGAGAAGCCCCGAATGAAAACCGAGCTTGATATTTTGCAAATGGCACAGGCCCTTGCGGCCCATGCCAGCGCGCGCCAGGTGGTGATCGCGGAAAATATTGCCAACGCAGACACCCCCGGTTTCAAGGCACGCGACCTTCGCCCGTTTACCGAAATTTACCAGCAATCGCCGGATTCGATGCAAATGCGCACAACCCGTCCGGGCCATTTTTCCAGTTTTGGCCAGGGCTCCCTGTTCCCGGTCGGGATCGACAGAACAGCCGAAGCCTCACCAAACGGCAATTCGGTGTCGCTTGAACAGCAGATGACCAAGGCTGCAGAATTGCGACAGGAATATGATCTGGCGCTGGGCATATACACCAAAAGCCTCGCGATTCTGCGCAAGAGCCTTGGCCGCTAGAAAGGCGTGACGATATGACAGACCTGACCTCGACCCTTGCAATTTCCGCCAGCGCGATGCGCGCACAGGCCACGCGTTTGCGCCTGTCATCGGAAAATATCGCAAATGTTGATACCCCGGGATATCACCGAAAGATGCTGTCTTTCCAATCTATTGCCGATCCACAAGCGGGCGCAACCTTGGTCAGGGCCGGGCCGGTTCATCTGGATCAAAGTGTGTTGACACAGGTCTATAATCCGGGCCACCCGCTGGCCGGTCCTGACGGCTATTACGCCGGCTCAAATGTCAATCTGGTGGTCGAAATCGCCGATGCGCGGGAATCCCAGCGCAGTTATGAGGCCAACCTCAAGATGTTTGATCAGGCGCGCAAGATGGCGGGCGCCGCCCTTGATATTCTCAGACGTTGATCCCGGAAAACAGGTGAAAATCATGGATATTGGCCCCCTTTCAGCGGCAAAATTCTATCGGTCTGCCAAACTTGCAACCAAGCCCAACCCGCAAGCAAAAAGCAGCGCCGAGGTTTTTGGATCAGCGTTGCAGGATTTCGCAAAAGTCATGCAGCAGGGTGAAAATACGGCCAAGGCGGCGATGGCCGGAAAGGCTGACATGCCCTCGGTCGTCGAGGCGATTGCACGCAGTGAACTGGCTGTCGAAACCGCCGTTACCGTCCGCGACAAGGTCGTCTCGGCCTATCAGGAAATCCTGAGGATGCCGGTCTGATGCTTAGCGAAACCGAATTTTTCGACATCCTGCGCGCCGGGTTGTGGACCGCAGTCACCATGTCGACACCGATTCTTGTCGTTGCGCTGGTCGTCGGGCTCGTTATCGGGCTTTTTCAGGCGCTGACCTCGATTCAGGAGCAGACCCTGACCTTCGTGCCCAAGGCGGGTGCGATCCTGCTGATTTTCTGGGTTTCGATGAGCCTGATGTCGCGCAGTCTAACCGGCTTTTTTGACGATCAGATCATCCCCCTCATCGCTGGAGGGGCCCGATGAGAATGCCATCTGCGACCCGTATTGTGACAGGGGGAAAAAATGGATAACGCGGGATACGTCAGCCTAACCCGGCAGGCAGGATTGCTGAAGGAATTACAGACGGTTGCAAACAACGTCGCGAATATCTCGACAGCCGGATATCGCCGCCAAGGGGTGGTCTTTTCCGAATACGTCAAAAGCGCCAGTGAGCAGTCGCCGTCGTTGTCGTTTGCCGATGCGAATGGCCGCCTCACCGATCCGACCGAAGGGGCCTTATCCAAAACTGGCGGTACATTTGATTTTGCCATCGAAGGCAACGGATTTTTCCAGCTCCAAACCCCCAACGGGATACGCCTGACGCGCGCCGGGGCCTTTACCCCGAACGCCGCGGGGGAACTGGTGTCATCGGACGGGTTCCGCCTTCTGGATACGGGTGGCGCGCCGATTATGATACCCCCTGATGCCGCGCATGTAGCCCTGGCGCGGGACGGAACCCTGTCGGCCAACGGCGCGCCGATCGCCAAGGTCGGCATTGTCCAGCCGCGCAACCGGCGCGATCTGATCCGCGAGGGAGGGGTTCTGTTCAAATCCGCCTCAGGTCTGGAACCGGTCGAAACCCCAAGCATCTTCCAAGGGTTTCTCGAATCATCAAACGTCAACCCCGTCACCGAGATGGCGCGCCTGATAGAGGTTCAGCGCAGTTATGAACTGGGACAGAAATTTCTCGATCGGGAGGATGCCCGAATCCGAAACGTCATTCGAACCCTCGGTGGATAACGCAGGAGAAAAACATGCGAGCCCTCAAGATAGCTGCAACCGGAATGGCGGCGCAACAAATGCGGGTCGAGGTCATTTCCAACAACCTCGCCAATATGAACACGACCGCCTATAACGCCCGTCGCGCTGAGTTTTCGGACTTGCACTACCAGCAGGTCGAGCGAGCCGGCTCGATTACGGCAACCGATGGAACGGTGCTACCGACAGGTGTTCAACTGGGACTCGGGGTGCGGGCAGCGGCGGTCTCGATGGATGTTTCGCAAGGGGCGCTTGCCGCGACTGGGGGCGATCTGGATGTGGCGATCGAAGGCAAGGGCTATCTTGAGGTCGCGCTGCCCTCGGGAGGGTCGGCCTATACGCGGGATGGCGCGCTCAAACGCTCGGCCGACGGTCTGATCGTCACGTCCGATGGTTATGCGATTACACCGGAGATCACCATTCCAAACGACGCAACCGGGATCACGATCAACAAGCAGGGCGAGGTTTACGCCAATTTTTCAAACCGTGTTGCGCCGGAGCTTTTGGGTCAACTTTCGCTGACGATGTTTGCAAATGAAAAGGGGCTGGAGGCGATGGGGGGAAACCTGTTCAAGGAGACGAATGCCTCGGGACAACCGCAAACCGGCACCGCCGGCGCCGACGGGTTCGGCAGTTTTCGTCAAGGGTATCTAGAGAATTCATCGGTCAATGCCATTCGCCAGATCACCGATCTGATTGAGGCGCAGCGGGGTTATGAACTGAACTCCAAGGTCATCACCGCGGCGGATCAGATGTTGGGTGCAACGACGCAAATCCGATGAAAATGGACCGCCTATTCTTATGCGTGATGCTTATCTTGCTGGCGGGCTGGGGCGTGAATGCGCAGTCCATTGGGCCCAACCGGGTCATCCGGAGTAAAACCATCATAACCCGTCAGGATCTGGTCCGGTTGGCCGTCAAGACGCCGGGGACGTTTACGGATATGGCGCGGGTCATCGGTATGGAGGCCCGAACCATCCTTTATCCAGGGCGGGCTATTCTGCCGTCCGCAATAGGCCCGCCTTCGGTCGTGAAACGCAACCAGATCGTCAGCTTGGTTTACCGTTCTGGAGGTCTGGCGATCTCGGCTGCGGGACGGGCCTTGGGGCGCGGCGGTCTTGGCGATCATGTCCACGCCATGAACCTGTCCTCGCGCGCCACCGTTGTCGGAGTCGTGACCGGACCCGGAGAGATAAGGATAAAGCAGTGAGAATTTTTCGATATCGTTCGACCCTGATTATCGCGCTTTTTCTTGCCGGCTGCGGAGACATAAGCCATGTCGGCCAATTGCCCGACCTTACCCCGATCAACCAGTCGCAGGATTATTATGCAATGAACACGCATCATGCATCGCGCCGACAGTCGGTCTATACGGCCAAGGCATCGCTGTGGGCGTCGGGGCCGGGGTCGCTTCTTGGCGATCGGCGTGCGGGTAAGCTGGGGGATTTGCTGACCGTGGTTATCCGGATCAACGACAAGGCAGAGATGTCGAATTCATCCGCACGTTCGCGTCAGGGCTCGGAAAAGATGGGGATCCCATCATTTTTCGGGCTGCCTCAATCGGCCGACCGGAACATGCCAAAAGGCGCCACCATGGCCAACGCTGTCGATCTGTCCTCGAAATCGTCGGCCAAGGGCAACGGCTCGGTTCGGCGAAAGGAAAAGCTGACCTTGAGAGTTGCCGCCACGGTGACACAGGTCTTGGCGAACGGAAACCTGAAAATACAGGGCAGTCAGGAGGTGCGCGTCAACTATGAATTGCGCGAGCTTCTGGTGACCGGATTTGTGCGCCCCGAGGATATCTCGCGCAAGAATGAGATTCCGTATGACAAGATCGCGTCGGCCAGGATCAGCTATGGGGGTCGGGGGTTGATCTCATCCGCACAGCAACCGCGCAGGGGCCAGCAGATTGTCGATAAACTGTTGCCGTTTTAGGACCGTTCCATGAAAAAACTACTCCCTGTCATTCTTGCGGTTGTTGGTCTTGCGACCGGGACTGGTGTTGGCCTTGTCTTGAAGCCTAAACCGCCCGAGACCTCCTCTGGAAAAGCAGCGCCCGACAAGGTCGCTGCTGCCAAGGACGCCGCCCCCAAATCCGGCACGAAAAACGTGACCAAGGCCAAGGGGGCCCCCGACATCAAGACCCTTACCGCAGAGAACCCACTGCCGAAAAATGCACAAAAAAAGACGGTTGATTATGTAAAGCTGAACAATCAGTTCGTGGTGCCCGTGGTGGACAAGGAAAAAGTGGCCGCACTGGTTGTGATGTCCCTGAGCGTCGAGGTCAGGACGGGAAATTCCGACAAGGTTTACCGCCAAGAGCCAAAATTGCGCGATGCCTTTTTGCAGGTCATGTTCAATCATGCGAATTCCGGGGGCTTTGATGGAGATTTCACCAATGGCGAAAAAATGAAGGATTTGCGGGAGTCGCTTTTTCTGGCCGCCAGAAAAATCGTTGGCAAGGTAATTTCAAATGTCCTGATCACGGAAATCGTGCGCCAGGACATGTAGGGGCCGCAGACCCCCTTTTTCCGTCATGGGCGATGCGGGGGTCCGCGGGGCGCAAGTTTTGCCAGCTTGTCCGGTGCCAAAGGGAGTTCCCGGGCGCGGGAATTCGTTGACCTTTGGCGGGTAGGGAAATATCTGCAAGGGTATATTGCGCGATGTGCAGGAACCGGACGAAACAATGGCAGCAGGCAGACTGGATGATAACAGGTTGGCAGAACCTGTCGAACATATCCCTGAAATTCATTCGGTTCACCGTATTGGCTGGCTGCGGGCAGCTGTGCTCGGGGCCAATGACGGGTTGGTGTCAACCGCCAGCCTGATCGTGGGGGTGGCGGCTGCCGCCTCGGACAAGGGTAGTATCCTGCTGGCCGGATCCGCCGGGCTGGTTGCGGGGGCGATGTCCATGGCTGCAGGGGAATATGTCTCGGTCAGCTCTCAAGCCGACACCGAAAAGGCCGATCTGGCGCGCGAACTTTGGGAACTGGAAAACCACCCTGAATATGAATTGAACGAGTTGACCGGGTCGTTCGTGAAACGCGGGGTGAACCCGGAAACCGCGCGTGAGGTGGCCCGTCAGATGACCGAGCATGACGCGCTGGATGCCCATGCCAAGGAAGAGTTGGGCATATCCTCGGCGACAACGGCGCGCCCTTTGCAGGCGGCGCTGATTTCGGCGCTGACCTTCAGCGGCGGCGCCATCGCCCCTCTTGTGATGGTGACGCTTATTCCGCGAGATATACTGTTGACGATGATTCCGATCAGCTCGTTGTTTTTTTTGGCAATTCTGGGTGCGCTTGGGGCGCGTGCCGGGAATGCGCCGCTGGGCCGGGCCATGCTGCGCGTCACCTTCTGGGGACTGTTTGCGATGGCCGTCACCGCAGGCGTTGGAACTATTTTTGGGCAGATCGTTTAGGGCCGGTTGTGGAAATCGGTCCCGGTCTTTTGGCAATACGTTCAAAACCGATCAAGTAGCCGGTTGAGGTAATCCAGTTCATAGTGTGGCCGGCGCTTGTCCCCTGTGCGTTTGCGAATCTCATCCATCAATTCACGCGCGCGCCGTTGTTGTTCGCGACTGCTTAACAAAGTGCGGTTTGTGCCGACCTGCCCCGCGCTGCCGGTTCGTCGACCTAGAGGGTCCCGCAGGCTGTCGGCTCGCCGCCCTGACGGGCCCGTGCTTTTATTCCTGCTTCCGGCAACCGCGCGGTCAAGTTTTCTCAACCCCTTGCGCAAGGCGTTGAGCGCCGCTGACTGTTTGTCAATCGCGCCGGGCAGATTGCCCTTTTTCAGTGCATCGCGGGCCTGCTCCATTTGCCGTTCGGCCTCGCGCAGGGCCTGACGGGCGGCCTTGCCTGCTTTGCTGTCGTCCGTTGGCAAGCCGTTTCGTTGTTGGCGTAACATTTGGCGCAACGCGTCCTGACGCTGTGCAAGGTCGGCGGGTGAGGTCGCGCCGCCCCCTCGTTGCTGGCCGGGTGTGTTGAACTGCCGCTGCATCTGGCCAAAGGCGTCATCCGAGAGGTTTCGTTGCTGGCGTAAGGTGTCGCGCAGGCCACGCATCGCCTGCCCGGTCTGTCCTTGACCTTGCCCACCACGGGCAACGCGCAGGTTGTTCATCATCTGACGCAGCTGCTCAAGAAGGCGTTGGGCCTCGGCCTTGCGCCCCTGACGGGCGAGCTCTTCAATCCGCTTCAGCATCTGCTGCAACTGGTCGCTGGTTATTTGGCGTGTCGGTCCGTTTGGCGCCTTTGAGGAGGTCCGTCCGTTGCGGTCCTGTTGTGCCATCTGGCGCATGTAGTCACGCATTGCGCGGCTTAATTTTTCGGTAAGGCGTGCGATTTCATCCGTGCTGGCGCCGCTTTTTAGCGCCTCTGACAGGCGGTCCTGCGCCCGCCGCAATTGCGCCTTGGCATCGTTGAGGTCGCCATCTTCGATCAAGGTTGCGGTGTGCCACAGCAGATCGGAAACATCGGTGCGCACCACGTCTGTAAGGATTGGGTCCGTAAGGGTTGGGGCCGTGTTCAGTTCCAGCCGGCGAATGGCCACGTGCACCATCATTGAGGTCCTGGCATCGGGGAAAATATCCGCAGGCCGGTTGCTGATTGCGCGCAACACCTGAGCAACGCGCGGGGCGTTCCGGCGTGTCCACAAAAGGTCTCGACGCTGCTCGACAAGGGCTGCGGCCAGCGGGTCAAAAAAGTGGCGGCCCGGCAGGGTGATCTGCTCTTCTTCCGAGACGCGAGTTTGCCCCAGAGCGTCGGTCGCTTTCAGTGTCAGGATGACCGGCAGACCCGCCCAGGGGCTTTGGCTGAGATCCTCAATCAGAATATCCTTGAATTTTCGCGTATCCCCCCTCAGCGGCAGAGGAAGGTCCAGCGTGATCGCCGGACGTATTTCCGGCTTTGCGGCCAGTCCATAGCGGCGATCAACGGCGGCAAGATCCAGCGTGATGGTAACGGTGCTGCCTACAACCCCATAGTCATCCGCGGCCGCAAACGGCAGCCGGGTCTGGCCATTCACGCCGCGCTCGACCGGACCGTCAAGGGCAATCAGCGGCGGAAGGTCGGGGATCATTCGAATGTTCCAGCGCGCCTTGATCGCAGGCCCGCTGAGGCCAATTTCACCGCTTTTTTGCACCAGAAAGCTGCGCCCCCCAGTCTGTGGATCAGCGCGCTTGCCGGCGTCCTTGTCCCTTGGTGCGCTATTTTTTTTCTGTCGTGAAACGGTTTCCTCAAGGCGCACCCGTCCGTGCCCGCCATAGAGGCGAAAAACAACCTTGCTGCCTTGAGGAACCGACAGGTTCGCGACCGTCCCGTCATTTTTCGCGCTGTTCAGATATATGACCGGCAGTCTGGTATAGCGCGGCGGCCGGATCCAGCCCTCAAAGCCGGGCGCGGCGGCTTGTGCGATTTGCCCCTGTGGCCACGGGATCCGGCCAAATCCGTCGCTGCCGCTCTGGAACCCGAAAACAAGCGCGGTCACAAAGCCGGTCAGCGCCAGATAACGCAGTCCGAACCTGTCCCGGGATGACACGCGCAGGTCGGGGCGAACCGGCGGCATCTGGCGCGCGCGCTTGGCCATCTGCCTGATATGAGCCTGCCAGAGGCCGAGGGTTTCGGGATCGTTCCTTCCGATCGTCAGGTGGTCCCAAATGGCGCTGAGCGGGCGTTCTTGCGTTGCACGATCCAAACGCTCCAGCGCATCCGTCGGGCTGGGCCAGCGGAACCGGGAAAATCCCCGCAGCAACAAAACCACCAATGCCAGGATGCTGGCCACGAACAGCGCAATCAGGGCGCTGGTCCCCAGCAAGTTTGGCACACCAAAACCCACCACCGTTCCCAGTGCCAGCAGCAAAGTGGAAACCGGCCAGAAGTTGAGGCTCAGGCGTTCGGCCAATATGCCCGCGCGGGTCAGCCGCAAGGGCCAGCGCAGTGACCTGAGGATCTGCGATTTCAGCTCGGCCTGTTCGTCCGCCGGATGTTGATCGGGTCCGGGTTTCATCTGGTCTCCTGTTCCAAGGAGCGGAGCTGCCGCGATGGCAGCCTACAGCCATTCAGGAACCTTATCCCGATTTATCATTTCGTCAAAGCTTGGCCTTGGGCGAATGACAGCGAATTGATCTTGCGAGACCAGAACCTCGGGAATGAGCGGGCGCATATTGTATTCCGAGGACATCACCGCGCCGTAGGCCCCCGCCGAACGGAAGGCCACCAGTTCATCTGCGCCAAGCGGCGGCATCTCCCTCTGGGTGGCGAATGTATCCCCGGTTTCGCACACCGGTCCGACGATGTCGATGGGGGCGTATGGCGTGGCGGGATAGGGCTCAAGCACCGGCACGATATCATGATGCGCTTCGTACATGGCCGGGCGCACGAGATCATTCATTGCGGCATCGACGATCAGAAAGTTGCGACCCTCTCCCTCTTTCATGTAGATCACCGAAGAGACCAGCAAGCCGGCGTTTCCGGCAATCAGGCGACCGGGCTCGATCTCGATTTCACAGCCCAGATGGCCCAGTGTCCGGCGCACTACCGCGCCATATTCCAGAGGCAGCGGCGGGGCGCTGTTTGTGTGCGTGTAAGGGATCCCAAGCCCCCCGCCAAGGTCCAGCCGGCGAATGTTATGCCCGTCATCGCGCAGGGCAAGAGCCAACGCGGCGATTTTTTCAAAAGCGGTTTCAAACGGCGCAAGATCGGTTAGCTGTGAGCCGATATGGAGGTCAACTCCGATCACCTCAATCCCCGGCAGGCTCGCCGCTTCGGCATAAACCTTACGGGCCTTTGAAATCGGTATGCCAAACTTGTTTTCCGACTTGCCAGTGGAAATCTTGGCATGGGTCCGGGCATCGACATCGGGATTGATGCGCAACGCAACGGGCGCCCTCAGGCCCAGACCCATAGCGATTTCAGACAAGCGGCGCAGTTCCGGCTCGCTCTCGACATTGAATTGCCGGATCCCGCCTTGCAACGTCTGGGATATCTCGGCCCTGGTTTTTCCAACACCTGAAAACACGATCCGCTCGCCCGGCACCCCGGCGGCCCTGGCCTTGGCGTATTCCCCCCCCGAGACGACGTCGATCCCGGCCCCGAGATTGTTCATCAGTTTCAGGATCGCCAGATTTCCGTTCGCCTTCATGGCAAAACAGATCATGTGATCCATGCCAGCGAGCGCTTCGTCAAACAGCACGAAATGGCGCCGAAAGGTGGCCTCCGAATAAACATAAAACGGCGTGCCCACGGCTGCCGCGATATCGGGCAGGGCAACATCTTCGGCATGAAGAACACCGTTGCGATAGATAAAATGGTCCATGTCACCTCACCGGACGGGAACGCAGGAACAGAAACAGCGGCAATGCGGCTGAAACCCCGATCAAATAGATGACCGGGAGGGTAATCAAGACCCAATAATCCCGGCGCACATAGGTCTCGGCAACGATCCACAGGTTCAGAGAGAGCGCCGCAAGCAGCACATCATAAAACAGGCCTGTCGTTGCCGGGTTCTGTCGCCACGCATCCACCAGCGAAAACGCTCCGCCCCCGTGGGCCTGCAGCCACGGCAGATAGGACAGCATCGGCACGATGGTTCCCAGTAGCGCCAGACCCAGATAGCTGGCCCGCAAAATCGACATTCTCCCCGTCATGTCCAAGTCTTCATTGTCGTCTTCGTTGTAAAAATACTCCGGGGGTTCGGGGGCGGCGCCCCCGTTTGCGATCCCTTGGCCCCGTTCCCAGCACTCGGCTGCGTCACGATACCTTGTCCTGCTGGTGCGCCGGTGGCGTCAGGGGGTCCCCCTTGATTCCACAGGCGGCCACAAGCGAAAGCCCAAGCAACAGCAGGATCGTGAGGTTTCTCATGCCAGCGCCTCTTTCCAGCGGATGATCTGTGCGCGCACCTGATCGGGCGCAGTCCCACCGTAACTCTGCCGGCTCTGGACCGAGTTGTGAACCCCTAGGACCGCAAAAACATCTTCAGTGATTTCGGCACAGACCCCTTGCATGTCCGCCAGCGACAGATCGGGCAGATCGCAGCCCCGCTCCTCGGCCAGTTTTACCAGCGCCCCGGTGACGTGGTGGGCCTCGCGGAACGGCATGTTGAGGGTGCGCACCAGCCAGTCGGCCAGATCGGTTGCGGTCGAGAACCCGCTGGCGGCGGCCGCTTCAAGGCGCGGAGCGTTCGGCGTCATGTCCGCGACCATGCCGCTCATGGCGGCCAGCGCCAGCATCAGGCTGTCGGCAGCGTCGAACACCTGCTCCTTGTCCTCCTGCATATCCTTGGCGTAGGCCAGCGGCAGGCCTTTCATTACCGTCAGCAAACCCACCAGCGCGCCGTTGATGCGGCCTACCTTGGCGCGGATCAGCTCGGCCGCGTCGGGGTTTTTCTTTTGCGGCATGATGCTGGAGCCGGTCGAGAAACGATCCGACAGGGTCACGAAACAGAACTGTGCCGAAGACCAGATCACCAGCTCTTCGGCCATGCGGCTGAGGTGCGTGGCCGCAATCGAGGCCGAAGACAGAAACTCCAGCGCAAAATCCCGGTCGCTGACGGCATCCAGCGAGTTTGCGGCCGGACGCTCAAATCCCAGCGCTGCGGCGGTCATGTGCCGGTCGATTGGAAAAGACGTGCCCGCCAGCGCCGCGGCCCCCAGCGGAGATTCGTTCATCCGCGCGCGCGCATCACGCATCCGCCCGATATCGCGGCCGAACATCTCGACATAGGCCAGCATGTGATGGCCCCATGTGACCGGTTGTGCGACCTGCAGATGGGTAAAGCCGGGCATCACCATGTCGGCGCCAGCCTCGGCTTGTTGCAGCAGGGCCTTGATCAGTGCTGTCAGCCCGTCGATCGCGGCATCCATTTGTGTCCGAACCCACAGCTTGAAATCCGTTGCAACCTGATCATTACGCGAACGCGCCGTGTGCAACCGGCCAGCAGCGTCTCCGATCAGCTCTTTCAGGCGGTTCTCGACATTCATGTGAATATCCTCGAGCGCGGTTGAATATTCAAAATCGCCCGCCTCGATTTCTGACAAGACCGTGAGCAGGCCTTCCCTGATGGCCTTGGCATCGTTATCGGTAATGATACCCGTGGCCGCCAGCATCTGTGCGTGGGCGCGCGAGCCTTCGATATCCTGACGCGCCATGCGCTTGTCATACCCGATCGAGGCGTTTATCGCCTCCATGATCGCATCGGGACCCGAGGCAAAGCGACCGCCCCACATTGCGTTGGATGTTTTGCTGTCTGACATGACCATTACTCTTCTGAACCCAAGGGAGACCTGAAATGACCCTGCAAAAGCCAATTCTGTCGGCCGTGCTATACGTTGCCTTGGCCCTTGGTGCAATTCCCGTTGCAACCGCAGCAATCGCTGCCCCCCCGGACCGGGCAAGTTTGCTGAAGTTGCGACAAGGGGAAATGCGCAAGCTGGCAATTCACAAGACCCCGGTCGAGATGCCCCGCGTCAAGGTTCTGGACATGGACGGCAAGAGCCGCTCGCTGGACGAGTTCAAGGGTAAATACGTGGTGCTGAATTTCTGGGCGACATGGTGTGCTCCGTGCCGCGCCGAAATGCCCGCGCTGGGCCGGCTGCAGGCCAGAATTGGCGGCGACGCGATCGAAGTTCTGCTAATTGCCACCGGCCGCAACCCGCGACCGGCGATCCACAAGTTTTTCAAGGATGCGGGGATCCACAATCTTCTGACATTGCGCGACCCAAGGCAGGCCCTCAGCGGTCCTTCAGGTGTCTTCGGCCTGCCCACGACCCTGATTCTGAACCCGGGGGGTCAGGAAATCGCTCGCATGCAGGGAGATGCACGCTGGGACAGCCCCGAGGCCATCAGCTTTTTGACCGCCCTGACGGGGAGAACGGGCTCGGGCGGGTGATTGGGTTTTGACCTGAGGGTGCCGACCTGTAAACGACAATGATTGACATGCCGACGCTGCTGTTTCACCCTTTGCAAGATCAGAACAACGTGGGAGAGCACAATCGTGCCGCTGGGCGTTTTACTGCCAATGGTGGTTTTGGGGATCATGGGGCTGGCCCTTTTGATCCGCGTGTTGCGCCCGACGCCGCCATTGCGTTTTTCCTCGCCCGAGGTGGCCCGCAACATCTGGGACCGGCGCAACCCTGACGACCCCGCTTGCGATGTTCAACTGGACGCCGCAGAGAGTGCCGCCCTGATCACCACCCGAACCGGGGCGGGTCTGCTGTGGAGCATGGGCGCGGATCCGGTGGCGCGACGCTTTCAATCGCGCTGCGTTTGCGTGGAAACCAGAACCGGGCTTGTCGTAAAAACCGGCGATTTCACGGCGCCGAAAATCCGTCTGGTTCTGCCGGATAGAGACGTCCGACGGCGCTGGTGCCAAATATTGGAGGGCCAATGATGACCCCGCATTATCCCGATGTCGTGAATATGGCCGTTCCGGGGTTTGTCGCCCTGATCGTGATCGAGTTGGTCTGGATCAAGCTGAAAGGCCGTGGCGGGCGGTATGAGCTGCGCGATGCCCTGACCTCATTGCTGCTGGGGGCAGGAAATGTCGCGGCCGGGATCCTGTTAGGTTTCGTCACCGTAACCTTTCTTTATACCCTGTGGCAGTATCGTCTGTTTGACCTTGGCTATTCGGTCTGGGTGCTGCTTTTGTGTTTCGTTTTGGATGACCTGCGCTACTACTGGGTCCACCGGCTGGGTCATCGGGTGCGGTGGGTCTGGGCCAGCCATGTCAACCACCACTCCAGCCAGCACTATAATCTGACCACGGCGCTGCGCCAGACGTGGACCGGCACCTTTACGTTGATGATGCTGTTGCGGGTACCACTGGTCCTGCTGGGGTTTCATCCGGCGATGATTCTGTTTTCCGGAGGGATGAATCTAATCTATCAGTTCTGGATTCATACCGAGGTCATCAGCAGAATGCCGCGCTGGTTCGAAGCGGTGATGAATACCCCCAGCCACCACCGGGTCCACCACGGCCGCAATCCGCGCTATCTGGATTCAAATTATGCCGGGGTATTTATCGTCTGGGACAAGCTGTTTGGCACCTTTGTTCCCGAGGATTCCGCCGAGCCCGTGGAATACGGTCTGGTCAAGAATCTCGGCACGTTCAACCCGCTGCGCGTTGCCTTTCATGAATGGATCGGGTTGTTTTCAGATGTTTTGCAGCCGGGGCTGACCTTGCGCCAGCGTCTGGCCTATGCTCTGGCCCCGCCCGGCTGGAGCCACGATGGCAGCCGCATGACCTCGGACATGTTGAAGGCCTGCGATGGTAGCCTCAAAGCCGCTGAACCTCAGCATGCCGGGGGCAGCTGAGCAGGTGATCATTGACCATGCCCACAGCCTGCATGAAGGCATAAACAATGGTGGGTCCACAAAATTTAAAGCCTTCCGCCCCAAGATCCCTTGATATTTGTGCTGACAGCGGGGTTTTTGCCGGGATATCCTGATCGCAGCGCCGTTTGGTTTGCAGCGGAACCCCATCAACATAGCGCCAAAGAAATTGATCAAATCCTTCCCGCGCCTCGATTTGTTGCCACGCGCGCGCGTTGGTGATGGCCGCTTCGATCTTACCCCGGTGGCGCACGATCCCGGCATTGCCCAGCAGGCGGGTCACCTTGTCGGGTCCGTATTGCGCCACCTTGTCGGGGTCAAAACCATCAAAGGCCAGACGAAAGGCATCGCGCTTTTTCAGGATGGTTAACCAGCTCAGGCCAGCCTGAAACCCGTCGAGAATCAGTTTCTCCCACAGGGCCCGGCTGTTGCGTTCCGGGACCCCCCATTCGTAATCATGATAGGAAACATAGATTTTCTCCTGCCCGCACCATCCGCAACGCTCCACTATTTGTCCTTTCATTTCAATATATTGAGACATAATTTCAAATTTGGGAAAATTTAGAACAAAAAGCGAATATTTACAACTCTTTAAGGAAAAGGGCGGCATTGTGGCGTCCAAACAGACGGAGGAACAAAAGATGACCATCGCTGAAGTTGGACCCGGAGCCGATATGGACAGCCCGCTCGCCGTTGCCAATTCGGGTCGTGACAAGGCAATGCATCAGATGATCGCCAAGGCTATCCGTCGGGGCGATGTCATGCTCGCCTACCAGCCCGTCGTCCTTTCGGCGCGGACCGAGACTCCGGCCTTTTACGAGGGGCTTATCCGTATTCTTGATGAAAACCGTAACATCCTGCCGGCCGGTGATTTCATGCCCGTTGCCGAAACCCGTGAGGAGGGGCGGATCATTGACTGTCTCGCGCTTGAGACGGGCCTGAACGCGCTGGCCGACCATCCGTCATTGCGGTTGGCCATCAACATGTCTGCACGCAGCATCGGCTATCCCCGCTGGATGGAGACCTTGAACAAAGGGCTGGCTCGTGACCAGACTGTGGCTGAACGTCTGATTTTGGAAATTACCGAATCGTCGGCGATGATCATGCCCGATCTGGTGGTGGTGTTCATGGCCAATTTGCACAAACGTGGGATTTCTTTCGCGCTGGATGATTTCGGGGCCGGCTATACGGCATTTCGATATTTGCGTGACTTCTACTTCGACATTTTGAAAATCGACGGCCAGTTCATTCGAAATATTCAGGATGATGCCAACAATCAGGTGCTGACCGCGGCCTTGGTCTCGATTGGCCAACATTTTGACATGCTGACCGTAGCTGAGGCCGTTGAAACCCCTGCCGAGGCCTCTTTCCTTCAATCTGCCGGGTTTGATTGTCTGCAGGGCTATTACTTTGGCATGCCAACGGTAAATCCGGTTTGGCAGGACGGCCGCAATGCACGTGCCGCATCATGAGAGATTACACCGCTTAACGTAATTTAATTTCGCAAAATTTATATATTGCGCAATCTATACGATCAATATAAATAACAACCGTAATAATGATGCGTAACCGATTTTTCTGGCAGTCTGCCCCGCAGGAATTATGCTGCACTGCAGAAACGAATCGGTTTTCATCAGAAAGGGTTGAGCATGACCAATGTAGTAATAGCGTCCGCCGCGCGCACCGCCGTCGGCAGCTTTAATGGGGCATTCGCCAACACGCCGGCGCATGATCTTGGCGCCGCGGTGCTGGAGGCCGTTGTTGCCCGCGCCGGAATCGATAAAAACGAGGTCAGTGAAACGATTCTCGGTCAGGTCCTGACCGCAGCCCAAGGGCAGAACCCGGCCCGTCAGGCCCATGTCAACGCCGGTCTGCCGATCGCAAGCCCTGCCTGGGGCGTTAATCAGGTTTGCGGGTCGGGTCTGCGCGCGGTTGCATTGGGGGCGCAACTGATCCAGACCGGGGATGCTGACATTGTCGCTGCCGGTGGTCAGGAAAGCATGAGCCTTGCTCCCCATGCCGCGCATCTGCGTGCCGGCAGAAAAATGGGTGACCTTAAATTCATCGACACCATGATCCGCGACGGGCTGTGGGACGCATTCAACGGCTATCACATGGGAACGACGGCGGAAAACGTCGCGGCACAGTGGAAAATCAGCCGCGAAATGCAGGATGAATTTGCAGTTCGTTCACAAAACAAGGCAGAGGCGGCGCAAAAGGCCGGCAAGTTCAGGGACGAGATCATTCCCTTCACAGTCAAGACCCGCAAGGGTGAAATAATTGTCGATCAAGATGAATATATCCGCCACGGCACCACACTGGACGCGATGCAAAAGTTGCGCCCGGCCTTTGCTCGCGAGGGCTCGGTCACCGCAGGAAATGCCAGTGGTCTGAACGATGGTGCGGCTGCAACGCTACTGATGAGTGCCGAAAATGCCGAAAAACGGGGGATCACCCCGCTAGCTCGCATTGCCTCCTATGCCTCCGTCGGTGTGGACCCCTCGATCATGGGGGTGGGGCCGATCGGGGCTTCGCGCCGGGCGCTGGAAAAGGCTGGCTGGCGTGTCGAAGACCTCGACCTGGTTGAAGCCAACGAAGCCTTTGCTGCCCAGGCCTGTGCTGTCAACAAAGACCTTGGATGGGATCCGGAAATCGTGAACGTCAACGGTGGGGCAATCGCCATCGGCCATCCGATCGGGGCGTCAGGTTGTCGTATCCTGAACACACTGATTTTCGAAATGCAGCGCCGGGACGTCAGGCGCGGTCTGGCAACTTTGTGCATCGGCGGCGGTATGGGAATCGCAATCTGCGTCGAACGGGAATAAGCCGCATACCGGCCATTCCCACATAGCGATACAGTTTCGGGCCGCCCTGCCGTATGGACGGCCCGAATGATGAAAACTTGTCAAATAAGGGAAGAAAATGGCACGTGTAGCACTGGTCACCGGGGGAACGCGCGGAATCGGCGCGGCAATATCACAGGCGTTAAAGGACGCAGGCTACAGGGTCGCGGCGAACTATGCCGGCAACGATTCAGTGGCCCGGGAATTCACCGAAAAAACGGGAATTCCGACGTATAAATGGTCTGTGGCCGACTATGAGTCCTGTGTCGCGGGTATCGCCGAGGTCGAGGCTGATCTGGGTTCGGTCGAAATTCTGGTCAATAATGCCGGAATTACGCGCGATACCATGTTCCACAAGATGACCCGCGCGCAGTGGTCGGATGTTATGGAAACCAACCTTGACGGGTTGTTCAACATGACCCATCCGATCTGGCCGGGGATGCGCGCACGCAAATTCGGACGCGTTATCAATATTTCCTCGATCAACGGTCAGAAAGGGCAAATGGGTCAGGTCAACTATTCGGCCTCCAAAGCGGGGGATCTCGGCTTTACCAAAGCTCTTGCACAAGAGGGCGCGGCCAAGGGGATTACGGTCAACGCCGTCTGTCCCGGCTATATTGGCACCGAGATGGTCATGGCGGTTCCCGAAAAGGTACGTGCCAACATCATCAGCCAAATTCCGGTTGGCCGACTGGGTGAACCGTCGGAAATCGCCCGTTGCGTGGCCTTTTTGGCATCGGATGATGCGGGCTTTATTACGGGTGCGACGCTGACCGCCAATGGCGGACAGTTTGTCGTCTGACAGGTGGGCACAACTACCTTGGCGAGGCGGATTACAGGTCTCTCTCCTTTGGCCCGCTTTGCCAAGGCCGTGTTGTGTCACGGGTGCGCTGCAGGTACGCCGTCAGCTGATCTGTAATCGCTCGATTTCTTCCTTGAGTTTGAGTTTCATTTTCTTCAATTCGCCGATCTCGAGATCATTCGCGGCGGGGCTGCGCTGTGCCGTTTCGACCTGTCTGGAGAGTGCTTCGTGTTTTCTTTGGAGTTCCTGAAGATGCGAACTCAAGCTCATGATGTTTCTCCTCGGTTTGTTGTTATTCTTGCTCTCAATGAAAGGATTGCAGCATAGATTTTGAGTCGTGTCATCCTTACGAACGCATTTTTTTCCATTTTTGCGCACAATCCACCCAACCCGGCGGAATCGTGCCGACGGTTGATGCGCGCGATCTTGTTAATGCTGATCACAAAACCATGAAGATTGTGTAACCGTTAAAACCTGAGCGGTGCGCCTTGACGCAAAATGGCGTCGACGATCTCTGTGAAGCCGTCGCTATCGCTGCTGTGGGTCGCGCCTTTGTGCAGGATCAAGGGGGCGTGCAGGCGAAAATCTGCGCGTCCGCCTTTTTGCGCGCGCAAAATCACACGACCCGCGGTGCGATCCTGTCGCGCGCTTAGAGGCTTGACCTCGATGCTGCCCATGGTCGCGCCCAGCAACTGCAATAGTTCGGGCAAGCGGTCGGCTCTCTGGATGACGGACAACCATCCCTTGGGTCGCAGGCGCCGGATGGCGGTTCCGATCCACATGGCCAGCGGTGTTGCCTCGCGAAAGGCGCGCTCTTTTCCCGCGTCCCGCGCCGTTGTGCCGCAGCCCGCGCGCAGGTAGGGCGGGTTGAGGATGACATGGTGAAAACTTATGGCGCGCAAGGCGGCGGGAAGATCGGCAATGTCGCCGGTCAGAATGTGCATCGGCACGACATTCCGGCGCGCATTGCGCTTTGCCAGAAGAGCATAATCCGGCTGGATCTCGACACCTGTCAGCGACAGATCCGGCACACGCCGCGCCAAACAGAGGAGGGCCACACCGACGCCGCAGCCAAGCTCCAGCACCGTTTCCCCGGGGCGGGCAGGAACAGATGCCGCCAGAAAAACCGGGTCGGTTGCCGCCCGATACCCCTTGGATGGCTGCAGGACCGAGAGGGATTCACCCAAAAATCCGTCCTCTGTCAGGGAGATGCGGCTTGCCGGGTCCATGTCAGCTCGGGCAGTCGATGTCATTATCCCGCATCACCGCGCGGGCGCGGAAAAGATCGCGGTCGATCACCATGATTCGGCGCGGCATTATGCCAATCGAGCCCTCCAGCACGCTCATGTGGACGTCCAATTGAAAGCAGTCTATACCCTCACCGCGCAACAGCGATGTGGCAAAGGCGATTATCGTCGGATCATTGGTACGCAGCAGCTCTTTCATGCTGTAGACTAAACGGCAGAATTGAACACTTGTCGAGCGATATGAGGGGCAAAACCGATGGGGCAAGACACCATTTCAGCAAAGCCGCATGAGGCCCTTGCGTTTCTGCTGCGCGATGAGATGGCACGTGTGGATGCCCTGATTCGTGCTCGGATGGCCTCGAAAAATGCGCCGCGAATTCCTGAGGTTACGGCGCATCTTGTCGAGGCGGGTGGCAAGCGTCTGCGCCCTTTGCTGACGCTGGCCAGTGCGCGGCTTTGCGGATATGAGGGGCCTTATCATGTCCATCTGGCGGCGACGGTCGAGTTTATCCACACCGCGACGCTGCTTCACGATGACGTGGTTGACGAAAGCCTGCAACGTCGGGGCCGTCCGACGGCCAACCTGATGTGGGACAACAAATCCTCGGTTCTGGTTGGCGATTACCTATTTTCCCGCTCGTTTCAGTTGATGGTCGAAACCGGCTCGCTCCGGGTGTTGGACATTCTGGCAAACGCGTCGGCAACCATCGCCGAGGGCGAGGTGTTACAGTTGACCGCCGCTCAAGATCTGCGCACGGACGAGGCGACCTATCTGAAGGTCATTCGCGGCAAGACGGCAGCCCTGTTTGCTGCCGCAACCGAGGTGGGGGCGGTGATTGCCGGCGCCGACGAAGGCACCATTTCGGCGCTGAATTCCTATGGCGATGCGCTTGGGATCAGTTTTCAGATTGTTGATGACCTTCTGGATTACGGGGGCTCCAGCAGCCAGCTTGGCAAGAATACCGGCGATGATTTTCGCGAGCGCAAACTGACCTTGCCGGTGATCAAGGCGGTGGGCCGTGCCAGCGCGGATGAGCGGGCATTCTGGACGCGGGTCATCGAGAAGGGCGAGCAACAGGATGGCGATTTGGCCACGGCAATGCAGATCCTCGCGCGCCATGACAGTTTGCAGGAGACCCGCACCGAGGCCATTGCCTGGGCGGACAAGGCCAAACGGGCGTTGCGCGCGCTGCCAGACAATGATCTGCGCCGCTTGTTGGGCGATCTTGCCGACTATGTCGTCGCGCGCCTGAACTGATTTCCGCTGTCTTAGGGGGTTATTTTGAAACCAGCCCCTTGGCGCCCCCGGCAATCAGAATGGCGACGTCCTTGAGCGCTGCCAAGGGCGGCAGACTGCCGGGTACGGCGAGGTAACGTGGGCGCCAGACCGGGGCAAATTTCTGCTTGAATGCCCGCAGCCCCTCAAAATTGTAAAATGCGCCGCCATGACGGAACAACATGACGCCAAAACGGTTCCAGACGCGGGTGCCATGTTTGGCGGTCAGACCGCTGAGGGGGGCAATCCCGAGGTTGAATTCTTCGACGCCTTTGGCGCGGTAATGTTCCATGATCTCGATAAAAAGATATTCCATCATACCCTCGGCCTCGTCCGGGAGGTGACGCATCAGGTCAATCGAGACCTGTTTGTTGGTTTCGGTCTTCAGGATGTTTGCAAAGGCCACGATCTGCCCGTCCTTTTCGACGATCGCCACAGGGCCGCGTTGCAGATACGATTCACTAAAGCGGCCGACGGAAAAGCCTTTTTCGCGGACCTTCTTATCGGCCAACCATGCGTTGGAAATCTTTCGCAGCTCGGCTAGGAAATCGGCGCTGTGAGGTGGTTCGGCGACCTTGCAAATCCAGCCGTTGCGCGCCGCGCGGTTGTGACTGGCCCGCATTTTCTTGAACTTTTTTCCCGATAGCGAAAAATCCGCCAGCTTGACAGCGGCCTCCTCTCCGATCTTGTGAATGGACAGCCCCATCTCGACCCAGAGCGGCAGGTATTTTTCCGACGTTTCATAAAAGACGGGCCGGGCGTTGGCCGCGTAGGCCGAGTCGAAAAAGGTCCAGGCCAGCTCACGCACCGCGGCCTCGGGACCGACCGGGTCGGCGTAGGCGATCCATGATTTTCCCTGCACGGCATACATGATGAACGCATCTCCCTTGCTGGAAAACAAAAAGGATTTGTCCCCGGTCAGCGCCAGAAAGGCATCGCTGTCGTCCTGCGCGGCGATGATCTCTGCGGCCTGATCCAGTGTTTCGGCATCGGGTTTTGAGGTTTTGACCCGCGCCGGCATCAGCGCCAGATAGATCAGGAAAAAGGTGACGATGGCACTGGCCAACACCCCGGCCCTAAGCGCCCGCGCGGTGGTTTCGGTGCTGGAAAAGCGGATCCAGATATCCCCGGAATAGGGTGTCGAGGCCTGCGCCAGAAACAGGAATGCGGTCGCACTGAGGGCAATCCCCAGCACCAGAGCAATCCAGCCGGGCGACCAGACGTTCTGGGTCAGCTTTGCTGAGCGAAAGAACTCGTGCCGCAGAGGCCACAACAGCACCACGGCCCCCAGCAACAGCCCGGCGCTTTCAAAATCCAGACCGTTCAGGACCGAGGCAACGGCTCCCACCGCCAGTGCTGCCAGCGTCAGCCAATAGGCGCCCGAGATCCGCCGATAAAGGCCCTGCGCCAGCAAGATTATCGTCACCCCGATGGCCGCGGACAGCAACGCGCCGCCCTCCAGCAGGGTTGCCGCCAGCAGATCATTCGGGTCGATGGACCCGGGCCGGACGCTGGGCAGCAGCGACATCAGCAACAGCCACCCACCCAGCCCAAAGCTGGCGGTTCCGGCCATCACCGGCGTGACCGAGCTGACCGTGGTCATGACGGGGCGCATCTGCTCGGATATATCGCCAAAGAGCTTGGCAAAAAAGCCGTGGGCAAGACGCGCTTCGTTGATGGCAACAAACACCATCGCCAGCCCAAACGGGACCAGATAATAGATCAGGCGATAGAGCAGCAGCGCCGCAGCTGCCGTTTCCAGAGGCACGCTTGCTGGCAGGGTCGCGACGATGACGCTCTCGAAAACGCCGACGCCGCCGGGGACATGGCTGAGAACGCCGATCATCACCGCCGCGGCAAAGACCGCAACGAAGGTCACAAAGTCCGGTGCGCCGCTGGGCAGCAGAACATACAGCGTCAGTGCCGCCATCGTCGTGTCCAGCAGTGTGAACAGCAGCTGGCCATAGAGGATACCAATCGAGGGTGCGGGAATTTCAAAGCGGCGGATGCGCAGGGATTTCCCGGTCACGCCAAGCCAACTGAGCAGCGCCAAGAGGCCCAGCGAGGCGGTGGCGGCCGCGATCCTGATCTGCCCCGGTGGCCACGAGATCAGATCGCCCAAGGCGTAGGGATGCAGCGCCAGCGCGCCAAGGCCGATGATCGTCACGCCAAAGCCAAAGGCGAGCGACACAAAGGTCGAGACCGCTGCAATCTCGAACGCGTTCAGCCCAAACGCCGAATAGATGCGAAACCGCACGGCGCCGCCAGACACTGCGCTGACCCCGATGGTGTTGCCAAAGGAATAGCCCAGAAAGCCACCGATGGCGACGATCCGAAACGGGATCTTCTTGCCGAGATAGCGCAGCGCCGACCAGTCATACCCCATCAGGGCGACATATCCGGCAAATGTTGCGGCCAGCGCCGCGAGCAGACGCCAGGTCGGCATCGCCTTGGCCTGCTGCAATACATCGTGCAGATTGATCGGAGCCAGAATGCGGTGGAGCGCAAATACGCCGGCGACGAACAACGCCAGGCCCAACAGGACCGGAGCCAGTTTTTTTATGGTCTGCAATCGCGATGAAGCGCGGTTCGGCGTCGGTCGCGCTTGGTCAGACATGGCGGCTCTCGTTTGGTTGATGTGTTTCTGCTAGGCGTATACCCTTGAAAAATGGTAAATGAAACGAAAAACCCGGCCACCGCAGCAGCCGGGTTTTCTCGGAGCTTCTGAAGGATCAGGAAGGGACGGTCGAAGCTCCGATATAAAGCGGCACACCGCGCCGGTTGACCAGCAACAGGACCACATTCTTGTTCCCCGCCTTTTTCAGGGCGTCCTCAAGCTGACTGGGCGAGGTGACGCGCTGGCCGGCGACCTCTTCGATCACGTCTCCGGTTTTCAGCTTGTCCTGATTGGGGCTGTTGGGGTCGATCGAGGTGACGACGACGCCCTCGGCCAACTCGTTAAGGCCCAGCTGTTGGGCCAACGAGGGGGTCAGGGGCTCAACCGTGACGCCAAGCGGATCGGCCCGGTTGCTTTGCGGCTCGGCAATCGAGGCGATGCGGGTTTTCTTGGGTTTCAGCTGGCCTATTTTCACGTCGAAATTACGCATTGAGCCATTTCTGAACACCCCCAGCTTGGCCGTATTTCCGGCCGGGATCGAGGCGATCAGGGCGGGCAGCTGGTGCATCTTGGCGACTGTCTTGCCGTTCACGCTGACGATGACATCGCCATTTTTCAGACCCGCCGCCAAGGCCGGGCTGTTGGGCTGCACATCGGCAACCAATGCGCCTTCGGGTTTGGGCAGGCCAAGTGCCGTCGCCAGATTTGGTGTCACCTGTTGAATTTGCACGCCAAGCCAACCACGGGATACCTTGCCATGCTCACGCAACTGGGCGACGATGCTTTTTACTGTGTTGGCGGGAATGGAAAATCCGATCCCGATCGAGCCGCCTGACGGGCTGAATATGGCCGTGTTCATTCCAACCACCTCGCCTTTGGTGTTGAACAGCGGCCCGCCCGAGTTGCCCCGGTTGATGGCGGCGTCCGTCTGGATATAGCTGTCATAGGGCCCCGAGTTGATGTCGCGCCCCAGCGCCGAGACGATCCCGGCCGTCACCGTGCCGCCCAGACCATAGGGGTTGCCCACCGCCATCACCGCATCGCCAACCCGAAGGGCGCTGGAATCGCCGAACGGAACGGTTGGCAGGTCTTTGGCGTTGTCGATTTTGATCAGGGCGACATCCGTCATCGGGTCAGTTCCCAGCACCCGTGCCTTGAAGGTGCGTCCGTCCTGCAATTTGACGGTGACATGGGTGGCCCCTTCGACGACGTGGTTGTTGGTCACGATCTCGCCCGAGGAGGAAATGATATAGCCGGACCCCAGCCCCTTGACCTGCTGCTTGCCTTGCGGCGTATTGGGGATCGGCTGGCCAAAACGCTTGAAGAATTGATCAAAGGGTGAGCCCTTTGGAAACGGCAGCTGGTTGTCCAGAACCTGCGGGGTCTCACGGGTCGAAGTGACCTCGATGAAAACGACTGCGGGCGATACCTTGGCGACCAGATCGGCATAGCCCTCGGGGGGCGCATAGGCCCAGACCGGTGTCGGCACGTTGATCGCAATCCCGGCCGAGGCAATGGCCGCTGCCAGCGCCAGGGATTGCAGGCTCCGTGTTACGATTGGCATGTGTTTCGTCATATCGAGTCTCCTTGAATATGCCGCAAATTGCGGTGTTGGATTCAACTGGTGCATCGGACCTGTCAGCGGCGATAATGGGGGGTCAGGATTGCCACCGGATTTCCGCGGCTTTACAAATTTGTAAACTTGAAAAATTGTGAGCGTGGCGGATTCTGGTTGCGACACCGGCAGCAATCCGCGCAAGTGGCCCGAGAAAACCCGAAAGAGGGCTGGAAAATGGGGAAATCTGCGTTAAACTGCGCGCGCAGGTCATGAGATATCGTGTGGCAATCAGAGCTTTGACAAATGGGCCGACCCGCCAGACGACCAGAGGCAGAAAACAGCTGGAGGCTGTGGGTGGAATGTTGAACAGGCTGATAATTTCTTTTGGGGGGGCCGCGTTGGCGTTGACGCTGGCGGGGTCCGCCCTTGCGCAGGATTCGACCAACAGGGTCGATGCAAAAACTGACTGGAGCGTCTTTGTCGAGAGCAATCCCACCGAGTGTTGGGTGGTGTCGGCACCGAAGAGCAGCGTCAACACCCGCAACGGCAAGACGGTTGCCGTGAACCGCGGGGATATCCTGTTTTTCGTGTCCTACAGGCCGGGAACCAACGTCAAGGGCGAGGTCTCGTTTACGGGTGGCTATCCGTTCAAGGAGGGCACGACCGTCAACCTGAAGATCGGCTCGGCCAGCTATGAAATGTTCGTCGATGGCGATTGGGCCTGGCCGGCAAGCGCTGCCGAAGACGCAAAGATCACCACCTCGATGCAGCGCGGGGCAACGGCGGTGGTTACCGGATCGTCATCGCGCGGGACCAAGACCGAGGACACGTTCTCGTTGTTGGGCTTCACGGCAGCGTTGAATGAGGCGCGCAAACGTTGCGGTGAATGACGCGTTGCCAAGAGGCAAGAGATAAGGGGTTTCCCCTTTGGGTTAGCTACTGCGGGCTGGGCTCTGATTGGGGTGCGCGCAGGAGAAACGGCATTGCAGCTTTGCATCGGGCGCAAAATACTGTAACCAACGGATTTCAGCAGTGCCGGATTCCCAGATGACCGCCTTGAACCCTGACATCAAGATCATTTCCCGCAACGCCCACCCTGACAGCTCGATAGGCGGCGGGCGCACAAACCTTGTGGGTTTGACCCGCTCCGACATAAGTGCGGCACTGATTGCCATCGGTACACCCGAGCGGCAGGCCCGGATGCGGGCCGGGCAGGTTTGGCAATGGATTTACCAGAAGGGGGTGATCGATTTCTCCCTGATGTCAAATCTGGGAAAGGATTATCGCGCCCTTTTGGCGGAACATTTCACCATCGAACGACCCGGGATTGTCGCGCGTCAGGTTTCCAGCGATGGCACCCGCAAGTATCTTTTGAAGGTCGCCGGTGGCCATGAGGTCGAGGTGGTTTACATCCCCGAAAAAGATCGGGGGACGCTGTGTATTTCGTCACAGGTCGGGTGCACCCTGACGTGCTCGTTCTGCCACACGGGAACGCAAAAGCTGGTTCGCAACCTGACTGCCGCCGAGATCGTCGGACAAATTTTGGTGGCCCGCGATGATCTTGGGGAATGGCCTGCGCCGGGGCGCAATCCGAATATAGAGACCCGCCTTTTGTCCAATATCGTCCTGATGGGAATGGGTGAGCCGCTCTATAATTTTGCGAACATTCGCGACGCAATGCAAATTGCGATGGACCCCGAGGGCATCTCGTTGTCGCGCCGCCGTATCACCCTGTCAACATCGGGTGTGGTGCCGGAAATCGGGCGCGTCGGCGATGAGATCGGCTGCATGTTGGCGATCAGCCTGCATGCGACCGATGATGAGACCCGCAACCGTCTTGTGCCGATCAACAAGCGGTGGAACATCACGACCCTGCTGGCGGCGCTGCGGGCCTATCCGCGCCTGTCAAATTCCGAGCGCATCACCTTTGAATATGTCATGCTGCGTGGCATAAACGATAGTGACGAGGATGCGCACCGTCTGGTGCAGTTGATCAAGGGGATCCCGGCCAAGATCAATCTGATCCCCTTCAACGAATGGCCGGGAGCGCCATATCGGCGCTCGTCCAACAACCGTATTCGGGCGTTTGGCGACATTGTTAACCGGGCGGGCTATCCGTCGCCGGTCAGAACCCCTAGGGGCGAGGACATCATGGCCGCCTGCGGGCAACTGAAAAGCGCAACCGAGCGCGCCCGAAAATCAAGGGCTGAAATCGCGGCAGAGATTAACCCAACAACAGGCGCGACAGGGCACTAGGGCTGCGACCCTTAACTTTGCCGGGAAAATACGGTAGGTTTGCGGGCTAGAGGCGTTCAGGGACAGGTATGCAGAGCTTTATCAAACTTTTCGCGGCTCTTTCATTGGTCCTTGGCTTGGGGTCCTGCTCGAAATTCATCCGATATGACGGGCCGCAGGTGACCCGGCTGGTACTGATGAAGGCGGACCGGAAATTGTATTTGCTGAACGGTAAAACCGCGTTAAAGGTCTATAGGGTCAATCTTGGTTTTGCACCAATCGGTGCGAAAAAATTTCAGGGCGACGGCCGCACCCCTGAGGGCCATTACACCATCAACCGGCGCAACCCCAACAGCGCCTATTACCTGTCAATCGGGATATCTTATCCCAATGCCGCCGACATTGCCTATGCACGCAAGATGGGCAAGGATCCCGGCGGGGATATTTTCATTCACGGCGGTCCGACACAGTGGCGCGACAAGGCCCGGACCGACTGGACGGCGGGGTGTATCTCGGTATCAAACCGCGAGATGCGTGAAATATACGCGATGGTTCAGGACGGCACGCCGATTGATATTTTCCCATAGGCTTTGCCCCGGTTTGCCCTTCCTGTGGTGACCGGCCCGGTTTGGGCCGGCCGTTGCGTTTCAAAAGGTTTCGAGCATGTCTTAACCATTTGTCGAAACGCTCTAGTCGAGGGAAAGTTCCTTGTGGCTGCCATCGCAGAAGGGCGCGTTGTTGGACTGCTTGCAGGCACAGAAAAACTTTTTGCCGGATTTATCGGCGGTCCATTTCAGCGGGTTGAATTCGGTGTCCTTGTGGCTGCCATCGCAGAACGGTTGGTTTTTCGATTTCCCGCAGGCGCACCAGAAATAGCTTTTGCCTTCTTCCACTTCAATCGCGATCGGATCGCTTCCGGCAACTTGTCCTTTGCTCATGTCTGTCTTCTCCTTTTTCTGATTGGTCGGCGTCAGCCGAAGGTGAAGGCGCTTTCAACGGCACCCATGACGTGATCTTCCAGCGATTTCACGCCGGGGTCATTCTGTGCGGCCCCGGCAACCACATGCAGGGGCAGCAGATGCTCTTCGCGCGGGGCGGCATCGCGTGCGCCGGGGGCCTGCTCCCAGGACAGCAGCATATCGCGGCGCGTTTCGGGGTCCGCGGCGGTGACCGCTTGGGTCAGGAAGCGGTCGAACGGGACGCCCTCTATCGTTGCGTGGCCGGGATTGCGCATGGCCGACATCAGGACCCGCATATTATGATAAGTGTTGCCCGAGCCGATGATCAGGACTCCGTCGTTTCGCAACGGGGCCAGCGCCTGACCCGCTGCAAAATGTGCCGCGGCGTCGAGGTCACGGCGCAGGCTGAGCTGCACCGTCGGGATGTCTGCGTCGGGAAAGGCGACCTTCAGCGGGACAAATACGCCGTGATCATAGCCGCGTGTTGCGTCCTCTGCTGTGTCAAACCCCGCCTCACCCAAAAGCGCGCGCACCCGTGCGGCCAATTCGGGGTCTCCCGCGGCGGGCCAGCTCAGCTGGTAGGTTTCCGGCGGAAAGCCATGATAATCATAGAGAAGCGGCGGGGCGGGGTTTGTCTGCACGCTGAAGGCTGTCGCCTCCCAATGGCCAGAGACAACCAGCAGGGCCTTGGGTTTGTCCGGCAGGGTTTCGGGCAGGGCCTGCAGAAAATGCCGGAGCTTGTCCCAGGCGTCGGCGGGTGTCCAGTCCATGAAAAAGCAGGGCCCACCCCCGTGCGGGATAAACATTGTTGGCATTCGGGTCATGTTTTCCTCTTTCAACCGGGGGTGCTTGCGGGCGGCGTTTCTTGTCCGGCTTGCCCGAACCTGTTTTCGCATATATATTGTATTAGGTAACTTGGCGACAAAATAATAGTAGGCACTTAAAAGTAACCAACGAAGGCAACATGATATGAAGCGCACCCCCCCAAGCTGTCCGATGGAGGCGCTGTTGCGGCTGATCACCGGGCCGTGGACGATATATATCCTCTGGGTTCTGTCCGAGCATGGGCCCCAGCGGTTCGGGGCGCTGAAACGGGCGGTGCCGGGAATTTCGACCCGGGTGATGACCGAGCGGCTGCGGATGTTGGAGCGCGCTGGCGTAGTTTGGCGAAAACAGGCTCAGACGATCCCGCCGGCGGTGACCTACGGGTTGACGCCGCGCGGAACCGAACTGCGCAGCGTTCTCGATAGTCTTGGCGCCATCGCCCACCGCTGGCAGGCAGAAGGCGCGTTCAAAGATGCCGGAATGGCGGCCGAGTAACCCTGCCTGAGGGCGCGTTATTCTGAATCAGGCACCGCGTGGACGGCGAATTGCTCAAGACGGGCGTCATCGGGCTGGATAAAGCGGTATTGTTCGCGCACCCCCGCCTCGGTCAACTCGCGGCGCACGGTGAGGACCGTGTTCGGGGCGTGCTCGGCGCAAAGATCCGCCATTTGCGACAATTCTTCGGCCGCGACGGGCTGCGCCGCCTCCCGAGATGGGGCTCCGTAGATTTCGACAAAATGTGTGGCCAAACGGGTTTCCAGATCGGCCAGTTCAGAGGGCTCGATGCGGGTGACGGCCACGAATGTTACGCGCCCGAAGGTCTCCAGCCCCAGCCAGCCATTGGCGAATGCCTGACGCGCCTTGCCGACCAGATCGCTTTTGCCCCAGTTCGAAAATTCAAACCCCCCCGAAATTGCCCACTCGCCGGTGCGCGCGGGGCAGAAGAACACGTTTTGGTCGCTCTCGTCGAAATGAATGGCGCGGGCAAGCAGCATCTCAGCCCTCCTCCAGAAGGTCAGTCAAAGGCAACAGACAGGTTTCACGGTCGTTCTTCAGCAATAGCCCGAAATCTTCGTCCACGCCCAGATATTTCCCGGCCACGGTCTTGCCGGCCAGTGACAGGCGCAGTTCGTTGCCAGAGTGCCACGCCAACCCGGCCCAGTTTTCCGACAGGTCGCGGTGCTTTGGGTCGGTTTCCAGCGTGTTCAGCCAATAGAGGCAATGGGCGGCCCAGGTCTCGATAAAATCCATCGCTCCGATGTTGCCACAGCCCTCTTGGCTGAGGGCGGTGCGGTCCGGTGTTTCGCCGGGTTCGCGTTCGGCCTGCGGTTCCAGATCCAGTTCGAGGCTGACCACCAGCCAGTCGGGAATTTCGCCGAGCCCGCAGGTCGGCCCGCTCAGGCGCAGGGTGCCGACCAACCCGCCGTTCAGGCGGATGCCTCCGCTCCATTCCAGATGGACGGCGGTTTCCGGCGGCGCCAAAGTGCCAAAGGCGTTGCGTGTGGCAACCGCGCAGGCGGGCAGGCAGGCCACCGCCTTTTCCAGCGGCACGTCAGGGGCAAGGACCAACGCCGTCATCAGGCGTTCATCGGTTGCCGACCAGACCAGAAGGCCGGCATCCACGCCGCGGCGGGCCTGTGCTATCGCGACAGTGCGCGGATTGGCAGGGCCCGCCGCCAAGCCTTTGAACGCCGGCGGAAATTGCGGAAACAGTTTCATCCAAGATGCTCCTGAATCATGCGTTTGGCCAGCCTTTGAAAGGCGCGCGCCTCGGCTGAATTCGGGCTGGCGACGACGATTGGTGCGCCTCCGTCCGAAGCGGTGCGGATGTTCAGCGTCAGAGGGATTTCCGCCAACAGTGGTGCGCCGATACGTGCGGCCTCGGCCTGCACGCCCCCGTGCCCGAAAATATGCTCTTCGGCGCCGCAATTCGTGCAGATGTGGGTGGACATATTTTCGACCATGCCAAGGATCGGAACCGACATTTTCTGAAACATGTCAATGCCCTTGCGCACGTCCAAGAGGGCGACATCCTGAGGGGTCGAGACCATGATCGCCCCGTCCAGACGGGTCTTTTGGCCCAGCGTCATCTGCACGTCACCGGTTCCCGGCGGCAGATCAACCAGCAGCACATCCAACGCCCCCCACTGCACCTGAAACAGCATTTGCTGCAAGGCTCCCATCAGCATCGGGCCGCGCCAGACGACGGCTTCGTCCTGCCCGGCCATCAGGCCGATGGACATCAAGGTGACGCCGTGGTTGCGCAGAGGCAGGATCGTCTTGCCGTCAGGGCCCGATGCGGGCCGCCCCGAGATTCCCAGCATCCGCGGTTGTGACGGCCCGTAAACATCGGCATCGAGCAGCCCCACCCGTTGCCCCTGTGCGGCCAGCGCAACCGCCAGATTTGCGGTCAGGGTCGATTTTCCGACACCGCCCTTGCCACTGGCGATAGCGATGATGTGGTTGACCCCCGGGACCGGTTCGGGACCGTCCGGTTTGGCCGAGCCGCCGGTGCGCAGGTCGGGGGGCGGCGGGCGCTTGCTGGGCGCGGTCATCACGATCGAGATATCTTTGACTCCGTCAAGCGCGCGCAGCGCGCCTTCGGCCCGGTTGCGCAAGGCTTGCAACGTATCGGCATCTCCGGCCCCCGTTTCCAGCACAAAGCGGATGATCCCGGCGTCAACGGTCAGCGCCCGCACCATTCCGGCGGCGACGATCGATTCTCCGTCCGGCCGCATGATCTGGCCCAGCGTGGCCAACACATCGGCGCGGCTGATGCTCATTCCGCGCGTCCCCTGATCTTGCCCTCGACCGTGTGGCTGAGGTTCAGCCCGTCGATAGTCAGGACCATTTTTGCGTCGAACTCCTTGCCGTTGGCGGCGTCGCCGGCGTCGCGAAGGGCCTGCTCAATCGCCTGTTGCGAGGTCACGCCGACCTGTTTCAGAAACTTACGCAGCGACATGTTGAAGTCTTCACTCATCATCGTTGTCCTTATGAACGTGGTTGCGGGAATGCGGAGCCTGCCCTGGTCCTTGACCTTGACCTCGGCAGGGCAAGGCGTCAGGTTTTGCCTCATGTCGTTTGAAACCGTCAGAGGCCGGGTCGTTATGAAGTGGGTGCTTGTTGCCGTTGTTCTGCTTGCCAGCGCCGCGCAAGCGGACGTGCGCAGCTTTCGCCTGAGGCTGGCGCCTGAAATCGTTCGCGCCGGTCTTGATCGCTATCTGCTGCCGCGGTTTGCCCTGAAAACCGGGCGGCACGCGGTTCTTGTGACCGATGGTGCGGCGGACGTCAGCATCCTTGCCGGTGGCAATGAGGGCGCGCGCCCCGTGATGCGACGGGGTGACAGGAATTACGTCGTCTTGCGGCAGGGCGACAATCCGGCTGCCAAGCTCTTCACCGACTGGCTGTTGTCGAAAATCGGACAGCGGATGATTGCCAGCTATAAACCGGCCAAGGGCCCGGTCTTTGTTCCGGCGGCAAAACAGGCGGCTGTGCAGGAGATCACGTTTGAAGGAGACGCCAACCAAGGGGCCCGCCTTGCGCGGCAATATTGCGCGCGGTGTCATCGTGTCGCGAAGGGAGTGGGAATGACCCTTGGCACGACGCCCTCGTTCATGGCGCTGCGGGCGCTGCCGGACTGGGCCGACCGGATGATGACCTATTACGTTCGCAACCCGCATCCCTCGTTCATGCGGATCAAGGGGGTCAGCCCCGCGTTCAGCAAGGCCGCCCCGCCGTCTATGGTTCCGATCATCCTTACACAAGATCAGGTAGCGGCAATTCAGGCCTATGTCTCGGCCCTGAAGCCGGCTGATCTGGGGGCGCCGATTTCGTCCAACTGAGGCGGCTCTGGCGGGCATCAGTGATCCTTGCGCTTTGAGAAATAGTCCTCGGTCATTCGGGTGCGCGGCGGTTCGGCCCCCTGCATTGGGTCGTCTGCGCGGGCAAATTGCGCGTTGACGCGGCAGTCGCTGCACATCTGGATGGCACGCGCTGCACTGTCGCTTGCAAACATCGCGTGTTTGCCCGCCAACTGGCTGACGATCCGCTCGACCGTGGATTTGACGCCGAACGGCCGGCCACATTCGATGCAGCAGAATGGCTCTTCCGCGTTCAGAACGGTGGCGGACAGGGCCTCATTTCCCGGGTTGAAGCGGGGTAGCAACGTGATTGCCTTTTCCGGGCAGGTGGCGACGCACAACCCGCATTGCAGGCACGCATCCTCCTGAAAATTCAGCTGCGGACGGTCCGGGTTGTCGGTCAACGCGCCGGACGGGCAGAGTGACGCACACGCAAGGCACAGCGTACACGCGTCGGGATCAAGCGCCAAGGTGCCGTAGGGTGCGTCTTCGGGCAGGGCGACTGGCGTCGTGCACGCTTCGCCCAGCAGGGTCTTGGCCGAGAGCCGCGCGATCTGGCGCCGATCGCCCAGTGCCAGCGCCTTGGGCGGGATGTCCTTGATATGCGGGTCCGGTGCATAGAGCCTTTCGCTCAGAACCTCGGGGTCAGAGATATCAAGCACGCGAACCCGCCCCGCGCCGCCCATGGAATTGGCCAACTCTGTCTGGGCGTGGATCGTCTCAAGGTCCGAGCCCGGGTGTAGCAACAGATCGATAGCGCAAAAGCCGCTGGTCAGCGTTGCCAGCATCTCGGCATGACCAAAGCGTGCAAGGCTTGGGCTGGCAAGGGGCAGAACATTGCCGGGCAGTCCGCGGCCAAAGCGGGCGGCCAGCGCGATCATCTCGGCCCCAAACGCGGGGTCGTGAACCAGCAGGCGTGGCGCACGCCCCCCAGCCTTTTCATAGGTTTCGGCCAGCAGGCGCACCCGCTCCAGAACATTGCCGAGCGGAGGGGCCTCAAACCGGATCGCCCCCGAAGGGCACAGCGCCGAACAAGCCCCACATCCGGCGCAGATCAGCGGGTCGATGGTGACGTGGTCCCCGGCGGTTGAAATCGCCCCGGTGCCGCAGGCGTCAAGGCAGCGCGAACATCCCTTTTGGCCGGCGCGTGAGTGTGCGCAGAGTGTTTCGTCCAAGGCAACATACAGTGGTTTTTCAAACGTGCCGACGTATTGCGCGGCCTCGGTCAGGACCGTGGCAAGGCGGGCGGGGTCGCGCGGGTCGGCGCACAGATAGCCGTCGCGTTTGTGCTCCGGCGAAAACAGGGCGTTGTCGGCGCGCAGATCAACGATCAGATCACAGTTGGTCGTGGCCCCGTCGCGCGCCCGTGTCAGTTGACGATCGCCGCGCCCGCCGGGAATGACCTGTTGAAAACCGTCGATCGCCAGCTGGAAATTCCCCAAGGCCCCCCGCGCCCGTCTGAGCCGCCCCAGAACCACCTCAAAGCCGCGCGCTGCGGAAAGATCGCCGGGATCGCAGGCCTCAAGCAAAACTGTCACCGCCAGCGACTTGGCCAGAACCTCGGCCGCGGCCAGTGCGACGGAGGGCTCTCCCAGCACAAGGCAGGCCCCGTATGAGGTCACATCCAGCACCTTTTCCGCCGGGGCCGGTAGCAGCCCCTCGGCCAGCAGCGCTGCCATTTTTGGTGTCGTGTCCGCGTCGTCGCTCCAGCCTGCGCGGTCGCGGATATCGATGGTCGGGGGGGTGTCGGCCTCGATCTCGGCGGCAAGGTCGGCGAAACGCCGGGCCTCCTGTGCGCAGGCGATCACCACATTACCAGTGCCGATTGCCTCGGCGGCAATCCCCAACTCGTCCGTGCAGAGGGCGTGGGCCAGAGGCAGCGATTTCAGGCCGGTTGCGGTTTCAATGCGTCTGCAGTCGATTTTCTGGCTGCCGAGGCAGTCACACAGCAAGATCCGGCGTTCCAATGGTTGTCCCCTTTTTCGAAACAAAATGCGGGTTTTGCCCGCGCCGTGGCGCAGAAAGGCAAAAAAACGCGCCCCGGTAAAGGGGCAGCAGGCGATTCGGCCCAAAATAGCGCGATTCAGGCCGAAATTTTCCCGACTAAAAAAGATAGGTTTTCGGGGGCGGACAATTGGTCCACTGCGGCAGCCCGACGCAGGGGGCAAACTGGACAAAATGTCCGAAACGCCCGGAATGGCATGCCCCGGCACCTGATTCGCCCAAAATTTTTTTTGCGAAAGAGAATCAGCGGCTGCATTGTGGTCGTGTTCCGGTTTCACGGGACGACATGGATTCTTTTGCGCCAAAGATGCGCATCTGGGGGGACAGCAAACTTGGCACTTGAGCATGACAGCATGCCGGTCGGGATCGTGGTGCGCAAAACGCCCGGGGCGACGCGCTGGGCGCAATGGTGCTGGAAGGTTGTCGGTGTGTTACCCGGTGTCGGCGCAGCCAGTTGGCAGGTGCTGAGATGCGAGGGTGAGGCGATTGAATATCACGCCGCGACCCTGCCGCTGGAGCTGTGGTCTTCGGACACAGAGGGCTATCAGGCGATGCTGGTGACCGAGGTTCCCAGTCTGACGGTCATCTTGCACGAAGATCTGACGCCGGATGCACCGATGCCGTGGGTTCCTGCTCTGGTGACGGCATCGGCTTATGAAACGCAGGACTACGCCGATGCCGAGGGCTATCTGATCGAGCTGGTTCCGATGCCGCCGCTGGTTCTGGGCTGGGTGCGCGGCTTTGTTGAGGAACACCACGTTGAAAAGCCGTTTATCAAGCGCAAAAGGGATCGCCAGAGGGTTGATCTGCATGAGGATGGGCGCGGCGATGCGCGTGTGCGTCAGGCGGCCGACGTCTATCGTGCGCCCCACCCCGAGCGATCATCCCCTCCCTCCGGAATTGTGGTCGAGGTGGTAAAATGAGCGTGCGAGAAACCGCCGATTTCTGGTCCCGTCGCAAGGCTGCGGTGCGCGCTGAGGCGGCCAAAGAGCAAGCCCGGGCTGTCCGGCAGGCCGAACGCCGGGCCGCAGCCCGGATCCGCGAGGCGCAGGCCGGAAAATCCGATGCCGAAATTCTGGAATCGCTAGGTTTGCCCGATCCCGAGACCCTGACGGTGGGCGATGATTTCACCGCCTTCCTGTCCAAAGCGGTACCCGAGCATTTGCGCAGGGTGGCTCTGCGTCGGTTGTGGGGGAGCAATCCGGTGCTGGCAAATCTCGATGGGCTGGTGGACTACGATGAAGATTTCACCCTTGGTTCGGTAGCCTCTGGCACGCTGAAAACCGTTTATCAGGTGGGCCGGGGTGCGGTTGCACGGATGGAAGAGGGTGCTGTTGAAACGCCCGCGCCCGTGTCGGACCCCGTGTCGGACATCGTGGCCGCGGCGACAGGCGAGGCAGACGGGGGTGGCGCGGACATGGTGCTGGATGCGCAGCACCAGACACAACCCGAAGGCGGCCCTGATCTGGCCCCAGACCTGGCCTCAGATCCAGCCGAAGGGCGGCCCAACGAGGTTCCCGCCGCGCGGCGCCCGCGACATATGCAATTCACCTTTACAACAGATGAGCCAGCCACATGACCAATCTAGCAGCACAGACCGCCTTGCCCGACGAAGACCGCATGCGCGCGGATCTTTACGATTTCCTCGGCTCGCTTCTGGCACGGCCGCCGTCGGCTGAGCTGCTGCAGCGAACCGCAGCCCTTGAGGGGGACGGGACACCGATTGGCGTGGCCATTATTGGTGCCTTGGCAAAGATCGCAGCCAAGACCGGGCCAGCAACGGTCGAGCGCGAATTCAACGATCTGTTCATTGGTCTTGGTCGGGGCGAGCTGGTCCCCTACGCCAGCTATTACATGACCGGTTTTCTGAATGAACGGCCACTGGCGCTGTTGCGCGGGGACATGGCGGATTTGCAGATCACCCGCTCGGCGGGCGTGTTCGAGCCCGAAGATGGCATTGCAAGCCTGATGGAAATGATGGCCGGTCTGATCGCCGGCCGGTTTGGTGCGCCGGCCGATCTGGCGACGCAGAGGCAGTTCTTCAACCGTCATATTGCGCCTTGGGCAAAGCATTTCTTTACCGATCTTCAAGGGGCCAAGATGTCGGTCCTTTATGCCCCGGTCGGGGCGTTGGGGGCCGCCTTTATCGACGTCGAAACCGAGGCGTTTCGTCTGGCCGATGGGGGCTGAATTCAACGGGCTCGGGCCCGCAATAAACGACCTGCGGCACGGGGCGGCAGGATCACAGCAGAAAGGGGAGGTCATGGACAAGACTTCGGACAAGATCGACAATCGGCGGCGGGATTTTCTAAGGGCAGCGGCAGCAGGCGCGCCGGTGGCCGCAGCGGCGGTTGCTCTGGGCGGCGGCGTGGCCAACGCCAAGCCCGTCGTAAAGGCCGAAAAAGACGCGGGATTTCAGGAGACCGCGCATGTTCGCACCTATTACGACACCGCCCGGTTCTGATCGGGCTGGCAGAAATTCACGAAGGAAAAAGGGTCAATCGTCATGCTTAAACGCAAAACAAACAGTGCCCCGGGCACGCCACGCCGGGCGTCGTTGTTGTCCAGTATCTCTGGTGGACGCATCGATCGCCGGGCCTTTTTACGTGGCTCCGGTGTTGCCGTAGGGGGGCTTGCCGCCTTGGGGGCGGTCGGCGGAACTGTCACCCGGGCCGAGGCCGGAACCGCCGTCAAAAAGGCGGTGAAATCGGTGAAATCGGTCTGCACCCACTGCTCGGTCGGATGCACGGTCATCGCTGAAACCGAGAACGGGGTCTGGACCCGTCAGGAACCCGGCTTTGACAGCCCGTTCAACTTGGGTGCGCATTGCGCCAAGGGGGCCGCGGTGCGCGATCACGCGATTGGTGCGCGGCGTCTGAAATACCCGATGAAGAAAGAGGGCGGCGTCTGGAAGCGGATCAGTTGGGATCAGGCGATCAACGAGATCGGCGACAAGATGCTGGACATCCGCAAGACCAGCGGCCCGGACAGCGTTTACTGGCTGGGCAGTGCCAAGCACAACAACGAACAGGCCTATCTGTTCCGCAAGTTTGCCGCCTATTGGGGCACCAACAACGTCGATCATCAGGCGCGGATCTGCCACTCGACCACGGTTGCGGGTGTTGCCAATACATGGGGCTATGGCGCCATGACCAACAGCTATAACGACATCCACAACAGCCGCGCGATGATCCTGCTGGGCTCAAACCCCGCCGAGGCGCATCCGGTGTCGCTGATGCACATTCTCAAGGCAAAAGAGGAAAACAACGCGCCTCTGATCGTGTGCGACCCGCGCTTTACCCGCACGGCGGCCCATGCGGACGAATATGTGCGCTTTCGTCCCGGCACCGATGTTGCGCTGATCTGGGGTATTCTCTACCACATCTTCCAGAACGGCTGGGAGGACAAGGAATATATCCGCACCCGCGTCTGGGGCATGGATCAGGTCCGCAAGGAAGTGAACAAGTGGACACCCAAAGAGGTCGAGCGTGTGACCGGAGTTCCCGGCAGTCAGTTGGAGCGCGTGGCGCGCACACTGGCCAACAACCGCCCGGCGACGCTGGTCTGGTGCATGGGCGGCACCCAGCACACCACCGGCAACAACAACACCCGTGCCTATTGCATTTTGCAACTGGCGCTGGGCAACATCGGCACGACTGGGGGTGGCGCCAACATCTTCCGGGGCCACGACAACGTGCAAGGGGCCACCGACCTTGGCGTTCTCAGCCACACGCTGCCCGGCTATTACGGCATTTCTGCCGGGGCCTGGGCGCATTGGGCGCGGGTCTGGGGTGAGGATCTGGACTGGCTGAAGGGGCAGTTTGCCAAGGTTGGCGATAAAAACCTGATGAACACCAAGGGAATCACGGTCGGCCGCTGGATCGATGGTGTTCTGGAGGACAAGAACAACATCGACCAGCCTGACAATGTCCGCGCGATGGTGTTTTGGGGTCATGCGCCCAACAGCCAGACCCGCGGCGCCGAGATGAAAACCGCGATGGAGAAACTGGACATGCTGGTCGTGGTTGACCCGCATCCCACGGTCTCGGCGGTGATGAACGATCGCACCGATGGCGTTTACCTGCTGCCCGCCTCGACACAGTTCGAGACCTCTGGCTCGGTCACGGCCTCGAACCGCTCGTTCCAATGGCGCGACAAGGTTGTCGAACCGCTGTTTGAAAGCCTGCCCGACCATATCATCATGGCTAAATTCGCTACCAAATTTGGCTGGGCCGACCGCTTTTTCCGCAATATCGAGGTCAAGGATGGCGAGCCGGTAATCGAGGACATCACGCGTGAGTTCAACCGCGGCCTCTGGACCATTGGCTATACCGGCCAGAGCCCTGAGCGGATCAAAGCGCACATGAAATACCAGTACACCTTTGACAAGACCACGCTGCAAGCAGTCGGTGGCCCTGTCGATGGCGAGTATTACGGCCTGCCGTGGCCGTGCTGGGGGACGCCCGAGATGAAACATCCGGGCACGCCGAACCTTTATGACATGTCAAAACCCGTGTCCAAGGGTGGCCTGACCTTCCGCGCCCGCTTTGGGGTGGAGCGAAACGGCGAGAACCTGTTGGCCGAGGGGGTTTACTCGGTCGGCTCGGACATCAAGGACGGCTATCCCGAATTCACCATGCAAATGCTGATGGATCTGGGGTGGGACGGTGAGTTGACGGCCGAAGAAAAGGCCGCCATCGACAAGGTGGCCGGACCCAAGACAAACTGGAAAACCGACCTGTCCGGAGGGATTCAGCGGGTCGCGATCAAGCACGAATGCGCGCCCTTTGGCAACGCCAAGGCCCGCGCCGTGGTCTGGACCTTCCCCGATCCGGTGCCGATCCATCGTGAGCCGCTCTATACACCGCGGCGCGATCTGTTGGCAGATTATCCGACCTATGCAGACAAGAAATTCTATCGTCTGCCGACCATGTACAAGTCGATTCAGGACAAGGATTTCTCCAAGGAGTATCCGATGATCCTGACCTCGGGCCGGCTGGTCGAATATGAGGGCGGGGGCGATGAAACGCGCTCAAACCCGTGGCTGGCGGAACTGCAACAGGAGATGTTCGTCGAGATCAACACCCGCGATGCGAACGACCTTGGCATCCGCAACGGGTCGGACGTCTGGGTTGAAGGGGCCGAGGGCAGCAAGCTGAAAGTCAAAGCGCTGGTCACCGAGCGGGTTGGCACCGGGGTTGCGTTCCTGCCGTTCCATTTTGGCGGGCATTTCCAGGGCAAGGATCTGAGGGACAAATACCCCGAGGGGGCCGATCCCTATGTCCTTGGCGAGGCCGCGAACACGGCTTTGACCTATGGTTATGACAGTGTCACCCAGATGCAGGAGACCAAGGTCTCGCTCTGCAAGATCACCGCAGCGTAAGGAGTAAGAAAAATGGCACGAATGAAGTTTCTCTGTGACGCTGAACGCTGCATCGAATGCAACGCTTGCGTGACCGCTTGCAAGAACGAACACGAGGTTCCTTGGGGCATCAACCGGCGCCGTGTTGTCACCATCAACGATGGCAAACCGGGCGAAAGGACGATCTCGATCGCCTGCATGCATTGCTCGGATGCGCCCTGCATGGCGGTCTGTCCGGTGGATTGTTTCTACCAGACGGCGGATGGCATTGTCCTGCATTCCAAGGACCTGTGCATCGGTTGTGGCTATTGCTTTTACGCCTGCCCCTTTGGCGCGCCGCAATATCCACAAGCGGGCAACTTCGGCTCGCGCGGCAAGATGGACAAGTGCACCTTCTGCGCCGGCGGTCCCGAGCCCGACGGCAGTCAGGCCGAGTTCCAGAAATACGGGCGCAACCGGATTGCCGAGGGCAAATTGCCGATCTGCGCCGAAATGTGCTCGACCAAGGCGCTGCTGGCCGGGGACGGGGATGTCGTTTCGGCGATTTACCGCGAACGGGTTGTTTCGCGCGGCTTTGGGTCCGGCGCCTGGGGCTGGGGTACGGCCTATAATCGCAAGGCCGGCTGATCGTCCGGATGCCGTGAAACGGGCGGCTCCGGTTGGGGTCGTCCGATAAGCACATGACCTCACCCATGGTTCCGGCAAAGCGGTGCCGTGGGTGTCTTTTAGATCACCGCCCACCGACGGATCAGCATTCAGCGCGGGGAACCGAACATGACAGTCACCAACATTTGTTTCAAGCTGCCGGCCCTGTTACTGGTGGGTATCTTGATGTTTTTCGTGCCCGTTCCGGGGGAGAGCGACGCGGGCGCGCAGACCGTGTCGGGCGCGCGGCAGGCCACTGGCGGCGCGCAGACCTTGGCCGACATTCTGGCCCGTCAAAAAGGATTGAAGGTCAACAACGACTTTCGCCGCAACGCAATCGGAAACCCGGACCAAGCGGCCTCGATTCGCGCACCGCTCGGAACCCTTGGTGGTGTGTCCAATGCCGAGGTCTGGCGGGCGCTTCGTTTTGGCGAGGCGGATGTGACCGTTTCAACCCGCCTTCCGGCGGCGCGCGCGACCATTCAGAGCACTGGCATGACATGGCTGAAATTCCGTCGCGGGCCGCTGATCACCTATGGCGGGGGGCTGCTTGTGGCTGTCATTGTCCTCTTGGCGGCGGTTCTGGCGATTCACGGACGATTCAGGTTGGCGCGTCCTCCGTCAGGCGTGCGAATCCTCAGGTTTTCCGCCATGGAAAGATTCTCGCACTGGCTGCTGGCAGGAAGTTTTGTCATCCTCGGCCTGACCGGGCTGATGCAACTGATGGGGCGCGCCTTTATCATTCCCCTGATCGGCAAGGACGCCTTTGCCCCGATTGCACTGGCCGGTAAATGGGCCCACAATAATCTGGCCTGGGCCTTTATTCTGGGGCTGATCCTGACCTTTGTGCTGTGGGTTGCCAAGAACATACCTGAGCGCGGTGATATTATCTGGCTTGCCAATGCGGGTGGGCTGTTTTCCAAGGGCGAGCATCCGCCTTCGAAGAAATTCAATGCCGGTCAGAAGCTGGTGTTCTGGTCGGTGATCCTGCTGGGCAGCGCGATTTCTCTGTTGGGGCTGTCGCTGCTGTTCCCGTTTGATCTGCCGATCTTTTCACACCTTTTTCACTGGCTGAACGGCCTTGGCTTGTCACATCTGTTCGGGGCAGGAGCCCTTCCCGAGCGGATGCCCTTGCAACAGGAAATGCAACTGACGCAGGCCGCACATGCGATCCTTGCGATCATTCTGACGGCACTGATTCTGGGCCATATTTATATCGGCTCCGTCGGCATGGAGGGCGCGCTGGATGCAATGGTCAGCGGCACGGTTGACGAGGAATGGGCAAAGGAGCATCATTCCCTCTGGCTGGAGTCTGTCCGGGACGAAGAACAAAAAACACCAGCGTCAGAGAACATCGCCGCCAAGGGCGCTGCGGAGAGGGGATAGCACGATGAAAACCATGCTGATGTCCTTTATCGCCGCGATCGTTATTGCGCTCGTGGCCAATTATGTTCTCGACCATATGGGGTTCTCCACGCAAGACGTTGCGACGGCGCCGGATGTGAGGGTGATGGACAAGTGACTGAAGACGGGCAGGATGTTGCCAAGTCTCAAACGGTGAACATTGCGCCCGCTGGCGCCACGCACGAACCATCTATAATTGACCGCGCGCTGGCAAATATTTCGGTGCTCGTTCTTGACGACGAACCGGGGATGCGGAATTTCCTGCGTCGGGTCCTTGCCCCGCGGGTGCATCGCCTTGAGGAGGCTGTCAACGCCGCCGAAGCCTCGGCCCTGCTGGATGCGCATCATTTCGATCTGGTGATCCTTGACAACGTGATGCCGGGGCAGTCGGGGCTGGACTGGCTGGCCGAGCAGCGCAAGGTCGGACTGTTCGCCGAGGCCATTCTGATCACCGCCTATGCAGATCTGGAAACGGCAATCCACGCGCTGCGTGTGGGTGCAGCGGATTTCGTGCTAAAACCGTTTCGCTCGAACCAGATCCTGAATGCGGTTGCGCGCTGCATGGACCAGCGGTTTCTGCGCCGCGAAAATTATCTGCTCAAACACGAATTGCGGGCCGATTCATTGTCTTCGCGCGGGCGCCTGATCGGCCACTCGCCCGGAATGGATACGGTGCGCAAGACCCTGAAGGCACTTGCCGAGGTTCCGACGCCGGTTCTGTTTACCGGCGAGACCGGAACCGGAAAAGAAGTGGCCGCACGCACGCTTCACGCCATTTCAAATCGAGCCAACGGGTTGTTTGTACCGGTGAACTGCGCCGGAGTGGATGCCGAGCGGGTGATGACCGAACTGTTTGGCAATCTCTCGCGCCAGCAGGATGGCTTGTTGGCGCTGGCTTCGGGTGGCACGCTTTATCTTGATGAGATTGCCGAGCTGCCGGTATCGGTTCAGGCTGCCCTGTTGCGCGTGGTGCAGGAAAACCGCCTGCGTCCGCAAGGGGCCGAGCGTGAGATTGCGCTGAATCTGAGGTTCCTGTTTGCCACCAGCGCCGATCTGGAGCAGGCGGTTCAAGAGGGGCGCTTTCGGCGCGATCTGTGGCACCGGATCAACGTGATGAGCGTTCATATGCCGCCCCTGCGTGAGCGCGTCGGTGATCTGGCCGAGTTGGCTGATCACATGATGGGCCTGTTGTCGCGGCAACTCGGTGTTGCACGCCTGCCGATTGGCGAGGATGTGTTGCGCGCGCTGGCCCGCTACCCTTGGCCCGGAAATGTGCGCGAATTGAAAAACCTGATCGAACGATCGCTGATTTTAGGAGGGTTTCCGCCGGAATTTTCAGACGGCGAGACGCTTGGCCCGGATGCGCCGGTCGAATCCCTGCAGATGGTGGAAGAGCGCCATATTCGTCTGGTTCTGGAGGCTTGTGAGGGGAACCGCGCCGAGGCGGCCCGACGCCTTGGCATCTCGCGCAAGACGATCGACCGAAAATGTGCGCTGTGGGATGACTGAGGCACCGGGCCAGCCCAAGCCACCGCAGGCTGCGCCGCCGATCTGGCGCTCGGTGCGCACGCGACTGTTGCTACTGGCGTTGTTGCCGGTGGTGTTCTTGTTGCCCCTGCTTTTGGGAACCGCGGTCAAAAGCTGGAACGACCTTCTGAGTAAGGTCTTGATATCACAGGTCAGTGGGCAGTTGACCATCGCCCATCAGCACCTGACCGGCCTTGAAAAAAGTCGCGGAATTGCCATTCAGGCGCTGGCCGAATCCGCAGTATTTGCCAAGGCGCAGGAAAGTGGCGATATCGCCCCGCTTCTCGAACGTGAGCGGCGGAAAATCGGCCTTGATTTCCTTTACTACCTCAGGGGTGTCGCGACCCTTGCTGCCAGCCCCAAAACCGCGCGCCCCCTTGCCCCCATGCATTGGCCGGTGGTGCGTGATGCTGTTCGGGGTCAGGCGCGCACCTCGATTGACATCTATTCGACCGCCGATCTGGCGGCGCTGTCCCCGGCATTGGCCCGTCGCGCCCGGATCCCTCTGGTGCCGACACGGGCAGCGGCCCATACCGACCGCACGGTTGAGACCCGGGGCATGGTCCTGCAGGCCGCTGCCCGCGCCCGCGACGGGGTTCTGGTGGGGGGGGTGCTGCTGAACCGAAACCTTGGGTTCATCGATGAAATCAACGATCTGGTCTATCCCAAGGGGCGCCTGACAGAGGGCAGTCGAGGTACGGCAACCCTGTTTCTGGATGATGTCCGGGTCTCGACCAACGTGCGCCTGTTTGCGGGTCGGCGCGCCCTTGGCACCCGCGTGTCGGTTGCTGTGCGCGATCACGTCTTGCGGCACGGGAAGGTCTGGCAGGACCGCGCCTTTGTCGTCAACGACTGGTACGTATCGGCCTATGAACCCATCATCGACAGTTTCGGCAAACGCGTCGGGATGCTCTATGTCGGGTTTCTGGAAAAACCGTTTGTTGCGGCCCGTCGCGCGACGTTGTTTCAGATCGGCGGAACGGTGTTGGCGGCGATTCTGTTGTTCGTCCCGATCATGTTGTGGGCGGCGCGCGGGATCTTTCGTCCGCTGGCCGAGATGAACAGCGTGATTCAGCGTGTCGAAGCGGGAAATCTGGATGCGCGCACCAATTACCGGGGGCGTGACGATGAAATCAGTCGTGTGGCAAAACAGTTGGATCAGTTGCTGGATCAGGTGCAGGAGCGGGACAGAAAGCTGCGGGACTGGGCCAATGAGCTGGAAACCCGCGTGGCCGAGCGCACCGCCGAGTTGCAGGCCGCCAACCGCCAACTTGAGGCGACGACAAAGCAGCTGATCGTTTCGGAGAAACTGGCCGCGATTGGCGAGATCACCGCCGGGATCGCCCATGAAATCAACAACCCGCTGGCCGTCATTCAGGGGAATTTTGACGTTTTGCGCGCCGACCTTGGCAAATCTCCCGGGGATTACAGCACCGAATGCCGTCTGATTCAGGACCAGATACAGGCGATTCACATTCTGGTCAGCAAACTTTTGCAATTTGCCCGACCCGAGGAATATGCCGAGACAGGCGAAGGTCACGACGCCGATGAGGTGGTGCGTGATACTTTGCCCTTGGTGCAGCATCTGCTGACCAGTTCGGGCATAAAGATTGACCTTTTGCTGGCCGCCGAGGGGGGTGTGGCGATGAACCGAACCGAACTACAGCAGGTTCTGGTCAATCTGATTGTCAACGCCGTGCAGGCGATGCCCAAGGGCGGCAAGTTGACAATTGCAACCTCCAGCCCGGGGCAAAAGGATATCGAGATCGTGGTATCCGACACGGGTCTGGGCATGTCCGATGAGGTCGCGGCGCGTATCTTCGACCCGTTCTTTACTACCAAGCGGGGCGAGGGCACCGGGCTGGGTCTGTCGATCTGTCGAAATCTGATCACCCGCGCGGGCGGCCAGATCACGATGAAGACAACGCCCGGCAAGGGCACACGGTTTTGCATCATCCTGCCGCGGGTGGGGTAGGGGGCTCGCGAACTGCCATATCCGGGGGCCTGTTTGGGGCTCGATTCGGGACCGAAAATGCGCGCCCAGCGGCCTGTGCCCAAGGCGCGCTTGTTCATCGGACATTTTGTCGAGTCGCCCCGGGCGAAAGCCGCGCAACTCTTTGGACAAAATGTCCGCGCTTGCAGAACGGATGAAAGAATAACGGCCAAGGCGGGATTTTTTCGCAATTTTGCCCAAGTTTTCCTTGTCACGCGCAAGAAATCCGCGCAACTTCTTTGGGCGCGGGCGAATTACCTGCACACCCTCCCCACCAACAGGAACATAGGCTCTTGCACAGCTTTTTTCATGCGATGCCATGCGTCTTTTTGCGCCTCGACCGCCGGCCATATTTGGGCACTTTGCGGCTCTGGCCTCTGGCCGACGGTGACATGAGGGGCGGGATACCCCATTTTGGCACCGTCGCTGAGCAGAGGAGGGCACAGCATGGATAACGGATTTCTCGACGCGTTTCGGATGCTCGCCCGATTTGACCCTGATCTGGTCGAGATCATCCTGTTGTCAATCAAGGTCTCGTTCAGCGCGGTCGCGGTGGCGTTGCTGTTGGCGCTGCCGTTCGGCGCGCTCTTGGCGACATGGCCGTTCCCGGGGCGGCGCGCGCTGGTTGTTCTGGTCAATGCCCTGATGGGCCTGCCGCCGGTCGTTGTGGGGCTGGGACTGTATCTTTTGTTTTCGCATCGCGGTGCGCTGGGCGTTCTGGAGTTTCTTTACACGCCCACGGCCATGATCGTTGCCCAGACGGTTCTGGTCTTTCCCATTGCGGCCTCGCTGTCGCGGCAGGTGTTCGTTGATCTTCATGCTCAATATGACGAGATGCTGAGGTCTCTGGGGGCCAACAAATGGCAAATCCTGCTGACCGTTTTTTGGGAGGCACGCCGCTCGCTTTTGACCGTGGCTCTGGCTGGGATGGGGCGCGCCTTATCCGAGGTCGGAGCGGTCATGATCGTTGGCGGCAATATCGATCACGTCACGCGGGTGATGACGACGGCGATTGCGCTGGAGACATCAAAGGGCAGTCTGGCCTTTGCCATGGCCCTTGGGATTGTGCTGCTGGCGCTGTCAGTCATTGTCAATGCTGCGGTCTCGTTCCTGAGGACCGACAACGGCGGGGCCGTCCATGTCTGAGCCAAAGATCATCCCGCTTCACAGTCTGTCCGCCACCGACACCCCCGACGTGGTTTTGCGGCTTTCGGACGTGACCTATACGAGGCGCGACGAAAAGCTGCTGGATTGCGTCTCGTTTGATATTCCCAGCGACGGGATGACGGCCATTCTGGGCCCGAACGGGGCGGGAAAGACCCTGACCTTGCGGGTTATTGCCGGGTTGATTGCCCCGGATTCCGGCCGCATCGACATGGCTGACGGGCTGAAAGACAATATGGCACTGGTCTTTCAGACGCCGGTTCTGCTGCGCCGCTCGGCACGCGCCAATCTGATCCATGCCCTGAAAATCGCCCGGGTGCCGCGCCGACTGCGCCCCCGACAGGCGGATGAGCTGTTGGCGTTGGCGGATCTTCTGGACCTTGCTGACCGGCCGGCCTGTGCCCTGTCGGGGGGCGAGCAACAGCGCCTGTCCATTGTTCGGGCGCTGGCGCGCGAGCCTCGGGTGTTGTTGCTGGATGAGCCCACGGCCAGCCTCGATCCGCGCTCGACTGCGGCGATCGAGAGGCTGGCACGCCGGACGATGCGGCTGGGAACCAAGGTTATTTTCGTCACCCACGACTGGGCGCAGGCCAAGCGTCTTGCCTCGGGCGTGATTTTTCTTCACCGCGGCCAGGTGACGGAGGTGACGCGGGCGCCGCAATTTTTCGACGATCCGCAGTCACGCGCCGCACGGTGTTACAAACTCGGGAGATTGATACCATGACCACCACCACCCTCTTCAGGGGGATTGCACTGGCACTGGCGACCGGCCTTGGCCTTGTTGCAACGCCGACACTTGCCGCCAATCCGTTCATTACCGTGCAGTCCACGACATCGACCCAGAACTCGGGGCTTTATGATTACTTGCTACCGAAATTCACCGCTGACACCGGAATTGACGTTCATGTTGTTGCCGTTGGCACTGGTCAGGCGCTGAAGAACGGCGCGAATTGCGACGGCGATCTTCTGGTCGTGCACGCAAAATCCGCCGAGGAGAAATTCATCGCCGCAGGTTACGGGGTGAAGCGCACCAATCTGATGTATAATGACTTTATAATCGTTGGTCCGGCCAGTGATCCGGCCCATGTTGCCGCGACCAAAACGGTTGTCGATGCGCTAAAGGCAATTGCCGGTGCCAAGGCGGCGTTCGCGTCTCGCGGGGACAACAGTGGCACCAATAAAAAAGAGATCGCGCTGTGGAAGGCGACGGGGTTGGACCCTGCCAAGGACAGCGGCACTTGGTATCGCGAGACGGGCTCGGGCATGGGGGCCACGCTGAATACCGCAGTCGGGATGAACGCCTATACCCTGACTGACCGGGCCACGTGGCTAAAGTTCGGAAACAAGGGAGATTTCAAGATCTTGTCACAAGGCGATCCAGCGTTGTTCAATCAATACGGCATCATCCTTGTCAATCCGGCGCATTGCGACAATGTCAAGGTCAAGCAGGCCAAGACCTTTATCGACTGGATGCTGTCGCCGCGCGGTCAAAAGGTGATCGGATCCTATCGCGCCTTTGGCACGCAACTGTTCCACCCGAACGCGCCAAAGGGATAGGCAAGCCCTCTTATCCTTTGGTTCCGAGGCTGATTTCGAGGCCCGGTGGCGCGCGGTTGCCCCGCTCCTTCGGGTCGGAGCAACCGGTTTATAGCGATTTAGGGGCAAAAAAGTGCCATCAAGATTGCGAAATACGCTTTCGACTGATCTTGCCCGCCTTGCGCCGTCGGGCAAGACCTGACAGCATTCGCCGGACCGGAAAAGGAGAGGCCATCACATGTCGGCACGGCGTAAATTCGTGATCGGGGGCGGTGCCCTCTTGGGGTTGGGGGCTGCGGCCTATTGGTTTGGTCTGCGCCCGATCCTGCACCCGACCCCGCCCGAGGTCGGCTTTGATCTCAGCGACACCGAACGGGCCGCGGCCAAGGATTTTATGGCCCGGCATCCGATCGTTGACAGTCACTCCCATCCGGGGCGCACCTTTTTGAAAGGGGCGGAAAACCTGAGCCTGAAGATCCGGTTATACAAGCTGCTTGGCGGCACGTTCGAGGATCGCACTCTGGCGGACATGAGGGCTGGCAAGGTGGATGGTTCGATCTTTAACGGGGTTGCCGATATCCAGTTGTTGACCCTTGGCGACGGTGGCCTGACCGCATCACGCGCATTTCAGCCGGGCGAGGCCTGGGTCAGCTACCGCCGCCAGATTGCCGACCTTCGGGCGCTGGCCGAGGCGGGAAAGGTGGCGATTTGCCTGACCGCAGCGGATGTTCTGGCGGCCAAGAAAGCGGGCCGGATCGGGATGATCCTGGCGATGGAGGGGGCCGATTTCCTTGAACGAGACCTGTCTCGTCTGAGGCAGGTCCATGATGATGGCGTTCGTATGTTGACGCTGGTCCATTACCACAACAACACGCTGGGCGATATCATGACCGGCAAGGTCGGGGCGCGCGGGCTGACCGATTTCGGCCGTCAGGTCGTGCGGGAAATGAACCGCGAGGGTCTGGTTGTGGACATGGCGCATGCGTCGGAAAAAACGGTGCTGGATGCGGTTGCGGTTGCCTCAAAGCCGGTCGTTATCACCCATACGCATATCAACACAAAGGAGCTGTCAAATCCGCGATTTGTGTCGCTTGAGACCGCGCAGGCCATCGCGGAAACCGGTGGATATATTGGAGCGTGGCCTGCGGGGATCGGAGAGAAGACCCTTGCTGAATTTATCGACCGGATCGAGTTTCTGGTTGAGAGCGTGGGTGAGGATCACGTCGCCATGGGCTCGGACATGGATGCGAATTACAAGCCGGTGCTCGAAACCTACCGCAAGATGCCGCTGGTCGTTGGCGCTCTGCAAAAACGGGGCTACAGCGAACAGACGCTGGCCAAGATCATGGGCGGGAACGTGCTGCGGGTGATGGAGGCGACACGCCCGGCGGTCTGACGAGGGCCGGGTCGGGGAGGATGATTTACTGCTTGAACCCAGCGTGCGGCGGGTTATCCTCGGCCCATGTCAAATGCTCCCGTCGTTCATATTGATCCCGCTGCGTTTTATGATGATCCCTATCCGGCATTGGCCAAGATGCGGGCGCATACACCGATTGCCTATGTGCCCGAGCTTGACGCAACGCTGTTGACCCGGCGCGAGGATATTTTCGTCAACGAAAAGCTGACGGATGTCTTCTCCTCGACACAGCCCGGCGGATTGATGTCGGTTCTGATGGGCGAGAACCTGATGCGTAAGGATGACTCGCAACATATGGTCGAGCGCAAGGCGATCTTTCCTGCGGTCTCACCGCGGACCGTACGCGATGTCTGGATGGGACGGTTTGAGGCCGCGGCGGCGCGGATTCTGGATGACCTCGTTCTGCGTGGTTCCGGTGATCTAGTGGCCGATTACGCCATGCCAGTTTCGGCCGAGGCCTTGCGCGTCATCACCGGCCTTGTGAACATGGAAAATGCCGAGATGAACCGGACCTCGCAGGGGATGATCGACGGGATTGCCAATTATCAGGGGGATCCCAAGGTCGAGGCCCGCTGCCATGATTGCACCGCGTCGATCGATCGGCATATTGACGAGATGATGCCGCTTTTGCGCCAGACCCCGGACATGTCACTGCTGAGTGTACAAATGGAGGCAGGGCTGCCTGAGCAACAGATTCGCGCCAATATCAAGCTGGCCATATCCGGCGGGCAGAATGAGCCACGCGACGTGATCGCCGGGGCCATCTGGGCGCTGCTGACCCATCCGGAACAAAAGCAACGGGTGTTGGCGGGCGAAATTCCATTCTCGCAGGTGTTCGAGGAATACGCCCGCTGGGTCTCTCCCATCGGCATGAGCCCACGGCGCATTGCGCGCCGGCACACCGTCAATGGCGTGACCTTTGAACCCGAGGACCGTGTGTTTCTGATGTTTGGCAGCGCCAACCGGGACGAAGCGGCCTTTGAAACGCCCGAAATCTTCGATCTTGGCCATGACACCGGCGCCTCGATTGCCTTTGGCGCCGGACCGCATTTTTGTGCCGGCGCGTGGGCCAGTCGGGCCCTGATCTCTGATGTTGCCCTGCCACAGGCCTTTTCCCGCCTGAAAAATCTGCGCCTTGAGGAGGGGGCCGATCCCCGCCCCGTCGGCTGGGCCTTTCGTGGGCTGACATCGCTGCCGTGCCGGTGGGATTCCGCCTGAAGGCGCCTTCATCCTCGGCGAGTCTGGGCTGATTCCCATTTCGGCAAGGGTCGGGTATGGTTTCAGCGGGGACAAGCCCTCATGCCGAAAAAGGGAGCACAGGTAGGTGCAAGACGAAACTGCAACTTTGGCGGCCGGGTTCCAGCGGATCAAGGCGGATAGCGGTCTGTCGCGCGCTCAGGTCTTGCGCGCTTATGCTGCCTACCGCCCCGAAACCGGGCACAAGATGCTGCTGTCGGAATTTATGGCCCTTGGGTTGTATCGGGACAAGCGGGTCCCTTCTGGTTTTATCGGGGCACAGGAGGCCGCACTTTTTGCCCGCCGGATGAATTTTCAGACCCACAAGCGGGGGCTGGTTGCGGACAAGCTGTTGTTTGATGGCGCGCTGCGGGGCCTCAATTTTCCGGTAGCTCCCTTGCAGGCCTGTTTTGGGGCCAAGAGTTTGCCGGCACCTGTGCACAGCTTGAAAACCCGCGCTGACATTGCCGCGTTTCTCTACCAGAAAGCGCGCTATCCGCTGTTTGGCAAGCCTCTTTCGGGGCAGAACAGCGACGATGTCATTTCCATCGACGGGATCGATCCGGCTAGCCGTCGCCTGCGGCTTGTGACCGGTGAAGAGCTGGATATGCAGGCGGCCCTGTCCCGGATCGCGCCCAGACATTTCCGTTGGGGTTATCTGTTTCAGTCACGTATTTTCCAGCACCCCACGCTGAGCAAACTGATCGGCCCGACACTTGGCAGTTTCCGGGTAATCACCTTCCTTCACGAGGCGCAGTCCCGCGTGATCGCCGCGTTCTGGAAAATTCCGCGGCAGGGCATGGTTGCGGATAACCTCTGGCGTGGCGCGATGATCGGCGCGGTGAACATTGCCACCGGTGAGGTCGGGCCGGTGCGCACGGGTCTTGGGCCGGCGGCGGACTGGTGCCAGACCCACCCGGATACCGGTGGCCGGTTTGAGGGGGTGCAGGTGCCCCATTGGTCCGCGCTGGTGGATTGCGTGACCCGCGCCAGCGGTTTATTGAGCGGGTTGCCGCTGGTGGGCTGGGATGTGGCGATCTCACAGGACGGGCCGGTTATTATTGAGGCCAACACCAGCCCCAGCCTCGATCTGGTGCAATACGCGACACAACGCCCGGCGCTGGAACCGGCGCTGCGTCAGGAAATGTTGGCCGAATGCGCGCGCCTTGAGCGCCAGCACAAGAAAACCCGAAAGGAAGCGCGCCAGCGTCTGAGCGCCAAGGTTCGCGCCCGCCTGCATGGTGCATTGCGCGCCCGGCGAAAATAGCGCGTCTGCGCCAAGGTGCGCGCCGGTGGTGGCATTTCAGTGCAATGAGGCCCGGATTGGGGTCACCAACTGTCGATCAGGCGGTTTGGCTTGGCAAATTTTGCCAACCCTTCAGGATCGGTGATCCGAACCGTCTGCCCGCGGACGCTGACGCCTTTTTCCTTCAGCACCGCAAATCCGCGCGACAGGTTTTCCGGCGTCATGCCCAACAGGGCGGCGATACGACGCTTTTCCAGCTCCAGCGTGAAATCTTTGGGTTTGCCAAGGGCGTTATAGGATTTCAGAAGGTAATTCGCGATCCGCTCGGTCGAGCTGCGTAGCTTGATGTTCTTTGATGCCTTGATGACGCCGCGATAGCATCCGGCCAGCTCGGTCACGATCGACTTGGCAAAATCTGGATCGGTCTCGAACACGGCCCGGACGTCTTCGGAGGGAATCATGATGATGCGTGATTTCTCGATCGTGCGCGCCGACATCAGATAGGGGCGGTCCTTGATGGTCGCCGCCAGAATGAAGGTGGCGTCCGGTCCGTGAAAGGACATCGTGGTTTCCCGTCCCTGCCAGGCGCTGAACAGCTCGACACATCCCGAAATGATGATGTGTAGGAAATCGGCGCTTTCACCTTCGGTGATCAACTCGGCATGGGTGGGGAAGTTTTGCACATAGGCGCCCCGGGTCAGAGTCTGAAATGCCTCGTCGGATGTGGTCGCGAACAACGGCAGGTCACGGATTTCCTGGATTCTCGAATGCATGGGATCCTCTGATTCAATGGTTGACTTTTATCAATTCAATCTGCTGTCGATGTCAATATCTTTTTCACGAAAAGTTGTTCTTGCAACTGACGTGTTTCTGAAAAACCGCTGATCATTTTAAATAAGGCCATGAAATCACGTAAAATTTCCGAATTTATTTGTCTGTTTTGACTTGGGTCAAACTTATCAAAACGACCCTGTGTCATGAGGCTGCGACGAAACTGGTCCGCGGGCCACAATGACGGAGGGTAAGTGATGCAAGACCTGAATGGTGTAACCCGGAGCGACCAGACAAGGGCACTTGGGCTCAGCACGCTGGCATTCACCGTATGCTTTGCAGTCTGGACAATTTTTTCGATTATTGGTGTCAAGATCAAGCAGGATCTGGGCCTGAGCGAGACCCAGTTCGGCCTTTTGGTGGCAACTCCGGTGCTGACTGGATCGCTCAGCCGGATCTTTCTGGGTGTCTGGACCGATCAGGTCGGTGGACGCATCATGCTGCCTTTGCAAATGCTGTTGACGGCAGTCAGCGTCTGGCTGCTGGCCTCAGTTCATACCTATGCCGTCTTTCTGATGGCGGCCCTCGGTCTGGGGCTGGCCGGCGGCTCGTTCATCATCGGGATCGCCTATGTCTCACGCTGGTTTTCAGCCGAGCAGCAGGGGACCGCGCTGGGTATTTTCGGCGCCGGGAACGTGGGGGCTGCGGTGACAAACTTTGCCGCGCCGTTTCTGGTGATTGCCTTTGGCTGGCAAGAGACCGCGCGCATTTACGCAATCGTGCTGGTTGCCATGGCCGTCATATTCTACCTGTTCTCCAAAACCGATCCGGTGGTTGAGCGCAACCGCAAGACCGGACGCAAGCCCGTCTCAGCCAAAGATCAGCTTGCCCCCTTGAAGAATTTGCAGGTCTGGCGGTTTGCCACCTACTATTTCTTTGTTTTTGGCGGGTTTGTGGCCTTTGCCTCGTTTCTGCCGCGCTATTATGTCGGGGCCTACGGGGTGTCTCTGGCGGCGGCGGGGGTGTTTGCGGGCATGTATTCCCTGCCGGCCTCGGTATTCCGGGCGCTGGGTGGCTGGATGGCCGACATCTGGGGTGCACGCTTTGTGATGTATCTGACCTTTCTGGTGTCTCTGGCGGTTCTGTTCATCATGAGCTATCCTGAAACCACCTATATCGTGCAGGGTATTCCCCACGCGGACGGGTCGGAAAACCTGATCAAGTTCACCTTTGGAATCCCGCTTTATGTGTTCGTGTTCCTGTCCGTTGTGCTGGGTTTTGTGATGAGCCTCGGCAAGGCCGCGGTCTACAAGCATATCCCGGTTTACTATCCGCACCACGTTGGCGCCGTTGGTGGCCTTGTCGGCATGATCGGCGGCCTTGGCGGGTTTGTGCTGCCGATCGCTTTTGGCGTGCTGCTGGATATTTTTCACGTCTGGTCCATCGTCTTCATGCTGATGTTCATTCTGGTTGCCGTGTCGACGATCTGGATGCACCTGGCCATTCGGCGGATGGAACGGGCAAAATACCCCGAGATGGCAGCCGACACATCGCTGTCGGATGTTCCTGAAAGCCCGCTGGCCCGGCCTGCGCAGTAACACCTATCTGGTGGGCCGCCCAAGGCCCGCCGCAACACCATCCCGAAAGGAGAAAACCTGTGGGACAAGACCTGAGAAACTGGAATGTCGAGGACGAGAGCTTTTGGGCCTCAAGCGGCAAATCCATCGCAACACGCAACTTGTGGATATCAATCCCCAGCCTGCTGGTCGGCTTTGCCGTCTGGCTGTATTGGGGGATCATCACGGTCCAGATGATCAACCTCGGCTTTGCCTTTGACAAGTCCGACCTCTTCACCCTCAGTGCCATTGCTGGTTTGACCGGCGCGACCTTGCGAATCCCCTCGACCTTTTTCATCCGCATCGCGGGGGGCAGAAACACCATCGTCTTTACCACCGCGTTGTTGATGATTCCGGCGGTCGGGACCGGGCTTGCGCTGCAAAACCCGGATACGCCCCTCTGGCAGTTTCAGGCACTGGCCTTTCTTTCCGGTATTGGCGGCGGGAATTTCGCCAGTTCCATGTCCAATATCTCGTTCTTTTATCCCAAGAAGGTACAGGGCTATGCGCTGGGAATGAATGCGGGCCTGGGAAATTTCGGTGTGACCACCATGCAGATCCTGATTCCGCTGGTGATGACCTTTGGCCTGTTTGGCGGAAGCTCGCGCACGCTGGTTAACACATCGGGCACCCTGATTGGCAAGATCCCCGCCGGGACCCAGACCTATATCCAGAACGCGGGTTATATCTGGCTGATCTTCCTGATTCCTCTGGCGATCGTTGGCTGGTGGGGCATGAACAACATCCGGGATGAGCATGTTTCACCCCGCATCCCCGGGCCTCTCGGGGCGTTTGCCATCATGACGTTCATGCTTTTGATCGGGTTTTTTGCTGCTGGCGTTGGTCTGTGGCTGATGCTGCCTGCCAAGGTTGGTGGCTCGGGCTGGAATGTGGACAAGCTGATTGTCATTCCCCTTGTTATCGGAACAACCGTTGGGCTGCTCTATCTGATCCCCGGTTCGGTCGGGCGCAACCTGTCCCGGCAATACAAGATCTTTGAAAACAAGCACACTTGGGCGATGACCATCATCTACACCATGACCTTTGGTAGCTTTATCGGCTATTCGGCCGCCTTTGCTCTGGCGATCAAGGTGGTGTTCGGCTTTCAGCATCTGGTCGTCAACGGTGCGCTGACCCACAACACGCCCAACCCGGCCGGGCCTTCGGCGTTGATGTATGCTTGGATGGGGCCGTTCATCGGCGCCCTTATCCGTCCCGTCGGTGGCATGATTGCCGACAAGATGGGGGGCGCGAAAGTCACCCATATCATCTCGGGGATCATGGTGGTGTCCACCATCGGCGTCGCGTGGTTCCTGCAAAAGGCCTATACCTCGGCAACGCCGCAGGACTATTTCCTGCCCTTCATGATCCTGTTCCTGATCCTGTTCACCGCGACGGGTATCGGCAATGGCTCGACCTTCCGCACGATTGCGGCGGTGTTTGACAAAGAGCAGGCCGGTCCGGTGCTGGGCTGGACCTCGGCGGTGGCGGCCTACGGGGCCTTTATCATCCCCAAGGTCTTTGGCGAGCAACTGAAATTGGGCACCCCGGAAAACGCGCTTTACGGTTTTGCCGTCTTCTATGCTGTCTGCATCGTCATCAACTGGTGGTTCTACCTGCGCCCCGGCGCCTATGTGAAGAACCCCTGATTTGCAGGCCGTAAAATCCCCGTGCCGGCGTCAACGGGCGCCGGCACCCCTGACCCTCTTTGGAGAACGATAATGAGCCATCTTCTGGACCGCCTGAATTTCCTGAAAAGCACCCGCGTCGGGACATTTGCCGATGGCCACGGGCAGACCACGATTGAGAACCGCGACTGGGAGGACGTCTACCGCAATCGCTGGCGCCACGACAAGATTGTGCGCTCGACCCACGGGGTGAACTGCACCGGGTCTTGCAGCTGGAAAATCTACGTCAAGTCCGGCATCGTCACCTGGGAGACCCAACAAACCGATTACCCGCGCACCCGGGCGGGCATGCCCAATCACGAGCCGCGCGGTTGTGCCCGCGGTGCCAGTTACAGCTGGTATCTCTATTCCGCGAACCGGGTGAAAACGCCCCTGATCCGCGCGCGACTGCTGAAAAGCTATCGCCGGATGCGCAAGAACAATTCCCCGATCGAGGCCTGGAGCAAGCTGCAAAGCGACCCCATCCTGCGCGCCGATTACACCTCGACTCGCGGCAAGGGTGGATTTGTTCGCGCCGAGTGGGACGAGGCGGTCGAGATCATCGCCGCCGCCAACGCCTATACGGTCAAGACCTACGGGCCGGATCGTGTGGTCGGATTTTCTCCGATCCCGGCGATGTCCATGGTCAGCTATGCGTCCGGTGCGCGCTATCTCAGCCTGTTGGGCGGGGCGTGTCTCAGCTTTTACGACTGGTATTGCGACCTGCCCCCGGCCAGCCCGCAGACATGGGGCGAGCAGACCGACGTGCCGGAAAGCGCCGACTGGTACAATGCAGGTTTTTTGTTGCTCTGGGGTAGCAACGTGCCGCAGACGCGCACGCCGGATGCGCATTTTTACACCGAAGCACGCTATCGTGGGGCAAAATCTGCTGTCATTTGCCCGGATTACTCCGAGGCCGCCAAATTCGGCGATATCTGGCTGGCGCCCAAACAGGGTACCGATGCGGCTGTGGCCATGGCCATGGGCCATGTGATCCTGCGGGAATTCCACCTCGATCGGCAAACCCCCTATTTCAGCGACTACGCCCGGCGTTATACCGATATGCCGATGCTTGTGCGGCTTGATGAACAGGACGGGCGTCTGGTGCCGGGTCGGCTGCTGCGGGCAGCGGATTTCGACGACAAGCTGGGGCAGCAAAACAATCCTGAGTGGAAAACCATCGCCCTCGACCGCGAAGGCGGTAATCCCGTTGCGCCCAATGGCTCAATCGGCTTTCGCTGGGGCGAAAAGGGGAAATGGAACCTTGAACAGAAATCGGGCGACAAGGATGTCGATCTGCGCATGTCGCTGGTTCTGGAGGAAAACCACGATGCGGTCGTCGGCGTTGACTTTCCCTATTTCGGAGGCGCTGCCAGCGAGACCTTTGCCAAGACCGACCACCCCGAGATCCTGACCCGCAATGTGCCGGTGAAAAAGCTGAAGCTGGCTGATGGCGAGGCCTATGTGGCCACGGTGTTTGACCTCTTTTGCGCGAACTACGGCCTTGACCGGGGCCTTGGCGGCGATTTCGTGGCCAGCGACTATAACCAGAATACCCCGTTCACCCCGGCCTGGGCCGAGGCGATTACCGGGGTGCCGCGCGATCGGATTATCACCGTCGCCCGTGAATTTGCCCTGAACGCCGAAAAGACCGAGGGCAAGTCCATGGTCATCCTCGGGGCCGGTTTGAATCACTGGTATCACATGGACATGGCCTATCGCGGGATCATCAATATGCTGGCGATGTGCGGTTGTATCGGCAAATCCGGCGGTGGCTGGTCGCATTATGTGGGTCAGGAAAAACTGCGCCCGCAGACCGGCTGGATCCCGCTGGCCTTTGCCACCGACTGGGCGCGGCCGCCGCGGCACATGAACGGTACCTCGTTCTTTTATGCGCATACCGATCAGTGGCGTTATGAAACCCTGAAACCCGAAGAAATCCTGTCGCCCACCGCGCCAGCGGGCGACTGGAAGGACACCAGCCTGATCGATCTGAACATCCGCGCCGAGCGCATGGGCTGGCTGCCGTCGGTGCCGGCCTTCAAGACGAACCCGATGGAGGTTGCCAAATCAGCCAAGGCCGCCGGGCAGGACATTCCCGCCTATGTCGCCAGCCAACTGACCTCGGGTCAGTTGGAGATGTCGGCCGAGGATCCGGACGCGCCGGAAAACTGGCCGCGAAACATGTTTGTGTGGCGCTCCAACATCCTGGGTTCCAGCGGCAAGGGCCATGAGTATTTCCTCAAACACCTGCTGGGCACCGACCACGGAATTCAGGGCAAGGATCTGGGCGAAGAGGGCCAGCGTAAGCCGATCGAAGCAAAGTGGCACGACGATGCGCCGCGTGGCAAACTGGATTTGCTGGTCACGATCGACTTTCGCATGTCAACGACGGCAGTCTATTCCGACATCGTATTGCCGACTGCCAGCTGGTACGAGAAAAACGACCTTAACACCAGTGACATGCACCCCTTCATCCATCCGCTGCAGGCAGCTGTGGACCCCGCGTATGACAGCAAATCGGACTGGGAGATATTCAAGTTCATCGCCAAGAAATTCTCGGAAATGGTGCCGGGCTATCTGGGTGAAGAGACCGATATTGTGGCATTGCCGACGCTGCACGACAGCCCGTCCGAACTGGCACAGGATCAGGTGCGGGATTGGAAACAGGGCGAATGCGAACTGATTCCGGGCAAAACGGCCCCGGCATTTGCGACCGTGACCCGCGATTATCCCAATCTTTACAAGCGCTTTACCTCGGTCGGGCCGCTGATGGAAAAGGTTGGTAATGGCGGCAAGGGCATCAGTTGGGATACCAAGACCGAAATCGCGCAGCTGAAGGCCCTGAACGGCACCGTTGCCGAGGCGGGGATCAGCGAGGGGCAGGTCAGGATCGAAAGTGACATCGATGCCGCCGAGGTCATCCTGATGCTTGCCCCCGAGACCAACGGCGAAGTCGCGGTCAAGGCGTGGGATGCGCTGGGAACGCACACCGGGCACGACCACACCCACCTTGCCCGCGCCAAGGAGGATGAAAAGATCCGCTTTCGCGACATTGCCGCGCAACCGCGCAAGATCATCAGCTCGCCCACATGGTCGGGGATCGAGAGCGATGAGGTCTGCTACAACGCTGGCTATACCAACGTGCACGAACTGATCCCTTGGCGTACCCTTTCGGGGCGTCAGCAGCTTTATCAGGATCACCTCTGGATGCGGGCCTTTGGCGAGGGGTTTGTCACCTGGCGTCCTCCTGTTGACCTTAAGACCGTGACCGATGAGGTGAACATTTCGGCCCGCAACAACGAGCCGCATCTGGTCCTTAACTTTATCACGCCGCACCAGAAATGGGGCATTCACAGCACCTATTCGGACAACCTGTTGATGTTGACCCTGAACCGCGGCGGGCCGGTCCTGTGGATATCCGAGGTGGATGCGAAAAAGGCCGGGATTCGCGATAACGACTGGGTTGAGGCCTATAATGCCAATGGCGCTCTGGCGGCGCGGGCGGTGGTCAGCCAGCGGATCAAGGAGGGCACGTTGTTCATGTACCACGCGCAGGAAAAGATCGTGAACACGCCCGGCTCGCAGATCACCGGAAAACGCGCAGGGATTCATAACTCGGTAACCCGGGTGACGTTGAAGCCCACGCATATGATCGGCGGGTATGCACAGCTCTCCTACGGGTTCAACTATTACGGAACAGTGGGCTCGAACCGGGATGAATTCGTGATCCTGCGCAAAATGGAAAAAGTAGACTGGATGGACGAGCCAGTCAAAACGGAGGCAGCAGAATGAAAGTCCGCGCTCAAATTGGAATGGTGTTGAATCTCGATAAATGTATCGGGTGCCACACCTGCTCGGTGACGTGCAAAAACGTCTGGACCTCCCGCGACGGGGTTGAATACGCTTGGTTCAACAACGTGGAAACCAAACCCGGCCTTGGCTATCCCACCGACTGGGAAAACCAGAAACGCTGGAATGGCGGCTGGGTCCGCAACCGCAACGGCAAGATACAGCCGAAACAGGGGGCAAAATGGCGGATTCTGGCCAATATCTTTGCCAACCCCAACCTGCCCGAGATCGATGACTATTACGAGCCGTTCGATTTTGACTATGACCATCTGAAATCGGCGCCGGAGATGCCAACCTTTCCCACTGCGCGTCCGCGCTCGAAAATATCCGGAGAGCGGATGGAAAAGATCGAGCATGGCCCCAACTGGGAGGAAATCCTTGGCGGTGAATTCGAGACACGCAGCAAGGATTACAACTTTGACGGTGTGCAAAAGGACATCTATGGTGAGTATGAAAACACCTTCATGATGTATCTGCCGCGCCTGTGCGAGCACTGCCTCAATCCGGCCTGCGTGGCGTCCTGCCCGTCGGGCGCGATCTACAAGCGCGACGAGGACGGCATTGTCCTGATCGACCAGGAGGCCTGCCGCGGCTGGCGCATGTGCGTCTCGGGCTGCCCTTACAAAAAGATCTATTACAACTGGGAAAGCGGAAAATCCGAAAAATGCACCTTTTGCTATCCGCGGATCGAAAGCGGTATGCCGACGGTCTGCTCGGAAACCTGCGTGGGGCGCATCCGTTATCTGGGGGTGATGCTGTATGATGCCGACAAGATCGAAAAGGCAGCGGCGGTTCCCGGTGAAAAAGAGTTGTATGACGCCCAGCTTGACGTCTTTCTTGACCCCAACGACCCTGAGGTGCAGGCTGCGGCCCGGCGCGATGGCGTCCCACAGGACTGGATCGACAGTGCGAAAAATTCTCCGGTGTGGAAAATGGCGATGGAGTGGAAGATTGCTTTTCCCTTGCATCCCGAATACCGCACCCTGCCGATGGTCTGGTATGTGCCGCCGCTCTCGCCGATCCAGAACGCTGCTGCGGCAGGCAAGATCGGTGTCGATGGCGATCTGCCGGACGTGAAATCGCTGCGGATTCCGGTGCGATATCTGGCCAATATGCTGACCGCCGGGGATGAGGCGCCAATTGTTGCCGCGCTTCAGCGGATGCTGGCGATGCGTGGGTACATGCGCGCCAAGACCATCGACGGGGTGGTTGATCTGGGCATTGCCAAGCGCGTCGGGCTAGAGCCCGCGCAAATCGACGAAATGTACAAGATCATGGCCCTTGCCGACTACGAAGACCGCTTTGTTGTGCCGACCACGCACCGCGAGTTGACCGAGGATGCCTATGATCTGCGCTCGGGTTGCGGGTTCACGGACACCAACCAATGCTCGACCGGCACCAGTGGCGGTAAGCTGTTTGGCAGTCGCAAATTCGTCGTTCCGACCGGGGGGGCACGCTGATGGAGGTGCGTCAGAAAACATGGAAGGCCCTGTCTGCGCTGCTCTGTTATCCCAGCGCTGAACTGAAAGAGGCTGCCCCTGAAATCGCCGCGATTCTGGCCGCCGAAGGGGTTATCTCACCGGCGGCGCAGGTTGCATTGAAACCATTGCTGCGCGACCTTCAGAAAAGCGATCTCTACGACCTGCAAGAGCGTTATGTCCTGCTGTTCGATCGCTCGCGCACGCTCAGCCTGAACCTGTTCGAGCACGTCCATGGCGAAAGCCGCGATCGGGGCCCGGCGATGGTGGATCTGCTGGAAACCTACCGGGCCGGCGGGTTTGATCTGGTCAGCACCGAACTGCCGGATCACCTGCCGATCCTGCTGGAATATCTTTCGACCCGTCCGATTGCGGACGCGCGCGAGATGTTGGCGGATGCGGGGCATATTCTGGCAGCCCTTGCCGAGCGTCTGCAACGGCGCGACAGCTGCTATGCCGCCGTATTTGCCGCCCTGGTCGAATTTGCCGATGTCCCGGAAGATGCCGAGCTTGTGCAAGACCTACTGCGCGTCAAGGAGGATGACCCCGAAGATCTGGCCGCGCTCGACAGTGTTTGGGAAGAGGCCGAAATAACCTTTGGCCCGGATCCCGGCGCGGGCTGCCCCGTGGGGCGCGAGATGCTTGCCAACATGGACCCCGTCATCAACCCGCCGTCCGCGGCCACCGCCCAAAACTGAGGAGGCGAAAATGAACCAGTTTTTCTTCGGAACCTATCCCTACATCGCACTGACTGTGCTGCTGATCGGCTCGATCGCACGGTATGAGCGGGACCCCTATACATGGAAATCCAGTTCCAGCCAGCTGCTGCGGCGCAAACAGTTGATGTGGGGCTCGATCCTGTTCCACGTCGGTGTTTTGGTGGTATTCTTTGGCCATCTGTTCGGCCTTTTGATCCCGATTCAGGTGTATGAGTTCTTTGGCATCGAGGCGCAGGCCAAGCAGCTTCTGGCAGCGACCGCAGGTGGAATCTTTGGAACGATGGCAATTATCGGCGCCCTGATTCTGGCGCATCGTCGGCTGATGGATCCGCGGGTGCGGGCAAACTCCAGCTTTGCCGACACCGGCATCCTGCTGCTCCTGATCGCGCAACTGGCATTGGGGTTGATCTCGGTGCCCTATTCGCTGTCCGAGCTGTCCAGCGGCGGTGTGATCAAGTTCATGGCCTGGGCCAATGGCATCTTTACCTTTGACCCCAACGCCGCCAGCCATATCCAGGACGTGGCCTTGATCTTCAAGCTGCACATCGTTCTGGGTCTAACCATCTTTATCCTGTTCCCGTTCACCCGCTTGGTCCACATGATCTCGGCGCCGGTGCGCTATATCTGGCGCCCCGGTTATCAGATCGTGCGCACCCGGCGCAAAAAGGCATAAGAGCGATGACCTCTCCTGTCATGCCGACCGTAACGGTCAATGGCGAAACGATCCCTTCGGCTGCAATTGCGCTGGAGGCCCAAAACCACCGCGTCCCCCGGGGCAAGCCGGGTCTGGCGTGGCGTGCGGCGGCCCGGGCATTGATCGTTCGGGCGCTGTTATTGCAGGCGGCGCAGGCGGCTGGTGTAATGGCGGCACCCGAGAAACTGGACGATGACCATGCCGAGACCGACGAGGATGCCCTGGTTCGCGCCTATCTTGAGGGGCATCTGAACCCTGCCCCCGTGTCTGATGCTGCGTGCCGCGCGGCCTATGAAAAAGACCCCGGGGCCTATCGCGCACCCGACCTTTACATGGTTTCTCATATCCTTTGTGCGGCGTCGCTCGACGATGCGGATGCGCGGCGGCAGGCCTCGGAACGCGCCGCGGCTGCCTTGGCAAAACTACGACGTGCGCCGGAAAAATTTTCCACGATTGCCAAGGAGCTGTCAGACTGCCCCTCGGGGAAACAGGGCGGTGTTCTGGGTCAGGTGGGGGTTGGCGATACCGTGCCTGAATTTGAGGCGGCCCTGTCCCTTCTTGCCCCCGGCGAGATTTCGTCAGAGCCGGTTGAAACGCGTTTCGGGTTTCACATCATCCGGCTGGATCAGGCCGCAAAGGGGCGTGTCTTGCCCTATTCTGCGGTTTCAGGCCGGATCCAGACGGCATTGGAAAAGGCAGGCTGGGTCACCGCCGCCCGTGAGTTGATTGAGGGCCTGATCGGTGGCGCTGAGATCACCGGCATCGACATTGCCGATCCCGCCCTGTCAGAGGTGGCTTGAGGCCACTCATGCAGTGAGAGGGAGACGGGGGGCAGCAGGCGAAATGGTGGCGGGGTAATCCCCCCATTTTTGATGGGGTCCGCTTGTAGAATTACGCGGCTAGTTTCAGTTTCATGGCAGGGGTGTTGGTGCCCCGCAGAGGCCTCTCAGGGCTTGTGACGATCTGCCTTGCGGCCTCTGTACTTAACCGTCAGTGTCAGATCGACGTCGTTTTCGTCATAGACCCCCAGAACGACCCCGCGCTTGCGGCTTTGGGTGCGCATTTTGATCAGCTGCGCTTCAGAGCGGGTGGTGCGCTGCGAGGGTCGACGGGCCCAGTCAAACAGATGTTGATAAAGTGCTCCAATGACATCCGCATGCGCGGCAGAATCGCCCAGATCATGGACCTCGTCAGGGTCGTTTTCCAGATCAAACAGGATCGGGCGAAAGCCGCCCTCGCAATGGATCAGTTTCCACTTTTTTGTCGCCACCATGAACATGACGGCGTCGCGCACGCCCAGCCCCAGATGCTCTGCGATGCCCGAGGCGGAATAGTCGTATTCGCTGATCGCGAACGTACGCGGCGGGGCGGATGCGGTTCCGTGCAGGATCGGCAACAGTGAGTGCCCCTCAAGGATATGCCCAGCCACCGAGCCCCCGGCAAAGTCAACAAAGGTTGGCGCCAGATCGATGGTTTCGACCAAGGCATCGCAAACGGTGCCGCGGGTTTTATCTGCGGCCTCCGAGGGATCATGGATGATCAGCGGGACCTTGACCGACGCATCCTGAAAAAAGGTTTTCTCGCCCATCCAGTGATCGCCCAGAAAATCTCCGTGATCCGAGGTCAGAACGATCATGGTGTCCTTTATCCGCCCGGTTTCCTCCATCCACGCAAACAGCCGCCCCATCTGGTCGTCGGCCTGCTTGATCAGGCCCATATAGGCGCCGATCACCTTTTCGCGCAGCTCGTCGCGGGCGAACGCGCGGCCGATTCTGGTGTCCATGAAGGCGCGCAGCACCGGATGGGCGCCTTGATATTCCGGCCCTGTGCGCACCGGCGGAAGGATGTGTTCGGGGCCGTACATGTCGTGATACGGGGCGGGAACGATATAGGGCCAATGCGGTTTGATATAGCTGAGATGGCAACACCACGGTGCGCGGGCCTGCTCCATGAAGGCGATGCCGCGCCCTGTCATATAGGGGGTTTCGCTGTCCTCCTCGCGTATGTTGGCCGGTTCGCCTGCATTTTGCATGAACCAGCCGGATAGCACGTTCCCGGCGTCATCCAGCCCGGAATTGGCAAAGTCGTGCCAAGGGTTGTCGCTGTTATATCCCTTGGCGCGCAGCCAGTCGTTGTAGGCCAGAGCTCTATTAGGGTCATAAAAGCCGTCCGGGCCTTCGGGGCGCATCCCGTCATCGCGTTCAAACACGTCAAACCCGCATTCTGCCACCCGAGCCCCGATCAGGCTGTCGGGCTCCAGCCCAAGTCGCGCCATCCCTTCGGCGTCGGCGCGCATATGGGTCTTGCCCACCAGCCAGCATTCCATTCCGGCGGCACGGAGGTGATCGCCCATGGTCATTTCGCCCACTTTCAGCGGAATGCCGTTCCACGAGGCGCCGTGGCTGTGGACATAGCGTCCGGTATAGGTGGACATGCGCGAAGAGCCACAGATCGGCGATTGAATATAGGCGCGCGAGAAACGCACGCCACGCGCCGCCAGCGCGTCGATATGTGGCGTGTGCAGATGTGGATGCCCCGCGCAGCTCAGATAATCCCAGCGCAGTTGGTCGAACATGATGAACAAAATGTTGCGCGCGCGGCTCATGAGACTGCCTCTAATAAGTGTGCCCGGCGGGCTGGATGGCTGCGGGTGATCGGCCCTGATCGTCTTTCATCTCCACGCCGTGGTTCTGCGCCCGGTTTCATGCGGGTTTCTCCTCTGAAAACAGATGATTGGCCCCAAGAACGCGCCATTCCGGATCAAGGAACTGCAGCCGCGTCAGTGACAGGTTGTCGATGCTGAAGGACAGGGCTGCGCGGGGCTTGATCCCGGCGGCGTGTTGCAGTTGCGTCAGGATCACTCCGAAATGGGCGACCGCGATGATATCGGCCCCGGGATGTGCGTGGTTGACCTCGGCTACGAATCCGGCGACCCGGGCGGCGGTGTCGTTCCATGATTCACCGTTGGGTGGGCAGGTCTTGCCGGGGTTTGACCAATAGGCCCGGGCGCGCGCCGGATCCGATTTTGCAATGTCCTGAAAGGTGCGGCCTTCCCAATCGCCGAAATTTATTTCGCGCAAGGTTCTTGCATGGGGCAGGCGCTGTCGCTTTGCCTGAATGGCGTCGGCTGTTGTGACCGCGCGTGTCAGGTCAGACGAAACCACAAGCGCCGTCTTTGGCAACGCGGCGTCAAGGCGGGCAAGGGTGCCGGTGTCCGACAGGTCGGCGGGCAGGTCGGTCCACCCGATCAGCCCCTTGTGATGGGTTGGACCGTGGCGCACCCACCACCAGGTTGTTGCCGGGCGGCGTGTTGCCGAGACGCGTGTCATGTCCGGCCCTCCGGCAGCGCGCCTTTCAGGACCATGGGCAATCCGGCGATGACAGCAACGACCAGTCCCGCCTGCGCGGCGACAGACTGGTTCAGCTGGCCTTGCAACGCTTGGAATTGGCGTGCCAGCGCGTTCTCGGGGATGCCACCCGTGCCGACCTCGTTGGTGACCAGAACGAGGGGGGCCGGGCAGCGCCCGATGGCCTCCAGCAGATCGGTCGTGGCCCTGTCAATGTCGCTACCGGCCAGCAGATGGTTTGTCAGCCACATCGTCATGCAGTCAACAAGGCCAACGGCATCAGCGGGCAGGTGTTCGATCGCCCCGGCCAGATCAAGCGGGCTTTCCTGCGTTGCCCAACCTGCTCCGCGAGCCTGCTGGTGCCGGGTGATTTTGGCCTGCATCCCGGCGTCTCCTGCGGTCGCGGTGGCGATGTAGTGGCGCGGACGCCCGGTGGCTGACACAAGGCCCTCCGCCCAGCGGGATTTCCCCGAGGCGGCGCCGCCGATAACCAACGATAGAGGCTGCAACTGCACGATGACGATCCTTTGCCATGCCCTTGTCATGGGTGTTCTGCCATCGGGCTACACCGGAACACCGGCCAAGCGCAAGAAAACCGCACTGAAAAAAGACGCATGGCGATGGCCTTCGGTGCTTGCCTCTGCTTCGGGCTTGGGCAAAACTGCGGGGGCATGGAAAAGGGGATATTCAATGCTGGCAGGTCAACGGATATTGCTGGTTATCGGCGGCGGAATTGCCGCCTACAAGTCGCTGGATCTGATCCGAAAACTCCGCGCCCGCGGCGCGACGGTGACGCCGGTTCTGACTGCCGCTGCCGAGGAATTCGTAACGGCCTTGTCGGTTGCATCACTGGCGGGGGAAAAGGTTTACCGGGCCCTTTTCGATCTGACGGACGAGGCCGAAATGGGCCATATCCAGCTGTCTCGCGCCGCCGATCTGGTGGTGGTTGCCCCGGCAACGGCCGATCTGCTGGCAAAAATGGCGCAGGGTCTGGCCAACGATTTGGCCAGCACGTTGTTGTTGGCCACGGACAAGCCGGTTCTGGTGGCACCGGCGATGAATGTGCGTATGTGGCTGCATCCGGCGACGCAGCGCAACGTCATGACACTGCAAAAGGACGGTATCGGTTTCGTCGGGCCGCTTGACGGGGATATGGCCTGTGGTGAGGTCGGCCCCGGGCGTATGGCCGAGCCGCTCGCGATTGTCGAGGCGATCGCGGCCGCTCTTGGCGCCGGGCCGTTGGCGGGGCGACGGGTTCTGGTGACCTCGGGGCCGACGCATGAGCCGATCGACCCGGTGCGCTATATCGCCAACCGATCCTCGGGCGCTCAGGGCAGCGCGATTGCCCGGGCGCTGGCCGCCCTTGGCGCCGAGGTCGTGTTCGTTACTGGTCCGGCGTTGGCCGCACGCCCGCGCGGGGTGACTGTGATCGAGGTGGAAACCGCGCGTGAAATGGCGGCAGCTGTGGCCGAGGCGATGCCGGTGGATGCGGCGATCTTTGCCGCGGCAGTGGCGGATTGGCGTGTGACCAAGGCAAAGGGGCAAAAGATCAAGAAGGACGTCAAGGGCAGCCTTCCTCAACTGCAATTCGCCGAGAACCCCGATATTCTGGCCCGCACGGCACAGATGAAAAAAGGCCGCCCGGATCTGGTTGTCGGCTTTGCCGCCGAGACCGACGACGTGGTCAAGAATGCTGCGGCCAAACGCCTGCGAAAAGGCTGTGACTGGATTATCGCCAATGACGTGCGTCCGGAAACCGGCATTATGGGCGGTCAGGAAAACGCCGTTACGGTAATTACCGAAACCGGGGTTGATGTGTGGCCAAGGATGGACAAGGAGCGGGTTGCCGCCAAGTTGGCGGAAAAGATTGCCGCATGTCTGCGGGGCGACCAATGAGCGCGACCATTCGGTTCACCTTGACGTCCGAAGCCGACCCGGCGCTTGTGCCGCCACGCTATGAAACCGAGGGGGCGGCGGGGGCCGATCTACGTGCCAACCTCGGGCCCGCCGAGCGACAAGACGGGGTGTTGCTGGCCCCTATGGCGCGCCTGCTGGTTCCGACCGGCCTGAAGATCGAGATCCCCGCCGGCTTTGAAGCGCAAATTCGCCCGCGTTCGGGGCTGGCCCTGAAACACGGGGTGACGCTGGCAAATGCGCCGGGCACGATCGACAGTGATTATCGCGGGCCACTGGGGGTAATTCTGATCAACCTTGGGGATCAGTCCTTTCGTGTCTGTCACGGCGCGCGGATCGCGCAGCTTGTGCTTGCTCCGGTGGTGCGGGCGTGCTTTTCCCGTCAGGATGCACTGAGTCCCAGCGCGCGCGGGCAGGGCGGATTTGGTTCGACGGGCGAGGAGTGATCCGCTGGTCCTCTGCTTTCCGACAGACAATTCGCGGATTCCGGCCCGCAGAGCTGGCTGATTGTCGCGGCGATTGCGGTTGCGGTTCTGGCCTGTGGCTGGCTATTGTCATGGCTCCAAGCAGAGGCCCCCCGAGATGACTCAGGATACCAACCCCGTGATTTTTTCCGAAACCGAGCTGGAGCGGTATGCCCGGCACATCATCCTGCGTGAGGTCGGCGGAGTCGGCCAGCAACGCCTGAAGGCCGCGCGGGTGTTGGTTATTGGTGCCGGCGGGCTGGGGTCTCCGGCGTTGTTGTATCTGGCGGCGGCAGGGGTTGGCACGATCGGCGTCATTGATGACGATGCGGTCAGCCTGTCCAATCTGCAACGTCAGGTCCTCCACACCGAACAGCGCATAGGCATGCCTAAGGTCCTCAGCGCCGAAAAAGGTTTGCAGGCCATCAACCCGCATGTGACAATTCTGCCCTATAACCGTCGGTTGGACGCCGATAGCGCGTCAAGGCTGATTGCCGATTTCGATCTGGTGCTGGACGGCTCGGACAATTTTGCCACTCGCTATCTGGCCAATGACGTTTGCGTCGCCCTTGGCAAGCCTCTGGTTGCCGGTGCGATCAGCCAGTGGGAGGGGCAGATCAGTCTCTATGACAGCAAGGCCGGAACGCCGTGTTACGCTTGCGTTTTTCCCGAACCCCCGGCCGAGGGTCTGGCGCCCACCTGCGCCGAAGCGGGGGTGATCGGGGCGCTTCCCGGTGTTCTTGGCGCAATGATGGCGGTCGAAGCGCTGAAATACATCACCGGCGCCGGACAGGTTCTGAAGGGCGAGATGCTGATCTATGACGCCCTTTATGGCGAAAGCCGCAAGATGCGCCTGACCCGTCGGGCCGATTGCAAGGTCTGTCAGGGGGGGCGTCAGGGCGCGTAAGGACAGGACTCAGGCGGCGGCCACGGGTTTGTGTGCAAGGCGTTGATGCCCCGGTGCCCCATACCAGAAGCCGTTGGAAAAGGGTGCCGGAATGTTCAGCGTTGCAAGGGTACGCTCGGCCTCGTCCGGGGACAGATCACCGGCAATGACCCGGTGAAAGATCCGGCTGATGGCGACCATGTCCTGCGTGTGCGGCACCAGGCGAACATGGGTGATCCCCATGTCGCGGATGTCCTCGAGTTCGGGTAGCAGGTTGACGTAGCTGTTGGACATCGTCTGGATGCCGTTGACGATCAGAAAATCCTCGGAGTCCAGCGTTTTCAGCGGCATTCCGTCGGGGTCTTCCTCGCAGACAAACTGGCAATTGTCCTTGATGCGGTTGTGGGCACGGGCGTGATAACAGCGGGCTGACAACGCCAGTGAGGCACGACCGAACACCTGCACCTCGGTCGTGACCCCCAGCGACTTTGCCGTTGCCGCCAGAATTGCCGCCGAGGATGCGGGCAGTTCTGCGGGCAGGCTGAAATGGGTTGCTCCGAGGCCGGCCAGATAGGCCATGGTGGCCTCGTTATAGACATTCATTAGGGGACCGACACGAAAGGGCCGCCCCTCCAGATGCCAGAGGGCTGAACTGTCGTTGATTTCCAAAAGCAACTCTGAGGGGGCACAGTAACTGGCGATCATCTTGCGCTCGCGGGGCAACATGACCTCGGCCAGCGTGGAAAAGACCACGGTTTTCCCGCCTCGGGTCAGGCGCTCGGCGACGGTGTCGTAGTGCTTTTCAAAGAAGGGCGCGCGTTTTGAGCAGATCACCTCACCGATATGGACGACATCTACCGGCGCTTCGTCCGCGATGCGGGCGTAAAAGTCCAGCTTGGTTTGGGCGTCCCAATGGAAGGGGATCGGTGCGATTGTCAGTTTCATCAGCTCGCTTACCGCCATGTCTTGCTTTTGAAGGCGCCTTCGGTTTGTTTTTGCCCCTCGGTCAGGGCGATCAGCGCGGCAATTTCAGGGTCATTCCCGGCCATGATGCTGTCCACCGCCTTGCGAAAAGCACCGACCACCTTTTTCACATAGGCTCGTGACCGCTGGCGCCCCTCGATTTTCAGCGCCGTGACGCCGGCGCTCATCAGGTCGGGAAGCAGCGCCGACAGGTTCAGGCTGATCGGCTCTTCAAAGGCATAATACGGTCCCTCATGGGCTGCCGCCTGATAGCGCCCCTTGCAGATCGTCGGGTAGCCGGCATTTTCCGAGCACGAAAAACAGTCGATCGTGAATGCCCCCAGCCGCGTCGTCATGTTGCCGGCGTCATCGCGGATATATTGCACATCTGCGGCGGGCGAGCAGACCCCGTCCATATTGGTTGAAAGTCCGGTGATATAGTTGGTCAGACTGCAGCGCCCCTCGACCATCAGCCCGTGGTTGCCAAAGATGAAGGTTTCCACCTCGCAGGGGATTGCAGCCGCCATGTCGCGGATCTCGGGCACGGTCAGGATGCGCGGCAGAACGACCCGCTTAACGTTGAATTCACGGCAGTAAAAGCGGATTGCTTCGGGGGTCGAGGCCGCGGCTTGCACCGAAAGGTGCAGACGGATGTCGGGATGCGTCCGGTGGATATAATCGGCAACCCCGATGTCGGCAACGATAAAGGCATCAACGCCGATCCGCGACCCGGCATCGACGGCCTCTTTCCACAGATCGACCTTGCCGGCGGGCGGAAATGTGTTCACAGCCAACAGCACCTTGGTTCCGTGGGCATGGGCCCCCGCGACGGATTTCTCGAGTTCCGGCACTGTAAAGTTCAGACCCGGAAAATTCCGCGCATTGGTGGCATTCTGAAAGCCGCAATAGACCGCATCGGCCCCCGCATCGACCGCGGTTCGCATTGCTGACGGGGTTCCTGCGGGGCAGACCAGTTCAGGACGGATCATGATTTTGCCCTCGTCTTTCGTTCATGCGGCGGAAACCGTTCAGGGTCATGCGCCCGGGTGGGCCGAACATCGCGGCGACGTCCTCGGCGATGCTGTCGTCCACGTCATCCAGCGCATTGCGCAGGCATACGACTGCCTCGGTGTTGCCGGTGATCGTAAGATCGCGGGAAAAAAACAGCGCGTCTCCATCGAGGTCGCTGTCCACCAGCATCAGAAGATCCAGAAATCCCCCGGTGATGCGGGCGTCATGGGGTGGGATGTTGCGCCGTGAACAGGCTCGCAGCAACAGGTCATTCGGGTCGGGCCTGAGCAGCAGGACAAATGGCAGGTTCACCGGATCAATAACAAAGCGGGCGCGCAGATGCGGGCCAAGCCGCCCGAACATGTCAGGATTTTTGCGCGCGACCCGGGTTACGATCCGGCGCAGGATCGGTTGCAGCAAAAACAGCGGCAACGGTGGCAACAGGCGTACAACCCGTTGCCCCAGACCCGATATGGTTGCGGGGTGATCAGCATGTGTCATGCCCTGCCGATAGCACCGGGATCAGGGGGTAAACATGATCGAAATCAAGAACGGCGGTAATTTTTCGGATATCCCGCGCTCCCCGGTGGGGCGCTGCAGGAAGGTCAGGGTCCGGGGGCCGTTTTGCCCTGCCGCCCGGGACCTTGCTGACAGGTTACTTGATCCGGGTAATCCGCTGCCAGAGCGTGCCGCCGACGTATTTCCCGATGACGAAATAGAAAATGACGATGGCCGCGGCGAGCAACGCCGTCTTGCCGCCCAGGAATGACGAGTGATTGAATTTTGCAATGGCATATCCGGCGACGAAGAATACCGTGAAAAAATCCAGAAGGAAGGCGCCCGCGGCGCGGACGTTTGAAACTTCTGTTTCGTCTTGTGTTGTAGAGTCTGACATTTCGATACCTGTATTTTGCTGCTTGTTGTTGTTGTGACGCGCCTTTTGCCGACGCGCGTTCAGTTTGCCTTAATAAATATGGCAAAATTATGCCGGTTTTTCAGATTGTTTGTGACTGTTGCCTGCTCCGCTCGCCAAGGCGCGCAGGAAATGCTGGCGTTATCCGAACGGATTGTGGCATTAGGAGCTAAAAAACCGCCCAAGGATCAGGTGAATTTTCTGAAGAAGCGGGTTTCGTCAAACATCTCTTCCAGCGTTTCCATACGATCGCGCGTCTTGTCCCATGTGCGCTCTTGCACCGCTGCCAGCAGGGTCTCGACAAACAGCATGGGGACAATGGCGCTGTCCCATGCGCTGGGTACCTCGATCCGGCTGGCAAAGACCAGTTCGGCGAATGTGCTGACCGGAGATTGCCACTGATCGGTGAACAGGATGATCCGCGCGCCCTTTCTTTTTGCCATCTCGGCCAGTTTCAGGGTCGCATTTTCATAGCGGCGGACATCGAACACGACCAGCACATCCCCGGTTTCAACATTCAGGAGGTCATGCGGCCAGGCGTTCGAGATCGACTGGATCAGGGCGACCTCTCGGCGGATTACTTGCATGTGCAAAAAGAAATAATCCGCCAGCGCCCGGGTGATGCGCCCCCCGACGATATATGTCGTCCGCGAGTCATCGGCCAGCAGGTCGGCGGCGGCTTCGAAATCTCTGGTCTCGATCTGCGCCAGAGATTGGCGGATATTCTGCGTGGCCGCCTTGGTGAAACGGTTGAGGATATGCTCGTCGGGGGCCTGGGCCGCCCAGCTTTCGTGCTTGGCAATGGGGTTTGATATCTTTGCCTCGACCTCTTGTCGCAGGGCGTTCTGGAAATCGGGGAAGCCGGAATAGCCAATCTTGTGCATCATACGCACGACCGTTGGGGTCGAGACATTGGCGTTCCGGGCCACATTGGTGATCGAACCAAGCCCGGACACCGGGTAGTTTTCCAACAGTGACCCGGCCAGTTGACGCTCGGCCCGAGTGAATGTGTCGTTGAGCCGCGTCAGGCGTTGGAAAACCGTATCGGGTGTCTGGGACATGCTGCCTCCTGAATAGACTATATAAGGACAGGCCAAGGACGCGTGAAGAAATAATTTCAGAAACCGGATTGACAAGTCAGGTATTCTTGAAGAATTCTTTTCATAATTCTCGGTGACAGAAAGTCAAATCGCAACGATTCTCTTAAAGAGGTAATCATGCTGCCAGCAGATCAGGGTCGCGCCGGGGCCGAGCCGCCTGTCGAGGTCGTCCGGCCTGATGCCGCCACCCCGGTCGTTCTGGTGTGCGAGCATGCGTCCAACCGCTTTCCCGCGGAGTTTGGCGATCTTGGTATCGGCCCCGAGGTTGCGCGCAGCCATGTCGCCTGGGATCCCGGCGCGCGGGCCGTTGCAGTTGCGGTCTCGGAGGCAATGGATGCGCCGCTGGTGGCCAGCACCGTCTCGCGTCTGGTTTATGATTGCAACCGTCCGCCAGATGCGCCCGACGCCATGCCGGCCGAAAGCGAGATTTTTGAAATTCCGGGCAATCGCAATTTGGACCAGGCCGAGCGGAATGCGCGTATCCGCAGCGTCTATATGCCGTTCAAAACTGCGCTGGAGGCCCAGATCAGGCGCGCTGCAGGGGCTCGGGCATTGGTCACGATCCACAGTTTTACCCCGGTTTACCGCGGCGAGACTCGTCGAACCGAGATTGGAGTTTTGCACGATACCGATAGCCGTCTTGCCGACCTCTTGCTGGCCAGTGCTGCGCGTCACACGCCGCGGCTGGTCGAGCGCAACGCCCCCTATGCTCCGGCGGACGGGGTGACGCATACCCTGCAACAACACGCCCTGACGGCGGGTTTGCCCAATGTGATGCTCGAGATACGCAACGATCTGATCGCATCACCGGCACAACAACAGGCCTTGGCCGCGATGCTGACCGGCTGGCTGGCCGAGGCGCTGGGGCAGCTGGGTCTGCAAGTCAACACAAACCCCAAGCGCGGGACAGGAGGATAGACGTGCCAACATTCATCGTAAGATATGTGCGCATCATCGATGCGATGAACTATCGGATCGGTCGCGTCATGATGTATGGAATATTCGTCATGGTCGGGGTCCTGCTGTGGTCGTCGTTCTCGAAAACCTTTTTTCAGCCGTCGCGCTGGACGCTGGAAATTGCGCAGTTTTCGCTGGTTGCCTATTACCTGCTGGGCGGACCCTATTCGATCCAGCTGGGGGCTAATGTGCGTATGGATCTGTTCTATGGCAGCTGGTCCACCCGGCAAAAGGCGTGGGTCGATGCCTTTACGGTCTGGTTTCTGGTCTTTTATCTTGGTGTCGTTCTTTACGGGGCGATCGGATCGACGGCCTATGCGCTGGGCTATTTTGGCGACAGTCCAATTACCTTTTTTCGCCACCTCATCTATAGCTACATCACCGGCGGCGCTGAGGCGGCGGGCAAGCTGCTGGGTTATGTCGAGCGCTCACCCACGGCCTTTCGCCCGTATCTGTGGCCGGTCAAGACATTGGCCAGCATCGGGATATTTCTGATGCTTCTGCAGGCGATCTCGGAATTTTTCAAGGATGTCGCGACCCTGAGGGGGATCGATTTGCGCGCCGATGAACCGGCCGCCCAACAGCGCGGGGAGAGCGTCTGATGTCTTATGACATGATCGCCATTTTCATGTTTTCCAGCATGATGCTGATGCTTCTGACCGGCCAACGCGTGTTTGGCGCGATCGGTGCAGTGGCCGCTGTTGCCGCGCTTGCCCTGTGGGGGACGGGGGGCTCGGACATTCCGTTCTCGGCGGTCATGAAGCTGATGAAATGGTATCCGTTGCTGACGCTGCCGATGTTCATTTTCATGGGCTATGTCCTGAGCGAATCCAAGATAGCCGATGACCTTTACAAGATGTTTCATGTCTGGATGGGCCCTGTGCACGGCGGTTTGGCTATTGGCACGATCGGCTTGATGGTGCTGATCTCGGCGATGAACGGTCTCAGCGTTGCGGGCATGGCAATCGGCGCCACCATCGCACTGCCCGAACTTTTGAAGCGGGGGTATGACAAACGGATGGTCACCGGGGTCATTCAGGCGGGCTCGAGCCTGGGGATTCTTGTGCCACCATCGGTCGTTCTGGTGCTTTATGCGATGATCGCGCGCCAACCCGTGGGCCAGTTGTGGCTGGCCGGAGTCATTCCCGGGCTGGTGATGGCGGGGATGTTCATTCTCTATATTTACGTCCGGTGCAGGATAAATCCCGAACTTGGCCCCACCCTGTCCAAGGAAGAGCGCGACAAGGTTCCCATGCGTGAGCGCCTGCGCCTGCTGCAGGCGGGCCTGTTACCGCTGATTATTTTCTTTGCCATGATGTTTCCGTTCGTCAAGGGTTGGACCTCGCTGACCGAAAGTTCGGCTTTGGGGGCGATGACAGCTTTTATGGCAGCAGTCCTCAAGGGGCGTATGAACCGGCAGGTGTTTGAAAAATCGGTCCGCAGCACGCTGGCGATTTCCTGCATGTTTATGTTCATCATTCTCGCGGCCATGGGCTTTGGCGCGGTGTTTGACGGCTTGGGCGCGGTCAAGTCCATCGACCACCTGTTTACCGATGAACTGGGCCTTTCACCATGGACGATCCTGATCCTGATGCAGCTTAGCTTTCTGGTCATGGGGACGTTTCTGGACGACACCGCGATGCTGGTGATCGTCGCACCGCTTTATATCCCGCTGGTGCATCATCTCGGGTTCAACCTGATCTGGTATGGCGTGCTTTATACGATCACCACGCAGATTGCCTATATGACTCCTCCCTTTGGCTATAACCTTTTTCTGATGCGCGCCATGGCGCCACCCGAGATCAACATGCGCGACATTTACGGTTCGATCATTCCGTTTGTCGGGGTCATGGTGCTGGCGCTGGCCTTGAACATGATTTTTCCGCAAATCGCGCTTTGGCTGCCGAATTACATCTATTTCGGGGGCGGCCATGGTTAATCAGAACTCCGTTGACGGAGCGTGCAGACAGGCAATGACCTGAAATCATAACCCAACAAGGAGAGTTATCATGACTTCCAGACGCAAATTCTTAACCTCAGCCGGGATCGGCGCCGCGGCCACGCTGGCGGCGCCGGCCGTCATGGCCGCCGGGCCCAAGATCAAGTGGCGCCTGCAAACCTATGCCGGCCCTGCGTTGGCCGAACAGGTGATCACCCCGATGGTGAAAAAATTCAACGCCATTGCCGGCGATGAAATGCAGATTGAACTGTTCACCTCGGATCAGCTTGTGCCGACAGGCGAATTATTCCGGGCAATGCAAAAGGGCACCATTGATGCGGTGCAGTCGGATGACGATAGCATGGCCAGCCCTACAGAGGTCACCGTCTTTGGCGGTTATTTCCCGTTTGCCAGCCGTTACAGTCTGGATGTGCCGGTGCTGTTCAATCAGTACGGGTTGGACAAGATCTGGAAAGAGGAATACGCCAAGGTCGGGGTCAAGCATATTTCGGCGGGGTCTTGGGATCCGGCCAACTTTGCCACGCAGAAACCGATCCGCTCACTCGATGATCTGAAGGGTCTCAAGGTCTTTACCTTCCCGACCGCCGGTCGCTTTATGGAGCAATTCGGCGTCGTGCCCGTGACCATCCCGTGGGAGGATGCCGAGGTTGCGTTGCAGACCGGCGAACTGGACGGTCTGGCATGGTCCGGTATCACCGAGGATTACACCTCGGGCTGGGCGAACGTCACCAAATACTTCCTGACCAACAACATTTCGGGCGCCTGGATCGGGCATTTCTTTGCCAACATGGACCGCTGGAATGAACTGACGCCGCGCTTGCAGACCCTGCTGCAGGTGTGCATGAACGACAGCCACCTCCACCGGCAGTGGTGGTACTGGGGCGGCGAGGCTTCGCTGCGGGTCAAAGGCACCAAACTGAAGCTGACCACGATCCCGGATTCCGAGTGGCAGACCGTGGAGGATGCGGCCCACAAGTTCTGGGAGGAAATTGCCCAGCAATCCGAGTTGAAGGCCAAGGTCGTTGGCATCATCAAGGATTACAACGCGACGATGGTCAAGGCGGGTCGACCCTATCGCTATGGCTGACCGCCAGTTTGATCTGATCGGTTGACGAATCACTGGAAAGGGGCCTCTCTCGACGGGCCCCTTTCCCCTTGCAAGACAAAGGAACTCTGATGACCTCCCCTACGACAGCCCCCCTTTCTTTCGATGCGCTGAAACTGGCGGTTTCCGATGGCAGTATGGACACGGTTCTGGCCGTGATGGTGGACATGCAGGGTCGGCTGATGGGAAAGCGCTTTGTTGCCCGGCATTTCATCGACAGCGCCTGGCACGAGACCCATTGCTGCAACTACCTTCTGGCAACGGATCTGGAAATGGCCACACCTGACGGCTATGCCTCGACCTCGTGGCAGGCTGGCTATGGCGACTATGTGATGAAGCCGGACCTTTCCACCCTGCGCCCGGTGCCGTGGCTGGAGGGAACGGCGATGGTCCTTTGCGATGTGCTGGATCACCACAGCCACCAGCCGATCTCGCACAGCCCTCGCGCGGTCCTGAAGCGCCAGATTGCGCGGCTTGAGGCGCTGGGCCTTGATGCAATGATGGCAACCGAGCTTGAGTTTTTTCTGTTTGAGAAATCCTTTGATGAAATCCGCGCCGGGGGGTTTCGTGATCTTGCCCCGATCAGCGCCTATAACGAGGATTATCATATCCTCCAGACCACCAAGGAAGAGGGCATTATGCGCCCGATCCGCAACCATCTATACGCCGCCGGAATCCCGGTTGAAAACACCAAAGGCGAGGCCGAGGCCGGGCAAGAGGAGCTGAACATCCGCTATGGCGCGCCGCTGGCAACCGCCGATAACCACACCATCGCCAAGCACGCCGTCAAGGAAATCGCCTGGCAGCAGGGCCATGCCGTGACGTTCCTGCCGAAATGGCACCATGATCGTGTCGGCAGCTCAAGCCATGTGCATCAATCGCTGTGGCAAGACGGCAAACCGTTGTTTTATGATGCGGACAAGCCCCACGGCATGTCGGATTTGATGCGTCATTATGTGGCCGGTCTGATCAAATACGCCCCCGATATGACGGTGTTTCTGGCGCCCTATATCAACAGCTACAAACGCTTTCAAAAAGGTACATTTGCCCCCACTGGCACGGCGTGGTCTGTGGATAACCGCACCGCCGGGTTCCGCCTGTGCGGCGAGGGGACCAAGGCGGTCCGGATCGAATGCCGGATCGGCGGATCGGACCTTAACCCTTATCTGGCGATGGCCGCGATGCTGGCGGCGGGCCTTCAAGGGATCGAGGAAAAACTGCCGCTTGGCGATCCTTTGACGGGCGATGCCTACGCGGCCAAGGCGGTTGACCACATACCCGGAAATCTGCGCGATGCGGCCGCGGCGCTGCATGGCTCGACCATGCTGCGCGCGGCGTTGGGGGACGATGTTGTTGACCATTATACCCGTTGCGCGACATGGGAGGTCGAGGAATTTGACCGCGTTGTCACCGATTACGAGGTCGCGCGCGGGTTTGAACGGGCGTGACTGCGGTGTTGGGCATGTGTGACATCCAGACTGTGACCAGCGCGCGCGGTGCGATAAATTCCGTTTATTTCAACGACCCCGATGGAAACTTGATCGAGGTCTCCTCATACGACAGGAGTCTGACGTGAACACATTGAAATGTATCTCTCCCATTGACGGGTCGATTCTGGTTGAACGCCCGCTGCTCTCGTCTGATGCTGCGGCTTTGGCCGTCGCAAGGGCGCGCGCGGCACAAAAAGACTGGGCGGCCCGCCCCTTGGCGGAGCGCGTTGCGCTAGTGATGAAAGGGGTTGAAAATGTCGGTGCGATGAATGATCTGATCGTGCCGGAGCTGGCAAAACAGATGGGTCGACCGGTGCGCTATGGGGGCGAGTTTTCAGGCTTTAATGAGCGCGCAACCTATATGGCCGAAATCGCCGAACGCGCCCTTGCCCCGATCGAGGTTGAGGAAAGCGATAGTTTCAAGCGCTATATCAAGCGTGTGCCGCATGGCGTCGTGATGGTGATCGCGCCGTGGAATTATCCGTTTATGACAGCGATCAATGGCGTGGCGCCGGGCTTGATCGCGGGCAACTCGGTGATCCTGAAAATGGCCAGCCAGACGCCGCTGGTGGGCGAGCGCATGGCCGAGGGTTTTCACGCCGCGGGCATTCCTGAGGACGTGTTTCAGAATCTCTTTATCTCGCACGATACGACCGGCAAACTGATCGGCGCGGGGGCGTTCAATTTCGTCAATTTCACCGGCTCGGTCGGTGGCGGGCGGATGATGGAACACGCCGCTGCGGGCACCTTTACCGGCCTTGGGCTGGAGCTGGGCGGCAAAGACCCCGGTTATGTCATGGACGACGCCAACATGGAGGCTGCAGTTGATACGCTGATTGATGCGGCGATGTTCAACTCGGGTCAGTGCTGCTGCGGTATCGAGCGGATTTATGTCGCCGAGAGCCGCTTTGATGAGTTTGTCGAACGGGCTGTGGCCTTGGTCAACACCTATAAGCTGGGCAATCCGCTAGAGGTCGAAACGACCATGGGACCGATGGCGCAGACGCGCATTGCCGATGAGGTGCGCGCCCAGACCGCTGAGGCGATTGCGGCAGGTGCGCGCCCCCTGATTGATCCCGCGCTATTTCCCGCCGATACCGGCGAGGGACCATATCTGATGCCGCAGATTCTGGTTGATGTAACGCATGATATGCGCGTGATGCGCGACGAAAGCTTTGGCCCGGTCGTGGGAATCATGCCAGTCAAGGATGACGCTGAGGCGGTCGCCCTGATGAATAATAGCGAATTCGGCCTGACGGCTTCGTTATGGACGGGTGATATGGCGCGGGCCGAGGCGATTGGCGACGCGATTGAGACCGGCACCGTCTTCATGAACCGGGCCGATTACCTCGATCCCGGCCTGTGCTGGACCGGCTGCAAGAACACCGGTCGCGGCGGCAGCCTGTCGGTTCTTGGCTATCACAACCTCACACGTCCGAAATCCTATCATCTGAGGAATATCTGAATCATGAAACTTGTCGGAAACTGGTCATACCCTACGAACATCCGCTTTGGCGCGGGACGGATCGCCGAAATTGGCGATGCCTGCGCCGAGGCCGGGATCCAGAACCCCCTGCTGGTCACCGACCGGGGGCTTGCAGAACTGCCGGTGACGAAAAAGACGCTGGACCTGATGGCGGCGGCCGGTCTGGGGCGGGCGATTTTTGCCGATGTCGATCCAAACCCCAATGAAAAGAACCTTGCCGCCGGCGTTGCGGCCTATCATGCCGGGAAACATGACGGGGTGATCGCCTTTGGTGGCGGCTCGGGGCTGGATCTGGGCAAGATGGTGGCCTTCATGTCGGGCCAGAACCTGCCGGTCTGGGATTTCGAAGACGTGGGTGACTGGTGGACGCGGGCGGACAGCGATGCAATCGCGCCGATCATCGCGGTGCCGACAACCGCGGGAACTGGGTCTGAGGTGGGGCGCGCAAGTGTCATCACCAATTCCGAGACCCATGTGAAGAAGATCATCTTTCATCCCAAGGTTTTGCCGACAATCGTGATTGCGGATGCCGAGTTGACGGTCGGAATGCCCGCGTTCATCACGGCTGGCACCGGTATGGATGCCTTTGCCCACAGCCTTGAAGCGTATTCAAGCCCGCATTTCCACCCGATGAGTCAGGGTATCGCCCTTGAAGGGATGCGGATCGTCAAGGATTATTTGCCGCGCGCCTACAAGGATGGCGCCGACATCGAGGCGCGCAGCCAGATGATGGCTGCGGCGATGATGGGGGCAACGGCGTTTCAAAAAGGCTTGGGGGCAATTCATGCCATCAGCCACCCGCTGGGTGCGGTCTATAATCTGCACCACGGCACCACCAACGCCGTGGTCATGCCGCCGGTTCTGCGGATGAACCGCGTGCTGATCGAAGAGCGGATTGCCCACGCCGCCGATTACATGGGGATCGCCGGTGGCTTTGACGGGTTTTACGACTATGTGATGGCGCTTCGTGCCGAGATGGGCATTCCCGAGACCCTCAGCGATATGGGAGTTGGGCGTGATCGTCTGGACGAATTGGTCAACATGGCGCTGGCCGATCCCAGCTGTGGTGGCAACCCGGTCACGATGACGGCGGAAAACACCCGCGCGTTGTTTGAGGCCTGCCTTTAATGCGTTTCGAAACGCTGTCGTAGATCGAAGACGGCAGTTGAGTTCGACCGCGGACGGGGGGCTGCCTGCCCCCCGGCACCCCCCGGGAGTATTTGGCAAAGAAGAAGGCGCGCTCTGGCCGTCGGGTTATTTGGGAAGCGTGCCCTCGATACCTTGAACGTAAAAGTCCATATTTGCGAGGGTTGCATCATCGGCCACCTCTCCTGCCTTGAGCCAGGTTGACCCATCTTGCTTGTTGATCGGGCCGGTAAAGCTGTGGAGCGTTCCCTTGGCCAGCCCCTCCTTGATGGCATTTGCCGAGGCTTTGACATCCGCTGGGATGGCATCGGAAAACCGGCCGATCTGGGTCATGCCCGGACCAATCCCGTCCCATGTGTTTTTGGATGTCCACGTTCCGTCCATCACAGCCTTGACCCTCTTGACATAATAGGGGCCCCAGTTGTCGATAATCGCGGATAGCTGGGCGTGGGGGCCGAATTTTTTCATGTCGGTTGCCTGACCGAAGGCATAGACGCCTTTCTTTTCGGCGATGGTCATGGCGGCGGGGCTGTCGGTATGCTGCATGATGATATCAGCGCCCTCTTGAATCAGCTTGTTGGCGGCATCCGCTTCTTTGCCCGGATCAAACCAGCTGTGGACCCAGATGATCTTGAATTTTACTTTGGGGTTTGCGGCTTTGGCGGCCAGATAGGCGGCATTGATTCCACGCACGACCTCGGGGATGGGGACCGAGGCGATATAGCCGATGATGTTGGTTTTGGTCATCTTGCCGGCGATATGGCCGATCACGGTTCGACCCTGATAGAAACGGGCGGAATAGGTAGAAATGTTCGGGCCGCGCATATAGCCGGTGGCGTGTTCAAATTTCACATCGGGGAATTTTTTCGCAACCTTTTGAACCGCACGCATGTAGTCAAAGGAGGTGGCAAAAATCAGTCTGGTTCCCGACAGAGCCATTTGCGTCATGACTCGCTCGGCATCTTTTCCGGCCGGGACGCTTTCGACATATGAGGTCTGGACCTTGTCGCCAAAGGCGGCATCAATTGCTTGGCGTCCGACGTCATGCTGGTGGGTCCAGCCAAGGTCTCCAACCGGGCCGATATAGATAAAGCCGACTTTCATGGGTTCAGCTGCGGCGGAGCTTGTTATGAGGCCCAGCGCGAGCGTTGCGCCCAGAGCGATCATCTTGATTAGGCTCATGTCTTGTCCTTCCTGTTCAGGCCTCCTCGTTCGGGGGCGAGAGGCCTGTGCTGCTGTTGCCTTTTGCCGGTGTGCGGTGCAGGCCGTTGCACTGCCACCAGATCGGTATTCTGGTTTGTTCTGGTGATATCTTGACCAGCCCGGAGATCATTGCAAGACAAGATCTGATCCGGTGGCCCGAGATCGATATGCCGGAATGGGCGGCCTGCTTGTGGGCGGGCATAAGGCTACGCAACCACCGGGCTGCATGTCACATCGCAAGTTCCGCCGCAGGGGCACCCATTGCCTGTTGTGTGTTGCTTTCGCGTGCCAGAACGCAGGCAACCCCCAGCGCGATGGCTGTTGGCGATTTTCCGAGATCGGGCTGGCCGATGGGGCAGGTGATGCGGGAAATCTGTGCGCTGCCGTGCCCCAGTTTTCCCAACCGCGCACGAAACCGCGCCCATTTCGTGGCTGATCCGATCAGGCCGGCGCTGTGAAACCCGTGGGCAAGGATCTGGTGGCAGATTTCCAGATCCAGCGCATGGCTGTGGGTCAGAACCAGATGGCGCGCATCATGCGGGGCGTAGCGGACCAATCGGGACGGGTCTGCGGCCACCAGCCTAGTGACACCCGGGGGGATGTCGGCGGGAAAGCGGGATTCGGTGCAATCAACCCAAGTGATGTCAAATCCCAGCCTTGGCAGCAGATTGACCAGCGCCCGGCCGACATGCCCGGCGCCGTAGATCCAGATCGGGGGACGGGCGGGCGCGATGTCTTCGGTCAGGTGCTTAGGGGTGAGGCCGGGTTTTTTGTGTGTTGCTGCCTCAAGCGGTGGACCGCTGCGCAGAGGGCGGCTGACCCGCGTTGTCGATTGCGCCAGCTGGCAAAGGCTGACCTCTTCGGTAGGGCCGAACCTTTCGGTCAACAGCGTGACCGCGCCGCCGCAACATTGGCCCAGAGCTGGGCCCAGCGGGATGCGGTTGAGCGTGCGCCACCACGGCCCGGCAGGTGCGCCGGGGCGCAGGGCCTTGCGGGCCGTGGCCAGCGCCTGAAACTCCAACGCGCCGCCGCCGATCGTGCCATGCTGACCGTCTTCCCACACCAGCATTTCCGCGCCTGCTTCGCGGGGGGTTGAGCCGGAGGTGTCGGCCACCAGCAGCCGGGCAACCGGACCGTGGCGGGATATGGCATCGCACAGGGCGTCAAGGTCAAAGCTCATGCACCCTCCCGCCCTTGTTGGGCCTTGATCGCAAAGAGAATTCGTTCCGGCGTGGCCGGCGCATCCAGAGCCGGATAGCTGCGCCCGTCGCCGCAGGCCGAAATTGCGTCTGAAATCGCCATGAACACCGATGTGCCCAACATGAACGGAGGCTCGCCCACCGCCTTTGAGCGATAGATGGTTTTCTCCTGATTGAGGCCCTTGTCCCAGAGATGGACGTTGAACTCTGCCGGGCGGTCCGAGCATGCGGGAATCTTGTAGGTTGACGGCGCGTGGGTCAGCAGACGGCCCTTGTCGTCCCAGACCAGTTCCTCGGTTGTCAGCCAGCCGGTGCCCTGCACGAACCCGCCTTCGACCTGACCAAGGTCCAGCGCCGGGTTCAGCGAGCGCCCCACATCGTGCAGGATATCGGTGCGCAGGATCCGGTTTTCGCCGGTCAGGGTGTCAATCACCACTTCGCTGACAGCGGCGCCATAGGCAAAATAATAGAACGGTCGTCCCGACCCTTTCAGGCGGTCCCAAGCAACGTCGGGAGTTGCATAAAATCCGGTTGCCGACAGAGAGACACGGTTTTGATAGGCGCGTGAGGCGACCTCGGCGAAACTGAGGGTCTCGTGGCCGGAAATTCGGACCTGCCCGTCTTCAAAGCGGATATCCTGACTCTTGACTGCGTATTCGCCCTTCAGAAAGCGGATAAGGCGGTTGCGCAGCTGATCGCAGGCCGCCTTGACGGCCATCCCATTGAGATCCGAGCCGCTTGAGGCGGCGGTTGCCGAGGTGTTGGGCACTTTTGCGGTGTCGGTTGCGGTGATCTTGATGGCCGTAAGCGGCAGACCAAAGGCGCTGGCCGCGACCTGGGCGACCTTGGTAAACAGGCCTTGTCCCATTTCCGTGCCGCCGTGATTCAGGTGAACCGAGCCGTCGGAATAAATATGCACGAGCGCGCCGGCCTGATTGAGGAATGTCAGGGTAAAGGAAATCCCGAATTTCACCGGGGTCAGGGCAATCCCCCGCTTCAGGATCTTGTTTTCGGCGTTCCATTTGGCAACCGCGCGGCGCCGTTCGGTGTAATCTGCGGTTTTGGCCAGGGTTGCGACCATCTCGTTGATGACGCAGTCGGTGACTTCCATGTGGTAGGGGGTGGTCTCTTTTGCAGCGTCGCTCATCGGGCGGTAGTAATTGACATCGCGCACCTGTTTGGGGTCCTTGCCCAGCTCGTGGGCGATGTGGTCGATGACCCTCTCGATTCCCAGCAGACCTTGCGGGCCCCCAAACCCCCGGTAGGCGGTGTTCGAGACCGTATTCGTACGCAACCGATGCGACGTGATCCGGGCGTTTTCCAAATGATAGGCGTTGTCGGCGTGCAGCATGGCGCGGTCGGCAATGGCCAGCGTCAGATCCTGCGCCCAGCCGCCGCGACAATATTGGGTAAAGCTGACCCCGGTAATGCGGCCCTCGTCACTGAAACCGGCGATGTAGTCGATGCGGAACTCATGTCGTTTGCCGGTGATGATCATGTCATCGTCCCGGTCATAGCGCATCTTGACTGGCTTGCCCGTCTGTTGCGCGACAATAGCGGTTGCGACGGCCAAGGCGTTCCCCTGACTTTCCTTACCGCCAAATCCTCCACCCATGCGCCGGACTTCGACCCGCACGCTGTTGAATGGCTGGCCGAGTGCGCCGGCGACTTTGTGCTGTATTTCACTAGGGTGCTGCGAGGAGGAATGGATCAGCATGTCGCCCCCCTCCTGCGGCAGCGCCAGAGCAACGTGGCCTTCCAGATAAAAATGCTCTTGCCCGCCGATCTCGATCTGTCCTTCGATGACATGGGCGGCGCAGGCGATGGCGGCCTCGGGATCGCCCTTGACGAATTCCAGCGGCGGCTCGAACGCCTGTCCCGCTGCCAGCGCGTCGTCGATGCTCAGGATCGGGGTCTGCTCGGAATAGTCGATCCGGGCCAGACGGGCGGCCTTGCGGGCGGCCATATGGCTTGTTGCGACCACCAGAAAGACCGGCTGGCCCATGTAATGGATAGTTCCGTCTGACAGCAACGGTTCATCATGTGCGGCGGCCGAGACATCGTTGTCGGCCGGCAGATCAAGCGAGGTCAAGACCTCGAGAACGCCATCCGCGGCACGCACGGGGTCAAGGTCCATGGCCTCGATCCGCCCCCGGGCGATGGTGGACAAGCCAAAGGCCAAATGCAGCGTGTCCGCTGGAGTGGCAAGATCGTCGATATAGCGCGCCGCGCCAGTCACATGCAGACACGCAGCGTCATGGGGCAGGGGTTTGCTGACGCTCATGGGGTGACCTCCAGAATTCGGGTCGATGCGCGACCCTCGCTCTGTTCGGCAAAATAGCGCAACAACAGGTTGCGGGCGGTTTCCAGACGGTAGGCGGCCGAGGCCCTCATATCGTCAATCGGGGAAAAATCGACATCAAATGCCGACAGCGCCGCCTCGATAGTGGCGGCGTTCCACGCATTGCCGACCAGCCGGGATTCAACGGTGGCGGCGCGTTTCGGAGTGGCGGCCATCCCACCAAAGGCGATACGGGCCGTTGTAACCACGCCATCGTTAACGTGGATATTGAAACAGCCGCAGAGCGCCGAAATGTCCTGATCGAACCGCTTTGAAATCTTATAGCATCTCAGCGCGTCGGTTTGGCGAGGCACCGAGACGGCCTCGATGAATTCGCCCGGCTCGATGTCCTGCTTGCCATAGGCGATAAAGAAATCCTCCAGCGGGATCTCGCGCCGGGCGGTCCCGCGCCTCAGATGCAGTGTCGCCCCCAGTGCGATCAACGCCGGCGGCCCGTCTCCGATGGGGGAGCCATTGCCGATGTTGCCGCCAAGGGTGGCCGCGTTTCGCACCTGAACCGAGCCGTAACGGCGTAGTAGCTCGGCCAGATCAGGGTGGAATTTACCGATTGCGTCCTGCACCTCGTTCATCGTGGTTGCCGCACCGATGCGGACGCGATTTTCGTCAACGCTGATACCCTGCATGTCCGCGACCTGACCGAGAAAGCAGACCTTGCCAAGTGAGCTGAGACGTTTCGTGACCCACAGACCGACATCGGTTGCCCCCCCGATAAGTGTCGCATCGGAGTTTTCCAGAAACCAGCCGGCCAGATCTTGACTGCTGCGCGGGGCAAATATCTGCGCTTCTGCAGGGGGGCGTGCAGCGGATGACGTGAGGGCGGCCAGCTTATCGATATCAGTATCCAGCCATGACGCGTCCGGTGCCTGCGACGCAGCCTCGGCGGCGCGGATGATGGGGGCATAGCCCGTACAGCGGCACAGATTTCCGGCCAGAATGTCGTTGAAATTCTGCGCGCCGTTTCGATGGGCAACTGCCAGAGACATCACGATTCCCGGTGTGCAAAAGCCGCATTGGCTGCCGTGATGTTCGACCATTGCTGCCTGCACCGGGTGCATCTGGCCTTCGGGGCCGCTGAGGCCCTCGACTGTGCGCACCGCCTTGCCATCAAGCTGTGGTAGGAACAGGATGCAGGCGTTCAATGCCCGGTGGCGAATCTGGCCGTCCTCGAAGGCGCTGACCATGACCGTGCAGGCCCCGCAATCGCCTTCGTTGCATCCCTCTTTCGTGCCGGTCAGGGCGCGACTTTCGCGCAGCCACGCCAACAGGGTGCGGGTTGCCGGAACCTTCGCAATCCGCACGGTCTCTCCATTCAGAAGAAACTGAATATCCATGTCTCAGTTTATCCGCCGCCTTCTCTTCATTCAGCCGATTGCAGCTTTGCCCGATGCGACGTAAAACAAAACTGCGGCCTCCCTGATGTCATGCCCCCTAGCAAACCAGACCATATGCCCTGTGGCAAGGTTTTTGTCAGCTTCCTCGATAGGTTGAATAGCCAAACGGCGACAACAACAGAGGCACATGGTAGTGGGTGGCTTCGCTGATGCCAAAGCGAATGGGAATGATGTCCAGAAATCTTGGCGTGGGCAGGGTCGGGTCAAGGCTCGCCAGATAGGCCCCGGCGTGAAAGCGTAGCTCATATTCGCCGATCAAAAAATTGTCGCCCGCCAGCAGCGGCTCAGCGGCCCGTCCGTCGGCGTTAGTGGTGATATCGGCAAGTTTCCCCGGCTTGGGGTCCAGACGAAACAGCTCGATCCTGAGGCCAGCCGCCGGATTGCCGGTGGCGGTGTCCAGAACATGTGTGGTCAGGCTGCCCATGTGGGTTCTCCTTTATAATCCGGGGCCACAGCAATCCGGTTGACTCTGACACGCCCCGCTTGACAGATCAGCAAACTGGCGCTCGTTGGCGGGATTTGCAAGGTGCAATCTTGCGGGTTTCGGTGCTTTCGCCCCGGTTTGAAACGGACTAGACTGACCGAATGACACCTTCCCCGCGATTCATACACCTGCGTTTGCACACTGAATATTCATTGCTCGAAGGGGCAGTACGAGACAAGAAACTGGCGGCGCTTTGTCGGGAAAACGCCATGCCTGCGGTGGCGGTTACCGATACCAACAACATGTTCGCGGCGCTGGAATTTTCGGTCACGGCGGCAGCGGCCGGGGTGCAACCGATTATCGGTTGTCAACTGGATCTGGAATATGGCGCCCCCGCACAGATCGGTGCGGCGCCCCCCGCCCCCCGCCCCATCGTCCTTTTGGCGCAGACCGCGACCGGTTACGGCAATTTGATGAAGCTGAACTCGGCGGCCTATCTTGACAGCCAGAGCGGCTTGCCACGGGTTACGATGGCGCATCTGGCCCGCCATGCCGAGGGTCTGATCTGCCTGACCGGCGGTGCCACAGGGCCGCTTGGCGCCGTTCTGATCGAGGGGCATCGGGACCGGGCAGAGGCGCTGCTCGATGGGTTCAAGACCCTTTTTCCTGATCGTCTTTATGTCGAGCTTCAGCGTCACCCCGGCGAGGACGGGCGCTATACCCGGGCCGAGCAGATGACCGAGCGCGCCCTTGTCGAGATGGCCTATGCGATGGATCTGCCACTGGTCGCCACCAATGATGTGCATTTCCCGAAACCCGAGATGTACGAGGCCCATGACGCCTTGCTCTGCATCGCCGATGGGGCCTATGTCGATCAGCAGGAGCCGCGCCGGCAGCTGACGCCCCAGCATTATTTCAAATCGGGGGCCGAGATGGCCGCCCTGTTCGCCGACCTGCCCGAGGCGATTGAAAACACGGTCGAAATCGCGCGCCGCTGCGCCTTCAAGGTGGAAAGGCGCAAGCCGATCCTGCCGCGTTTCGCCGATGACGAGGTTCAGGAACTGCGCCGTCAGGCGCACGAGGGGTTAAAGGCGCGCCTTGCCGTCATTCCCCATGCGGCGCCCGTGGAAGAATACGAAAAACGGCTGGAATTCGAGCTGGGCATCATCGAAAGCATGGGTTTTCCCGGTTATTTCCTGATCGTTGCAGATTTCATCAAATGGGCTAAGGACCACGATATTCCGGTGGGGCCGGGGCGGGGCTCGGGCGCGGGCAGCCTGGTGGCCTATGCGCTGACGATTACCGACCTTGACCCGCTGCGCTACAAGCTGCTGTTCGAACGCTTCCTCAACCCCGAGCGGGTGTCGATGCCCGACTTCGATATCGATTTCTGCATGGATCGCCGCGAAGAGGTGATCGAATATGTGCAGCGGAAATACGGCCGTGAAAAGGTTGCCCAGATCATCACCTTTGGCGCGCTTCTGTCCAAGGCGGCGGTGCGCGATGTGGGGCGCGTTTTGCAGATGCCCTATGGGCAGGTCGATCGCCTGTCCAAGCTGATCCCGGTCGAGGGGGTCAAGCCGGTCAGCATCGAAAAGGCGCTTGCCGAAGAACCCCGCCTGCGCGAAGAGGCCGCCGCCGAAGAGGTGGTCAACCGCATGTTGACCTATGCCCAGCAGCTCGAGGGGCTGTTGCGCAATGCTTCGACCCACGCCGCCGGCGTGGTCATCGGTGATCGGCCGCTTGATCAGCTGGTGCCGCTTTACAAGGATCCGCGCTCCGACATGCCCGCAACCCAGTTCAACATGAAATGGGTCGAACAGGCGGGGCTGGTGAAATTCGACTTTCTGGGCCTGAAAACCCTGACCGTCATCAAGAACGCGCTGGATCTGCTGAAACTGCGCGGGGTTGAGGTGGATATCGGCCATATCCCGCTGGACGACGAAAAAACCTATCAGCTCTATGCCAGCGCCAAAACCGTTGCCGTGTTCCAGGTTGAAAGCAGCGGCATGATGGACGCGCTCCGCCAGATGAAGCCCACCTGCATCGAGGATATCGTCGCACTGGTGGCGCTGTATCGGCCGGGGCCGATGGAAAACATCCCCAAATTCTGCAAGGTCAAGAACGGGGTCGAGGAACGCGACCGCCTGCACCCCTCGATCGACCATATTTTGGACGAAACCCAGGGCATCATCGTCTATCAGGAACAGGTGATGCAGATCGCCCAGGAAATGGCGGGCTATACGCTGGGTGGCGCCGACCTGCTGCGCCGCGCCATGGGCAAGAAGATTGCCGAGGAAATGGCCAAGGAGCGTCCCAAGTTTGAAAAAGGCGCGATGGAAAATGGTGTCGACAAGAAAAAGGCCGCCGAGGTTTTCGATCTGCTGGAGAAATTCGCCAATTACGGTTTTAACAAGTCCCACGCCGCCGCCTATGCCGTGGTCAGCTATCAGACGGCTTGGCTGAAGGCCAATTACCCGGTCGAGTTCATGGCCGGCGTGATGAACTGCGATATTCACCTGACCGACAAGCTGGGGGTCTATATCGAAGAGGTCAAGCGCCTTGAAATTCCGCTGGTGCCTCCCTGCGTCAACCGCTCACTGGCCACGTTCTCGGTTGCGGACGGGCAGATCCATTACGCGCTGGGGGCGTTGAAAAATGTCGGCATCGAGGCCATGCGCCTGATTGTCGAAGGCCGCAAAGACACTCCGTTTCGCGATCTTTTTGACTTTGCCCGCCGCGTGGACATGAAGCGCATCGGCAAGCGCCCGCTGGAAATGCTGGCCCGCGGGGGGGCCTTTGATCAGCTTGACAGCAACCGCCACAAGGTTCTGGCCAGCATCGATGCGCTTACCGCGTGGTCAGGGGCGGTGCATGAGGAACGCGCATCCGCCCAAGGCGGCCTGTTTGGGGACAGCGGCGAAGACCTGCCCGAACCGCGCCTGCCAATGCCCGCGGACTGGTTGCCGGTGGAAAAGCTGGGGCAAGAGCATCAGGCCATCGGCTTTTATCTGTCGGGTCATCCGCTGGACGATTATCAGGGGCCGCTTAAACGCAAGAATGTGCTGACCCTGAACGAGCTGCGCCAAAAGGCCGAAGGCGGCCGTGTTGCTGCCAAACTGGCCGGGACCGTTGCCGGTATGCAGCAGCGCAAATCGGCGCGGGGAAACCGCTTTGCCTTTGTCCAGCTTTCTGATGCAACCGGCCTGTTTGAGGTAACGGTCTTTGCCGACACGCTGGAACGCTATCGTGACCTGTTCGTTGCCGGGGCCAACCTGGTGCTGGCGGTCGAGGCGGATCTGGAAGGGGACCAGCTAAAACTGCTGTGCCGCTCGGTGCAGCCGGTGGATGTGGCGGTGGCCGATGCCGCGGCGATGGGATTGCGGGTGATCGTGAACGATCCCGGGGCGGTTGCCCCGGTGGCGGCGGTCCTGAATGAGGTCCACAAGGGGCAGGCCTCGGCGGGCACCGGCCCGGTCAACATGTTGTTGATCCATCCCGATCTGCCCGGCGAGGTGGAGATGGCGCTGGGCCGCAGCTATGCCGTCAACCCGCAGATCCGAGGTGCCCTGCGCAGCCTGCCGGGTGTTGTCACGGTTGAGGAATTTTGATAAACACGCCCCAAAGTAATATTAAGCAGGGGAATTTTATGCTGGGCTGGAAAATCCTTCGTCACGCAATTGGTATGGTCTTAAGGAATATCAAGGACGCGATCAGGATCGGTTGGCTGTTGGTGCTGATTTCACTGGTGTTGTCCGCCCTGTCTACCCCGGCGTTCATAAAGGCCACGCAGCATCCGGATCCGACGCATCCGTTTGCCGCCTTTTCTCCCGGTTTTCTGGTGGCCGCGGTGTTTTCGTGGTTTGCATTTCTCTGGATCGCGGTTGCCTGGCACCGCTTTGTTCTACTGCAGGAGCGTCCGGGTCTGATTCTACCAGCCTTTCACGGGCGGCAAATCCTGTCCTATTTCGGCCGCGGGGTGCTGGTGGGGTTGATCCTTATCGCGGTTGCAATTCCGCTCGAAATCCTTGCGACCGTGATTGTCCTTCCCGGGGTGATGGCGTCGGGGACGGTACCGACTCCGGGCGCGGCGGTGCCCCTGGTGCTTATTGTCTCGGTGGTGATTCTGGGGGTGCCGCTTTCCTACATCTATTACCGGTTATGCTTAGTGTTGCCGGCTGCTGCCATCGGCAAGCCGCTGAGGCTGGGTCAATCATGGGCGATGACGAAAAAGGCAACAGGTGGAATCTGGTTGGTCGTGATTGCTGTCGTGCTGGTCTCGGTCCTGAACGGGCTGGTTAACCCGCTTCTCGGGTTCGGCCTCGGGGGGACGATCCTGCGCAGCCTGATCGGGTTTGTCCTGTTCCTGTTTGGCATCAGTTTCATGACCACGCTTTACGGATATCTGGTCGAAGGGCGCGAACTGGCCTGAGGGTTGCAGAGAGGTCTATGACCTACAGCATCGACGGCACCACCTGATCCGGTGGACGGTGGCCGTCGGCGAAGGTCTTGATGTTGATGATGACCTTTTCTCCCATCTCCAACCGCCCCTCCTCGGTGGCCGAGCCCATATGCGGCAGCAGAACCGCATTGTCCAACCCCCTCAGCCGCGGGTTGATGTCTGGGCCTTTTTCAAACACGTCCAGACCCGCCCCGGCCAGTTCGCCAGCGCGCAGCATTCGGGTAAAGGCGTTTTCATCGATCACTTCTCCGCGCGAGGTGTTCACCACAAAGGCGGTGGGCTTCATCAGCTTCAGACGCCGCGCGTTCAAAAGGTGAAAGGTCGAAGGCGTGTGCGGGCAGTTGATAGACAGGATGTCAACCCGGCTCAGCATCTGGTCGAAACTCTCCCAATAGGTCGCCTCCAGTTCTTCTTCGATGGCGGGGTGAACGCGCTTGCGGTTGTGATAATGGATCTGCAGGCCAAACGGGCGGGCGCGCCGGGCCAGCGCCGTGCCGATGCGCCCCATGCCCAGAATCCCCAACCGCTTGCCGCCGATCCGGCTGCCCAAAAGGGCCGATGGAGACCAGCCCTGCCAGTCGCCGGACTGCAACAGGTTCGAGCCCTCCTTGAACCGCCGCATCACTGTCAGGATAAGGGCCATGGTCATGTCTGCCGTATCATCGGCCAGAACGCCCGGTGTGTTGGACACCAGAATCCCCCGCTGTCGTGCCGTCTGCACGTCGATATGGTCGAAACCGGCGCCGTAGTTGGCGATCAGGCGCAGCCGTTCCCCGGCCTGAGCCAGCGCGCGCGCGTCAATCGTATCATTGAGGGTCGGCACCAGAACATCGGCTCGCTGCAGGGCGTCCACCAGCTGGTTATGGGTAAAGGGCGTGTCGCTTTCGTTCAGTTCGACGTCAAACAGCTCTTTCAATCGTGTTTCCACCGGCTCGGGCAGACGGCGGGTGACAATGACGCTCAATTTTTTAACGGGCATAAGATTTGAGTCCCCCATAGGGCCTAGATTTCCGGCCCCCATAGTGGCAAAAACAGCCGCAGGGGGAAAGGCGAAATACGTCCGCCTGCGCACAAGTTTCAGAACCGGGCGGCCTGCCTCGGCGCTGACCATTGAGGAGCGGATCGCACCTGTGAAAGGTTTCGTTGCAAAAGTTTTCGTCGTGCTTGCCCTGATCCTTGGCCTGAACGCCGGTGCAGGCCTTGTTCGGGCCGACAAGATTTCGGGCAGGGCCTCGGGCGCGGGATCCGTGATGCGGCGCGGGCCGGTGACCAATCTGCCTCTGCCCCGGTTTGTGTCGCTGAAATCCGACAAGGCCAACGTGCGCCGCGGGCCCAGTCTGAACCATCGGGTGGACTGGGTTTTCACCAAGGCGGGCATGCCGCTGGAAATCACCGCCGAATTTGGCAACTGGCGGCGGGTGCGAGACCCGGACGGGCAGGGCGGTTGGGTGCATTACTCGTTGTTGTCGGGTGTGCGCACGGTTCTGGTTGAAAAGGACTATACCCCGTTGCGGGAAAAACCGCGGGTTGGGGCGCGGCCAACCGCCTATGCCGAGCAGGGGGTCATCGCCTATCTTGGTTCATGCGCGGGTGGCTGGTGCAGAATACGTGCGAACGGGTATCAGGGCTGGGTTTTGCGCTCCGAGATCTGGGGGGTGCTGAAGCGGGACTTTAAGGCACCGCGATGATTTAAGTGGGGCTATGCCCTAGGACGGGGGGCGCAGCGGAAATCGTGCCTCGATCCGGGCCATCAGCTGATCGCGGGCCTGCCGATAGGCGTCAAGGCGCGCCTCGCGGGTGTTGCCAAGACCGGTGGGGTCGATGATCGGCCAGTACTCCACGTCCAGCGCGGCAAAGCGCGTGAACTCCAGCGCCCGGCGTTGACTGGCAGGGGACAGCGCGACGATCAGGTCATAGCTTTCCAGATCGTCACCCCATTCCACCATTTCGTCCATTGTGCGCACCTGATGACGGCCCAGTTCGATCCCCAGTTCCTGACAGACGGCGATGGCAAAGCCATCGATCTCTAGATCGTTTTTCACCCCTGCGGATTGTACATAGATCCGCTGACCGGCATGACGTTTGAGCAACCCTTCGGCCATTGGCGAGCGCACGGCGTTATGGTCGCAGCAGAACAGCACCGATCCGGGAAGGCCGTCTGCCACGCCGGTCACCCCTTGAAATGCAGGACGCAAATCAGCGTAAACAGGCGCCGGGCGGTGGCGGTGTCAACGATGACCTTGCCCTCCAGCCGTTCCTGCAGAACACGGCTGCCCTCATCGTGAATCCCGCGTCGTCCCATGTCGATGGCCTCGATCTGGCTGGGAGGCAAGTGTTTCACCGCGTCGAAATAGGCGGCGCAAATCTGGAAATAGTCTTTGACCACCTGCCGGAATGGCGACAGCGAGAGGTGAAACTCGACCACCTCGGCGCCGCTTTCGGTCTTGATGGCAAAAACCAATCGGCGTTCGCGGATGGAGAGGTTCAGATGATAGGGGCCGCTTGGCGCCTGTCGCCCCTCGATCAGAGGGAAGGCAAAACTGTTATCCTCGAGCAGATCAAAGATCGCAACCTTGCGCTCCTGATCAATCTCGGGGGTGGGAACCGGCAGGCCGGTGTCATCGATTTCCACGTGGCTGAGGCGGTCGGTTGTGGCGCTCATTTGTCGCCGTCCCTTGCATGCACCGCCGCATCCAGACGCAGGCGGACCGACAGGCCGTGTGCTTGCAGCCCTTCCGAGCGGGCCAGAACTTCGGCGGCCGGGCCAATGGTGGCCAGCGATCCGGGGGTCATTTCCGTCAGAGTTGTGCGCTTCATGAAATCCAGAACCCCCAGCCCCGAGGAAAACCGCGCCGAGCGGGCCGTGGGCAGGACGTGGTTTGGCCCGCCGACGTAATCACCGATGGCCTCGGGCGTGTAGGCGCCCAGAAAAATCGCGCCGGCGTCGGTAATCCGTTCCGACAGTTTCAGGGGCTCGGCGACACACAGCTCCAGATGCTCGGGCGCAATGCGGTTAGACAGTTCCGCTGCCGTTTCCAGCGAGTCCACGGTGATCACCGCCCCATAATCGCGCCAACTGGCCCCGGCGATGTCGCGCCGTTGCAGCGTTTCAAGGCGACTCTGCACGGCCCGGGCGACCGCCGCGCCAAAATCGGCATCATCGGTCACAAGGATCGATTGGGCGCTGGCGTCATGCTCGGCCTGACTGAGCAGATCTATGGCCACCCAATCCGGGTCATTGTTGCCATCGGCGATCACCAGAATTTCGCTGGGACCGGCAATCATGTCGATTCCCACATGCCCGAACACCCGCCGTTTTGCCGCCGCGACAAAGGCATTCCCCGGGCCGGTGATCTTGGCCACCGGAGCGATGGTCTCGGTGCCATAGGCCAGCGCCGCAATCGCCTGCGCGCCGCCGATCCGATAGATCGTTTCAACCCCGGACAGGCGCGCGGCCAGCAGAACCAGCGGGTTGACCACGCCATCGGGCGTGGGCACCGCGATCACCAGACGCTGAACCCCGGCGACCTTGGCCGGGATGGCGTTCATCAGGACCGAAGACGGGTATGAGGCCAGCCCTCCTGGCACATAAAGCCCCGCCGCCCGGACCGGCGTCCAGCGCCAACCAAGATGCGCGCCGCTGGTGTCCTGCCACATCGCATCGGCCGGTTTCTGGCGCTGGTGATAGGCGGTGATGCGCGCCGCTGCCAGTTCAAGCGCCTCGGCCTCGGCCTGAGGAACGCGGGCGATTTCGGCGTCGATCTCGTCGGCGGAAAAGGCCAGGGTTTCGGGGCTCAACTGCAGACGATCAAAGCGCGCGGTCAGCTCGATCAACGCCTGATCTCCGCGGCTGCGAATGTCCTTTATGATGTCGGCCACGATGGCATCGACATCCGGGTCAGCCTCGCGCTTGGTCGCCAGAAATGCGGTGAAGCGCGCCTGAAAATCGGCGTCGCGGCTGTTCAGAAAGACCGGCATGTTCAGTCCCTTTTGTCGTGGTTGGGCACTGCCCCCGATGGGGCGACATAGGGGCGGGTCACGTCGCTGAGGCTGACATCCAGACAGTCCACTTCAAGTGCGATTGCCCCGTCTCCGGCCAGCGTGATCTCGATCCGGCCTGCAGGAGAATCGCCGGGGATGAACTGGATATCAAGCAGCGATAGAACCGTCTGCTGATCGGTGCGCTCAATGCCGCTCGAAGCGACCTTCAGCACGTCATTGACCACCAGAAGCGCGCGCACGCGTTCGTAACGGCGGCGCTGTTTCTCGGCCTTGTCCCGATCTTCCCAACGAAACCTGTTCAGGAGCAGCACAAACCGCCGTTTTCCCGGCTGCCACTTCATTTCCGAGATGGGAAAAACCGCGTCCTGAACCAGCGCCGCGATAACCTTCAGGTCCTCGGCGTCCAGAGCCTGCAGACGAAGCGGGCGCTCGCTGCCATCCTCGAATCGTGCATCCTCAGTCATCTTGTGACACCCTCTCGATATTGGCCCCGCAGGCAGACAGCTTTTCCTCGACCCGCTCATAGCCGCGGTCGAGGTGATAGACCCGGCTGACCGTGGTCTCTCCGTCGGCGCCCAGCCCGGCAAGGATCAGCGACACACTGGCCCGCAGGTCGGTGGCCATCACCGGCGCTCCCTTCAGGCGCTTGACCCCGGTCACGGTGGCGGTGCCGCCGTGAACCTCGATATCCGCGCCCATACGCATCAGTTCTGGGGCGTGCATGAAACGGTTTTCGAATATCCGCTCTTCCAGCACGCTGACGCCCTCTGCCGTGCAGAGCAGGGCCATGATCTGCGCCTGCAAGTCGGTGGGAAATCCGGGGTGTGGCGCGGTTGTCACATCGACCGCCGAGACCCGGCCGTTGCGACGGCTGACAGTGACGCCCGCGGCGGATTCCGAGACCGCAATCCCTGCCTCGTCCAGCTTGGCTGCAAACGCCTCGACCAGATCCAGCCGACCGCCCTCCAGCGTGACACAGCCGCCGGTGATTGCTGGGGCCAGCATGTAAGTTCCCAGTTCGATCCTGTCCACCACCACCGGATGGGTTGCGCCGTGCAGGCGATCAACCCCCTCAATCACGATCTCGGCGCTGCCCGCCCCCTCGATATGCGCGCCCATACGGGTCAGGCAGTCCGCCAGATCGACGATTTCGGGCTCGCGCGCGGCGTTTTTCAAAACCGTTGTGCCCTTTGCCAGCGTCGCGGCCATCAGGATGTTTTCGGTTGCGCCGACCGAGACCAGCGGGAATTCAAAGGTCCCACCGCGAAGGCCCCGTGGCGCCCGCGCATGGACATAGCCCTCGACCAGATCCAGATCCGCCCCCAGGGCCTCCAGCCCGCGCAGGTGCAAATCCACTGGGCGTGCCCCGATTGCGCAGCCGCCGGGCAACGAGACCTCGGCCACGCCATCGCGTGCCAGCAGCGGGCCGAGGACAAGGATTGATGCGCGCATCTTGCGTACGATGTCATAGTCGGCGCGATGGCGGTCCGCACCGTGCGAGCTGAGGACCTGCACCTGCCCGTTCTGCAGGCTTGAGACCTCGACCCCCAACGATTCCAGCAGAGTTGACATCGTGCGGATGTCTGACAGGCGCGGCGCGTTGGTCAGGGTCAGCGGCTCTTCGCTGAGCAGGGTGGCGGGCATCAGCGTCAGGCAGGCATTTTTGGCCCCTGCAATGGGGATCGTCCCGTTCAGTTCGGTCCCGCCCGTGATCCGTATTGAGTCCATGTCATCCCTTGCCTAGCTGTCCTTGGACAGACCATTTCCCTTGCGCGCACGATCTTGCGCCTTGCGCCTGTGCAGATTCGCCCGAAGAGCCGCCTTCAGACGCTCTTCTCGCGTGGCTGCGGCCCCGGATGGACGCGTTCTGCCAGTTGTTTTTCCCGCACTATCTTTTGTCATGGGCCTTCTCTAGCCCAGCAGGGCGCGAGCGTCCAGATTGGGCTTGCGTCTCAGCGGAATTACGCTAAAACCGCGCTGCAACTGATCGGGCCGCAGTAGCTCAGTGGTAGAGCGCACCCTTGGTAAGGGTGAGGTCGGGAGTTCAATCCTCCCCTGCGGCACCAGAAAACCACATAAAAACAAACACTTGCAACAGTCCAGAATGCTGCTTTGCAGCAATTTACAGACTTTTACCGGGCCCTTCTGTACAAATTCTGTACAGTTTTTCTACTGAGTCACCATCGGCGCCGCGTGAGTCGAAGCCGGAGCCCTTTCAATTTCCCGAATAATCCATTCTTGGACCTCCACCTGCTTAGCGGCATCGTCCCAGGAGACACGCGCGCCGACGGTCAGGACCGCTGCGCTGGCCTTGGGCAGTTGAAACACCCCGGTGGTCGCGATTTCAACCGGGTCGCCGGCCGTCGCGCCGTATGCGGCGATGCCGAAGATGTTGCCGACGATCAGCGCATCGCCCGAGGCGACGCCGACCGGATTTGCTGCGCAGCACGTAAATCGTGCCGCTTGCCTCGTCCCCGTCAATTGTCTGATCAGAAAACAATGGTCCGGCTGTCGGTTCTGTAATACGGCGCCCGGCCTCAGCCGAAGATCAAACCCGTTGCACAGTTTGTGCCGAACCGGCGGCGCATGGCGCTGGTAGCTCGGCGGGCTGTCATCTCTCAGATACTTCTTGATCGTGTTCCGCGACAGTCCCGTCGCCCGCGCCACAGACCGGATGCTGCGCCCTTCAACCAGCACCCAGCGCCGGATCTTCGATACGCTTTCCATCAATATCACCTGCTCTTTCCTCCGCACAATTTTGCGCGGATGTTAACGAAACAGGTGGGTCAATTTTACTCGCTCATAACCCACCTAAGTGGGTCAGTTTTGCCCGCCGATTCACAACACGGACCGGGTTGAGCTGCGCCACGGTGACGCCGGCGAAGGCATCCGTTGCCGCCAGCGCCGCGAGCGCGTCGGTTGCCTGCGCCAGCGTCGCACCTTCGCCGTGGCGGTAGTTTTCGCCCAGCGGGCATTCGGCAAAGTCGATCACATCCACGTCGAAATGCACCACCAGCCTGTCAACGGGGCCAAGCAGGTCCAGCGCGCGGCGGGCTGCGGCGGCGGGGTCGGCCTGAAGTTCATCCAGGAACACCACCTTCATGCGCCGCCGGATCATCGCTTCGCGCTCAGAGTCGGAATTGGCGCCGACATGGCGCTGGCGGCGCGACTGTCGGCGGCGGGGCGCGCAAGGTGCTGCTGCTCGAGGCGGGCCCTAGGCGGTTTCCGCGACCACCTCTGTCGCCCGCCTGAGGATGGCGCATGCCAGTGAGCCAAAAACTGTCTACATCCTTTCTGACGAGCCCGTTTCATTCATTGTTGACCACAGACTGAGTTGGGACGATTTGCGCAGCGGCGGAAGCCGGGAAATGAAGTTGTTTGAGCGTTACAATGTTATCCCCCTTTCAGGGAAAATGCTCATCGAGATCGCACCCGAAGAATTCAAAACCCAAAAATCCGCCGAGAGGTGGATCGAAAATAACTACCCACCCGGCCAAGAGAATGGCACTTTCACCGTCGAAAACCAACGGGGGAGACGCACGCGATATATTGCCCCCCGCGGGTCTAGCGGCATTGCCGAGGCGCTTCAGGCTCTTCAGGATAAGCCCATAGCTTCGGTAAAAGGGGTTGAACACTGCCTCCACTTCGACGGGGCCCTTCACCGGGCCGCGAATGACAATGAACTTCCTGAATTTCTACGTGGAAAGATTTACATATATCAAAAAGTGGTATTTTAATCATGTGCTTAGACGCAATAATATGCTATATTACAGGGGACAAACAAAGGAAATAAACCATGAAAAAGTCAGCCCTTGCAAACATCATTTCAAACCCACGTCGGTGGCCCGGCATCCCCCCGTGGTGGCCCCTTCCATCGCCCCAGATCGCCGCTGTGCTGGGCGTGACGCCCGGGACGCTGCACGAGTGGCGCGCCTTGGGGAAAGGCCCTTCGGCCATCCCCACGATCCTCTACAAGCCAACCCGGGGCGACCCGACATATTACCACTTTGCTATCGTCCGCAAATGGGCATTGGCGCATTTCGGCCTAACCTACACTCTGGAAGATCAGATCGTCGACTTCATGATCGATTACTTCCCCAACTGGCATATCGCGCAGTTCCCTCTTTACGACCAGATCGAGCATTTTGACAAACTGTTCCGCCGTGACCGAAACCTTGTTCGACTGGGGCGTGAACCCGAAAACTTTGATGAGAAGCGTATCTTGGAATGGAACGACTATTTTTCCAAACAGCCCCGGTTCGTCCCGGCAGAGCGAAGAAACTACGAAATCGGCGCAGCTCTTTTGGGCGAACTTCCAAAAGGTCACCTGAACCTGTTAACCCCGAAGCAGTTGGCAGCAGCATGATACGTTTATTCCTATTCCTCTCTCTATGGCTCTGGTGGGCGCGAGTTTGATTGGCTGGGCTCTGGACTTTTCATGCCGATATTGGCTCCCAAAAACACTGATCTTTGCGAAAGACGACAACCACGCCGAAGAAATCGTGCGCATCGCTCGTGAGGTCTTCGGCGAAAGCAACGACTTCGCCAAGAAAATCACCTACCGCAACACCGGCGAAAAGCCCAAGGAACTGATCAAGGCTTTTCGCGTCGATCCTTTCCCCCGTATTGCCGTCACGGTCGACATGATCGCCACCGGGACTGACATCAAACCGGTCGAAGTTATTATCTTTATGCGCGACGTGAAGTCCGAAGGATATTATGAGCAGATGAAGGGGCGCGGTGTGCGCACGATCCCGGATGCCGACCTAAAGGCGGTGACACCGGATGCCCAGACCAAGACCCGCTTCGTGCTGATCGATGCCGTGGGTGTGTCGGAAACCAAGAAGAATGCCTCCCAGCCGCTCGAACGCAAGAAATCGATGTCGTTCGATAAATTGATCGACCAGATCGCACAAGGACGTCGGGATGAAGACGCCCTGTCGAGCCTTGCTGGGCGACTGGCAGCGCTTGACCGCAAGCTCTCTGTTGAAGATCGGGAGCGCATTATAGAGACCACTGGCGGCAAGACTCCGCGCGATCTGGCCAACGCCCTGCTGGATGCCATCGACGCCGACAAACAGATCGAAGTCATCGACCAGACCCACGGCCCAGCGCCGACGCCTGAGCAAGAAAACGAGGTCATCGAACGGTTGGTCGAACAGGCCTGCGAACCGTTTGACGCCGCTCCGGTGCGCAACTTGCTCAAGGACATCAAGAAGCAGACCGAGATCATTATCGACGACATCACGACCGACGAACTTATCCACGCTGATTTCGACCTGAAACACGCCGAAGCGAAGATCGCCTCGTTCAAGGCCTTCATCGAAGAAAACAAAGACGAACTGACCGCGCTTCAGATCATCTACAATCAGTCCTACACCACCCAGCGGCTGACCTATGCGGCGATCAAGGAACTGGCGCAGGCGATGAAGAACCCGCCGCACCATCTGCTGACGGCGGATGTCTGGCAGGCCTACAAGCGGCTGGACGCGGCATCGGTGAAAGATGCGCCGGTCGATCAGCAACTGACTGAAATCATCAGCCTCGTGCGCTTTGCGCTGGGCTATGACAAGGTGTTGGAGCCCTTCGCGACCAAGGTTCAGCAGCGCTTCAACCTGTGGATCGGGCGCGAGAAGAAGGCCGGGCGCGAATACACAGAGGAACAGTTGGGCTGGCTGCACACTATTGCGAGCTTCATCGCGGCGAATGCCGAGATCGGACCGCGTGATTTCATGGAGGTGCCGAGCTTGGCGGATAGAGGTGGGATTTTGAAAGCACGTGAAGTGTTCGGTACCGGGCTGAATGCCATGCTCGACGACCTACAAGGGGCATTGGTGGCTTAGTCATGAGTTTCGGAGAAGACCTCGACAAACTGGTTGAAGAGCATTCCGACGGCCTCGTCGGCAAGCACCCAACTTGGGAGCGTGTGGCGCTCAAAGATGTTACTGGGCTTGTGAACGGCTTTGCCTACAAGTCAGGGCATTTCCAAGAAACTGACGGAACGCCGCTCCTGAGAATTCGTGACATCCTGAAAGGAGTGCCCGGAACGCGATACAACGCGCCGGTTGACGATCCAAAGATGAAAACCGTTTCCGATGGTGAGATCGTCATTGGGATGGATGGTGACTTCAACTCCACCATATGGAAGGGCGGACAAGCCCTCATCAACCAACGAGTCTGCTCCTTGAAGGCCAACGAAGCGGTCTATTCCCAAAAACTGTTGGCCTATGCACTGCCGGGATACTTGAAGCTGATCAACGATCACACGTCTTCAGTCACGGTGAAACATCTGTCGTCCAAGACCATTCAAGACATCCCGCTTCCTTTGCCGCCCTTCGAAGAACAAAAACGGATCGTCGAGAAGATCGACATGCTCTTCGCCCGGCTCGACAAGGGCGAGGAAGCGGTGCGGGAGGTCTCGAGGCTCCTGACCCGCTACCGCCAGTCCGTCCTGAAATCCGCCGTCACCGGCCAACTCACCGCCGACTGGCGCGCCCAGCGCGAAGGGGGGTTGGAGGATGGCGCTGAGGTGCTTGCGCGTATCCTCAAGACACGACGGGAGAACCGGGAAGGGCGCGGAAAATACAAGGAGCCTCAAGAGCCAAATCTGACCGACCTACACGATCTACCAGAGGGTTGGGTTTGGGCTTCAGTCGAACAACTGGCTAAAGTAATTGGCGGGCTGACCAAAAACAGCAAGCGGAAGGAAATGCCCCTTCGCCGACCGATGCTACGTGTGGCTAACGTCTATCAGAACCGGCTCGAACTCGACGATGTTCATGACACCGGGGTTAAGGAGAATGAGCTTGCACGCGTGTTGCTTGAACCCCGCGATCTGTTGGTCGTCGAAGGCAACGGCAGTAAAGGTCAGATCGGGCGGATGGCGATTTGGTCTGGCGAAATCCCGAACGCCGTTCACCAGAACCACCTAATCAAGGTCCGCCTCTACGAAAAGGCGTTGGCTGAGTTCCTGATCACATGGTTTCAGTCGATGATGGGCCGCCAGATCGTCGAGCGGGTCGCATCCTCGACCTCGGGTCTGTACACGCTCAGTATCAGCAAGATCGAAGCGTTGGTCGCGCCTTTGCCCAGTCAGGAAGAAATTTCAGAGATCATGACTCAGGTTGAGGAAGCATTCACCAAGATCGATGCGCTCGAACGCTGGTGCGAAACCGAACTCAAACGCTCCGCCTCGCTTCGCCAATCCATCCTGAAAGACGCCTTCGCCGGTCGCCTTGTCCCGCAAGACCCAAACGACGAACCTGCCAGCGCCCTCCTTGCACGAATTGCCACTGAGAAGGCATCAACCAAGAAACCCCGCAGAAAGGTGCCCGCATGAGTGACATCAAGCTATTCCACCGGACCGGTGCGTCCCTGTCCGAGCTCCCCGGTTCATCCTCGCCGCTGGAGAAGGCATTGCAGACCCTGTTCGAACAGAACCTCGAAACCATGCTGGGTGTGCGGTGTCAATCCCGGAGTAAAAAGGGGCCAAATCGCGGTGTAAAACTGGGCCAGTCGGTGTGATTTCGTCCAGCCCCTTGGAACGCGAGGCCATTCAAAGAGCAAGCGCGTTCCAGGGGGCGTTG
>JALUYI010000054.1 GCA_027013095.1 Paracoccaceae bacterium | reverse complement strand
TGGCGCAAACTCGATGGCGCGTTTCGCCTGCCAGAAATTATCGAGGGGGTTGAATTCAAGGACGGGATCAAGCAGGAAAAACATGCCGCCTGATTACAGCGTCACCAACTTTTGGGCATAGCTCGCAAGGCACACAACAAGGAGAGTGACGATGAACATCAAGCCAAAGGTTTTTGACCCGATCGCCTTCAAGGAAACCACCCGCAAGCAGTGGGACGGCGCTGCCGAGGCATGGAACAGATGGGCGCCGCTACTGACGCGCTGGCTTGGACCAGCAACGGAAATGATGCTGGACATGACCCATGTCGACCGTGGCAGCCGGGTGCTGGATGTTGCCGCCGGGGCGGGCGAGCAAACCCTTGCCGCCGCGCGTCGCACCGGAGCAGAGGGATACGTTCTGGCCACCGACCTGTCGCCCGCCATCCTTGAGCACGCGGCCCTGAATGCCAAGCAGGCAGGCTTTGATCATGTCGATACACTGCTCAAAGACGGCGAGGCGCTTTTTGAAATTGACACACAGCCCTTTGACGCGGTGATTTCCCGGGTCGGTCTGATCTATTTTCCCGACCAGAACAAGGCGTTGAGGGGCATGCGCGATTGCCTGCGCGAGGGTGGACGCATCGGTGCCATCACCTATGCCGGTGCGGATGTGAACGGGTTCTTTTCGATCCCCGTCTCGATCATTCGCCGCCGCGCCTCCCTGCCGCCACCCCTGCCGGGTCAACCCGGTCCGTTCAGCCTTGGCGAGCCGGAGGTGCTGGCGCAGCGCCTTGCCGATGCGGGGTTCTCCGATATCCAAATCGAGCGGGTCTCGGCCCCGGTGCGCCTTGGCTCGGCGCTGGAATGCCTGCAATTTGAACAGGAGAGCTTTGGCGCGCTCCATCAGATGCTGGGCGGTTTGTCCGAGCAGGAACAGGACGACGCATGGGCCGAGATCGAAGAGGCGCTTGGCGTATTTGAAGCCGACGGCCGCTTTGAGGGCCAGTGCGAAATGCTGGTGGCCGCGGCAACGAAATAATCCCAACCCCAGATGGAAAAGAGAGAGCCATGACCAAAATCGCAATAATCCAACAGCCCCCCGTCTATCTGAACCTTGAAAAAACCATGGAGAGGGCGGTCGATCTGATCGCCGGGGCCGCCCGGGACGGGGCCGAAATGGTGGTTTTCCCCGAAGCATGGTTCCCCGGCTACCCGACCTTTGTGTGGCGCCTGCCACCGGGGGCGGGGATGGGCAAAACCGACGAATTATTTGCCCGTTTGCAGGCAAACTCGGTCGACCTGTCGCGCGATCAGATGGCCCCCCTCTGCGAGGCGGCACGCGAACACGCCGTGGTCATTGTCGCCGGTTATCAGGAGGTTGACGGTGCAATCAGCGGCAGCACCCTGTTCAACAGTTGTATTATCATTGACGCCGACGGCAAGATTGCCAACAACCACCGCAAGCTGATGCCAACCAACCCCGAGCGCATGGTCTGGGGGTTTGGCGACGGCTCGGGCCTGAACGTGGTCGATACGGCGCTCGGACGTGTCGGCGCGCTGCTGTGCTGGGAAAACTATATGCCGCTGGCGCGCTTTGCTCTTTATGCCCAGAACATCGACATCTATGTCGCCCCGACATGGGACAGTGGCGAAACGTGGCTGGCAACAATGCAGCATATCGCCCGCGAAGGCGGCTGCTGGGTGATCGGCTGTGCGACCGCGCTGGAGGTGTCGGACATCCCGACGGACATCCCCTATTATGATGAGCTGTTTCCCAACAAGGATGAATGGGTCAACCCCGGCGACGCGGTGATCTACAAACCGTTTGGCGGTGTTCACGCCGGTCCGATGCACCGGGAAAAGGGAATATTGTCGGCAGAAATCGACGTCGCCGCTGCCCGGGCCTCGCGTCGGAAATTCGATGTCAGCGGCCATTATGCCCGTCCCGACGTCTTTGATCTGCATGTCAACCGACAACGGCAACAGCCGGCAACGTTTACGTGACCGAAACGAGGGCGGCAAGTCGGGCCGCATCCGAGTGCCAATCGAGCGGCAGTTTTGCGGCATTGACCCGGCGGCGACGGACACAGACAGGGCCGGCTCATAGCAGCCCGTCTGCGACAAATGTTGAATTGGCTGGCCCGCCTCAGCGCGATCGGCTAGGCTGACGATGGAATGTGACCCGGAGGGCGCACGGACATGGCCGCTGAACAACAGCATTGGGACGGAATTTACGGCCAGCGCGCAGAAGATGCGCTGACCTGGTTCGAGGCAGTACCATCGGTGTCGCTGGGGCTCGTGCGCGCGCATCTTGGGCCGGGGGAGGCGTTCATCGACATCGGAGGCGGGGCATCGCGGCTTGTGGACGCGCTTATTGAACTGGGTCTGGGCCCCCTCAGCGTGCTGGACATTTCCGGCGCCGCCCTGAAGGTCAGCAAAAAGCGCCTTGGCGCGCGCGCTCAGGACGTGACATGGATCGACACCGACTTGACAAAATGGCAGCCGGATCGTGACTATGCGCTCTGGCATGATCGGGCGGTCTTTCACTTTTTGACCAAGGCCGATGATCGCGCCGCCTATGCCCGCGCCATGACAACAGCGCTGGGGCCCCACGGAACCGCGATCATCGCAACTTTTGCCGAGGACGGACCACAGATGTGCTCGGGGTTGCCGGTGGTCCGTTACTCCCCCGAAAGTCTGGCCGCGGAACTCGACCGGTTGCACCCGGGCCTGTTTGATCTGATCGACTCGAAATACCACACGCACACCACGCCAAAGGGCAACGGGCAGCGCTTTCAATACAGCGTTTTCAGGAAAAAGACCCCCTGAGAGCGCCTCGCCATTGCTGCAGAAGGCGGTGTGAGCCGTAAGGGTGAGCGCAGGCGCGAAACCCGGACAATTTGAACAATCACGCTGGAAAACTGCGTTTTGTTTACGCTTTCGCAACAAAATTGCGACATCCTGCCTCGGCCACCGGCTGATTTTTGCCGATTTCGGGGCGGGAATAGGGCAATATCTTGACAAGGGCGCATGTTGCGTGTTCGTGCGCGTGTAACCCCAGATGTTCGCTTCCGGTCGGCTTGTCCGGTCGGGACGTGGCCTTGTCAGACAGAACCGTGCGGAGCAGTGCATGAAACCGATCACCCCCGTCCTTGCCCTTGGCAGCGTGATGCTGGTGTCCTCCTGCGCCCTGCTGTTGGGGACCGGGACTGGCAGCAACACCGCGGACAAGGCCAGCAGCGCGCGGATCAAGGCTCCGACCCGGGTGCGGGTCGCCTTCCAGAAACCGGCGCCAATCCGGCTGTCACAGCCAGAGGTGGCACCGCTGACCACAGCCGCGCGCGCCACCAAACCCGTCAAGAAAGAAATCACACGCCCGGCGCACAGGCCGTCGGTACTGGCTGCAATCCAGCCCGCCCCTGCGGGGCCCGGCGCTGCCACATCTGCCACACCGACACTGACCCCGTCAGCGGCCCCTCCAGCGATTCCGGCAGCCAAGCCCGCCACGCCCCTGCGCCCACGCCCGCGGCCGATCATTGCCCGCGCAACGCCCACAGGTCCGGCCACGGTTATACCCAAGCCCCGGGCGCTGGCCCTCGCTACACCCGACGTGACCCCCAAAGCGGGCAGCCGCCCCAAACCCCGAATTCTGGCGCGGCTGTTCCCGGCTCGAAAACCGGCGAAACCTGTCGAGCATAAAGCCGGACAAACGCCCCTGCAGAGGGGCAAAACGGAGGCGAAAACGGGGACAATAACCCCAACGCCCCCCCGCCCCGTGCGGCAGGCCAGCAGCCGTCCCGTCTCGGGCCTCTGCGGGCCGCAGCTGGTGCGCGGGATTCCCCGTCGCGGGCTGGGTGCGCCCAGCGGCAGCCGCTTTATCAAGACGGTAATGGATCTGCGCGGCCCGGCCCGTGACCGGGTTGTCGAGCGGCAGCTTCTGGCCGGAAACATCCCCTCTTTCCTCAGCGACCTTCGCCCCGTGACCCTGCGCGGACTGGATGCCACCGGCGCGCCGGTCGCGATCACCATTTGTGTCGCCCCTGATTATCTGTCCGTGGGCAACAACCGCGATTTCGTGCGCGTCCCCATGGGGCTGCCCGCCGCGGTCGAGGTGACACGAAAGCTGGGCTTTATGCTGCCAACGACAAAAATGGTGGATGCGATCTATCGGCAGGCGGCATTGCATCTGGCCCCCAGCCCCATGCAGGCCAGTCGCCAGATGAGCTCGACCGCCTATCTCTGGACCCACAACAAAACCGTGAACGCCCAGATCGCCAACGCCCACGCCCCGCTCGATGAGCTGGTGGCCGGGCAGAAAAAAGACCTCGTGCTGTCAAATGCCCTGACCCGGACTCCGGGCCGGGTGGCAATCTATGGCTGGCACCGCAAGAATGGCAAGGCAATCCAGCCGCTCAGCACCGTCCACGGCCAGAACTACGCCGATTACAGCCACGGGATTCGCCTGGTTGCCAAGACCGCCTTTGTCAACGGCAGGCCGCGGGCGCTGAAATCGCTGCTGGCCAATCCAAAACTGGCCTCGGTCATCAGCAAGGAAGGTCCGCTGAAACGGCCCCTGCGTCTGGTCGCCCGGCTGGCGATGCGCTGAGGTCCCGCGAGGGGCCCTCCCGGATCAGGGCTTTCGACAGGCCAGCGCCGCTTTCAGACTGGCAAGACCTTTGTAGGGACCGATATCGGTGCTCAGGATTCGTCGGCCTTTCAGGCGCGAGACCATCACCCGGCGCCAGTTACCATTGGCGGTCACGACCTCGGCCCCCGAGCCGCACTCGCGTATTCCACCAGCGATGAAATTCCAGCCGATCTGGTGGTTTGTCAACCCGGCGCGGCTGGCGACAAGGCGCAGTCCGCCGTTTTCCAACCGCCAGATCCTGAGGATCTTGGTCAAATGCGGCTTTTCCACATAGGCAATCTCGATCCGCCCGTCGCCGTCAAGGTCGCGCGCCCCCAGAGGCGCCAGCCAGCGGTGCGGTCGGCCCAGATAGGGGGTCTGGGCGATCTTGCCCCGCAGGCCATAAATCGCCAGACTGGCGCCTTTGAAAAGCGAGGTTTCCACCACCATGACCTCGGGCCGCCCGTCGCCGGTGACATCGACAAGCCGCGGTGCGATATCCTCGAACACGCGGGATTTCGGCAAGACCACGCGCAGAGTGCGCCCGCCCGAGACCGTCAGGATCAGCGCGCCATATTCAATCGCATCGCCCAGAATTCCGTGGTCATAGCGCGTGGTTGGCGCCCCGTAACGCGCCGCCGTGATCGTCGCACCCACAGCCGGAAATGCCAGCCCCAGCGCCAGACATCCTGCGGCGATGGCGCGCGGGATCATATCTGTTTCTCGGGCATCTTGACAATTAGCCCGTCAAGGTCGTCGGTGACCTTCAGTTGGCAGGTCAGGCGGGATTTTCTGGCGTCCGGCTGCCAGGCGAAATCCAGCATGTCCTCTTCCATCGCATCCTTGGCCGGCAGGCGATCGACCCACGCGTCATCGACATAGACATGACAGGTGGAACAGGCACAGGCGCCGCCGCAATCGGCCTCGATTCCCGGAATATTGTTGTCACGCGCGCCTTCCATCACCGTCAGCCCGTTGGCCACCTCAACCACATGCGGGGTGCCGTTATGTTCGATATAGGTGATCTTTGCCATGTTGCCCTCATAAGCCCGTCAAAAGTCGCCTTTTCTCTACTAAAGGCACATCGACAAGGCCAGCGGGATTTTGTCGCGTTCCCTCACACTGTTGTCATTCCGGGGTCTTTGTTCTATCTTTGTTCTTATGTTGACGTCGCCCCGATCCCCGTGCCTCTGGACCTCGCGCCACCCGACCCCGGCCAGCGCGTCCGCGGACTGGCCGCGCCCGCCCCGCGCCCTGCCCCATGCCCGGCTAAACGAGCCGCCAAACGGAGCGCTGGTCTGTGTCGCCGGGCTGGTTCTGGTGCGCCAGCGTCCCGGCACCGCCGGCGGCGTGGTTTTTCTGACGCTCGAGGATGAAACCGGCGTTTCAAACATTATCATCTGGCCCAAGGTCTATGACTCCTGCCGACGCGCCATCATTGCCGGGCGCCTGCTGCGCGTCACCGGAACCTTGCAGCGCGCGGACGGCGTCGTCCATGTCATCGCCCGCCGCATCGAGGATATTTCCGCGATGCTTGACTGCCTGCTGCACAGCGACCCCGGGGGGAGTCTGGGGGTTGTCCCCTGATTATTTTCTTTTGTCGCGCCCGGTTTGCCGCTAGATTGAACGGAAAAAGGGACGGGCAGCATGAAAATCCCTCGCGCAATCTACGCCATCGGCGGCCTTCTGGCGCTGTCGGCCTGCACGAGTCTGGGCATCAGCGGAATCGAGGACATGTCCGCGAGCGAGGATTTGCGCCCCCCCAATGCCGAGCCCGGGGCCTGCTACGGGCACGAGGTCTCGCCCGCGACGGTCGAAACCGTGACCCAACACATCCTGACCCGTCCGGCCAGCCATCGCGCCAACGGCACCGTCCTGAGGCCAGCGCTTTATCGCTCGGAAACCGTGCAGCGTATCGTCGTGCCGCGTCAGGACATCTGGTTCAAGACCCCTTGCCGCCATGACCGGGTCGATGATTTCGTCGCATCGGTGCAACGCGCCCTCAAGGTGCGCGGCCTGTATCACGGGCGTATCAGCGGCGTCTATGATACCCGCACTCGCCGGGCGATTCGCAGGTTTCAGCAGCCTCTGGGGCTGGACAGCGCCACCCTGTCACTGGATTCGGCCCGCAAGCTGGGTCTGGTGGCGGTCGAACGCGCCAGCAAATAGCCGCCCTTACAGCGTCACCCCGCGCCGGCCAGCCAGATCGACGAAATACTGCCATGCCACGCGACCCGAGCGGCTGCCGCGGGTCTGCTGCCATTCGATCGCCTCGCGGCGCAGGTCTGAATCGCTGATCTCCAGCCCGTAAGCGTCGCAATAGCCGCGGATCATGGCCAGAAACTGCGCCTGGTCGCAGGGGTGAAAGCCCAGCCACAGGCCAAAACGATCGGATAACGAGACCTTTTCCTCGACCGCTTCTGAAGGGTTGATGGCGCTCGAGCGCTCGTTCTCAATCATGTCCCGCGGCATCAGGTGGCGCCGGTTGGAGGTGGCATAAAACAGAACATTGTCGGGGCGTCCCTCGATTCCGCCGTCCAACACCGCTTTGAGGGATTTATAATGGCTGTCGTCCTGACCAAAGGACAGATCATCGCAAAACAACAGAAAGCGCCGCGTCCCAGCGGCGCGCAGAATATTCAGAAGTCGCCCGATCGAGGGCAGATCCTCGCGCTGCACCTCGATCAGTTTCAGATCGAGGCCCGCCTTCAGGGCCACCGCATGAGCCGCCTTCACCAACGAGGATTTTCCCATCCCGCGCGCCCCCCACAGCAGGACGTTGTTGGCCGGCAGGCCGCGGGCAAATTGCAGCGTATTTTCCAAAAGCGTGTCGCGCGCCCGATCAACCCCCACCAACAAGCCGATATCGACCCGTCTGATGGCCGCAACAGGGTCCAGACGGTCCGGGGCGACATGCCACACGAACCCCTCGGCGGCGTCAAAATCCGGGGCGGCAAAGGGTGCCGGGCTCAGCCGCTCCAGCGCATCGGCTATGCGCGTCAGGGCACTCTCGTTCATTCGGCATCGACCTCGTCATAGTCGTCGTCGTCATCCTCGAAATATAGCCCCTCTTCGCGCAGGCGCTCTTCACGTTTTTTCTCGACACGATGGACAAGGAAGATGGATATTTCGTAAAGACCATAGACCACCGTGAACAGGATCACTTGGGTCACGACATCCGGAGGGGTGACGATGGCGGCCAGAATGAGGATGCCGACGATGGCATATTTGCGCACCGACTTCAGCCCCGCCGCGCTGACCAGCCCGGCCTTGCCCATCAGTGTCAACAGCACCGGCAGTTGAAAACACAGACCAAAGGCGACGATGAACTTGATCGTCAGTTTCAGATATTCCTGCGCCGAGCCCTGAAAGGCGATGGCCGCAATCCCGCCGCCGCTGGAATTGCCGTTGATGATGCTGCCGGCCTGCTGAAACCCGAGGAAGAAATTGAACGCCATCGGCGTGATGACGTAATAAGCAAAGGCCGCCCCCAGCAGGAACATGAAGGGCGAGGCCAGAAGGAAGGGCAGAAACGCGCCCTTTTCGGATTTGTAAAGACCCGGTGCCACGAACCGCCACAGCTGATAGCTGATATAGGGGAACGACAGAACCAGCCCGCCCAGTAGGGAAATCGAGATCGCGACGAAAAATCCTTCTTGCAGCTTGATCATCACCAGCCCGCAGTTTTCCTGTCCCCGCGCCGCCATCGCGTTGCACAAGGGATGGGTCAGAAAGTTGAAGATCGGGTTCCAGACGACAAAGCTGATGACCATGCCGACGACAAAGGCAACCGCCGAGTGGATCAGGCGGGTGCGCAATTCCTTCAGATGCTCCATCAAAGGGGCGGTGGTATCATCGATCTGGTCTGTGGTCATTTCTCAGCCTTCGCCGCCGGAGATTTTGATGTAGAGGCCTTCGTGGCGGGCTTTTTTGCCGCCGGTTTTTTTGCGGGTTTCTTGGCGGCGGCCTTGTTCGCGGTGGATTTCGCCGCCGTGGATTTCGCCGCTTTAGGCTTGGCCGCCCCGGATTTGGCCGCCTTGGCTTTCGCTACCGCACCGGCCTTTTTTTTCGCGCCTGATTTCGATGCCGCTTTTGACGTCGTTTTCGGTGCGGCGTCCGGGATTTCGGCCTCGATCCCCGAGGTCACCCCGGCGGCCTGATCACTGGCCTCGATCTTGCGTCTGATTTCGTCTGGATCAAACGGGCTTTTGGCCATGTCGCCAACCGCGTCCTTGACCGCATCCAGCCCCAGATTCTTCATCGAGGCAGCGGACTTCAGATCCTTGGTGATGTCCCCGACGCCGCTTTCCTCGGCCGCGGCCTCCAGCGAGGTCTGAAACTCGCGCGCCATGGCCCGCGCCTTGGCCGTGAACTTGCCCAAAGTGCGGAACATCTTTGGCAAGTCCTGCGGCCCGACCACGATCAGCGCGACGATGCCGACCAGCAGCAATTCGGTCCATCCGATATCAAACATGATGCGTTATCCGATCTCTGTCGCGATCAGGATTTTTCTTTTTCTTCGGCCGGGGTCACGTCCAGCGCCTCTTCGGCGGCGGCGGCCTCAATCTCGGCTTTTCCTTCGTTCACGCCTTTTTTGAACGAGGTAATTCCCTTGCCGACCTCACCCATCAGGGACGAGATCTTGCCGCGCCCGAAAAGCACCAGCACCACAACCGCGATCAGCAAAAGCCCCGGCAATCCGATATTGTTGAGCATGTTGAATCTCCCATCTAACCTTGCAAGCGCGCGTTTTGCGCGCCCAGACAACTGCACTCAGCCTGACATTTATGACCTTTGGCCAAAAGATCAAAGCCCCATTTGACGGTTTTGGTCGAAAATGCCGCGCCAAAGTGTATTCTTTTTCCTGCCCCGGCAACACCCCCCCGCGGCAGGACCCTCAACCTCTGTACAGGCGCCGCAACACCACGCGATAGCGCCCGAGCAGCGTCAGCGCCGCCAGCGCCAGCCCCACGACCAGCCCGGCCCAGACCCCATAGCCACCGAAACCCAGCGGAAATCCCAGCAGATAGGCCACCGGCAACCCGACCACCCAATAGCTGAACACCGCGCAGATCATCGGCACACGCGTGTCCTTGAGCCCGCGCAACAGGCCCAGCGTGACCGCCTGCAATCCGTCCACCACCTGAAACACCGCTGCCAGCGCCAACAGACCGACGCCATAGGCCATGATCTCGGCACTGCCCGGATGGCTGGCATCCAGAAACAGGCCGATCAGGGTTTTCGGCCAACTCAGAAACAAGGCCACCGCCAGCGCCGCAAAGCCCAATTGCAACAGCATCGCCACCGCGCTGGCCCGCCATATCCCGCTGGGATCCCCCCGTCCCAAGGCGTGCCCCACCCGAATCGTTGCGGCATTAGCCAACCCTAGATAGACCATGAACGAAATCGAGGCGATCTGGATCGCGATCCCGTGCGTTGCCAGTTCGCGTGTCCCGATCCAGCCCATCATCACCGCCGCCGCCGAAAACAGCCCAACCTCGGCCAGCATGGTCGCGCCTATCGGCCAGCCGAGGCGGAACAGGTCAAAAAACGCCGGCCAGTCCGAGCGCCAGAGCCGGGTAAAAATTGCATAGCCGCGAAACTCGCGGTGCCAGCCGGAATAAAGCGCCAGCACCAGAAAGGTCACCGTCGCGGTCGAGACCGAGGCCACCGCCGCTCCGCGCACCCCCATCTCGGGGGCACCCCAATGGCCAAAGATCAACGCATAGTTCAGAACCCCGTTGGCCAAGCCACCGATAATCGTCGCCCACAGCACCCAACCCGGGCGCTCGACCCCGGACAAAAAGCTTTTCAGCGTCATCACCAGCATCGCCGGGAACATCCCCCATTGGGCAACCCTCATGTAATCCTGCCCGATGGCGGCGATCTGCGGTTTTTGCCCCATCAGGATCATCAACGCCTTGAAATCCCACAAAACAGGCATCGCCACCACGCAGTAGATCAGGGAAATCCAGATCCCCATCCGGGTGACCCGGCGCACCTGCCGGCGGTCCTCGGCTCCGGCGGCCTCGGCAACCACGGGCATCACCGCCATGGCAAAGCCCGAGCCGACGATAAAAAATATGAAAAACACCGAACTGGCCAGCACCATCGCCGCCAGCTCGGTAACGCCATACCAGCCAACCATGATCGTGTCGGTCAGCCCAATGGCCATTTGCGCCAGAAGCGAGCCAATGATCGGAAGGCCCAGAACGAGCGTCGCCTTCAGATGGCCGCTCCAAGGCATGAGAGGAGCCTGAGACGTCATCCGACAAGTCTTAGGTAAGCGCCGGGCCGGCCGCAAGAGCGAAAACGGCCCTTCAGGGGCGGTCAGGGGCGCTCAGGGTTTCCCACTAGCGTTTGCGGGCGATCAGGTCGATCAGCGCCGACATGCCGGAATGCCCGCGCCCCTCCTCGACCTCGCGATCATAGGCCTTTAGACGCAGGATATCCATGTCGCCAAAGGCCGATTGCAAAAGGTCCACCTCATACATGTTTTCGGCGATGGGCGGGCCGCCGGTGCCGTATTCCAGCTGTTTCGGGCGATAGCCGTGCAGTAACAGAACGCCACCCGGTTTCAGGGTCTTTTTCATCCCCTGAAAGATTCGGTCCCGAAAGGGCGGGTCGGCAAACTGAATGAATATGGCCGCCACCAGATCGTATTGCTCGGCCTGCCAGTCCCAGTCGTGCAAATCGGCCAGCCGGTAATCGACGCTGACACTGCGCGCCGCAGCCAGACCGCGAGCCTTGTCGATGGCCACATCCGAGCTGTCGGTCGCGGTGACCTGCAGCCCCTTTTCCGCCATGAAGACCGAGTTCCGGCCCTCGCCATCGGCCACCGCCAGCGCCGTTTGGCCGGGGATCAGATAGGACGCGTTCTCGGCCAGAAAACGCGCGGGTGCGGTTCCAAACAGGAACCCCGGCTGCGAATATCGTTTGTTCCACATGGATTACATCCATCCCCTGAGGTTGGTTTAGCGTGTCGGTCATCTGGGCCGGCCCGAAAAAAGAATGGCGCAATCTGCAGGCCTGCGCAAGCTGCTGTAAGGGGTTTGACACGGATTTGATGCCATCTTGGAATTTCGGTTGAAATGTAACAGTCGTTACATTAATACCGCACCATGCCCGAGATTACATGGCTCTTGCTGACCTACAAGGTTCCGCCGGACCCCTCCTCCAAGCGCATTGCGCTGTGGCGCAAGCTGAAGGGGTTGGGGGCGGTCTATCTGCAAAACGGCGTTTGCCTGTTGCCCAAAACAGACCGCCATGTGCGGCGCCTGAAAATGCTGGAAAACGAGATTCTGGAAAATAACGGCAGTTGCGTCATTTTGGAAACCGTCGCGCTGGACAATACCCAGCAAGAGCGCGTCGTCACCCGATTCAAGGCGGACCGCGACGACGCCTATGAAGAGATCATCGACAAATGCGACGATTTCGAGGCCGAGGTCGCCAAAGAGATCACCGCCCGTCACCTGACCTTTGCCGAGCTTGAGGAAAACGAAGTCGATCTGAAAAAACTGCAGGGCTGGCTGCGGCGGATCGAGGCGCTGGATTTTTACGGCGCGCCGCGGGCCGAAGAAGCGCGCCAGCGCGTCGCCCGTTGCGAGATCGTTCTGGACGATTATGCCAACCGGGTGTTCAACGCCCACGATGAAAACAACTGAGGAGACCGACCATGGACTGGTCCACCGCCGCCCCTGCCGTCAGCGCCGCTTTTCTGGCGTCCCTTGTGGAGGTCGTCGAGGCCTTTACGATCATTCTTGCCGTGGCCACTCTGCGCAGCTGGCGCCCGGCCCTGATCGGCACATTCGCCGCACTTGCGGTGCTGGCGCTGGTTGTCATCATTCTGGGCCCGCTTCTGGATCGGGTTCCGTTGCATCTGCTGCAACTGATTGTTGGCATCCTCTTGCTGTTGTTCGGTCTTGGTTGGCTGCGCAAGGCCAGCCTGAGGGCCGCCGGGGTGATCGCGCTGCATGACGAGGACGCGATTTTTCAGAAAAAACAGGCGCAGTTCAATCAGGAGGCCGCGCAATCGGAAAGCTCACAGGACTGGATTGCCGGGATCACCGCCTTCAAGGCAGTGCTGCTCGAGGGGCTGGAGGTGGTCTTTATCGTCATCGCCGTGGGCGCTGGGCGCGGCTTGCTCTGGCCTGCTGCCGGTGGCGCGTTGGCCGCCTCGCTGGTGGTGCTGGCAATTGGCGCGATGGTTCACAAGCCGCTGTCTAAAGTGCCTGAAAACACGCTGAAATTCGGCGTTGGCGTCATGTTGTCGGCCTTTGGCGTATTCTGGACCGGCGAAGGGCTGGGCATTCCATGGCCCGGTGCCGACCTTGCGCTACTGTATTTCGCCGCCATCTTCCTGACCACCGGCCTGTTGACCGCATGGCTGGCCCGCACCCCCAAACCGGAGGCCACCGCATGAGCATTTTTCTTCAGGTTCTGAAAGACCTCGTCGGCATGTTCATGGCCGATGCACGCATGACAACGGCCATTCTGGCGCTGGTGGCGTTGGTGGCACTTCTGATCAACAAGGCGGTAGTTGCGCCTCTGACCGGTGGCTGGATTCTGTTGGCTGGGTGCGTTCTGTTGCTGATCGCAAGCGCCCTCAGCGCTGCGGTCAAGTCCCGCAAGTAGTACCCCGGACCTCAAGAGTAACGCCCGGGCCTGTCGTTATGCCAAACCGGACCCCGCCTTTTCCCGCGGGGCCGGACAATTCATGGCCCGCGGTAGGTCTCGGCCAGCGCCGAACTGCCCTTGGCCAGCAAGGCCACATCCGAGCCAACGGCGACGAATAGCGCCCCGGTCTCAATATAGCGCCGGGCGCGGGTTTCGTCGGCCATCAGGATCCCCGGCGCCTTGCCCGCATCGCGAATCCGCGCAATTGCATCCAGAATGGCCGTTTCGACCTCGGGGTGGGCTGGGTTGCCGTGATGGCCCAGACTGGTGGCCAGATCGCTGGGCCCGATAAAGACCCCGTCAACGCCGTCAACCGCGCATATTTCCTCAAGGTTATCAAGGGCCTCACGGGTTTCGGCCTGCACCAGTAGACAGGCCCGCTCATTCGCACGGGCCAGATAGTCACCATCACGCCCATAACCCGAGACCCGCGCGACCCCCGCCCCGTTGCCACGAATTCCCGCCGGTGGATAGCGCATCGCCCCGGCCATCATGGCGGCATCGGCGGCGGTGTTCACGATCGGCACAAGGATCGTTTGCGCTCCGGCATCCATCACCTGTTTCACCGCCACCACATCGACACTGGGAACGCGCACGACCGCGTGGCTTGGCGAGGCGGTAATCACCTGCAGCTGATCGCGGATTGAGCGGATGTCATTGACCCCGTGCTCGCCGTCGATCAGCAGCCAGTCAAACCCGGCATGGGCGCAAATCTCGGCGGTGATCGCGGTTGCAAGGCTTTGCCAGAGGCCGATTTGCAAGCGCCCCTCGGCCAGCGCGGCCTTGAACGGGTTCTCACGGCTGAAAACGCTCATCGATCGGCCCTCCGCGCTGCAGTGACCATGACCTCGACCAGAAACTCGGGCGCTGCCAGACGCGCCTCGGTGCAGGCCCGCGCGGGCGGGTTTTCGGGGTCCACCCATGCCTCCCACACCGCGTTCATGGCGGCAAAATCATCCATATTGGCCAGCCAGATCGTCGCCGATACAAGGTGCGATTTATCGCTGCCCGCAGCGTCCAGCCAATGCTCGACATTGGCCAGCATGTCGCGGGTCTGCGCGGTGATATCGGCACCGTTTCCGACCTGCCCGGCCAGATGAACGGTGGTGCCGTGAATGACGGCCTGCGCCATGCGCGGCCCTGTGCCAAGGCGGGTGATGCTCAACGGAGGTCTCCTTTGCGGCCGGATTGGAAGGACAGAACCCCGCGCCCGGCCCCTTGCCGGGCAGGACGCGGAAAAGCGGCGTCAGGCGGCCGCCTGATCGGCCGGACCAAATCGGCCATAAAAGGTCTCGCCCTTGGCGGCAAGCTCACGCAACAGGTCCGGTGCGGCAAAGCGGGCGCCATAGGTTTTCTCTAGGTGGTCGCAAATCCCGACCGCCTGTTTCGCCCCCAGAATATCCAACCACGAGAACGGCCCGCCGGACCATGGGGCAAAGCCCCAGCCAAGAATCGCGCCGACATCACCCTCGCGAATATCCTCAAGCACATGGGTTTCAAAGGCCCGAACTGCCTCAAGCGTTTGCACCATGGCAAGACGCATCTTGACGTCCTCAAGCGAGGGTTGCTCGGCTTTTGGCGGCCAGTGCTGGGCCAGCCCCTGCCACAGACCGATGCGCTTGCCCTTGTCGTCATAGGCGTAAAACCCGCCGTTGGTCTTGCGCCCATAGCGCCCCTCGTCAAACAACTTGAACATGACCTCGTCCGCGGCATCGTTGGGATAGGCATTGCCCATCGCTGCCTTGGTCGCCTTGGCAATCTTGACGCCAAGGTCAATCGAGGTTTCATCGGTCAGCTGCAACGGCCCCAATGGCATCCCAAACAGCCGTGCCGCGTGCTCGATCAGGGCGGGACGCACCCCTTCCTTGACCATCAAAACCCCCTCGTTGATATAGGGAATGATGCAGCGGTTGGCATAGAAAAAGCGCTCGTCGTTGACGACAATCGGGGTTTTGCGGATCTGGCGGACGAAATCCAGCGCCTTGGCCACAGCGCGCGGGCCAGTTTTATGGCCCTTGATGATCTCAACCAGATTCATCTTGTGAACCGGGCTGAAAAAGTGGATGCCGATGAACTGCTCGGGGCGCGTGCTGGCGCTGGCCAGACTGCTGATCGGCAAGGTCGAGGTGTTGGAGGCAAAGATGCAGTCCGCGGGAATGACCTCCTCGGCCTGTTTGGTCACGCCGGCCTTGACCTTGGGGTCCTCAAACACCGCCTCGATAATCAGATCACAGCCCTTGAGGGCGCCGTAATCCGTGGTCGGGGTGATATTCGCCAGAACCGCCTCTTTCTTTTCCGGGGTGACTTTCTTGCGCTTGATGCCGCCATCGAGGATGCCCTCGGAATGGGCCTTGCCACGCTCGGCGGCCTCTTGTGTTGCGTCGATCAAAACCACTTCGATCCCCGCAAGGGCCGAGACATAGGCGATCCCCGCCCCCATCATGCCCGCACCCAGAACGCCCAGCTTTTTCACCCGCTGATCGTCGATCTCCTTGGGCCGCACGGCGCCTTTTTCCAGCGCCTGCTTGTTCAGGAACAGCGAGCGGATCATGCCGGCGGTCGAAGGCGTGGTCATCACCTTGGTGAACCAGCGGGCCTCGACCTTCAATGCGGTGTCAAATGGCACAATGGCGCCCTCGTAAATTGCGGCCAGCAGGGATTTCGCCGCCGGATAGACGCCTTGGGTCTTGCCGTGGATCATCACATTGGCCCCGACAAACATCTGAAAGCCCGCCGGGTGATAGGGCGCACCGCCCGGATATTTGTATCCCTTCTGATCCCACGGCTTTACGAGGTCCGCATCCTTGGCCGAGGAAATCCACGCCTTGGCCGCCGCAATCAGGTTTTCAGCAGGCACCACCTCGTCAATCAGGCCAAGGCCCTTCATCTTGGCAGGCGATTGCATGCGCCCCTCCATCAGGATCGGGGCGGCGGCCATCAGGCCGATCTTGCGCGGAACGCGCGTGGCACCACCGGCGCCGGGAAACAGACCAACAAGGATTTCCGGCAGGCCCAGCTTGGCCTTGGGATTGTCGGCCACGATGATATGGTGGCACGCCAACGGCAGTTCAAACCCAATCCCAGCGGCGGTGCCCGGCAGGGCCGCAACAATCGGCTTGCCGCCTTTTTTGGTCTTGCGATCCATGCCCGCCAGCTCGATTTTGCGCAACGCCCCGTGCAGCTGCATGATACCGTTGAATATCCCCTCGGCAGGGTTGTCGCCCGCTTCGGCCCCCATGCGCGCAAGGATGTTCAAATCCATCCCGCCGGCAAAATCCTTTTTGCCCGAGGTGATGATCACCCCCTTGACCGCGTCATCGCCCAGCGCCGTATCAACATGGGCGTCCAGCTCGCGCAAGCCATCAAAGCTCAGCACGTTCATGGATTTTTCCGGCACGTCCCAGGTGATTGTGGCAATGCCGTCATCGTCCAGTTTATAGTGAAATTCAGCCATTTTCTTGTTCCTTTTCAAACCCGCTCGATGATCGTTGCAACGCCCATGCCCGACCCGATACACAATGTGGCAAGGCCGGTTTCCTTGTCGGCGCGCTCCATCTCGTCCAGAAGCGTGCCAAGGATCACAGCGCCGGTTGCGCCAAGGGGGTGGCCCATCGCAATTGCGCCACCGTTCACGTTCACCTTGTCGGGATCGGCATCAAAATATGTCATGAAGCGCAGGACGACGGCGGCAAAGGCCTCGTTCACCTCAAAGAGGTCGATGTCGCTGAATTTCATCCCGGTTTCTTTCAGGATTTTCTCGGTGACAGACACGGGACCGGTCAGCATGATGGTCGGATCGGTGCCGATTTTCGTCATCCGCTTGAACCGCGCGCGGGGGGTGAGGCCGTATTTCTCGCCAAACGCCTTGGAGCCGACCAGCATCGCCGAGGTGCCATCGGCAATCCCCGACGAGTTGCCCGCGTGATGCACGTGGTTGATTTTCTCAAGCTCGGGGTATTTCATCAGCGCGACCGCATCAAACCCCGGCATCGTTTCGCCCATGTCCTTGAAGCTGGGCCTCAGCGCGCCAAGCGTCTGCATGTCGGTGCTTTCGCGCACCATTTCGTCGTGATCCAGAATGGCAATGCCGTTTTGATCGCGCACCGTAAACATTGATTTGGCAAACCGTCCCTCTTTTTGCGCCCGCGCGGCGCGGCGCTGGCTCTCGACCGCCAACGCGTCGCAATCGTCGCGCGAAAACCCGTATTTGGTGGCGATAATATCGGCGGAAATACCCTGCGGCACGAAATAGGATTTCATCGCCAACGTCGGATCGGCGGCAATCGCGCCACCATCACTGCCCATGGGAACGCGGCTCATGCTTTCAACACCACCGGCGATATACCCCTCGCCCATGCCTGCCATCACCTGCGCCGCGGCCATGTTAACGCTTTCAAGCGCGGAGGAGCAAAAGCGGTTGACCGCAACGCCGGGGATGCTCTCGTCAAGGTCCGAGTAAAGCACCGCCGAGCGCGCAAGGCACGCCCCCTGCTCGCCGACCTGCGTGACGTTACCCCAAATCACATCCTCAACCGCGTGGCCGTCAAGGTTGTTGCGGGTCTTGATTTCATTCAGCGCAAGCGCGCTCAACCGCACGGCGGGAACCTCGTTAAGGGTGCCGTCGGTTTTGCCTTTGCCGCGCGGACTGCGCACGCTGTCGTAGATATAAGCCTCTGTCATTTTTCGGTCCTCTTTCATCAGGCACGGTCAGCTGGGCTGCCGGGCATCAAATCATACGGATGTTTCCAGCCGGGCTCAGCCGCGATACGGTCAAGCCAGGCGTCGATATTGGGATAGTCATTGCGATCAAACCCGAACGGCTCGGGGTAATAAAGATACCCACAGCACGAAATATCCGCGTTGGTGATGGTGTCGCCAACCAGCCAGTCGCGCCCCTCAAGGGCGGAGTTCAGGGTGTCATAGGCAGCCTTCAGGCGCCCCTGCATAAAGGCGATCACCTCTTTGGGTTGCTTGTCCTCGGACAGGAAATTCATCAAAAACCGGGTCATCCCGGCAACCGAGCTCAGCTTGTGATTGTCCCACAGAACCCAGCGCAGGATTTCACGCCGCTCGTTTGAGGTCTTGCCACCCAGCCGACCGGATTTTTCCGCGACATAGTCCTGAATGGCCCCGGATTGCGACAGCTTGTAATCACCGTCCACCATGACCGGCGCCTCGCCCAGAACATTCAGCCCTTGGCGATATTCGGGGCTGCGGGTCTCACCCTTGAAGAAATCGACAAAGACCGGTTCCCAGTCCAGCCCCGCCAGCTGCAACGACAGTGCCGCCTTGTAGCTGTTGCCGCTTTCCCCAAAGCAATGCAGTTTGATCGTCATCTTGTTCCCCTTACGTTTGCACCCGGCTGAAATCGCCGGAATTCGAGTATTTTTTCAAAGAAGACATAACCGAATATTAACCTTGCTCTGCTGAAACTGACCACGCGGAACAGGCTGGAGAGCCGATGGCCGCCAAAGAAGACAGTGCCCCTGCCGCAATCTGGCAGGGGTGCGCGCAATTTCTTTTTTGCCCAAATACTCCCGCCGGAGGCATCCCATCGTGTCAATCTGCTCCCTCTTTGCCATTCTTCACAAGCCGCGTGAAATCAATTCTTTCATGATCTCGTTGGTGCCGCCGTAAATCCGCTGCACGCGAGCGTCAGTCCACATTTCGGCGATGGGATACTCCTGCATGAACCCGTAGCCGCCAAACAGTTGCAGACATTCATCCAGTACGCGCCCCTGCATGTCGCTGAGCCAGTATTTGCACATGGCAGCGGTTTCCACGGAAAGTTCGCCCTTCAGATGCGCGCTAATGCAACTGTCCAGAAAGGCGCGCGCCACGGTCGTGTTGGTCTTGCACTCGGCCAGTTTGAAGCGGGTGTTCTGAAAGCTGATGATCGGCTTGCCAAAGGCCTCGCGCTCTTTGGTGTAGGCGATGGTGCGCTCAACCGCGCCCTCCATCGCGCCAACCGCACCGCAGCCGATGATCAGGCGTTCCTGCGGCAGTTGTTGCATCATCTGGTAAAAGCCACGCCCCTCTTCGCCGCCCAGCAGGTTTTCCGGCGGAATTTCGACATTGTCGAAAAACAGTTCGCTGGTATCGGCAGCCTTCAGGCCGATCTTGTCTAGGTTGCGCCCACGGGTAAATCCTGCCGCGCCGTCGGTTTCCAGCACCATCAGCGAGGTGCCTTTCGAGCCCTCGGCGGGGTCAGTCTTGGCTGCGACGACAATCAGGTTGGCATGCTGGCCATTGGTGATAAAGGTTTTCTGCCCGCTCATGCGATAGGAATTTCCCTCTTTGATCGCGCGGGTTTTTATCGCCTGCACGTCCGAGCCGCCCGAGGGTTCGGTCATGGCCAGCGCCCCGACCAACTCACCCGTGACCATCTTGGGCAGCCAGCGTTTTTTCTGTTCCTCGGTGCCGCAATTCAGGATGTAATGCGCCACGATGCCCGAATGGATGCCTTGCCCCCAACTGGCCAGATTGGCGCGGCTCGCCTCCATCAGGATCACCGCTTCGTGACCGAAATCACCGCCCGCGCCGCCGTATTCCTCGGGGATTGAGGGGCAAAGCAGGCCCAGCTCACCAGCCTCGGCCCATGTTTCACGGTCCATTTCGCCTTGTTTGCGCCACCGGTCGAATTTGGGCGCCCATTCCTTGGCGATGAAACTGGCTGTCATCTCGGCCAGCATCCGGTGTTCGTCGGTCATCCAGCTGGATTGCAGGTTTGGGGCGCTCATCATGGTCTCCCTAAAAGTTCTCGGCATCCAACGCCATCACCGTGTCGGCGCCCGACTGGATACGGGCAAGGTGCATTTTGGTGGCCGGCAACTGGCGCGCCATGTAATAGCGCCCGGTGGCCAGTTTTGTCTCGTAAAACGTCACGTCAGAGGCCCCGGCCGCCAACGCCTCGGTCGCGGTCTTGGCCATCATCGACCACATCAGGCCCAGACAGACATGGCCAAAGAGGTGCATGAAATCGGTTGACCCCGCCAGCGCCGCGTTGGGGTTTTTCATCCCCTCAGCCATAAAGAACATGGCCGCCGCCTGCAGGTCCTTGCTGGCCCCCTTGAGCGGGTCGAGGAAATCCTCTTTCAGCGCCTCGGTGTCGCCGTTCTCTTTGATAAAACCCTTGACCAGATCGAAAAAGGCCATGACGTGCTTGCCGCCATCAAGCGCCAGCTTGCGCCCGACCAGATCCAGCGCCTGCACGCCATTGGCCCCCTCATATATCATGGCAATGCGGGCATCACGGGTGAACTGGCTCATGCCTTGCTCTTCGATATAGCCGTGACCGCCATAGATCTGCTGCGCCTGCACCGTCATGTCATAGCCACGGTCGGTCAGGAAACCCTTGATCACCGGCGTCAAGAGCGAGATCAGGCCATGGGCATCCTGATCCTGCAATCTGAGCGCCCGGTCGATCATCTCGGCTCCCCAGAAAATAAACGCCCGCGCCCCTTCGGTAAAGCTTTTCTGATCCATCAGGCTGCGGCGGATATCGGGATGAACGATGATCGGATCGGCCGGGCCATCCGGGTTCTGAGCGCCGGTGACCGCGCGCCCTTGTAGGCGTTCGCGCGCATAGGTAAGGGCATTCTGGTAGGCGGCCTCGGCCTGTGAGAGCCCTTGCATGCCAACTCCGAGGCGCGCTTCGTTCATCATCGTGAACATCGCGCGCATTCCCTTGTGCTGTTCCCCCAGCAACCAGCCGGTCGCCCCGTCATAGTTCATCACGCAGGTCGCATTGCCGTGGATGCCCATTTTTTCCTCGATGTTACCCACCGAGACGCCGTTGCGGGCACCAAGGCTGCCGTCATCATTGACCAGAAATTTTGGCACGATGAACAGGCTGACCCCCTTGATCCCCTTCGGCCCGCCGGGGATCTTGGCCAGAACCAGATGGATGATGTTGTCGGCCAGATCGTGATCGCCCGCCGAGATGAAAATCTTGGTGCCGGTAATCTTGTAGCTGCCGTCATCCTGCGGTTCGGCGCGGGTGCGCATCAGACCCAGATCCGTGCCGCAGTTCGGCTCGGTCAGGTTCATCGTGCCGGTCCATTCGCAGCTCACCATTTTCGGCAGATATCTGGCCTTTTGCGCGTCTGTGCCGTGGGCGTGGATAGCGCTATAGGCCCCGTGCGTCAGGCCCTGATACATGGTAAAGGACTGGTTCGAGGCCGAGAACATCTCGCCAACCGCAGTGGCCAGAATATAGGGCATGCCCTGCCCGCCATATTCGGGATCGCAATCAAGCCCGGTCCAGCCGCCCTCACGCACCTGATCAAAGGCCGCCTTGAACCCCGTCGGCGTAGAAACCACACCGTTTTCAAACCGGCAGCCCTCGACATCGCCGACCTGATTGAGCGGCGCCAGAACCTCCGAGGTGATTTTGCCCGCTTCCTCGAGAACCGCGGCGGTGAACTCACGGTCCAGTTCGTCATAACCGGGCACGTCGCTGTCGTTGATTTTCAGCATGTCGTGCAGCAGGAACTGCATGTCTTTGATGGGTGCGGTATATGTGGGCATGGTTGGCGGGTCCTTTGCTACTCGGCGGCTTTGTGTTGGGTTTTGACGTGATCAAGAAAGGTTTGCCCCTCGCTGATCTGAGATTTCAGCTCGGCAATGGCGCTGTCCAGTTCGGCGCGGCGCTGCTGCATCTCGTGCAGGCGTTCATTGGCAATTTCCAGCGTCCGGCGGATCTGTTGCACCTGCCCGTCGCCGATATTGTAAAGGTTTAACAGTTGGCGGATTTCCTCAAGCGAAAACCCGAACCGCTTGCCCCGCTGGATCAGCGTCATGCGGGCGCGGTCGCGGCGGGTAAACAGGCGGCGCTGGCCCTGTCGGATCGGGGCCAGCAACTCTTTGGCCTCGTAAAAGCGCAGGGTGCGCGGTGTGACCTTGAACAGCTCACACATCTCGCGGATCGTCAAATTCGGCTCTGGCGGGGTGGAAACCGTCATTTCGTTGCCTCAACTCATCTGTCTGCACGTCTGAAATGATGCTAGAACGGGTCGGGGGCAAGAGGCAAATGACGTTTACGTCAAAAGACGTTACGTCACAAAAAATCGCGTCAGGCGACGGCCCGGCTCATCCGTTCAGGCTGTCGATCGAGATCTGCCGCAAGGCGCGCAAATCGGCAATGGCGGCGTTCAGTTCGTCGCGTCGGGACTCCAGCTCGTTGATCTGGCGGCCAGCCATTTCGATCCACGCCTCGGTTTGCAGGCGGCCCTTGGGGTCGGCATCATAGAGCAACAGCCACTGGCGCACCTCCTCCAGTGCAAACCCAAAGCGTCGCCCGCGCAGAATCAGCTTTAGCCGGGCCACCTCACGCGGGCCGTAATAGCGGGTCCGCCCCTGTTTTTCGGGTTGGAGCAGCTCGATATATTCATAGTGGCGCAGGGTTCGCGGGGTCACGTCAAACATCGCGCACATCTGTTTCAGGGTGTATTTCTCGTCGCTCATCAGGGGTATCCGCTTTGCATTGCCAACGGATGCTGGCGCGAACATCGGAAAAGTTCAAGCCCCGCCATTTTCTTGCGCCATTTTTTCGCGCCGGTTTCCTTTATCGCTTTGCTGCGCGCCTTGGCGCCCAGCCGCGCGCCGAACTTTTGGCTTGCCTTCTGACGGGTCGGGCCAATATCACCCAAGACACAGATGACGGAGGCAGAGCGACACCATGGCCGAACTGAGCGACCAAATGAAAGACCAGCTGGCGCGACATTTCATGGAGGCGATCCCCCATGCCCGCAGCCTTGGCATGGCGCTGACCCTGATCGAGAACGGGGTTGCTGAAACCACCATGCCCTATGATAAGAAGCTGATCGGCGATCCCAGCACCGGGGTCATTCACGGCGGTGCGGTCTCGGCCCTGATGGACACCTGTTGCGGCGCGGCGGTGATGAGCCACCCGGATTCGCCGCTGGGCACCGCCACCATCGACCTGCGCATCGACTACATGCGCCCGGCCACAGCGGGGCAGGCCTTGCTGGCTCATGCGGAATGTTACCATGTTACGCGTTCGATCGCCTTTGTGCGCGCCACCGCCTATGACGAGGACCGCAGCCGTCCGGTCGCCACGGTCACCGGGGCCTTTACCGTCGAGCGCCCCCCCAACGACGCCAAAGCCGACCCCGCAGGAGGACAAGCATGAGCCGCAAACCCCTCGAACCGGTTCAAGTCGTGCGCCAGCGCCGGGACGACGCCCTTGCCGCGCTGGTCAATGGCGTTCCCTATATCCGCTACCTCGGCATCCGCTTTGACCGCCGCGGCGATGAGTTGACCGCGGTCATGCCATTTGACGAAAAGCTGATCGGAAACCCCTTTCTTCCAGCCTTGCACGGCGGCGTCACGGCGGCGTTTCTAGAGGTCACAGCGATTATCGTCCTCAGTTGGTCGCTGGCTTGGGAGCGGATGGAGAACGGCAGCCGGGGCATTGACCAATGGGATCCCGCGCATCTGCCCCGGATACCGAAAACCATTGATTTTTCCGTTGATTACCTGCGCTCTGGCCTGCCGCGCGACGCCTATGCACGGGCGCGGGTCAACCGCTCGGGGCGGCGCTATGCCAGCGTGCATGTCGAAGCATGGCAAGACAACCGCGCCCGCCTGTTTGCCCAAGGGACCGGGCATTTCCTGATGCCCTCTCAGAAAACCGAGCCGCAGGCCGCCCCGAAAACCGCCGCGCCGCAATGAGCGCCCCGGCCCCGCAGACCCTGACCCATCGCCGCATCCTGACCATCGCCGCCCCCATTATCCTGTCCAATGCCACGATTCCGATTCTTGGCGCGGTGGATACTGGAGTCGTCGGACAGATCGGCTCGGCCGTGCCCATCGGCGCGGTGGGAATCGGCGCCGTGATCCTGTCGGCGATTTACTGGATTTTCGGCTTTTTGCGGATGGGCACGACGGGGCTGGTGGCGCAGGCGCACGGGGCGCGGGATCAGGACGAGGTTGCCGCCCTGCTCTGGCGGGTGCTGATGATTGCCCTTACTGCCGGCCTTGGCCTGATCCTGTTGCAGCGCCCGTTGATGTGGGTGGCGTTCGGCCTGTCGCCGGCTTCGGTCGAGGTGGAAACTCTGGCCCGCAGCTATACCGAGATCCGTATCTATTCGGCCCCGGCAGCAATCGCGATTTTCGGCGTGACCGGCTGGCTGATCGCGCTGGAGCGCACCCGCGCCGTGTTCCTGATGCAGGTCTGGATGAACGGTTTGAACATCGCGCTGGACCTGTGGTTTGTGCTGGGCCTTGGCTGGGGGGTCAACGGCGTCGCACTGGCCACGTTCCTGTCGGAATGGTCCGGGCTGGCCCTTGGGCTTTTCCTCTGCCGCGGGGCCTTTTTCAGCGGCCGTTGGGTGCGCCCGCCGCGGATTTTCGACCCCCGCCGGCTGCGGCGGATGCTGCAGGTCAATGTCGATATCATGCTGCGCTCGGTTCTGCTGCAGATCGCCTTTCTGTCGTTTCTGTTTCTCGGCGCCGGTCTTGGCGACGTGACGCTGGCGGCCAATCAGGTGCTGATGCAGTTTCTCTATATCACCGCCTTTGCGCTGGACGGGTTTGCCTTTGCCGCCGAGTCTCTGGTCGGGCAGGCGATGGGGGCGCGGGATCCCGGCGCGCTCAGACGCACGGTCTGGCTGAGCGGCCTCTGGGCGGGTGCGGTCGTGCTGCTGCTGGCGGCCGTATTTGCGCTGTCCGGCCCCTTTTTGATCGATCTGATGACCCGCGCCCCGGACGTTCGTGTGGCGGCGCGGGTCTATCTGATCTGGCTGGTGCTAGGGCCGGTGATCGGGGTGGCGTCATGGATGCTGGACGGAGTCTTCATCGGGGCAACGCGGACAAGGGACATGCGCGATGCGATGCTGGTTTCAACCCTGATCTATGGCGCAAGCGTGGTCATTCTGTTGCCCCTCTTTGGCAATCACGGGCTGTGGGCGGCGATGATGATCCTGTTTGCCGCGCGGGCGCTGACCCTCATGCAGCGCTATCCGGCGCTGCTGCGCGCCGCCGGGGTCGGGCACGCAACAGAGGTCTGAGCGCGCCTGCCCTTAGCCCTGCCCGGCAACCCGGTCGCGATCCAGCCCGACCGCCTCGGAAACATGCGAGAACCCGTCCGCGGCCAGCAGGCGCTCAAGCCCGCGGTTGATTTCCGCCACGAGGGACAGGCCGCGATAGACCAGCCCGGTATAAATCTGAACCGCCGCAGCCCCGGCTCTGATCTTGGCATAGGCGTCCTCGGGCGAAGAAATGCCGCCAACCCCGATCAGGGGCACCTGCCCCTCCAACCGCTGGGCCAGCAACGCAAGGATACGCGTCGAGGGGGCAAACAACGGCGCCCCCGACAGGCCACCGCTTTCGGTTGCAAAGCGGCCCGACAAGGTCGGGCGCGCGACGGTCGTATTGGTGGCAATCAGCGCATCCAGACGCTGGGCGCGGCTGATCGTGGCAATCGCATCAAGCGCCGGCAGGTCCAGATCCGGGGCGATCTTCAGAAACACCGGCAACGGTGATGCCAGACGCTCGCGGGCGCTCAGAACCCGGCTCAAGAGGTCGCTCAGCGCCGCCCCCTGCTGCAGATCCCTGAGGGCACGGGTGTTGGGCGAGGACACATTGACGGTGACGAAATCGACCAGCGGCCCCAGCTGTGTCAAGACCGAGACATAATCCGCCGCTCGGTCGTGGCTGTCCTTGTTGGCCCCCAGATTGAGGCCGACAATGCCCCGCGCAGGGCGCGCCCGCAGGCGTGCAGAAATCCGCGCGGCCCCCTCGTTGTTAAAGCCAAAGCGGTTGATCACGGCCCGATCGGCGGGCAGGCGAAACAGACGCGGGCGTGGATTTCCCGGTTGGGCGCGCGGGGTCACCGCCCCCAGTTCGACAAAGCCAAAGCCGGCGCGCAACAGCGGCGCAATCGCCACCGCATTCTTGTCATATCCCGCCGCCAGCCCCACCGGATTGGGCAGATCGAGCCCGGCCAGCCGTTGCGCCAGACGGGGCGACGTGACCGGCGCCGGCAAGGGAGCAAGACCAAGCCTCAGCGCCCACAGCGACAGGGAATGGGCGCGCTCGGGCTCAAGGCGATGCAGCAGCCACAGACCGGCCCGCTCAAACGCCGGACGACCAGACGCCGTCATGCAAGGTTGTCCGGCAGCTCATGCCCCGAGCGGCCCAGCGGGATCGGGCGGCACCAGCGGATCTCGTCCAGCGCCAGCGGCCGGTAGAGATGCGGAAACAGTGCCCCGCCGCGCGAGACCTCCCATTTCAGCGCATCGCCCAGCGACTCGGCCGCAAGCGCAGCCAGCCACAGCTCGGCAACGCCGGCAAAATGCTTGTCCAGCGTTCCGCGCAGCTGCGTCGCGGTCGAGAAATGGATGAACCCGTCGGCGATGTCGATTGGCGCGCCGCGGGTCTGACCGGCGGCCCTGAAGGCATCCCATTCGGTCTGGCGGAAAATCTTGTAAATCATGGCCCCCTCTTGGGCGATTCCATTACCGGGGTCAAGGCGGGGGGGCAAACCGGGGCCCAGCCCTTGCTCACCGTGAACGCACAAGAATGATCACACCCGACAGCACAATGGCCCCCGCCCCGAGAGCCGAGACCGGATCGGGCACGCTTCCCCACAGCACATAACCCCAGAGCGCCACAAAAATCAGAAAGGAATATTCCGCCCCCGATGCAAACGAGACATCCGCCAGCAGATACCCCCGCGTCAACAGCGCCGTTGCCGCCATCGACCCAAAGGCCTGCACCAGCATCCACAGCACAAAGGCGCCGCTGGGATGCACCCAACCTCTGGTAAAGAACGGCAGCGCCCGGGCAATCTCGGGCGGGACCGGAAACAGCGTAAACACGACAACTCCCAGCGCCCCCCACAGGCCCAGCCCAAGGAACGCGCCCATGTTCAGGGTCATGGTGCTCTCTTGTCCGCACCAGCGACGGGTGGCGATTCCGCTCAGCGCATAAAACAGGCCGGCAAATAGCGGCAGGACGCTCATTATCGACAGCGCGCCCCGATCGGGACGCAAAATCAAAAGGACTCCGCCAAAGCCGATGGCCACCGCCAGAATCCGCCAGATGCCGATACGAACCCCCAGAAACGACGCCGAAATCAGCAGCACGAATACCGGCCCGGTAAACAGACCCGAGGCCGCCTGTGAGACCGAGATAATGCCAGCCGAGCCAAAATACAGCACCATCGCGCTGGAAAACGCAAAGCTGCGCAACACCACCGCCCTCCAGTTCTTTGGCCGCAGCCGCCAATGCATCAGTCGCGCGATCACCAACAGACAGCTGCACACCACCAGCGAGCGCAGCAAATGGAACTGCCACAACCCGGCCTCCTTGGCGATCAGGCGGATGAAATTGTCGATCAGGCCGATCATCCCCATGGACGAAATCACCAGAACCACGCCCAGAACCGGACGGGTTTGCAAAATGTTGTTCATTGGCTCAGCCTCGTTCTCAAACACCCCTGAATGGCCCTTGCACATCGGCGGAATCTGTCCAGAATGCGACACCGAAGCAGATTTTCCGATGCAGAATATCAAGGAGGTGCCCCGTGGGTCTGATGGCAGACGAAACCGGCCTGAACAAGAACGCGGCCAACCATGTGCCGCTGACTCCGCTGTCGCATTTGCGGCGGGCGGCGGATGTTTTTGCGGCCCGTACGGCACTGGTCTATCAGGACCGCCGCTTCAACTATCAGCAGATGCAGGCGCGCTGCTCGCAACTGGCGTCGGCGCTGGCGCAGGCGGGGATCAAACCGGGAGATGTCGTCTCGACCATTGCCCCCAATATTCCGGCGATGGTCGAAGCGCATTACGGTGTCCCCGCCGCCGGGGCGGTTCTGAACGCGATCAACACCCGGCTGGATGTGGACACCGTCGCCTATATTCTGGGGCACGCCGAAACCCGGCTGTTGCTGGTGGACAGCCAGTTCCTCGATCTGGCCGAGGCGGCGATCTCGCGGCTCGAGGGGCCAATCCCGCAACTGGTTGAGATTGAGGACGTTCGGGCCGGGTATCCAGCCAGCGGGCGACACCCGGAATATGAGGCGTTCTTGGCCACGGGGGATGCGGAATTCCCGTGGATCATGCCAGAGGATGAATGGGAAAGCCTTGCGCTGAACTATACCTCGGGCACCACGGGACGCCCCAAAGGTGTGGTCTATCACCACCGCGGGGCCTATCTGATGACCATGGGGACTGCCGTTGCCTGGCAGATGAAACTGTTCGCCAAATACCTGACCATCGTGCCCCTGTTTCACTGCAACAACTGGATCCACACATGGACGATCCCGATGCTGGGCGGCACCGTCGTCTGCTGCCGCGACATCACCGCCCGGGCGATTTATGACGCCATCGCCGACGAGGGGGTCAGCTATTTCGGCGGCGCCCCCATCGTCCTGAACATGATCGTCAACGCGCGTGAGGACGAGCGTCGGCATTTTGACCACCTCGTCAACATCTATACCGCCGGTGCGCCGCCCCCCGCCGCCACCTTGCTGGCCATCGAAAAGCTGGGCTTTGAGGTCACGCAGGTTTACGGCCTGACCGAAACCTTTGGCCATGTCACCGAATGTCTGTGGGATGACGACAAATGGGGCGATCTTGAGGGCGAAGAGCGCGCCGCGATCAAGGCCCGCACCGGCGTTCTGATGCCGATGATGGAGGATATCCACGTTGTCGATCAGGACAGCCAGTCCCCGGTGCCGCGCGACGGCCAGACCTTGGGCGAAATCGTCATCCGCGGCAACTGCACGATGAAAGGCTATTACAAGAACCCCGAGGCGACCACCGAGGCATTTGCGGGCGGCTATTTCCACTCGGGCGATATCGCCTTTCAGCATCCCGATGGTTATATCAAGATCACCGACCGGCTAAAGGATGTGATCATTTCCGGCGGCGAAAATGTTAGCTCGGTCGAGGTCGAAGGGGCCCTCATGCATCATCCCGCGGTGTTGCTGGCCGCGGTGGTTGCGCGCCCGGACGAGAAATGGGGCGAGACCCCTTGCGCCTTTGTCGAGCTAAAGCCCGGCGCCAGCGCCACCGAGGCCGAGCTGATCGCCTTTTGCCGCGACAGATTAGCGGGCTTCAAGACACCGAAAACGATTGTTTTTCAGGAGCTTCCCAAAACCTCGACCGGGAAAATACAAAAATTCGTGCTGCGCGAGATTGCCCGATCCCTGTAACCGTCACGATAAGCGGAGCAGCCTGATTTTGCCCCCTGCTCGGCCGCTTTTGCTTTGAAAGCGGCCGACGATGGGCTAAGGTCCGGCGGGCAGAAAAAACAAGAAACGACAGGCAGGCACGGCGATGACGGCGCTGAAGAAATATACCCGCCTTGAATCCACCGGGCTCTGGCGGGCGGTGGCCTCTGAACAGCGGCGCGAGGTTTATGTCAGCTTTGGCAAGACCTCGCTGATCATCCGCGACAAGAACGACAATCCCCTGTCACATTGGTCGCTGCCGGCTGTAATCCGCATGAATCCCGGCGGCAAACCGGCAATTTTCACGCCAAAGCTGGACAGCGGCGAGACCATCGAAATCGACGACGAGACGATGATAGAGGCCATCGAACAGGTGCGTTCCGCCATCAACCGGCGGCGCCCGCATCCGGGGCGGTTGCGCCTTGTGGGGACGCTGGGGATCACGGCCGCCTTTGCCCTTGCCCTGATCCTCTGGCTGCCCGGTGCGCTGGCCCGTCATGCGGTGGGCACGGTTCCCTTTGAAACCCGCCAACTGATCGGCCGGGACGTCTTGACCCAGATCGCCCGCTTGACCGGGCCTGTCTGCTCCAGCGTTGCGGGTGATCGGGCCCTGAAACATCTGGCCAAACGGCTGTTTGGCGGGGCGCCGGGCCGCATTTTGATCCTGGCCGGGGGCACCGCCAAAAGCGCGATGTTGCCGGGGCGGGTCATCCTTTTGAACCGGGAACTCGTCGAGAATTATGACCAACCCGAGGTCGCGGCCAGCTATGCGCTGATTGAGGATATCTACGCCAAACACGCCGACCCGCTGGCCCGTCTACTGACCCAGTCCGGCCCCCTTTCGGCCTTTCGCCTGCTGACGACCGGGCGCATCGATCCGGCGCATCTGGCGGAATACGCGCGCGTCATCCTGACCGGAAAAACACCGCAGCCCGATGACAAGACCTTGCTGGATGCCTTTGAAAAAGCGGGGTTTTCCAGCGCGCCGCTGGCCTATCAACTGGATATGACCGGCGAAGAATCTCTGTCGCTGATCGAGGCGGACCCGTTTCGAAACCGCCCCTACGCCCCGGTTCTGTCAGACGCCGACTGGGTCAGCCTGCAAGGGATTTGCGGCGCCTAAATCCGTTCGCGCACCTCAGTCCGAGGTGGTCAGGACACCGCGGCGCAGATGCAGGGTGCGATCCATCTTGGCGGCCAGTTCCATGTTGTGCGTGGCGATCAGCGCCGCCATCCCGGTTTGACGCACCAGCCCGGTCAACACGTCAAACACCTGCGCGGCCGTCTCGGTGTCAAGGTTTCCGGTCGGCTCATCTGCCAACAGGACGCTGGGGCGATTGGCCAGAGCGCGGCAAAAGGCAACGCGTTGCTGCTCGCCGCCGGACAGTTCGGCGGGGCGGTGCGCGGCGCGATCCGCCAGCCCGACCGCCTGCAAAAGATCGCGCGCCCGACTGCTGGCCGCGCGTTTCCCGACCCCGTTCGCGCGCTGCGGCAAGGTGATGTTTTCCAAGGCCGAGAACTCGGGCAACAGGTGGTGGAACTGGTAGATAAAGCCGATTCCGGCCCGCCGGGCAGCGGTGCGGCGGCGGTCTGCGTGGCCAGTCATGGGTTGGCCCGCCAGCAGCACCTCACCTGAATCCGGCGTATCCAGCAACCCCGCAATATGCAAAAGGGTGGATTTTCCCGCCCCCGAGGGCGCGACCAGCGCGACGATCTCGCCGGGGGCCAGATCCAGATCACATCCGCGCAGAACCGTGACCGCCACCTTGGACCCCGAGCTGTAGCTTTTGCTGATCTTCCTGAGGGTCAGGGCCGGACTATTCATAACGCAGGGCCTCGACCGGGTTCATCCGCGCCGCACGGCGCGCCGGAAAGATGGTGGCCCCGAACGACAGGCCCAGCGACAACAGGACAGCGCGCGCAACGTCCCAGAACTCCAGCCGCGCCGGCAGTTCCGAAAGATAGCGAACCGAGGGATCCCACACCCCGCCCCCAAGGGCCGCATTCACAAAGGTAAAGATCGGGTCGATGTAGATTGCAAACAGGACCCCGAACACGACTCCGATCAGGGTGCCGATAATCCCGATCGCCGCTCCGACAAGAAAAAAGATACGCAGGATCGATCCTTGGGTCAGCCCCATCGTGCGCAGGATTCCGACATCTCCACCCTTGTTTTTCACCAGCATGATCAGGCCCGAAACGATATTCATCGTGGCGATCAGAACCAGAATCGAGAGGATGATAAACATGACATTGTCCTCGGTCTTGAGCGCCTGCAAAAAGCTGCCCGAGGCATCGCGCCATGTCCAGATGATGCTGCCCCGGCCCGCGGCCCGAATGATCGGCAACACATAGCGGTCAACCTTGTCAGGGTGGGCCACATCCACCTCGATCTCATCCGCCGTGCCCTCACGGTTGAAAAAGGTTTGGGCCTCGGAAAAGGGCAGATAGGCGCGGGTGCGGTCGATGTCATAGCGGCCAACGCTAAAGATATATACGACATGGTAGCTTTTTACGCGCGGGGCGGTGCCAAAGGCGGTCTTGACCCCGTCCGGCGAGATCAGCTTGACCCGATCCCCGACGCTGACCCCCAGTTCGCGCGCCACCCCCGAGCCCAGCGATATCCCCTGATCGAAACTGGCGGTATCGCCCGAGTGGCTTTCGGGGTGCACGAACAGGCGCAGGCCCAGAACGTCGCGCTTGCGCTCGCCGAAAACCTCGACCCCGGCGTTGCGCCCGTTGGCCGAGACCATCAACTGGCCGCGAATGGCCGGGGCAGCGCGGAGCACGCCAGGCACCTTGCGGATGCGCTGGACCATTTCCGAATAGCCGGTGATCGCGCGGCTGAGTCGCCCGCTGCCGTCCCGATGGGTTGCGGCGTAAACCGTCAGATGGGCGTTGGCCCCAAGGATCGTGCGCACGAATTCATAGCGAAACCCCGAGCGCACCGCCAGCGTCGCCACCAGCGCAAACACCGCCAGCGCGATTCCCACCAGCGAGATCACCGTCATCACGCTGACCCCCCCTTCACGCCGTCGCGCGCGCAGATAACGCCAGGCGATCTGCCATTCAAAAGATGCAAACGGGGGGGTTACTCGTGCCAACTGCGTCTCTTTCTCTTGCCCGCGACAATGGCGGGAAATCCGCCTGAAGGTCAAGCAATGTCGATGGAACAAAGTGGCGCGGATACCGGCGCCGGGTCCGTCGACTCAGACCCCGGCATAGATATCGCGCAGTCGTGCAACAGCGTCCTCTGGGCGCAGCTCTTGGGTGGCGCCGCTTTTCCGGCTGGTCAGCTCAACCACCCCGTTTTTCAACCCCCGCGGCCCGACCGTGATCCGCCAGGGCAGGCCGATCAGGTCCATGGTTGCGAATTTTGCCCCGGCGCGTTCGCTGCGGTCGTCATAGAGCGGTTCAAGCCCTGCAGCCTGAAGCTGGGCATAGAGCGTCTCACAGGCCGCATCCGCCGCCCCGTCGCCCTGTTTCAGATTGACGATCCCCACCTTGAACGGGGCAACGGCCTCGGGCCAGATGATGCCGCGCTCGTCATGGCTGGCCTCGATAATCGCCCCGACCAGACGGCTGACGCCAATGCCGTGACTGCCCATATGGACCGGCACCCGTGTCCCCTCGGGGGTGACCACGCTGGCCCCCATCTTGTCGGAATATTTGGTGCCAAAGTAAAAAATCTGCCCGACCTCGATTGCGCGTGAGCTGCGGCGGCGCTCGGCCGGGACCTCGGCCTCAAACAGCGCCGCATCGTGGGTTTCATCGGTGCGCGCATAGGGGCTGGTCCACTCCTGCCGGATCGCCGCGCATTGTTCGCGGTCATCGAAATCCACCGCGCGCTGGCCCAGCTGCAAATCGAGGATCGCGCTGTCATAGAACACTTCGCTTTCACCGGTGTCGGCCAGCACCAGAAATTCATGGGTGTCATCGCCGCCAATGGGGCCGCTGTCGGCACGCATCGGAATCGCTTTCAACCCCATGCGTTCGTAGGTTCTGAGATAGCTGACCATGTGGCGGTTATAGGCGTGGATGGCGCTGTCGCGGTCGATGTCGAAATTATAGCCGTCCTTCATGTAGAACTCGCGCCCGCGCATGACGCCAAACCGTGGGCGGCGCTCATCGCGGAACTTCCACTGGATGTGGTAGAGGGTCAGGGGCAGATCCTTGTAGGACTGCACCGTGTTGCGAAAGATGTCGGTGATCAGCTCTTCATTGGTGGGGCCATAGAGCATGTCATGCCCGTGGCGATCGGTGATGCGCAGCATTTCATCGCCATAATCCTCATAGCGCCCGCTTTCGCGCCACAGATCGGCCGATTGCAGGGTCGGCATCAGCATCGGGATGTGGCCGGCGCGCTGCTGTTCCTCGTGGACGATGGCCTCGATCTTTTTCAGCACCTTGAAGCCAAGCGGCAACCACGAGTAGATCCCGGCGCTGGCCTGCCGGATCATGCCGCTGCGCAGCATCAGGCGGTGGCTGACGATTTGCGCTTCGGACGGGGTCTCTTTTAGAACGGGCAGGAAATATCGGCTAAGACGCATGGGCTGGAGGCTCCGGCTTGTTGCAAAACTGGCCCTTCGTCTAGGCCATTCGGCGCAAACAGGCAAGGCAGAGGATAGCTGGGCCGGCAGCACGCCAAAACCCACGGCGCCGTGACCAAAGATGGCGACGCCCAGAGCGCTCATTGGGCAATTTATCAGACATTAAGATTTGCTGCCTAGGCTGGGCGGCAGCAAAACGCCACGCCGATTCGTCTCGGCCCCAACGCAGGAGAATTCGTCCATGACAAAACCTGCAAAACGCATCTTCGTTGCCGGACATAACGGGATGGTGGGGCGGGCTCTTGTCAGGCGGTTGGGCCGAATGCCCGGGGTCGAGGTGTTCGGCCGCGCCCACCACGATCTTGACCTGATGGACCAACGCGCCACCGCCGCCTTTTTCGCCCGCGAGCGCATTGACGAGGTCTATTTTGCGGCCGCCAAGGTCGGCGGAATCCTCGCCAACGACACCTGCCCCGCCGAATTCATCTATGACAATCTGATGGTCGAAACCAACACCATCCACGCCGCCCACCGCGCCGGGGTGCAAAAGGTCATGTTTCTGGGCTCAAGCTGCATTTATCCGCGCGCCGCGGCCCAACCGATCATCGAAGAGGCCCTGCTGAGCGGCCCTCTGGAACCTACGAACGAACCCTACGCGGTGGCAAAAATCGCCGGGATCAAGCTCTGCGAAAGCTATAACCGCCAATACGGGCGCGATTATCGCAGCGTGATCCCCACCAACCTTTACGGCCCGCACGACAATTTTCACCCCGAAAACGCGCATGTCATCCCCGCCCTGCTGCGACGCTTTCACGAGGCGGTCGAGGGTGGAGCCGAGCAGATCACCATCTGGGGCAGTGGCCGACCTATGCGTGAATTCATGCATGTGGACGACATGGCGGCAGCCTGCATTCACCTGATGGAGTTGCCCGCGCAAACGCTGGCCGCGCAGGTTCAGCCGATGCGTGGGCATATCAATGTCGGCACCGGACGGGACTGCACGATCCGCCAGCTGGCCGAGATCATGGCCGAGGTCACCGGGTTCACGGGTCGGCTGCTGTTTGATGCCTCCAAGCCCGACGGAATGCCGCGAAAATTGCTGGATACGTCGCGCCTCAACACCCTTGGCTGGCACCCACGGATCGATCTGGCGACCGGGCTCAGGCAGACCTATCACTGGTTTCTGGCCAATCAGGGAAGGATCCGGGGCACAGATGCATCCCCGACGCCGAGGGTGGCGCATGCCCCCGACCAGCGCAGCCGGCGGGCCGTCGGTTGACGCACCAGGGCCTTAACCGCCCAGCGTCAGGGCACCACTGATCCCGGCATAAACACCCAAGACCGAGGTGACGCCGACCACCGCCAGCACGATCCAGCGATAGACTGGACCCGGCCGGGCCGCTGGCGGCAGGGCGCGCATCGCCAACAGGTAAAGAAAGCCCAGAACCAGTGGCAGTAGTAGCGCGTTCATGACCTCGACCGCGACATTCAGGCTGACCAGACTGGGGGCATAGGCCACGACCAGCGCGCTGCCCAGCACCATGACGCTGTAAACGATGTAAAACCACGGCGCCTGCCCCGGCTTGCGCTGCAGCGAATGGCTATATCCGGTGACCTCGCCTAGGCCCCAGGCGGTGGCCAGAGAGACCACGATCGCGGCCACAAAGGCCGCCCCGAGGATGCCCGCCGAGAACACCACCTTGCCCAGCATTTCGCCAAGGAAGGGAACAAAGGCCTCGACAATCTGTCCGACATTTTCCAGCGAGGCGTCCGGGCGGACCCGCCCGATAGTTGCCGCCGTGGCCACCAGAACCGCTGCCATGACCAGTTGAGTAATAACCGCCCCCAGCGCCGTGTCCAGCCGCGCGGCACGATAATCCGCCGGCGCCAGCCCCTTGTCGGCAATCGCCGATTGCTGGTAAAAAATCATCCAGGGCATGATCACCGCACCGATATTGGCGGCGATCAGAAACCGATAATCGGCATTGGCAAACGGCACATGAGCCAGCCCCTGCAGCATGGCAGAGGGATCCGGTCTCGAGGCCAGAGCGATCAGGAAAAATACCAGCTCGAATAGACCGAACAGGACAGCAACCCGCTCGACCCGCCGATAAGAGCCAGTCCAGACCACCGCCAGCAGGAACCCCACTGCCAGCCCGAGGCTAAGCCACTCGGGCACCCCGAAAAGCGAGCCGATACTGGCGACACCGGAAAACTCGGTCAGGAGCGCGCCAAAACAGGCCACCACCAGGCCACTGACCGATAACCACGCCCAGCCGGGGCCGAATATCTTGCGGATCAACTCACCGTGACCCAACCCCGTATGCACCCCAAGGTGCACCGTCAATTCCTGCACCACATATAGAATCGGAATCAGGACCAGTTGCAGCAGCAGCAGCCGATACCCCCAGCGCGCCCCACTTTGGGCCGCGGTCACAAGGCTGCCGACATCGGTATCCGCCAGCATCACCACCAGCCCCGGTCCGATCACCGCCAGAACGGCGCGTTTTCGGCCAAAATTCCGCCCATAGGCAGGGGGGTGCGGTCTGGGGGAAAGCGAAAGGTCCGGATTGGGCTGTGACATGGGTATTTCCCTTGCAAACCACCACGTCCACGCGGGGTCTCGGCGCAACTTGCGAATGCCTATCATCATTGATTTCCCGGCACAAGTTGAAATTCCCGAGTAAAATGCTTGGAAACGTCGCAGCCCTTTCGGATCGCAGGCCACGCAGGTTGGGTTCGGTAGCCCCGGGCACACCCAGCCACGAAACTGCGCATTAAACCCGCCCGCGACCGGCCCCATCACCCCGCCCGGCAAGGTGGCGCGGAATTTCCACACATCCTGCGTGTTCGGATTCCCCCATTCACGATATCAACGCCGGTGAACCTCTTCCCAAAAGATACGCTCTCGGGATTTCTTTTTGCATTCCCCCCCGAGATCGTGTAGAAGGTAGTTTAGTGCTAAACTACTTTTTGAAACCGGGGAGTGCCCGCACCATGGCCGCCAAAAAAGCCACCAGGAAGTCCACCGCAAAACCGACTACAAAGCCCAAAACAAAACCGAAAACCGCCCGCTCCAACACCTCGTCCGAGGAGCTTCTCGATTATTTCCGCCGCATGCTCCTGATCCGCCGCTTTGAGGAAAAGGCCGGCCAGCTTTACGGGATGGGGCTGATCGGCGGCTTTTGCCACCTCTATATCGGGCAAGAGGCGGTTGTCGTCGGCCTGCAATCCTCCAGCAAGCCGGGTGATCAGCGCGTCACCTCCTATCGCGACCACGGACATATGCTGGCTGCGGGTATGGACCCGAACCGCGTCATGGCCGAGCTGACCGGCCGGGAAGATGGCTATTCCAAGGGTAAGGGCGGCAGCATGCACATGTTCTCCAAAGAGGCCAATTTTTATGGCGGTCACGGCATTGTTGCCGCACAGGTGCCGATTGGTGCGGGGCTGGCATTTGCCAACAAATACCGTGGAAACGATCACGTCTCCTTTGCTTATTTCGGCGATGGCGCAGCCAATCAGGGACAGGTGTACGAAAGCTTCAACATGGCCAGCCTCTGGCAGTTGCCAGTCGTTTTTGTCATTGAAAACAACCAATACGCCATGGGAACGGCAATGCGCCGCTCAACCTCGACGCCGGACATCTACCACCGGGGCAACGCCTTTGGCATCCCCGGAGAGGGCGTGGACGGGATGGATGTTCTGGCCGTCAAGGCCGCCGGAGACAAGGCCGTCGCCCACTGCCGGGCCGGCAAGGGCCCCTATATTCTGGAAATGAAAACCTACCGGTACCGCGGCCATTCGATGTCGGACCCGGCAAAATACCGCTCACGCGAAGAGGTCCAGAAGGTGCGGGCGGAAAAAGACCCCATCGACCACGTCCGCGACCTCCTGTTGCAGGGCAAACACATGACCGAAGAGGGGCTCAAGGAGATCGACAAAGAAATCAAATCCGTTGTCAACGACAGCGCAACCTTCGCTCAATCCAGCCCCGAGCCCGCGCCATCCGAGCTCTGGACCGACGTTTACGCCTGACAGGAGACACATCATGGCAACCAATATCCTCATGCCCGCCCTGTCGCCAACGATGGAGGAGGGCACGCTGGCCAAATGGCTGGTCAAGCAAGGCGACAGCGTTACCTCCGGCGATATTCTGGCGGAAATCGAGACCGACAAGGCGACGATGGAATTCGAGGCCGTGGATGACGGCATCATCGGCCAGATCCTGATCCCCGAGGGCAGCGAAGGCGTTGCGGTCAACACCCCGATTGCCGTTCTGCTGGAAGAGGGCGAGGACATGACATCCGCCGCCAAAACCGACCCAGCACCCGCAACCCCGGCGCCGGCGGCACCCCCAACACAAGCCGCCTCTCCGGTCCCCGCAACTCCGGTGCGACCGCTCGCCGAGGACATTCCCGCTGGGACCGCGTTCAAGACCATGACCGTGCGCGAGGCCCTGCGCGAAGCCATGGCCGAAGAAATGCGGCGCGACGACGAGGTCTTTCTGATGGGCGAAGAAGTCGCCCAATATCAGGGCGCCTACAAGGTCTCGCAAGGTCTGCTGGACGAATTCGGCGAGCGGCGCGTCATCGACACTCCGATCACCGAACACGGCTTTACCGGCATCGCGGTCGGGGCCGCCTTCGCCGGCCTCAAGCCCATCGTCGAATACATGACCTTCAACTTTGCCATGCAGGCAATGGACCAGATCGTCAATTCGGCGGCCAAAACCCATTACATGTCCGGCGGCCAGATGACCTGCCCGATCGTCTTTCGCGGCCCCAACGGCGCCGCCGCACGGGTGGCCGCTCAGCACAGTCAGGACTACGCCGCGTGGTATGCGCAAATCCCCGGCCTCAAGGTCGTGCAGCCCTATTCCGCCGCCGACGCCAAAGGGCTGCTGAAATCGGCGATCCGCGACCCCAACCCGGTGATCTTTCTGGAAAACGAGATCCTTTACGGTCGCAGTTTCGATGTGCCCGAGCTTGACGATTTCACCATCCCCCTTGGTCGCGCCCGGATCTGGCAGGAGGGCACGGATGTCACCCTCGTCAGCTTTGGCATTGGCATGCAATACGCGCTTGACGCCGCCGAGAAACTGGCCGTCGAGGGGATTTCCGCCGAAGTCATCGACCTCAGAACCCTTCGCCCCATCGACACTGAAACGGTTCTGGACAGCGTGCGCAAGACCAACCGCTGCGTGACCATCGAAGAGGGCTGGCCAGTCGGCGCCATTGGCAACCATATCGGCGCCCGGATCATGGCCGAGGCCTTTGACTATCTCGACGCGCCGGTTCTGAACGTCACCGGCCGGGATGTGCCCATGCCCTATGCGGCAAATCTGGAAAAACTGGCGCTCGTCACCACCGACGACGTGATTGCCGCCGTGAAATCCGTGACTTACCGGTAAGGAGCCCCCCCATGTCCATTGAAATCCTCATGCCCGCCCTGTCTCCCACGATGGAGGAGGGAACTTTGGCAAAATGGCTGGTCAAGGAGGGCGACAGCGTCGCGGCAGGCGACCTTCTGGCCGAGATTGAAACCGACAAGGCGACGATGGAATTCGAGGCCGTGGACGACGGCATCATCGGCAAGATCCTGATCCCCGATGGTCAGGAAGGGGTCGCCGTCAACACCCCCATCGCGATCCTGCTGGAAGAGGGCGAAACCGCCGCCGAAATTCCGGCCGCCACGGCCTCTCCTGCCACAGAAACCGCTGTTAAGCCAGCCGAGGACGCGCCAACGCCACCCCGCGCAGACACACCCGCCGCCGCGCCCCCGTCCCTGCCCTCGTCCCTGCCCTCGTCCCCGCCCTCGTCCCCGTCTGCCGACAGCGATCGGGGTCCGCGCATTTTTGCCACCCCGCTTGCCCGCCGCATCGCTGCCGACAAGGGGTTGGACATCTCCACGATCACCGGCTCCGGGCCACATGGGCGGATCATCAAGGCCGACGTCATCGCCGCCAGCACAGGCGCCTCCACCGCAACCGAAGGCGCCGCAACCCCCAGCGCCAAGACCGCCCCGCCCGCAGCCGATGCCGAACAGGTCAAGGCCCTTTACGCCGAACGCAACTTTGAAGAGGTGCCGCTTGATGGCATGCGCAAGATCATCGCCGCACGCCTCAGCGAGGCCAAACAGACGATCCCGCATTTTTACCTGCGCCGGGACATCAGGATCGACGCGCTGCTGAAACTGCGCGCCGAAATGAACGCCGGGCTGCAATCCCGCGGCATCAAGCTCAGCGTCAACGACTATATCATCAAGGCCAGCGCCCTTGCCCTGCAAGACGTGCCCGATTGCAACGCGGTCTGGGCCGGTGACCGAATCCTGCGCCTGAAACCGTCAGATGTCGCGGTCGCGGTGGCTATCGACGGCGGGCTTTTCACACCAGTCCTTCGCGACGCCGACAGCCGGACATTGTCCAGTCTCAGCGCCGAGATGAAAGACCTCGCCGAGCGTGCCCGCGCCCGCCGTCTCGCCCCGCACGAATATCAGGGCGGCAGCTTTGCCATCTCCAATCTGGGCATGTTCGGGATCAAGAATTTCGACGCCGTGATCAACCCGCCCCACGGCTCGATCCTTGCCGTTGGCGCCGGTCAAAAGACTCCGGTCGTGGATGCCGACGGCCAGATCGCCACAGCCACCGTCATGTCGGTCACCCTCTCCGTCGATCACCGGGTCATTGACGGTGCGCTCGGCGCAAAATTCCTGGCCGCACTCACCGCCTATCTGGAAGAACCCCTGTCAATGCTGGCCTGACCCCGGCTGGATGGCACTCAACCCCATCCGCAGAAAAGCCATTTTAAGGCGTTTTGACAAATTGTTGAGACATTGCCATCGCCACACGCCCGAGGGCAACAAGGTCGTGGCGAGGTCTTGGCGATATGAAAATCCTGTCAAAACGCCCTAACGGCCATCGAGCACCTGATTCATCGTCACCGAGGGCTGCGCGCAGCCCGCTTCGCCAACGATCCGCGCTGGAACGCCAGCCACCGTCTTGCACGGCGGCACATCCTGCAACACCACCGAGCCCGCCGCAATCCGCGTGCAATAACCCACGGTGATATTGCCCAGAACCTTGGCCCCGGCGCCAATCAGAACCCCGTTTTCGATCTTGGGATGACGGTCGCCATCCGCCTTGCCGGTCCCTCCCAGCGTCACCGAATGCAGCATCGAAACATTGTCCCCGACCACCGCCGTCTCGCCGATCACGATGGAATGGGCATGGTCGATCATGATACCCTGCCCGATCCGGGCCGCCGGGTGAATGTCGATACCAAACACTTCGCTGACCCGCATCTGGATGAAATAGGCCAGCTCGCGCCGATCCTGCTGCCACAACCAGTGCGCCACACGATAGGCCTGAACACCTTGAAATCCCTTGAAAAAAAGAACCGGCTGTATAAATCGGTGGCAGGCGGGATCGCGTTCGAACACCGCCACGATATCGGCCCGCGCCGCCTGCCCCAGATCGGGCTCGCTGCGATAGGCCTCATCGACGATCTCGCGCAAGATCTGGTCGGTCATCTCGCCCGACGCCAGCTTCAGCGCCATACGATAGGCCAATGATCGCTCCAGATCCCGGTGATGCAATATGCCGGAATGAACCAGTCCACCCAGAATTGGCTCGTGTTCGACAACTGCGTGGGCTTCGGTGCGGATACGCTCCCACACCGGGTCAAACCCGGCAATATTCGCCTTGCTTTCAGCCATGCGCCTTCCCTGACTTGCGCCGTTATCCTTTCTTGATAAGCCAAATTTGCCGCCAGTAAAGGGCGAATAGCGAAATTCACGCTCCCGTGCATATCCCCGCGCCCGGGCTCGACCCATTCCCCGACCCGCTGCCAGACGCCACGCGACCAGCGCCTCCAGCACCAGAACCAGGCATTCGCAATACTCCGGGTCATCCAGCGACGGCTCGGGACATTTCCGAAACCCAAGGGTTGCCGTCTCAAGGCAGCCGCCGCCAAAACGGGGATGGGCGCGCCCGGCACGACACCGATAGCGATCGGCGATTCCGGCGGTCAGGATCAGCCAGCGGATCAAACCCGAACGACACCGCACGGGCACCGCCAGCAGACAGCGCGCCGCCGCCACCACATCAGCGTGCAGGACCGGCCGCACTTCAGCCCTGCGGTGGGATCAGTTTCAGCCCATGCACCGCCAGACGCACGACACCGGCGGAAAAACTGCCGCCATTGGCACTCAGATGCAGCGGAGTGCCGCCCCAATAGGCCTGCGGCTGATAGGCCATCGCATTGATCCACGCCCCCTTGGCTACGGAAAGGCCGGCGCCATATCGGTTCGTCGCACCAGCCACGCCCAGATCCCAACCGGTCAGCCCGCTGCCGCTCAGCGCCGTCAAGACACGCCCGGTCACGCCAAAAACCAGCATTCCGTTGTCAATTGTGATCTGCGTGTCATTGCTTGCCCCGGCGGTGATCACATGATCGAACTCGATCACCACCTGCCGGGTCCCGGCGCCGTTGGGCGCGCGCGCCATCAGCCCCGCAACCCAGCCCGCGCCATCAAACATGGCCTCCAGCGCCTGATCCTCGATCCAGGCCCGCCAGCCCAGCTTTGGCGAAACGAAAACCCAGCCGCCGTTGGCAAAAACCGCGATATTTCCGGCATGCGTGTCCCACGCATTGACCGCCCCCACCGGCACGAAATAGGCCGCTCCCTCGGTCGCCGTCAGAGGCGGAGTCGTACTGGTCACGGAAACCAACCTGATCTGCGCCATTGCGTCCAGAACGGCCAGCGCCTCATTCACGGTAACGTGCTTTTGCGCCTGCGCGGCGGCCAGCAACGGCAGGCCGAATTGCGTTGTCATGCTCATTTCTTTCAATCCTTTACATCAAGTGTCGCAAGTGAACCGGGGCCAAAGCGATCGGAAACCTGCGCAACTTCCAGCCGATAAACTGGCGCAGTCCCGTCCGCCGCCTTGTCGGATGCGCGATAGACCCAGTCCGGGGTGCTGACATCCAGTTCGCGCCGCACCCCCGAAGCATCGCGCACCCGCAGGTGATAGGCCTCAAACGCCTCTCCCAAGGGCACATCCGCAGTCCCCCAGATATCGCCGTCAATGCGCGTGCGCCGGATCCACCGAAAGGCGCGGTCGCCATTGGCCTGCCGCGTCGTGCGCAAATGCACCGGCGCATAGGGACGCAGCCCGACCCCCTCAAAGGCCCAGACCTCATGCACATAGGACTTGTCGGAATAGGGGCGGGTCGCCGGCCCGATCCGGTAATGCCGGGCCAGATTGCGCGCCGAGGCCGCCAGCGTGACCTGCTGCATTGCGCCCGCATCGAGCAGCACCACATAGCTGCCCACCGGCCAGCTGTCGGGCATTACCGACTCAGTTCCCGCCTGCCCGCGCAGCAGGCCTGAAAGGGTGTATAAACCCGGCTGAATCAGCTTGGCCTCGCTAAACTGGAACACTTCCCACGGCCCGCCACTGCCCGGACCGATGGCCATGGCATTGGCACCGTTCAGCACCGCATCTGGCGACGCCGAGGCCAGATTTGCGCCGCTCATCTGTACCCGCACCGTGGCCCCCCGGTCCCAGCAATCAGGTCGGGCCCGAAACATGGGATCCTGCGTCACCCCGATCGCCGCCGAGCGCGTGATCATCCGGTTTAAAACATAGCCGTTGTCCGACGACGCGCTGAACACCGCCACCGAGCCGGGCCAGGGCCGGGCCGAAACCGCGACATGGGGGGCATCGGGGCGCTCCTGCCCGGACAACAGCGGCAGGTCCAGAAACAGCGGAAAGACCGGCAGCGGTGGAACAAATCCACTTGAGCGCGCGCCCAGTTCCGGCTCGGGCACCCCGGCATAAACCGCGGGATCTACCCGCACCGCTTCAAGGCGGCGCGCCCCGGCATCCTCCACCCGATCCACCCGCACAAGGCCACCGCCCGCGCTCTTGGGCAACGCGATCACATCGCCCGCCCCGACCGCCATTTTCGAGGGCGGCAGACTGAGGGTAACACTCTCGCGCGCCACCCGGGACTCAGCCAACCAGCGCCGGGTCAGCAGCCGCGCCTGGGCTGCCGACATAACGATCGGCAACTCGCTGTGATGTACGCCCAGCGCCGTCTCATCGGGTAAAATCGCTTCGGCCGCGCCGGTCTCGTAACTGCCGTCCGCCCGGATATAGCCAAGGCGCACCTTGCCCGACAAATCGGCCTCCGGCGCCCGCAGCCGGGTCAGGTCACCCTGCCCCGCCTTGTCCCACACAATCTCGTCGGCGGCAATCTTGGCCACCGCCCGGCCGGTACGCTTTTGAAACCGCAGCATCCCGTCCGCCTCGATCGCGTCCAGCGAAAACGCCAGCATAAGCGGCTGCAAGGCGCTGCGGGCCGAGGTCACATCGCTGATCACATAACCTTTCAACAAGCCATAGAGCGCGCTGACATCCACCGCCTCCACGCCGCTTGTCTCACATATCTCCAAAATCACATCGGCCAGCGCCTGCGCCCCCAGACGTCCATTCAGCCAATGGCCGCGAGCATAATTCACACCGTCGCTCCACAGCGCCAGATTGCCGGGGAAATCCGGCCACGGGCGGGCATCCCAAGCCCAGACATGGGCGTGCTCCATATCAACCATGGGGGCCTTGTAAACCGAGGACAACGGATTGTTTGCCGCGACGCTCCAGTAATGCAGCATGGCACGCAGATATTGTGCCTGCATCAAATCATCCCGAACCCCGCTGGAATAATAGGGCGTCATCGATTCCGAGGATTTCGCATCGACAAAAGCATTCGGCTGGTTCGCCCCCTTGTCAATCGCCGCGCAGCCAAACTCGGTAAAGCGAAACGGCTTGCTCTCGGGCACCCACGCGGTGGGGCTGGCCAGACGAACCCCACCAATCCGGTTGTGATGAGTATTCTGCCACCAGCCGCGCAAATCCTTATAGCGAAAGACCCAGTCCTCGCCATGGGCGCCATCGCGAATCGGGGTGCGAAGCTGCCGATCCCGCGCCGCTTGGCTGGCGTAATACCAGTCATAGCCCTCGCCACCGGCAATATTGCCCTCCAGATACTCCAGCGCATAAATCGAGCCGTGATCCTGATCCAGATGCGCCGTGCCATCGCGCCAGTCCGCCAGCGGCATGTAATTGTCGATGCCGACGAAATCGATATTCGCATCGGCCCACAAATCGTCCAGATGAAACAGGACATCCCCCGAGCCATCCGCCGGATGATAGCCGAAATACTCCGACCAGTCCGCCGCATAGCCGATCTTGGTCGTCGGCCCCAGAATGGCCCGCACCTCCCCAGCCAGCACGCGCAGGGCATCCACAACCGGAAAATTGCCCGCCGCCCCCCGAATCTGGGTCAGCCCGCGCAACTCCGAGCCAATGCAAAACGCCTCGACCCCACCGGCAGCGGCGCAGAGATGCGCATAGTGCAAAACAAAGCGCCGATAGGACCACTCCGTCGGGCCGCTGTAATCAACACCATCCCCGGTTACGGTAAAATCGCCGGGCTGCGCCTGACCAAAGAAACTCAGAACCTCCGCCTCGGCCACCGCACTCTGGTCGGGTGAGGCCGCCTGCCCCGGTGCCACCGACAGCGTGATCCGCCCCCGCCACGGCATCACCGGCTGATCCGCACCACCGCTCCACGGATCGGCCAGACCGTTTTTGGCCTGAATATCCATCAGGATGAATGGATAGAACATCACCTCCTGCCCACCAGCCTGAATCTCGTGAATGGCCTCGATCACCGAGCGGTCGGTGGGCGTGCCGCCAAACACCGGTCGCCCCTTCAGGCGGCTTACCGGCCGCGCCGCCGCGCGCCCCACTCCCGAAACGGACCACGCCATCCCGACCCCGTCCTGCATCGTTTGCTCGACCCGCGGGTCCAACCGGCATTTGCCACAGCGCAGATCATCCCCAAACCACGACACCACCATCGAGACCGAACGGCACTCCCCCAGCTCTTCGCGCAGATCAGACATCGAGGTCACGAAATCCGTTCTGCCGCTGGCGGTGTTTTCATTGGCGGTGCGATTGTTTCCAGGCCCGTTCGAGAAATGCACTGGCGTCGTCGCCAGCCCGTATTCCCCGGTCCCCGGAATCAGCGCAACCCCCTTGATTGCCGCCGCCGGATCGCTGCTCCCCGCCCGTGGGGTTGCCCGACGGCTCACCTCGAAACTGAACTGCGGCACCCGATTGCCAAACCGCGACAGATCCAGATCCTCAAACACCACATAGGCCGTCCCGCGAAACGCCGGAGCCTGCCCCGCCCCCTCGACCGCTTCGATCTTGGGGTCCGGCAGTTGCGCCTCGTCGCCCGGATAAAACCGCCAGTTCAGCGAATCCTTCGGGATCAGAATCCCGTCCGCCCAGATGCGCCCGACCCGTGTCACCACCCCCTGCCCCAAGGCCAGCGCCAGACTGACGCTGTAACTATAACTGCTTTGTGTCGCGGCCCGCCTTGTGCCCTTGCCGCCGCCCCCCTGCGTGACCACCTGCTCGACAAAGCGTGAGGCCCAGATGACCTGCCCTCCCAGCCGCACGCGACCAAAGCTGCGCGTCATCGCCGCCCCTTCACTGGCGCCGCTCAGATGAAACCGGTCAATACGCCCGGTGGGCACCGCTTTCGCCCCATGCCCCAACAGGCGTTGATCCAGCACCCGCCCCACGGTCGCCCCGACCGCACGCCCCAGCACCGCCGAGGACAGTCCCAGAACCGAGCCCCCGATTGCGCCGCCAACCGACGCGCCAACCGCAGATAATACCAAAGTGGCCATCAGACCCCCCGTTTCTTGTCACTTACATTTCTGGAAATTGAAACCGCGCCACGATTCGCCGCTCCCACGGTCGCGAAAGCGAACTTTCCACGACCCCGTGGCCCATATAGGCGTGAACAAAGCGCGCCGCCGGGCCGGTCTCTGTCGCAAGGCCCAGATGCTTTGCGACGTGGCCGGCTCCCATGCGAAACAGCAAAACATCGCCGCGCGCCGCAGCATGCAAGGGCTTTGGTCGCAAATACCGGTTCGCCGCCTCCCAGAGACGCTCCTGCCCGCCCGGCTCGGACCAGTCCGGTGTATAGGCCGGAACCGACGCCGGCTCATCACCAAAGAGGTCCCGCCAGACGCCGCGCAGCAGGCCAAGACAGTCACACCCCGCCCCCCGGCACGAGGCCTGATGCAAATAGGGCGTGCCAATCCAGCCCCGCGCCGCTGCCACGATCCGCTCGCCCGTCGGCCCGCCAACCTCGCGCTCCGCACCGGTCACTGGCTCAGGCTCCCGCCATTGTTCTGCCCCGACCGAACCGGATAGGACATCGCCCAGTCCTCACCAGGAATATTCGGAAAACCCCTATAATTCAAAAAGTTATGAAATTTCAAACGGCAGGTCTCCGGACGTTTGTCACAACCCGCCTCAAGGCGCATCCGGTCACCCTTCGTCGGCGTTACCGCCAACGCCTGCCACAGCTCGACCCGGCGTATCGCCGCCTCGAAACGGTCGCGCCGGACCATCCCGCTCAGCCCCTTGGCCGCGCCGCTCAAAACCAGCAGGCGGCCGCCTTCAAACCAGCCGTCCTCAAATCCGGCCCCGTCGGGCAATTCAAACCGCTCGGCACTGTCTGCGGCGGCCATGGTGAACTCGGTGAAATACCCCGCTGACAAGGGGTTGAATCGGCAGTGACTGTCGCCCAGAACGGCACTGCAATCGCGATGATAGGCCCGCCCCACCGGCTGGTTCAACGCTTCGGACAGCCCGCGCAGCTCGGCCTTGAACACCCCGCCCGCTCGGCGAATTTCGCCAAGTGAGCCACGAAACTGCATCACCCTCTCGGCCGGATTATTCCAGTTCACCAGCCAGATCACCACCTCGGCGCCGTCATAACGCCCGGCGCGAATATCCGTGTCCGTCAGGCTGAAGTCGCTCAGCGCCCCCGTCGCCTCGGCATTGTCCACACTCAGCCCCGTGGTCTGCTGCAAGGCCGTCGCATCAAGGCCCGTGCTGGCCCGATAGACCACCCCACCAAAACCCAGATCCCGGTCATGGTCGGTAAACCCCTGCACCACCCCGTCGCTCCGCGTGATCCGCCAGCAGCGCGCCAAAGTCGTCGCCCCGGCTTTAAGATGGGCCAGCAGCCCCGCATCCAGAACCCGCATCAGACCCGCACCTCGATCACTGGCACCGTCGGGATCTCACCGGCCGAAAAGCTCTGCAAACTCATCTCCAGCTTGTCAGTGTCAAAGCGCACCGGAACGTCGAATTCAAACCCTGCGGTGATCTCGACCCCGTCGGCCGGAGCATCGACGAAATGGACGAATCCGGTGCTCGTATCGGCACTGAAATGCACCCCCTCGACCAGCTTGTCCGCCGCCACGGCAACTCGGACACTGCCGGCAACCGGTTTGGAGATCAGCCGCCGATACGCCGCCCCACCCGAACGGTAAGTTTTCGACAGTTGAAAGGCCCGCGTTGTTCCGTCGCCGGTGCCAATCAACTGATCCCCATGGGTGACGGCCTTTGACGGCAGCGTAGATTTATAGTCGGTCCAGTCCTTCCAGCGAAACCCATAGAGCTGCCCGTGGCGGGCCTCGAAAAACCCGATCAGCGTCTCGATATCATCAAGGCTGCGCATCCCCACACCGGCATCATAGCGCCGGCGACTGTCCGCCCAGGGGCTGTTGCGCTCCTCAAAACCATTGGCCAGCGTAACGATCTCGGTGCGCCGTTCCGGCCCCCCTGTGGAGCCAAAGCTCAGGCTAGCTGGAAATCGAATATCGTGAAAATTCATAAGGTTACTCCCCGAAGTCATGGATTTATAGGGTCAGCTGTTTCGCCTTCCGCGTCCCAGTGCCCGCGCCATCTCGGCGGCGATCTGGCTTTGTGAGCGGCGAAACCCGCCGACATCCGGCGTGCTGATATTCATCGTGACATGAACGCTCTGTCCGCCACCAAGCGCCTGCACCCCCAGCTTGCCACCGGGGCCACGGGTCAGCGGCATGATCGCCTCCGGCCCGGCTTCGCCCATCAACCCCATGCCGCCACGCATCGGAAATCCGGTCGCCTGCGAAACCACCCCGCCGCGGGCGAACGGCATCACCTTGCCCGAGGAAAACGCCGCGCCGTTGCGAAACGGCAGGGCCGCCGAGACCAGCCCCTGAACCCCGGCCACAAGCGCGCTACCAAGGGCATTCTGCACCGGTTTCAGCGCCTGCGTCAGGGTTGCGTTAACCATGCTGCGCCCCAACATCTTCAGCGCATCCGACAGGCGCGCACCATCAAACACCAGCCCGTCAAACGCCTTGCGCAACCCCCAGCCGATGGAACGGCTCAGCCCGTCCACCTGCTGGCCCGCCGCCGTCATGGTCACCTGCATCGCCGCCAGCTCACCCTTGAACGCCTGCGAGACCGACTGCGCGCCGCCAATCGTTGCCTCCAGATCGGCAATCTGCGCATCCAGCGCCCCCATCTGCGATTGTAAACTTGTCATGCCAGCTCCTGTTCCTGCCTGTCATCATCCATTCCATTGGCCCTCTCATCGGGAAACCGGCGGCTCAACTCAACCAGCCCCTCCCGGCTCAACGCCCCGCGCCCGCCGCCCTCGATCCCCAGCATCACCATCAGCTCAACCGGCGTCAGCCCCCAGAACTCGGCCGGACGCAAGCCCAGACCCCGCAACCCCGCCCGCAACATCGCCGGCCAGTCAAAACCCCTCATTTGCCGCCTCCGGGTAGGGCAAAGGACACCGCCAACAGGCGCGCCGCCACCTGCGCCGCACCCACCGGGCCACCGTCGATCTCGGCGGCACAAAGCTCGGCCATTCCGCCGCACCAACCGCCGCCCCGCAACCCGGCATAAAGCAACGCCAGCATGTCGCGGGTAGCAAAGGCGCCGCTCTCAAAACGCTCGACCAGTTCCAGAACCGAGCCCGCCTCCAGCGCCTCCTCCAACTCCGCCAGCGCCCCCAGCGTCAGACGTAACTTCTGCGCCCGACCGTCCAAAACCAACTCCACTTCACCACGATAAGGATTGGCCATCAGATCACCGTAAAGCTCAGCGCGCCGGCGGATTCCATCGCCAGATCATAGGTCGCCTCGCCATTGTGACTGCCCGCATATTCAATCGAAGCAATCTGGAACGGTCCCTCGATAATGCCGAAATTCGGGATGATCACCTGAAACGCCGGCAGCTCTCCGTTAAAAAAGATCGCCCGCGCGCGCTCATCCGTGGCCGCATCCCGAAACACGCCCGAGCCGCTGATCGCCGCCGATTTTACCCCGGCCCCGCCCAGCAGCTCACGCCAGCCGCCGGTGCTGTCCAGCGTTGTCACATCAACCGTATCGGCGTTGAACGTGATCCGCGTGGCGCGCAGGCCCGCCAATGTCTGAAACGACCCGGACCCGCTCAGGTCCACCTTGATCAGCAAATCCTTGCCTTTTTGGGCAACCATAATTTTTCCTTTCAAAACTGTGTGTTAAATATCTTCGACCCGGGCGCGAAAACGCATGTCGATCCGCCGCCCATCGGGCGCCTTGCCGCGCCTCGCCCGCGCCGACAGGAAATCCAGCGTCACCAGAGACCCGCGCGACAACATCAGAGGCGCGTCGATCAGCGCGTCATTCACCGCCACCGCCACCGCCTTGGCGGCCGAAAATCCGGCCGCGTCCGAGACCACCGCAATAGCAAAATCATGCACCGCACCATTGGCCGAAATATTCGACCAGGCGCGCACATCCTCTTCGCCCAGAACCACATAGGTCAGGGGCAGCGTCCCCGACGGCACAGCGTCATAGACATCGCTCCCCACCAGAGCCTGCACCGCCGCATCATTGGCCACCCGGGCAAAAACCGCCGCCTGCAACGCGGCTGAAACCGCATAGCTCATGCCGCCCGCTCCTCTTTGCAAAAACATTGCAGAAACCGCCCGTCCTGCCCGTAATCCGCAACCGCGTGGATCGAAAACACCCGCGCGCCATCCACAAACCGCTGCCCCGGCACCGGCCGCGAGGGCGCCCCCACAGGCGCCGCCCGCACGATTACCCGATAAGGCACATAGGACAGCGTCGCCGCCGCACTGTCGCGCTCACGCCCCAGGCCAGCGCGAATATCCGCCCACAGCATGCCCAAGGCCGCCCAGGCCTCGGTAAAACCACCGGCATTGTCCGGCTGGCGCGTCACCGCCTCCAGCGTCAGCTTGCGGTATAACAGAACCCCGCCCCGCCTCATGCCGCGCCTCCCAGCAGGCGCACATTGCGCCAGCTCTCGATCAACGCCATCACGCCAAAGGGCATCAGATCGGCGCGGCTGCCCTCACCGCGACGATGCGCATAATAATGCGCCGCCAGCAAAAACACCGCCTGCGCCAGATCCACCGGCACATCGCTCCAGACCGGACCAAAGCCCGCGTCGAATTCAATATCCGCCGCCCCGCCCGCTGGAATCGGCGGCAGAGAGCCGCTCAACGCCACCAGCCGCGGCTGCTGCCCGTCCTTTTCCAGAACATAGCCCGCGGGATCGGCCAGCGTCACATTGCCGGTGCGGTCGCTCAGCTTGACGGCGGTGATGGCCTGCACCGGTGCCACTGGCAACCCCTGCGCATCCGGCAATCTCCATGCCGTGACCTGCCAGGAAAACCGCCGCATGATCAGCGCCTTGCCAATCCGCGCCTCGATTGCGGCCATGCTGGCGCGCAAATAGGCCTCCAGCACCGCATTTTGCGAGCCATCATCGGCAAACCCGGTCCCCAGATGCAGATGATCTGCAAATTCCGCAACTGGCAGCGCCGCAGCCGGCACCGTGCTCAGTTCAACCAACATCATCAAAAACCTCCAAAATCGCCCCGCCTACGCGCGGTCGGAAAGCCGCTTGCGCACCAAACAACGCCGCAACAACATCCCGAAACGCTGAAAAATCCTGTGAAATCGCGCGCGCGCCCGCATTGCTCGAACGGAGGGGAGAGCAGCTGGACAATGCCAGACGCACGCGCGAAACCATGCGTCACCCGAACCCCCCGGGCGGCGCATGTTCCCGTCAAACCAAGGGGTTTCCCTTAGCTCAGCGAGAATTTCAGCAGTTTGATCGCGGCGAAATCGCTGACATCTCCGCCAACGCGCTTGGTGGCGTAAAACAGCACATTGGGCTTGGCACTGAAGGGGTCGCGCAGGATCCGCAGATCGGGGCGCTCGGCCACCGTGTATCCGGCGGCAAAATCGCCAAAGGCAATCGCGGTCGTGTCCAGAGCAATGTCGGGCATGTCCTCGGCAATCAGCACAGGATAGCCCATCAGCCGCGCCGGCTCGCTGGCCGCCAAACCATCGGACCACAAAAAGCGCCCGTCCACATCCTTCATCTTGCGCACTGCTCCGGCGGTCTTGCTGTTCATCACAAAGGTCGCATTGGCCCGATACCGTGCCCCCAGCGCATAGACCAGATCGACGATCGCATCGGCCTGATTGGTGGCGTTGAAATCCCCGGCTGCACCTGTGGCCACATAGCCCAGCTTGCCCCAGGCCCACAGATTGTCCGCCACCGCCGCATAGTTCAAAAAGCCGGTGGGCTTGTCGATACCATCGCCCGAGACAAACGCCGCCCCTTCCGAGCGGGCAAACTTGTCGGCAATCCGGCTGGCCAGCCAGTCCTCGACGTTAAAGGCGCTGTCATCCAGCAGCCGCTGGCTGGCCTTGGGCAGGGCGCTCAGCTCGTGCAGCGGGATCGAGATGCGATCCAGCGCCGGTGTTCCCGTTTCCACCGTCGGCGCCGTCTCGCTGGCCCAACCCGCGCCGATATCGGTGTGGTCGATCAGCACATCAAAGGCAGTCGCCTCGACCTGCACCACATTGGCAATCGCGCGAATGCTCGCCGCGTTGCGCAGAACGCCCGCGATCCGGTCCGCCGTCACCGGGTCCACCAGATAGCCGCCATCGGCCGCCACCGCGCTGGACAGCGCCTTTTCCTCCAACTCAAGCCCGCGTAGCCCGTCATCGTCACCTCGGCGCAGATAGGCCGAAAACGCCTTTTTGTGGGGCGCGTCAATCTCGGCTTCCCGGCTCAGAACCGGACGCCGGGCGGCAAGCATGTTTTTGCGATCAATCATGGTCAATCGGTCTTCCTGTCGTTGAATTTTCGCCGCAATATCGGCCTGAAACTTGCTGAAATCATTAAAAAAACCCGCCAGTTCGGTTTTCACCTCACCGACAGCCGAGGCCGCATGTTCCAGCCCCGCCCCCGTCTCTGTCTTGCGCATCAATCATTCCTGTTTTTTGATGAAAACGAATGCTGGCCGATGTCCGCCAGCATGCTGCGGGCCGCCGAAAAAGCCCCCGCCAGTTCACGCGCCAGATCACTTGCGCCGGCGTCTTCCCGACCCTTGATCCGCGCCTCTGGAAGCATCGGAAATGTCACCAACGACACTTCCCACAACTCCAGCTCATGCAAGAGCCGCCGGCCCTTGGCATCCTTTTCGGCCCGCACCGTACGGTATCCGATCGACAAGCCGTCGATCGCCCCCGCTCCGATCAGCGCCAGCGCCTCCGCGCCCTTTTGCACATCCGCCAGAATGCGACCCTTGACCAGCAGACCGCGATCGTCCTCGCGGACCTCCTCCCAAATTCCGATGGGTTGCGCCGCGTCGTGTTGCCATAACATCTTGACCGCGCGCCCGTCCTGTTTCAACCGTGTCAGCGAGGCCGCGTAGGCGCCCTTCTGCACCACATCCCCGCCCTGATCGCTTAGGCCGAAAATCGAGGCATAGCCCCGGATCGCACCGTCATTCTCGACCGAAACCCCCTCCTCGAAGCAACAGAACTTAACTTCCAGTCCCGTCGCAGGTTTGCCTTCCAACATATTGTTTTCCTTCACTTTGGTGAGATATCCACAAGCGCAATAAACCCCTGTGTCAGGGTGAATGCCACGACCCCGTAAACCGCCAGCCACAGCCGCCGCTCCAGGCGTTCCAGCATCGTCTCGATGGAATTCAGGCGCCGTTCCAAGGCGTTCCAGCGTTCCTCATTGACTCGCTCATGGGTTTCCAGCCGGGCCGAGGCTGCGTCAAACGGCTCGTATAAAAAGCGTGAGCCGCCACCGCGCACACCCTCACGCATCGGCCTCTTTCGGCAGGCCCAGCATGGCACGTTTTTCCGCGCTGCTCAAAAACCCGGCCTCTGAAACACGTCGCCAACGTGCGTCGCGCTCGCTCGAAAGCGCAGGAATGGCGTCAAGATCCGGGGTCAGCGCCGCCGTCGTGCCGGAATATTCCGCCAGCCAGCCCGAAAGACGCGCCAGTACCTTGCTGGCCAGCGGCAACACCGTCAGACGATAAAAGGCCCGATGCGCCTCGGCGTAATTGGCGTAGGTCGCATCCCCCGGCAGGCCCAGCAGCATCGGCGGCACACCAAAGGCCAGCGCCACTTCGCGGGCCGCCGCCTCCTTAGTTTTCTGGAACTCCATATCCGAGGGGCTGAACCCCATGGGTTTCCAGTCCAGACCGCCCTCCAGCAACATCGGCCGGCCCGCATTCGCCGCGCCCTGATGATAGCTTTCCATCTCGCCCTGAAGACGGGCGTATTGTTCAGCCCCCAATTGGCCCTGCCCGTCCGCACCCCGATAAACAATCGCTCCCGAGGGGCGCGCGGCATTGTCCAGCAGCGCCTTTGACCAGCGCGAGGCCGCATTATGCACATCCAGCGCCGCCGCTGCCGCCTGCATCGGGGACAGGCCGTAATGGTCGTCCTGCGGATGAAAACTGCGCACATGACAGATCGGCGCCACATCCCCCATCATGTCGAACCGGTGCTTGCGCGCCCCGACCTTGTATTCATATGCCACCGGCCAGCCATCTGCCCCCGGCACGATCCGCATCCGGTCCGAGCGCAGCACATGCAGTTCCAGCGGCAGCCCCGATTCGCCGGCAACGGCTTCAAGATACCCGTCACCGCTTAACAAAATCTGACCAAACAGGTTTTCCAGAAAATCCGCGCGCCCCTGCCCCGCATTAGGGCGCTGCAGCAGGCTCAGAACCGGGTGCGTCTCATAGCGCCGCTCGGAATCCTGCAACAGCAGCGGCAACGCCGCCGCCGCCTCGGCAATCATTTTCACGCAGCGAAACCCGACCGGATTTCCGGCAAACCCCGTGCGCGTCAGCGACGCCGTATCCCGCGGAGACCAGGCCACGCGACCGGGACCGTGAAACGCGATCACAGGTCCCGTTACCGAGGCCTTGGCCTCAGGGGCGACCCGTCCGAATAGCTTCAAACCCATTGAAATCACTCCAATTCCTGAAAATTCACAATTCCCGCAGACGCGGTGCCAGCCGTGCTGCGGCGCGTCCAATAATCAGATCACTCAGGGCCCAGACCAGCGCATCGACCCGGTCCGGGCTGCCACGCCCTTCAAAACCGCGCGATGTCATCAGCACCATCTGATCCTCAAGCGCCGCCAATCCGCGCACATGCCGGACCCGCCCCTGCTCATAAAGCGCCGCAACCGGCTCGGCGCGCGCAACCTTGCCCCGCGAGGCCCGAACGCCCCGATAACTGACCAGCGGATCGATCTGCCGCACCACCGCCTCGACCAGATCTCCGCCCTGATTGACCTCGGCCACCAGGCGGTCCGCCCCATATTCGTGATAGGCCCGAACCGCAGCCGCCGCCCATTTCTGCGGTGATGCGCCGCGCAGGCTCTCATCGGCCAGCACACAGGCGCGCCATTCGCCAACCGGTCCCTTTGTCACCGCGCCAACGACGACGATCCCGCATTCATCCGAGCGCTGATGTCCGCTGACCGGCGGATCCACCGCCACCACTACGCGGTCAAATTCCTCGATCGCATCCACCCGCGCGGCTTCGATCATCGCACCGCTCCACAGTGCGCCATCGCTTTCCCGCAGCATCTCGCCCTCCAGCTCCTGACGCCCAAGACGCGTGCCACCGTATTTTGACCGCACCTCCTCAAGAAACGAGCGTGCCAGATAGGCCCGGTTCGCCCAGGTCGGCGCCGAGGTCACAACCGTCGCCGGCGCCCCCAGTATTTCGCGCAAAACGGCGTTATTCTGCGGAGTCGTCGTCACCACCTGACGCGGCGACGAACCAAGACGCAGGCCAAACTGCAGCATATCCCACGTGGCGCGCGCCTTTTTCCATTTCGCCAACTCATCGACCCAGGCTGCGTCAAACTGCGGCCCGCGCAGCCGGTCGGGGTCAAAGGCCGAGAACGCCTGCGCCACCGCGCCATTAGACCACACCAGCTGTTTACGACCGGCCTCCCAGCGCGGTCGCCGATCTGGCGGACTGCAGGCCAGAATACCGCTGTCGCCAAACACCATCACCTCGCGCACCTGATCAATGGTTTCCCCCACCAGCGCCACGCGTTGCGCACGCCCCCGGTCCAGCGGCTTTGGCCCTTCGACCTCGGCGCGCACCCATTCTGCACCGGCCCGGGTCTTGCCGGCTCCGCGACCGCCCAGAATCACCCAGGTTTTCCAGTCGCCTTGAGGGGGCCGCTGGTGCTCCATCGCCCAGAAATCAAACAGATAGGGCAACGCCAGAATCGCGTTCTCGCCAAGGTCCGCCAGAAACGCCTCAATCTGTGCTTGCGGCCTTGAGGCAAGCCAGTCTGCGCCCGACCTCAGATCGGGCGGCGTCGAGATCGACGGCATAGCCATTGACGATCCCGGCGCGTTCACGCGCGCTTTTTTCAAGCTCTCTCTCCTTGTCCAGAACACTCTGAAGCGCCTTCCAATGGCTTTGCGTCGCGCCGATAAAGGCCCTGAGGCCCTTGTCATCACTGGCGTCCAGATTTGCAGTCGCCGCCCGCAAAGCTGCGGAAATTTCGGCATAATGCGCCCGTGCCGTTTGCAGAATCGCATCGGCCCGGGGCTCCCCCGGAGGTGTTTTTGTTGTCATAAATGCTCAGGCTTTCTCATGCACCGCACGAGTAGAAACGAAAAAACGACCCATCGTTGCCGATGCGTCGCTCGCCCATTTCTTCCAGCTTGACAGGTTTATACTTTAGATCGTTCGCAAAGTCAACAACTTTCTTTATGGTTGTGACATATTTTTCCGAGCAAAATAATTACTTCTTCTTTTTCAACCTCTTGGCCTTTTTTCGCGCTTCGATCTTACGCCACTTGGCCACGTTCTTGTTATGCTCGCCAATGGTTTCGGAAAACACATGCCCTCCGGTTCCGTCGGCCACGAAAAACAAATAATTGGTTTTCGCCGGGTTCAGCGCCGCCTCGATCGAGGCCTTGCCCGGGTTGGCAATCGGCGTTTCCGGCAACCCGTCGATAACATAGGTATTCCACGGCGTTTTCTTGCGCAGCTCGCTCTGGCGCAGCCCCCGCCCCAGATTGCCCTTGCCGCCGGTGATCCCGTAAATCACTGTCGGGTCTGTCTGCAGGCGCATTCCCCGATTCAGCCGGTTGATAAAGACCGAGGCCACGATTGGCCGCTCGGCCGGCACCGAGGTTTCCTTTTCCACGATCGAGGCCAGCGTCAGCGCGTCATCGGGCGATTTCAGCGGCAACCCCTCGGCCCGCAACGCCCACGCGTCGGTAATGATCCGGTGCTGCGCCAACGTCATGCGGCGAATGACCGAGGCCACCGTGTCCCCCTTTGAAATCGAATAAGTGTCCGGCGCCAACGACCCCTCGGGGGGTATCTCCTTGACATCTCCGGTCAGATACGGCTGGTTTTTCAACAACATGACGATCTGAAAACTGGTCAATCCCTCGGGGATCGTGACTTGATAGGTCAGCGCCTTGCCGCTGGTCACAATGCCCAGAATCTGTTTCATCGAGGCATAGGCGGGGATCTTGTATTCACCGAATTTCAGCTTCTGGTCGTCGCCCGCATTGCGCGCCGCAATGCGAAAAATCAGCCCGTTGGAGATCAGCCCCGCCGCCGCCAGACGTTCCGAGACCCCCTTCAGGCGGTCGCCAGCCTTGACCTCGAACACGACGTCCTGACTGAAATTTCCCGGCGCCTGCATCTCGCGCGCGCCCCAGGCAATGATGCCGCCAACCAGCGTCATCGCGACAATCAAAAGGGTCAGCGCGTTCGAGGCAATATGCCGAACCATTGGCCTTATTGCTCCAGTTTGCGAAACACGACCGAGGCGTTGGTCCCACCAAAGCCAAAGGAATTGGACAGGGCAACGTCAATGCGCCGCTCGACTGCCGCATTGGCGGCAAGGTCCAGAACCGCCCCCTCCGGCGGGTTATCAAGGTTGATGGTTGGCGGCGCAATCTGGTCGCGAATCGCCAGAACCGAAAAGATCGCTTCGACCGCGCCGGCAGCACCCAGCAGGTGACCGGTTGCCGACTTTGTCGAGGACATCGTCGCCCCCGAAGCCGCCTCACCCAACAGGCGCTCAACCGCCGCCAGCTCGATCGTGTCGGCCATGGTCGAGGTGCCGTGGGCGTTGATGTAATCCACATCCGCCGGGACCAGACCGGCCCGCTTCAGCGCCGCCTGCATGGCCCGATACCCGCCATCGCCATCGCTGGCCGGCGCAGTGATATGATAGGCGTCTCCCGACAGGCCATAGCCGATCACTTCGGCATAGATATGGGCGCCGCGGGCCCGGGCATGCTCCAGTTCTTCCAGCACCACGATCCCGGCGCCTTCGCCCATCACGAACCCGTCCCGGTCTCGGTCATAGGGGCGCGAGGCAGTCTCGGGGGCATCCTTGCGCGACGTGCTCAGCGCCTTGCACGCATTAAATCCGGCAATCCCGATTTCCGAGATCGGCGCTTCGGCTCCGCCGGCAATCATAACATCTGCATCGTCCAGCATGATCAGGCGCGCCGCATCGCCAATCGCGTGGGCGCCAGTCGAGCAGGCCGTCACCACCGCATGGTTTGGCCCCTTGAACCCATAGCGGATCGAGACCTGACCCGAGGCCAGATTGATCAGTGTTCCGGGAATGAAAAACGGCGAGATCCGCCGCGGCCCGCGCTCTTTCAACAGGATGGCGGTCTCGGCAATGGTGTTCAGCCCGCCGATGCCCGAGCCGATCAGAACCCCGGTTCGCTGACGCGACTCTTCATCCTCGGGCGTCCAGCCCGCGTCGGTCACCGCCTGCACGCTCGAGGCCATGGCATAAAGGATGAAATCATCCACCTTGCGCCGATCCTTGGGCGACATCCAGTCCCCCGGGTTAAAGGCGCCGTTCCCGCCCTCGCCCAGCGGCACCTCGCCAGCGTAATCGGTGGCCAGATGGGACGCATCAAAGCGTTTGATCGTTCCAATCCCGGATTCGCCCGCCAGCAGGCGCGCCCAGGTTTCCTCGACCCCGCAGGCCAGAGGGGTCACCATTCCCAACCCCGTGATCACAACACGTCGCATGCGCTTACCTCAAACAATCTGCCTCGTTGCCCGACTGATACACAATCTTTCCCGCAAGGGGCAAGCAAAAGGCGGCGGCTTTTCGCCGCCCCATGCCCCGCAACCGAAAAAGGCGCCCGCAAGGGACGCCTTTTCGCTGACTCGTGGAGAGGTCAAACCGAACCGACCGAACCGTGACGGTCCAGCCGACCAGAGATCACGAGGCTTCGGTAATGAATTTCACCGCATCGCCAAAGGACTGGATCGTTTCCGCCGCGTCATCGGGGATTTCGATGCCGAACTCTTCTTCAAACGCCATGACCAACTCGACCGTATCCAGACTGTCGGCGCCCAGATCGTCGATGAACGAGGCGTTATCCGTGACTTTGTCCGCATCGACGCTCAGATGCTCAACAACAATTTTCCGTACGCGATCTGCGATGTCGCTCATATTTCCATTCCTCATAGTTCAGGGGCAAGGCCCCGTTTTTTCGGCTTTTTCGACCCAACATAGAATCGGCAGTTTGCCGTTCCAGGAAAGGCGGAACCGCAAATGCGCGCAAAAGCCCCCTTGGCAAATCTGAGCCGCGCTATAACACAAGTTTTGCGCTTGGCAAATGGTTTGTGCAAATGGTTTGTGCAATCGGATTGCGCACTGGCCTCTGCCAGCCGCAGCCCGAGCCCGCCTTCGAACCGATCTCAAACCCGCCCCCGTTGCCGAGCCGACGGTGGACCTCAGATCATCGCCATGCCGCCGTTGACGTGCAAGGTCTGTCCCGTCACATAGGCGGCCTCGGGGCTGGCCAGAAACAGAACTGCCACGGCGACCTCCCGGGCCGTACCCATCCGCCCGGCGGGAATGGCGCCAAGGATGGCCTCTTTCTGCGCATCGGTCAGCTTTTCAGTCATCGCTGTTTCGATAAAACCGGGGGCGACGCAATTTGCCGTGATTCCGCGGCTGGCAACCTCTTGGGCGATACTTTTAGTCATCCCCACCATCCCCGCCTTGGAGGCCGCATAATTGACCTGCCCCGGATTGCCGGTGGTGCCGACGACCGAGCTGATGTTGATAATCCTCCCCCAGCGCGCCCGCATCATGCCCCGCATGACCCCCCGGCAGAGGCGCATGGTCGAGGTCAGGTTGACCTCCAGCACCGTCGCCCATTCCTCATCCTTCATCCGCATAAAGATATTGTCCCGCGTGACCCCGGCATTGTTGACCAGAATATCCAGCCCACCCATCGCCTCGGTCGCCGCCTTGGGCAGAGCATCCACCTGCGAAGCATCCGACAGGTTACAGGGCAGCACATGCGCCCGCGGCCCCAGATCGGCGGCCAGCGCCTGCAGCGGTTCAACCCGGGTGCCAGACAGCGCGACATCCGCTCCGGCGCCATGCAAGAGCCGCGCAATGGCCCCGCCAATGCCACCGGAGGCCCCGGTCACAAGTGCTTTTTTTCCTGCTAAATCAAACATTTCATACCCTCACTTCAAATCTTCCAGAGCCGCCGATACCCCCTCGGGGGTCCCCACCGTCTTGCAGACAACGCTGCGCTCTATCCGTCGGATCATGCCGCTCAGGGCCTTGCCGGAGCCGATTTCATAAAACGCACCGACCCCCTTGCCGATCATCCACGCAACACTTTCGCGCCAGCGGACCGAGCCGGTAACCTGCTCGACCAGCAACGCCCGGATCTCGTCGGGATCCTGCACCGCTTGGGCGCGCACATTGGCCACCAGCGGTACGCGGGGCGCACGGATAGTGACGCTCTCTAGCGCCGCGGCCATCTCCTCGGCGGCGGGCTGCATCAGCGCGCAGTGAAAGGGGGCCGAGACCGGCAGCAGGATCGCCCGCTTTGCGCCCATCTCCTTGGCCAGGGGCAGGGCGCGCTCGACCGCCGCCTTGTGGCCCGAGATCACCACCTGCCCCGGGTCATTGTCATTGGCCGCCTGACAGACCTCATTCTCGCCGGTCGCCTGACGGGCAATGGCGCTGGCACTGGCAAAATCGAGCCCCAGCAATGCCGCCATCGCCCCGACGCCCACCGGCACCGCCGCCTGCATGGCGCGGCCGCGGATCCGCAACAGGCGCGCCGTATCCGCCAGCGAGATCGCTCCCGCCGCGCATAACGCCGAATATTCACCCAACGAATGTCCGGCAACAAACGCCGCCGCGCTGACATCCACGCCTTCTGCCCCAAGCGCCGCCATCGCCGCCATCGACGTCGCCATCAGCGCTGGCTGTGCGTTTTCAGTCAGGGTCAGATCGGCACTGTCGCCCTCCCAGATCAGCCGGGACAGGGGCTCATCAAGGGCCGCATCGACCTCGTCAAAGACCGCCTGCGCCGCCGGATAGGCCTGGGCCAACGCCTGCCCCATGCCGATGACCTGCGCGCCCTGACCGGGAAAAACGAACGCTTTTGACATAAAGCCCCCCTTGTTATGCCTGTTATCATGTGTTGCCGAGGTCTAGCCCCAAGGCACCAGAGCGTCCAGTCAAATTGCGCCAATCACGTTACACCAATCAAACTGTGGGGGTCGGAGCGCGATCGGAACACATGAAAACGAGCGCCCCGGACGCTCGCTTATCACTCGCAAAACCTGAAAAAGGCCCGGCGCTCAGGAAAAGACGATATCCGCGCCCAGTCCGCCGGTCACGTAATCAAACGGCGACAGTGCCGCATGCTCGCTGTCTTTCTTTTTGTGATCCTTGTGCTCGCCGTCTTTCTTTTTGTGGTCCTTGTGCTCGCCGTCTTTCTTCTTGTGGTCCTTGTGCTCGCCGTCTTTCTTCTTGTGGTCCTCTGACTTGCCCCCGGACTTGGACTTTTCGCTGTCGCCGCTTTTGTAGCCGCTATCGCCCCCGGTTCCGGCCTTGGCACTGGATTTGCCGGCGCTTTCCGAACTGCCGGAAATTATCGAGCCACCATCACCGCCGCCGGTGCCGTTCTTGGCCTTCGAGCCGCCCTCGCTTGTCTTGCCGTCGCCCGAACTGCTGCTGTCGTGATGCGTACCCGACGAACCGGCCGAGTGGCCATCCCCCCCGGTTGCTCCCGAGCTGCCCGAATCCCCGGACGAAGATGTCGCCCCGCTGTCACCCGAACTGCCGCCCGTTGCGCCGCCGCCACTGCTGGCACTGCTGCCGGAGCTGCCGCTGGAACTGCTGGCACCACTGGAACTGCTACTGGAGCTGCTGGAGCTGCTGGAACTGCCGCTGCTACCGCTGGAGCCGCTGGAACTGCTGCCCTCCGCGCCACTGCCCTCGTTGCTGCTGCTCGTCGTGGCGCTGCTGCTACCACCGCTGGCGGTGTTGCCCGCCGAGCCGCCTCCGGTCGAGGCGATAACGACACCGCCCGAGGCACCACCATCCACGGCTGACGAGGTGATCCCGTGATAGCTGGACAACACATGCTTCCTGTCCGTGGCCAAGGATTTTGCGCCGCGCGAATATTGCCCCACCGCGGCCAGCGCAATGCCGACCACCCCGGCCATGATGACCACCTGATCCGTGGTGATTGCGCCCAGATCGTCGGCGACAAACTCGCGGATCACCCGGGCAAGGCGGCCGTCTTTACGTTGCATACGTTCCATATCAATAAGCCTTCTACTCTTATCAAATCCGCGACTCATCCCCACCTGCCGCCCCACGCGCGGGTCCTGTCCAACCGGAGTCTTGCCAAGAGATCGTTGCATTTCTGCGGCAATAATGTGGCAAATTCTAGAATTCTCGGTGGGCCTTCAGGCAACAAGATCAGTCCTTCTTGTGGCGGTCTTTTTTGTGGCCGTCCTTCTTGTGGCCGTCTTTCTTGTGGCCGTCTTTCTTGTGGCCGTCTTTCTTGTGGCCGTCTTTCTTGTGGCCGTCTTTCTGCTCAGAGCTTGATTTCTCGGACTTGTGCTTTTTCTCGCTCTTTGCGGCCTTTTCCCGTGCGGCCTTGGCCTTCTTTGCGGCCGCGGCCTGTCGTGCTTTGGCGGCCGCCGCCCTTGCCTTGGCCGCCTTCGCTGCCTTGGCTTGCGCTGCCTTCTGTGCGGCTATTCTGGCCGCGGCTTTCTTGGCGGCAACTGATTTCGCGGCCTTGGCCTTTGCAGCCCTGGCAGCGGCCTTCGCAGCGGCGGCCGCTTTCTGCGCCTTCTGCTTGGCCGCTCTGGCCGCGGCTTTCTTGGCGGTTGCGGCCTGTTGGGCCTTGGCGCGGGCTGCAGCCTTGGTCGATTTCGTAACCGCCTTGGCGGCGGCGGTCTTGGCCTTTGCGGCAGCGGTGGCCGCCTTCCGGGCAGCACTCAGGGATTTCCGCGCACTCTTGTAACTGCCAAGAGCCGCTCTATAAGTCTTGTGCAAAGCACCAGCCTTGGCCTTGGCGGCCAGATAGGCCTGTTTGGCCGCGGCGCGGTTGGCCGGGCTAGCGGATTTATAGGCTTTCAACGCCGCCTTCAGCGCCGATCTGGCTGCGGCATAGCGTGCCTTGGCCCCAAGCATGTTCGAGAGGGCAATCTGAGCCGCGGCCTTGGCATTGGCGATCGCGCTCTGGCTGGCCGAGGTCGTCTTGCCGCCACCACCGGCAGCGGTGGCGACCGTGCCGCCATTGCGAATCGTATCGAACCAGCTGCTGTTGCCATTGTTGCCGCTGACGATGCCGCTCATCGAGGTCAATTGGTCGCTGACCCGGTTGGCCTCGTTGGACAGCCCGCCGCGAACGGTGCTGACCACCGCCAGCCCGAGCCCCGAAAGCGCCGCGATCAAAACCACCATGTTGACCGTCGCCACCCCGGCCTGATCGCGCAGAAACCGCGAGATTATCATTTGAACAATACGCATAGCTCACCTCTTTACCCGGCCCGCCGGCCCGGCCTTGCGGACCTGCGGGTTTTGCCGCGCCCTTTGACACGTCATGGTTTAACCTCGCAGCGCAATACGGCCAGAATTTGACGATTATGGGGTATTTTGAAACAATTGTGCCGATGCGGCGCCGCCCCCGCCGATCGGGGCCGCCCGGCGCCGCCTCTCAACTTGGCCCTTGCGCCCGGCCTGCAAACGGCTATAACGCCACATCTTCTGCACCAATCTTGAACGCGGATGCCTCTCGTATGCGACCAGCAGAAGATCACCGGGCCGCATTTTGAAGCACGCTGGAAAAGGAAAAGCATATGGCGCTCTATGAGCATGTCATGATCGCGCGTCAGGATCTGTCCAACGCGCAGGCCGAAGGGCTGATCGAGCATTTCGGCGCGATCCTTGCCGACAATGGCGGCAAATTCGTCGATACCGAATACTGGGGCCTGAAAACCATGGCCTACAAGATCAACAAGAACCGCAAAGGGCATTACGCCTTTATGAAGTCCGACGCCCCGGCCACCGCCGTGCAAGAGATGGAGCGCCTGATGCGTCTCCATGAGGACGTCATGCGGGTTCTGACGATCAAGGTCGACGCCCACGAAGAAGGTCCCTCGGTGGTCCTTCAGGCAAAAAATTCACGCGATGAACGCGGCCCCCGTGGCCCTCGTCGCAACTGATCGGGAAAGGACATCAAACCATGGCCAACAAACCATTTTTCCGCCGTCGCAAGACCTGTCCGTTTTCCGGCGATAACGCGCCGAAAATCGACTACAAGGACGTGAAGCTGCTGCAACGCTATGTCTCGGAGCGGGGCAAGATCGTGCCGCGCCGCATCACCGCCGTCTCGAGCAAGAAACAACGGGAACTGGCCCGCGCCATCAAGCGCGCCCGCTTCCTCGCGCTTTTGCCCTACGCCGTCAAATAAGGAGCGCAAACAATGGATGTCATCCTTCTTGAACGTGTCGCCAAGCTTGGGCAGATGGGGGACGTGGTCTCTGTCAAACAGGGCTACGCGCGCAACTTCCTCTTGCCGCAGGGCAAGGCGCTGCGGGCGACCGAAGCGAATGTAAAGCATTTCGAAACCCAGAAAGCGCAGCTTGAGGCCCAGAACCTCGAAGCCCGCGGCGAGGCCGAAGCTGTCGCCGCCAAGCTGGACGGCCAGCAGTTCATCGTGATTCGCTCGGCCTCCGACACCGGCTCGCTCTACGGGTCGGTCTCGAACCGCGACGTCGCCGAGGCGGCCACCGAAGGCGGCTTTACCGTCGGGCGCAAACAGATCGTTCTGGATCGCCCGATCAAGGAACTGGGCCTGCATGACGTCACCGTCGTGCTGCACCCCGAGGTCTCGTGCAAGGTGGCGGTCAACGTCGCCCGCTCGGCCGAAGAGGCCGAATTGCAAGCTTCTGGCAAGTCGATCCAGCAGCTCGCAGCCGAGGCCGAGGCCGAAGCGGAATTCGAGATCGCCGAGCTGTTTGACGATATGGGGGCGGCTGCGGCCGAGGAATTCGGCGACGAGTCCGAAGCGCAGTCCGACGCAGATGCCGACGCCCCTGTCGATGTCCCCGAGGAGAACGACGAAGAAGCCTGAGAGTTTCCGTATTACTGATCCCGCCGCGCCCGATGATCTCGGGCGCGGTTTTTTGTGCCGATCGCCGCGGGGATCAGCCCCGGGCGCGACCCACAATCCGCCAGACGCCCGGCAACAAAACCGCCGCCAAGGCCAGCTTTAACGCATCACCAATCAGAAACGGGGTCAGTCCCCAGGCCAGAATCGGCTTGTTCCAGCCGTAAACATGCCCCAGCCACAGCAGGCCGGGCGCATAGATCAGCGCGTTGCCGATCGCCATGGCCAGCGCCATGCGCCAGACGTTGCGGTCCCAGCCCCGGCGCGCCGCCACCCCCAGCGCCAGGCTGGCCAGCACAAAACCGACAAGATAGCCGCCCGTGGGGCCGGCCATGTAGCTCAGCCCATTTTCGGTGGCCGAGGAATTGGCAAAAACGTCAAACCCCAGCGCGCCCAGACCCAGATAGCCCAGAAGCGTTGCCAGCCCCAGACGCGGGCCATAGGCCGCCCCCAACAGCATCACCGCAAAGGTGCCGAAGGTCAGTGGCACCGGCGACGGCCAGAGTGGCACCCGGATCTTGGCCGACAGCGCCAGCAAGGCGATGCCAAGGGCCAGCAAAGCCGCCCGTTTCAACGCCAGCGCCGCCCCTTGGGCGGGCCAGATTTCATCGCTCAGAACACGCGTGTGCCGGATCGTCTGCATTTTGGTTTTCCCTTGAATTGCCTCGGTTCCCGGCTGTTCTGGCGAAACTACCCCGCGAATGCAAGCTCATTGGAGCGAAACACTTGTCGCCCTGCCCGCCCCGGTCTATGACGCGCCAAACAGGTCGCAACCGCGGCCGTCCACACGAAAGGCGCACCCCATGATCCCCCGCTATTCCCGCCCCGAGATGGTCGAAATCTGGTCTCCGGAGAGCAAGTTCCGCATCTGGTTCCAGATCGAGGCCCACGCCTGCGACGCGATGGCGGACCTTGGTGTGATCCCGCGCGAAAATGCCGACGCGGTCTGGCGCGCGCGCGATGTGACGTTCGACGTCGAGCGAATCAACCAGATCGAGGCCGTGACCAAGCATGACGTGATCGCCTTTCTCACCCATCTGGCCGAGCATGTGGGCAGCGAGGACGCGCGTTTCGTGCATCAGGGGATGACCTCGTCGGACGTTCTGGACACCGCCTTCAACGTGCAGCTGAGCCGCGCCGCCGACATCCTGATCGCTGATCTCGAGGGGCTGCTGACGGCTCTGAAAAAGCGCGCCTTTGAGCACAAGATGACCGTTCGGATCGGCCGCAGCCACGGCATCCACGCCGAGCCGACCACGATGGGGCTGACCTTCGCGCGCTTCTACGCCGAGATGGCCCGAAACCTTCAGCGCATGCAGACCGCACGGCGTGAGATTGCCACCGGCGCGATCTCGGGGGCGGTAGGGACATTTGCCAATATCGACCCGCGAATCGAGGCCCATGTCTGTGAAAAAATGGGCCTGACCCCCGAGCCGATCAGCACCCAGATCATTCCGCGCGACCGCCATGCCGCGTTTTTCGCCTGCCTCGGCGTGATCGCCAGCTCGATCGAGAATATCGCCATCGAGATCCGCCACATGCAGCGCACCGAGGTTCTGGAGGCCGAGGAATTCTTTTCCAAGGGCCAGAAGGGCAGCTCGGCCATGCCGCACAAACGCAACCCCGTCCTCAGCGAAAACCTGACCGGACTGGCCCGCCTTGTGCGCATGAGCGTCACCCCGGCGCTGGAGAACGTCGCCCTGTGGCACGAACGTGACATCAGCCACTCGTCGGTTGAGCGCGGCATCGGTCCGGACGCCACCGTGACCCTCGATTTTGCCCTTGCCCGTCTGACCGGACTGGTCGAAAATCTGCTGATCTATCCCGACAACATGAGGGCGAACCTGAACAAGTTCAAAGGACTGGTGATGAGCCAGCGGGTTCTTCTGGCGCTGACACAGGCCGGGGTCAGCCGCGAGGACGCCTATCGTCTGGTGCAGCGCAACGCGATGAAAGTCTGGGAGGACGGCAAGGATTTCAAGACCGAGCTGCTGGCCGATCCCGAGGTCACGGCGGCTCTGTCCGCCGCCGAGATCGAGGAAAAATTCGACCTTGGCTATCATACCAAACATGTCGATACGATTTTTCAGCGCGTCTTTGGCACCGCCTGACCGGCAAGGCGGACCGTCCCCTGTTGCTGTCAGCCCGTCACGCCAGAGGTCATCCGCCGCGCGACCGACCTGCCGCGCGGCCTGTGGCGTGTCGGGCCATCCGCCATGGATCGCCTATCCCGGTGGTGCCCCTCACGGCATGAACGCGCTGAATTTTTGGCGGATCGCTTGCGCGTCCTCAAGACCCTGCAAATCGGTCTCGACCTGCTGCAGCGCGTGACGCACGCCCGAGGCGCGGGCCAGACAGCCCAGCAGGTTGCTGACATAGTCCTCGGCCGCATGCCCCGCCTTTCCCATTGTTGCCGCGGCCCACAGGCCGATATGGCGCAAGGCCCGCGCCTGCCGGTAGTAGGATTCTTCGTTTTTCCGTGCAAACAGTGCTTCGCACCCTTTTCGTCTGGTTTCAAAAATCGTCATCTGACCACAATCCCATCCATTGAGGCCCCCACATGTCAAGGGTGCCTGCAGGGTGTGAATCAGGGGTTAATGCCGGACCGGAACTTGCCGGGCATTTTAGACGTCTTGTCAACGACCGCACGCCCGGGCGACGCCGGACAGGATCAGGGTCGGACGGGGTGTAAAGTGGTGGGTGAATGGGCGAGCCGAGGTTTTGAGCGGCCTGAGTCTATTCTTCCGGCATCAACTGGGCCTTGGCCTCGGCCAGACATTGCGCCATCTTGTCACGGATCGCGGCCTCGGTGGCCCGATCCCCCAGATCCTGGGCCAGTTTCCGCAGAACGTCCTCAAGACCGGCCTCCTGAAAATCGGATTTGACCACCTCCATCGCATAGGCCTCGGCCGCATCGCCGGATTTTCCCAGCAGCTCTGCCGCCCACAGCCCGACCAGCTTGTTCGCACGCGCCTGCGCCTTGAACTGCATTGCCTCGTCATGGGCGTATTTGGCCTCAAATCCGCTTTCGCGCTCATCAAAGGTGGTCATGTCTGTCTCCTGCTTGGCTCGGGGCATGGCCCACGGGGTTGTCTGGCTTTATATGACGATCAATCCCCACCGCTGCAAGCCCGCGCCCGGCAAAAAGACGCAGGCAGCTTGCCCCCTGCCCGGACATTATCTATAGAAGCGCCAAATCCCGCACCAAATCCCGCGCAAAATGCGCGACCGCTGCTTACACCCCCAGACCCGGATCGGAGATCACGATGGCACGCCGTAAGAAGATCTATGAAGGCAAGGCCAAGATCCTCTATGAAGGCCCCGAACCCGGAACCCTTGTGCAGTATTTCAAGGATGACGCGACCGCCTTCAACGCCGAAAAGCGCGCCGTGATCGAGGGCAAGGGGGTTCTGAACAACCGGCTGAGCGAATATTTCATGACCGGGCTGAACGGAATCGGCGTACCGACCCATTTCATCCGCCGCCTGAACATGCGTGAGCAACTGGTGCGGGCGGTCGAGATCATCCCGCTGGAGGTCGTCGTGCGCAATATCGCTGCCGGCTCGATTGCCAAGCGTCTGGGGATTGACGAGGGCACCCCGCTGCCGCGCCCCATCGTCGAATTCTATTACAAGGACGACGCCCTCGGCGACCCGATCGTGGCCGAAGAACATATCCTTGCCTTTGGCTGGGCCAGCCATCAGGATCTGGACGACATGGTGGCGCTGGCACTCAGGGTCAATGATTTCCTGTCCGGGGTGATGATGGCGGTCAACATCAAGCTGGTGGATTTCAAGATCGAGATCGGCCGGGTCTATGATGGCGACTACCAGCGCCTGATTCTGGCCGATGAAATCAGCCCGGACAGCTGCCGCCTGTGGGACGTCCAGACCGGGCGCAAACTGGACAAGGACGTGTTTCGCCGCGACCTCGGCGACTTGGCGGATGCCTATACCGAGGTGGCCAGCCGCCTTGGGCTGATGCCCAAGAACGGCCACGGCGCGCATGGCCCCAAACTGGTGAACTGAGAAATGAAGATACGTGTTTTCATCACATTGAAGGCGGGCGTTCTGGACCCGCAGGGCAAGGCGGTCCTGCAGGCGCTGTCGGCCATGGGCTTTGATCAACTCCGCGACGTGCGCCAAGGCAAGGTGATTGAGCTGGACCTTGACGAAAGCGACCCCGAAAAGGCCGCAGCGGCGGCGCGCGAGATGTGCGAGCGTCTGCTGGCCAACACCGTGATCGAGGATTACACGCTGGATATTCAGCAATGAAATCCGCGGTGATCGTCTTTCCCGGCTCTAACTGCGACCGCGACATGGCGATGGCGCTGGCCGGGGCCTTGGGACACGCGCCCCGGATGGTCTGGCACAAGGATGTCAGCCTGCCCGACGGACTGGACCTGATCGCCATTCCCGGCGGTTTTTCCTTTGGCGACTATCTGCGCTGCGGGGCGATTGCCGGGCGCTCACCGATTATGCGCGCGGTGGCGGATTTCGCCAACCGAGGCGGGCTGGTTCTGGGGATTTGCAACGGCTTTCAGGTGCTCTGCGAAACCGGGCTGCTGCCGGGGACATTGATGCGAAACAGCGGCCTGAAATTCATCTGCAAGACGGTCCGCCTGACGGTCGAGACGGCTGACAGCCCGTTCACCTCGGCCTATGACGCCGGGCAGCCCATCGACATTCCGGTCGCCCATCACGACGGCAATTATGTCGCCTCTGACGCGCTGGTTCAGCGCCTGCGCGACGCGGATCGGATTGCGTTCAGCTATCAGGACAACCCCAATGGCTCGAGCGGCAACATCGCCGGGGTCTTGTCTCAGAACCGCCGGGTGCTGGGCATGATGCCCCATCCCGAGCGCCGGGCCGACCCCGATCTGGGGGGCACCGATGGCCGGGCGCTGTTCCAATCACTGGCCAAGGCGCTGATTTCGGCCTGATCCGGGGCCAGATTTAACCGCAAGCGGCCATATCAGCGGCACAGGCTTGCCTTGAGACTGCCACAAGAGCGGCGTAGGTTACGCCCATGACAGCGAACCGAACGGCCATAAAGGATGCGTCTTTGCTGAAGGTAGGCACCTCGTTGGTGGCGCGCCTCGTGGTCGTTGTGGTGATCGCCATTGCCATCCTGCTGGTCTGGATCTCGAACCTCTACCTCACCCAGCGCTTTACGCAGGAGACCCGCTCGCAAGCGCGCCTGCGCCTGACCCTTTATGCTGGCAACATCCTGAGCGAGCTGCAGCGCACCTCGGTCGTGCCGCTGTTGTTGTCGCGCGACCCGATCCTGATCAAGGCGCTGAACTCGGGGGACTACACTGCGACCTCGATCCGGCTGATCTCGATCAGAAACGAGATCGGCGCCGCCTCGCTGATCCTGCTGGACGGCAACGGGCGCGTGGTCGCCGCCACTGACCGCCAGGAGCTGGGGGCGCGCCACCGCGAGATGTCCTATTTCGTTCAGGCGCTCAGGGCCAACACCACCGTCTTTACCACCCAAAAGCTGGACGGTGGCGCCATGCAGTTCAGCTATTCGCGCAAGCTGCAGAGCGGCAAGCAGGGCATCGGGGTGATCGTCGTACAGGTCAATCTGGCCAAGCTGGAACAGAAATGGGCGCAGGCCGGCGAAGCAATCATGGTCACGGATTCCTCGGGCCGGGTGATCCTGTCCTCCGAACCCAACTGGCGCAACAAGACCGTCAAGGAGGCGCTGAAGGTAACCGACGCCCCCGGCGCCATCGAGCGGGCAATCCGGGATGCCTCGAACTGGTCGCAAACCGCGGTCGAGGCGATCACCCGGGGCAGCGCCATCATGCGGGTTGACGGCAAGATCAACTTTCAGGGCTGGCGCTTGACCTATTTCTCGTCCTTTGCTTCGGTGCGCGAACGAGTCAACGGGGTTCTGGCGATCGAGATCATGGGCTTTGCCATTCTCGTAGCGCTGGTGTTTTACGTCATGTCCCGCCGCGCCTTGAAACAATCCAGCGTCTTTCAGCGCGAATCGATGGAACTGCGGGCCCTGAACGCCCGCCTCTCACGCGAGATCGAGGAACGCGAAAAGGCCGAGGCCAACCTGCGCGTCGCCGAGCAGAGCCTGCAGCAGAGCTCGAAACTGGCGGCGCTGGGGGAAATGTCAGCCGCCGTCAGCCACGAACTGAACCAGCCGCTGGCGGCGATGAAAACCTATCTTGCCGGGGCCAAGCTGCTGTTGCAGCGCCACCGCCCGGACGAAGCGCTGTCCAGTTTCCAGCGCATTGACGATTTGATCGGCCGGATGGGGGCGATCACCCGGCAGCTGAAATCCTACGCCCGCAAGAGCGGCGATGAGCTGCAGCCGGTGGATCTGCGCGACGCCCTGTCTGTCGCCCTGTCGATGATGGAGCCGCAACTGAACCAGATGGAAATCAGGATCACCCGCTCGCTGCCGCAGGATCCGGTGATGGTGATGGGCGATCAACTGCGACTGGAGCAGGTCATCGTCAACCTGTTGCGCAACGCCATTGACGCCACCAAGGACATGAAAACCCGCGAATTGGACATTCTCCTGAGCGTCGGGGACATGGCCAAGCTGTCGGTGCATGACAACGGCCGCGGCATTGACGACTTCGACCAGTTGTTCGAGCCCTTCTATACCACCAAGAAACCCGGCGACGGGGTCGGGCTGGGTCTGGCGATCTCGTCGGGAATCATCGCCGATCTTGGCGGACGACTGATTGCACGCAACGGCAGTCGCGGCGGGGCTGTTTTCGAGATCCAAATGCCCCTATACAAAGATGAGTCCGCTGCGGCGGAGTGACAGGACAAGGGAAACCCGATGTCTCAGACAATGACCATCGCCATCGTCGATGACGAAGAGGACATGCGCCAGTCGATCTCGCAATGGCTGTCGCTGTCGGGCTATGACACCCGCACCTTTGCCAGCGCCGAGCAGGCTCTGGCGGTGCTGACGCCCGAGTTCAAGGGCATCGTCATCAGTGACATCAAGATGCCGGGTATGGACGGCATGAGCTTTCTCAAGCGCCTGATGACCATGGATTCCGCCCTGCCCGTCATCCTGATCACCGGCCACGGCGATGTGCCAATGGCGGTCGAGGCGATGCAGGTCGGCGCCTATGACTTTCTGGAAAAACCCTTTGACCCCGAGCGCATGGCCGATCTGGCCCGGCGCGCGGTTCAGACCCGGCGCCTGACGCTGGACAACCGCACCCTCAGGCGCGAGCTGTCCGATGGCACGGTCCTGTTGCGCAAGCTGGTCGGCTCATCCCCGGTGATGGGGCGGCTGCGCGAGGACATTCTGGATCTGGCACAGGCCGACGGGCATGTGCTGATCGACGGCGAGACCGGCACCGGCAAAAGTCTGGTCGCCCATGCCCTGCACGCCTGCGGCCCGCGTCAGGGCAAAAAACTGCTGACCATCAGCTGCGCGGCCTATGACGAGGCCGAGCTCAGCGCCCGCCTGTTCGGCCCTCCCCCCGCAGGCACACCCTTGCCGATGATTCAGGAGGCCCGCGGCGGCACCCTCTGCCTTGAGGATATCGAAAGCCTGCCCCCCGCCCTGCAGGCCCGACTGTCCAGCCTGATCGGCGAGCAGGAGCCCGGCGAAACCCTGCCGATCCGCCTGATCGCCATCTGCAACCTGCAAGACAGCGGCGAGAGCTGCGAAGACCGCCTGCGCAGCGACCTTTACTATCGTCTGGCGGCCATGCGGATCACTCCGCCGCCCTTGCGCCAACGGGGCGAGGACATCCTGACCCTGTTCAGCCGCTTCATCAAGACATTCGCCGAGGAATACGGTTGCGACGCGCCCGAGGTCTCGGCCCGTGAGGCGGCGCAACTGCTGCAGGCCCCGTGGCCCGGAAACGTACGCCAGCTGATCAATCTGGCCGAGCGCGCGGTGCTGCAAAGCCGCCGGGGGGGCGGCTCGATCACCTCGCTTCTGGTCTCTGACGACACCAACGTGCAGACCACCCTGACCGGCGAGGGTAAACCCCTGAAGGAATATGTCGAAGCCTTCGAGCGCATGCTGATCGACAACACCATGCGTCGGCATCGCGGTTCGATAGCGGCGGTGATGGAGGAGCTCAGCCTGCCGCGCCGGACCCTGAACGAAAAAATGGCGAAATACGGGCTGAGCCGCTCGGACTATCTGTGATCGGCCTTTGACGGGGGAACAATGACGCCAATACGCCGAAGCTCGACGTCGATAGCCACATCTTGGGGGGGCGCGGCGCGCGCGCGGGCCGAAAGCGCATCGAACCGCTGGCGCAGCGCCGCCTTTTCCGCCCCCTGACAATCATTCCAAGGCCGCCCCTGCACCCCCATGACCATGGCGTAATAGCCGATGAAATGGGGCCTGCCGCCAGCCAGCAACATCCTGAGATAGGCCTCGTCGGGCCCCAGCGCCCGCAACGCCCGCGCCGTATTGATACCGGCGCGGCCATAGCTGATGTCAGCGGCCGGACCGAGGTTTCGGATCGACGAGACCGGCGCACTCATGGCAGGAACACCGGGCGTCGATCGCCTTGGGCAAAGCGGCCGAGCACCGCAGGGTAAAGGCGATGCTCCTGCTCCAGAACCCGCGCGGCCAGCGTTTCGGCATTATCGCCCGGCAGAATGGGAACCCGGGCCTGACCGAGAATCGGCCCGTCATCCAGCGCCGCTGTGACCTGATGCACGGTGCAGCCCGCCTCGGTGTCACCAGCAGCAAGGGCGCGGGCATGGGTGTTGAGCCCCTGATATCGGGGCAACAGCGAGGGGTGGATGTTCAACACCCGCCCCTGCCAGCGCGCCGTGAAGGCCGGGGTCAGGATGCGCATAAACCCCGCAAGGCACAGGATATCGGGGGCGGCGGTCTGGAGGGCAGCCTCAAGGGCGGCCTCGAACGCATGGCGCGCACCAGAAAAATCGCGGTGATCCACCACCGCCATCGCCACTCCAAGGCGCCGGGCGCGCGCCAGACCGGCCGCCTCGGGGGTATTGGCCAACACCAGAACCGGGCGCGCGGGGTAATCTTTCTGCTGCATCGCGCGCACCAGAGCCTCCATGTTCGAGCCCCCGCCGGAAATCAGAATGGCGACGCGTTTTGCCATCAGAACAGCGCACCACGCAGCGTCAGGGCCGGACCGTCCGTGGCCCGTCGGGTGACCGTGCCAAGGCGCGTGACCGTTTCCCCGGCTTCACCCAGCGCGCGGCGGACCGCCGCCTCGGAGGCGGGTGCAACCACCAGAACCATTCCGATACCGGCATTAAAGGTTTTCAGGACCTCGCCCTCGGCCAGCCCCCCCACGCGTGCCAGCCATTGAAACACCGCCGGGGGCTGCCAGCTGTCCAGATCTATCGTTGCGCCCAAGGCATCGGGCAGCGCCCGGGGCAAATTCTCGATCAGCCCGCCACCGGTGATATGGGCCAGCGCGTGAACATCCCCGGCGGCCATGGCCGCTCGCGCTGCGCGCACATAGATCCGGGTCGGGGTCAACAGCGCCTGCCCCAGACGTCCGGCGCCAAACGGGCAATCCGCATCCCAGCCCAGACCGCTTGTTTCAACGATCTGCCGGACCAGCGAATAGCCGTTGGAGTGAACACCGCTGGCCCCAAGCCCCAGCAACACATCGCCCGCGGCCACGTTGCGCGGCAGGTTTTCCCCGCGCTCGAGCGCACCAAGCGCAAAGCCTGCTAAATCGAAATCGGCCCCCTGATACATGCCCGGCATCTCGGCCGTTTCCCCTCCAATCAGGGCGCAACCGGCCATCTGGCAGCCCTTGGAAATCCCTTCGATCACCTCTGCGGCGCGCTCCACATCCAGACGACCCGTTGCGAAATAATCCAGGAAAAACAGGGGTTCAGCCCCCTGGCACACCAGATCGTTGACGCACATGGCCACCAGATCCTGACCGACATTGCCAACCATCCCGGTCTCGATCGCGATTTTCAGCTTGGTGCCAACGCCATCGGTTGCCGCCACCAGAACCGGATCGCGATAGCCCGCCGCCCGCAGATCGAACAGCGCCCCGAACCCGCCGAGCGCATCCATCACCCCGGGGCGCGCACTGGCCTGAGCCGCCGGTTTGATCCGCGCCACCAGCGCGTTGCCGGCGTCGATGTCAACGCCCGCATCCCGATAGGTCATCCCGTTTTCGTTTCCCGACATGCGCGGCCCCTCTGATTGGCTGTTTTTCAGCGTCGCTCTACCTGATTGCCGGGCAAATGAAAAGCAGCCAGCGCCGCCCTTGACCCCTTGGCTGCGCGCCAGTAAGCAAGGTCGCACGGGGGGCCTGTAGCTCAATTGGTCAGAGCAGAGCGCTCATAACGCTTTGGTTGGGGGTTCGAGTCCCTCCGGGCCTACCACCGCACCCCGCAGATGGACCTTTGCCGTTTGAACCGCAGCGGGTTTGGCCCACCACCGGGGACGAGCCCCTCAAATTTCGGAGCCGCTTTTCATGGGTGAGATCACCTTTATTCGTCACGGTCAGGCCTCGTTCGGGGCCGAGAACTACGACCTCCTCAGCCCGCTTGGGGTGCAGCAGGCGGCGTGGCTCGGGCAATATCTGCGCCAGAGCGGCGCCCGCTTTGATCGTGTCGTCAGCGGCACCCTGACGCGCCACCGCCAGACCCGCGATGAAATCCTGACGGCCCTGCCCCATCCCGCGCCTGACGAAGACGCGCGGCTGAACGAAATGTCGTTTTTTGCCATGGCCCGAGCCCATGCCGCAGCCACGGATGGCGACATTCCGCAAAGCGACCCGAAACAGATGGAAGCGCATTTTCTGCAGGTCCTCGGCGCCTGGGAACGGGGCGAAATCCCCGATGCGCCGGAAACTCTGGCCTCATTTCGCGCTCGCGTTCTGGCGGCGATCAGCGCGTACGGGCGCGCCGGTCAGCATGTGTTGATCATCAGCTCGGGCGGCCCTCTGGGGATCATTATGGGCGCAATTCTGGGTCTTGATCTGCGCGGAACCGCCGAAATCATTCTGAACGCCTATAACAGTTCGATCAGCCGCTTTCGCCTGCGCCACGGCGCCCTCAGGCTGGTGCAATATAACAGTGTCGCGCATCTCGAACAGCCGACGCGGCGCCATGCGCTGACCTTTCTGTAGCGGGGCTTTGCGTCACCTGGTCACGCGGTTTTCCGGCCGATCCTGCCCGACCCCCTTGCCCTGCGCGCAGTGCCCGGCGTGATCGCTTAGAGCGGCCGCACGCACTGATCCCCTCAAACGAACCGGTTGACGAGGTTTTCCAGCCGCTCCTGACGGCCCGAGCGTGGCTGCGGAGCAATCTCACCCGCCATGACGCGGGCAAAGCTGTCTTCGAGATTGCCCGCAAGCAGCGCTTGTGCTTCGGCGCTCTGCCAGCCCTGATAGCGCGCCTCTAGCGCCTCTTGCAGGGTGGCGTCCTCGATCATCGCGACCGCCGCCTTTAAGGCCCGCGCGCACACATCCATCGCCCCCACATGGGCCGCAATCAGGTCTTCGGGATCCAGCGACTGGCGGCGCAGCTTGGCATCGAAATTGGTGCCACCGGTCGTGAACCCGCCGGCGCGCAGGATATGGTAATAGGCCAGCGCCACCTCGGGCACCGCGTTGGGGAATTGATCCGTGTCCCAGCCCGACTGCGTGTCGTTGCGGTTCATGTCGATTGAGCCCAGCACCCCCAGCGCCGCCGCGGTGGCGATTTCGTGCTCGAAACTGTGGCCGGCCAAAAACGCATGCCCCTGTTCCAGATTCAGTTTGACCTCGCCCTCCAGCCCGTATTTCTGCAAGAACCCAAAACAAGTGGCGGCATCAAAGTCATACTGGTGCTTGGTCGGCTCCTGCGGTTTGGGCTCGAGCAGAATCGTACCCTGAAAACCGATCTTGTGCTTGTAGTCCACGACCATCGACAGGAACCGGCCCATGTGGTCCAGCTCTTGCGCCATGTCGGTGTTCAACAGCGTCTCATAGCCTTCGCGCCCCCCCCAGAGGACATAGTTCTGGCCGTGCAGGCGGTGGGTTGCATCCATGCAGGTCTTGACCGTCGCCATCGCGTAGGCAAAGACATCCGGGTCCGGGTTGGTCGCCGCCCCGGCCATCCAGCGCCGGTGGCTGAACATGTTGGCCGTGCCCCAGAGCAGCCGGGCCTTGCGTGAGGACATCAGCCCTTGGATATGGTCGATGATGGCCTGAAAATTGCGATAACTTTCGGCAAAATCGGCGCCCTCGGGGCGGATGTCGGCGTCATGCCAGCAAAAGAACGGCTGCCCGAGGATATCGAACATCTGAAACGCGATATCGGCCTTCAGGCGGGCGTTTTGCAGCGTGTCCTGCGGGTGCCACGGACGCTGGAAGGTGGGGCCGCCAAAAGGGTCTGTCCCCTCCCAGGCAAAGCTGTGCCACCAAGCCACGGAAAACCGCAGGTGATCCTCCATCCGCTTGCCCAGCAGCACCCGCTCGGGGTCGTAATGATGAAAGGCAAGCGGGTTGTCGCTGTCCGGGCCTTCATAGGTTATCGCCTTGATATCGCCAAAGAATTCTGTGCTCATAAGATGTCCCTCATTGCCGGGTAAATTTTGCGGAACTGTTGGTATGCATTGTCATAAGCGCCCCTCAGGCGCGGGTCGGGTTCAACGCAGCCAGCGATCCGGGGCGCGGTCATGATGGCGCCTGCGGCGCCGCCGAGATGCCCCAGCATCGCCAGACGCGCAGCGCCAAGGGCCGCACCGGCGGCCGCATCCCGGGGAAGGTCCAGAGGCAGATCGAGAATATTGGCGAGAGTCTGCAGCCAGAAGTCCGAGCGGCTGCCGCCGCCGGTGGCCAACAGCCGCGTCGGGCGCGCCCCGCTTTGACGCAACGCTTCCAGACTGTCGCGCAAGCCAAAGGCCACCCCCTCCATCACCGCGCGGGTCAGATCTCGGGCCTCATCCCCAACGTCAAGTCCGAAAAAAGCGCCACGCACGGTGCTGTCGTTATGAGGGGTGCGTTCTCCTGACAGGTAAGGCAGAAAACGCAGGCGCCCCGGTCCGTCAGGGGGCGATTTCAGTTGACCGGCCAGCGCCTCGGCGGATTGACCAAGCAGGCGGGCCAGCCAGTTCAGACTGTCGGTGGCCGAAAGGATGACGCCCATCTGAATCCAGCGTCCGGGCAGCGCGTGACAAAACAGATGAACGGCGCGTGCAGGATCGGGGGTGCGACGCTCGCGGGCCAGCATGACCACGCCGGATGTGCCCAGCGACGCCAGCCCGGCGCCATCGTCAATGACTCCCGCACCGCAGGCAGCCGCGGCGTTGTCGGCCGCTCCGGCCACCACCGCAACCCCTTTGGGAACGCCAAGCGCCGTGGCGACGGCAGGACGCAGCGTGCCAACGACCTCGGCGGCGTGGACCAGTTTCGGCATCTGTCGGCGCGTCATTCCCGAGAGACCCAGCATCGGCTCGGACCACTCGAGCGTTGCCATATCCAGCCATGACGTGCCCGAGGCGTCTGACAGGTCACTGACGCGCGCGCCACAGAGGCTACAGACCAGATAATCCTTGGGCAGAAAAACCGTCGCCACCGCCGCGAAAACATTGGGTTCGGCGTTCGCCAACCAGCGCAACTTTGGCGCGGTAAAACCGGCAAAAACCGGATTGGCGGTGGTTTCGCGCACCCCCGCTTGGCGGTCCAGAAACGCCGCCTCGCATTCCGCGCGGCTATCGTTCCAGAGGATTGCCGGGCGCAGAACCTGTCCGGCCTTGTCCAAGAGAACGGCGCCGTGCATCTGGCCGGATACCCCGATTGCGCAGAGACGCGCAAGCTCTGCCCCCCGGCGGGCGCGCAAGGCAGCAACGGCAGCATTCAGCGCCGCCAGCCAGTCGGCGGGGTTCTGTTCGCTCCAGCCGGGGTGCGGGCGCGCGGTGGGATAACCGGCCTCGGCGCTGTCCAGAACCCGGCCCTCTGCGTCAAGCAACAGCGCCTTCAACCCCGATGTGCCAAGGTCCAGCCCCAGATACATGTTTCCTCCCGCCCCGCTCCTTTTGCGGATGGCTTTGCGGCCAGTGTAAACGTTGACCGTGACCTTTGTCTGATTATTTAATTCTTCTGTCAAATTATATCGTTTCGACAAAATATTGAATGGCCAGAACGTTGCCAAGTGCCGCCTCCGGCGGGAGTATTTGGGCAAAAAAGAATGGCTCAGAGGCCATAGACCCGCCGCGCCGTGCCGGCAAAGACGGCGGTCTTGCCACTCTCAGGCAAATGCGCCGCCATTTTTTTGAAGGCGTTCCAGAGGACCCGATAGCTGATCGAGACCCGATCCACGGGAAAGTTGCTTTCGAACATCGCCCGGTTGGCCCCGAACAGGTCCAGCATATGGCGATACCACAGCCCCTGCGCGGCAACGAAGGTGTCGGAATCCGGCGGGCGTTCCCGGTCGTGCCAGCCCCAGCCGTTGTCAGGCATGGCCAGACCGCCCAGCTTGACCACCACGTTCGGGCAGGCCGACAGGGCCTCCATATCGCTTTGCCAGCGGGCAAAAATCCGGGCGCGCTGGCCGCTGAAGCGACCAACCCCAAGCGGCGTCCCTAAATGGTTCAGAACCATCGTCGTCTGTGGAACAGCGCGCGCCAGAGCCAGAAAATCCCCCGCCTGATGATGGTAATGCCACGTTTCGTAAACCAGACCGCGGGCGCCAAGTCGGGCCACGCCGCGACGAAATTCGGGCTGGGCGTAGAGCCCGGCCCGCCCCCGGCCGGGGATGGCCAGAGCCTCGGGGGCAGGATCATGGGCGCCAGCCTGTCGAATTCCGCGCAACAGGCCGTCTGCCGCCTGTTGGTGGGCGTCCAGCAGCCGGTCGAGATCGGGCGAGGCCAGCTCGGCATAGGCAATGATCGCACCGATCTGGGTGCGGTCCGGATGGGTGCGCGCCTGCCGCGCCAGAGCCGCAAAATATTCGGTCTCGCCCACCGGGCGCAGCTCTGGCGGGCCGTCCCTGCGATAGCGGGTCGCGCATTCTATGACCACGCTCTGGCGCACATCATGGCCGCTGCCGGTATCCGCCCAGAGGGCCTCAAGCTCATAAACGGTGCCGCCCCGATTCCAGAAATGATGATGCGGATCAATGATGACCCGGCCCGGATCGACAACCGCTTCGTGGGTCTGGGCCAGCCAGGCGTTGTCCATGGCCCGGCGCGCCACCCAGTTGCGATCGCGGCTCATGCGAGGGAACAAGCCGTCATTTGGCGTTGCGTTTTTCGGCATAGGCGATGAAGGGGTCAAAGCTGTCGGGATTGGCCATCGAATCGCGGTTGATGACCTTGTCCGGATCCCCCCCCAGCAGCAGTTTTTTCACCGGCACCTCCAGCTTTTTGCCCGAGAGGGTGCGGGGGATAGCCGCAACCTGAACGATTTCGTTGGGCTGAAAGCGGGCCGAAACCGCCTCTTTGATCGCGCCGTTGATCCGCGACTTTAGCGCCTCATCCAGCGTGGCCCCGGCGGCGAGAACGACGAACAGCGGCATAAAGCTGTCACGTCCGAGATATTCCAGATCGACCACCAGTGAATCCTGAATTTCCGGCAGACCTTCGACGGCGCGATAGATTTCGGCGCTGCCCATACGCAGCCCCTTGCGGTTGATCGTGGCATCGGAGCGGCCATAGATGATGACGCCGCCGTCCTCGGTGATCTCGATCCAGTCGCCGTGGCGCCAGATTCCGGGGTAGGTCTCGAAATAGCTGCCAATCAGGCGCTTATTGCCCTCATCGCCCCAAAAGAACAGCGGCATCGAGGGTAGCGGCTCGGTGCAGACCAACTCACCCACCTGTCCGACCAGCCGGTTGCCCTCTTCGTCGAAGGCAAAGACGGCGTTACCGAGGACGCGGCACTGCATTTCACCGGCGCGCACCGGCAGCATCGGGTTGCCGGCAACAAAAATCCCGGCGATATCGGTGCCGCCGCTGATCGGCGCCAGCCAGACATCGGATTTGACCGCGTCGAAAATCCAGGCGTAGGCGTCTTCGCTGAGCGGCGAGCCAGTCGATCCGATGGATCTGAGGGCCGAGAAATCGAGGCTGTCATTGGGACGAAAGCCGGCCTTCATGGTGGCGGTATAATAAGCGGCACCAGCGCCGAAATAGGTCAGGCGTTCCGCGGCGATAAAGCGCCAGAGCGCGCTCATGTCCGGGTGGTTGACCGCGGCATCAAACATCGCCACCGTCGCCCCCTGGCTGAGCGCTGCCCATTGCGCGTTCCACATGATCCAGCCCGAGGAGGTCATCCAGCAAAAGCGGTCGCCGCCCGCCACATCCAGATGCAGCGCCGTCAGCGCCCCTTCCAGAAGGGCGCCGCCGTGACCATGTACGATCGGTTTTGGGGTGCCGGTCGTCCCCGAGGAATAGACGACCCAGAGCGGGTGATCAAACGCGACATCAACCGGGGCAAGGGCCACCTCGTCGGCGATCATCGCCGCCCAGGCGTGCGGACCGGCAGGCATCGTGCCCGCCACCGGCACCCGGATCTGATGCGTAAGCGTCGGCAGGCCAGCGGCGGTATTGTCAACCAGCTCGCGCCGGTCAAAGGCCCGGCCCTGATGGGTATAGCCGTCCTGAGCAATCAGCACCTTGGGCTCGATCTGCCGAAAGCGGTCAAGGATGGCCACCTGCCCCATGTCCGGTGAACATAGCGACCAGATCGCCCCAAGGCTGGCACTGGCGAGAAAGGCGATCAGCGCGACCTCGGTATTGGGCAGAATCGCCGCCACCCGGTCGCCCGGGCCGACCCCCATATCACGCAAATTCGCCGCCACGCTGGCAATCTGGCGCGCCAGTTCGGCCCAGCTCAGCTGCGTGCGGCCAAAGGTTTCCGATTGCACGATCAGCGCCACCTCATCGGGGCGGGATTCGGCGTGGCGCAGAATCTGTGCGGCATAGTTGAGGGTGGACCCCTCGAACCATTTCGCGCCGGGCATCTGGTGGCTGGACAGGACCGGGCCGGTGGGCTTGCTGACTTTGAGGTCGAAAAAATCAATCATCGACTGCCAAAAGCCTTCGAGGTCCGTGATGCTCCACTCCCACAACTCGTGATAGGTGACAAAGGGCAGATCGCGGGTCTTGCGCAGCCAGTCCATGTAATGGGCCATGCGGGTTCTGCTGGCCTCGGCGGGGCTGGGACTCCAGAGGATGGGACGGGATTCGGTCATTGGACAAGTGCTCCGTGAACGAGGGCCCTCAGTTGTGGCCGTGCGGGATAAGAACTGCTGGGTGAAAGCTGGGTGAAAAAGACCACGGAAAGATCCAGCACCGGATCGATCCAGAAGAATGTCGAGGCCATCCCGCCCCAGCTGAAATCGCCGACGCTGCCCGGTGCGCCGGTCCGGCCCGGCTGTAACGTGATCGAGCCGCCGATGCCAAAGCCAACCCCCTGCATGGGCTGCTCGGCAAAGCTGCTGACCCCGAGCGCCGCGATATCGCCGGCAAGGTGGTTGCGGAACATGAATTGCACGGTTTTTGGCGACAGTAGCCGGGTCGCGCCCAGCGCACCGCCCTGGCGCAGCATTTCGCAAAAGGCGAGGTAATCGTCGATCGTGCCGACCATGCCGCCGCCACCCGAATACATGCTGGCATGGCGAAACGGCGAACGTTCGGGCGTATCGATCAGGCGCAGGGTTTCGGCCCCGCGCTGGCTTGAATTCAACGTCATCGAATCCCCGGCCAGAGGCGTGTAAAGCGCAGCAAAACGTCCAACAGACTGATCGGGAACGGAAAAAGACGTATCACTCATGCCAAGAGGGCCGGTGATTTCATCGGCGATAAAGGTGGCAAGGCTGTGGCCACTGACCACCTCGATCACGCGGCCGATGATGTCGATCCCGACCGAATATTCCCATGAACTGCCCGGCTGAAAGGCCAGCGGCAGCCCCGCAACACTGGCGGCCATATCGGCCAGCGCGCCTTGGTTGGGTTTGAATAGCAGATCGTCCTTGTCCATCGCCTGTGGCAGCACACCGGGATTGAACGGATAGCTGAGGCCGCTGGTATGGGTCAGCGCCTGATGCAGCGTCGGGCTGGGCGCCGGTTCCACCTGATCGATCCGGCGGGCACCCGGGATCAGGGCATTGCACTCGGCAAATTCGGGGATAAAATCGGATAGCGGTGCCTCGAGATGGACCTGCCCGCGCTCGACCAGCATCATCAGAGCCACCGAGGTGATCGGCTTGGTCATCGAATAGATGCGCACCACAGTATCGGCGGTGAAGGGCTGGTTCGCGGCGATATCGCGCAGCCCGGTTTCGGTGCGGTAAACCAGATCGCCGCCCCGGGCGATGACCAGCGAGGCGCCGGCAAATTTGCGCGCATCAATATAGCCCTGCATCCAGTCCTTGATCCGGTTCAGGCGGGCGCTGTCAAAACCGCGGGTTTCGGGGCGAACGATATTCATCTTGTCATTGTCCTTTTGATTCAAGGTCCAGCCAATCCGGGCCAAATGATCCGGAGTCAAATGATCCGGGGGCGCCGTCCCGGCCTCCCTGCGTCGGGGGCAGAGACTCGCGGCCCCCTCCACGCGTCATATTGCGCCCGACCCGGGCCCTGTGCAAGCCCGAGCAACTTGGGCATGTCAGACCTCAAGCCACTCTTTTCGCACGTCATTGCGTGAGCGCAAGTCCGCCGGAGACCCCTCAAAAACGACCTGCCCGTGGCCCATGACATAGACCTTGTGGGCGATGTCCAGCGCAATCGCCAGCTTTTGCTCGACCAGCAAAATGGCGATTCCGCGGCGGGCAATTTCGTTCAAGAGATCGGCCACCTTTTGCGTCATCTGCGGGCTGAGCCCCTCGGTCGGCTCGTCGATCATGATGAAATCGGGGTCCCCCATCAGGGTGCGGCACATGGTCAGCATTTGCTGCTCACCCCCCGACAGAACGCTGGCCTCGACATCGGCGCGCTCCCTGAGGTTATCGAACATCCCGAACATATCCTCGATCGACCAGCGCCCTTGCCCGTCCCGTTGCCCCGGCTTCAGCCCCAGAACCAGATTCTGACGCGTCGTCAAACCGGGAAAGATGTCGCGGTTCTCGGGCACATAGCCGATCCCAAGCTTGGCGATCTCAAAGGCTTTCAGCCCGGCGACGTCCCGCCCCTTGAAGGTGACGCGCCCCACCGGGGCGACCTCGCCCATGATTGCCTTGCAGGTGGTCGAGCGGCCCACCCCGTTGCGCCCCAGAAGGGCGACGATCTGGCCCTCGCCAACGCTGAGGTTGACCCCCTGCAGGATGTGGGATTTGCCGTAATAGGCGTGCAGATCGCGGACCTCCAGCATCACATGTCCTCCAGCGCGGCACCGAGATAGGCCTCTTGCACGCGCCGGTTGGCGCGGACCTCGGCGGGTGGGCCGCTAGCGATGATCTGGCCATAGACCAGCACCGAGATCCGGTCCGCCAGCCCGAAAACGACGCCCATGTCATGCTCGACGATCATCAGGGTCTTGCCCTCGGTGACCTTGCGGATCAGCCCGACGATGTAATCGGTTTCGGTGTTGCTCATGCCGGCAGTGGGCTCATCCAGCATGATGACATCGGCACCCCCGGCAATGGTGATACCAATCTCAAGGGCACGCTGCTCGGCATAGGACAGGGTGCCCGCTGGCAGGTCGCGTCGGGCCAGCAGGTTGATCTGATCCAGAATTGCATCGGCCCCCTCGTTCAGCGCCCGCGAGCGGCTGACCATGTTCCAGAACGAGTATTTGTAGCCAAGCGACCACAGCAGCGCACAGCGCACGTTTTCAAAGACGCTCATCCGCGGGAAAATATTGGTGATCTGGAATGAGCGCGACAGGCCCAGCCGATTGATCTGGTAGGGCGACAACCCCCTCAGCGACTGCCCGTGCAGGCGCACGGTGCCGCCGCTGGGGGCAAAACGGCCGGTAATCAGGTTAAACAAGGTCGATTTTCCGGCGCCGTTGGGGCCGATAATAGCGTGGCGCTCACCGGCGGCAATGTCCAGATTCAGGCCACGGATGATCTCGGTGCGCCCAAAGCTTTTGCTGAGGTTTTCCAGCTGCAGTGCCGGGCTCATGGTCGGGCCTCATCCGCGCCCGGTGGCGTGTTGGCAAAATCCCAGGCGGCGCGCAACGCCGGCGCATTGCGGCGGGCCAGCCAAAAGGCGGCGACAGTGACGACGATGATGACCCCCCAGACCAGCGGATCATGCGAGGAAAAATGCACCCAGAGCAGGGTCATCCCCTCTTCGCCACGGGCGGCGTTGCGAAGGTGAAACAACACCTCAAGAAAACTCGCAAGGCCAAGCAGGCCCACCGCCGCCGGCAGCACCGCTGCGAGGTAGGGGCGGATCAGGGCACGCACCTTGCCATATCGCCACGGCGGGACATGCATCATGATGACCCCGGCCAGACCGCCGGGAAAAAACATCACGGTCAGCACGAACAGCGCCCCGACATAGAGCTGCCACAGATCGGTGTGCAGGCTGAGGACCGTCTGCAGCAGGGTAAAGACGATGGCGCCGATGATCGGGCCAAAGAAAAATCCGGTGCCCCCCAGAAAGGTGATCAAAAGGATCGTCCCCGAGGTGTTAAGGTCCAGATTCTCGGCCGTCAGGATCTCGTAATTGACCGCGAACAGGCCACCGGCAATACCGGCGAAAAAGCCCGAGGCGCAAAACGAGTAATAGCGGACCCAGCGCGCCGAATAGCCCAGAAACTCGGCCCGTTCGGGATTGTCGCGCACTGCATTTGCCATCCGCCCGACCGGGGTGCGGGAAAACAGATACATCAGAAGCGCCGAGATCAACAGCCAGCCGGCGATCAGGTAGTAGATTTCGGTTTGCGAGCCAAAATCATGGCCGAAAACCGGCAGCCCATAGGTGCGGTCGCCGCTGACGCCCTCTTCACCGCCGAAAAAAGCCACCACGATGACCGAGCTTGAGGCCACCAGCTCGCCGATCCCCAGAGAGATCATCGCAAATACCGTCCCCGCCCGCCGGGTCGAGAAAATTCCGATGGCCGCCGCAAATCCCAGCCCGAACAGCCCGGCAATCAACGGCAGAACCGGCAGCGGCAGCGCGATCACCCCCTGCTCCATCCAGTTCATCACATGCATGGCGCCAAAACCGCCAACTCCCATATAGACCGCGTGGCCAAAGCTAAGCATCCCGCCCTGTCCCAGTAACATGTTGTAAGACAAGGCAAAAACAATCGTGATCGCCATCTGGTTCATGATCGTGATGGCGCTGTTGGAGGCAAAAACATACGGCATCACCGCCAGCAGCAGGGCGCCAATGACCCAAGGCGCCACCGCCCCGAGGGTGAGGCCACCATAGCGCCGGCGCGCGGCGGGGTGTTCGGCACGATCCGTCATAGGTCACGCTTTCCAAACAGGCCATAGGGGCGAAAGACCAGCACGATGATCATCAGCAGATAGGGCAGAATCGGGCCGATCTGGGGCATCGTCAGGGTCCAGAGGTCGCGCCACGCGCTGCTGGCCAGATCCGCCGGGCGACTCAGCCCCAGCGCCTCCAGAATATCGGCAAAGGCGACGTTGTAAGCGACCGCAAAGGTGGTGATCCAACCGATCAACAGCGAGGCCAGAAGCGCCCCCCAGAGCGAGCCCAGCCCGCCGATCACGATGGTGACGAACACAATCGAGCCCAACAGCGCCGCCATGCCCGGAAAGGTGCCCAGTTCGGGTCCGGCGATGACACCGGCCAGCCCGGCCAGCCCGGTCCCGACGCCAAACACCCCCATAAAGACAAAGGGGACATTGTGGCCAAGGGCCTCAACCGTGCGCGGATGCCTCAACGCCGCCTGAATGATCAGCCCGATCCGGGTTTTTGTCAGCACGTAGAGCAACGCCAGAAAGATCCCCATCGCGGCAAAGATGATGAACATCTTGTAGGCGGGAATCGCATTTCCGGCGATGGAGAACAGGGTGAAATCGAGGATCTTCGGCGATTCATAGGGCAGTTGGTTCTTGCCCCAGAAGAACTGCACGACCTCCTCCATCAACAGCGCCAGACCAAAGGTAAAGATCAGCTCCGGCACATGGCCGTACTGGTGGACCCGACGCAGGCCGTACCGTTCGATCATGGCGCCGATCAGGCCGACCAGAACCGGAGCGATGAACAGCCCCGGCCAAAAGCCGACATAGGTGCTGATCTGATAGGCAAAATACGCCCCCAGCATGTAAAAGCTGGCATGGGCGAAATTCAACACCCCCATCATCGAGAAAATCAGCGTCAGGCCACTCGACAGCATGAACAGGAGCAGGCCGGTGACAAGCCCGTCAATCAGGTTCACAAGGACCATATCCATGCTGCGCTCTGCCTCTCTCGGTCTTGGGTCTCAGTCCCCCGGGCCCTGATCCCGGGGGTCGTGGTGTCGGGATCCCGTCGGCCGCCGCTGGGCCGCCGACGGGTCGAACCGCGCTCTTTTTACGGGCGCTTCATCTTGCAGGTGGTCGGGCTGTTCAGGCCGGCCATCTTGATCACCTTCTCGGTGCGCAACCCGTATTTCGAGTTGTCCAGAGGATGGGTGATGCCCTCATCGGTGTGGACGGTGATATAGACGTCCTGAATCATCTGGTGATCCTTGGCCCGCATCAGCAGCTTGCCGCCCCAGAAATTGTCCATCTGCATCCCCTCCATCGCGTAGGCGATCTTGACCACATCGGTGTCGGTACCGGCCTTTTCCATCGCCGCCTTGAGCATCCGGATCACGTTGGCAATCCGCGCCTGCGTGATGTCTTTGTTGGGGTATTTCGCCTTGAAGCCGGAGACATATTGATCCACCGCTTTTGAGGCGGGCGGGTTATAGTTGCCCTCCTGCACAAGGCGGATGATGTTCTTGCCCGCCGCGCCGAACGTCCGGGTAATGCCAGTGGCCGCCGCGTAATACGTATAGATAGGCCCCTTGAAGCCGGCATCGATCACCGCCTTGCCAAGACCAACCATGTCCGAACCCCAGTTGCCGGTGATCACGTCATCCGCCCCCGAGGCCACGATCTTGCGGGCGTAGGGGGTGAAATCCTTGACCCGACCAATCGGGTGCAGCTCGTTGCCGACGATCTTCATGTCAGGAATCTTGGCACTGATGTCGCGCACCGCCGCCGCTGCAACCGCCTTGCCGAACGAGTAATCCTGACCGATCAGATAGGTCCGCTTCAGCTTTTTGTTGGCCTTGATGACATCGGTCAGTGCGTCCATCTTGATATCGGCATTGGCATCAAAACGGAAATGCCAGAAATTGCACTTGGCATTGGTCAGCGCCGGATCGACCGCCGAGTAGTTCAGGAACAGTACCCTGTCATTGGGGTTGCGCCGGTTGTGTTTCTTGATCGCGTCGGTCAGCGCATTGGCAACCCCTGACGAGTTCCCCTGCGCGATAAAGCGAATCCCCTGATCGATCGCGACCTGCAGCTGGATCAGCGATTCCTTGGGGCTGATCTTGTTGTCAAAAGGCACAATCTGGAATTTGTCGCCGCCAAGGACGCCGCCCTTGCTGTTGACAAACTGATCGGCGGCGTATTTGAACTCGGCCAGACCGTTGGTGCCGGTGGTTGCAAATGGCCCGGACAGCGGGTCGATGAAGGCGATCTTGACGGTTCCCGCCATCGCGGTCGTCGCGCCCAGACCAAGCGCAAGCGCGGTCCCCAGAGCCAGTTTCGTTGTTGTTCGCATCTTTATTCCTCCCAAACTGACAAACGGACATACTATTTGGTATGTCGTTTTGCCGAACGGAAAAAAGACTTGCACATCCCGGCAGAAAGTCAACCCTGATCCCCGAAAGAACGCCGCGTCAGCGGGCAGAATTGAACACCCTCCGGGCAACCGAGCGTCGTTTGCAATTGTAAACCCCGTTCAATTCGCCACTTCCACACGCCCTGAAGGCTCGGATTTCAACCGTCCCGGGTGCCTGACCCCGCGCCGCCGTCACCGCGAAAGCGAAAGGTGCCGCTGCCCCGAGCGATCAATTCACCGGTATCGTCCAGAATCTCGCCCTCGGCAAAAAAGATCCGCCTGCCGCCGCCGGTTCTCCGCCCCCGGGCAATCAACATCCGCCCCTTGGGACGGGCCAGATAGGTGGTGGTCAAGCTGAGGGTCATGGCCTGAATTTTTTGCGCCGGATCGCCGGTAAAGCAGCCGGCAAAGCCCATCGCCGTATCCAGAAGGGTTGCGTGCACCCCGCCGTGGGGAATGCCGAAACGATTGCCCAGCGCGGCATGCAGGGGCTGGTGGATTTCCACCAGATCGGCCCGCCAGTCAACGATCTGGAACCCCAGCAGTCGCTGGAACGGATAGGGCGATTCGATGATCTCCGGCTGGCTGGGTTGGCCCAACGCCTTGCGCGCCTCTGCGCGTCCTTCGGGGGGCTGGCTCATCGGCTGTCCTTTGGCTGAAACTCTTGGGCCAGACGGGCCCCGGCGGCGGCATATTCGCGCTGCAGGCGGCCAACCAGCGTCGCCACGTCGCTGACTGCGGTGACTGCGCCAATGCCCTGACCGGCGCCCCATATCTGCTTCCATGCTTTGGGTCGCTGCTCGCGCTTTTCAAAGTTCATCGCCGCCGGCGTCGCCTCGGGCAGGTTGTCGGGGTCCAGCCCGGCAGCGGCAATCGAGCCGCGCAGATAATTCCCCCAAACCCCCGTAAACAAAGAGGAATAGACGATATCATCGGCGCTACCGTCAACGATCATCTGCTTGTAGGCGGCCGAGGCATTGGCCTCAGTCGTGGCAATGAAGGGTGAGCCGATATAGCCGAGATCCGCGCCCAGCGCCCGCGCGGCCAGCAGCGATTCACCTGTCGCAATCGCCCCGGACAGCAGCAGCGGCCCGGCGAACCAGGCCCGGATCTCGCGGATCAGCGCGAACGGAGACAGGCGCCCGGCATGGCCCCCCGCGCCGGTAGCCACCGCAATCAGCCCATCCGCGCCCTTGTCCACCGCCTTGTGGGCAAACCGGTCATTGATCACGTCATGCAGGGCAATCCCTCCGCAACTGTGGGCGGCGGCGTTGACCTCGGGGCGCGCCCCCAGCGAGGTGATCCAGATCGGCACCTTCCAGCGGGCGCAAATTTCAACGTCGCGCTCAAGGCGGGTGTTCGAGCGATGCACGATCTGGTTCACCGCAAACGGCGCTGCCGGGTGGTCGGGATGCGCCTGATTATGCCGGTCCAGCGCTTCGGTGATCTGGCGCAGCCATGCCTCCAGCTGCACCGGCTCGCCGTCGGCCTCGCGCGCATTCAGCGCCGGAAACGAACCGACAATGCCCGCCTTGCATTGCGCGATCACCAGTTCGGGCCGCGAAATGATGAACAGCGGCGCCGCCACCACCGGCAGGCGCAGCCCCTGCAACGCCCGGGGCAATTGCCGCGGCCCGGCGCGGTCGGCAGCATCGCCCGCGGGGTCTGCGGTTGGGGTCTGGGAAGATGTCACGAAAGGCCTCGGTGTGGTTTTTTCGGTGTGGCGTGTCCAAGTCTCCGGGCGAGGATCGCACGCCGGTTTTCCCTTGGCAAGGGGGCGCCTGCGCCGCGGCGGCCGGGATCGTTCTATGGCTGATCCTTAGGAATAACCCGCCTCATTGACCGCCGCCTTTTGCCGCCAGCGCCCGCCCTCTTGCGCCCAGTAACGCGCCGTCAGTCCCGCCGACGAGACCGCCGCCCATTGCCCCCGCGCGTGCTGCAGCGCATCGGCATCACCACCGTCAAACATGATGCAAACCCTCGTAAAATCGCTGATTTCCTGCATCTCAACATCGGCGCCATCAACCAGAAACAGGATGTCGGCCCGGTTAGGGTTCATGCGGTCCACGGTCAACAGGATCGGCTGTGCGGCGTCATGTTCGCCGCCACCGATGCCATGCGGCAGAAAGCTGTCGTCGCTGACCGTCCACAGCTGCCTGTCCAGCCAATCGAGCCGCGCCCGAGAGCTGCTGCGCACCAGCGCCCGCCAGCCACGCGTCAAGGATTTTCCCAACAGGTCCGGCAGGGCGGCCTCCAGCGGGCTGAAGGTCAGGTGATAGAACAGAACCTCGGGCATCAGCGTTCGATCAGGATTCAAACCGGTCGCGGATCAGCCGGTCCAGTGCGCGAACTCCCCAGCCGGTCGCGCCTTTGGGGGCCAGATCGCTGTCCTTTTTCAGCAGGGCAACGCCGGCGATGTCGAGGTGAATCCAGGGGGTCTCATCCTTGACAAAGCGGCGCAGAAATTGGGCCGCGGTGATCGAGCCCGCCGGGCGTCCACCAACATTCTGCATATCGGCGATGCGTGATTTCAACAGCTTGTCATAGGCCGCCCCCATGGGCATCCGCCATGCCCCTTCACCCTCGGCGGTAGCGGCCTTCAGAAAGGCCGCACAAAGGGCATCGTCGTTTGAAAAGACCCCGGCGTTCTCATGCCCCAGTCCGACGATGATGGCGCCGGTCAGCGTGGCCAGATCGACGATCGCAGCGGGGGCGAATTTCTGCTGCGCATACCACAGGATATCGGCCAGAACCAGACGCCCCTCGGCGTCGGTGTTGATCACTTCGATGGTATCGCCCTTCATCGATTTCACCACGTCTCCGGGACGTTGGGCGCGCCCGTCTGGCATGTTCTCGACCAGACCGACCACGCCAACCACATTGGCCCGGGCGCGGCGCAAGGCCAGCGCGCGCATGACGCCAGAGACCACAGCCGCGCCGCCCATGTCCATGGTCATCTCTTCCATGCCGCCGGCGGGCTTGATCGAGATCCCGCCGGTGTCAAACACGACCCCCTTGCCAACCAGCGCCAGTGGCGCCTCATCGCCGCCGCCTTTCCATTCCATCACCACCACCCGGCTGGGGGCCTCCGAGCCCTGCCCGACACCCAAGAGCGCGCCCATGCCCAACGCATCCAGATCCCCCTCTTCAAGGATCGTGACCTCCAGCCCCAGCTCCTGCATGGCGGCAAGGCGGGCGGCAAAATCAAGGGTTGTCAGGATGTTGGCTGGCTCGTTGACCAGATCACGGGTAAAGAACACGCCCTCGGTCAGGGCCGCGTGCCCGTGCGCCGCCGCGGCGGTTTCCTCGGGATGGTTAACGTGAAACACGACCTTGCCCAGAGGTGGGGTCTCGGCGCTCTTATGGGCGCCAAAGCGATAGGCCGTCAGCGCCAGCCCGTATGATATCTCGCTGGCCTGCCGATGGTTCCCGGCTAGAACGTGCAATGCGCAAGCGCCGTCCTGAAACCGCGCCATCGCCGCCCCGGCCTTGCGCGCCAGCAAAACGTCGGGACGCTTGGGCAGTTTTACGACCTGCACCGCCTCTGCCGCAAGACCCGCCGGAAAGGCCAGCACCCGGCCCTCGCCCTCGTCCAGGTTTTCAAAGCTCTCGCTCTGGGCCAGCCGTTGCAGCGCCCCCTTGCTGAGAGTGTTCAGCTTGCGCGCCAGCGCGTCCATTGCCCCGTCAGGAGCCACCAGAACCGAGATTTTCCCGTCAAGTGTCGCAATCTGGCCGGGTTCGGCCTGGTGAAACTGAATATCCGCCGGTGTCGTCATGCTGCGCTGATCCTCTGAATTGTTGCCCGAATGCCGTAATTGGCAGGAAATACCTAACCTCGGGGCGATAAAATTGCCAGTTCCCTCTATTGTTAAACGCAGAATTAGGCTAGTTTTTTGGCAAAACAACGAACCGGGGCAGGATCGGGGATAAAATTGGCGAGGCTTGACAGATATATCCTGTCGCAGCTGACGGGGCCGTTTGCGGTGTTCGCCCTGATCCTGATCGGGATTTACTGGGTCGGGCGGGCTGTCGGCCTGTTCAACGAGCTGATCAGCGACGGCCAGTCGGTGGGCGCCTTTTTGAAATACATGACGCTGTTTTTGCCGCAGGTGGTCGCGATCGTGCTGCCGGTGGTCTCGTTTGCCGCCGCCCTTTATGTCAGCAACCGTTTGCATGCCGACAGCGAGATAGTGGTGTTTCAGTCCTCCGGGGTCTCACCCTTTCGCCTGTCCCGACCGTTCCTGATGTTCGGCCTTCTGGTGGCAATTCTGGCGGCGGTCCTCAGCAACTATCTGGTGCCGGTCAGCATGGTCAAACTGGACCAGACCCAGCAGGAGCTGTCCCGCGACGTGGCCGCGCGGCTGATCGTCGGGGGCAAGTTCCTGCACCCCTCGGCGGATGTCACCTTTTTCGTGCGCACGGTCAATGACGACGGCAGTCTCAGCGATATTTTCCTTTACGATCAACGCCCCAAGGGGCGGGATCTGACCTATACCGCGAAAAAGGCGGTTCTGCTGCGCAAGGGCAACGACGCCCGTCTGGTGATGTTTGACGGGCTGATCCAGACCTTTGATGCAGACAACCTTTTGCTCAGCAAGGTGCAGTTTGATTCCTTCGTGTTCGATATCGGCACCCTGACCGGCAGGCCCGCGGTGCGGCGGCGTCTGGTGCAAGGGTTTGCGACCCTCGCTATGCTGCGCCCCACCGAGGCGATGCTGAGGTCCACCGGGGCAAGTGCTGGCGCCTTTATTCTAGAGGCTCACAAGCGCCTTGAGCAGCCGCTGCAATCGCTGGTCTATCCGCTGATCGGCATGGCGGTTCTGATGGTCGGCAGCTTCAGCCGCTTTGGCGTCTTTCGACAGATGCTGGCAGCGGTTTTTCTGGTGATCCTGCTCAGCACGATCTCGGTCCCGATCCGCAGCTTGATCGCTATTGACTCGGGCTTTTGGCCGCTGATCTACCTGCCGGACGGGCTGGGGCTGGCGATCGTTCTGGCGTTGCTGCGCTGGCAGGTGCGCGAGCATGGGCGCGGAGCCCTCTCGCCCCCCCCCCACAGGGCAGGAACCGGGGCAGGAAACGGGGCAGAAATGGGCGCGGGGGCAGGGTCATGACGCTCCATCTCTATTTTGCGCGCAAGTTTCTGCTGCGGTTTCTAGCCATCTTTGGCAGCTTTCTGGCGCTGACCGTGCTGACCGATGCGGCGACGCTGCTTGGCCAGTTCAGAGATCAGAACATCGGCCTGACCGAGACCCTGCGTCTGGCCCTGTTGCAGGCGCCGAGCGGCGTTTATCAGCTGATGGCGATGATCGTCGTTCTCAGCTCGCTGCTTTTGTTTCTGGGGCTCAGCCGCTCGAATGAGCTGGTGGCCACGCGCGCGGCCGGACAGTCGGCGTTTCGCACCCTCGCCGCTCCGGTCGCCAGCGCCGTCCTGATCGGCGCTCTCGGCGTCATGGTGCTGAACCCGCTGGCGGCCACCGCATTGCGCAAATTTGAAAGCGACACCGGGCGCTACAAGAGCGGCGCGGTCTCGACATTTTCGCTCAGTCGCAAGGGGCTGTGGCTGCGGCAGGGCAGCCCGCGGGGGCAGACGGTGATTTTTGCCAAACGCGCCAACTACAACGGCTCGCGTCTGCTGGGCGTCACCTTTTGGGAGTTTACCGACAATGGCCGCAATCAGCGACGGATCGAGGCGGAATACGCGGTCCTGACCCCCGGCGCCTGGTCGCTGGGGCCGGGGAAATTCTGGGTCATCAGCGACCAGTTACGCGTGCCCGACCAAACCGCGCACAGGTTTCAGCAATTGACCGTGCCGTCGGATTTGACCAAGACTCAGATCATGGACAGTTTTGGCGACCCGACCACAGTTTCGATCTGGGACATGCCGGCCTTTATCCGCCGGCTGCAGAGCTCGGGTTTCGCCACCGCCGCGCATCGGGTGCATTTCCAGATCGAGCTGGCCTCGCCCCTGCTGCTGGCGGCAATGGTGATGATTGGCAGCGCCTTTTCCATGCGCCACGCGCGCTCGGGCGGCACCGGCCGGATGATCCTGCTGACGGTCACCTGCGGGCTCGGGATCTATATCTTTCAGAATTTTGCCCAGATTCTGGGCTCGACCGGGGCCATTCCGGTGGCCGCCGCAGCATGGGGTCCGCCGGTGGCGGCGCTCATGTTTGCCGCGGCGCTGATCCTTCATATGGAGGATGGCTGAAATGCCGGCGCCCCTGACCAAGGCCCGGCGGATGCACCACATCGGCCTGACGGCAACACTGGTGGCAACGCTGGCCGCAACCCTGCTGATGCCGCAGGGGGCCACCCTTGCGGCGGCGGCCGGCCCTGACACCGGTAGCCATCCGATCGCAACCGGCGCCAAGGCAGGCGGGGCGGCCATCCTGACGGCGGACAGGATCGTCTTTACCACCGGCCACAAGGTTCTGCGCGCCAGCGGCCATGTCAGCGTCTCGTTTGGCAACATGATCCTGACTGCAAGCGCGATCACCTATGACGAGACCAGCAACACCATCATTGCCGAGGGCCCTTTGCGGCTGCGCAACGGCGACACCGCAACCATCGTCGCCAGCTATGCCGAGTTGAGCAGCGACATGCGCAAAGGGGTTCTGAAATCGGCCCGGATGGTCCTGAACAGGCAGATGCAGATCACCGCGACCGAGATTCGGCGCAGCGACGGGCGCTATACGCAGCTCTACCACGCAGCGGCCTCGACCTGCCGTATCGCCAACGCCCACCAGACGCCGTTCTGGCAGGTCCGCGCCCGACGTATCGTCCATGACGAGCAACGCAAGCTGTTGTTTTTCGAACGCGCCCAACTGCGCCTCGGTGGGCTGCCGGTGGCCTATCTGCCGCGCATCAAAGTGCCCGACCCCAGCGTCAAGCGGGCCAGCGGTTTTCTGGTGCCCGGGGTCAGCAACTCGGACAAGCTGGGCTTTGGCGTCAGCGCCCCCTATTTCGTCACCTTGGGTGATTACGCCGACGTCACCCTGAAACCGCGGCTCTATTCCAGCGGAACCGCAACGCTGGGCTTTGATTTCCGCCGTCGCTTTCGCCACGGCCGCCTCAGCCTGACCGGCGCGCTGACCAACGACACCCGCATGGCCTATCGCCACCGCGGCTATCTGTTCGCCACGGGCAACTGGCGCTTTCAAAACGGGCTGGAGGCGCGGGCCAAGCTGCAACTGACCTCGGATCGCAGCTATCTGGTGGATCACGGGTTCTCATCGGCAACGCGCCTTGAAAACCGGATTTCTCTGGCCCGCACACGCCGCAACAGCCGCACCGATCTGGCCCTTTTGGGGTATCGCACCCTCTCGACCAGCGTTCCCGGGGACACCATTCCCTATTTGCTCGGCCATGCGCGCTATCGCAAACGGCTGGAGACGCCGGTTCTGGGCGGGCAACTGGCGCTGGGAGCCGAGTTGGCCGGCTACAGGCGGCGCGCGCGCAGCAATATCACCGGACGGGACGGCCGCCGTCTGGGCGTTGTGCTTGACTGGAGCCGACAGTGGATCGGGCGCTCGGGGCTGATCGTGACCACCAGCGCCCGCGGCCGGGCCGAGCGTTACGAGATCGCGCAGGACAGCACCTATCCGGCACCGATCACCCGAACGATCTCGGTGGCCAGTCTGGACCTACGCCTGCCGATGGCGCGACGGAGCACGCGCGCGACCGAAAGTCTGGAGCCGCGCCTGCAACTGGTCTATGCCCCCGGCGGGGCGGCCACCGTGCCCAACGAAGACAGCCAGATCGTTCCGTTTGAGGCCAACAATCTGTTCACCCTGAACCGGTTTCCCGGCCACGACATTTATGAGCAAGGGTTCAGGGCCAATATCGGCGTCAGCTATTCGCGGCAGAGCAAGACGGGTTTTTCCATGAACCTTGTGGCGGGCAAGGTGTTCCGGCTGGGCGCCAACGGCCAGTTCAGCGCCGCTTCGGGGCTGGCGGGCGCGTCCTCAGGCCTTGTTCTGGCGGGACGCCTGTCCCTGCCCAAGCGGCTGAATTTCGTGCAGCGTCTGGTCCTTGGCGGTGGCGGCGGTGGCGCGGTGATCCGGCGTGCCGAAACGCGGCTGGCCTACAAGACACGGCGGCTGGATCTGGATACCTCCTATCTGTGGCTGCTGAAAGGGGCCGCAGGAAACACCGCTGCCGATGTCAGTGACTGGTCGGTCAAGGCCGGCTGGCTATTGGGAAACAACTGGCGCACGGTCGCCTCGTGGCGCTATGACGCGACCACCGCCAAGGCCAGCGACGCGGGGCTTGCGTTAACTTATCGCAACGATTGTATAAAAATTGATCTTTCCCTCTCGCGCCAGTATGCGTCCTCCTCTAATGTGGGCGCGTCAAGCAGCCTTGGCCTGAAAATCACGCTGGACGGATTCGGCGCCCGGGCGAACAGCGGCGCCTTTGCGCGCCAATGTGCCAGCTTTTGAGGATGACATGCGGATTGGACCGATGAAGATGAAATTGAAATCCTTTGTTCTTCTGGCCCTGACGCTGGGCTTTGCGGGGGGCTTTGCGGGGGGCCTTACCGGTCTTTTCGCCCCGGGTGCCGTCTTGGCCGCAGCGGCGCAAAACCCCTATGCCGTCGTCATCACGGTGAATGGCAACGGCATCACATCGTTTGAAATCGACCAACGGGCAACATTGCTGAAGGCCATCGGCTCGATCGGCGATCTGCAAAAACAGGCCGAAGAAGACCTGATCAATGACCGGCTGAAGGAAAACGCCGCCCGGCTCTTGGGCATATCGCTGACCGAGGCCGAGCTGAGCTTGGGCAAGGACGAGTTTGCAAAACGGGCCAATCTGACCGCCGATCAGATGGCCGCCGAGCTGGGCAAGGTCGGGGTCTATCCCGAAACCTTTACCGAGTTCGTGCGCGCCGGCCTGCTCTGGCGCAAACTGGTACAGGCCAAATTCCAGAGCAAGGCCTTCGTGACCGAATCCGAGCTGGATACGGCGATGGCACTGGGCTCGACCTCGCTGGGGGCCTCGGTCTTGCTGTCGGAGCTGGTCCTGCCCTATGATCCCAACGACCCGAGTGCGCGCGAACAGACCCGCGCGCTGTTGCAAGACGTGCGAAAAAGCGTCCACAGCCTCAGCGATTTCGAGGACGCGGTGCTGACCTATTCCGCCGCTCCCAGCCGGGAAAACGCGGGCAAACTGGACTGGCGCCCGGTCAACACCCTACCCCCGGATATCGGCGCTCGCCTGCTGACCATGTCAGTCGGACAGGTGACCGAGCCTCTGGAACTGAACAACGCCTTCGTGCTGTTCCAGCTGCGTGGCCTGCGCAACGACCAGACGCTGGCCGCCAAGACCATCGCCTATGATTACGCCACCCTGTTGCTACCCGGCGGCCGCAGCCCTGAAACGCTGGCGCAGGCCGCCCGGATCAAGGGGGCGGTGGACACCTGCAACGACCTGCGTGCACAAGGCGCGGGACTGTCGCAGAAGGCCTTTAAAGAACAGGTGCTGCCGGTGGGAAAGGTGCCGCGGGACATCGCACGCGAACTGAAAAACCTTGACCGGGGCGAGATTTCGACCGCCCTGACACGGGGCAAGTCGGCGCCTCAGCTTGTCGTTCTGATGCTCTGCGCGCGGACCAACAAGATCAGCGAGGGCGATCGCAAACAACTGCGCGCCGCTATGTTCAACCAGCGTCTTGAGGCCTTTGGAAATGGCTATCTGCAAGAGCTGAAGGGCGATGCGACGATCATCCGAAAGTAACCCATGATGCCCAGCAAACCCGTGGCGCTGACCTGTGGCGAGCCCGCCGGGGTCGGCCTTGAGCTGACGCTGAAGGCGTGGCAGGCGCTGCGCGGGGAATCGCCGTTTTTCCTGATCGCCGATGCGCGCCATCTTGCCGGGCTTGCCCCCGATGTCCCGATCCGTGAGATCGACGACCCGGGGCAGGCGGCTGCGGTCTTTCCCCACGCCTTGCCGGTGCTCGCACATCCCTTTCCTGAGGCCAACCCTCCCGGAGAATTGCGGCGCGAAAACGCCCAGAGCGTCATCGACGTCATCCGCCGGGCGGTCGATCTGGTCAAAGGGGGCGCCGCCTCGGCCGTCTGCACGAACCCGATCAACAAGAAGGCGCTGAAGGATGGGGCGGGCTTTGCCTTTCCCGGCCATACCGAGTTTCTGGCCCATCTCGCAGGCCCCGGAACACGGTCGGTGATGATGCTGGCGGCCCCCGCCCTGCGCGTCGTTCCAGTCACCATCCACGAGCCTCTGGAGGCGGTGCCGGCACTCTTGACCGCCGATCTCCTCAGCCAAACCCTGACCATCACCCACAGCGCCATGAGGCAGCTTTACGGGCTGAGAAACCCGCGTCTGGCGGTGTCGGGGCTGAACCCCCATGCCGGTGAAGGCGGTGCCATGGGGCAAACCGAAATCACCCTGATCGCGCCAGTTCTGGAGCGTCTGCGCGCACAAGGCATGGAGATTGCCGGCCCCCTGCCCGCCGATACGATGTTTCACGCCCAAGCCCGCCGCACCTATGACGTCGCCCTCTGCATGTATCACGATCAGGCTCTGATCCCCATCAAGACGCTGGATTTTCACGGCGGAATCAACATCACGCTGGGGCTGCCCTTTGCGCGCACCTCCCCCGATCACGGCACGGCGCTGGACATCGCCGGTCAAGGGCGTGCCAACCCCTCCAGTCTGATCGCAGCGCTGCGTGAAGCCGCAAAATTCGGGCGCGGCGGACCCCGGACATGAGCCGCATCGACGGGCTGCCCCCCTTGCGCGAGGTGATCGCAAAGGCCGGGCTCAGCGCGCGAAAATCTCTGGGGCAGAACTTTTTGATGGACCTGAACTTGACGGCACGTATCGCCCGACAGGCTGGGGATCTGAGCGCGTGCGACGTGCTGGAGGTCGGCCCCGGCCCCGGCGGGTTGACGCGGGCGCTTCTGCACGAGGGGGCACGCCACGTCGTTGCGGTGGAAAAGGACACCCGCTGCCTGCCGATTCTGGCCGAGATCGCCGCCGCCTACCCGGGACGGCTGAGCGTCCACGAGGGAGACGCGCTAAAGCTGGACATCGCCCACTGCCTGCGTCCGCCGGTGCGGGTGGTGGCGAACCTGCCCTACAACATCGGGACCGAGCTGCTGATCCGCTGGCTGACCCCCACGCACTGGCCGCCATTCTGGGACAGCCTGACCCTGATGTTTCAAAAAGAGGTGGCCCAGCGGATCGTTGCACAGCCGGGCAGCAAGGCCTATGGCCGCCTGTCGATCCTGACCCAGTGGCGCGCCGAGGCCCGGATTGCGATGGAGATCGCGCCAGCCGCCTTTACCCCGCCGCCAAAGGTCACCTCGGCCGTGGTTCATATCAAGGCCCGCGAAAAGATGCTTTTCCCGGCAAACGAGGCGCTGCTTGGCCGCGTGGTGGCGACTGCCTTTGGGCAGCGGCGCAAGATGCTGCGCGCCAGCCTGAAATCTCTGCATCCCGAGATCGGTGAGATTCTAGCCCGCGTTGGCATCGCCCCGACCGAGCGGGCCGAAAACATTTCAATCGCCGGCTTTTGTGCGCTGGCCCGGGCGTTGGAGGCCGAAAAGGCATCAGGCTGAGCCGCGACGATGGGTGCGGGACGCTGGAACCACGCCTTTCGCTGGCGTGCGACTTATTGTGCGGCCTGCTCTTCGCCTGTGGCCGAGCCATCGGAGGACTCATCGCCATCCTCGGCAGAACCCGTGGGGCCGCCGGCAGAATCGCCTGCCGGTTTCGCCCTTTGACGGCCCGATGATCTGGACCCGCGGCGCCGCGCCTTGCCCTCGGGGGTTTCCACAAGGCCGCTGTCGGCAACCACCGGCGCCACCTCGCCCCGGGCCTCCAGAAGGGCCGAATCCGGGATCTCGGGTTGTTCGGTCTGGCGCGGGTCGATCGCGACGGGGGGTTTTTGCTGGTGCTGCTGAGCACGCGCATCGGCCTGTTGCTGCTGCTCGCGCCGCTGGGCCTCCTGCTGCTCGCGCCGCTGGTTCTGTTCACGCATGGCTTCATTCAGAAGGCGGATGTAATGCTCGGCATGTTGCTGAAAATTTTCCGCGGCAACACGATCCCCGGACAGCTGCGCATCCCGTGCAAGTAAATGATATTTATCAATAATCTGCTGCGGCGTCCCCCGCACCTTGCCATCTGGGCCAGAGCTGTCAAAGACCCGGTTGACAATATTGGCCGAGCTTCTGCGGTTCTGGTTCTTGTTGCGCGAACGCGACTTGTTCGGAGATCTCATGTGTCAGGTTTTTCTGCCCGTCTGGAGCCGGTTGGGAGTTTTGTGGTTCTACTTTGTCGTTCTGCGGCCAATCCCGCCGCTTCGTCCCGTAGATTACTTTTCAGAGCGATCCTGCGGTCGAGATATACCAAGTATCGATCAACCGCCTGAAAGAACCCTATACAGGGCTCGGGCTCCAAGACAAGGCAAAAACATGAACAAATCGTGACTTTTCCCAAATTTTGGCAAAAATGTCAGCCTTTTTTCGGGGCGCGCATCTCGACCACGCGGGCACGCCCGTCCAGATCCGGGTGGATCGTCTGCGCCACAAGCCCGGCCTTGGCAAACAGTGCCGAGACGGCGTCAGCCTGGGTTGGACCCACCTCGAGCAGCACCCGGCCGCCGGGCGCAAGATAGGGGCCAATCCCCTCGGCGATGGTTTCATAGGCTTCCAACCCCGAAGGGCCGGCACAAAGCGCCGCCATCGGCTCCCATTTCAGGACCTCGGGCTGCAGCGTCGCCATTTCCTCCAGCGCGATATAGGGCGGGTTGGCGACGATCAGATCGAAAACCCCGTCAAAGGCCGAAAACCAGTCCGACAGCAGAAAGTCGGCCCGCCCCTCCAGATCCAGCCCGGCGGCGTTTTCCAGCGCGACCTCCAGCGCATCGGGACTGGCATCAACGCCGACACCGCTGGCCTGTGGCCGATCCGCCAACAGGGAGAGCAGGATGCAGCCCGAGCCGGTCCCGAGGTCGAGCACCCGCGAAAACGGCTGTGAGAGCGCGGCCTCGACCAGAATTTCGGTCTCGGGGCGCGGGTCCAGAACCGCCGGTGTGACCTTGAAGCGGTGGCCCCAGAATTCCCGTCCGCCAACAATGTGCGAGACCGGGCGCCGCTCGATCCGGGCGCGAATCGCAGCATCCAGCGCCTCCAGCCCGGCCGGGGTCACCCGATCCCCGAGGTTGGCGCTCAGCGCCGCCGCCGACAACTCCATCGCAAAGGCCACAAGGCGACGCGCATCCCCTGCGGCATCGGCTATTTGGGCACGCACCAGCTCTTGGGTTGCCGCCTTCAGGGCGGCGCCGATGCTGTTGTCGTCGTTTCTTTCAGGGTCTTTGCTCATAGGCTCAACTCCGCCAGACGGCTGGCCTGATCGTCGGCAATCAGCGCATCGATGATTTCGTCAAGATCCCCCTGAAGCACCTGATCCAGCTTGTAAAGCGTCAGATTGACCCGGTGATCGGTGACCCGACCTTGCGAAAAATTATAGGTGCGGATCCGCTCGGAACGATCGCCCGAGCCGACCTGTCCCTTGCGCGTTGCCGCCCGTGCATCCGCCGCCGCGCGACGTTTCATCTCGTAAAGACGGCTGCGCAGGACACCCATCGCGATTTCCCGATTGCGGTGCTGGGACTTTTCGGCGCTGACCACCATCAGCCCGGTGGGGATATGGGTGATGCGCACCGCCGAATCTGTGGTGTTGACGTGCTGCCCGCCGGCCCCGCTGGCGCGCATCGTGTCGATGCGCAGATCGCTGGCGGGGATATCGAGGTCAACCTCTTCGGCCTCAGGCAGAACGGCAACCGTGGCGGCCGATGTGTGCACGCGCCCACCCGATTCGGTCGCTGGCACCCGCTGCACACGATGCACGCCGCTTTCAAATTTCAGCCGCGCGAAAACGCCGGGGCCACGGATATTGACGATCGCCTCCTTGATGCCGCCCAGCTCGGTTGCGCTTTGCGAGACCATCTCGAATGCCCAGCCCCGGGTCTCACTGTAACGCTGGTACATCCGCAAAAGGTCGGCGGCAAACAGTGCCGCCTCGTCGCCGCCGGTTCCGGCGCGTATCTCAACAATAGCCGGGCGCGCATCGGCCTGATCCCGGGGCAAGAGCGCAAGGTTGATCTTTTGTTCCAAACCCGGCAGGGCGGCGGCGATGGTCTGCAGCTCTTCGGCGGCGAGATCGTGCATTTCAGGGTCCGTCAGCATTTCTTCGGCGGCGGTTTTGTCGCGCAACATCTGCTGATAGGCGTCGATCTCGGCAACCAGCGGCCGCAGCTCGGCATATTCCCGTCCCAGCGCCGCAAAATCCTCGCCCACAGCCCCTTCGGCCATCTTCGCCTCGAGAAAGTCAAAGCGGGATTTGATCTGTTCAAGTTTTTCTATCGGAACCATGATCGGGGATGTGCCCTGATCTGCCCGGCAAGGTCAAGCAAAAGGCGTCGGGCGTAGACCCATAAACCACGGGCCCGGCAGCGGGCGCTATTGCCTCTGCCGCCGCCGGCGCCGTGCCGGGGGGGCGGCCTTGCGCGCCAAGCCTTCAGCAATGATCGCGCTCATCGGGTGATCGGGGGCCCGCGCGCCATATTCCGCCTGCAAGGTCAATAACGCGGCGTGCATGTCCGCGCCCGCGGGCTGCCCCAGCGCCCAATCCAGAAAGATCGAGCGGCATTCCCCTGCGCTGACCCCTTCGATCCGGTAGCTTTCAAAAATCAATCCGCGCGGATCAATCGCCAGATGGCCCTTTTTCATCGCCCGCTCTCCTGTCGTCCTGTTCCTGCCAAGTGATGGAACATCCCGACAAGCCTGTCAATTCGTCGCCTGTTCAGACGGGGTCAGGTGGGGACGCGGCCAGACATCGGCGGATCAAGGCCTCAGCCCGGGCGCGCCCCGCCGCAAGGCTTTGTCCAAGGGCGGCAATCGTGTCGGCCCCCGTCTGCGCCAACAACAACGCCACCGCGGTTTGGCCTGTTTGCTCCGGGTCAAACCCGCTGCCCGCCAAAAGCTTGCCGATCTGGCGCAGGCTGAACAGGCGCTGGTAATCCTCAAGAAGGGCCTTGGCCTCGGCCCTGTCAAGCCAGCCCAACTGCCGTGCGGCGACCAGCTGCGCTGGCGTTTCCCGCGCCGTGACCCCCGCTGCCAACGCTGCGGTCTGCGCCAGAATCTCGATATCCATCATACCTCCGGGGCCCGACTTGGCCTCCCACGGGGCCGGCGTCGGGTTTGGGCCCGCAGCATCGGCAATGCGCCCGCGCATGTCGCGCGCATCCCGTTTCAGCGCCTCGGGATCGCGTCGGCGGGTAACAATATGCTGGCGGAAACTCTCGACCTCAACCATCAGGCTGGGGGTCCCGGCAACCGGGCGGGCGCGGGTCAGGGCCATGTGCTCCCACGTCCAGGCCTCGCTTTGCTGATAACTGAAAAAGCCGCTCAGCGCCGTCGCCACCGGCCCCTTTCGCCCCGAGGGGCGCAGGCGCATGTCAACCGCATAAAGCGTTCCCTCGGCCATGGGCGAGGCCAGCGCCGTCACCAAAGCTTGCGTCAGACGGGAAAAATAGGTCGAAACCGCTAGAGGGCGCGCACCGCTGGACTGCTCGGCCCCTTCGGCGTCGTAAATCACGATCAGGTCAAGGTCCGAGCCCGCCGACATTTGCCGCGCTCCCAGCGAGCCCATGCCCAGCACCATCGCCCCGCGCCCCGGCATGGGGCCAAAGCGACGGGCAAATTCCCGCACCACCGGCTGAAATATCCCGCGCAGGCAGGCCTCGGCCAGATCGGAATAGGCGGCCGCGGCCTCGGGGGCCGAGATCATCTGCTTCAAGAGCTGCACGCCGATGCGAAAATGCTGTTCTTTCATCCAGCGCCGGGCCGCATTCAACTGGTCTTCGTAATCATCGATCGCGGCCAATGCGCGCTGCAGTTCGGTCGACAACCCCTCGACCGCCGGCAAGGGGTCGAAAAACGTGCCCGCGATCACCGCATCCAGAACCTGTGAATTGCGCGAAAGATAGCGCGCCAGACCGGGGGCGGTGCCGCAGATATCGACCAAAAGGTCGATCAGATGGGGGTTGGCCTGAAACAGCGAAAACACCTGCACTCCGGCGGGCAACCCGGTCAGAAAACCGCCAAGGCGGCGCAGCGTTTCCTCGGCATCCGGGGTCTTGGCCACGCGAGTCAGGATCTGGGGCAGGATGCGCCGGAAAATGGCCCGGGCGCGCGGGCTTCTGAGGGCCGGACAGCCGTGCCAGCTGGCGATCAGGGTACGGGTCTGCTCGCTCTGCTCGGCAAGGGGGTCGCGCGGGCTGTGCCCGGGGGCGAAAAACGGTTCGGTTAGTTTTTCAACCTGTTGCAGACGCGCCAGAAGGTCGGTCTTGAAGGCGGCAACCGAGGGGGAGGCGCAAAAATCTGCCAACCGCGCAATCTGCGCCGGAGCGCTGGGGATGTCATGGGTCTGCGCATCGTTCAGCATCTGCACCCGGTGCTCGAGATTGCGCAGGGCGATGTAGGATTGGCTGAGGACGGCGGCCACCTCGGGGGCAACCCAGCCCTTTTCGGCCAGCACAGCGAGGCCCTCCAGCGTTCCTTTGACGCGCAGATCCGGGTCGCGCCCGCCGGCGATGATCTGGCGCGTCTGGGTAAAGAACTCAATCTCACGAATGCCGCCGCGCCCCAGCTTCAGGTTGTGCCCGGGCAGCATGATCCGCCCGCCCAGCCCCTTGTGCTCGCGGATTGCCAGACGCATGTCCTGGGCGTCCTGAATGGCGGCGTAATCCAGATGCCGGCGCCAGATAAAGGGCCGCAGTGTCGTCAAAAAGCGCGCGCCGGCGGCAAAGTCGCCAGCGCAGGGGCGTGCCTTGATAAAGGCCGCACGCTCCCATGTTCGCCCAAGGCTTTCGTAATAGCGCTCGGCGGCGCCCATCGACAGGCAGACCGGCGTCACCGAGGGGTCGGGACGCAGGCGCAGATCGGTGCGAAAGACATAGCCATCGGCGGTTACATCGCCCAGCATCCGGGCCATCCGCCGCGTCACCCGGATAAATCGCTCGCGGAGGGTTTCAAAGTTTTCGGCCTTGTGACGGGTTTCGTCAAACAGCACGATAAGGTCGATATCCGAGGAATAGTTCAGCTCATTTGCGCCCATCTTGCCCATCGCCAGCACGCATATCCCGCAGCCCGTGTCCAGATCCTCTGGCTGGCAGCCCGGCAGCTTGCCGCGCCCAAGTTCGGCCGAAAGCAGGGTCGAGAGGCTGGTGCCAACAGCGAAATCCGCAAATTTACTCAGCGCGTCGGTCACCTCGGCCAGCCCCCACATGCCGCCAAGATCGGCCAGCGCAGTATAAAGCGCGACCCGCCGCTTGGCCTGTCGCAATGCCCGCGCAACCGGCTGATCGGTGGTTTCAACCGTGCTGCGGATATCGGCCAGAACCCCCTCGGCCGACTGGTCCAGCACCCCACTCAGCCAGTCTTTTTCGCGCATCAAGAGACCGCGCAGATAGGGACTGCAACCGGCCGTCCCGACAATAAGCGCACGCAGATTGTCCGGCAAAGCGCCGTAGACCTCGGCCGTTTCGCGGCCAAGCCGGGGCTCATGCGGAACAGGAGCGGTTTTTGTGTCGCTACGCAAGGACATACCCGAAGATGGCGGCCAAGGCAGGCGCCGTCAACTACGTTCCCCCCCTTGCGCGCCATCCTGCCAGCGGCGATAAACCCCCATGAGCAAAAGCCTGACCCGGGTCAAAACCGACCTTGAACGCCTCGGCCTCGCGCTGGAGGTTTTTCGCGTAAGCGCACCAACCCACACCGCCGCGCAGGCCGCCAAGGTGATTGGCTGCGAAGTAAACCAGATCGTCAAATCGATCCTGTTTCTGGGACAGGACAGCGGCCAACTGGCGCTTTTTCTGACCCCCGGAGGACAGCGGGTCGATCTGGATCAGGCGCGCGCGCTGGCCAATGAGCCGCTGGGCAAGGCCGATGCCGCCATCATTCGCGCGCGCACCGGTTTTGCCATCGGCGGCGTCTCGCCCTTTGGCCACCTGATCCCGCCGCGCCCGTTCATGGAGCCGGCCCTTTTGGCCTTTCCCCGGGTCTGGGCCGCGGCCGGCACGCCGCACCACATGTTCGAGATTTCACCGCAGCTACTGGCCGAAAAAACCGCCGCGACGCTTGCCCCGTTTGGCACGTGAGCCGACAGGTTCTGGCCGGTAAATCAATGAACCGGGGGGGTGGGTCGAAAGCTATCCAACCGCGCGCAACACCGCCCGGGCGGCGCGCATACCCGGGGCCTCGCCGCCTCGGCCCAGCATTTCCATCGCCCGATTTTCCGCCCCAAGCTGGGCCGCGCGAGCGCCATCGTCAGACAGCAGTCGCGCCAGAAACGGCGTGATCCGCCGCGCCTGCGCCTCTTCAAACAGGAACTCGGGGATCGCCTTGCTCTGGGTCAGGATATTGACCAGGGTGGCGCTTTCAAGATTGACCTTGGCCTTGACAATACGCGTTGTCAGCCAGTTGAAGCGGTGTGCAATCACCATCGGCGTTGCCGCCGCCGCCAGCTCCAGCGACACCGTGCCCGAAGCCGCAAGCGCAAGGTCGGCGCTGGCAAACAGCGCTCTCTTTTGCCTCTGGCTGTCCTCGGCGCACAGATCACGTGGGTCCATAAGGCGGGTGCCGGACGGCCAGTTCGGCAACATTGATTTCAGAGTTTCTGCTGTATTTTCCGTGGCTTGTATGACAAACTTTACATTTTGGTTGAAGATGGAAAGACCCTGCGCCACCTCGGCAAAGAGGGGGGCCATGCGCGCAATCTCGCCCTTGCGCGAGCCGGGCAAAACCAACAGCAGGCGGCTGTTTCCCCGCACCCCAAGGCGTGTCCGGAAGGCGTGTCGCGCCGCCTCGTCAGGCTGGGGATCGGCGACCACCGGATGACCGACGAAATCGCAGCCCATCCCCGCGGCCTCCATGTAGGGGGGCTCAAACGGGAACAACGCCAGAACGTGATCGATGTGCCGGGCCATTTTCTCGGCCCGTCCGGCGCGCCACGCCCAGACCGTCGGGGCGACGTAGTGGATGGTCCTGAGTGCCGGGTTTTGCGCCCGCGCCCGTGCCGCCACCCTGAGACAGAAATCCGGCGCATCAATCGTGATCAGCGCATCCGGCTGTGCCGCGTCAATCGCCTGCGCGCTCTGGCGCACCCGGGACAGCAGGTGCGCTAGTCGCGGCACCACCTCGGCCAGCCCCATCACCGACAGCTCACCCATGGGAAACAGGCTTTTCAACCCCTCAGCCGCCATCAGCGGCCCGCCAACACCGCTGAACCGGACATCGGGCTGCAATGTTTTCAGCCCTTTCATCAGACTGGCGCCAAGGCGATCGCCCGAGGCTTCGCCCGCGATCAGAAAGAAATGTTTGCCCGCGCTCATGCGCCAAAAAGAAACAGGCCCAGCCGGTCGGCCGCCTGAATGGTCCTGTCGCGCTCAAGAATAAGGACCGCACCAGCGGCAACCGCGATCCCCGCCAGCCCCGCACGGGCGGCGTTTTCAACCGTAGGCGGGCCGATCGTGGGCATGTCCATGCGCAAATCCTGCCCCGGTTTGGGCCCTTTATAAAGCACCCCCCCGCCCCCCTGAGGGTCCGGGCGCAGCCCCGCCGCCGTCCGGGCGACGAACTCCAGCAGGCGGTCGGTTCCCTGCAGGGTCTCAAGACCCAGACACAGCCCCTGCGCAACCACCGCCCCCTGCCCGACGTCCAGCGCGCCAAGGGCCTGTGCCAGCGCCTGCGCACGGCTGATATCCGCCCGGTCTGCCTGTTGCGGCTCATGCGTCCCCAGAACGCCGCGGGGTGCCAGAAGGTCGGGGCAGAGCTGATGGGGGGCCAGCACCGAAAACCCCTCGGCCTCAAAAACGGCCGCGACTTGGCGCAGCAGTGCGTCATCGCCCTGCCCCATCTGCGAAAACAGGCGGGGCGCGATCTGGCGGGTTTTTTCGTCAAACTTTGCCGGGTCGAGACGCGGGCGCGTCATCCCTCCGGCAAAGACGACAGCGGACACGCGGGCCTCTTTCAGGGCGTCAAACAGCGCGCCAAGGCGCTCGAACCCGGCGCGGATCAGGGGTGGCCCGGGCGGGTCCACGTCCCCCGGAGCGTCCTGAAATGAGACCAGAACACAATCCTGCGCGCGCCTGCGGCAGTTGTCGAGCAACAATCGGGGCAGGCTCCCGCTGCCGGAAATTATCGCCATTTTTTGGGGAGCTTGGGTCATGGCGCCTCACTCGGGCGCGCAAAAGGCACGATCGGAATTTGCCAGCAGAAATTCCAGCACATCCAGAACCAGCGCATTGTCCGCCACGTCCTCGTCTTGCAGGGCTTGGGCGCGTTCCAGCAAGGTGCCCTCGGTGCCCATAAACAGCCGCTTGTAGGCGTGGCGCAAACCGTTCATGGCCGCGCGCTCGGCCCCGCGACGTCTCAGCCCCACCAGATTCAGCCCGCCTAGAACGCCACGCGCCGATATCACCGAGCCATAGGGGATCACGTCATTAACCACCACCGCTCCGGCGCCGATCATCGCACCCTTGCCGACCCGGCAGAACTGATGCACGCCGGACTGGCCCCCAAGGATGGCGTTGTCGCCGATCACCACATGCCCGGCCAGTTGCACCGCGTTGGCCAGCACGATTCCGTTGCCGATCTGACAGTCATGGGCGACGTGAACATACATCATGATCAGGTTGTCATCGCCAATCCGCGTCACCCCCCCGCCACCGTTGGTCCCCGGATTGACGGTGGAATATTCGCGGATGCGGGTGCGCGCGCCGATCTCCACGCGGGTATGCTCACCGCCGAATTTCAGATCCTGTGGATCGCTGCCAATCGAGGCAAAGGGCCAGATGCGGCAGCCCGGGCCGATCTCGGTCCAGCCGGCGATTGAAACGTGGTTTTCCAGAACCACCCCGTCACCCAGCGAGACCTCGGGGCCGACCACACAATAGGCACCGATCCGGCATCCGGCGCCGATCCGTGCCCCCTTGGCGATAATGGCGGTGGGATGGATTTGGGTCTGGCTGTCGGTCATCCTGATCTGGCCGCTCACATTTTTCCGGCGACGTCAATCATCGCCGAGAATTCACCCTCAGAGGCGATCTTGCCGTTGACCTTGCCTTCTCCCCAGAGCTTCCATATTTTTCCGCGCCCGCGCAGCACGCGCACGTGCAGTTCCAGAACGTCCCCCGGGGTGACCATGGCGCGAAAGCGGAACTTGTCCATGGTCATGAAATAGACCAGCGGGTCACGATCCACCAGATCCAGCGTATACGAGATCAGAACCGCCGCGGTCTGGGCCATGGCTTCGACGATCATGACGCCGGGCATGATCGGTTTTCGTGGGAAATGCCCCTGAAACTGCGGCTCGTTCATGGTGACGTTCTTGATCCCCACCGCGCTTTCGCCGCTCTTGATATCCCGGACCTTGTCGATGAACAGGAACGGGTAACGGTGCGGGATCATCCGCTGGATCATCGCCAGGTCCGCTGAGGGCAATGCCTCGGTCCCGGTCGCGTTTTCGGAAGTATCAGTCATATGCTGGCCCTTGTCGTTCAAATCTGGGTGTATCCCTATCAACCGCGCCCAGTTCTGACAAGGAGTGCCGACGGGATCGCCGCGCCACGTGGACGCCGGACACGGAGTCGCCGGTCGGGGGATGCCGGTCAGGGGGTGTGTTTCTTGCCCGCCTTGTCTTTTGCGCCGTCGCCCAGCTCGGCATTTATGCGCTGGATTGCCCGCGCGGTCAGGCTGATGTCGCGCGACGAGATCAGGGTCATGCGCTCGTCCAGAACAGCCACGGCATTCAGCTCGGCAGCCATCTTCAACAGGATTGGATAGGCCAGTTTGAAAAAGCGGCTGCGCTCATTCGCGGCCCAGCTGTCCAGCGCGTTGCTCTTGATCGCCTGATCCTTGCGGATTTTCTGCACCTTGGCATCAAATGCGTCCGCCAGCTTGCGAAAATCCACCGGCGAGGTGGTCTTGCGGATGTCAGTAAGGTGCTGTTCCTCGGCCTTCAGGCCGGATTCCAGCGTGCTGTTTTCGGCCTTCAGCGCCTTTCGCCGGATCAGCAGTTGACGCTGCACCCGTTTGCCAAAGGCCGAGAGTTTATAAAGCTGATCCTGATTGAGCGTGTAAATCCCGGCTCCGGCACGCGGGTTTTGCGCCGGGACCGAGGCGGTGGCTGGCGACAGAGCTGCGGGCGGCGCGGCGGCCTCCTGAGCCCGCGCCAATCCGACGCTGGCCAGCCCCAGCATTGCGGCCAGCGGCAGAACCCATATCGGCCGACGCAGATCAACGACCGCCGGGCGACGCAAATCACGCCGATCCCCCCCCGGACGCCGCGGCATCAGAACCGTGTGCCGATGGTCAGGCTGAACGATTCGGGCCGGTCATAGGAGGGGCCGGAAAGCACCTTGGTAAAGTTGAAGCGGAGCGGCCCGACCGCGGTTTTCCAGAAGATCGAAAAGCCGAGGACCGAGCGCAGTGATGCCGTGGTCCCCGCCACCCCCGTCGCATCGTTGGCCGTCTGCCCCCGAAGGTTGTCCACACCCCAGAGTGAGCCTACGTCAAGGAACGCGCCGCCGGAAATGCCGTATTCATCCGGCAGCCCGAGGGGAAAATTCGCCTCCATCCGCGCCACCGCAAACATGGTGCCGCCCAGCGCATCATGGTTCAAGCCGGCGGTCATGTCGCGTGGCCCGATTCCGCGCAGCGCATAGCCGCGCATGACACGTTCGCCCATGAAAAACCGATCGGCAATATTGGACGAGCCGCTGGAAGCCTTCAGAAAACCGCCCTCCATCTCGATGCTCAGGCTGACCTCGTCATTAAGGATCGCGGTGCGCGCGCCCACCAATGCCGTTGTGCGCAAAAAGCGCGCGGTGCCGCCCAGACCAGCGGCCTCGCTGTTCAGATGAAGGATCACGCCCGCCTTGGGGTTCAGCCCGCTGGTACGGGTGTCGTAGGTGTATCCGATCCCCAGCACCCCCGCCTGCCGGGTGCCAGCATCAGCGGTGATAATCGGCGATGCCGTACCCGTAATCCCATTGAGCGTATTTGACACCCTCCGATAGCTCAACTCCATCCGTCCATTCTGGCCGGTGGGAAATGAGATTTTCGGCTCGAATCCAGCGACAGTGGTGTCATAAGATGCGTTCTGCTTGGTCGTGGTGCGACGATAGGCGCTGAGACCGAGACGCAGGTTGCGGCCCAGAAATGCGGGCTCAGTAAAGGCAAGCTCGGTATTCCTGTTGCTTCCCGTACCGCCGGCCTGAATCTTTATGAACTGGCCACGCCCGAGAAAGTTTCTTTCCGAAAGGCTGATCGTGCCACCGATCCCGGTTGAGGCGCCATAGCTTACCCCGAAGGCAAGGCTGCCGGTTGGCTGGTCCTTGACATTCACATCGACAATCACCTGATCCGGGTTGGTTCCCGGGCGGGTCTTGACGTCGGACTTGGAAAAGAATCCAAGCGCGCGGATCCGTTCCGCCGCCATGCGGATCTCGTGCGGATTGAACGGATCACCCTCGACGGTCCTGAACTGTCGGCGAATTACCCGGTCCAGTGTCGTTGTGTTCCCCTCAATGTCGATCCTTTCGACGAACTGGCGCGGCCCCTTTTCGATGACAAAGGCGATATCCAGCGTCCGGGTGGCATCATGGCGAGTCACGCGCGGGGTGACGCGAATGAAATTCAGCCCCTTGCGGGTCGCCAGACGCTCCATCGTGGTGATGGTCGAATCAACCAGATTGGGCCCATAGGTCATCCCCGGCTTGATCCGGATGACCTTTTTATACTGGTCCGGATCAATCTCGGACAAATCGCTGGTGGTGGTGATTTTTCCGAATGTATAGGGCTGACCCTCCTGCAGCTTGAACGTCAGAAAAAAGCCGTTGCGCGATTTGGCCACTTCGGCACTGACCGAAAGCACCTGAAAGTCAATGAAGCCGCGCGAGTGGTAAAAGTCGCGCAGCACCTGCTTGTCAAACTGGATGCGGTCGGCGACATAGGTGTCGCTTTTGATGAAAGCGTGCAACAGGCCCGCCTGTTTTGTCCCCAGAACACGCCGCAGGCGCCGGTCCGAGAAATGCCGGTTGCCGACAAAGCCGATGCGCTTGATCTCGATCACCTTGCCTTCGAAAATCTCAAACACCAGATCGACACGATTGTCGCTGCGCCGGATGATTTTCGGCGTCACCTGTGCGCTGAACCGTCCCGCCTGACGATAGGCGGCGACGATAGCGGCGGCATCGGCCTTGGCCTGAGCCGGGCTGTAGGTGTGGCGTGGCTTGGACGAGATCACCTTGGCCAGCGCCTTGTCCTTGATCCGCTTGTTGCGTTCGAAATTGATCCGGTTGATGGTGGGATATTCGCGCACCGCGATGATCAGGCTGCGCCCCCGCGGGGTCAGCGTGACCTTTTCAAACAGGCCGGTTGCAATCAGCTTGCGATAAGCAGCGTCGATCTGCCCCGGGGTCACCGGCTGGCCCGCCTTGATCGCGGCAAAATCGCGGATCGTTGCGGTCTCGATGCGCTGGTTTCCTTTCACCACGATCCGTGAAAAGCTGGTGCCCGTGACCTGCGCTGTAGCCGGACCGACCAGCAGCGGCGCAACGGCCGAGCCGCCTGCCCCCAGCAGCAGCGCCACCACCGCCAGAGAGGCCCACAACTTTCGTTTCCATGAGAGCATGTTCATCAACCTATTTCCACCACCCGACACCGGCCTGCGTCCGTTTGTGGCGCTGACTCGTTTGTGCCTGAATAATTGGATTCCCGTGGCATGTCAAAATCACAACGCCACATGGGCTCGTGTTTTTCAACAGCAGCCCGAAAAGGTCACATTTTGGGAACATGTCGCGCCCGAAAACGGCCCCGCCCCCAAAGCCACCCATACCAGACCTGCCACCGGTGGCGGGGGGCACAAAGCGCGGCCTGTGGACCGGGTTGATCTCAGCCGATATTGGCCATCGTGGACACGCTGTCCTGAACCAGATATGAGCCGAAATACTCGACCCCCACCAGCCCCACCGCGGCCAGAGCCGCCAGAATAATCAGGATCGACAGAACCCGATCGCTGTTGATGTCCAGCAACAGACCCAAGCCTTTGGTACCTTCAACTACGGTTTGCATCTTGTGCTCCTTGCTGCCCCCGAAACGGGCCTTGCGCCTCTCGTCATGGCTTTAGTATGACGGAGAATATGGCGACAGTATGACCGCAGGATGGCCAAAGGCCGGTCAGCAGAAGAAATCGTTGGTCAGGGCAAACACCATCAGCGCAATGATCAGGAACAGCCCGCCCGACATCAGGACTTGCAGGACCCGATCACTGGGTGGTTTGCCGGCAATGGCCTCATATCCGAAAAAGACCAAATGCCCGCCATCGAGGACCGGAATCGGGAACAGGTTGAGCAGCCCGATCGCGGTGGACAGAACGGCGATGAACCAGACGAAACTGGACACCCCTTGCGAGGCGGCGTCGCCCGAGGTCTTGGCAATTCCCACCGGGCCCTGCAGGTTGCAGGCGCTGATCGAGCCGCGAACCATCTGCACCAGCCCCCCAAGCGAGCTGCTGACGATGTCGTAGGTCTGGAGCGCGCCGATCTTAACCGCCTCCAGTGGGCCCGGCGTGACGGTTTTCGGTCGGAAAAACAGTCCGCCGGTGATCCCGATCAGGGTGCGTTTCACGAATTTTCCGCTGGCATCGGGCATGTCCACGACCCGGGCGGCCAGAGTGATCTGACGCTCGTTCCCGTCTCGCCAGATCTTCAGATGCATCTTGCGCCCCGCCGAGGCCGAGACCAGCGCCTGCAACTGCCGAAAGGCGATGATTTTCTTGCCATCGACGCTTTCGATCAGATCACCGACCTTCAGCCCCGCTGCCATGGCCGCCGACTGGGGCTGCACCGTGTCAACAAGCGGCAGCAATGGAAACGGCCCCTTGGCCGTCAGCTCCTGACCGGCGCGCCGGACGGTGTAATCCTGCACCGCTGTCAGCGGCCCCTTGGTGCGGGCATAGGCATAAAGCGCCGGATAATCAGGAGTCTTGACACCATTGATGGCCAGTATCCGGTCCCCCGGCTTTAGCGTATAACCCGCGGCTGGCAGGGGCTTTAGCTGACCGACGATGGGGGCGTCCGTGGCCAGACCCGAGACCATCACCAGGCCGGAAAAAATGGCAATCGACAGGATAAAATTGGCAACCGGGCCAGCGGCGACGGTTAGCGCCTTCTTGTAAAGACGCGCGCCGTGGAACGAGCGCGCCCGCGTGGCCTCGTCCATCTTCTCCAGCGCCGCCTGATCGGTCCGGCTAGAGGCGTCGGCATCGCCCAGAAACTTGACATAGCCACCAAAGGGAAAGGCGGATAGCTGCCAGCGGGTGCCGCGCTTGTCGTGCCATGAGGTGACCTTTGGCCCAAACCCCAGCGAGAACACCTCGGCGTGAATCCCGCACCAGCGCCCGACGATATAATGGCCGAACTCGTGAATGAAGACGATGACGCTCAGCACCACCACAAAGGACAATAAGGTCCACAAAAAGCCGCCGAAAAGCGGGATCGAACTGATCAGTTCCACGTTACCCTCAAAACCTGTTTTTGACACGCGCCATGGCGTCTTTGCCCGCCTGCCGGGCCAACCTGTCAACCTCAAGAACCCTATCAAGGTCAAATGTGGTGATTTTAAGGTCGTCACCCGAATTCATTTTTTCAAGGACGGTCTCGACAATTCCCGCCATGTCCAGAAATCCGATCTTCCCGGCCAGAAACCCATCCAGCGCGACCTCTTTAGCGGCGTTAAAGGCCGCTCCGTTTAGACCTCCCGCGCGCATCACCGCCCGCGCCAGTGCCAGCGCCGGGAAACGCCTCTCGTCGGGGGGCGAAAAATCCAGCCGCCCCACCGCTCCCAGATCCAGACGCTCCAGCGGGCCGGGCGAGCGCCGGGGCCAGTTCAACGCATAGCCGATGGCACCGCGCATGTCCGGCGGGCCAAGATGCGCAAGCAACGCCCCGTCAACAAAGCCGACCAGCGAATGGACGATAGATTGCGGGTGGACAAGGACCTCGATCTGCTCGGGCGGCACACCAAAGAACTCTTTTGTCTCAATGAGTTCCATGGCTTTATTAAACATACTTGCGCTATCGACGCTGATCCGCGCGCCCATGTTCCAGTTGGGGTGGCGCACCGCCTCGGCCGGTGTTGCGTCACGCAGTTTTTCCAGCGGCCAGTCCCGGAATGGCCCGCCCGAAGCGGTCAGAATGATGCGCTCGACCACGCGTTTCTCTTCACCGTTCATGGCCTGAAAAATGGCCGAATGTTCGCTGTCCACAGGCAGGATCCGGGCCTTGTTGCGCGCCGCCTCGGTCAGCATCAACGGGCCGGCCGCGACCATGCTTTCCTTGTTGGCCAGTGCCAGCGTTCCGCCGCGACCCAGGGCCGCCAGACCCGGGGCAAGACCGGCCGCACCGACAATGGCGGACATCGTCCAGTCGCTCGGGCGCGCCGCCGCCTCGGCAATCGCAGCCGGACCGGCGGCCGCCAGCGTATCGCTGCCCGCAAGAGCCGCGCGCAGCTCCGCCAACAGCTCGGGAAAGGCGGTTACCGCAATGTCGGCCCGCAATTCGCGCGCCTGTTCAGCCAGCAGGGCAATGTTGCGCCCACCGCTCAGCGCCACCACGTCAAAGGTTTCCGCGCCGCCCTGACGGCGCAACAGATCCACGGTATTGACGCCAATCGAGCCGGTGGCCCCAAAAACCGAGATCCGGCGCATCTCAGATCACCTCGATAAAGGGAAAGCCGAAAAACAGCGCGTAAAGCATGGCAAACAGGGCCGCCCCGATCAGCGCGTCAAAGCGATCCAGAAAGCCGCCGTGCCCGGGAATGAGGGTCGAGCTGTCCTTGACTCCGCTGTGCCGCTTGATCGCGCTTTCGGCCACGTCTCCGCATTGCGAGGCCATTGCCGTCACCACGCTGAGCAGCACAATCCCCGCGCCAAGCCCTGAATAATAGCCGAACCCGACCCCGACCAGAGCCGCCAGAAACCAGCCGCCCAGAGTCCCCGACCAAGTCTTTTTCGGGCTGATGCGGGGCAGGATGCGTGCGCCGCCGATCCAGCGCCCGAACAGGTAGCCGCCGATATCCGCGGCGATGACGACCGCCACCAGCCACAGCGTCCACTCGCGCCCCGCGCCGGTGCGAATCCAGAACAGCCCGGCCACCGCAAAGAGCACGGCAAAGCCGAAAACCGCGAACAACGCCCGGTTGGCGCTGAGGGCCACCAGACCGATCACCGGCGCCAGAAACAGCGCGCTCAACGACAGCACATGGGAATCATAGCCGACCCTCAGCACCGCCGCGCCGCCAACAAGCGCCATCAGCACCGCTTTGGACTGCGGCAGGTCGGGCTGCAGCATCCGCGCCAGTTCCCACAGCATGACCGCCGCGACCACCGACAGCAGAGCCAGAAACACCGCCCCGCCCAGCCAGAGCGCCCCAAGGCCCAGCACCGCCATGATGACGGCCGAGATCAGACGCAGGCGCAGATCGGCAAAATGCGCACCCGACGCGCTCATCCCGCGGCAGACCCGAACCGACGCTCTCGCGTGCTGGCCCCAAGAACCACATCGGCAAACGCCCGGGCGGTGAAATCGGGCCAGAGAGTCGGGGTGAATTCATATTCCGCATAGGCCGATTGCCAGAGCAGGAAATTCGAGACCCGCTGCTCGCCAGAGGTGCGGATGATCAAATCCGGGTCGGGAAGATAGCGGGTGTCAAGGTAAAACCCGAGGCTCTCTTCGGTGATGTCCTCGGGAGCAACCCGTCCGCTAGCGGTGTCCTCGGCTAGAACCCGGACCGCCCGGGTCAACTCATCCCGGCCGCCGTAATTCAGCGCAATGGTCAGGTTCAGATGCTCGTTTTTGGCGGTTTTTTCCTCAAGCTGCGCCATCAGCGCAATCAGTTTTTGATCCAGCCGCGCACGATCCCCGATGAACCGAACGCGCACGCGGTTTTCATGCAATCGCTTTGCCTCGCGCAGGATATAACGACGAAACAGCGACATCAGCCCCGCCACCTCGGCCTCGGCACGCTTCCAGTTTTCAGTCGAAAAAGCGTATAATGTCAAATACTTGACGCCTATGTCCGGGCAAATATCGACGATCTCGCGAACCCGTTCGGCACCTTTGCGGTGCCCGACGAGCCGGGGCAGCCCGCGGCGGGTCGCCCAGCGGCCGTTGCCATCCATGATGATGGCCACGTGGCGGACATTGCGGGGGGGGATAATTTCATCTGTCACAAATTTTCTTTCTGGTCCACGCCGTGGCCTAAACCTGCATGATTTCTTCCTGTTTTGCCTCCAGCACACGGTCAACCTCGGCCACGGCCTTGTCGGTCAGGCTCTGGATTTCCTCGTGCCAGATTTTCTGGTCGTCCTCGCTCATGCCCGCACCCTTGGCCTTTTTGATCTGGTCCATCCCGTCGCGGCGGACGTTGCGGATGGCGACCCGGGCACTTTCAGCATACTGGGCGGCGACGCGCGTTAACTCACGCCGGCGTTCCTCGTTCAATTCCGGGATCGGCAGGCGCAGGACCGTGCCCTCGACCACCGGGTTGAGACCCAGTCCCGAGTTCCGAATCGCCTTGTCCACAACCCCGACCAGCCCCTTGTCCCAGACATTGACCGTGATCATCCGGGGTTCGGGCACATTCACGGTTGCGCATTGATTGAGCGGCATCACCGCGCCATAGGCGTCAATCGTCACCGGCTCAAGCATGCTGGCCGAGGCGCGACCCGTGCGCAATGTCGCGAACTCACCCTTCAGCGCGTGCAGCGCCCCATCCATGCGCCGCTCAAGACCATCAATATCAATTTCGATTTCGTCATCAGACATCGTCACGAGCCTCTTTCATTTGCATTCTTTTAACCCGATCCGCCGACTTTTGTATAGGTGCCTTCCCCGCGCAGGATTCCGGCAAATCCTCCGGGCTCATCCAGCGAGAACACAACAATCGGCAGGTTGTTGTCGCGCGCCAATGCGATGGCGCTGGCGTCCATTACCTTCAGGTTTTTTTGCAGCACCTCATCATAGCTGACCGTATCGTAACGCACCGCATCCCGGTTGGTCTTTGGGTCCTTGTCGTAGATCCCGTCAACCTGCGTTCCCTTGAAGATCGCTTCGCAGCTCATCTCGTTGGCGCGCAGGGTCGCTGCGGTGTCGGTGGTGAAATAGGGGTTTCCGGTGCCCGCGGCAAAGACGCAGACACGACCCTTTTCCAGATGGCGCACGGCGCGTCGGCGGATATAGGGTTCACAGACCTGATCCATGGGAATGGCGCTGATGACGCGGGTGAAAATCCCCAAGCTCTCCAATGCGCCCTGCATGGCCAGCGCGTTCATCACGGTGGCCAGCATGCCCATATAATCGGCGGTCGTCCGCTCCATCCCCTGCGCACTGCCCTGCAAACCGCGAAAGATATTGCCGCCCCCGATCACCATGCAGATCTCGACGCCCATGTCGTGAACCGCCTTGATCTCAGCGGCGATTCGTTCCACCGTCGGGGGGTTCAGGCCAAAACCCTGATCGCCCATCAACGCCTCGCCGGAAATCTTCAGCATCACCCGTTTATATAGCGCAGGCGCGACGGCTGGGGTGGCTTGGGACATTGACGACTCTCCTGCAGGGGTGCTTTGATGCTCGCGTTGCAAAATGTCGCAAATCCGCGTCGGTTTCAATGTCAAAGGTCCGCCTGGGCGCAGAAACATACGGGCGTCCTTAGCGTCGCAAAAAGGGTCAGGACGAACTTAATGCTTTACCTTATCTTCGGGTTATAATTAATTGTTTATATTGCATAACATTGATTATGAAAAGCCGGTTGTCATTGCCGGGCCGACGGCCTCGGGAAAGTCGGCGTTGGCAATCGCGCTGGCACGCGCCCATGATGGCGTCATCATCAACGCTGATGCGCTGCAGGTTTACGACTGCTGGCGCGTCCTGACCGCCCGTCCCGGACCTGAGGAGACACGTGAAATTCCGCACTTCCTTTATGGTCATGTGAACCGCCGAACGGCCTATTCCGTGGGCCAATGGCTGCGCGAGGTCGCTGAAATCCTATCGCAGGTAAAGGGGCGCATGCCGATCATCGTCGGAGGAACCGGGCTGTATCTGAGCGCTCTTCTCCACGGTCTGGCCGAAATTCCCGCCATTCCCGTCGATGTCCGCAGGCAGTCGGAACTGTTGTTAAGCACCGCTGAGGGGCGCGCGCGGATGCTGGCCGAATTGCATGATAACGATCTGAAAACATGGGGGAAAATTGATCAAAACAACCCCGCGCGGGTGCAACGTGCCTGGGAGGTGCTGCGCGCCACCGGGCGCAGCTTAAGCGATTGGCAGGAGGACCCCACCCTGGCGCTGTTGCCGCGCGGCTCGGTCAACGCGATCTGTCTGGACGCGCCAAAAGACTGGCTGACCCCCCGGATCAAGCGGAGGTTTCAGGCGATGGTGGAAAACGGCGCGCTTGACGAAGTGCGCGCCGCGTTACCCGATTGGAACCCATCGCTGCCCTCGTCGCGGGCCATCGGAGCCGCCGAGTTGATGTCCCATCTCAGGGGCGAGTTGCCCCTTGCCACCGCCATCGAACGCGCGGTCATTGCCACCCGCCAATATGCAAAGCGCCAACGCAGCTGGTTTCGCTCTCGCATGGGTGATTGGACCCATATCGATTTGTCCACAAAGCCCTGTGAATAAGCTGTTGATAATGCCCGGATCCCCCATATTCGTTGGGAAAACACCTTGAATAGGGCAGTCTATTAGATATTTTTAATATCCTTTTTCGACATTATTACCTATAATTTATGCACAACCTGACCGAAACAGTATATGATTTCAACATCATGCCGAATTCCGCCGAAAAAGTAGAAATTTTATCCATTCCGGCCCTGATTGGCCGCGGACTCTGGCGTCTGGACAGGCCTCACGCGCGGCCGAACCATTGCATTTACTGGATCACCCGGGGACAGGGGCGAATGTCCTGCGACGGGATCACACGTGGGTTTTCACCTCATTCGCTGCTGTTTGTTCCGGCGGGCAGTGTTCACGCCTTTCTGCCCGGAGCCCTCGTGCAGGGGTATCGCCTGAGCGTGACGGCCACGTCCCCCGTGATCGCCCCCGACGGGCCGCTGATCCTGCGCTCGACCAGCGTTTTCGAGCAGGGGGAAATCTCAGGCCAGTTGGAAAAAATCATGTCCGAACAACAACAAACCGGCCCCGGAGCGCAGATCGCAATGGAGAGCTATCTGGCGCTTCTCAGCGTCTGGATCGCGCGACGCCAAGAACGGAACGACTGGTTTCCCCACGCGTCGCGCCCCGGCGCAGCCGAACGGCTTCTGCGGCAGTATTTGCGCTGGATCGAGGGGCATCTGCTGGCAAAACCAACGGTCTCAAAGGCGGCTGCGGCCCTGTCGGTCACGCCAACGCACCTGTCGCGGGTCTGTCAGGCACGCGTGGGCATGCCCGCGGCACAGATCATCCGCAGACGTCTGATATTTGCGGCGATGCTGGCGCTTGCGGACAGCAAACTTCGAATCAACGAGATTGCAGACCTGCTGGGATTTGCCACGCCGGCCTATTTCAGCCGCGTGTTTCAAAGCGTTTGCGGGCAATCTCCGCGCGGGTTTCGGGCGGCAAACCGGAGGGCGGGTTGACCCCCCAGCTGTCCGGCCCACCCTTGTCAGGGCGCAAGTTCGGCAGTAGGCTGCCATCATGGCCAGATACTTGTCGCTCAGTGCCACGCAGCGGTTTTACGATCTGCTCGGATCGCGTCTGGATACGCAGGCGTTTTACGAGGACCGTGCCCTTAACATATTGATTAAAAACGGCAACTTTGAGACAGCGCAAAATGTGATGGAGTTCGGTTGCGGCACCGGCCGGTTCGCCGCCCGCCTGTTGCGGGATGTATTGCCCTGCAAGGCGCGTTATCATGGCTGCGATCTCAGCCCCAAAATGGTGGCGCTGAGCCGCGAAAGACTTGGCCAATTTGGCCCCCGCGTCTCAATCTGGCAAAGCGGCGAAACCTTTGATCTGACCCCGGGGCAGCCCCCCTTTGACCGGATTTGCAGCACCTTTGTTCTGGAACTTTTCGCCCCGGAAAGAATTCGTGAGTTCCTGACTGTCGCCGCGCAAGCCCTGACCCCGGGCGGCCTGCTGTGCCTCAGTAATCTGACCACCGGTCAGGATCTTGTTTCCGGTTTTGTTTCAAAGACATGGGAGGGTCTCGCCCGCCTGTCCCCAGCGCTGGTCGGCGGCTGCCATCCGGCACGTCTGGACCTGTTGCTGAGCGAGGAGCAATGGCATATCCACCATCATTGGTTGGGGTCATCATGGGGAATTCCGCTTGAGGTCACGATCGCGGCGCGCACGGACCCCGCCAACACCAATGAATTGGAGACCCGATGAGCCCGCCACCGTCCCTGCCCACCCCGCCCTATTACGCCGTTATTTTCAGCAGTCAGGAATCCGGCGACACCCGCGGCTATCGCGAGATGGCGAAAAAGATGTCCGAGCTGGCGGCCGAGCAGCCCGGTTATCTGGGGGCCGAGGCGATTCGCGACTCGCGCGGCTATGGAATCACCGTCAGCTATTGGCAGGATGAGGCGGCCATCCGGGCGTGGAAAGGCATGGCGGCCCATCTTTTGGCGCAAAAACTGGGGAAAACGCGCTGGTATCGGCACTACACCCTACGCGTGGCCCGGGTCGAGCGGGCCTATCGCGGTCCCGAACCCGACGAGGACGGGTAACGCCCGCGCGTTGAACCCTGCCTTTACAGGCGGTAAATCGCGGTGAATTTCCGCTCGAGGTAATCCAGCAAAGGGCGGGCGGAAATAGGGGCGCCGGTTGCCCGCTCGATCAGATCGGCGGGCTCAAACAGACCGCCGTATTTCTGCACGTTGTCCCGCAGCCATTCGGTCGCAGCAGCGGTCTCGCCCCGCGCAAGATCTGCCTCAAGCGTAGGCACCGCCGCGCAGAGCGCCTGATAGAGCCCTCCGGCATAGACGTTGCCCAGAGAATAGGTCGGGAAATAGCCGAACAGCCCGACCGACCAATGCACGTCCTGCAGGACTCCATTCGAGGGCCGGTCCACGGCAAAGCCGAAATCGGCAAGAAAACGCGCATTCCATGCGTCTTCAAGGTCGGAAACCTCCAACGCGCCGGAAATCAGCGCCCGCTCCAGATCAAAGCGCAGCAACACATGCAGGTTATACTGCACTTCGTCGGCCTCGGTGCGGATATAGCCCTGCCCCACCTGATTGACGAGGGCATAGAACGCGTCGGCATCGGGAACGCCAAAATCGCCGAATTCGGTCTGCATCCGCTGGAACAGCCAGCCACAGAATGGCGCCGAGCGGCCAAGCTGGTTCTCGTAAATGCGGCTCTGGCTTTCGTGCACCCCCATCGAGACCCCCCGCCCCAGCGGGGTCATCAGGTAGGCGGCGGAAATCCCCTGCTCATAACAGGCGTGGCCAGTTTCATGGATTGTTGAATAGAAACAGTTGAACGGGTTCTTTTCGTCGACTCTGGTCGTGATGCGCGTATCAAACCCCGAGCCGGACGAAAATGGATGCACCGCCAGATCCAGCCGACCGCGGCTCCAGTCATAGCCAAAGACACCGGCCAGATCATGGGCCAGCGCCATCTGCCCGGCGTGGTCAAAGCTCCGGGACAGGGCGGGGATTTGCCGTGTTGAGCCCCGGATCCGGTCGCGCAGATCCACCAGACCCGCACGCAGTTCACCCAACAGGGCCTGCAGGCGCGCACCGCTCATGCCCGGCTCATAATCCTGCAACAGGGCATCATAGGCATCCGTGCCATCGCCATCGCTCAGGGCCGCAGCCTCTTCGCGCTTGAGGTCCAGAACCTGTTTCAGGGTCGGGGCAAAGGCGGCAAAATCATCCGCCGCGCGCGCCCGCGCCCAGATTCCCTGCGAGACCGAGGTCACGCGCGCCAGCTCGGCCGCCAGATCCGCCGGCACCCGGGTGGCACGTTGAAAAGTGCGGCGAATATGGCGCAGGTTGGCGCTGGCCTCATCTCCCAGATCGGCCCCCTCAAGACGCGCCAGCCACGCGCCGACCTCAGGGGCGCTCTGGCGGGCATGGATGATCTCCTCCATCGCGCCGCGCCATTCGCCACGCTGCCCGGCAGCCCCCGGCGGCATCATCGTCTCCTGATCCCAGCCGAGGAGGCCAGCGACCTGTGACAGCGCCACGGTCCGTTTCGTATACGCCATCAGCGCGTCATAGGTGGCTCGCATCATGCTGCTCCTTGTCGCAGGGATTGTGGTAACGGATAGGCCGACAGGAACCGCGCCCGCAGGATCAGCCCCAAGGTCAGGATGGCACCGACCTGATGCACGATCGCGATATGGGGAGCGGCGGCATTCATCACCGTCGCAATCCCCAACGAGACCTGCAACAGGATCATCGCCATCATCCAGTCAAAGGCGAGGCGCGTGGCGCGATGCGGGCTGTTGCGGCTCTGCCACCAGAGGGTGGCGCCAAACAGGAACACCAGATAGCCGATCATCCGGTGGTCAAACTGCACCAGTGCCGCGTTTTCAAAGAAATTCGACCAGAGCGGCGACAGATCAAAACTTTCGGGGGGCAGAAACGAGCCATCCATCAACGGCCAGTCCACATAGCTGCGCCCGGCGTCTATTCCAGCCACCAGCGCCCCCAGAATGACCTGAAAAAAGACCAGCCCGGCCATGATCGAGGACAGGCGTTGCAGGCGAGGCTCACGCGCGCGGCGGGCCTGCAGCAGATCGACCCCGGTGCGGCCCAGCCCCATCAGGAACCACAGGATCGTTCCCATGATGATAAAGCCCAGCCCCAGATGCATCGCCAGTCGGTACGAGGCAACATCGACCATGCGTCCGACCAGTCCCGAGGACACCATCCACCAGCCCAGCGCCCCCTGCAATCCGCCGAGAACACCCAACAGGAATAACCGACCTCGCCAGCCTCTGGGGATTTTCCCGGCCAGCAGAAACCCGAAAAAGCCCAGCGCCCAGACCACACCGATCAACCGCCCCAGCTCGCGGTGGCCCCATTCCCACCAATAGATCGACTGAAAGGCGCTCAGGCTCATCCCTTTGTTTTGCAACTTGTATTCCGGGCTGGCCTGATATTTCTGGAATGCGTCCTGCCAGTCGGCGGCGCTGAGCGGAGGGAGGGCGCCGGAAATCGGTTTCCACTGGGTGATCGACAGACCGCTGTCAGTCAGGCGCGTCAGGCCGCCGACCGCAATCATCGTCATGACCATCAAAAGCAGGATCCACAACCAGATCCGAATACCGCGTCGCGCGCCAGTGTCGGGTGTATCGATCAGCCCTGCAGCACCGTTGCGTTCCGGCCTTTCGCCCGGGGTAGCACGCTTGGGTGCGGGGTCGGATACCTCTTCAAAGATCGGTCGTCTGGTGCTCATGTCGGTCTCGTTCCTGCCCGCCTGCGGGGCCGCTTGGCTTGGTTTTTGGCACATTATGCGCACCATCAGCCGTCTGCAAGGCGGCGTTACGCCCCGTTTGCGCCCCCGTCTGCGCCCCCGTCTGCGCCCGTGATCCTCTGCTTGGCCAAGGCGCGCAATATTCCGTGCAAGATTCGAATGTCGGCGTCGCTCAACGGCATCCGTGACACAAGGTTGCGCAGATTCAGGCGCATGCTGTCGGCCTTGTGTTCGGGCCAGAAAAACCCGACGGTATCGAGCTCATTCAGTAGGTGTTCAAACAGTTTTTCAACCTCGATCCCACGGGCCGGTCGGCTGCCGGCCATCTCCAGATGCTCGGGCGGGACAGGCGCGCCTTGCCGGCGCCATTCGTAGGCGGTCAGCAGCACGCATTGCGCAAGGTTGAGCGAGCCGAAACCCGGGTTGACCGGGACTGAAATGATGGCATTGGCGCGCACGATATCGGCATTTTCCAGCCCGGCGCGCTCGGGACCGAACAGGATGGCCACGCGCTCACCCCGCTGCAGGCGCGCGCGCGTCTCCTGCATGGCAAATTCGGGGGAAACGACGGGCTTCGTCAAATCCCGGCTGCGTGCGGTCGTGGCGTAAACGTAGGACACATCCGCCAGCGCGTCGGCCGGGGTGTCAAAAACCTGCACTTGATCCAGAACCCGCGCCGCCCCACTGGCCATGGCCACCGCACGACCGTTCGGCCAGCCGTCGCGCGGTGAGACAAGGCGCAGGCGCTCAAGGCCGAAATTCCACATCGCCCGTGCCGCTGCGCCGATATTCTCGCCCATCTGCGGACGCACCAGAACAAAGGCCGGCTGCGCCCCGCCCCAGCCCTGATTCTGGGTTTGACCCTTGCCGTGATCGGTGCCTGCCATCTTGCCCTCTTCTGTCGTCTGCGGCGCCTGATAAACCGCCTTTGGTGCGGGCGCAACCTTGCCCCTTCCGGCGCCTCTCGTTATGACACGCCCAAAGGGAGCCAGCGATGAGCCAGCCGGAACAGACACAAATCTACCTGATTACCCCCAGCAGCTTTGAGCCGTCGGTCTTTGGCGATCAACTGGCCGCGGTTCTGGACCGGGTCGAAATCGCCTGCGTGCGACTTGACCTTGCCAGTCAGGATGCCGAGCAGATCGCCCGCGCCGCCGATCATCTGCGCCCAATCTGCCATCAGCGCGACATTGCCCTTGTCATATCCCGCCATTTCCGGCTGGTCGAGCGCCTTGGCCTTGACGGCTGCCACCTGCCCGACGGGGCGCGACAGGTGCGCGAGGTGCGAAAAGCGCTGGGCCCCGAGGCCATTCTGGGCAGCTATTGCGCCGCATCGCGTCACGCCGGGTTAAGCGCAGGCGAAGCGGGGGCGGATTATATCTCGTTCGGGCCGCTTGGCGATTCCGGTCTGGGCGACGGCACTCTGGCCGATCGCGAGCTGTTTCAGTGGTGGTCCGAAATGATCGAGCTGCCGGTGGTCGCCGAGGGTGGCCTGAGCGCCGAAATCATCGCCGAATTGTCCCCGGTGACGGATTTTCTGGCCATCGGCGCCGAGATCTGGGGGCAGGACGACCCCGCGGCGGCCCTCTCAGAGCTTTTACGCGCCCTTTGAGGACCCGTTCGCGCCAAGCCCCGCCTCAACCGCAGCCCGCACCTTTTCCTCGCAATAAGCGGCCAATGCCTTGCGGTCGGCGAAATCGGCCACCCGGACCGGATCGTGAAACACCACCTCCACCCCACCGGCCCGACGAGCGGCCAGAACCTTGAGGAAATGCGGCGCAAACGTCATGTCGGCCCACCAGCCATAATAACGTGAATCCTCGCCCTCAGGTGCGCGGTAAATTACGCTGGCTGGCTGGATCCACAGCTTATCGCGCAGCCGTGGGGTAAAAAACGCCGCAAAAAGGGTGGATTTAAATCGCACCACCCGCCGACTGTCGGTGCTGGTGCCCTCGGGAAAGAACAGCAGGCGGTCGCCGGCAATCAGGCGTTCCTCGAACTGCGCCTTTTGCAGCTTGGCGTCGCGTGGATTGCGGGCAATAAAGACGGTGCCCGCCGCCCGCGCAATATTGCCGATCAGGGGCCACGTGCGCACCTCGACCTTGGAGACGAAAAACACCCGCGCGGCAGCATTCAGAACAAAGATATCCAGCCATGAGGCGTGATTGGCGACAATCGCCCCGCGCTGGTGCATGGGCCGGCCCCGGACCCGCATGGGTAGGCCGTAAATGCGCATCGCACCCTTGCAGGCCAGTTGCACGATCGCCGGCGAAAGCACCCTTTTGCGAAACGGCATTTCGCCAAGGCGCAGCAGCAAAAGAACCGCCATCAGGCCGTAAATCACCACCGCCAGCAGCAAGAACCGGAGCAACGCCCTCAGTCCTCCCGGCCCCCCCAGCGGCGCGACCTTCGGGGGGGGCAGTTCGGCCCAACTGCGGCTCATGCCGGCGCCCCCGGGTCGTGGTGGCCCGATTTGCGAATATAGGACGCGCGGTGGCGGGCCGACATGCGTTCGGTGTCCATCAGCAGGCAGACATCGGTGGTGTTGAAATCGCGGTCGATATAGGCGCCATCGCCGATCACCCCGCCCAGCCGCAGATAGGCCTTGATCAGGGCCGGGGTCTCGGCCATCGCCTGTGCCCGCGAGATCGTTTCGGCGGGGATCAAATCGAGGCTTTGATAATGGTCTGCATGCGCCCTCACCCGCATCTCGGGCGGGGCCAGATGGTGCGCGCCCAGATAGGATAGCGAGCGCGCGATCGGCGCAATATCAGTGCCGTGATAGCTGGCCACCCCAAACATCACCTTGATTTCATGGCGCAGCACATAGGCCGCCAGCGCATTCCACAGCAGCACCATCCCGGCACCGCCACGTGAGTCCGCTGCCACGCACGAGCGCCCCAACTCCAGCAATTTATGTCCCGAACGCAGAAGCGGCCCCAAGTCATATTCCGCCGCCGAATAGAACCCCGGCCCCGCCAGCGCCACATCGCTGCGCAAAAGACGGTAAACCCCGACCACATGATCCAGATCATCCGGGTTACGCCTCCGGTCCACCAGCAACAGGTGGTCATACCATTGATCAAAGGAATCCCGCTCGCGCCGATTGGCATGGTCCACGGTGGGGCCATCGGCGCCCAATTCCTCGACGAACACCCGATAGCGCAGGCGTTGCGCGGCAATCCGGTCCGCCGCAGAATCCGCCATGCGCACCGTCAGGTGACGCTCTCTTGATGTCGCCTTAACACTCATGCGCGGGCTATAGCATAATGACACCGGGATTGACCATTTCCTGTTTTGGGAGGCGCGCAAATTTTGCCCGTGGTTAAACTGTCTTGATTTTCTCTGTTTGGTTGTGTTTAGTCAACCTATGCGCGATTCTTTCTTGCGCCCGTCACGCAAAACGCAAGGCCACCTTGCCCGCAATCAGGACGACTTTGCCGCCATGCTCAAAATTCACCGTAATCCGCGATCCAATCACCGACTGCACCTGCCCAAGGCCCCAATCCTGCCGCGTCGGGTGACGCACCAGATCGCCGGGCACGAACACAACCGCCTCGATGCCGTCGCAGCCCGGCTTGCATCCCGTCCCGTCCTCTGTTCCTGACACCCGAGAATTCCCCCATGTATACCGACCCCAAAGATATCAGCTCGCTGATCGGATCGCGAATATGCCATGATCTGATAAGCCCTCTCGGGGCGATCAGCAACGGCATTGAACTGATCGAAATGGACGGGCAACCGCTGGGCCCCGAAATCGAGCTGATCGCCGCCAGCGTCGCCGCGGCAAAATCCCGCATCCGTTTTTTCCGTGTTGCCTATGGCAGCGCCAAACCCGGTGTGACGCTGGCGAAATCCGAGATATCCAGCATCCTTACCGACCATTTTCAGGACACCCGCATCCGCTGCACATGGCTGCCCGAGAACGAAGTCCCCCGACAGGCGGCCAAAATTGCCTTTCTGGTGATTCAGTGCTTTGAATCGGCGCTGCCCTATGGCGGGAGCATCGTCGTCAAACGCTCAAAGGGGCAATGGCAACTGCAGGCCGAGGGCCAAAAGCTGCGCCGACAACCCGACCTCTGGGCGCGGCTGGATGAGGGTTATATCCCCGACACGCCCCTCAGCCCCGCCGATGTGCAGTTTGGCCTGTTGGCGGAAATCTCGCGCTGGCGTCAACCGCAGCTGAGCTATGACATGACCGAACACCGGATTTTCGTGTCGTTCTAGGGCGTAGACCCGGGCATCTGGACCCGTTGACGATCACCCGGGCAGCCGCAAGCTCAGCGCGCCAGACCCAGATCCCCCAGATGGCGCATCGACGCGGGAATGCCGGCGTTATCATTGATCTCCAGCACCAGATGCGGGTTCGAGCGGATCTCGGACAGGGCGCGAAACACCGCTGGCCAGAGAATCGAACCTTCGCCAATTGCCCAGTGGCGATCCGCGCAGCCATCGGCGTCCTGCAGATGAACATGGGCCAGCATCTCGCCCGCCATGGTGATAAAACGATCTACCGGCGGCGCTCCCATCACATGGTGGGAAAAACTGGCATGGCCCGTATCCACCGACAGGCGCAGCGCCGGCGAGTCAAAACTTTCCGCCAAGCGCAGCCGGTCCAGCGGATCGATATCTTGAATATTCTCCAGAACCAGCGTCACACCCTGATCCTCGGCCCGCTTGACCGCCGCGCCAAGGCAGGCGTGTGTGGCCTCGATCTTGCGCGCCCGGGCGCGGGGCTTAAGGTCGATATTGTGGTAATCCCAGGCGCTGTAGGGCGAGTGCAGCACGATCTGAACCGCCCCCAGCGCGGCGGCCACATCCAGCGTCTGATCCAGCCGTTTGATCACGATTTCGCGCATGTCGGGATCGGTCGTGTCCAACTCGAACCCGGCAAAGGGGCCATGCATTCCCAGCCGCCCCTGCCAGCCATCAAGCTGCTTTTTGGCCAGATCGACGAGCAATGCCCGAAAGTTGGTGATGGGGTGATTGGGTGGCATATCATGGCGGTGTTGACGCGCCGCGATTCTCAGAGAGAAAAGGATATGCCACATGAAAAACGATACGATTTTGGAGTTCACCG
>JALUYI010000053.1 GCA_027013095.1 Paracoccaceae bacterium | reverse complement strand
ATGGCGCAAACTCGATGGCGCGTTTCGCCTGCCAGAAATTATCGAGGGGGTTGAATTCAAGGACGGGATCAAGCAGGAAAAACATGCCGCCTGATTACAGCGTCACCAACTTTTGGGCATAGCTCGTGGATCTGCCGTTAAGCATGTGGGGGCCGGCGGGTTTGAGTGACCTGCAGGTAGTTGATGGCAACAATGTTGGGTTGCCGATGGCGGCTTGACTCGCCCCCCCCCCTTTTCAGATTAATCTGGCGGCAAGCTCATTAATTCCAAATCGAGGGCAATGCATCTGATGCAAAGGAACGACGCAGACAGATTTGAGCACAAAAGGAGCTCGCAGCGGTTCTGGGAATGGTACGCCAAGGAACACATGGACAAGCATTTTCCAACGTGGGCTCGTGTAATCGGCTCGAACTACAGAGCGGCCGCACAGCTCTCTCCAATGCGAAAAATGGTCCATAGTAAATGAAAAGGCCGTCCAAAATCTCCATAGTGGTGTGGGCTGCGTCAGTGCTCGTCGCGGTTGCCGTTGCGTATTTTGGCGATGAGCCTCAATTTTACGCAATTGCGGCGCTTGTAGGTGCGAACGGAGTGACTGGCATTATCCAACACTATTTGAGCAACAAGAAATAATACATCAAGAGGGGGAACTGAAAAATGGCAACTACCAATTTTGGGATCCCGGAAGTTCCCACTTTTGATCCGAACTCTTTTGCAAAACCAAGCAACCCAACAGGCGTGGCAGTTTTCGGATTGGCAAAAGGTGCCATCTCTTTGGGTTATGCACCAATTGAAGCGGTTTTACCTGCGATTCCGGCCCCAATTCGCACCGTTATTATTGGTGAAAAAATTGTTGCCGACACGCTTGCTACCTACGGAGCTCTTACATCAGCTACGGGATCTCGCCCTAACAGCCAGGCCATAACCGAGCTTGGGCTCACGGCTGGAGGATATTTCTTAGGCAGAGTGGTACTCGGACTGTCAGCGGTCGGAACTGATGGCCTTGCAGCGATCTTACCCCTGGCTTACAAACTGTTTGTTTCCGCTGGCCCGCCTTTTCCAAACCTTGCGGGCGTACCCAACATTTACGATCGGGCTCTGTCCAACCCTACGGGACCTGAAGCAGCCTATTCCCGCGCATTGGCAACCGGCAACCGAGCTGCAATAGCGCACGCGGCGATGAATATTCCAAGCGTTTACCCTGACGCGATCCTTCGGGCCGCCGCTGGGATTGGCACACCAACTTCATCATCCAACAGCATTGATACGGCGGTGGCGGCGACCACCTACACGCCCAGCCCGGCCACCCAAGCCAAGGCGCAGGCGGCGCTGGCGACGGGAATTTACCCTGACGCGATTCTGCGGGGCGCGGCGGGTCATGGCGGCGGCGGAAGCACGACACCGACCACCCCCACGACCTCTCCCACCAGCACACCGAATACAAGCACATCGTCTGGCGGCTCGTCCTCCACCCCCTCCGGCCAGTACCACCCGACCAGCCATTACGCGAACATCGGCAAGGGCGGCATGGTTACGGGCCTCCCGGTCGTCCTCGACCTGAACGGCAACGGGGTGGAGATCAGCCTGAGCACCAAGGCGGCGTTTGATTACAACGGCAACGGGTTCCGCCAGCCGACGGCGTGGGTTGCACCAAGCGATGGTTTCCTGGTGATCGACCTGAATGCCGACGGCACGCGGGGCGCGGGCGACGGCAAGATCGATCAGGCCAAGGAGCTGGTGCTGAGCCAATGGGGTCCGGCGGGCTCGACGGATCTGCAGGCACTTGCGCAGGCGACGGACGCGGCGGGCAACAAGATCTTTGACACCAATGGCGACGGGCTGCTGACGGCGGCCGATACCAGCTTTGGCGAGTTTCGGGTATGGCAGGACCTCAACCAGAACGGGACGGTGGAAGCGGGCGAGCTCAAGACGCTGACGGCAATGGGGATCAGCCAGATCGGGCTGTCCTATGACACGGCCTCGCCGTTTTCGAGCACGGCCAATGATGTCAGCGTGGGGCTGGCAACGCTGAAGGGCAGCGCCAGCTTTGTGCGCAACGGCCAGACGATCAAGGGCGGTGTCGGCGACATGATGCTGGCCCATCAGAGCCTTGGCTGGCGCAAGGTGGTGACGGCGACGGGCTTCAGGATCGAGTTTGAAAGCGGGGCCACGGCGGCACACCGCGCCCTGGCCGCGACGGAGACGAACTTCAACCTTGGCGATGACACGACCGACTGGGTCAGCGCGGCGGGCAATGCCGGGGCGAATGTGCTCGACGGCAGTGCCAAGAGCGGCAGCGTGTTTCTGGACGGCGGCGCGGGCAATGACACGTTGCTGGGGGGCGCCGGCGATGACGTTCTTGTTGGCGGCACCGGGGCGGATGCCATGCATGGCGGTGCGGGCAATGACGTGGTCTATGCGGATGCGGCGGATGTGATCGGGGCCGGGGCCGGTGCTGCGGTAACGGGCGGCGCGGGCTATGACCGCCTGGTGCTGAGCGCGGATGCGGCGTTTTCCGGCGTGGACATCGACACGCTCGGGTTCGAGGCGGTGGTTGCCAGCGACCTGGCCAACGTGATCACGGGCCACAAGGATACGGTTGATTATTTCCTCGACGGCAAGGGTGGCAATGACAGGCTGACCGGCGCGGGCGGCAGCGACATGCTGATCGGCGGGGCTGGCGATGATGCGCTCAGCGGCAATGGCGGCAAGGACGGCCTGTTTGGCGGCGCGGGCAATGATACGCTCAGCGGCGGGGCCGGCGATGACGTGCTGGCCGGGGGCACGGGCAACGATACGCTTGAAGGCGGGGCCGGCAACGATACCTATATCTATAACCGCGGCGATGGCACTGACACGATCCATGATCATGCGGTGGGAACCTATGCCGCGAAGTACAATTACTATGAAAGCGTCAGGCATGGCTCGGGCAAGAACGCCAGCTATGTGAATGAGCTGCGCACCGGCTATCAGGCCAGGACCGGCGCAATTGACGGCGGGATCGACACGCTGCAATTCGGGGCCGGGATCGATCTTTCGGATATCATCCTGAGCCGGGTCGGCACCGACATGGTTGTCGAGCTGCGCGACAGCGTGAATGCGGACCTTCTGGCGACAGGTGACAGGATCACGATCCGAAACTGGGCAGACCAGAAGAGCCGGATCGAGAACTTTGCCCTGTCGGACGGCACCAAACTGGATTTCAGCGACATCTGCAGGCCCAGCACGGGATGGGCGGCAATGACGTGCTGACGGGCACCAATGGGGGCGATTTCCTGAATGGCGGCAATGGCAATGATACGCTGAGCGGCGGTGCCGGCCACGACATCATCACGGGTGGCGCCGGAATCGACGTGATCGATGGGGGTGCCGGCAAGGACTTTCTGTTCGGGGATGCGGGCAATGACACGATCACGGGGGCAGACGGCAACGACTACCTGATCGGGGGTGCGGGCAACGACCTCCTGCAGGGCCAGGCCGGGGATGACGTGCTTTCAGGCGAGGACGGCACCGATACGCTGAAGGGCGGCGCCGGCAATGACCTTCTTCTGGGCGGAACAGGTGCTGACAGCCTGTTCGGCGGCGCGGGGGATGACACCTATATCTATTTCCGGGGCGACGGCCACGACCTGATCTACGACAACGCAACCACACTCGAGACCTATCAGCAGCCGACCGGCCGCATGATCTATCAGCGCAGCGGCAAGAACGGGCGCTACGTGGCCGAGACCCGTACGGCGACACGGATCGTGCAGGTGGATGGTGGCAATGACAAGCTGCAATTCGGGTTTTCGATCGGGATCGAGGATCTGTTTGTCACCAATTCCGGCAATGACCTGAAGATCGGCATTCGCGACCTCAATGACCCGACCATCGGGCTTGCGCAGATGAGCGACGTCGTCACCATCCAGGACTGGGGCAACGCGATGAACCGCATCGAGCGATTTGCCTTTGGCGATGGCCAGGTGATCGACATGTCCAATGTCACCCATGCCGCATCGGGCCTGGCGGCGGCAGACAGTCTGACCGGCACGGCGGGTGGGGATTTCCTGTCGGGTGGCGCCGGCGATGATGTGCTGAGCGGGCTGGCGGGCAAGGATTTCCTGGTTGGCGGCAGCGGCAATGACACGCTGAGCGGGGGTACCGGCGATGACGACCTTTACGGGGGCGCCGGCAATGACACGCTCAAGGGGGGCGACGGGGTCGACTATCTGCTGGGCGGTGCCGGTGATGACACGCTGTCGGGCGGCGCCGGCAACGACGTCCTGACCGGCGGGCTGGGCAATGACACGCTGAACGGCGGGCTGGGCGATGACATCTACATCTTCAACCGCGGTGACGGCAAGGACGTGATCGATGAAAGCGCCTATCAGCAGGTCACCCAGAGCTATACCTACCAGACCGGCAACAAGGTGCAGAAGACGGTGGGCTCGGGCAAGAGCGCAACCACGGTCTGGGTCAACGAGGTCAGGACCGGCACCCGCCAGGTGACGCAAGCGGTCGAGGGCGGCCACGACACGCTGGAATTCGGGCATGGCATCAGCATCTCGGATCTTGTGGTCAACAGTGTCGGGGCCAATCTGGTCATCGACCTCCTGCCTCTTGCCCCGGGGGCCGCAATCACCGATGAGGTCACCATCAATGGCTGGACCACACCGCAGTTTCGCATCGAGACGCTGCGCTTTGCCAATGACTTTGTCGTCGATATCAGCCAGATCGACCACGCCCAGACGGGCACGGCCGCAAATGACACGATCTCGGCAGCCCAGGGTCAGGCAAGCTGGCTGGCGGGCGGGGATGGCAATGACATCCTGAACGGCTCGTCCGGCAATGATGTCCTGATGGGTGGCAGCGGCAGTGACACGCTATCGGGTGGTGCCGGCGATGATGTCTATATCGTTGCGCGCGGTGACGGGGCTGACGTCATCACTGACAGCGGCAGCACGGCCGTGGGCACCAGCACGACAGCCCCGGGCGGCGACAAGCTGCTGTTCGACACGGGGATCACGGTCGAGGACCTGGTGCTCGAGCGCGTCGGCAACGATCTCGAGGTGCATATTGGCGACAGCGCCAACATGACCACCCCGCTGAACGCGATGACCGATACGGTCACGGTTCAGAGCTGGGGCACCGCGGCCAACCGGGTCGAGCTGTTCCAGTTTGCCGACGGGATGGATTTCGACTTTTCGAGCCTTGCCAATACCTATCTTGGAGCCGACTTGACGGGTGCGGGCACCACCGTTCCCTCCAATGACGTGCTGACAGGCTCGAATCTCGCCGACTGGATCGACGGGTTTGCCGGCAACGATACGCTGAACGGCAATGGCGGCAATGACTTCCTGCTGGGCCGCGATGGCAATGACACGCTGAACGGCGGCAATGGCGACGACGTCATGTCGGGCGGCAACGGCAATGATACGATGAACGGTGGGACCGGCAACGACGTGATGACCGGCGGTGCGGGTGATGATGTGGTCAATGGCGGCGCCGGCAATGACGTGGTCCTTGGGGGCACCGGCAATGATACGCTGAATGGCGGGGATGGTAACGACATCATTCTCGGCGACAAGGGCAACGACACCTATGTTGCAAGCGGTGGCAACGATATCTACCGGTTCGGCTTTGGCGATGGTCAGGACGTATTCCAGGGCAGCACCCGGGCGGGCATTCAGGGCACCGACACGGTCGTGTTCGAACAGGACGTTTCGACCTCGGACCTGTGGTTCGAGCGGGTCGGCAATGACCTCTGGGTGAAGCTGCTGGGCAGCCAGGACAAGATCGATTTCCAGAACTGGTTCTACTCCAACAGCCCGAGCGCCTATATCTCGGGCTTCCGGGTCGGCAACCAGTTCCTCGACCATACCAAGGTGCAGGCACTGATCGATGTCATGCAGCCGCTGACGGCCAATGACGGCACCACAGCCTATGGCGTGACCCCGCAGGACATGCCGACGCAGGTCCATACCGCGATCGATACGGCATGGGTCACGGCATGAGCGCCAGGAACGGCGCGGCGGCCGAGGCCGACGACAGTGGACAGACGACATCGAACCTGGAGATTCTGGGCGAGCTGTGCTGGCTCTACAGCCACTCGGAGACCCATGCCGACTGGCCGATCGGGTGTTTGCAGCAATGGCTTTTGCCGGCAATCCTGCACAAGCAGCTGCGCCTCTATCGCAAGGACGGCCGGCCGCATGCGTTCGTCTCCTGGGCCTGGATGACCAAGGAGGTCGAAGAGGCCTATGTGATGAACACGGCCAGCTTGCAGCCCAGGGACTGGGTTGGCGGAGATCGGCTGTGGTTCATCGATCTCGTGGCTCCCTTTGGCGGCGCGGCGGCCGTGATGCGGGATCTGCGCAACAACGTGTTTCCCGAGGAGGTGGCGCGCTTTCTGCGCATGCGCAAGGGCGATGACACGCTGAGGATCTTCTATGCTCACGGGGCCAGGGCGGTCGCGAGGTCGAAAGACCCCGCGGCCAACCCGCCGGTTGTTCTGCGCGGGAAAGCCAATTGATGATCCCCACAGAGCTATGCCCAAAAGTTGGTGACGCTGTAATCAGGCGGCATGTTTTTCCTGCTTGATCCCGTCCTTGAATTCAACCCCCTCGATAATTTCTGGCAGGCGAAACGCGCCATCGAGTTTGCGCCAT
>JALUYI010000052.1 GCA_027013095.1 Paracoccaceae bacterium | reverse complement strand
AAGCCTTGAAAACATCGCTGAACTGCTTGGTAATCGCAGCCGTCAGTGTCGTCTTGCCGTGGTCAACGTGGCCAATCGTGCCGATGTTGCAGTGCGGTTTCGTGCGTTCAAACTTTTCTTTTGCCATAATGGCCTCCGTCGATTCGGTCAGGAGCCTGACCCGTTGGTTTCAGATCAGGCGTATTTTGCCTGGATTTCTTCCGAGATATTCTGCGGAACACTGTCGTAATGCGAGAACTGCATAGTAAAGTTCGCGCGGCCCGAGGACATCGAGCGCAAGGTATTGATATAGCCAAACATATTGGCCAGCGGGACATTTGCATCGATGGCAATGGCATTGCCGCGGGTGTCCTGCCCCAGAACCATGCCGCGGCGGCTGGTCAGATCGCCAATGATATTGCCGGTGTATTCTTCCGGCGTCACGACCTCAACCTTCATGATCGGCTCCAACAGCTTTGCACCGGCCTTTTTCAGACCTTCCCGCATGGCCATGCGCCCTGCGATTTCAAAGGCCATGACGCTGGAGTCAACGTCGTGGTATTTGCCGTCAATCAGCGCCACCTTGAAGTCAATCACCGGAAAGCCAGCCAGCGGGCCGCTGTCCATCACGCTTTCGATGCCTTTTTCAACGCCGGGGATATACTCCTTGGGAATCGAGCCACCGACAATGCGGCTTTCAAAGGAATAGCCTTCGCCGGGCTCTACCGGTGAGATGATCATCTTGACCTCGGCGAACTGACCCGAACCACCAGATTGTTTCTTGTGGGTATAGGTGATCTCGGCCTCGTGGCTGATGGTCTCGCGATAGGCAACTTGCGGTGCGCCAATGTTGGCCTCGACCTTGAATTCACGCTTCAGGCGGTCCACCAGAATGTCGAGGTGCAATTCACCCATGCCCTTCATGATGGTTTGGCCGCTTTCAAAGTCGGTTTCAACACGAAAGCTGGGATCCTCGGCAGCAAGACGCGCAAGGCCTGCGGACATTTTTTCCTGATCGGCCTTGGTCTTGGGCTCAACCGCAATCTCGATCACTGGGTCGGGAAAGGTCATGGTTTCCAGAACAACCGGATCTTTGTCAGAACACAGCGTGTCGCCGGTCGTGGTCTGCTTGAGGCCCGCAAGCGCAATGATGTCGCCCGCGAACGCCTCGGAGATCTCGATCCGGTCGTTGGAGTGCATCATCATCATCCGACCGACGCGCTCTTTCTTGCCCTTGGTCGAGTTCAGCATCGCATCGCCCTTGTTCAGGGTCCCCGAATAGATGCGGGTAAAGGTCAGCGTACCGACAAACGGGTCATTCATGATCTTGAACGCCAGGCCCGAGAACGCCATGTTGTCATCAGCACGCCGCGCGATGTTGCGGGTTTCGGTTTCGTCACCGGGTTTGAAGCCCATGTAATCGACAACATCCAGCGGGCTGGGCAGATAGTCGATCACCGCGTTCAACAGCGGTTGCACGCCCTTGTTCTTGAAGGCCGAGCCCGCCAGAATTGGCACAAAGGCCATTTCGATTGTGCCCTTGCGGATCAGGCGGCGAAGGGTGGCAACGTCGGGCTCATTGCCCTCCAGATAGGCCTCCATGACGTCGTCATCCATCTCAACGGCCATCTCGATCATCTCGGCGCGCATTTCCTCGGCCTTGTCGCGCAGGCTGTCGCGGATTTCGCGCAGCTCCCATGTGGCGCCGAGGTCTTCGCCAACCCAGACCCATTCCTTCATGGTGATCAGATCGATCGTGCCCTCAAGCTCAGTCTCGGCACCAATCGGCAGCTGGATCGGCATCGGGTTGCCGCCAACGCGCGACTTGATCATCTCGACGCAGTTAAAGAAATCGGCGCCGATCTTGTCCATCTTGTTGACAAAAACGATCCGCGGCACCTTGTAACGGTCGGCCTGACGCCAGACAGTTTCGGTTTGCGGCTCAACGCCGGCGTTGGCATCCAGCAGCGCAACCGCACCATCGAGAACCGCCAATGACCGCTCGACCTCAATCGTAAAGTCAACGTGGCCGGGGGTATCGATGATATTCAGGCGATGCTTATCGGATTCAGCCACCTTTCCGTCTTCGGTGCGCTCCCAAAAAGTGGTGGTCGCCGCCGAGGTGATGGTGATACCACGCTCTTGCTCCTGCTCCATCCAGTCCATCGTCGCGGCGCCGTCATGCACCTCGCCGATGTTGTGGGATTTGCCGGTGTAATACAGGATCCGCTCGGTGCAGGTGGTTTTGCCTGCATCAATATGCGCCATGATCCCGAAGTTCCGGTACCTCTCGAGGGGGTATTCGCGTGCCATCGTTTCTGCTTTCTTACAATCTTACCAGCGGTAGTGACTGAAGGCCTTGTTGGCTTCGGCCATCTTGTGCGTATCTTCACGTTTCTTGACGGCGGAACCGCGCGAGTTGACCGCGTCCAGCAATTCCGAGGCAAGACGCTCTTCCATGGTGTTTTCGTTGCGCGAACGGCTGGCGTTGATCAGCCAGCGAATGGCCAGCGCATCGCGACGCTCGGCGCGCACTTCGACCGGCACCTGATAGGTGGCCCCGCCAACCCGGCGCGAGCGAACCTCGACCGATGGCTTGATATTGTCGAGCGCCTCGTGGAACACCTCGACAGGGGCGCGCTTCAGCTTGTTCTCAACCCGCTCCAGAGCACCGTAAACGATGCGCTCGGCAACCGATTTCTTGCCGTCCAGCATAAGGTTGTTCATGAATTTGGTCAGCACGGTATCGCCATATTTGGCGTCCGGCAGAATTTCACGTTTTTCGGCGCGATGGCGTCGGGACATGATGGTATCTCCTTATTTCGGACGCTTGGCGCCGTATTTCGAGCGCCGCTGACGGCGATCCTTGACGCCTTGGGTGTCCAGCACACCACGCAGAACGTGATAGCGAACGCCCGGAAGGTCCTTGACGCGACCGCCGCGGATCAGAACAACCGAGTGCTCTTGCAAATTGTGGCTTTCGCCGGGGATGTACGAGATCACCTCGAACCCGTTGGTCAAACGCACCTTGGCAACCTTGCGCATGGCCGAGTTCGGCTTTTTCGGTGTGGTCGTATAAACCCGTGTGCAGACGCCGCGCTTTTGCGGACACGCCTGCAGATGCTGCGACTTCTGGCGTCTTACTTTTGGCTGCCGCGGTTTGCGGATCAGCTGTTGGATCGTTGGCATTCGGCTTACCCCGTTCTACCCGTTTCAAACTCAAACCGGCGCATGGCCTTTGTGGCAACGCACCAAAAACCGCCAGCGTCCCCGTTCGGGAATCGCCGCGGCTGGAATTCCAGAGGATCGTGGCAGAGTGCCAGGATCTTGACCGCCTAATTGTGGCTTTGACCCGCCAAGAGGCATGAACCCCAAGGCAAGTAGCGCGCGTATAGGGGGAGTCGCGCCCCTTGTCAACAGGTGCGTGTCATACCCGGCGTCCTTTTCGCAGCCGGTTTTCCCGGTAGAGCGTAAACAACCCCATGCCCACCACGATCAGACTGCCAATGACAGTCAGACGATCCGGCACCTCGCCAAAAACGGCAAAGCCAAGGGTCAACCCCCACAGCAGCGCTGAATAGCGAAAAGTCGAGACAAAGGCGATATTGCCAACCCGCATCACCATAACCGCAAACATGTACCCCGCGACGATGAAAACCGCAGCCCCGGACAGCGCCATCAGCGCCGAGGTGGTCACCGGCTGCCAGCCTTTGAACACGGTTCCCGCAGCCCCCAAAAGAGTCACCGAAAGCGACGCGCTAAGGGCCACCAGAATCGAGGGAACCGAGGCGCCTAGCGCGCGCGTGGACAGATCGCGTAAGACGACAAAGGCAACCGCCACCAGCGCCAGAACCGAGTAGCCGTTAAACCCCGCCATTCCCGGCTGCACAATCATCATCACACCAAAAAGGCCGACCAGAATCGCCAGATAACGGCGCCATCCCACCTGCTCGTGGAAAAAGACCGCGCCAGCCAGCGTGATTGCCAACGGCAGCGACTGTAGAATGGCCACAACGCTGCCGATTTTCATGTGAAAAAGAGCGACGAGATAGGCGATGGTCGAGCCCAGCTCACCAATGGTGCGATACCCGATGACACGCCAATCCGCACCCCGCAGCCGGACCCGAAAGGCCCCCCGCAAGGCGGCGATGGTCGCGATCATCGCGGTAGTCAGGAGGCCGCGCAAAAAGACCGCCTGAAACAGCGGAACATCCGCTGAAACGGTCTTTATCAGGGTGTCGTTCAGGGTGAATGCCGCCATGGACAGCATCATCAGGATCGCACCGCGCGTGTTGTCAGAGATGGGCATGTCTGGAAAATCCCGGAAAAGCAACAGGCCAACACTCGTGGCTGGCGCAGCGGTGCGCAACCCCGTTTGCGACATCCCGACAAAAAAGGCCCCGCCAGATGGCGGGGCCCGTTTTCGTTTCAAACCCCGGATTATTCCGGCTGCGGCTCACCAAACATTTCCGGCGTATCCACAAGACCCGAGTCCGGTTCTTCGCCGTGGATGCCCATTTCCATTTCGCTTTCCATCGGCGCGGCAAGGGCGGCCGCGGCTTCGGCCTCCTGACGACGCTCTTCAATGATCTTGGCGTCGCGCTCCTGAGCAATGTGGCGCACTTTTTGCGTCGCACCACCCGTACCTGCGGGGATCAGGCGTCCAACGATCACATTTTCCTTAAGGCCAATCAGCTTATCACGTTTGCCCTGTGTTGCGGCTTCGGTCAGAACGCGGGTCGTTTCCTGGAAACTGGCCGCCGAGATAAAGCTGCGGGTCTGCAGGCTGGCCTTGGTGATCCCCAGCAGGATCGGGCCGCCGGTTGCCGGCTCCATGCCGTTGGCAATCGCCTTTTCATTGGCCGCGTCGAACTCAGCCTTGTCCACATGCTCACCCTTCAAAAGGGTTGTGCCACCGCTTGCGGCGACCTCCCACTTTTGCAGCATCTGGCGCACGATCACCTCGATATGCTTGTCGTTGATCTTGACACCCTGCAGACGATAAACATCCTGCACCTCGTCGATCATGTAATCGGCCAGCGCCTCGACACCCATGATGTTCAGGATGTCATGGGGTGCCGGATTGCCGTCCATGATGTATTCACCCTTCTGGATGAAATCACCCTCTTGCACGGGGATATGCTTGCCCTTGGGCACCATGTATTCGACCGGCTCCCGGGTTTCGTCAGCAGGCACGATCGACAGGCGGCGCTTGTTCTTATAGTCCCGCCCATATCGGATATAGCCGTCAATCTCGGCGATGATCGCGTGATCCTTGGGACGGCGCGCTTCGAACAGCTCGGCCACCCGCGGCAGACCACCGGTGATGTCCTTGGTCTTGGCGCCTTCGCGCGGAATCCGCGCCAGAACGTCACCGGCCTTGATCTCCTGCCCGTCCTCGACAGATAGGATGGCGTCAACCGACATGGCATGCTGCTCGGGGTTGCCATTTTTCTGGCGAACCGGTTCACCCGTTTCGGGGTCCATGATGATGATCTCGGGCTTCAGCTCGTTGCCTTTGGGGGCAGCGCGCCAGTCAGTAACGATCTTCTGGCTGATGCCGGTTGCCTCATCGGTTTCCTCGCGCACCGAGACGCCCGCCGTCAGGTCCACATATTTGGCCACACCATCCACGCTGGAGATGATCGGCAAGGTGTAGGGATCCCATTCAAACAGCTTGTCGCCACGCGCAACTTTTTGCCCTGCCTTCACGTGCAGGCGCGTGCCATAGCCCATCTTGTGTGAGGCCAGCTCGACACCGTTGTCATCCTCGATCACCAATTCCATGTTCCGCGCCATGACAATCTGTTCGCCATCACGGTTGTTCAGAACATTCTCGCCCCGGAAGACAATCGTGCCCTCGTGGCTGGCCTCGAGGAAGGACTGCTGCCCGCCTTGGGCAATACCGCCGATGTGAAAGGTCCGCATGGTCAGCTGGGTGCCCGGCTCACCGATTGATTGCGCGGCAATGATGCCAACCGCCTCGCCAAGGTTCACGCGGGTGCCCCGCGCCAGATCGCGTCCGTAGCACTGGACGCAAACCCCTTCCTCGGCCTCGCAGGTCAGCGGGCTGCGCATCTGGAAGGACTGCACGCCGGCCGCTTCGATCATGTCGGCCATACGCTCGTCGATCAGTTCGCCCTCGCGGCACAACACCTCATCCGTTCCCGGGCGCAGGATGTCCTCGCCCGCCACCCGGCCGAGAATACGTTCCGACAACGAGGCCACAACCTCGCCATCGTTGATCGCCGCCCGCGCGGTAATGCGCCGACTGGTGCCGCAATCCTCTTCGCGCACGATGCAATCCTGTGCGACATCCACCAGACGCCGCGTCAGATAACCCGAGTTGGCGGTTTTGAGCGCCGTGTCGGCCAGCCCCTTGCGCGCCCCGTGGGTCGAGTTGAAATACTCCAGAACCGTCAGGCCTTCTTTGAAGTTCGAGATGATCGGCGTTTCGATGATCTCGCCCGAGGGCTTGGCCATCAGGCCGCGCATCCCGCCCAGCTGCTTCATCTGCGCCGGAGAACCCCGCGCGCCCGAGTGGGCCATCATGTAAACGCTGTTGGGCTCCAGTTCGCCGCCCTCTTCATCGATCTGAACCGCCGAGATTTCGGACATCATTGCATCCGCAACCGTATCCGAACATTTCGACCAGGCATCGACAACCTTGTTATATTTCTCGCCCTGCGTAATCAGGCCGTCCATATACTGTTGCTCGAACTCCTTAACCTGATCGCGAGTCGAATTGACAATCGTCCACTTGCTCTCAGGAATGACCATGTCATCCTTGCCAAACGAGATCCCCGCCTTGAAGGCCTCGCGGAACCCGAGGCGCATGATCTGATCACAGAAAATGACGCTCTCTTTCTGGCCGCAATACCGATAGACCGTGTCGATGACCTCACCGACCTCCTTTTTGCGCAAAAGGCGGTTGACCAGCGCAAACGGCGCCTTGTGGTTTTTCGGCAAAAGCTGCCCAAGGCGCACGCGGCCGGGGGTCGTCTCGTAACGGCGCTCGACAAAATTGCCTTCTTCGTCAACCTCCTGAACGCGGCAGGTGATCTTGCTGTGCAAATGAACAGCGCCCGCATTCAGCGCGTGATTGACCTCTTCCATCGAGGCAAACACCATTCCTTCGCCAATCTGGCCCTTGCGCTCAAGTGTGATGTAATAAAGGCCCAGAATCATGTCCTGAGACGGCACGATGATCGGCTTGCCGTTTGCCGGGCTCAAGACGTTGTTGGTGGACATCATCAGGACCCGCGCCTCAAGCTGCGCTTCAAGGCTGAGCGGGACATGAACGGCCATCTGATCGCCGTCAAAGTCGGCGTTGAAGGCCGAGCAGACAAGCGGGTGCAACTGGATCGCCTTGCCCTCGATTAAGGTGGGCTCGAAGGCCTGAATACCCAGACGGTGCAGGGTCGGCGCCCGGTTTAGCATGACCGGATGCTCGCGGATGACCTCGTCCAGAATATCCCAGACTTCGGGACGCTCTTTCTCGACGATCTTTTTTGCCTGCTTGACGGTCGAACTCAGGCCCTTGGCCTCAAGCCGCGAATAGATGAACGGCTTGAACAATTCCAGCGCCATCTTTTTCGGCAGACCGCATTGATGCAGGTGCAGTTCAGGGCCGGTGACGATCACCGAACGGCCGGAAAAATCGACCCGTTTGCCCAGCAGGTTCTGGCGAAACCGACCCTGTTTGCCCTTCAGCATGTCGGAAAGCGATTTCAGCGGCCGCTTGTTCGACCCGGTAATCACCCGACCGCGACGGCCGTTGTCGAACAGCGCATCGACCGATTCCTGCAGCATCCGCTTTTCGTTGCGCACGATGATGTCAGGTGCACGCAGCTCGATCAGACGTTTCAGACGGTTGTTGCGGTTGATGACCCGGCGATAGAGATCATTGAGGTCAGAGGTCGCAAAACGCCCGCCGTCCAGCGGCACCAGCGGACGCAGTTCCGGCGGGATGACCGGAATAACCGTCATCACCATCCATTCCGGGCGGTTACCGCTTTCTAGAAAGTTTTCGACCACTTTCAGCCGCTTGATGATCTTTTTAGGCTTTAATTCACCCGTCGCCTCGGCCAGATCGGCGCGTAGTTGCGCGGCTTCGGCCTCCAGATCGATCTGGCTCAGCATTTCGCGGATCGCCTCTGCGCCGATGGACGCATTGAACGCGTCTGCGCCGTATTGGTCCTCGGCGTCCAGAAACTCTTCTTCGGTCAAAAGCTGCCCGTGCGTCAGATCGGTCAGGCCCGGCTCGATCACCACATATTGTTCAAAATAGAGGATCCGTTCCAGATCGCGCAGTGTCATGTCCAGCATCAGTCCGATGCGGCTGGGCAGCGATTTCAGAAACCAGATATGAGCCACCGGTGCGGCCAGCTCGATATGGCCCATGCGTTCGCGCCGGACTTTTTGCAAGGTCACCTCGACGCCGCATTTTTCGCAGGTGACGCCGCGATATTTCATCCGTTTGTATTTACCACACAGGCATTCATAATCCTTGATCGGGCCAAAGATCCGGGCGCAGAACAGCCCGTCACGCTCGGGCTTGAACGTGCGATAGTTGATGGTTTCCGGTTTTTTGATCTCGCCAAAGGACCAGCTGAGGATACGCTCGGGGCTGGCCAGCGAGATCTTGATCTCGTCAAAGGTTTTCGGCGGCTGGACCGGTGCGAAGGGATTGTTGGTGATTTCCTGGTTCATTTTATGATCCTGATCTCGTTTTCATGGGAAGGGAGGGCGCGATGAAACGCCCTCACTCGACCTCCGCGTCCAGCAGCTCGACATTCAGGCCGAGCGAGCGGATTTCCTTGACAAGAACGTTGAATGATTCCGGCACGCCGGCCTCAAAATTGTCCTCGCCCTTGACGATGCTCTCGTAAACCTTGGTGCGGCCAGCAACGTCGTCCGATTTCACCGTCAGCATCTCTTGCAGGGTGTAGGCGGCACCATAGGCCTCAAGCGCCCAGACCTCCATTTCCCCGAAGCGCTGACCACCGAACTGCGCCTTACCACCCAGCGGTTGCTGGGTCACCAGACTGTAAGGCCCGGTCGAACGCGCGTGGATTTTTTCATCCACGAGGTGGTGCAACTTCAGCAGATACTTCATGCCGACAGTCACCGGACGGGCAAATTGTTCCCCGGTGCGCCCATCATAAAGGACCGACTGAGCCGAGGTTTCAAAGCCGGCGCGTTTCAAGGCGTCGTTGATATCCGCCTCCTTGGCCCCGTCAAAAACCGGCGTCGCGATGGGCACGCCATTGGTCACGTTGCCAGCGGCCTCCAGCAGATCGTCCTGACCCATGTCGGCAAAGGCCTGATCGTAGACCTCGTCGCCATAGGCGTGTTTCAACGCGTCCTGAACCGGAGTCATATCCCCCGAGCGGCGATATTCGTCCAGACCCTCGGCAATCGCCTGACCCAAACCCCGGGCTGCCCAACCCATGTGGGTTTCCAAAATCTGACCGACGTTCATCCGGCTGGGCACCCCGAGTGGATTAAGACAGAAATCAACCGGTGTACCATCGGCAAGGAAAGGCATGTCCTCTTCGGGAACAACCCGCGAGATTACCCCCTTGTTGCCGTGCCGACCGGCCATCTTGTCGCCGGGCTGCAGCTTGCGTTTGACGGCAATAAAGACCTTGACCATCTTCATCACGCCCGGCATCAGATCGTCGCCGCGCCGCACTTTTTCGACCTTGTCCTCGAAACGCGCGTCCAATGCCTTCTTTTGTGCCTCGTATTGCGCATTCAGCGCCTCGACAGCGGCGGCCTCGGCATCATCGCCCAGCGCCAACTGCCACCACTGGCCGCGCGAGAGACTGTCCAGAAGCTCCTCGGTGATCTCGGATTTCGACTTCACACCCTTGGGGCCCTTGACGGCGATTTTGCCAAGGATCATCTGCTTCAGCCGGGCATAGGTGTTGCGATCCAGAATCGCCATTTCGTTGTCGCGGTCGCGTGCCAGCTGTTCGACTTCTTCACGCTCGATCTGCAGGGCGCGTTCGTCCTTTTCCACGCCGTGACGGTTAAAGACACGCACCTCGACAACGGTGCCGTAATCCCCCGGCGGCAGGCGCAGAGAGGTGTCACGCACGTCGCTGGCCTTTTCACCAAAGATGGCGCGCAGCAGTTTTTCCTCGGGCGTCATCGGGCTTTCGCCCTTGGGGGTGATCTTGCCCACCAGAATATCGCTTGGACCAACCTCGGCGCCAATATAAACGATACCCGCCTCGTCGAGGTTGCGCAGCGCCTCCTCGCCGACATTGGGAATATCGCGGGTGATTTCCTCTGGCCCCAGTTTGGTATCGCGAGCGGCGACCTCGAATTCCTCAATGTGGATCGAGGTATAAACGTCGTCTTTCACGATGCGTTCTGAAATGAGGATCGAGTCCTCATAGTTGTAGCCCATCCACGGCATGAAGGCGACCAGCACGTTCCGGCCCAAGGCCAGTTCGCCCATGTCAGTCGCCGGACCATCGGCCACGACCTCGCCTTTCTTGACCCGATCGCCGACCTTGACCAGCGGGCGCTGGTTGATGCAGGTATTCTGGTTCGAACGCTGGAACTTGCGCAGACGATAAATGTCAACGCCCGGATCACCCGGCTCCAGATCGTCGGTCACGCGCACGACGATACGCATGGCGTCAACCTGATCGATCACACCGCCGCGTTTGGCAACGATGGCCGCACCCGAGTCCCGGGCCACGACTGCTTCGATGCCGGTGCCAACAAAGGGCGCCTCGGATTTGACCAGAGGCACCGCCTGACGCATCATGTTCGCCCCCATCAGGGCACGGTTGGCGTCGTCGTTTTCCAAAAACGGAACCAGCGAGGCCGCAACCGAGACCAGCTGTTTCGGCGAAACGTCGATATAGTCGATCTGCGACGGCGGCGTCAGCGTGTATTCGCCCGATTTCCGCGTCGAGGCCAGATCGTTCACGAACCGCCCCTGATCATCGAGATGTGCATTAGCCTGCGCAATCGTGTGGCGCATTTCTTCGGTTGCCGACATGTATTCCACGTCATCGGTCACACGCCCGTCAACCACCTTGCGATACGGCGTTTCAATAAAGCCATAGCGGTTCACCCGCGCAAATGAAGCCAGGCTGTTGATCAGACCGATGTTCGGCCCCTCGGGGGTTTCAATCGGGCACATCCGGCCATAGTGGGTGGGGTGCACGTCGCGCACCTCAAAACCGGCGCGCTCGCGGGTCAGACCGCCCGGGCCAAGCGCCGAAAGGCGGCGTTTGTGAGTGACCTCCGACAGCGGGTTGGTCTGGTCCATGAACTGGCTAAGCTGGCTTGACCCAAAGAATTCGCGCACCGCCGCGGCGGCGGGTTTGGCGTTGATCAGATCCTGCGGCATGATGGTGTCGATCTCGACCGAGGACATGCGCTCGCGAATGGCCCGCTCCATGCGCAACAGGCCGACGCGGTACTGGTTTTCCATCAACTCGCCGACACTGCGCACACGGCGGTTGCCGAGGTGGTCGATGTCGTCAACCTCACCCTTGCCATCGCGCAGTTCCACCAGCGCCTTGATAACGGCGACGATATCTTCGCGACGCAATGTGCGCAGGGTATCGGGTGCATCCAGCGCCAGACGCATGTTCATCTTGACCCGGCCAACGGCGGACAGGTCATAGCGTTCGCTGTCAAAGAACATGGTATCAAACAAGGCGCTGGCCGCCTCGACGGTGGGCGGCTCACCCGGGCGCATGACACGGTAAATATCCATCAGCGCGGTATCGCGGTTCAGGTTCTTGTCAATCGCCATCGTGTTGCGGATGTAAGGACCGACATTGATGTTATCGATGTCCAGCGTCGGGATATTCGTCACATCATTGTCCAGCAGCGTTTTCAGCGAACCGCCGGTGATATTGTCGTCCTTGTCATATTCCAGTGTCAGCTCATCACCGGCCTCGACCCAGATCTCGCCGGTTTCTTCATTGATGATGTCCTTGGCAACGAAACGGCCGAGAATTTGCTCGTAAGGGACAAGGATATTCTTGACGCTGCCGTCTTCGATCAGCTTCTTGACGGTGCGCGGCGTGACCTTTTTGCCAGCTTCCGCGATGACCTCGCCGGATTTGGCATCAATGATATCAAAAGCCGGCTTGGTCCCGCGAATCCGGTCCGGGAAAAACGGCGTGACCCAGGCCTTCTTGCGTTTGTTCAGCTTGTAATTGACGGTATCGTAATAGGCATCCATGATGCCTTCCTGATCCAGGCCCAAGGCATACAAGAGGGTCGTGACCGGCAGCTTGCGGCGCCGGTCGATACGGGCAAAAACGATGTCTTTTGCGTCAAATTCAAAGTCCAGCCACGAGCCGCGATAGGGAATGATCCGGCTGGTGAACAGCAGCTTGCCGCTGGAATGGGTCTTGCCCTTGTCATGGTCGAAAAACACGCCAGGGCTACGGTGCATTTGCGAAACGATCACCCGCTCGGTGCCATTGACAACAAAGGTTCCGGTGTCGGTCATGAGCGGCATATCGCCCATGAACACGTCCTGTTCCTTGATGTCCTTGACGCTGCGTGCGCCGGTATCCTCGTCCACATCAAACACGATCAGGCGCAGCGTCACCTTCAGCGGCGCGGCATAGGTCATGTCACGTTGCTGACATTCCTCGACATCGTATTTCGGCTTTTCCAGCTCGTATTTCACGAATTCCAGCACCGCGGTTTCGTTGAAATCCTTGATCGGAAAGACCGACTGGAAAACCCCACGAATCCCTTCGCCGTCCTGCGGTTGGGCCTGATCGCCGGATTTCAGGAACAATTCATAACTGCTGCGTTGAACCTGAATAAGGTTCGGCATATCCAGAACCTCACGGATATGACCATAATATTTGCGGATACGTTTGTGGCCAGAGAATTTTTGAGCCATGACTGTCAGTCACCTTTCGTCTGTTCACGAGGCATAACTGTCGGGCACCAGCTATTCCCGTTCACCATAGGGCAATCTCGGTTCTATTCTTGCCGGGCATCCCAAAGCCCTGCACCCGAACCTTCAACCGCACCTTTCAAGAGGTCTTGGGCAACAAGGCCCCTTGAAAGACAGGTTAGGCCGGACCCGCATCCACGCAGGTCCAGCCAGTGTTTCTGACGCCCAAAAAGGCGAGTCCTGCCGGTCGATTACTTCAGTTCGACTTCGGCGCCAGCTGCTTCCAGCTTGGCCTTGATTTCTTCGGCTTCGGCCTTGGTAACGCCTTCCTTGACGGCTTTGCCACCAGCGTCGACCAGGTCCTTGGCTTCTTTCAGGCCCAGACCAGTGATCGAGCGAACCTCTTTGATAACGCCGATTTTCTTGTCGCCGGCAGCCTTGAGGATGACGTCGAATTCGTCTTTTTCCTCGGCGGCTTCGCCACCTTCAGCCGGGCCGGCCATGACAACAGCGCCACCTGCAGCCGGTTCGATGCCATATTCGTCTTTCAGGATGGTTTTCAGTTCTTGTGCTTCGAGAAGGGTCAGACCAACAATCTCTTCAGCCAGTTTTTTCAGATCAGCCATTTGCTTTTTTCCGTTTCAGTGTTGATGTGTATCCAGCGTGGTTTCGGTTGTCCCATTCACACGCCTCACAATTGCAGTTCGCTTACGCCGCCTTGTCCTCGATCGTCGAAAGGATCGACGCGATGTTCGAGGCAGGTGCGCCAATCGCACCGGCGATGTTCGAAGCCGGGGCACCGATACACGACGCGATCTGAGCAATCAGCTCATCACGCGACGGCATGGCGGCCACGGCCTTGACACCGGCCGGATCCAGAGCGGTCTCACCCATGGCACCCCCAAGGATGACAAGCTTGTCATTGTCCTTGGCAAAGGATTGCGCAACTTTCGCCGCGGCAACCGGGTCCTCGGAATAGGCGAGAACGGTCATCCCATTAAGCAACCCCGAGATGCTTTCGCATTGGGTGCCCTCAAGAGCGATCTTGGCGAGCCTGTTCTTGGCGACACGTACGGACCCACCGGCTTCGCGCATGCGACCCCGGAAATCCTGCATCTCTGCAACTGTAAGACCTGCGTAATGTGCAACCACGATCACGCCAGAGTCCGCGAAGATTTGGCCGAGTTCAGCGACCACTGCTTCTTTTTGGGCTCTATCCACAGTCTTGCTCCAAATTATGGAGAGGTTTCCCCCTCCGGCTCATGTTTGCCGGCAATAGACACCGGCGCTTAGGGTCCGTCATTACGGGATCCTCCCAAAATCACCCGAAAGCATGCTCTCCGGTTCTTTGTTCGCTTCCCGTCTCGGGCAGGGAATTAAGCCTCGCGGCTCCCACCGTCTCGGACGTCGGGCAGGGTTTGACCCCCGCCCTATCCCGGCCCCGAAAGGCCGGAGAATTTCTTATTCGCCAACCGCCGCGGCGACATCGACACTAACACCCGGCCCCATGGTCGAGCTCAGCGAGATCTTTTTCATGTAGGCCCCCTTGGCCCCGGAGGGCTTGGCCTTTTGCACCGCTGAAACAAATGCCTTTACGTTCTCGACCAGCTTGCTCTCGTCAAAGCTGGCTTTGCCGACACCGGCATGAACGACACCGGCCTTTTCAACCTTGAACTGCACTTCGCCGCCCTTGGCCTTTTCCACGGCTTCCTTGACATCCATCGTCACGGTGCCAACGCGCGGGTTCGGCATCAGGTTGCGCGGGCCCAGAATTTTGCCCAAACGCCCGACGATCGGCATCATATCCGGGGTGGCAATGCAACGATCGAAATCGATCGTGCCACCCTGAACCTGCTCCATTAGGTCCTCGGCGCCCACGATGTCGGCCCCGGCCGCCTTGGCCTCATCAGCCTTTTCGTTGCGCGCGAAAACCGCGACTCGCATGGTTTTGCCGGTACCGTTGGGCAGGGCCACGACACCACGCACCATCTGGTCCGCGTGGCGGGGATCCACACCCAAATTCACCGCGATTTCAACGGTTTCATCGAATTTGGCGGTGGCGTTTGCCTTGACCAAGGCAACAGCCTCTTCAACGCTGACGTCGGATTTTCCGGCGAATGCGGCGCGCGCGGCCTGTGTTCTTTTTCCCAGTTTAGCCATGTCGATTACCCCTTCACCTCAATACCCATCGAGCGAGCGGATCCCAAAATGATCTGCATCGCGGCATCGATATCGTTGGCGCTGAGGTCCTTCATCTTGGCCTCGGCAATTTCACGCACCTGTTTTGCGGTAACCGAACCGACGACTTCACGCGCCGGTGTCTTGGCACCCGACTTCAACTTGGCCGCCTTTTTCAGCAGGTAGGACGCCGGGGGTGTCTTGATGTCCATGGTAAAGGACTTATCAACATAATAGGTGATAATGGTCGGGCACGGGGCGCCCGGCTCCAGATCCTGCGTTTTGGCGTTGAACGCCTTGCAGAATTCCATGATGTTGATGCCACGTTGACCCAGAGCGGGCCCAACGGGTGGCGAGGGGTTAGCCTGCCCCGCCTTGACTTGCAGCTTCATCGTGCCAGCGATTTTCTTGGCCATGTTGGCCTCCTTTTGCTCCGGCCCGCGGGGCGCGTCCCCGGGGGCAATTTTGGTGTGGTGCGATACGCCTCACGCGTGAGGCCGATCTCCCACAAACACAACACGTCAGGTCTGTTTGCTGACCTGCGTGTATTCCAGTTCGACCGGCGTCGCCCGGCCAAAAATCGAGACCGAGACCTTCAGGCGCGAGTTGTCCTCGTCCACATCCTCGACCTGCCCCGAGAACCCCTCGAACGGGCCGTCGGTCACATTTACAATTTCACCGACCTCATAGGAAATCAGCGAGCGCGGGCTTTCTGCACCTTCCTCGACCTGATTGAGGATCACCGCCACCTCGGAATCGCGCATCGGCGTCGGGCGGCCCTGCTGGCCCAGAAATCCGGTGACGCGGTTGATCGAATTGATCAGGTGATAGGCCTTGTCGGACATCTCCATGCGCACCAGAACATAGCCCGGCATAAAACGTCGCTCGGTCTGGATCTTTTTGCCCTTGCGAACCTCGATCACCTCTTCGGTGGGGACAAGAACCTCGACGATTTCGTCCTCGAGTCCCTCTTGCGCAACAGCTTCCTTGATCTGCCCGGCAATCTTTTTCTCGAAATTCGAGAGGACGCTTACCGAGTACCACCTTAATGCCATGTCGCTCGTCACCTCTCGATTGGCAGGCAAGCCTGCCGGATTTCTCTGTCTTATCAACCGCTTAATGCGTATCGCCCAGAACAAAAAACAGCGCGCATTCCGAATCGATGCACGCCTTTGCCTTGGGTGAGCTTGCCTCTAGCGCGCAATCCGTTTGAATTCAAGGGGCTGGGCGCATTTTTTCGCCAGCCATTTCAGCGGTCCAAGTTTGCCCGCCACGCTGTCAGCCACCCGCAGGCCCGCCGTTGCGATCAGCCAAAAAAGCCCAGAACCGTCGTCAGACCCAGCCGGATCACCTGATCGACGACAAAAAAGAACAGCGCCGCGATGGCCGCCATGGCAAAGACCATGCCCGTTGTCACGGTCGTTTCGCGCCGGGTCGGCCAGACAACCTTGGAGACCTCTGCGCGCACCTGCTGGATAAACTGAAAGGGATTGACTCTGGCCATGTCGCGGTCTCCTGCTGCGTATCAGGCCCCTGCCTGACTGCGCCCATTTACGGGCTGGGGCTCAGGAATTCAAGAGGCCACATTCCGCACGCCAAAAACCGGTGTACCAACCCGATCAGGGACCCGATTCACAAAACCGGGCGAAATCCGCTTGCGCCTGCCGAAAAGACACGTCTAACTTTGTGGCCAGACAACAAGGGGTATCCATCGTGCGGGCAGGTATTTTTTTTCTGGTCTTCGGCTATTTTCTCAGTCAGTTCTATCGCTCGTTTCTGGCCGTCCTGACGCCGGTTCTGGGGGCCGAGATCGGCACCAGCTCGGCAGACCTGTCGTTTGCCTCGGGCCTTTGGTTTCTGGTGTTTGCGCTGATGCAAATTCCGGTCGGCTGGGCGCTGGACCGAATCGGGCCGCGGCTGACGGCCTCGGTCCTGTTGATCATCGGCGGCGGAGGCGGGGCCGTGGTGTTCGCGCTGGCACAAGGGCCCGGCGCGGTTGAACTGGCGATGGCGCTGTTCGGTCTTGGCGGAGCGCCAATCCTGATGGCCTCATATTACATCTTCGCGCGGGTCTATCCGCAGGCGATGTTCGCAACCCTCGCCGGAGCGATGATCGGCTTTGGCTCGGCGGGCAATCTTGTCAGCTCGGCCCCGCTGGCTTGGGCCGTGCACGGTTTTGGCTGGAGGCAAACCATGTGGGGGCTGGCGATTGCCGCTCTGATCGTCGCTTTGGCTCTTCTTCTGGCGCTGCGCGATCCACCCCGCGAAGACCACGAAGCGCAGCAAAAAGGCAGCCTCCTCAGTCTGGTCATGAACCCCCGTCTGGCTCTGCTGTTTCCGCTGATGCTGGTCAATTACGCCCCCGCCGCCGGGCTGCGCGGTCTCTGGGCGGGGCCGTATTTCCGTGACGTCTATGGGCTCAGCGCAACCGGAATCGGCAATGCCACCCTGATGATGGCGATTGCAATGGCCGTGGGCAGCTTTGTCTATGGCCCCGCCGAGCGCCTGCTAGGATCCAAGAAAAAAGTGGTTCTGGGTGGAAATCTGGCCGGGGCAGCCCTGTTGCTGATCCTCTGGGGCTATCCCCAGACCAGCTGGTTGACCTCGGCACTGCTGTTGACCGCGATCGGCTTTTTCGGAGCGTCGTTTCCGGCGCTGATGGCACATGGCCAACTGTTCATGCCGCGCCATTTGACCGGGCGCGGGATAACCCTGCTGAACCTCTTTGGCGTCGGCGGCGTGGCCCTGATGCAGTTTCTGACCAGCCTCATGGCAAAGGCCATCCCGGCCGGACAAACCGCCCCACCCGCCTTTTACAGCCAGATCTTTCTGCTGTTTGGCGCAAGCCTTCTGGCGGGCTGCATCATCTATGCCTTCAGTTCTGAGCACCAGCGCTTTCACGCCTAGTGGCGTGGACCCTTAACCCCGGAATCAACCTCAAGCATCGGCCAGAACCGCGGCCGCTTCCTTGCCGGCCATCTCCTGCAGATGGTCAAAATGCGCCTCAAATGTTCCCGCGCCCAGGGTCCGGGCGCGGATTTCGGTGATCAGGGTCTGCATCTCGGCCGCCGGCATCTGACAAGTGATTTCATCCCAGCCCGCGCGCGCCTTTTCACCGTCACCAAAACCAAAGATTTGACCGCGATGGCCCAGAACGATCTTTTGCACCGCGGCGATGAACGGACTGGGCACCCGGATCGAAACCGCATGGACCGGCTCAAGCAGGATCGAGCCTGCCTTTGCCAACGCCTCGCGCATGGCCTGTCCGGCTGCCTTGCGAAAGGCCATTTCCGAGCTATCCACCGAATGAAACTTGCCGTCGGTCAGGACCACATCAACATCGACGACCGGCACCCCCTGCACCCCCTTTTGCATGGCCTCGCGAACTCCTGCCTCGATTGCCGGAATATACTGGCGCGGCACGACGCCGCCCTTGATCTGATCGCCAAAGGAAAACCCCTCGCCACGTGCGCGAGGGGTTATTTTCAACTCAACCTCTCCAAATTCGCCATGCCCGCCACTTTGCTTTTTGTGGCGGACCCGGCTGGTGGCCGGCTTGCGGATCGTCTCGCGATAGGCAATGCGGGCTGGCGTGCTTTTGACCGCAAGACCGGCGCGGTTGCCCAGACGCTCCAGCGCCAGTTTCAGATGCATCTCGCCCTGCCCTTCCAGAATATGCTCACCGGTATAGGGGTCAAACCGGCTGCCGAGCGAGGGATCCTCGGCCAGAATCTTTTGCAGCGCGTCCGGGAGCTTGACCTCATCATTGTGGCTTTCGGTCCGGATCGCCAGAGCAAACAGAGGTGCCGGAACCTCTACATCAACCAGTGACTCGACCTTTCCCTCCGGTCCCAGCAAATCGCCCGTGGCGGCGTTTTCCAGCTTGCCAAGGCCAATGACATCGCCCGCCGCCGCCCGCTCGATTGCCGTCATCTTCTGGCCAAACAGGCGGCTAAGACCCGCCGGGCGTTCGCCCCCGACCGGATCTCCCTCGGCAAGTTCACCGCTCATGACTCGCCCGACCGAAACCTTGCCCGCGTGACCCGCCTGCGCCGTCTTGAAAACGCGCACCAACAGGCCCCCGTCCTGCCCAAGGCCTTGACGCGCCGCGGTAACCGTCACATCGGGCGACTCATGGCGCAGCGCCTTCATCAACCGGTGGATCCCATTGCCGTGGCTGGCCGAGCCGAAAAACACCGGCACCACCAGATTGGCCGACAGATCACGCGTAAGATTGGCATAAATCTCGTCGCTCGAGGGGGTCACGTCCTCCAGCAGCTTTTCCAGCAAAGCGTCGTCAAAATCCGCAAGATTTTCGAACAACAATTCCCGCGCCTCGTTTTCCCGCGCCGCTTGATCCTCGGGCAAGGCAATCAGGCTTGAGGGTTTCCCCTCTTGCCAGTGAAACGCCCGCTCTGAAACCAGATCCACATGGCCGGTGATTTCGCCGCCCGCGCGGATCGGCATCTCGCGCAATACCAGCGGTCGGGCCGAGACCTCCTGAAAGGCCTGCAGCAGAGCCCGCGCCGACAGTTCGTTCTTGTCAAACTTGTTGATGAACAGGATATGGGGCAAGTCAAGGGATTCCAGCAACTCGAAATATGCGCCCAGCGCCACCGATTTTTGCGCATCTGGCTCGGCCACGACGACGGCGATATCGGCAACACTCGCTGCGGCGCGCGTGTCTTGCATCAGGTCAACCAGACCGGGACAATCCAGAAAGCTCCACGCCTGCCCCATATATTCCGCACTGGCAACGGTCATTTCTGTTGACATCCCATGAGCCCGCGCCTCGGCCGTTGCGTCCGCCACGCGCAACACGGCCCCTTCTCCGGGGCGTCTCTGCAAGGCGCCAGCCTCGGACAATAGAGCCTCCAGCAGGGTTGATTTTCCCGATGAGTAAGGGCCGCAAATCAGGGCAACACGCGGCGAGGACGGAGATGATACGGGCATTTGAAAACCTCTCTCTGATCGCTTTCACGCATCAGCAGACGATTTTCAGATACGGCGGTCAGCGTTCCCGTTGAGAGGACCCGAATTGATCGGCCAATGCATTTTCCAGTTCCGATTTAACGCCGATTCGCCATCCGTTGACAGGATTTTTTTCAGGATTTCATAACTGCATTCGATCGCCAGCGGTCCTGCCCTCCGGGTCGGCCAGCGCCAGACCGCCCTCGGCGACCAGAAAGGCGATGATCTGCGCAACAGCGGCGGTCTTGTCGGTGCCGCAAGACATGAACGGCCTCCCGCCACGCACCGCTTGGCAATCCGCCTCCATCCGCGCCAGCGACACCCCGACATGAGGCGCCAGATCAGTCTTGTTCACCACCAGCAGATCCGAACGCATCAAGGCCGGCCCTCGCTTGCGGGGGATATCCTGTCCGGCAGCCACGTCGATCATGAATATGGTCAGATCGACCAGTTCGGGCGAAAAGGTCGCCGCCAGATTGTCCCCGCCGCTTTCAATCAGAACCAGATCGAGATCGGGAAAGGCGGCGCGCAAATCGGCGATGGCTGCCAGATTGATCGAGGCATCTTCGCGGATTGCGGTGTGGGGACAGCCACCAGTCTCGATCCCACGAATACGCTCAGCGGGCAGGGCCTGCGCACGCATCAGATACTCGGCATCCTCGCGCGTATAGATATCGTTGGTGATCACCGCCAGCGAGCAGCGCCCGCGCAGCGCCTTGCACAGCGCCTCGGTCAGCGCGGTCTTGCCCACACCCACCGGCCCGCCTATTCCAACACGCAACGGTCCATTCATCGCGCTCATGTGCGAAAGATCCTCTCTGTCATGGTTTCATGCCGCATTGCCGCCATATCCGACAACAGGGCGCAACCGCCAATCTGCCCAAGATCGGCCCGCAAGAGGTCGGGCAACATCTGCCCGATCATGGTCGAAAGCCGCGCCAGAATTTGCTGCCCTTCGCCCTGGCCCAGCGGGACGAGGCGCACCCCGATAAGCACAAGATTGGCCACAACCCCCTGCAAGAACAGCGCCGCCACAGCCCGCTCCGGCAGGTTCAACAGTCGCGCGGCCCGTCCGACCGCCACCGGATAGACCAGCCCCGAGACCGCCGATGCCGGAATTTTCACCCCCCAAACCTGCCGCGCCGTTCGCGAAAATGCCGCGCCCAGCGCTTGTGTCTCTTCATGCCGCTCGGCGCTGCAGGCCAGCGCCAAAGCAAGATCATTGACCGCCCTGACCTCCCCGTCCGAACGCGCCCGAAACGCCGCCAGCAGCAACAGCACATCATTTCGCGGCGCACCAAATTCAAGAACACCGCCAACCCAGTCCTGCAAACCCGCCGCATCCAAAGGCGCATCCTGCCCGATCACCTGCTCCAACCCGTGCGAATAGCTGAACGCCCCGACCGGAAAGGCCGCAGACAGCATCTGTGACAGCGTCAGCAGGGTTGCATCATCCATGCGCGTGCGTGCGCCCGTGCCCATAGGCTCCTCCCTCAGGCGAAAATGGCGCCATCACCTCGCGCAAATCCGCGCCCAGACCCAACAGCATGTCGCCCAACACCGGGTCGCGGGCAATCCGCAGACACTCCCCTTCGATCTGGCACGGGGTGTGGCGATTGCCGATATGCCAGGCAAAACGCGCGATATCCCCCGAAACCTCCAGCAGCGGCTCGACCGCGGCAACGACCGAAACCAAGCGCCCGTCGCGCAACTGAAATGCGTCGCCCTCGTGCAGCAACACCGCCTCGGGCAAGTCCACCAAAAAGCGCAGCCCGCCGTCGCTTTCCACCACCTTGCGGCGCAGAAATCGTGAGGCATAATCCAACGTCACGCGCTCTTTGGCCAGCGCGCTCACAGCGTGACAGACGGTTTCGGCGCGTAACATCCCAACCCCCTCAATACAAAAAATATCGCTGCGCCATCGCCAGCTCGGCAGCCGGTTCACAGGTCAGCAACACGCCATCCGCACGCACTTCATAGGTTTCGGGGTCCACTTCGATCCGTGGCAGGGCATCGTTCAACACCATGTCACGCTTGCCCAGACCCCGGGTGCCGGTCACCGCCACCGTCTCCTTTGCCAATCCCAGAGTCTGGGCGATGCAGGAACTGTTTGCCGCGTGGCTGACGAACGAGACGGAACTGGCCGTCAGCGCCCCGCCAAGAGCCCCGAACATCGGACGCGAATATACCGGCTGTGGCGTCGGAATACTGGCATTGGGATCGCCCATCTGGCTCATGACGATGCTACCGCCGAGCAGAACCATATCTGGTTTGACGCCGAAAAACGCCGGGTTCCAGATCACCAGATCGGCACGCTTTGCGGGCTCGACACTGCCGATATGGGCGCTCATCCCATGCGCAATCGCCGGGTTAATCGTGTATTTCGCGATATAGCGCCGCACGCGGAAATTGTCGTTCTCGCCCGCCTCTTCGGGCAGGCGCCCGCGTTGCTTTTTCATCTTGTCGGCGGTTTGCCATGTGCGCAGGATCACCTCGCCAACCCGCCCCATCGCCTGACTGTCGCTGGCAATGATGCTGAACGCTCCCATATCGTGCAGAATATCCTCGGCGGCGATGGTTTCCCGGCGAATCCGGCTTTCGGCAAAGGCCACGTCCTCGGGGATATTCTGATCCAGGTGATGGCAGACCATCAACATGTCCAGATGTTCTTCGAGCGTGTTGACGGTATAGGGCCGCGTCGGGTTGGTCGAGGCCGGCAGCACGTTTTCCTCACCGGCAAGACGAATGATGTCGGGTGCGTGCCCGCCCCCGGCGCCTTCGGTGTGAAAGGCGTGAATGGTGCGCCCCTTAAACGCCGCCAGCGTATTTTCCACAAACCCCGCCTCGTTCAGCGTATCGGTGTGGATCATCACCTGCACATCCGTTTGCTCGGCAACGCTCAGGCAGCAATCGATCGCCGCCGGAGTCGTCCCCCAATCCTCGTGCAGCTTCAGACTGCAGGCACCAGCGTAAACCTGCTCCAGCAGCGCGCCGGGCAGGCTGGCGTTCCCCTTGCCCGCAAAACCAAGGTTCATCGGCAGCGCATCAGCCGCCTGCAGCATCCGGCCCAGATGAAAGGCGCCGGGGGTGCAGGTGGTGGCCAGCGTGCCATGCGCCGGTCCGGTTCCCCCGCCCAGCATGGTGGTGATGCCAGCGTGCAGCGCGTCGTCGATCTGTTGCGGACAGATGAAATGGATATGACTGTCAAACCCGCCCGGAGTCACGATCTTGCCCTCACCGGCAATGACCTCGGTGCCCGGACCGATGATGATATCCACACCAGGCTGGGTGTCGGGGTTGCCCGCCTTGCCAATCCCCGCGATTTTTCCGTCCCGGATGCCGATATCCGCCTTCAGGATTCCCTGATGGTCCACGATCAGCGCGTTGGTAATGACCGTATCCACGGCCCCGTCCGCCCGGCTGACCTGAGACTGTCCCATCCCGTCCCGGATCACCTTGCCACCACCGAACTTGACCTCTTCGCCATAGGTGGTCAGGTCGCGCTCGACCTCGATGAACAGCTCGGTGTCGGCAAGGCGCACCCGGTCGCCGGTGGTGGGGCCATACATATCGGCATATTGCGCGCGTGAAATTCTGGTCGGCATTACAACTCTCCCATCATAATTTTCCCATCACCTGACCGTTAAACCCATAAACCGTTCGCGTGCCGGAAATCGGCACCAGCCGCACCTCTCGGGTCTGCCCGGGCTCGAAGCGCACCGCCGTGCCCGAGGCCACATCCAGCCGCATCCCCCGCGCCGCATCGCGATCAAAGGACAGCGCCGCATTAGCCTCACCGAAATGGAAATGACTGCCCACCTGCACCGGCCGGTCGCCGGTGTTGGCCACATCCAGCACCCGAGTCTTGGTACCGGCGTTCAACTCTATCTCGCCCGATGCGACACGTATCTCTCCGGGGATCATCCGCGGCTCTCCTTTTTTCGTTTCATCACCATTCGTGGTCCGGCCTCAGCGAATCGGTTGATGGACAGTGACCAGTTTCGTTCCGTCGGGAAAGGTCGCCTCGACCTGCACATCGGGGATCATTTCGGGCACACCCTCCATACACTGATCGCGCGTCACCACGCTCGCCCCCGCAGCCATCAGATCGGCAACGCTACGCCCGTCCCGCGCCCCCTCGACCACATAGTCCGTGATTAACGCCACCGCCTCGGGGTGGTTCAACTTGACCCCCCGCGCCAGTCGCGCCCGAGCGACCATCGCGGCAAGGCTGACCAGCAGCTTGTCCTTTTCTCTCGGTGTCAGGTTCATCCCGCCTCCTTTACATTTGCCAAACCCGCGGCAACGCTTTTGCACGAAACTCTGTTAAAAACCCTGCCAGCGCCTTTCGCAAGGGCTGCGCGTCTTTAGCATGAAAGCGCAGGACCAGCTTTCCCTGCCACGCCGACGCCGCTGCAGCCACCGTGTCAAAATTCAACAGCTCACGAGCCTGCGCCAAACGCGCCTCGGCATCCGGCGCAACATAGATCAGGCTAGCCACCGCCCGCGCGCCGCCCGTGACCTTGCGCGCCCGCCCTGTTTCCTTGGGATAGCAAAGGGATTCAGCGTGCAATAGACGCCCGTTGCGCCAAATTCGCCGGTGGTCGCCAATGTCGGCATATGTCAACGTCTCACCCATGGCGCGCCGCCCCAAAACCAGGGTTTCAAGTCCCAGAAAGCGCGCGTCTTTGGCCATTTCAACACAGAGGTTCCGCTGCAACGAGGCCCGCTCGAACAGGATCGTTTCCTGCGGCAGCCAATCCAGCGCTGCCCCTGCTCCAAGGCGCAGGCGGGTATTAATTGCCGCCGTTCCGCCCGCCGAGCGGTAAATCCGCTCTGCCGCCTGGGTCGTGATCAAAAGGCTGGCCCGTGGTTTTAGCGTCGCCTCAATGTCCAGCCGATCGCCCCCCGTCAGCCCACCTGCGGTATTCAGCAGAACCGCCTCGGCACCACCGCCGTAGGTTCGCGGCAGCAATAGGCGCGCAGATCCGCTTTGGAACAGATGAACCAGACCATCGGTGGAATAATCGATCCCGATCCGGCCCCGCGCGCGCTGCGCGGCAGGTGATTTGGTTCGGGTTTGTGCAACATTCTCTGGCATCGTTCATCCTGCCGCTCTGGCCAATATGTCCTGAGAGACCCTGATTATTGCATCTGATCTCGTCAAGCAGCATAAGGCGGTGCCGCGTCAAATCCCCCAAGCGCGCGCCGAATGCCCGAAAAACAGGCGACGCGCCTTGATTTCCACCGCTGTCGGTCCGAAACTGTCCGGCAACACCAAAAGGAGCAGACCACATGAATATTGCGTTTGTCAGTTCGACAGTGCGGGGTGAGATCGACCGGCTTTTGTCGCAAACGGCCGAGGCGTTATCGGCAAAGGGCGTGCGCCTGTCGGGGGTTGTGAAAATCCTTCAGGACCAACCCGAGGACGCACATGACTGCGACATGGACCTCCGGGTTCTGCCCGACGGCCCCGCCATCTGCATCACCCAGTCGCTTGGCGAGGGCTCCAGCAGTTGCCGCCTGAACCCCGCCGGAATCAGTGCCGCCGTCGCTGCGGTCGAACAACGCGACCCGGCGCGCTCGGACCTGTTCATCCTGAACAAATTCGGCCCGCAAGAGGCCGAGGGCCACGGGTTTTGCACCGCCATCGGCAGCGCTCTGGAACAGGGGATTCCGGTTCTGGTCGGCGTCGGCCCGTCCAGCCGCGATGCGTTTGACGGTTTCGTAGATGGATTGGCCAAACCGCTGCCCGCCGACCCTGACGCCATCCTCGGCTGGTGCCAGCAGGTCATCGACAACCGCTGAGGGGCGCAGACCGGTAACGGCCAGCCTCTTACTGGGCCGCAATATCCGGACGTTCGGCGTCTTTGGTATCGGACTCTGCCCGCCCGGGCTCTTCGTCGGCCACATCCTGCAATAGCGCCAGATCGAAATAGAACGTCGTGCCGACACCTTCCTTGCTGTCAAAGGCGATGGTCCCGCCATGCGCTTCGACCATGCTCTTGACGATATTCAGGCCCAGACCCGTGCCGCCCTTCTTGCGCTGGTCCGAGGAATCCGCTTGCGTGAACTTGTCGAAAATCGTCGCTTGGGCGGCCTCGGGGATACCGGCGCCCGAATCCTTTACCGCCACGCGAACCTTGCCGTCCGCAGAGCTTAGCGAAACCTCGATATCGGCACCCTTGTCCGAGAACTTGGCCGCGTTCGACATCAGGTTGGACAGAACCTGCATCAGACGGTCCCGGTCGCCATTGATCATCACCGGCGCCTCGGTTCCCTTGGCGACAAAATGCACGCCATAGGTCTGCGCGTATCCTTCGTTGCTCTGCAAGGCCTCGCTAACCAGCGCGCTCAGGTCCATCGGCTCCATCCGATATTCCATCATCCCGGCCTCGATCTTTTCAAAATCCAGAATGTCGTTGATCAACCGGGCCAGACGATCGCTGTTGGTCAGGGCAATCGAAACCAGCTTTTTGTGGCCTTCCGCCAGTTCCCCCTTGGGATCGGCGGCGATGATCCCCAGCGCCCCCTTGATCGAGGTCAGGGGCGTGCGCAATTCATGGCTGACGGTCGAAACAAACTCGGATTTTGCGCGGTCGGCAGCCTTGCGTTCGGAAATATCCCGGACAAAGGCCACGAAATAGGGCCGGAAACCGTCCTTGGCGGTGACATATTCGATGGCGACCTCCACCGGGCGGTTGGTCCGGTGTTCGACGCGCTCATACATGATCTGGCTTTCTTCACCCGAAATCAGAGGGGCAACCAGCGCCTTGAACCAAGCCGGATCGAAATCGGGGTTGAAATCCATCACTGTCTTTTCGGAATATTCATCCACCGTCCAGCCGGTCAGCCTGCAAGCGCTGCGATTCTGGTAAAAGATGCGGAAATCATCGGCCCAGAACAGGTAAACCTCATCATCGCTCTGATCCAGAGTGCGCTTGAACTGCAAAATTTCCTGTTTGGCTTTCTGTTGCTCAGAGATGTCGCGCACGGTGACGATGATTTCGGTTTGCCCGTCCACGTCATCCAGCATCTGCGCCCATGAATACGAGACCATGATGGCGCGGCCGTCCGTCTTGATCATGGTCCGCTCGGCGGTGCCACGGGTGTCCTCGGGTTTGATGATCGCATCAATCCCGCGGAGGCCTGACGCGCGTGCACCGGTCCCATGTTCGATAAAGAACCGGGCCAGATTTTGGCCAATCAATTCCTCCATCGAGAGCCCCAGCAAACGCTCGGCCGCCGCGTTGCTGGTCTTGATGGTGCCGTCCCGGTCGATTTCAAACAGGGCCTCGTGCATGGATTGAATGATGTTTTCCGTCTGCCTTTTCGCCCGCCGCAGATTGATATCCGCCAGCAGCCGCCGCTTGTCATTTTCCCTAAACACCCGCAAGGCCTTGGCCATCTGACCGATCTCATTGGCGTATGAGGTCGCCGGGATCCGGGCGTTCAGATCGCCCTTTGTCAGGCGTGTCATGGCGTTCGTGATCAGGGTCAGCGATCCGCGCAAACCGCCGCCGATCCAGCGGCTGACCATGACCGTGACGACACCGATCAAAAAGGTAAACGCGGCAATGTACAGAAATTTGCTGCGCGCATCCGCGAATTTCCGCTCCAACGCCGAGCGCGAATGAACCGAGGCCTTGACCAGTGCCAGATTGATGCTTTTCATGATCCGTTGCGACAGATCATCGACCCGGCCCCCGTCGATTACGAGGTCTCGCTTGTGCTCGACCATGGCGCGAAACGAATCGACATATATCGGCATGGTAAGGTTGATCACCGCTCGATCCACATCCGACAGATGCGCCTGCCCCAGCGTATGTTGAAAGACGCCGATTGAATCCTCCCACATGGTATAGAATTTATCTTCGCCGCGAATGATGAAATCCTTTTCGTGCCGACGCATTTCCAGCATGTCGCGCATCAGCACCGGATTCTTATACTTGATTCTGGATTCGACACTATGAATGGCCGTGCGCATTGAACCGCGCAGACCGACATTTTCGGTATAGCCGATGATTTCCAATTCGCGCGCCGCATCGTCGTAATAATCCTGATAGGTTTTCAGCATCCGCGTCCACTGGTCCAGCTGGGCCTTGCCGATAACCGACGTGTGTTCCGTCGAGAGACCAGCGAGGATCCTGAAAATAGCGTCCTCGGCGGCCTTATGCGCCACAGTGTCCGAGATCTTGTGGTGGGCGAAAAAATTCTTTTCGCTAACCCTGACATCGGTCATCTGCCGTTGAAACCGGCGTAAGCCATCCATCAGATCCAGCCGGGCAACCTCGCTTTTGTTCAACTCCTGTTGATAGCCGAGGCCCTCGTATTGCAAAAACAAGACGGCGGCAAATCCGATCAGCGCAAGGGCTGGCAACAAGGCGATCTGTGTCCCGATCGGGATATGTTCTCTGAACTTCATGATCCTGCGCCCATTCCTGAACGAGTTGTTACAATTGACGACGCCCCATGATTCTCTTGTGGGTTCTGAAAGCAGAGAAACACAAAATCGCGTCAACAATATGGCGCAAATCCCCTTATTATCCGTTACCAAACGGGCAGTTACACGCATTTCCGGCGGATCATGGCCGAAAATCTGCGGCGCCGATCCGTGGTCACAATCGCGCCTTGAATCCATGCTCCTCCTGAGGACGAGATCGCAATACCGCAGCAGGAGCGCACGCCTTGACGAACAGGACGGGATCATCCAGCGAATCACTGGCCGCCATCTGGCGCCTGATCCTGCGCGCGCGGATGGTTTGGCTGGCTGTTGACAAGGTCGTCCTGCTGGTTGTGGTGATGAAAGCCCTGATCCTGTTCGACATGGGCGAGGCCGCCTATCGCGCCCAATTGTCCGCCTACACGACGCCAACCTCGGCCCAGCGCATCGGCCTGATGGTGATGACCCTTGACCCGGTAACCCTGAAGCTGCGGGACGTTGCCAGCCAGCTGCGCCGGATCGAGCGGCACTCAAGGCTCTTTGCCCACGGATAGCCCGGTTATCGGTGGCAATTTTCCCGCCCCTCTTATAAGACAGCAAAAACGGTGGGCGCCGCCCTGACACGGACCACGCCCCGCAACCGCAAAGACCAAAAAAGCGAGGAGTGCCGGCCCATGGCCAACCATCTTTACCACGGCGACTTACCCGATGATCTGGACCTTGGGCCGGTGGTGGCCATTGATTGCGAAACCATGGGGCTGCATCCGCACCGTGATCGCCTGTGCGTGGTGCAGCTGTCCTCGGGCGACGGCGACGGCCATGTGGTGCAAATCGCCCAATCCCAGACAACGGCCCCCAATCTGACCCGCCTTCTGGCCGATCCCAAGGTCCTGAAACTGTTCCATTTCGGCCGCTTTGACATCGCCGTAATGAAGCACCGTTTCGGGGTTTTGGCCGCGCCGGTCTATTGCACCAAGATCGCCTCAAAGCTGGTGCGCACCTACACCGACCGGCACGGGCTGAAAAATCTGCTGCAAGAGTTACTGGCCGTGGATATTTCCAAACAGCAACAAAGTTCAGACTGGGGTGCAGATGTGCTGAGCGATGCGCAGATTGCCTATGCGGCATCGGACGTACTGTATCTCCATCGCCTGAAAACGGTGCTGGACAAGATGCTGGCCCGCGAAGGACGCACCGATCTGGCCAATGCCTGTTTTGATTTTCTTCCGCACCGCGCCGAGCTGGACCTGCAAGGCTGGCCCGAAACCGATATTTTTGCCCATTAAAGGCCGGACATGACCGAAACCGCCGACAAACAAGACACCCTCAGCGTCGGGCGCCACGTGATCGCCCAAGAGGCTGCCGCGCTGGGCCTTCTGGCGGACTCGCTTGACGACTCCTTTGCCGCCGCGGTCGATCTGTTGCTGGGCGCCAAGGGCCGCGTGATCGTCAGCGGCATGGGAAAATCGGGTCATATTGCCCGCAAGATCGCCGCAACTCTGGCCTCGACCGGCACACCGGCGCATTTCGTCCACCCCGCCGAAGCCAGTCACGGTGACCTTGGCATGATGGCCGCCGGAGACGTGACGCTGGTTCTGTCAAACTCGGGTGAGACCCCCGAACTGGCCGACATCATCGCCTATACCCGCCGGTTTCAAATCCCGATGGTCGGGGTTGCCGGCAAAAAGAACAGCACATTGTTACGCCAATCCGATATCGCGCTGCTCCTGCCCGACGCCCCCGAGGCCTGCGATTCCGGCATCGTTCCGACGACATCAACGACAATGACGCTGGCGCTCGGCGACGCGCTGGCCATTGCCCTGATGGAGCGGCGCGATTTTACCCCCGAAAACTTTCGCCAGTTTCACCCCGGCGGCAAGCTGGGGGCGCGCCTCTCAAAGGTTGCCGACCTCATGCACGCCGGGGCGGCCATGCCGCTGGTCAAACCCGATACGCCGATGGGTGAGGCCCTTTTGGTCATCAGCCAAAAAGGTTTCGGCGTCGCCGGTGTGATCGATAACGGCAATCTGGTCGGAATTATCACCGATGGCGACCTCAGGCGTCACCTTGACGGGCTGATGCAGTGTAGCGCCCGCGAGGTCATGACCAAAAATCCGCAAACCGTGGCCCCAGACAGTCTGGCCGAAGAGGCGCTGGCCACCATGAACCAGCGCAAGATCACCACCTTATTCGTGCGCGAACAGGGCCTAGATACCCCCTGCGGCATCCTCCATATCCACGATTGCCTGCGCGCCGGGGTGGGGTGATGGCCGCGCGCTACGAAAACCTCTACTCGCGTTTCGTTGCCTGGGCCAAGATTATCCTGCCACTGGCCGGCTTGGCAATTCTCAGCTCGCTGTTTCTGTTTTCCAAAACCCGCGACATCGGACAAGGGGTGCGCCTGATCAACGGCACCCAAGCTGAATTTGGCTCAAAAGAGCAGATCACCGGCCCGCGTGTCGCCGGAATGACCCCCTCGGGCGCGGCGATCGTCCTGTCGGCAAAAGAGGCCAGCCCACGCGCGAACGGCGCCTTTGACGCAACCCGCCTGTCGGCCCATATCGAGCTGCCAAACGGTGGAACGATTCAGGTGCACGCAAAGGCAGGCATGGTCGATTCGCTCCGGCGCATCGCGGTGCTGTCTGGCGGCATAACACTGGCGACGTCGGGCGGCTACACGGTTAAAACCCGCGGCATGCGCTTTGTTCTGGACAAGGTAGACGTTCAGAGCGACGGCAAGATCATCGCCACCGGCCCGCTGGGAACGATCACCGCCGGCAATCTGCACCTGACCGCCGAACCTGCCGATAAGGGCAAAAAAACCAAAGGCTATCTTCTGGTGTTCAAACAAGGGGTAAAGCTGGTATATAACCCCAACAAGTAACCGCGGACGGATCAAAATGAAGTTATTTTCCAACAGCTTTGCAGGCGCACTTGTCCTTATGGCCATTTTTTCCGGGGCCGTGCTGGCGCAGGGCACATCGGTTCCGTTCGGAATTACGCATCACGATTCGACCAAACCGATCGAGATCACTGCCGACAGCTTTTCGGTCAGCCAGAACGAAGGCCAGGCCGAGTTCGTAGGCAACGTGGTTGCCGGACAGGCCGAGATGCGCCTGACCGCCGACAAGATGGTGGTGGAATACGATTCAAAACAGGACCAGAAAACCGGCAAGATCGCCCGCATGTTTGCCACCGGTCATGTCACGCTGGTCAGCGGTGCCGAGGCAGCCGAGGCCGAAAAAGCGATCTATTCGATCAAGAAAGCCAACATCACCCTGATCGGCAATGTCCTGCTGACGCAGGGGCAAAACGCCCTGTCTGGACAAAAAATGCTGATCGACCTCAAATCCGGCTCGGCCAGAATCCTCGGGCGCGTCAAGACGATCTTCAAGGCCGGCGGCTCAAAATGACACCGCCGGATTCCGATACCGCGTCTTTTCAGGTCATGCCCGGCACAGGTGGCCTCGTGGTGAAAAACCTTGGCAAAAGCTACAAGAAACGGCGCGTCATCCATGATGTCTCGATCGAGTTGCATCAGGGTGAGGTCGTTGCCCTTCTCGGCCCCAACGGGGCGGGAAAAACCACCTGTTTCTATGCCATTGCCGGGCTGATTGCCCCGGAAACCGGCTCGGTCATGGTCGATGGGCGCGACGTAACCCATCTGCCCATGTATCGCCGGGCGCGTCTGGGCATCGGTTATCTGCCGCAAGAGGCCTCGATCTTTCGCGCAATGACGGTTGAAAACAACATCGCGGCGGTTCTGGAACTGCGCGAAAAAAGCCGCATCCGCCGCCATGAGCGCCTCGAGGAACTGTTGGGTGAATTCTCGATCGAGCATCTGCGCCACTCGCCCGCGCTGTCGCTGTCCGGGGGTGAGCGGCGCCGGGTCGAAATCGCCCGCTGTTTGGCCAGCGATCCCAAATACATGTTGCTGGATGAACCCTTTGCCGGCGTCGACCCCATCGCCGTTGCCGATATCCGTAAACTTGTTTCACAGCTCAAGAACCGCGGGATCGGCGTTCTGATCACCGACCACAACGTGCGCGAAACCCTCGGCATTGTTGAGCGCGCCTATATCCTGCACGACGGTCACGTTCTGATGAGCGGCACCGCCAGCGAGGTCGTTCAGGACGAAAATGTGCGGCGCGTCTATCTTGGCCAGAACTTTCAGATTCATTAGGCCATCACGAAAAGGAGCCGCGACATGGCCCTGAAACCCGGCCTCAGGCTCAGCCAGACCCAGCGCCTGACCCTGACACCGGGATTGCGCCAGTCCCTGACGATCCTGCAAATGCCGGCGCTTGAACTGGAAACACTCGTCAAGACCGAACTGGCCGAAAACCCGATGCTGCTGGCCCAGCCGACCACCAGTCGGGCGGCAAATGACTATGACTTTGCGCTGGAGACCGTTGCCGAAACGGTATCGCTGGCGGATTACCTGTCGAGGCAGATCGCGCTGGAAACCGCGCCCGCCCCGATTCGCGCCCTTGCCACCTATCTGGCGCATGATCTGGATGAGCGCGGCTATATTCAGGACAGCCCCGAGGCCATAGCCCAAAACCACGGCCTTTCGCTGCCCACGGTGAACGCCGCGATTGTCCTGTTGCAATCCTGCGATCCGCCGGGAATCGGCGCCCGCAACCTTGCCGAGTGCCTTGGCCTGCAGTTGCGGGACATGAACCAGCCTTTGGCCACCCGCCAGCTGATCACCGAACATTTGCCGCTGTTTGCGGCGCGTGACTGGGACACCCTCGCCAAGCTATCCGGCCAACCCCGGGACGAGATCCTGAAACTCGCCGACCTGCTGCACAGCCTGACCGCCAACCCCGCCGCCGGGGTTGGGCAAAAGGACGTCAATTTTCGGCGGCCCGATATTTCAGTCACGAAAAAACAGGATGGCTCGCTTGAGGTCGCCCTGATCGGCTCGGCCGCTTTTTCGCTGAAACTGGACAACAGCTTGATATCACAGGTCAACAAGACGACATCAGCGGCGTTTCTAGCCCAAAAAAGCCGCGCTCAGGCCCTGATCCGCGCGCTCGAACAGCGCTCCAGAACCATTCTGCGGGCGGCAACGGCCATCGTTGAAATCCAGGCCCGGTTTTTCCTCGACCCCGAATCCGCCCTGATACCGCTGACCCGACGCCAACTGGCCTCCCGACTGAATTTGCACCCCTCGACCGTCAGCCGGGCGATCTCGAATAAGTCGCTGGAATGTGCGCAAGGCGTCTATCCGTTGGGGTTTTTCTTTCCCACTTCGGTTCCCCTTTCCGACGGCCGGAAAAAAACCTCATCGCATGGCATAAAGCAGCAGATCGCCCAGTTGATCGCCACCGAAGTGCGGGACAAAATCCTGTCAGACGCCGAAATCTCTGCCATTCTTCGGCAAAGCGGTGTTGACATCGCCCGTCGGACTGTAGCCAAATACAGACAATGCCTGAAGATTCCGTCATCCACAGAACGACGAAAATCAAAGCGGTTTCTTTGATGCCCAAGCCCCGTGGAAATCTGGAATTACCCCGGAAAAATCCTCTGGCATGCCGGGCCGAGCGGCCCAAAAATCCCCATTACAAGAAGGAGAGATAAAATGCGCTATCAGGTTAGTGGCAAGCAAATCGATATCGGCAGCGCCCTCAGCAGCCATGTTCAAACCGAACTGGGCAGCATCATCGAAAAATACGCCGGGCGTCCGACCGACGGCACTGTTATCTTCTCCAAGGACGCCGGAGAATTCGTCTGCGAGGCGACGGTCCACCTGTCCAGCGGCTTGACGACTCAGGCCAAGGCGCGGGCCTTTGACGTTTACGAGGCCTTCGACAAATGCGGCGAAAAGATCGACAAACAACTGCGGCGCTATAAACGGCGGCTGAAAGACCATTACCGGGACCGGGAATCGCCGGTTGAATCTCTGATGGCTTCGTCCTATATCCTCGCCGGATCAAAGGATGAAGAGGATCAGCCCGAGCCGGAAACATTACAACCCATCATCGTCGCCGAAATGGAGACGCGAATCAATTCGCTCAGCGTCGGCGAAGCGGTGATGCAGATGGAACTGAACGGTGCGCCGGTATTGGTGTTCAAAAATGAGCGCGGCGGCAACCTGAATGTGGTATACCGACGCGACGATGGCAACATCGGCTGGATTGATCCAAGCAACAGCGGCTGAGGCCGACAGAAAAAAGAGACCAGCTCCGGGGAAACCCGGAGCCCCAAGGAAAAGCAGACGCACGCATGGAACTTTCCAACATCCTCTCGCCCGAGGCCGTCCGCTTTGTCGGCAAGCCCGCCAGCAAGAAACGCGTCCTTCAGGACATCGCTGCACGCGCTGCCCAGCTTTACGGGTTTGATCAGGACGCCGCATTTGATGCGCTTCAGGCCCGCGAAAGCCTAGGCCCGACGGGTGTTGGCGAAGGCGTCGCCATACCGCATGCTCGCCTCGAAGATCTGGACCGGATCGCCGGGGTGTTCTTTCGTCTGGAAAAACCGCTGGACTATGATTCGGTGGACCGCCAGCCGGTCGATCTGGTGTTTGCGCTGTTTGCCCCGACCAACTCGGGGGTGGAACATCTCAAAGCGCTGGCCTGCGTCTCACGCCTCTTGCGAGCCCCGGCGACACGCTCAAAACTGCGCGCCAACGATGACGAGGCCACCCTGTTTGCCATCCTGACCGAAAGCGCGGCAACCCGGGCCGCCTAGGGTCGGGGTTCATCAATCCGGGCAAGTAACTCAAATGTCGTGATCTGACCAGTCGCCAAAGCCAAAGTTCAGGTAATCCTGCGCATAAATCTCGCGCGCGCGCGATTCGACCTGAGCGTCGTAAATATCCTGCAAACCATAGGGACAATCCTCAGCCGGGGGCGGGCCAAGATTGACCGACTCCAGTCCGCACAACGTCTCAATCACAGCCAAGCCCTGTGCCAGATTGTCCTCGCGCAGGATATGACGTGGCAGAACCACGTTGCTGATACCGCGAATGATCGCCGTCTGACTGGCCCAGGCCGGGTCGATCCTGAGTGTGGTCTGCCGGGACAGATTTGCCTTGACAAATTTCAGGAACGCCAGAAACGCTGCCCTGTGACTGTCCAGATCATAGCCCGGCGCCTCGGCGCCCTTTTTCGGGATGTGAACCTGAAAATTTCGGATAATCGCCTCGCGCAGGTCGCGATAGGCCCCGTGTTTGCGGGACAGAATATATTCGCAAAAGGTGAAATATACGCGTAAAACGGGATGGCGAACGACGGTCAGGCTGTGGAATCCGGGGTGAGCCTCGCGCCAGGCGCGTAGGGTTTTCTGGTTCAACCCGACGTCAATCTGGCCCTGCAACCGGGCTTCGTGGCGCGCCAGCCAGTCTTGTACGCGCGCTTTGCCAGTGCCCCGAACAGGCAGAAACAACAGCGGGGTTTTCTGCCCGGCCAGATATCCCGGCACCCCCGCGCCGCGCCGCGGTTCCATATCCGGGGTGCGCGAGAGGTTCATGAAATCCATCTCGCCAAGCGCCTCTTTCATCTCGGCAAAATTCGCCACCTTGCTTTCCAGCGCCGCTGGATTCTGTTTCTTGACCTTGGTATCCAGCGCTTCCAACCGATGTGCCGAGCCAAGGTATTTCCCCAAGCCGTTCAGCACCTCAAGCGTATGAAGGTCTTCGTAATTAATATAAAATGCGGTCTGTCCGGTTGCCTGCAGCCCCGCCAGCAAAAGTTGTTGAAAATCCTGAACATCGCTTAGATATTCCTCGAACTCTCTGGCATCAAAGACGATCTTTGCCGTTGTTTCATGCTTGAGGTTAGTCAACCGCCACTGGCCGGTCTGGGCGGCGATCTTGCGCGAAACATAACATTCCAGCGGATTTCGAATCAGAATGACCTTACCACAATCCGCGTCCGCCAGCGTCGCCTGCAGGATACGCGGATCGTGGTCATGAAAGAACCGAAACCCCGGCATTGCGTCACCCGCGTCTTTTTTTATCGCCTCAATCAGACGGAACGGATCCTTGTTGCGCTCTTTCATGGTCAGCCCCAGCAGGCTGTCCTTTTTGGCACCACCGATAAAATAGGGGTTAAACAACTCGCCATAGCTTTTCAGATCGTCAAAGCGGTTGATATTCGCCTCAAGAAAATTCGAGCCGGTCCGCATCGCGGCATAAACAACGAAATATTTGAACCGCGGAGTCATCATCGCACGACATAGGGTTTAAGGCTGGGCGTCTTGTGCAAGGCAATATCCCCAAGCGGAAAGTCACCCACCAGATGCGGGTTCATCCCCTCGTTTTTCAGGCGCTGCACAAACTTGCCAAAGCCGGTCAGATCGGCCATTTTCGGCACTTCGGTCAACTTGCGGCTGGTGCCGGGATCGAATTGCTCGATGATCGACTGCAGAATCGGCATGGGGTCCTCGACAAATTCGGCCAGCGTCCAGATATGCACCTTGGCCCGTGTGTGTTCCGAACGCAGATTCTCGACATGCGCCGCCTCGATCGCCTGATAGCGCGCGGCGATCCGGCGAACGCGTTGAAAATTCATCTCGGAATGAAACAACGGAACCGACCAGGCCCCGGTCACGACATAGAGGCTGGCGTTTTGATCGCTGGCCAGAAACCTGCCGATCTCTTGCCGGTCCGCCGGCCCGAACTGAAAGGTCTGGTGCTCGCCTTGCGTGTTCCAGATCAGATTGGTCAGAAACGCCTCGGGGTTGTAATCCCGCAGCTTGGCGCTGTTGGACAGGCAACCGTTGAAAATTTCGGCATTTCCGGCAAATTTTACCGCGCTTTTGTGAAACAGATGACCATGAACCCGCGTGCCGGTGCGTTTTTCCATCCAGGTGTCAAAATTCGAGAACAGATCGCTGAACCCTTCGTAAACACTGTAGGGCGCACAGGTTTTTTGCAGCGCCCATGAATCGCGCCGCGGAAACCGGCTCTGCATTTTCAGGCCCGCCCGCCCTTGGGTGCGCCGCGCATTGGCGCGCAAAAAGACCTTGTCCAGTTTGCGCGGATTCGGCTCAATTCGGGCCAGAACCTTTATTTCATCAGCCAGAAAACGCCGATACAGCTTGTTCGCCCGCGGCCAGATCTTGCGCGCAACGAAACAGTCCGAACGCTGCAACAATTGCAGGTGATCATCGTAAAAGACATGCGGTTTGCCCTGATGATCGAATCGCGACAAGGTCAATGAGCGGCTCTCGATTTCGCGCCCGTGTTTGCGCACCAGCGACTGAAAATAGGCTTCGTCCGGAATCCACACCTTGCTGAAATAGGTGTCATAAACCGAGCGCTTCGGATCCGTCAAAATGGCCTGCAACGTGGCGCGAGTCAAACACCACCATTGCGAACCGAGATGCGGCTCAACCCCCTCGGGGATGCGACGCTGGACACCGATGCGGCGCTGGAAATTGACATAAGCATCAAACAACCGCCGATGTTTTTTCCACGAGAACGGAAACCGCAAGGTGAACCGCTCCAGATCCAGACCGCCAACGGTCCAGGTGACCTCCTCGGTTGTCACCGATTCGATGAAATCGGTGTCCGGTCGTGCCGCCAGATAAGCGTCCAGATCTTCAACCGGACGCAGCGGCAGACAGGAGCCACTGGCCAGAAAAACATGCGAGACATCCGGAAACTGCGCCAGCATGATTTCAGCCGCGTCCAGCGTCGCCGCAACAATCGAGAATTTACCCCAATCGCACGGACGTCGGGCAACAAAACGGATATTGCGGAACTTCTGCAAGACCTCGGTCATCTCGTCAAAATCCGCCCGCGGTGCGCGTGCATCAATATGAATCACGACCGGATGGTCGCGCTGCGCCCAATACCCGGCGACCTGTGCCACCCGGTCCAGATTCTTGTGGGCCAACATGATGAAACCGACGCTCATACCACCCCCCTAAACCCAGCTGCCCTTAGACATCAGCCCGAGAATTTCAAGCTGGCGCCAGTTGATGTATTTCTCGCTCCACTTCGTCCACAGGCTGGTCCCGCGTTTCAGCCCCTTGTTATACGCGCGATATTCGTGGCTGTTTGCGTAATGCTGTTTGCGCGTCAGCTCTTCTTGCGATTTTTCGGGAAAGCTGCTCAGGAACTTGGCGTGCAACAGACATCCCGACGCCTTCTCGCCGCCATTTTCGTCATAGACAAGGTTCAGCCCCCGCGGCAACAACGTGTGGGTCGAGCTGATATAAACGTTGCCTCGGCTCCATTTCACCAAAGGGATCTTGTTCAATGCCGGAGCGCGCTCGGGCTCGTTGCCAAAAAATGCCCGTGCCCGCGCGCCTCCCTGTATCCACAGGTTACCGTATTTGGGATTGCGCGAAATCATGTAATTTCCAGCGTCGAAATACTCGGCCACCTCCAGCGGGTTCTGCCCTTCTTTGCAAACTGCATCCTCAATCGATTCCTTGGGATACATGTCCAGCAACATCGCCCCGAAGGAACGGATCGAGGACGCATCCAGCCAGTCCGTCAACGCCGGCAACGGTCTTGAATCGCAAAACGGATAGACAAAGAATTCGTCAACATCGACCACAAGCGTCCAGTGTCCGACACCGTGGCGCGCCAACAGCCAGTTCAGCCAGTCAACGCCAAACTTGGCCCGACGGTAGCTTTGAGTCGTGCTCCACAATGAAACATCGGATTGATCCAGAAGATATTCGCGCGATCCGTCGTCCGAGCCGTTATCGACAAACAGAAACCGGTTGATCCCCAGCTTGCGATAATAGGCCATGAAATACGGCAGACGCTGGCGCTCATTGCGAAGGGTGCAGAACAACAGAATGTCCTTGGCGCGGATCTCGTCGGTACGGTCCACGACCGGGGTCAATTCGCGGCTTTTACGAACGGCCCGCAGCCGCTTTTTCTTGCGCTCCAGACGCAGGCGATATGTGCTGGCAAGACTCACGACCGGCGCCCTTTCCTCGTGTATTCCGGATCCGTTGGGCTCAGCCTCTGGCAGGTGAATCTGAACATATGGTCAAAATGTTGGTCCCAGCTGCTCAGCTGAATCGTATCGGCCCGCTTTTGACGCTCGGCCACAGTTTCGCGCGGACCCATCGCGCGCGCGCGAATTTCGCGATCCCATTCCAAGTTGTTATATTGGTTCAAGTAAGCCGGGTAATCCCCTAATATCTCGTGATAAACTGGAATATCAGAGCAGATTACCGGCACCCCCGCATGTGCGGCCTCGACTGGCGGCAGACCAAAACCCTCGGTAAAACTGGGCGATAGCAACCCCCAGCTTTGCCCAAGCCGCACCTGCATTTCGGAATCACTCAATCCGTTGTGCTCGGTAACATGCTCCATTACCTTGTCTCCACTGTCCAAGATATTGAAAACGCTTTCATTTCCCCACCCACGACGTCCGATTACATGCAAATGCGGCACCTGCCCGAACGGCAAACTTTGCTTGAATTCTTGCCAAAGGGATAACAACAGAGCGTGGTTCTTTCGTGGCTCAATTGTGCCAATAATGACAAAATTGGGTTTTTCTGCCGGTTTTTCGTAAATTTGTGCAGATCTCGAGGGGCGGTCCACTCCGAGGTGACAGACCAACCCCGGAGGAGCCCGCCCAAAATCGGCAAACACCGCCTCCGCCTGTGCGCGCGTCTCCGCCGAAATGTAAATCACCCGATCCGCCAGTTCACTAACCAATCGCAGCGCGGTTTGAAACCGGCCGGTCACCTCGAGGCGGCTGAATTCGGGATAAGAAATAGGTATAATGTCATGTATTAAAACGTTTATTTCTGAATTTTCGACAACCTTAACGGCCCGCAAAACCGCCGCCCGCAAATTGCTGTGACCGACATTGAAATAGCGCACGCCGCGCGGAAACAAGCGTGACAGACAGGGGCGCAAACGGCTGTCGCGGCAGCGCCATGTGGCCAAACGCCAGACCCGCGCCATGACCGTCCGCGTCTCTGCTGCCATGCGGGGCAGGATAAGACGTTCCAAAATACTTGAGGAATGCCACTTATCCGCATTGATTTCATTAAATAAAATCTGTCCACCTTCACGATCCAGAAGGGCATGGCTGCGCGGCATCCGACAGAGGAACCAGACCTCCTCAGGACGGGTCAGAAATCGTTTAAGATAGGCCAGCTCGACCCGGTCAATCCCTGTCAGTGGTCCGCGCCCAACCCGTGAGACCAGGCGCGAAATATCCAACAGGAGGGGTTTCATTCAACCCTCGTAATGCCCGGTCTTATGCCAACGCCAGGCATCACCGATCATCTCCTCCATGACCGAGCGTCGGGGCACCCAGCCCAGCTCGGCCCGGGCCCGCGTGCTTGCACTGACCAGTTTCGTGCAATCGCCCGCACGCCGCGCACCCAGATTGTAAGGAACCTCATGCCCGGTCACATCGCGCGCCTTGGTCAACACCTCCATGACCGAGAACCCCTGCCCGGTCCCAAGGTTGAACACCCGGCTACCTTTGCCCGCATCCAGCCAGTCAAGGCCCGCAATATGCGCATCGATCAGATCACTGACATGCACATAATCCCTGATGCAGGTTCCATCGGGCGTGTCATAATCGGTTCCAAAAATGGTCAATGCGTCACGCTTACCAATGATCGCGTCCAGAATCAGCGGGATCAAATGAGTTTCAGGGCGGTGGAACTCACCCACCTCGGCCTCGGGATCAGCGCCAGCGACGTTGAAATACCGAAAAATCGCGCTGTCCAGCCCATCGCTGTTGCGAAAATTTGACAGCATCTGCTCGATGGCCAGTTTGGACGCGCCATAGGCGTTGATCGGTTGCTGCACGGCGCTCTCGTCCAGCATCACGCCGTCCTGCTCACCATAGGTCGCGCAAGTTGACGAAAACACCATCCGTTTGCACCCCGCCGCGATCATCGCTTGGATCAGGGTCAGCGAGCCGCAGGCATTGTTGTGCCAATATAGCCCCGGCTCACGCATGGACTGCCCGACATCCGACAGCGCGCCAAAATGCATCACGGCCACCGGCGCATGGCTGGCAAACACCTGATCCAGTCGCGCCCGATCGTTCAGGTCGCCCTCTTCCAACGGACCAAAACGCACCGCATCCCGCCATCCGGTGCTGAGATTGTCGTAAGTGACAGGGACATAGCCCGCCGCCCTCAACGCCTTGCACGCATGTGAGCCGATATAACCCGCACCACCCGTCACCAGAATTTTCTTACCATCCGCCATTGTTCAAACCGCGATATCTTGTTGTTTTTGCCGCTCGGCGGCGACCTCATCCAGAAACGCCCCGAACTCATCCCGCAAGTCCTCGCGCGCCAGACCAAAGGCAACGGTCGCCTTCAAAAACCCCGCCTTGGAGCCACAATCATACCGGGTCCCGGAAAACTTATAGCCATAAACCGCACCACCGCGGGAGATCTCGGCTGCAATAGCGTCGGTCAGCTGAATTTCACCGCCCGCACCGATCATTTTCTGGTTCAGGTTTTTCATGATCTGGGGCGTCAGAATATAACGCCCGATCGCAGCGATATTCGACGGCGCGCTGCCGGATTCGGGTTTTTCTACCATCCCTTTCAGGGTCAAAAGTGGACCCTTGGCCGAGGCCACATCCATCAGGCCATATGAGGACGCCTGCGCGGGGGGAACCTCCATTGCCGCAATGATATTGCCGCCAGTTTCGGCAAACGCCTCGGTCATCTGCTGCAGGCATGGCGCATCGCCAGCAATGACGTCGTCGGGCAACAAAACTGCAAAGGGCTCGTTTCCGATCAGACGCCGCGCACACCAGACCGCATGCCCCAGACCCTTTGGATCACGCTGCCGGATATACGCAATCTCGCCGCTCTCCATCGTCGTCTTTCGCAGGATTTTCAACAATTCCATCTTGTTTTGTCGTCGCAACGCCAGCTCAAGCTGCGGCGCGCCGTCGAAATAATCCTCAAGCGCCCCTTTTCCGCGCGACGTCACAAAAATGAACTCCTTTATTCCCGCATCACGCGCCTCATCAATAGCGTATTGAATCAATGGCTTATCAACAAGTGACAGGATTTCTTTTGGAATTGACTTGGTTGCGGGCAAGAACCGGGTTCCCAGCCCTGCGACCGGGAAAATTGCCTTAAGGACTTTATTTTTCATGCTTTCCACCAAAAATTACGCTGCGCACCTGTTTTTCGCACGGTTTAACCGCGCAATATGGATGAAATATGGCAGCTTTGGCCTTATTGTTTCCAATAATCCCGAATAACCCCATATTTTCCGCGTTTTGTTTACTGAGAATTCACCAGCCGGTCGAGCGGATAAATTTCAAGCGGGCGCACATCGGCCAAGCGCCGTTGTTCGGCCCGACCGCGACCAGTCAGAGAAAAGTGGCGAAACAGCGGATCCCGCCGCTCTGCGCGTCCAAAAATCCCCCCGGTTTGCAGCCAATAGCCGTCCGCAAAAAATTCCATCCGGTGAAACAGCCCGGTTCGCGACAGGCAAAAAACGGTGACGCATATGCCTTTCTTCGCAAGGGCGCAAACCTGCGGCCGTACCCGGCGCCACTCCAGCGGTCGGCAGACGATCCCGACGGATTGCACGTGTTTGCCTCGCGGCTGGAATGGCGTGAACGTCACCTGTTCTTGCCCCAAAACAGGCTCGACTTCCCGGCGCTTCAGGCCATCTGCAATCCCGGCGTCAAGGCCGTCCATCATTTTCAGAACCTGCCCCGGTTCAAGGTCGCCGCGCAGCATAAAGCCGATCAACCGCCGGCGCTGCGCGGCCCGAAAATCGGAAAGCTCGTCCTCCATCTCGTGATTGGTTGCGTGTTTGCGGCAGAACCAAGCCTTGCTGGCGCCAATTTCAAACAGCGATTTTGGCGCCCGGTTTGCGCGTCGGAACGCACTGGCGGCAAAGCCGTGGTGAACCCGCGCAAGAGGCACAATCGCGGTTTTCCAGCCGGCCAGACCGAGGCGAGCGTTCACATCGGTCTCATCCAGATAATAGCAAAAATTTTCATCAAATCCGCCGATTTCCCGCAATGCTCTGGCCCGAAAGGCAGAATTCGTTCCTTCGGTCTTGATCCCACGCCCAGCGTTACCAGCCAGAACGACCGGTGCGTTGCCGTGCAATTCCAGCGTGGTGTGGTTTCCGAACCGATCGAAACTGCGGCCCGTCCATTGAAACGAAATGCCGTTGCGCCCGATGACATAGCCCCCGGCGGCCCCCACAGAAGGGTCCTCAAACGGCGCGACAAGATGGGTCAGCCAGCTTGGCTCGGGCACCGCATCATCGTCGCAAAAGGCAACAACATCACCGGCTGCGTGCGCCAACCCATAGTTGCGCGCCGCCGAGATATTGGCCCGGTCAAAGGCCACATACCTGATCCGCTCATGGTCTGGATCGGTGTCTGAAACGACCACAACCTCAAACGCGGGATAGTCCAGAAACCGTATCGCGCTTAGCAATCGGCCAAGCAGCTTCGCCCTGCCACGGCTTACGATCACCAGACTGACAGTCGGCAGGCCACCCCCGGACGCCGGACTCATTCCACCCCCATTTCCACCAGCTTGCTCTCGATCCGCAAAACGTCCTCGGGATTGTTCAATTCCCAGAACGCGCGGCCCCGGCCATCGACCTCGACACAAAAAACCGGAACACCGTTTTCCATAAAACGGAGTTGCTCCAACCCCTCTTGCGTCTCCAGAACACCAGCCCCCCATTGCACATATCGGCCCAGCGCCTCGGGTCGGTAGGCATAGACCCCGACGTGGTGAAAAACCGGCGTCTGCGCATCATCCGGGTAGCTGTCCGCAGTATATGGAATGACCTCTTTGGAAAAATAGAGCGCCCGGTGGTCGGCGTCAAAAACCGCAGTGGTGCCGCCAACGCGCCCGCGCTTGCGATCCTCCTGAAACCCGCGCAGCGCGGCACCGTTACAGCGCAGTACAGGGGTCGCAATCATCGCCTCGGGCCGGGCCTTTAACGCCGCAACAAGGTCTTCGACGAACCAGGCCGGTGTAAGAGGGGCATCTCCTTGTAAATTGACAATAATATCAAAATCTTGTCCGATGTTTTTAATTGCATCTGCGCAGCGCTCGGTGCCATTGGCGCAATCTTCAGATGTCATCATAACATCTGCTCCGAACATTTTGGAATGATTGAATATTTCCTCATTATCAGTAGCGACCACAACGCGGGTGATACCACGCACCGCCACAGCCGCCTCCCAACTGCGCCGGATCAGGGTTTTTGCAACCCCTCCCGCACCCTTCAGGCGGACCAGAGGCTTGCCCGGATAACGGGTTGAGGCAAAGCGGGCAGGGATGACAATCAGGACACTCATCTTACGGCTTCTTCAACACGACACCCGGCGCATGGGCAATGAAAAAAGGATTGGCATAATCGGGCTTTCCATAGGTCAGCGGCGTATGATCGTCAAAGCGCACAACCTTGCCACCGGCCCCGGCCAGCACCGCATGTCCGGCGGCAGTATCCCATTCCATCGTCCGTCCAAGGCGGGGATAAAGATCGGCCTCACCCGTTGCCAGCAGGCAGAATTTCAGGGACGAGCCGGCGCTGGTGCTGCGCTTGACCGCAAAGCGACCGATAAAGTCATCGGTCGCTTGATCGCGGTGTGATTTCGAGGCCACCACAACAAGGCCGTCATTGTCCGGAGTTGAAACCGAAACCGGCCTCTGCGGGCCAATCGAGACCTGATCGTGGGCACCAATCTCCTCGACCGACCGGCCATTGGCATCGGTATAAAACAGACGCTTTCGCGCCGGCGCATAGACTACCCCGCGGATCGGTTGACCGTCTTTCACATAGGCAATGTTCACAGTGAAATCGCCACGCCGCTTGATAAATTCCTTGGTGCCATCCAGCGGATCGACAATGATAAAGCTGTCGGAACGCCGCGAATGGGTCGCCGCCTGCTCTTCGGTTATCAACAGGATATCGGAAAAGGCCGCCCGCAGCCCGTCCGAGATAACCGCATCGGCCGCTTTATCGGCCGCCGTCACCGGGCTGTTGTCGGATTTCGTTTCAACGTCGAAATCGCCGCTGTCGTAGATCTCCATGATCTTTGCGCCGCCCTCTAGGGCAAGCGAGCGAAAAACCCGTGTCATATTCTCAAAATCCAATTCCGACTCCTGTCTTCTGGTCCGCTGCGACTGCGCCAATTCTTGAAATGTTTTCTTTTCACCCTTATGCTGCGCAGTTAATCGGACGGCAAGGTTTCACATTATAATAGACCGGGAAATCGGCGGAACAGGCAGGCAGACGCGATGCTACACCACGAGAGAAACTATTCCGGAATATGGGTGCTGGTACGCTTTGGCAGCCTTCTTTACCACACAACCGTGCGCAAGGTGGTCAAGAAAGGTGGCAACCCGTTAAAGGCGCTGGCGGCAAATATCATGCAGTCGGTCATGCTGATCCTTGTCTTTTATATCATGTTCACCGTGTTCGGGCGCCGCGCTTCGGCTATTCGCGGCGATTTTCTGATGTTTCTGATGACCGGAATCTTCATGTTCATGACCCATACCAAAACGATGGGTGCGGTGGTCAATTCCGAGGGGCCAGCCTCGCCGATCATGCAGCACGCCCCGATGACGACGTTTCTGGGGATTGCTTCATCGGCCCTGTCCACGCTCTATTTGCAACTGCTGTCGATGCTGGTCATTCTTTTCGTCGCCGATGTCGCCTTTGCCCCGGTGGTGATTGAGGATCCCGGTGGCGTGTTTCTGGCGTTCCTGCTGGCCTGGTTCAGCGGTCTGACCATTGGCCTGATTTTCCTGTCGCTGAAACCACTTGCGCCCAGCTTTGCCTCAATCGGGACGATGCTTTATTCCCGCGCCAACATGATTGCCAGCGGCAAGATGTTTGCCGCCAACAACCTGCCTGCGGCGATTCTGCCCTATTTTGCGTGGAATCCGCTGTTTCACACCATTGATCAGGCGCGGGGTGCGGCGTTCATAAACTATACACCGCACAACACCTCGATCATGTATCCGGTCTATTTCAGCGGCACCATTCTGATCATCGGCATGATGGGTGAATTTTTTGCCCGTCAGCACGCATCCGCCAGCAAGAGCGCACGTTAACGAAACCACAACGGCCGGGATTCACGCCGAGTCGACAAAAATCGACGGAAACAGTGGCGTTTTCGCGCAAATATCGCATTTTTTTACACGCCGGAACGCTTGCAGCCACAGGAGGCCGAACATATATACGCCTCAAATGATGGCCGGCTCAAAACCGCGTTGGCCATTGGGATCAGATGGCAGAGGCCGCTATGCGGGTCTGCCGTTTCATATATCGCCGCTAGGAAAGGGCTATCGAAAATGGCTAAGGTAATTGGTATTGACCTCGGAACCACCAACTCCTGCGTTGCAATCATGGATGGAGCGCAACCAAAGGTAATCGAAAACTCAGAGGGCGCGCGCACCACGCCGTCAATCGTCGCCTTTACCGACGATGAGCGCCTCGTCGGGCAGGCCGCCAAACGGCAGGCCGTCACAAACCCGCAAAACACCCTGTTTGCGATCAAACGCCTGATCGGACGACGCTTTAGCGACCCGACGGTGGAAAAAGACCGGAAAATGGTGCCGTTCAAGATTATCGAGGGCAAGAACGGTGACGCCTGGGTCGAAGCGCGGGGTGAGAAATACTCGCCCAGCCAAGTGTCGGCCTTTATCCTCGGGAAAATGAAAGAGACCGCCGAAAGCTACCTTGGCGAAACCGTCAGCGAGGCAGTCATCACCGTCCCCGCCTATTTCAACGACGCCCAGCGTCAGGCAACCAAGGACGCGGGTAAAATCGCCGGCCTTGACGTGCTACGGATCATCAACGAACCGACCGCAGCGGCCTTGGCCTATGGGCTGGACAAGGAAGGCGGCAAGACGATCGTGGTTTACGACCTCGGCGGCGGCACGTTCGACGTCTCGGTTCTGGAAATTGACGACGGGTTGTTCGAGGTGAAATCCACCAACGGCGACACCTTTCTCGGCGGCGAGGATTTCGACATGCGCATCGTCGAGTATCTCGCGGCTGAATTCAAAAAGGAAAACGGCGTTGACCTGACCAAGGACAAAATGGCCCTGCAACGGCTGAAAGAGGCCGCCGAAAAGGCCAAGATTGAACTGTCCAGCGCCGCTCAGACCGAAATCAACCAACCGTTCATCTCGATGGATCCGAACGGCGGCCAACCGCTGCACCTCGTGTTAAAGCTGACCCGTGCCAAGCTGGAAAGCCTCGTTTCCGATCTGATCAAACGCACGATGAAACCCTGTCAAGCGGCCCTCAAAGACGCCGGTCTGACCAAGGGCGACATCGACGAGATCGTGCTGGTCGGCGGCATGTCCCGGATGCCCAAAGTGATCGAAGAAGTGACCAAATTCTTCGGCAAAGAGCCGCATAAAGGCGTGAACCCCGACGAGGTCGTGGCGCTCGGCGCCGCCATTCAGGCCGGCGTGCTGCAGGGCGACGTCAAGGACGTGGTTCTGCTCGACGTGACCCCGCTGAGCCTCGGGATCGAAACGCTTGGCGGCGTGTTCACCCGCCTCATCGACCGCAACACGACGATCCCGACGAAAAAGTCTCAGGTCTTCTCGACCGCCGAGGACAACCAGAACGCTGTCACCATCCGGGTTTTCCAGGGTGAGCGCGAAATGGCCGCCGACAACAAGCTGCTCGGCCAGTTCAACCTCGAAGAAATCCCCCCGGCGCCGCGCGGTCTGCCCCAGATCGAGGTTACCTTTGATATCGACGCCAACGGCATCGTCTCGGTCTCGGCCAAGGACAAGGGCACGAATAAGGAGCAGAAAATCACCATCCAGGCCAGCGGCGGCCTATCCGATGAAGACATCGAAAAGATGGTGAAGGACGCCGAGGAAAACGCCGAAGCGGACAAAGAGCGCAAAGAGCTGGTCGAGGCCAAGAATCAGGCCGAAAGCCTGATCCACAGCACCAAAAAGTCGCTTGAGGACCATTCCGACAAGGTCGACCCCTCGACCGTCGAGGTTATCGAGCTGTCGATGAAGGCGCTCGAAGAGGTGTTGGATTCAGACGACACGGCCAAGATCAAGTCGCTCAGTCAGGATCTGACCGAGGCCGCCATGAAGTTGGGCGAAGCGATTTATAAAGCTCAGGCCGAAAGTGGCGAGACAGAGGTCGAAAACGACGAGGGCGGCCCCAGCCCGGTTGACGAAGACATCGTTGACGCCGATTTCGAGGATCTTGGAGACGACAAGAAACGCTCGTAATCTCCTGAAATCTAACCACTTTGTCGGCCCTTCGGGGCCGACTTTATTCCCGGCGGGATGAATCCAATGTCCAAACGCGATTATTACGAAATACTGGGCGTCTCCAGAGGGGCAAGCGAATCCGAGTTGAAAAAAGCCTATCGCAAAAAAGCGATGGAGCTTCACCCCGACCGAAACAAGGACAATCCTGCCGCGGAAAGCCAGTTCAAGGAAGTGAACGAGGCCTATGACGTCCTGAAAGACGCCAACAAAAAGGCCGCTTATGATCGCTTTGGCCATGCGGCGTTCGAAGGCGGCGGCGCAGGCCCGCATGGATTTGGACATGGGGGCGGCGACTTTACCTCGGCATTTTCCGACGTTTTCGAAGACCTCTTTGGTGACTTCATGGGCGGCGGCCGCGGCGGTGGCCAGCGCGCAACCCGCGGGTCCGACCTGCGATATAACCTCAGCGTCACCCTTGAAGAGGCCTATCAGGGCAAACATCGAACCATCACGGTGCAAAGCTCGGTCTCCTGCGACGATTGTCGGGGCACGGGAGCTGCAGGCGGCTCCGAACCTTCGAACTGCCCAACCTGTTCGGGCATGGGCAAGGTTCGTGCCCAACAAGGGTTTTTCACCGTCGAACGAACCTGCCCGACCTGTGGTGGTCGCGGACAGATCATCAACAATCCGTGCAAATCCTGCGGCGGCTCGGGCCGACAGCAAAAAGAACGCGCGCTTTCGGTCAACATCCCCGCCGGGGTCGAAACCGGTACCCGAATCCGCCTCTCGGGCGAGGGCGAGGCAGGGATGCGCGGTGGCCCCTCCGGGGATCTTTACATTTTTATCGAGGTTCAGGATCACCCGATCTTTGAACGCGAAGGCCAGAATCTGTTCTGCCGCATCCCGGTGTCCTTTACCACTGCGGCCCTTGGTGGCGAGATCGAGGCCCCGACCATCGACGGCGGCCGCAGCCGGGTCAAGATTCCGGCCGGCAGCCAAAGCGGCAAACAAATGCGCCTGCGTGGCAAGGGAATCCCCTCGCTCAGGGGCGGCGCACCCGGAGATCTTTATATCGAGCTTGCCGTTGAAACGCCGGTGAACCTGTCGGCAAAACAAAAAGACCTGTTGCGTGAGTTTGAAAAACTCAGCGCTGAGAACCATCCGCACAGCATCAATTTTTTCAGTAAAGTCAAGACGTTCTGGGACGGAATGAAGGGATCGGCTTAGCCTTGTGAGGCGTGATTTTCCTCAAGAAAATCGCGAACCTCGGTTAGAGACGGGATTGCATCCGCCGTGCCCTTTCGTGTGACCTGCAACGCCGAGCCCGCCGCGGCAAAGGTCATGGCACCCTTGATATCCAGACCGGCATCCAGACCGGCAACGAAAAATCCCAGATAGGTGTCCCCGGCCCCCGTCGTATCCACCGCCTTTACGGCAAAGGCCGGAACCTCGGTCTTGTGCCCAGAGGCCTGATAGCTGGCTCCTTTGGCGCCGCGGGTAACCAGAACCCCGGCGACCGGCAGTCGCTCGGGGGTCACGCCCAGCGCCTCGGCCAGATGTTGCGCCTCAACCTCGTTCAAAACCAGCGTGTCAACGTAGGACAAAACCTCCTTGACCCGGTTTGAATCAAACGGGGCGGCCGAATAAACCACGTGCAGGCCTTTGCTTTTGGCATATTCTGCGGCAAAGCGGACGTGGTTGGTCTCATTTTGCAATAACAGAAAATCCCTTGCGCTGGCCTGATCCAATGCCGCGGCAATCCCGGATTTTTTCTGCGCCACGTTGGCCGAACTGAAAATCACGATCGCGTTTTCCCCGGTGCGATCGACATTGATAATTGCATGTCCGGTGGGAATATCCAACTGCACGATATGCTCAACCCCGACACCATGCGCCCGCATTTCAGCAATTGCCCATGCACCGTCCTCGCCAACGGCGCCGATATGATGGACTGTCGCACCGCCATGCGCCGCCGCAATCGACTGGTTGGCCCCCTTGCCGCCCAGCCCGCGCCGGTGCCCAACTGCGGCCAGCGTTTCTCCGGCGGCTGGCAGGTGGGGAACGTCATAGAAATGGTCGGCGTTGATCGATCCGAGGTTGTAAATCGCCATTACGCCACCTTGCAGGCAGCCATCACCGCCATGTGTAAAATCTCGGTTTCCTTTGAGGTTGTCGAGCAAAGTTGAACCGATTTCTCAATTCCGGTAAGGATCGGGCCAATGACCGTTGCGCCTCCCATTTCCTGCAGCAACTTGACCGAAATCGAGGCCGAATGCCGCGCCGGAACCACCAGTATATTTGCCGGCCCCGACAGACGGCAAAACGGGTATTGGGCCAGAACGTCAGGGTTCAGGGCAACATCGGCGGTCATCTCGCCATCATATTCGAAATCGACCCCACGCCGGTCCAGAACGCCGGGCGCCAGATGCATTTTCTCGGCCCGTTCCGACACCGGATAGCCAAAGTTTGAAAAGCTGACAAAGGCCACTCGCGGCTCAAGCCCAAGCGAGCGCGCCACATATGCTGCCCGCTCGGCAATATCCGCCAAATCCTCTTCTTCGGGCCACTCGTGCACCAAGGTGTCGGCAATCAGAACCAGCCGCCCGCGCAACAAAACCGCCGTCACGCCGACGGCACCGTCGCTGGCATTGGCATCAAACACATGGTTGATCATCTGCAGAACCTGCGCCGATTTTCGCGTCGCCCCGGTCACCATCCCATCGCCCTGCCCATGCGCCAGCATCAAGGCCGCAAAGACATGCCGATCCCTTGAAGCCAGGCGATGACAATCATGCATATCATAACCTTTTCGCTGTAACCTGCTGTAAAGATATGATTTAAATTCTTCGAGATAGGGCGTGTTCGCGGCGTTCACGACCTCGATTTCATCATAGGCATCGCCAAGGCCGGCCTCAGACAGGCGGCGTTTGACATCAGCCTCGCGGTCCACCACAACGGCCTGCCCCAGCCCTGATCGCACATAAGAGACAGCCGCCCGCAACACCCGCGGATCATCACCCTCGGCAAAGATCATCCGTGCCTGTGCGTTGCGCGCCCGGGTATAAAGCGCCTGAAGGATCGAGGCCGTCGGGTCAAGACGCGCCTTCAGAGACAGCTCATAAGCCTCCATATCGATGATCGGGCGGCGCGCGCAACCGGTGTCCATCCCGGCCTTGGCAACCGCCGGCGGGACGACATGGATCAGTCGCGGATCAAATGGCGTCGGCAGGATGTAATCGCGGCCAAAGGTCATGGTCGTCCCATAGGCCATCGCCACTTCGTCGGGCACATCTTGGCGAGCCAACTCAGCCAGTGCATGCGCGCAGGCGATTTTCATTTCGTCATTTATCGCCCGCGCATGGATATCCAGCGCTCCGCGAAATAGATAAGGAAAGCCCAGTACATTGTTGACTTGATTGGGATAATCCGAACGTCCCGTGGCGACGATTGCATCCTCTCGGACGGCATGGGCCTCCTCTGGAGTGATCTCGGGATCAGGGTTTGCCATCGCAAAAATGACCGGATCAGGCGCCATTGCAGCGACCATGTCCTGCGTCACAACGCCTTTGGCCGACACGCCGAGGAACACGTCGGCCCCCTCCATCGCCTCTTGGAGGGTGCGCAGATCCGTCTTTGCGGCATGGGCTGATTTCCACTGGTTCATCCCCTCGCTGCGGCCCTGATAAATGACCCCCTTGGTATCGCAGAGAATACAATTCTCGTTTTTTGCGCCAAGGGCCTTGATCAGCTCCAGACAGGCAATCCCGGCCGCGCCTGCACCGTTAACGACAATGCGGCACTCCTCGATCTTTTTATCCGAGAGGTAGAGCGCGTTGATCAAGCCCGCCGCGCAAATCACCGCCGTGCCATGCTGATCGTCGTGAAACACCGGAATATCCATCAACTCTTTCAGGCGTTGCTCGATAATAAAACATTCCGGCGCCTTGATATCCTCAAGATTGATCCCGCCGAAACACGCACCCATCAGCTTGACCGCGTTTACAATCTCGTCCGGATCCTGCGTATCCAGCTCAAGGTCTATTGAATTAATATCCGCGAACCGTTTGAAAAGAACGGATTTTCCCTCCATGACGGGCTTGGCGGCCAGGGCCCCCAGATTTCCCATCCCGAGAATTGCCGAACCGTTTGTAATCACCCCGACCATGTTTCCCTTGGTGGTATAATCATAGGCCAGCGCCGGATTGTCAGCGATCGCCTGAACCGGCGCCGCAACCCCCGGCGAATAGGCCAGTGACAGATCGCGCTGCGTGGTCATTGGGGTCGAAGCAAGGATTTCCAGCTTGCCGGGTTTGGGATTCAGATGATAGGCCAGCGCCTCGTCGTCAGTTACCTTGGAATTCTTGGCCATTTATATAGTGTTCCTTTTGCATCACACCCCTCATACACCGGCGACTGGCGCACGACAATAACCGGTCGGTTTGTGCTTTAACGCATCCCGGTGCCAGTGTAGATCAGAAAGATCAGAACCTGTGGGAAAAGAATGAGCGCAAGCGGAAAAAACGTAACGCCCATGATGGCGCAGTATCTTGCGATCAAAAAGGCGCATCAGGACGCCCTGCTGTTCTACCGCATGGGCGATTTTTACGAAATGTTTTTTGATGACGCGGTTCTGGCCTCAAGCGCACTAGACATTGCCCTGACCAAACGAGGCAAGCATCTGGGGCAGGATATTCCCATGTGTGGAGTTCCCGTTCACGCCGCTGAAAGTTATCTTTTATCGTTGATAAAAAAGGGCTTCCGGGTTGCTGTTTGCGAACAACTTGAAGATCCGGCCACGGCGCGCAAGCGGGGTGCTAAGGCGGTCGTCAAACGGAATGTCGTGCGCCTTGTCACCCCCGGAACCCTCAGCGAGGATACCTTGCTGAATGCGCGTAAAAACAACTACTTGGCATCTTTTGTTGATGTTCGCGGCAGCACGGCCTTGGCGTGGACGGACATGTCAACGGGAGATTTCGGCGTAACCGTTTGTCCGCCGGCCGCGCTCGCCCCGCAAATGGCCCGGCTGATGCCCTCTGAGGTCTTGTTGCCAGAGGGTCTGGCAGACGGATTGCGCGACCTGATCACCGAGGCCGGGGCCGCGCTGACACCGATGCCGCGCAGCGCCTTCGACAGTGAAAATGCGCGCACGCGGTTGCACGAGCTTTATGGCGTGACCGCGTTGGACGGCTTTGGCCATTTTGGTCGGGCCGAATTGTCGGCAATGGGGGCAATCATCTCCTATCTGGAGCTGACCCAGAAAGGAAACCTGCCACGTCTGCGTCCCCCCGTTCAGGAGGCCGGCGACACGATCATGCAGATCGACGCCGCAACCCGACGAAATCTGGAGCTGACCCGCTCGCTCTCGGGGGGGCGGAGCGGGACATTGCTGTCGGCGATTGACCGCACCGTCACCGGGGCTGGCGCGCGTCTGCTGTCCAATCGTCTGCACAGCCCATCGCTGTTACCGGAAATTCTGGAATCCCGTCTCAATATGGTGGCGTTTCTGGTCGAGGACGCGCGGTTGTGCGACCTCTTGCGCAAAGGTCTGCGACAGACTCCGGATATGGACCGCGCCCTTGGGCGGCTTTCGCTGGGCCGGGGCGGGCCGCGTGACCTTGGAGCCATTCGCAACGCGCTGACACAGGCCGAGGCCCTTTATGAGGCCTTGACGCAGGAAAACCTGCCGGACGGGCTGGCTGATATCGCATCCCGGCTGACCGGGCTTGGCGCATTGAAAGATCTGCTATTAACGGCACTAAAAGACGAGCTGCCGCAGCTTGCACGCGATGGAAATCTTGTCGCCCACGACTATGATTCCGAGCTGGATGAATTGCGCCAGCTGAACAGCGACGGGCGCAGCGTGATCGCAAAACTACAGGTGGATTATGCAAATAAGACCGGGATTTCATCGCTAAAAGTTAAACATAACAATGTGTTGGGATACTTTATTGAGACGCCTGCCACGCATGCGGAAAAGATGCTCAGCCCGCCCTTGTCCGAGACTTTTCGCCACCGGCAGACGACGGCCAACGCGGTTCGGTTTACGACCACAGCCTTATCCGAGATGGAAACCCGAATCCTGAACGCTGCCGGGCGCGCGCAGGAAATCGAGATGCGGATTTTTGAGGAGTTGCGCACAGCGGTCCTGAAACACGCAGCGGCGCTGGGGCAGACGGCCGCGGCATTGGCCGAACTGGATGTCAGCACGGCATTGGCCGATCTTGCGCGTGGCGAAGGGTGGTGCAGGCCGAAAATCACCCGCGATCAACAGTTTGAAATCATCGACGGTCGCCATCCGGTGGTCGAGATGGCGCTGCGGCAGGCCGGCGACCCACCCTTTGTCGAGAATTCATGCAACTTGACACCTGATCAGTCAGAATCCGCCGCGATCTGGCTGCTGACCGGACCCAACATGGCCGGCAAGTCGACGTTTTTGCGGCAAAATGCGCTGATTGCCCTGCTGGCGCAGATCGGCAGCTTTGTCCCGGCGAAATCGGCGACAATCGGTGTGGTGACACAGCTGTTCTCACGCGTCGGGGCCTCGGACGACCTTGCCCGGGGGCGCTCAACCTTCATGGTGGAAATGGTGGAAACGGCCGCGATTCTTAATCAGGCCGGACCGGGAGCGCTGGTTATTCTCGACGAGATCGGGCGCGGAACGGCCACCTATGACGGGCTGTCAATCGCTTGGGCAACGCTTGAGTATCTGCATTCCGTTAATCGGTGCAGAACCTTGTTTGCGACGCATTACCATGAACTTACGTCCCTTTCTTCGCAACTTTCCGGGCTAAGGAATGTGACAGTTTCGGTGCGCGAATGGCACGGCGACGTGGTCTTTTTGCACGAGGTCAAGATGGGTGCTGCAGATCGTTCCTACGGCGTGCAGGTGGCGCGCCTTGCCGGCCTGCCTCCCGCGGTTGTGGCTCGTGCCCGCGACGTTCTGGAGCGTCTGGAAGAGGGAGAGCGCAAGGGTGGAGGAAAGGCCCACAAACTGATTGACGATTTACCGCTGTTTTCGGCCGCGTGTGCTGAAAAGCCGTCCCCGCCCGCGGAACATAACGCCTTGTTTGAGGCTATTCAGGCGTTAGAGCCGGATGAATTGTCGCCACGCGACGCGCTGGAACAGCTTTATGCGCTGAAAAAGCTTACCTCTGGTGGCGCGGCCGGAAATTAGGAACAGACCCGGATAATTTGTGATCCGGGTCCGCTCATCTGCGCGTGTCAGTTTTGAGGGTCGGATTCGGGAGCCGGGTTGGTTTGCGCGGGGGCCGGAGTTGACGAAACGCCAACCTGGGCCGGTCGCAAAAGCCGGTCACCAATCATGAACCCCTCGGTCATGGTCTGGATAATCTGTCCGGCGGTGGTGTCAGGCAGCGGCGCTTCGAACATTGCCTGATGGAGCTTGGGGTCAAATTTATCCCCGATCTTGGGGGTAATGCGCACGATCTTGTGCCGCTCAAAAGACGCCAGAAGGTCGCGCAGCGTCAGTTCAATCCCCTCGATAAGCGCCTTAGAGGTGGTCCGCTGGCTATCATCGACGGTTTCGAGCGCCCGTTTCAGGTTATCATAGACCGCCAGCATGTCCCGCGCCAGTTTCGAGCCACCATAGATCTCTGCATCGCGGCGGTCGCGCTCACCGCGCTTGCGGATGTTTTCGGCCTCGGCAAGGGCCCGGACCAATCGGTCCTTGAGGTCATCGCGCTCGGCGACCAACTGCTCCCACTCGCCGGCGGCATCGTCCAGCGCCAGCGGGTCTGCCTCGTCAAAGTCCACCGGGTCGAACGGCGGTTCGTTTTTCTGAGCATTCGGCACGTCTTTTTCCTTTTCTGCCATCCTTGGCCTCTTTCACGAATTCCGGCCAGACAACATCCGCCCGACCAGTTGCGCCGTATAGTCAACGATCGGAACGATGCGGCCATAGTTCAACCGCGTCGGCCCGATCACGCCAACGGCGCCAATAATTTTACGGTCAGAGTTCATATAAGGAGAAATGACCAAAGAGCTACCGGAAAGTGAAAAAAGTTTGTTTTCCGAGCCAATAAAAATACGCACACCCTCACCCTCTTGAGCAAGCTCGAGAAACTGTGCCAGATCGCGCTTGCGCTCGAGGTCGTCAAACAGGATCTTGATGCGTTCCAGATCCTCGCCAACCGAATCGTTTTCAATAAGGTTGGATTGCCCGCGCACAATCAAGCGCTCTTGGCTGTTGCCCTTGTTCTCCCAAACCGCCAGCCCGTCTCGCACCAGTTGCGCCGCCAGACTGTCCAACTCCTGTCGGTGCTTGGCGATTTCCTGCGCAACCACCGTGCCCAGCTCGGACAGGGTGCGACCCTGAACCATGGCGTTCAGGAAATTGGCCGCTTCGCGCATGGCCGCTGGGGTCTGGCCGGGCGGTGGGGTAAAGACCCGGTTTTCAACGTTTCCATCGGCCAGCACCAGAACCACCAGCGCCCGGTCCGGTGAGAGTGAGATGAACTCAACGTGCTTTATCGGTGCTTCAGTTTTTGGCGTCAGAACCAGTCCGGCGCCGTGGCTGAGGGCGGACAGGACCGCACCAGCCTGATCCAGCATACGGGAAACATCGCTTTTGTCGGTCTCGATCGTCTCTTCTATCTGGCGTTGCTCGGTCTTTGACAAATCCCCGACCTCGAGAAGAGAATCGACGAACATTCTGAGGCCAAGCTGTGTCGGAACCCGCCCGGCCGAGACGTGAGGTGAGTTCAACAGGCCCAAATGCTCGAGGTCCTGCATCACATTTCGGATCGTCGCCGCCGAGATTCCCTCGCTCAGCGATTTTGACAAGGTCCGCGAGCCGACCGGCTCACCGGTTTCGATGAAAGATTCGACCAGCGTACGAAAAACATCGCGGGTTCGGGCATTCATGTCATCAAACGGATTGGGAATCTTGGGCATGCTTGCGTCCTCATCCAGTGGTTTGACGGTTCAAAAAGCGCGACGTTGCGCAACAAGGGACGCCGTCGCCCCTTTACTCGGCAGTCGCGGACAGGGTATGGGGCAACAGCGAAAAAGAAAAGGAAAACCGATGCGTCCTTCTGGCAGAGATATAGAAGAAATCCGCCCGATTTCAATTGAGGTCGGGATCACAAAACATGCCGAGGGCTCGTGCCTGATCAAATGCGGCGAGACCCATGTTCTCTGCACTGCAACATTGGAAGAGCGCGTCCCTCCCTTCATGCGAAACAGCGGCCTCGGTTGGGTCACGGCCGAATACGGAATGTTGCCCCGGGCCACAACCAGCCGCAACCGGCGCGAGGCAACCGCTGGTAAGCAATCTGGCAGAACACAAGAAATACAACGCCTTATCGGGCGCAGCTTACGCGCAGGAATTGATCGCGTTGCGCTGGGTGAGCGACAAATTACCGTCGATTGCGATGTTCTTCAGGCCGATGGTGGCACCCGTTGTGCCTCGATCACCGGCGGCTGGGTTGCCCTGCGTCTGGCAGTAAACAAGCTGCTGAAGGCTGGACAGATCTCGACGGACCCGATTTTGAACCACGTCGCCGCGGTCAGCTGTGGCATTTATGGCGGGCAGCCGGTGCTGGATCTGGACTATGCCGAGGACAGCGAGGCGGGCACCGATGCGAATTTTGTCATGACCGGTGCGGGCAAGCTGATCGAGGTTCAGGCCTCTGCCGAAGGCGCGCCATTCAGCCGCGCCGAGCTGGATCGTCTTCTGGCGCTGGCCGAGATCGGGGTTACCCAGCTGGTCTCCGCTCAAAAGGAAGCAACCGGGGGCTGAGATGCGCAAGCTCACTGGCCAAGACATCGTCCTGGCGTCGCACAATAAGGGAAAGCTGGTCGAAATATCGGACCTTTTGCGGCCCTTTCAGATCGGCACCCGTTCGGCTGCCGACTTTGGCCTGACCGAGCCCGAGGAGACCGAGGATAATTTCATCGGCAATGCCCGGATCAAGGCCCATTTTGCGGCTAAAGAGACCGGCCTGCCTGCCCTTTCGGATGACAGCGGACTGATGGTGGACGCCCTGAATGGCGCCCCGGGCGTTTACACCGCAAATTGGGCCGAAACCCCGAACGGTCGAGATTTTGGTCTTGCGATGACTCGGGTCTGGTCGATGTTGAACGAACGCGACGCCCCTCACCCGCGCACCGCCCGTTTCGTCTGCGCCCTGTGCCTTGCCTGGCCCGACGGCGAGGACATGGTTTTTGAAGGCTCTGTTGCCGGGGCCCTCGTCTGGCCCTTGCGCGGCTCGCGTGGCTTTGGCTTTGACCCGATGTTTCAACCGCTCGGCAAAGAGCAAACCTTTGGCGAGATGGACCCCGTTGAAAAGCACGCCATGAGCCACCGCGCGGTCGCCTTTGCCCAGCTTGTCGCAGCGCTTGACGATGCGTGACGACTGGCAGGCTGGCGGCTTTGGGATCTACGTTCACTGGCCTTTTTGTCAGTCGAAATGCCCCTACTGCGATTTCAATTCGCATGTCGCCGCTGCGGTCGATCAACGCGCGTGGGCCCGTGCCTTTGTCTCTGAATTGCGGAGATATGCAAGGGAGACACCGCAACGCATAGTAAATTCGATATTTTTTGGCGGCGGCACCCCCAGCTTGATGGACCCCGCTCTGATTGAGACACTGATCGCGTGCATCGCCGAACACTGGCCTCTGGCGCGCGATGTCGAGATCACCCTCGAAGCAAACCCAACCTCGATTGAACTGGGGAAATTCAAGGATTTTCGCGCAGCAGGCGTTAACCGGGTTTCCGTTGGAATTCAGGCACTTAACGACAATGACCTCAGGCGATTGGGGCGCCTCCACAGCACTGCCGAGGCCCTGCACGCCATTGAAATCGCCCGCGCGGTTTTCCTTCGCTCCAGTTTCGATCTGATCTATGCGCGGCAGGATCAAAGCCTGAGCGCGTGGGAGGCCGAACTTTCCCAAGCGCTGGCTCTGGATCTCGATCACCTGTCGGTCTATCAGTTAACGATTGAGCCGGATACCGCTTTTGGCCGCCTGCATCAGGCTCACCGGCTGCCCGGCTTACCCAGTGATGATCTTGCCGCGGACATGTATCAATTGACCCAAGACCTCTGCAAAAGCGCCAATTTACCTGCCTACGAGGTTTCAAATCACGCTAGGCCGTGGGCGCAGGCCCGGCATAACCTACTCTATTGGCGCAGCGGGGATTACATCGGCATAGGCCCCGGAGCACACGGGCGTCTGACTGTTGATGACACCAGATATAGTATAGATACTGATCTATCCCCGGATATATGGTTGGAAAAGGCCACACGCGGAAATGCCGAACATTCGCGAGTCCCGCTTGACACGGCAGATCGCGTCACCGAATTTGTGATGATGGGCCTTCGCCTCTCCGAGGGGCTGGATCTTTTACGCCTCAAGCAGATGGGTGGCGCGCTGATCGAGGAAAAGGTTGCCAATCTTGTCGATCTGGGGTTGGTGACTCGGAGCGAATCTCACCTGACTGTCTCGGCCCACGGGCGGATGGTTTTGAATTCGATTACGCGAGAGCTTTTGGTGGATTAAGACGGCTTGCCCAAGCGTGAACGAACACAGCGTGTCCGATCAGGCCTTTCCTTCGGTAAAGGTCAGTTGTTGGCAAAGCTCATCAAGTTCGTCAAGTGTCTCATAGGAAATCCTGACAACACCGGACTGTTTTCCAGCGTGGTGGTCAATCTCGACTTTCAACCCAATATTTGCACTCAGATCTTGTTCAAGCGCTTTGGTATCAGCGTCCTTCACCGGTTTGTTTTTACTGGAGGAATCTGATTTATCGACCCTCCCCTTTGCCAGCTTTTCGGCTTGCCGCACAGACAGCCCCGAGGCAACAATTCGGCGTGCCAAAACCGAGGGGTTTTCGGCCGTAACCAGCGCCCGTGCGTGTCCGGCGCTTAATTTTCCGTCCCGCAAAAGGTCGAGAACATCCTGAGGCAGCGACAAAAGCCGCAAAAGATTGGCGATATGGCTGCGGCTTTTACCTAGAGCCTCGGCCAATTTTTCCTGTGTATGGCCAAATTTTTCCATAAGCTGTCGATAGCCGGCCGCCTCTTCGACCGCATTCAGATCGGCGCGCTGGATATTTTCGATGATCGCCACCTCGATCACCTCTGTGTCGTTCAACTCGCGAATCAGAACCGGGATATCATGCAAATTGGCCAGTTGAGCGGCCCGCCAGCGACGCTCACCCGCAATAATCTGGTAATCGTCTGGATTTTGCGGATCCCGCCGGACCAACAAGGGTTGAATAATTCCTTTCTCGCGAATTGATGCGGCCAATTCTTCTAGCTCGGTGTTGTCAAAATCACGACGCGGTTGGTCAGGGTTCGGACGAAGCTTTTCTATCGGGAGCTCGGTATCCGGCTGTTTTTTAGCGGGCTCATCCAAATTTTGTGCTGATTTGCTGATGTTTGTATCGGCCATCAGCGCCGACAAGCCGCGCCCGAGACCACGCTTAGGTTTTGAAGAATTACCCATGATTACAATCCTTTAGACCCATTATTTGACCCTTCCACGGCTGTTGTTTCGCAACACCTCAGCGGCCAGTTTCTGGTAGGCGATGCTGCCCTTGCTGGTGTGATCGTAAAGGAGCGCGGGCATCGCGTAGGATGGCGCCTCGCTCAGCCGGACGTTGCGCGGTATGATTGTGCGGAACACCAGCTCACCAAGATTCTCGCGAACGTCCGTCTCAACCTGCCGCGACAGATTGTTCCGCGAATCATACATCGTCAAAACTATCCCCTCAATCCGAAGGTCGGGATTTATCGTCTGACGGACCTCTTGAATCGAAATCATAAGCTGGGACAGGCCTTCGAGGGCAAAAAATTCACACTGCAACGGAACCAGAACAGAATCTGCAGCAACCATTGCATTCAAAGTTAACAAATTCAGCGATGGCGGACAGTCAATCAGAACATAGTCAAAATGGAACGGGGCCAAGGCCCCATCGCGCAAGATAGATCTTAATTTTTGCGCACGGTTATCATTTCCGGCAAGCTCGATATCAGCCGAGCTCAAATCAGTTGTTGCCGGAATAACTAGGAGTTGCGGGACCTGTGTCTCGCAAACAACCTCCTCGATCGCAGCCCCATCCAAAAGCAGGTCATAAGCGGTCAGGTCGCGTTGATCGGCCGCAAGGCCAAGGCCTGTTGACGCATTTCCCTGGGGGTCGATGTCAATAAGCAGCACATCCTTGCCAACCGCGGCCAAAGCAGTCCCGAGATTTATGGCCGTCGTGGTCTTTCCGACGCCGCCTTTTTGATTGGCAATGGCAATAATTTTCGGTTTTTCACCGGGTTTTTGTATCGTTGACACGCGCGAGGCCTCTGATTGTAAGGATAACCCCCTCAGGGTCAGTCCTGCTGGGTGTCTCGGTCAGGTCGAATGTCCAGTATTTTCGCGCTGCCGTCAATTCGTATTCGTAGCTTTTTCCCTTTGGAAAGACAGCCATCCCATCCGCAGCCATATGCCGCTTGGCATGGTCGAGAAGGGCCGGAAGCGGCGCTAACGCCCGGGCGGACAACACGTCTGCCTCCATAGGAGCAAGAGATTCGGCTCTCCCAGCCAATATTTCCGCTTCAATCCCAGTTTCCTGCTTGACAGCGGTCAAAAACGCAGATTTTCGGGCGTCGCTGTCGATCAAGGTAACCTTCATCTTGGGGGCCAGATCAAAGGCCAGAATGGCGATGACCATACCGGGAAACCCTCCTCCAGACCCTAGGTCCACCCAGTTGCTGGCGCTGGTGGGTTTTAACGACCACAGTTGCAGCGAATCGGAAAAATGGCGATCGCGAGCATCGTGTAAAGTTGATTTTGCCACAAGGTTAATGGCGGGATTCCACTTCCTTAATAGAGTATCATATATTTCCAGCCGCTCAATTGTTTCACGTGAAACATTCAGTTCGTCCAAAAACCGAAATCCCGGATTATTGGTGGCCATCAGACAGCCTTTTCCAAGCCCGAGCGGCGCAACCACGCAAGAATCAAGGACAACGCTGCTGGTGTTACCCCCTCTATTCTTGCCGCTTGGGCGAGTGTTTCGGGTCGAACATCAAGCAGCTTTGCCCGAACCTCGTTTGAAAGACCAACCACTGAAGAATAATCAAATCCTGCCGGGATCCTGTGTTCAGCGTCACGCTTAAGCGCCAGGACATCTTGTCTCTGCCGCAAGATATAGTGGCGGTATAGCGCATCCTTTGCAACCTGATCACGGTATTCTGGTTTAATATCAGAGAGTTCCGGCCACAATTTCAGAAGATCGTCGAAATCAATATCTGGGAAAGACAAGAGATCAAGGCCACTTCGGGCCACGCCGTCCAGATTCAGCCTCAGACCAGCCTTGTTCGCTACGCTAGGCGTTACACTGCGCGAAGCCAGCCGGTTTGAGGCATCCTCCAAACCATCCATTTTTTTCTGAAACTGCGCTGCCCGCTCCGATCCGACACATCCGGCCAAAACCCCCTTTGGCGTAAGGCGTTGATCGGCGTTATCGGCACGCAGCGACAGGCGAAACTCGGCGCGTGAGGTGAACATCCGGTAGGGCTCGGACACTCCTCGGGTAATCAGGTCGTCGATCATGACGCCGATATAGGCTTCGGACCGGCCAAACGCGATACTCTCTCGATCCGTTGCCGCAAGCCCAGCGTTCAGTCCCGCGACCAGACCTTGCGCCGCGGCCTCCTCATAGCCGGTCGTACCATTGATCTGCCCAGCAAAATAGAGACCGTTAACCAATTTCACCTGCAGGTCGCCGCCCAGCGCCCGTGGGTCCACGTAGTCATATTCAATCGCATATCCCGGTTGGGTTATTTTTGCCCCCTCAAGGCCCGGAATAGTCCTGACATAAGCCTCCTGCACCTCCAGCGGTAACGACGTCGAAATCCCGTTCGGGTAAATCGTCGTATCATCAAGCCCCTCAGGTTCGAGAAAAATTTGATGCGAGGGTTTATCGGAAAATCTGACGATCTTATCTTCGATCGAAGGACAATACCGTGGCCCCACACCGTCGATATGGCCTCCATACATCGCCGATCTATCAAGATTTTTCCGAATGATTTCATGTGTTTCCGTGGTCGTCTGGGTGATCCCGCAAGAAATCTGTCTTAATGCAGGTCTGCCCGACAGAAACGAAAACATCACAGGGTTGGCATCCCCTGGTTGCGATTGCAGGCCCTCCCAATTTATCGTCCGGCCGTCTAGGCGTGGCGGTGTGCCAGTTTTCAAGCGGCCCATGGGCAGGCCAAAGTCATCAATCCGTTGCGCCAACGGGATTGCCGCATTCTCACCCATCCGGCCCCCGGGGTGCGAGACATCGCCGATATGAATGACACCGCGCAAAAAGGTTCCGGCGGTCAAAACAACACGCCGCGAGGTGACCGACGCCCTATCCGCCAGCACCACGCCGCCAATTTGACCGCCAGACACGATCAGATCGGCGACCTCGCCTTCAAGCACTGTCAAGTTTTGCGTGCGCTTGATCTCGGCCTGCATAGTTGCGCGATAAACCGCACGATCCGCCTGCGCACGCGGACCTTGAACCGCAGGCCCCTTTCGTCGATTAAGCAGCCGGAACTGGATCCCTGCACGGTCGGCAACGCGCCCCATCAGACCATCAAGCGCATCAATTTCGCGGACGAGATGACCCTTGCCAAGGCCACCTATCGCCGGGTTGCAGGACATCTCGCCGATTTTACACCGGCTATGCGTGATCAAAACAGTACGCGCACCGACCCTTGCCGCGGCATGCGCCGCCTCGGCCCCTGCGTGGCCCCCTCCGATCACGATCACATCAAAGTCGAATTGTTTCACGTGAAACACTCCTATTTGCCCAGACAGAAACTGGCAAAAATTTCATCCAGCACGTGCTCGACATCCACATAGCCGATCAGACAATCCAGACCGCGGATAGCGACGCGTATATTCTCGGCGGCAAGCTCAACCGCATCAGGCGCGTTCTCTACACCAAGTTTTGCTGATTCCAAAGCCCCGATTGCCGAATCAATCGCCTCACGATGCCGCTGGCGTGTCGCCGTTGCCGCGCTGGCTGCACGCCTTTCCAACCTGTCACCAATTTTCGCAAGCAGCTCTTCCAACCCGAAACCGGTCAGGCCAGATACAGATAACATATTGTTATTAGTAGATAAATCTGATTTTGCTAGAACAATCAAATCATCCGGTCTTGCCGCCAAACCAAGGTCGGAAATGCCGCCATCCATTGTCAGGAACAATCGGATATCCGCGTTTTCCGCCCGAGAAATTGCCCGTTTAACCCCCTCCGCCTCGAGCGAATCGTCTGAGGCGCGCAGCCCAGCCGTATCAAGAAAGCTGACCGGTAAGCCGTCCAAATCCATCCGAAGCTCGATCACATCGCGCGTCGTACCAGCGATTTCGGACGTGATCGCGGCCTCGCGCCCGGCAAGACGATTGAGCAACGTCGATTTGCCGACATTCGGCCGCCCGACGATGGCCACCTCAAACCCGTCTCGGATCCGCTCGGACACGCGGCTGCCCGCACTTTCGCGCCGGAGGTCAACCAGGGTTTTCTCGATCAGATCCAGAACCTCCGGCGTGACATCAACCGGGATATCCTCATCCGAAAAATCAATGGTCGCCTCCAGCAGCGCTGCCGCCCGAATAAGATTTTGACGCCAAGTCTTGACCAGTTTGCCAAGCTCACCCTCAAACACGCGCAACGCCTGCTTTCGCTGTGCTTCGGTTTCCGCCTCGAGCAGATCGCCAAGCCCCTCGACCTGAACCAAATCGAGGCAACCATTTTCCAGCGCGCGGCGCGTGAACTCACCCGGTTCAGCAAGGCGCAGACCCGGAAGATGCGCAAGCTCGGCCTGCACCGCCGAAACGGTCGCCGGGCTGCCATGCAGGTGCAGTTCCACGACATCCTCGCCGGTGAAACTGGCACCCTTTTGAAAACAGATCACCAGCGCGTCGTCGAGCGTGCCGCCAGCCCTGTCCCGCAACCGGCGCAGGGCCGCCTGTCGCGGGCGTGGGAGGGCACCTGCAAGGGTCTCGGCTGCGGCCACCGCCCGCGGGCCAGACACCCGTATGACAGCGACGCCAGCCCGGCCACGCGCGGTTGCCAGAGCAAAGATTGTATCCATCGCAAAGCCTCTGCCCAACCCTAGCCCTGCCACGGGACAGGGCCTTGGTTCATGTGTTCATGGAATCGAAGAAATCGGCGTTGGTCTTGGTCTGTTTCAGCTTGCTTAACAGGAACTCGATCGCATCGGTCGTGCCCATCGGGTTCAGGATCCGGCGCAACACAAAGGTCTTGGTCAGGTCGGTCTTGTTGACCAGCAGCTCTTCTTTGCGGGTGCCGGATTTCAGGATGTCGATTGCCGGATAGACGCGCTTGTCCGCGACCTTGCGATCCAGAACCAGTTCCGAGTTGCCGGTGCCCTTGAATTCCTCAAAAATCACTTCGTCCATGCGGCTGCCGGTTTCGATCAGGGCAGTTGCGATGATGGTCAGTGAGCCGCCTTCCTCGATATTCCGAGCAGCCCCGAAAAACCGTTTTGGCCGTTGCAGCGCATTGGCATCGACACCGCCGGTCAGAACCTTGCCAGACGAGGGAACCACCGTGTTATAGGCGCGCCCCAGACGGGTGATCGAGTCCAAAAGGATAACCACATCGCGGCCGTGCTCAACCAGTCGTTTGGCCTTTTCCACAACCATCTCACTGACCGCGACGTGCCGCGTTGCCGGCTCATCAAAGGTCGAGGACACCACCTCACCCTTGACCGACCGCTGCATGTCCGTCACCTCCTCGGGGCGCTCGTCGATCAAGAGAACAATCAGAAAAACATCTGGATGATTTTTTTCGATGGAATGTGCGATATTTTTCAGGATCACGGTTTTGCCGGTCCGGGGAGGCGCCACGATCAACGACCGCTGGCCCATGCCGATTGGCGCCACAAGGTCGATGACCCGCGCTGTCTTGTCCTTGATCTCGGAATTTTCGACCTCCATGATCAGCCGCCGATCCGGGTATAACGGGGTCAGGTTATCGAAATGAACCTTGTGCTTGGCATCCTCGGGGCTAACGAAATTGATCGTTGTCACCCGGACCAGAGCAAAATACCGCTCGTTTTCTTCGGGGGCGCGCACGACACCCTCAAGCGTATCACCGGTGCGCAACGAATATTTTCGGATCTGCGACGGGCTGACGTAAATGTCCTCGGGGCCCGGCAGGTAATTAGCCTCAGGCGAGCGCAGAAACCCAAAGCCGTCTTGCATGACCTCAAGCACCCCGTCGGCAGATATCTCGACACCGTCCTCGGCGACCTCTTTCAGGATCGCAAACATCATGTCGCCCTTGCGCATGGTTGAGGCGTTCTCAATCTCCAGCTCTTCTGCCAAGTGCAACAGATCACCGGGCGATTTGGCCTTGAGTTCAGACAAAAACAGTTTTTCTTGGGTCATGCAAAGCTCCGGTTCACCGGCAAAACGGACGTCTTGCGGTGCCAATGGATAAGAACAGGGAACACCTTGACGGCCGGACGGCCAGGCTGGCCGCGCTTTTACACCTGAACGGCCTCGCCTGTCAATCGCGGCTCGGGAAGGCGTCTAAAACGGACGCACGATAACCATGATGACGATCACCACCATCAAGACCGTCGGCACCTCGTTCATCAGGCGGAACTGTTTTCCGGTGACGGTGCAGCGGTCCTCTTTCAGCTCTTTGCGCCGACGCACCAGCCAGTGATAAAACCATGTCATCAACAGAACCATGGCCGCCTTGACCCAAGGCCAGCCTTGTGACCAATCGACAATTCCTGGGGTCGAGATCAACATCCCGCCAAAGACCCACGCCGAGATCATCGCCGGATTAATGATCAAGCGCAGCAGCTTTTGTTCCATAACAATAAAAAGCTGCGTGCTCTCAGGGTTATTTCCCGCATTTTCGACGTGATAGACAAAGAGACGGGGCAGATAAAACATTCCTGCCATCCATGCAATCACCGAGATTACATGCAGCGCCTTAGTCCAAGGGTAAACAGAAAGCAGAAAATCCGACATGTGATGCCCTTTTGTCGCGCATAGATTTCGGCCTTCCTAATATAAATAGTTTAAAAGAGAAAGTTGTTGTATTTGAAGACGCGGGGCAAACATGGGATTCTTGATTTCATCCCCCGTTCAAGCGGAGAAATCAGAAATATCACAATTGGGGATAAAACAGTAAACGAGTGTTGGTAATATTTTAATAATAAATAAAATCAATTAGTTAAATTTAATACTGGCCTCTCTATCGCGGATAAATACGGGGATAAAAATATCCCGAGCGCATGATGCTCAATTGTCCACACGACGAAAAATAATTGTCCCTTGTGGACAGAAACGGGAAAATCGGGGACAAACAGCGTCCATTCCAAATTCCCGCGCTTGTAACCCTCAAAACGGTGATTCATACAGGCGTTGAACGGTAAATATCCACAGGGGTTTTGTATGTCGCCAAAGATAATTCTTGCCTCGAAATCAGCCGCCAGAATCGCCATGCTTCGTGCAGCGGGCGTTGAGTTTACCGCGCAACCCGCTGCCGTGGACGAAGAGGCAGTCAAGGTAGCGTTGCTGGACCAACAGGCCAGCCCGCGGGATGTGGCAGATGCCTTGGCTGAGATGAAGGCCGCGCGCCTGTCAAACAAGACCCCCGAAGCGGTCGTGATCGGGGCCGATCAGGTGCTGGAATGCGATGGGCGCATCCTGTCCAAGCCCGCAAACACCGAGGCGGCGATTGCCCAACTGCTGGATCTGCGCTCACGGCAGCACCGGCTTTTGTCGGCAGCCGTCATTATGCGCGACGGTCGGCCGGTCTGGCGTCACGTCGCCGAAACCCGCCTCTGGATGCGGGATTTTTCCGATCAGTTCCTTGAGGATTATATTGCGCGAGTCGGCGCGGATGTTTTGGATACGGTTGGCGCATATCGTCTGGAGGATTATGGTGTTCGCCTGTTTTCCCGTATAGAAGGAGACCACTTTACCGTTCTTGGTATGCCACTGGTCGAAATACTGAATTATCTGGCGACAGCGGGGGTTTTGCAAAAATGACGCATGACAAGATACCACTGGCTTGCGTGATTGGCTCTCCGGTTGCACACAGCCTTTCGCCGCGCGTGCATGGGCACTGGCTGGCGCGATATGGAATCAGCGGGTATTATGTTCCCATCGAGCTGAGCCGCGAACATCTGGAAAGCGCAATCCGCTTTTTGCCCCAGCTTGGCTTTCGCGGGGCTAACGTCACCTTGCCTTTCAAAGAGGCGGTTCTGGCATTTGCCGATGTCATCACCGATCGGGCCGCCCTGATCGGTGCCGCCAATACGCTGTCGTTTCTAAAGGACGGGCGCGTTCGGGCGGACAATACCGACGGTTATGGTTTTATTGCCAATATCCGTCAGGCGGTGCCGGATTGGCAGGTGCGCACCGCCCCGACGATGGTTCTGGGGGCGGGTGGCGCCTCGCGCGCAGTGATTTCCTCGCTGTTGAACGAAGGCGCACCCGAGATCTGGCTGGTTAACCGCACTCGCACCCGCGCCGAGATGCTGCGTGAGCATTTCGGCGCCCGCGTCCATGTCGTCGATTGGAGCGCCGCGCCCCGCAGTCTTGGCGATGTCGGAACACTGGTCAACACCACCTCGCTGGGAATGACCGGCCAGCCCGAGCTGCATTTTCCGCTGGATGCGATAAAATCCGGCACGCTGGTCACCGATATCATCTATACCCCTCTGGAAACGCCGCTGTTGCGCAATGCTGCGGCCAAAGGGTGCCAGGTCGTCGATGGTCTGGGCATGTTGTTGCATCAGGCCGTGCCGGGATTTGATGCGTGGTTCCAGAAACGGCCCACCGTCGATGATGCGCTACGGCAGGCGGTTTTGGCAAAATGAAAAAAAAACCGTTCATTCTGGGCCTTACGGGGTCAATCGGAATGGGAAAAACAACGACCGCCGGATTTTTCCGCGACGCGGGGGTGCCGGTCTGGGATGCAGACGCCGCCGTCCACAAGGCCTATGGACCCAATGGCGCCGCGGTTCAGGAAATTTCGCGACTCTGCCCGCAGGCGGTTGATGAAACTGGCGTCAACCGCGCCGTTCTAAAGGACTGGATCGCCAGCGACCCTACCGCTTTTTCGCGTCTGGAAAACATCGTGCATCCCTTGATCGCCGCGGATCGCGCCCGGTTCATCAAGACCGCGGCTGAACAGGGGCACCCCGTTGTGGTGGTCGATATCCCGCTGTTGTTTGAAACCGGCGGTGACAGGAATGTTGACGCTGTTCTGGTGGTTACCGCACCACCGGATGTGCAGAAAGCTCGGGTTCTGGCGCGTGATGACATGACCGAGGCGCATTTTGCGGCGATTTTGAAAAAACAGATGCCCGATTATGAAAAACGCGCGCGCGCCGATTATATTGTGAAAACGACAACCCCCCAGTCTGCCCAACAAGATGTGGCCCGGATATTGCAAAGCCTGCACCAAAGGATTGAAAACGATGCGTGAAATTGTTCTGGATACAGAAACAACCGGCCTCGATCCGGCCCGGGGGGACCGGATTGTCGAAATCGGTGCGGTCGAACTGTTGAACCACATGCCCACGGGCGCTGTCTATCATCAATATATCAACCCCGAACGCAGCATGCCCCAAGAGGCCTTTGCCATTCACGGGCTTGGCGACGAATTTCTGGCTGACAAGCCGGTTTTCCGCCAGATTGCTGCCGATTTTCTGGAGTTTATCGGCCAGTCCCCGCTGGTGATTCACAACGCCAGCTTTGACATGAAATTCCTGAATGCCGAGCTGAAATTGTGTGATTTACCGCAATTGCCCATGTCTCAGGCGCTGGATACGCTGGAAATCGCACGCAAGAAATTTCCCGGAGCGCAGAATTCTCTGGACGCGTTGTGTCGGCGTTTCTCGGTGGACAATTCCGGCCGGGACAAGCACGGGGCCCTTCTGGATTCCGAGATTTTGGCCGAGGTCTATCTGGAATTGATCGGCGGTCGTCAGCCCGATTTCGGCCTGAGCATCGACGGCGATCCCGCCACACGAGGCGGCATGAACACGCTAGAGAAACTTCCGCAGCGTCCGCACCCTTTGCCTCCGCGCCTGACCCCGGATGAGGCCAGACGTCACGAGGAATTCATTTCCGAACTGGGGGATGAGGCGGTCTGGCGAAAATTTACCAGCGTCTGAATATCGGATCCCGCGTCAAACGATGGGGTTGCCCGCTTTTTCCGCCTCGGCGCGACGCTGCAGCTCTTGGCGATACAGCATCAGAAAATCGATGTTCTCCAAATTCAGCGGCGGAAAACCACCATCATGGGTGATATCGCTGACAATGCGGCGCACAAACGGGAACAGCATGCGCGGACATTCGATCAAAAGAAACGGATGCAGCTGATCGTCGGGGACATTCTCGATATGGAAAAGACCAGCGTATTCGATTTCCAATATAAACAGGACCTGATCGGCATCCTTGACCTTGGATTCGATGTTCAGCTTTAGCAGAACCTCGAAATTCCCATCGGTTTCGCGTTGGCGCGCATCCAGATTGACCTGCACCTGAACGTCCGGCTGGGTGTCGCCCTCGAACCCTTTTTGCGCGGCCACATTTTCAAACGATAAATCGCGGATGAACTGTCCGAAAATCTGCATCCGCGGTTGCTGAATCTCGGCATTTTCCTGTGTTTCTGGTTCGTCGGCCATTGGTAAGCTCCTGAAATAATGTTTTCCGGCGCCACCCCTATCAGAGGGGCAAGAGCGCATCAATGGATCAATATCCTATCTCTTGGTCCAGCCCGAGGAGCCGCGCGGCCGATCGGCCCTATCCTCGTTCAGAACCGTGTAATCGCCATCAATCGCGTCGTTTTTGTCGGGCCGACCACGGGACCCACCGGTCGATGTTGCAAAGAACACCCCCGAGCCATCCAGCCGCGCCGCGATCCAGCGCATCAACGCGACGCGGACCGGCGGGATAAGAAGGGCAAAACCGATTGCGTCGGTAAAGAACCCCGGTGTCAGCAACAAAACGCCAGCCACCAGAATCATCGCTCCCTGCGCCATGGGATCGGTGGGATTACCGCCGGTCGCAAGGGCCTCTTGCAGGCGGTTCAGTGTCATGATGCCCTGCGCCCGCATCAAAGAGGTGCCCAGAAACGCGGTTAGAACCACGATTGCCAGCGTCGGCCACAACCCGATCACACCGCCGACCTGAATAAACAGGGCAATTTCGATGATCGGCACGCCGATAAACAACAGGAACAGCCACATATTTATTCTCCGCATAATCGTCCGGGTTCGCGCGGTGGACTTGACCACGGCTGTGACATACATATGTGCAATGAGAGCAGGTTTCCATGACCCGCGTGCATTTTCAGAGGAGCGCCTTTATGAATTCCGCCATTATACAATTGATTGTTCTGGCAGGAATTGCTGTTTTCCTGATCTTGCGCCTGCGCAATGTTCTGGGCACCCGCACCGGTTTTGAGGAACCACCCCGAGATTTGCCCGCAAAACCTGGGCCTGTGGCCAGCCGGCCCGACCTTGCGGTCATCGAGGGCGGGATCGACCATGATATTGCGGATTACGTTGATATAAAAAGCAAATCCGGTCAGGCATTGGCGGCAATGAAGCGCATCGAGCCGGAATTTTCTGTACATGAATTCCTCTCGGGCGCCCGCACTGCCTATGAGATGATCCTGATGGCCTTTGAAGGTGGAGACCGGGATACGCTGCGCCAATTTCTGGCGTCTGACGTTTATGACAGTTTTGCCAGTGTGCTGGATGCGCGCGATGCCGAGGGGTTGCGCATCGACTCGACCTTTATCGGCATTCGTGAACTGAAGTTGACCGAGGCAAATTTTGATTCCACCAGCAAAGAGGCCGAAATCACGGTCAAATTTGTTGGCGAGTTGACCTCGGTTGTGCGCAATACGGCCGGCGAGATCATCGAGGGCAACCCTGATGAGCTGAAACGTCAAAAGGATATCTGGACCTTTGCCCGCGTCATGGGCAGTGATGACCCGAACTGGCAGCTGGTGGCCACGGGCGGATGAGCCGGAGACGGACGTGGTGGAACCTGATCCAGCCGGCACTGTTGGCAGTGGCTGTTGTCGCGGCGCCCGCATCGGCATTGGCCGCCTCGCCGCGATACCGCCTTATCGGATTTGATGACCTTATTGGTTGGACCAAGGACAATCAGCGGGCGGCATTGGCGGCGTTTGTCAAATCCTGCGATGATATATCGGCTAAACCATGGGGCCCCTTGTGCAAACTGGCCAAGACTGGCCCCGATGCGCGGCAATTTTTCGAACTGTTCTTTTTGCCCGTTGTCGTGCGCCCCGACAAGACAGCCCTGTTCACCGGATATTTTGAGCCGATCCTGAAAGGCTCGCTCTATCGGGTCGGAGAATATAAATACCCGATCTACATGAAGCCACCAGATCTGAAACCGAAAGATCCGGGGCTGACGCGCAAGGCAATCGACGCCGGCGCATTGGAGCACAAGGGACTGGAGATCGCCTATGTGAACGACCCGGTTGGCGCCTATTACCTGCACGTGCAGGGCTCGGGCCGGATCAATCTGACCAACGGTAACCAGATACAGGTCGGATATGCCGGGGAAAACGGCCATATATATCGTTCGGCCGCGCGTGAGCTGGTGCGACGGGGCGAGATCCCGGCCTCGCAGGCGTCCATCACCGGTCTGCGCAACTGGTTCCGAAAGAACCCGAAAAAGGGGCTGGAAGCGTTGGAGTTCAACCCCTCATATGTCTTTTTTCGCAGGCTTGGGACCAACCCGGGCAAGACCGGACCGCTGGGCGCGCTGGAACGACCGCTGAGTGCCGGGCGCTCGCTGGCGATTGATCCGAAATACACGCAGCTGGGGGCGCCGGTCTGGATTGAGATGGGTGGGCAGACGGCGATGCGTCGTTTGATGGTGGCCCAGGACGTCGGTGCAGCGATCAAGGGCCCGCAGCGCGCCGACATATTTTTTGGCACCGGAGACACGGCAGGTCAGCGCGCCGGCAAGATCCACAACACGGGCCGAATGGTCGAGCTATTGCCAATCGAGATCGCCAACCGTCTGGTGCCGGGGAGCTAGATCGTGACCCGTTCGAAAAAGTTTCGAAACCTGAGCGAAAGCGAGCGACTCCTGTGGGCAGAAGTTGTGAAAAAAGCCAAGCCGTTGAATGTGTTGCGAGATAACCCTGAGGTAAAGCATAAAGCGCGGAAAACAGCCGGGATTTCCCAAGTTTCTCCATCTGATCGGTTGTTTCATTTGGGGAGCGGACCGCCGCTGCCACGGGTGCAGGTTTTGCTGCAGCCTGACCTCGATACCAGGCTTTCCAATGTCAGCCCGAATATGGATCGGCGGAATTTTGATCGCCTGAAAAAGGGAAAGCTGAAGGTTGAAGGCCGGATTGATCTGCATGGTTTGACGCAGGCCGAAGCGCATCCGGCGCTGATGGCCTATATTCGGCAAAGTCACGATTCCGGCAAACGTCTGGTTCTGGTTATTACTGGTAAAGGAAAAATGCCCCGTGGGGATCAGCTTATGCCCCAGCGGCGCGGAATTCTGAAACACGCGGTTCCCGAGTGGTTGCACCAGCCCGAAATGGCCCCGCGCGTTCTGCAGGTTACGCAGGCACACGCCAAGCACGGCGGAAGCGGAGCCTATTACGTTTATCTCCGGCGGCGCAGGTAGGAACGGCGGCGCAGGTAGGAACACTTGCCTCCGGCGGGAGTATTTCTGCAAACAAGAGACGCGTCAGAGGACATATCGGCTGAGGTCGGTTGAGCGGGACAGGTCGCCAAGGTTTTTTTCGACAAACGCGGCATCGACAGTGACCGAGGTTCCGGGGTGGTCCGGGGCATCAAAGCTGAGGGTTTCAAAAACCCGCTCCATAACCGTATAAAGACGCCGCGCGCCGATGTTCTCGACCGATTGGTTGACCTCGGCGGCGATTGCTGCCAGTGCCCTGATCCCATCTTTGGTGAAATTTACGCTGACGTCTTCTGTTGCCATGAGCGCCGTATATTGCCGGGTCAGCGCATTATCGGTTTCGGTCAGGATGCGCACGAAATCGTCCTCGGTCAGGGCGCGCAGCTCCACCCGGATGGGCAGGCGGCCCTGCAGTTCGGGCAAGAGGTCGCTGGGCTTGGCAATGTGAAAGGCGCCCGAGGCGATGAACAGGATGTGATCGGTCTTGACCGGGCCATGTTTTGTGGAAACGGTGGTGCCCTCGATCAGGGGCAAGAGATCACGCTGCACGCCCTCGCGGCTGACATCGGCCCCTCTGGCGTCAGAGCGGGCGCAGACCTTGTCGATCTCGTCCAGAAAAACGATGCCGTTTTCCTCGACCGCGCTGATGGCCTCTTTGGTTACGACCTCCTGATCGACCAACTTGTCGGCCTCTTCGTTGATCAAAAGCGCATAGCTGTCGGCAACGCTGAGTTTGCGTCGTTGCGTGCGATTGCCAAAGGCCTTGCCAAAGATATCGCCAAGATTGAGCATTCCCATGCCCATCCCCGGCTGGCCCGGGATGTCAAGCATCTGCATGGGGTTTGAGGTGTCGGCGACCTCCAGTTCGATCATCTTGTCGTCAAGCAGGCCTTCGCGCAGCTTCTTGCGAAACATCTCGCGGGTGGATTCGCGGGCGTCTGCGCCAGCCAGTGCATCGATCACCCGGTTTTCCGCCGCCTCGTGGGCGTTTGCCTTGACCGTTTCGCGCATCCGGTTGCGTGTCATAAGGATGGCCGCATCCAGAAGGTCGCGGATGATCTGTTCAACATCACGTCCGACATAACCGACCTCGGTAAATTTGGTTGCCTCGACCTTGATGAACGGGGCCTGTGCCAAGCGCGCCAGACGGCGGGATATTTCGGTTTTTCCAACCCCTGTCGGGCCGATCATCAGGATATTTTTCGGGTAAACCTCTTCTTTAAGGTCGTCGCCCAACTGCTTGCGGCGCCAGCGATTTCTAAGCGCGACAGCAACCGCGCGCTTGGCGTCATTCTGCCCGATGATAAAGCGGTCAAGCTCGGAAACGATCTCGCGCGGGGTGAGGTTTGTCATGGGGCCTCCGAATAAGGTGGGAGTTTGGATTTCAGTGCCGTGTCGGGCAGTATTGCCATGATGCGCGCGCGTAGCTGTGTCCACCAGGTGCCGGTGGCAGTGATGAAGGCACCCATCAACAGCAGCGTCCAGACAATGCCCCAGCCGGTATCGACATTGGCGGCGCTCATGGCCCAGGCCAGGATTGCGCCGATATAGATGATGCCCGCTGTCAGGAAAGACCGCCGATCGATGATGAGAGCAACCAGCGTAATGACCACCAGCGCCAGCGCCGCCAGCAGGTAGCCGGCCGTGCCCCCGACATTCAGCAGGCTGACAGTCACCACGTTGACGATGGCGGGCGCCGCCAGAATATGCAGCCAGAAGGCGTTGGCGGCATTGCGCGAAATGCGATGCGGGTCACGCAGATCAAAGCGCATGGCGGCAAGAAAGGCGATGATGCCAAACAACAGCAGCGTCATTGACGCAATCGGATTGGTGCCAAGGTCGGTCAGGCTGTTCCAGCCGCCATGGGCAAGGATATCGACGCCAGACAGCGAATCCGGAAACAGAACGCCAGCAAGCGAAAAGGCAACCCCGATGCCGCACAGACCGACGAGGAACAGGGTGAACGGCACGCGGAAGATCGCGAAATAGCCGATCACAAGCGCGCCGGTCACAAGAAATATGATCAGGATATCGAGTGGAGAAAATGGATCGAGATTGCGCGGAATCATCAGCAGGCGCGACACCAGCCACATGGCCGAAAAGGCAAAGGTGAAGGCAAGATATATGCTGGGCAGCGTCATGCGCCGCCTGAGCGTGAAATAACCCGCAAAGACAACCGAAAGCACAAGGGTGGTGACCGGAATGACGAAAAAATTGGTTAATACGATTGATAGGAAAACAAACCCGCCACTCAGCAGAGCAAGGCCAACGGTGACGAAGATTTCCGAGAATCCCTTGAACAATTCAAAGGGTTCGTCATCGTCTCCCATGTTCAACCTGAAGCCCCGCCTAGCCTCGGCAATGGCGATCAGGCGGGCGGCCTGGGATTCGGACAGCACGCCGGCGGCAACGGCTGCGCGGATGTCGTCGGCGGTAAGGTCAGCCATTGATGACCTCGACCGTCGCGTTGCCGTTGGTGTAAACGCAGATGTCAGAGGCGATCTCGAGCGCGCGGCGGGCGATTTCCTCGGCCGTGCGGTCGGTATCCATCATGGCGCGTGCCGCGGCCAGCGCGAAATTTCCGCCCGATCCGATGGCGGCGATGTCATGTTCGGGTTCCAGCACGTCACCCGCGCCGGTGATGACCAGCAGGTCCTTGCCGTCGGTCACGATCAGCATCGCTTCGAGGTTGCGCAGATACTTGTCGGTGCGCCAGTCCTTGGCCAGCTCGACACTGGCGCGCGCTAGCTGGCCGGGCGAGGCCTCGAGCTTGGCCTCGAGGCGCTCCAGCAGGGTAAAGGCGTCGGCGGTCGAGCCGGCAAAGCCGCAGACCACGTCAAAGCCGCCGGGGGATAGGCGTCGCACCTTGCGTGCGCTTCCCTTGATCACCGTTTGCCCAAGGGTTACCTGTCCGTCGCCAACCACCGCGACGACGCCGTCTTTTTTTACGGCGATGATGGTTGTTCCGTGCCAGCCCGGGAATTTTGTGGAATTGCTCATTTTCGCCTCCGTCATGGGGCCTATATGGCGCCTGCGGCGCAGGGAAACAAGGCGGTGTCTATGCCGGTGGTTGATAGAGTTTAAAGCCGATCTTCTGGCGCTCTTTGAGGTTCGACAGGATAACTTCGCGGCGATCGGCGGTGATCTCGCTCCAGATCGTGCGGCCCGAGATCAGTCCGGCATCTTTCAGGCGACGGTAAACCTCGGGCAGGTCCAGCTCACCATAGGACAGGCGGCTGGGGCGGGCGTTGTTTTCGGGGATCCAGTGACATTTCACGGCGTCGATGGTGACCGTGTCGATATTGCAGAATGCTTTGAACTGCAGCTCGAACTGAGCGGCGACGGCAGGACGACGGGCCAAAACAGCGATTTTTGCCGTCGGCTTGACCACGAGGGCTGCCATATGCAGGGGCGAGCCGTCAGGAGAAACGATGAAATCCGCCGATTTATACGCCGCTAACTGGGTTTCAAAATCGTGCTTTTGCGGATGAAAGATCTGATACCCCTCGGCGGCCAGATATTCCTCGATCAGCTCTTCGCCCAGCAGGCCACCCCGTTGTTGCGGCAGGGCCGAGCGCGAGACATACAGTTTTTTCGCCCCGTCATCGCGGATCTTTTGCCCCATACGCGCGCGCATGAAGTCGCGGTATTCGGGCAGGCCCTCGATCATTCCAAACATACCAAACCCTTGTTGTGGAACGAAAACATTTGCAAACCGGGTTGGCTCGGCAAGGTTCAGAATGGGGGTTTCAATTCCCAGCAACCGCATGAAGGGCGTATAGATCTTTTGCACATGATCGATCCGACGCTGCACCTTGGGGACAAAAACGATCTTGTCGATCTTGTCGGCAAGCTTTTCATAGGCCCAGAGGCGGGCGGTCGTTTCCACCAGAAAATGGCCGAAATGGCCGAACATCAGGCCGCCAAACATGATGGCGCTGTCGTCTGTTGCAATCTCGGAAGCGTCCAGATCACGCGGAGGCAGGGAAAATGCCCGCCCGTCGCGCCAGGTTACGCTTTCCGGGACCAACTGGCGATCGGGGGTCAAGACGCCGGTGTTCAGGGCCTGCTGGGTATCGATGTCGCTGGGTATGGGCACCAGAATCCCACCCTTGACCTCGCGGATGACGCCGGGTTTGCCAGTGGAGAGGTCGGGGGGGGTCATCATGTTTCCTTGTTGTTATTTTTCAGTTCGGCAAAAAACGCCCGGCGGCGGCGGCGCAGGGCAACCGGAAGGCGGGGGTTTCCGCTGGCCTCGGCGCTGGATTTGACGATGCGCTCGGCCAGTTTTCGGTGGCCGCGCTGCAGGGCCATATCCATGAGGGCCGAGTAATACCACGGCATCTTGCGCCGCGCGCGATAAAGCCGGTTAAAAATTTCCGGCGTCATTTCCGCCGAGATGCACATGCTGGTCACCGTTTTCAGGATTCCGACGCGGCGCATGAAGACGACAGATTTATGGCCAATGTAGTTGGTGTGGAGATGGGAAATGTTGGGGCCGTGAAACCGGTCGGCGTGGGCCTTGTCCCCTCTCATGTAGGGGTCATAGCAGAGGTAAACCCGCTTGGCTTTGCCGGTCAGGGCGGCCGCGTCGGCGTAGCGACCGCTCCAATCCTGCTGACGCCCGCGGTTAAAGCGTTTTTCCCAAGGCACGAGGTCTTTTTTCAGAGTGGATTGGGGTGAATAGCTGACCACCGTCGCGCCCGGCGAAAGGCCCGAAAAGGCGCAAGCCGCATAGCCGCCCATGGAGGTTCCGGTAAAGACGACGTGGCGAAAGCGGCGGAAAAAACCCTGATCGCGCAGGGATTCAAGATAGTCAAACAGCACGTCATCCCGATACCAGTTGGCGTCAAACGCGATGATCCCAAGGCTGGACCAGCCATTCTGGGCGTAAAACTTGTCCCCCCAGGCCTCACGCTCAAGACTGGTATCGTTGACCGACGAGAGGTTGTCAAAGGCGACGACTAGTGTGTCATCGCCGCGCGCCACGTGGATTGCTGCGAAGGTGTCGAAATTTACATAAAACCCCCGCGGGCGGGTCAGGTGTTTTCCTTCGATATCGCTTTGGCGCATCTCTGCCAACCAGCGCGGAGCCATCCTGCCTGCGTTTGGGTCCGGTTTTTCGTCCTTGGCCATAGGGTCCCTGTGGTTTATGGGTCTACGCCTCAGGGCGCACACCTATATGCATCAGAGGCTGCGTTCAATCTCTTCGGTTTCGAATATCTCGATGACGTCGCCTTCGCGGATGTCCTCGTAATTTTCAAAGGCCATGCCGCATTCCTGGCCGGCTTGCACCTCTTTGACTTCGTCCTTGAATCGTTTGAGGGTCTTCAGCTTGCCCTGATGGATCACCACATTGTCGCGCAACAGGCGAACCCCGGCCTCGCGGCGGGCGACGCCTTCGCTGACGACACAGCCGGCGATCTTGCCAACGCCGGTGATCTTGAAGACCTCCTTGATGTTGGCATAGCCGATGAAGGTTTCCTTGATTTCTGCTGACAACAGCCCGCTGGCGGCGGCTTTGATGTCGTCCACCAGATCGTAGATGATTGCGTAATAGCGGATTTCAACGCCCTTTTGCCGTGCCGCGGCGCGGGCTGGCGCATTCGCTCTGACGTTAAAGCCGATGATCGGCGCTCCTGATGCCTCGGCCAAGGTGACATCGCTTTCGGTGATGGCACCAACGCCTGAGTGAAGGACACGTACCCGCACCTCGTCATTGCCGACCTTTTCCATCGCCTGAACGATGGCTTCGGCCGAACCTTGCACGTCGGATTTGACCAGAATCGGCAGTTCCCTGACATTTTGATCGGCCTTGGCCTTGGCCAGAAGCTGATCGAGTGTTGCCCCGGCCCCGGCAGCGGCCTTTTTGTCCTTGGCCACCTGAATGCGATAATCGGCGATTTCGCGCGTCTTGGCCTCATTTGCGACAACGTCCAGAACGTCACCGGCCTCGGGCGTGCCGTTGAGACCGAGAACCTCGACCGGGGTCGATGGCCCGGCCTCGGTGACACGCTCACCGCGGTCGTTCATAAGGGCGCGCACCCGGCCCCATTGCTCACCGACGACAAAGATGTCGCCTTTGCGCAGCGTGCCTTTTTGTACCAGTACCGTGGCAACCGGGCCGCGGCCCGTATCCAGCTTGGCCTCGATCACGGCACCCTCGGCGGGGCGGTCGGGGTTGGCCTTCAGTTCCAGCAATTCGGCCTGAAGCACAATGTTTTCGATCAGCGTATCCAGCCCCTGCCCGGTGATTGCCGAGACCTCGACATCCAATACATCGCCCGACATTTCCTCGACGATGACCTCGTGTTGCAGCAGCTCGGTGCGCACCTTGTTGGGGTCGGCGCCCGGGCGGTCGATCTTGTTGATGGCGACGATCATCGGCACATTGGCCGCCTTGGCGTGGTTGATCGCCTCGATTGTTTGCGGCATGACGCTGTCATCGGCGGCAACGACAAGGACAACGATATCGGTCACTTGCGCGCCACGCGCCCGCATCGAGGTAAAGGCGGCGTGGCCCGGCGTGTCCAGAAAGGTCAGTCGTGCGCCGCTGTCGGTGACGATCTGATAGGCGCCGATATGCTGCGTGATACCGCCTGCCTCGCCAGCGGTGACGTTGGTCTTGCGAATGGCATCCAGAATCGAGGTCTTGCCGTGGTCAACGTGGCCCATGATGGTGATGACGGGCGCGCGCGGTTTCAGGCTTTCGGGGGCGTCTTCAACCGTGACGATGGCGTCTTCGACATCGGCATCCGAGACGCGCACAACCTTGTGGCCGAATTCTTCAACGATTAGCTCGGCGGTGTCGGCATCGATTGTCTGGTTCTGGGTGGCCATAATTCCGTTTTGCATCAATGCCTTGACCACTGCTGCCACGCGTTCGGCCATGCGGTTTGCCAGCTCTTGAACGGTTATGGCCTCGGGCACCTGAACGTCACGCACGACTTTTTCGCGCTCGACATGGCCGCCCATGGCCTTGCGGCGTTCGCGTTCCTGTGCGCGTTTCATTGCCGCCATCGAGCGGTGTCGTCCGCCATCGCCGCCCCGCAGCGCCTGATTGATCGTCAGCTTTCCCGAGCGGCGGCGGTCATCGCCGCCCTTGCCGCGGTTTTGCTGCGGTTTTTTCGGCTCTTCGCGGGCCGGTTTTCGAGCCGGGGAAAGGTTGCGGTTGGGCGCCGGGCGCTCGGTGGGTTTCGGGGCGGCTGCTGCCGGTTCGACGGGCGTCTCTTTTGCCGCCTTGGCGGCCTCCAAGGCGCGTTTTTCCTCTTCGGCCTTGGCGAGGGCACGCTCTTTGCGCTCTTGTTCTTCGCGCTCCTTGGCCTCGCGCTCGGCGCGGCGGGCGTTGCGTTCGGCTTCGTGTTTTTTGGACTCGGCCTCGCGCTTGGCGGCCTCTTCGGCCTCGCGTTCCTTGGCGGCGCGCAAGGCGGCCAGACGGCGCTCCATTTCCGCGTCGGAGATCCCGGCGGGTCGTTTCGAGGCCCCTGCCCCGGTTTTCGGCGCCCCGTGCTTGGCCTTGACCACGGCGGGTTTTGCCCCGGGTTTTGGCACGATAACGCGCTTGCGCTTTGTCTCGACGACAACAGATTTACTGCGTCCGTGGCTGAAGCTCTGGCGCACATGGCCCGATCCCCCGCCACGAAGGCCCAGAGGTTTGCCGGATTTGTTGTTGTTATCGCTCATACGTCTTAAACACCTATCTGTTCCGGCCCGTGGCCAGAGTCGTCTGCCCCGAGCGGGGCCTGTCCATTGCGAACACCTGCAAGCCTTGCAGCGTCCTCTACAATACGTTTCGTGAGTCCGCCAGCGGCAAGCGCCGCATGTATCACATTTTCCCGACCGAATGCCAAACCCAATTCGTGCCCGGAAAGGCAGGAAATCAGGGTGTTTTCCCCATTCGGTGGTCGAATTTTGGCCTTTTGCGCCGTCGAGCCGTCCTGTGCTTGCATCAAAACGACAACCGAGCCCTGGGTAACGGCCTCTTTTACCTTTTCATAACCGGCGATCGCCAGACCGCCCTTTCGTGCCATCGATAGCAGCCCCAGAACGTGCCGCACCAACAGGATTTCTGTCTTTAGCACGAGGTCATCCGGAATAACAACCGTCTGCCGGGCGGCGCGGTGAAACAGCTTTTTGGAAACCGCGCGGTTCAATGCGTCGCGATCCGCCCGGACCCACATGCCGCGACCGGGAAGTTTTTGGGCGATATCCGGGTAAACCACCAGATCAGGGCCGATGACAAACCGGACAAGGGCGGATTTGGCAAAGCTCTCGCCAGTGGCCATGCACCGGCGTTGCTGTGTCTCGTTCGTTTTTGTCCGGCCGCCGCGAGTCACGGGCATTTTCCGAAGCCTGAAGGATCAGGCCTCGGCCTCCTCGGACTGGATTTCGCTCAGGGGGTTGCCGTCCTCGTCGGTCTCCTGCTCGTCTGTTTCCAAGTCTGCGGGGTCCACCCAGCCAAGGCCGATCCGGGCCGTCATGATCAGGTTTTGGGCCTCTTCCAGCGACATGTCGAATTTTTCCAAGATACCGTCATCCTTGACGCGTTCGCCGTTCTTGTCGGTGGTTGTGCCGCCGGCCAACTCCCAATCGGCGCAGGTGGCAAAATCTTCGATCGTCTTGATTCCGTCCTCGCCAAGTGCCACGAACATTTCTGGGGTCAGCCCTTCAAAGTTGAGCAGGCTGTCTTCGACCCCCAATTCGCGTGCCTTGGCGATGGCCTTGGCGTGCATCTCTTCGATGCAGTCGCGGGCGCGGGCCTGCAGCTCGGTTGCGGTATCCTCGTCAAACCCGTCAATCGACAACAGCTCGTCGATGTCGACGTAAGCGACCTCTTCCAATGTGGTGAACCCTTCAGAGACCAGAAGCTGCGCCACCATCTCGTCCACATCCAGCGAATCCATGAACAATTGCGAGCGTTCGGCAAATTCCGCCTGACGCCGCTCGCTTTCTTCGGCCTCGGTCAGGATGTCGATGTCAAATCCGGTCAGCTGGCTGGCCAGACGCACGTTTTGGCCGCGCCGCCCGATGGCAAGGCTGAGCTGCTCATCAGGGACAACAACCTCGATCCGCTCGGCGTCCTCGTCCAGAACGACCTTTGAGACCTCGGCCGGTTGCAAGGCATTCACAAGGAAGGTCGGTGCGTCCTCGTTCCAGGGGATGATGTCGATCTTTTCGCCCTGCAGCTCGTTCACCACGGCCTGAACGCGGCTGCCGCGCATGCCGACACAGGCGCCGACCGGGTCGATCGAGTTGTCATAGGAAATGACTCCGATCTTGGCGCGGCTGCCCGGGTCGCGGGCCACCGCCTTGATCTCGATGATCCCGTCGTAAATTTCGGGCACTTCCATCTTGAACAGCTCGGCCATGAATTCCGGCGCGGTGCGGCTGAGGAAAATCTGCGGGCCGCGGGTTTCTTCGCGCACTTCGCGGATATAGGCCCGCACGCGGTCGCCGGTTCGATAGCTTTCGCGATTGATCAACTGGTCGCGGCGCAAAATGGCCTCGCCCCGACCGACATCGACGGTGACATTGCCATATTCCGTACGTTTGACGATGCCGTTGATGATTTCGCCAACGCGGTCCTTGAATTCGGCGTATTGGCGCGCACGCTCGGCCTCGCGCACCTTTTGCAGGATGACCTGCTTGGCGCTTTGCGCAGCGATGCGGCCGAAATCCATCGGTGGCAGGGGGTCGATGATGGTGTCGCCCACCTCGGGATTGTCCAAATAGGCGCGCGCATCCGCCGGAGTCATCTCGGTAAAGTGGTTTTCGACCTCGTCCACCACATGCCGGATCCGGGTCATTGTCAGTTCACCCGTCTTGCGGTCGATATGGGCGTTGATTTCCAGCTCGGCACCGTATTTTGACTTGGCCGCCTTGGCCATGCTTTCTTCCATTGCCTCGATCACCAGATCGGGGTCGATCATCTTTTCGCGGGCAACCGCGTCGGCAATTTGCAAAAGCTCCAGCCTGTTGGCACTGGTGATGCTCATGGTGTGTCCTCTGTTTTGATCTCGTCAAATTTGGTTTCGTCGATGGCCGGAACCTTGCGCGCCCGCAGCATTTCGGCGATCAGCTCGTCTGTCAGCAGCAGCTTGGCCTCGTTCAGCCAGTCGAATTTTAGGCCGATCAACCCTTCGGGGATCTCGATCAGAACCTCGTCGCCTTCGGTGCCACGCAGCGTTCCCTTGAACCGTTTGCGCCCGTCGATCAGGTCCGCGGTTTCCAGTTTGGCCTCGTGATCTGCCCAAGCGTCAAAATCCTTGAACCGGGTCAGGGGCCGGTCGATGCCGGGCGAGGAAACCTCAAGCGTGTATTCCGCTTCGATCGGGTCCTCGACGTCCAGAACCGCGGAAATGGCGGTCGAGATGGCGGCACAATCGTCAACCTCTATCCCGCCATCGGGCCGATCTGCCATGATTTGCAGGGTTGTCTGCCTGCCCGTCATCAGGCGTAGGCGCACCAGCTCAAAGCCCAGACCCTCGATGATGGGCTGGACGATAGCGGCGAGGCGCTTGTCATTGGCGGCTTTGGCGATCAGGTTTGTCATGGCCTTCAGACATAAAAAAACGGGCACGCGGCCCGCGAAATTTCCGGTGGAAGTCTGGGGGTGGAGGCCAGTCTTGCCGCTGTTGCCCTGCATATAGGCGCATTGCCGAACAATGGCAAGGGCTTTGATGCGCACCTGTTTCACCGCCTCCCCCGACCGCCTTTTTGCCACATTTGGACCGCAGAAATGCCTGTGGCATGGCCCGGGGATGGCGCCACCGTATCCTGATCACGCGTATAATATAAGGGAAAACCCGGTATTATTTCCAATGTGGTGATGAAATCGCCACCAATACAACCGCAACGTTTCCTTACACGTTACAATAGAGAAATTGACCCGCAATTGTCCGGTTGTTTCCAAATTGCTGCCCAATTCAACAGGCCTAATCAAGTCAGTTTCGAGTGTATGAAGGGTTAGAAAATGGACCGGTTAACAGAAATGGAGGCGTTCGCCAGCGTTGTGGATCAGGGGGGATTCACCGATGCTGCACGCAAAATGGGGATATCAAAATCCGCCGTGTCAAAGCATGTGTCGTCACTAGAGAGCCGCCTGGGGGCGCGACTTCTCAACCGCACGACGCGCAGGGTTTCACCGACGGAGATCGGGCTTGCGTATTATGACAAGGCACGGCGGGTTTTGAATGATGCAGGTGAGGCCGATGCGATGGTCACATCTATGCAAGCGGCACCCAGTGGCTCGCTCCGCCTGTCGGCGGGGACCGATTTCGGGGTCAACCATATCTCGAATGCGCTGGGCTCATTCCTGCATAAATTTCCCGAGATCAACGTCAATCTCGTTCTCAGCAATCGCTACGTCGAGCTGATTTCCGAGGGGTTTGATCTGGCGATTCGAATTGGCGATATGGAGGACAGCACCCTGCGGGCGCGCAAGCTGACCGAGGCCAACATGAAAATGGTCGGCGCGCCGGAATATTTTGCCGAGCACGGAAAGCCCGCCAAGATCGACGATCTGAACGAGCATATGCTGTTGCATTATTCAAACCAATCCAGCGGCAATGTCTGGAAGCTGACCTCGCCGACCGGCGAGCTGCGCCAGATTCGTACGACCGGGTGTCTGACCGTGAACGACGGGCAGTCCCTGTTGACGGCAGCGGCGGCGGGCCTTGGCATCGCCTATCTGCCCAGCTTTCTTTACTATGAAAAGCTGGAGCTTGGCCTGCTGGAAGAGGCAATGCCCGAGCTCCCGGTCGAGAAACGCGGAATTTATGCGGTCTATCCGCCGGGGCGTTACACGCAGCCCAAATTGCGCGCGTTCATTGATTTCCTTGTTGAGCATTTCAAGAACAAGGGACCGGAAGAGTGGTGAGTTGGGATTTTTTGTGCATCAAGCACGCGGACTCAATCATTCAGAGGGGCTTGCGTGAATATGAATGAACGCAACCCACTCAGGCACCTATAGGTGCGGAAAGGACCTGGCGGTTGAGAAGGGCGTCGGGTCTTTTCTTTTGTGCAAAACAAGACCCCAGAGCAAATGGCAAGGGTCTATTTGGCGGGCGCTGTGTTCAGAACCACCTCGACCCGGCGGTTCTTGGTGCGGCCCTCTTTGGTGGCGTTTGATGCGCGCGGAGCCAGAAAGCCCACGCCCTCGGCCAGCACTTGCGCTGGATTGACGCCATATGTTTCCACCAGCCGCTTGACCACGCTTTCGGCGCGCTTGCGAGACAGGGCGATATTGCCGTCCAGTGAGCCAGAGGCATCCGTATGCCCGACCAGAAGAACCGATTTTTTTGGATGATCCGCCAAAAATGCCGCCAGATCGCGCAAGGACTGCGCCGGGTTGCCGGACAGATTGGCCGAGCCCTTTTCAAACTGCAACCCGTCCAGCACGGCTGCACCCTTTGCCGCCAGAATATCGGACAGCACCGGGGTGTCAGGCAGACCATCGGCGGGAATCGCCTGTTTCGTTGACATCGAAACATCGGTGGTCGAGGGAAAGTCGGGCGCGCCAACAGGCGACACACGGGTCAGCTGGACAAAGCCACGCTCGGGGCTGCGACTGACAAGAAGACTGATATATTCGGTCTTGCCCGCCGTTGTTTTCGCCGCGCAGAGATAGCGGAAATCACCGAGATCCACATGCATGTCCGGCTCATCCAGCACATTCGTGTTGAAGCGAAAGTCAAACCCTCCGCAGTCGCGCGTACCGCATTGGTAAATCACCCTGTAACCGGCCTTTTGCAATTGATCGCGCAACGGCGCAAGCAGGCCGAGGGTCTGATCCGCAGTCAGCGGAGTTTTCCAGACCTGACGCAGAACCCTGCCACTGGCCAACTGCATTTTGACCTGCCCGGCAACGTAGGGGCCGACGGCAATATCAACGGTGGCGGTGGGTTCGATCGCCTGAAAACCGCGCACGCTCCCCTTCGGGAACTGCAATGCCGTCCCGGCGAATGTCACGGCAGGCGCGACCGAGACCAAAAGGCCAAATATGAGCGTTCTGCACATCATCGGTTCTGTGAATGATACTCCATATTCGGTTGTTTATCCACCGCGGATGAAACACGGTTGGTCATGTTGAAGAAGGCAGCCACTGCGGCAATATCCCAGATGTCCGCATCCGAGAACCCGACATCGCGCAGGGCCTGCCGGTCACTCTCTTCGATCTTGTGACTGGCTTCGGTCAGTTTTTCGGTAAAATCGAGCATCGCCTTGTGCCGGGGCGACAGATCGGCGGCGCGATAGTTCATCACCAGAACCTCGCCCAAGGTCGGGTCTTTGGAAAGGCCCCGCACCGCCGCACCATGGGCGGTCAGACAGTAAAAGCAATGGTTGATGGACGAGACCACAACCGCGATCATTTCGCGCTCGAGCTTGCTTAGGCCGCTGGGGCCAAGCATGAGGTCGTTATACATCGCGCTAAAGCCGTTCAGCTTGTCGATGTTGAACGAATAGGCGGCCAGAACATTGGGGACAAAGCCCAGCTTTTCGACGCAGAGGTCAAAATATTTCTGCGTCGATTCCGGCAGAGGATCAACCGGCGGCAGGTCCAGTGCATGAATGGGTTTATCTTTTACTGGCATATGGTTAGCCCCCTTACCTCATGCGATAATGGTATTTACCCACAATTTGCATGCCAATTCCAGAAAACAATTTCCGGGCCGGCAAATTTTCGCTGGTTGTGGCCAGTGCAAGGTCTTTCGCACCGTTCTGTTGCGCCCAGACGGCGGCGCGCCCGAGGATCCGGCGGGCAACCCCCTGATGGCGGTATTCGGGGCGGACGGTCAAGGCGTGCAGCATCGCCACCTCCCCGTCGAGGGCGACAAAGGCGCAGCCGGCGGGGGCATCCCTGAAGCGGCTGAACATATGTGCCTTTGGGCCCTTGGTACGTCGCATGACGTCGATGCGCTCGGGGCCAAAACCGGTTTCCAGCCAGAGCTCTTCCATCATTGCAAGCGGGGTGTCGCTCGGGATCGCATCAAGCGGGGCGGCCTTTATCGCGGCAATGGTTTCAAGCGGCGCGGCAAACAGCAGAACCGGGTCAACCACGGAGTAGCCACGCGCCGCCAGTTGCCGGTCCAGCGCATCGGCGGATTTCCGCAACATGAAGGTGGCGACCTGCCCCATTTTGGCCATTTCGGCCTCGGCCTGGTCGATTTCGGCCTCGCTCACGGGCGAATCACTTGTGGCTGCCGAGACACGCTTGCCACCGTCCAACCCCCGACGCAGGGCCCACGGCCCGACGCGGCGGATTTCGGCCGGCGCCCAGGTGATATCCATCGCCCTTAGCAGCCGTGATTCAGTGACGGCGGGCCTCATTGCGCAACCGCTTGGGGAAACAACACCAGAAACTTCTGAATGGCGCTGGCAAGGCGCGTTTCGTCGGCCGAGCGGAACACGATATTGGCACCAAACTGTCCGTTCAGGATGAAGGGATACGACCCGATGGAAATATCGGAAAATTCCGCCGCCAAGCGGGCCAGCGGCGCGGCAATATCGCCCTCGGGCAGGTCGATGCGCAGGGTGCGAGAAATCAGCGGCTGCCCGCCCTTGATCGTGGCCAGAACCGAGGTGACCATCGCCCGAAATACTGCCGGAACCCCGGCCATCACGTGCACATTTCCAAGGGTAAAGCCGGGGGCAACCGAAACCGGATTGTCAATCAGGGTGGCCCCATCAGGAATTCGGGCCATTCTGAGGCGTGCATCGTTGATTTGGGCACCGGTCCGTTTGTACATCTCTTCAAGCAGGGCGCGGGCGTCGTCGCGCACGTCAATCTGGGCGTCAAAGGCTGCGGCAACCGCATCCGCGGTGATGTCGTCATGCGTGGGCCCGATTCCGCCGCTGGTGAATACGTGATCCCAGCGCGAACTGAGGGCGCGCACGGCTGCAACGATGGCCGTATGATCGTCGGCTACCACCCGCGCTTCGCGCAGATCAATGGCGGCGGCGGTCAGTTGGTCGGCCAGATAGGCAAGGTTCTTGTCCTTGGTGCGCCCCGAGAGGATCTCGTCACCGATGACCAGCATGGCTGCTGTTGGATTGCTCATTCTTTCGGTCCTTGTCGGTTTTCAGCCCTTGGTATAGGACCGATTCATGCGCTTTCAAACCCCCCTCGTTCCGGCCACGCTGATCCGGCGATACAAACGCTTTCTGGCCGATCTGCGCCTGGAAAACGGCGCCGAGGTCACCGCCCATTGTGCCAATCCCGGCGCCATGACCGGCATGGCCGAGCCGGGGATGCGGGTTTGGGTCGAGCCGAATGACGATCCCAGACGCAAGTTGAACTACAGTTGGAAACTGGTCGAGCTGCCCGGCGACCATCTGGCCGGGATCGATACCGGAGCAGCCAATGCGCTGGTGGCCGAGGCGCTGGCCGAGGGCCGTATCCTGCCGCTGGCGTCCTATCCCGTGATCCGTCGCGAGGTGCCATATGGTGATCGGAGCCGCGTTGATTTTCTGCTGGAGGGGCCAACAACGCCGCCCGCCTATGTCGAGGTCAAGACCGTGACCCTCAAGCGGCGGGGTGATCTGGCTGAGTTCCCCGACTGTGTGACCAAGCGCGGCACCCGACATTTGACAGAGCTGGCCGAAATGGTGCGGGCAGGCAACCGCGCGGTGTTGCTTTATGTCGTCCACCGCACCGACTGCAGCCGTGTTGGCGTGGCTGGCGATATCGACCCGGACTATTTGCGCGCGATGGTAGCGGCGCGTGCCGCCGGGGTCGAGGTTTTGGCCTATGGCACCGAGATTTCAACCCGCGAGGTGCGAATCGCCGCGCCACTGCCGGTTTTCGACCAAGATAATTCCTGACGGGGACTGGTGCGGCAGCGAATTTCCCAGTAATGAGGCCGAAATACCACGACACAAAGATGGAGATTCCCGTGGAAGGCCAGACCCGTGGCCGTCTGAACAAGGACGGCATAGAGATTTTCACCGCCGAAGATTTTGACGGCATGCGCCGCGCCGGAAAATTGGCTGCCGAAACGCTGGATATGATCGCAGAGCACGTGGTTCCGGGGGTGACGACCGAAGAACTCGACGGGCTGATCCACGAATTCACGATCAAGAACAATGCCATCCCGGCGACGCTGGGATACAAGGGTTATCCCGCCTCCAGTTGTATCTCGATCAATCACGTTGTCTGTCACGGCATCCCCGGCGCGAAACGGCTGAAGGATGGCGATATTCTGAACATCGACGTGACCTGCATTCTGGACGGCTGGTATGGTGACACGTCGCGGATGTTTGTCGCCGGTCGCCTCAGTCGCAAGGCCGAGCGCCTGATTCAGGTCACACATGACTCGCTGATGCTGGGGATTGATCAGGTCAAACCGGGCAACACCTTTGGCGACATCGGCGCGGCGATCCAGAAATATGTCGAAGCCCAGCGCATGTCGGTTGTCCGGGATTTTTGCGGCCACGGTTTGGGCCGAGTTTTTCATGCGGCGCCGAATGTGTTGCATTATGGACGCTGGGGAACCGGGCCGGTTCTTGAGGAAGGAATGTTCTTTACCATCGAGCCGATGGTCAATCTGGGGCGCGCAGACACCAAGGTGCTGGGGGACGACTGGACCGCGGTGACCAAGGATAAATCGCTCTCGGCGCAGTTTGAACATTCCCTCGGGGTGACCGCAGACGGGTGCGAGATTTTCACCCTGTCTCCGGCGGGCAAATTTCATCCAACCTGGGACTGATAATCAGGTTCAAAAAGGGCAGGGCGGTTAACCCGCAATTAACCGCGGCGTGACAGGTTGATGCCATGCCGTCCGACTCCAAAATCACCAACTTTGCCGAGGGCCCCATGCCGGGGTTCGGGTTTGCGCAGCCGGTTACCGCCGACGCAGTGAGCGCACCAAAACCCCGGGGTGAGGATTTTCACGCCGCCCACCGCAGCCGCCTGTGCACCCGTTTTCTGCAAGGCGGAGCTGCGGCCCTGCCGGATTACGAGCTGTTGGAACTGGTTCTGTTTCGTGCCATTTCGCGCCGTGACGTCAAACCGATTGCGCATAGATTGATGAATGAGTTCGGGGACTTCAACAGCGTTGTTGCGGCGCCGCTTGAACGTCTGGTGGAATTGAAGGGCGTCGGTCGCGCCGTTGCGCTGGAGCTGAAGGTAATCGAGGCGGCCGCCCACCGGATGGCCCGCGCCCGGGTGATCGGGAAACCGGTGCTGTCGTCTTGGGATGCGTTGTTGGACTATTGCAAGACGGCCCTTTCGCACCAACCGCTTGAGCAGTTCCGAATCCTTTTTCTGGATCGAAAAAATATCCTGATCGCCGATGAGGAACAACAGCGCGGCACGGTGGATCACGTGCCGGTTTACCCAAGGGAGGTGGTCAAACGGGCGCTGACCCTGAATGCCTCGGCCCTTATCCTTGTCCACAACCACCCGTCCGGGGATCCAACCCCATCTGACGCCGATATCGCTATGACCTCTCGGATTTCCGAGGCCGCATCAACCTTGGGGATCACCCTTCACGATCATCTGGTGATTGGAAAGGGCCGGGATTTCAGCTTTCGCGGCAACGGGTTGTTGTAAGGCTGCGATCTGTAAATGCTGTGCCGCCGCTCATTTTACCCACACTTCGACTCGCCGGTTGATTTTTCGACCGGTGTCCGAGTCGTTACAGGCCAGCGGCGATACCTCGCCAAAACCGATTGCCTGAAAACGAACCTTTGACAGGTCCGTGCGCACCGCCCGTGCCTGCACGAGGGCCTTGACCTCTGCTGCCCGGCTTTGCGAGATTTTCTGGTTTGCATCCGCGCTGCCCTTGGAATCTGAAAACCCGGCAAAAATCAGCTTATGACCGTCAAAATCGCCGGAATCCAACATCTCCGCCAGCGATTTCACATCTCGTAGCGCCCGCGAATCAACCGTTGTTGCGTTGTCCTGAAAGCGAAAAGTCGCGGTCGTTCGGCGGCTTGACCCCAGCGCCGTCACCATATTTTGCAAATCGGTCAGTGTGATCTCGTCGCTCGAGTGGGCAATGGCATTGTTCAGCCTGTCCTGCTGTTTGCCAAGTGCGGTTGGCATCATGCCAAGGCCGACGAAACCAAGGTTTGAAATCACCGTCTGTGCCCGCCGCCCGCGCAGATAGGCCAGAAAATCCCGGGCAATCGTCGGCAGCCGCTTGGCCGGAGTGATCAGCAGGTAGGGAAATGACAGCGGATAATCCCCGGACGCCACGGAAAACCGCGAGGCATGTTGCAGGATCCCGCAGCTTCCGCGTATTGCCAGAGCGCGGGCGTTCCGAATTCCGGAAAAGCCGGAAAATCCGATCGCCAGCGGGTCTTTCATAATCGCCTCGGAAATCTCTCGATTGGTCATGAAATATCGTGATTTCACTGGTGAAGGGCCGGATTTTCCGGGAAAAACCATGGCTTTGAACCGTTTTGCCAGATCAGTTTTCGGACTCAGCTGAAGAACCGAAATCGGCGCATTGATACCACCGACCTCGGCCCAGTTGGTGATCTGGCCGGAAAATATCCCGGCGATTTGATCCAGCGTCAGGGACCGGACCGGATTTTGCGGAGAGACCAGAAAAACCACCGCATCCAAGGCAAGGAGCTGCTGGCGAAAGCGGCTGGAAATATCTCCAAGCCTCGCCTTGTTGGCCGCAGCGGCCTCTTTTGCGGTCGGGGGACGGTTGGTTAAGATCATATCGCTTTTCTTGGCAATTAGATCCTGAAAGGCACGGCTGCTATTGCTGGCCCTTGCCTGCAGGCGCGCCACCGGAATTCGGGCCGAGTCCGACAAAAAGGCGGTCCACGCGGTATCTGGCTCGAATTTGCGCTGGGCGTGCAACCCGTTTGACCACGTAAAATCGTCCAGCAGCCCAGCAAGCAGATCTTGGGTGACCGCGCGTGTGCCCGAAATTGTGATATCTGCGGCATATTCAGCCGGATTCGGGCAGGCCGCACCGGTGCAGGTCACACCAAGAGCGCGCATCGTGATCGGGCCGTAGATTGTTTTCAGGCGATAATATTCGCCGTTATATAACAACAACTTGCCCGTCAAAGAGATGGCACCATTGGCAGAATGCAGCGTGATCTCCTGCGCAAAGGCAGATGGGGCGAAAAGCAGAATCAGACCCGCGACAAGCAAGCCCATCCGCCGGATACAACAATTCATCTGGCCCCCGGTCCCGAACAATCAGTTTGTTGCGATCATCAGGTCCCGGACAGCATTTTTCAAGACAATGCTGCGCGTTTTACCGTCACAGCCCGGCATTTTGAACTGAAGTCCCGAAGCAGCAACAAGACGTCCGGCCCGAGAGCGAAACGACTGGATCACACCGGATTTTCCGCAAGAGGTCAGCGATGGCGTCACCGCCACGGAAAAACTGACGACCCGAGTCGCCGGGTTCAGTTGATGTGGACGGCTATAGACGGCGGCCAGTTCCGGCCCCTCAATGCTGGAATCGCCCAGCAGCATGATAAAGCCGCGTGGATCATGCACTGCACGAGCCATATTGTTGCCGGTGAGGACGGTGATATTGGCCTGTGGCCGCCCGTCGGCACGTAGGGGCTGCAGGCGGGCCAGCCATGTGCCACGCCACTGAATGACAATCCGGTCCATCCGCTCAAGATCTGGAACGAAAACCTCGGTGGTCAGGGGGGTGCGATCAGCGATCCTGATCTGGAAACGCGCGTGTGTTTCAAGCGCCGGGAGGCGTGTTTTGAGCTTGCCAATGTGGTCTGTTTTCAGGCGAATCCGCATCTTGCCGTGGCGAATCTCGACCGTCGAGTTTGGATGGCAAGGTGCGTTCAGCGCGATATCGACCAGCGCACCCGGGCGGGGCGATGCGCTAAGAGTCGTCTTGCACGGTGTTCCAAAGGGGCTTTGATCAATGCCGGGCATGACCGTCGGGGTGCGAAACCCGGTATCCCCGGCGGCTGCACGCAGCGAAAACGTGGACAGCGCGAGGCTTGGCAGCAGGGCGGGCGTGGTGGCCCCCGGAGCCTTCGGCAGCGCGACAGCATTGGCATTTTGCGTCGGCGGTGTGCCGTCGGTCAGCATGGCCGGGGTGGACGAGGCCTCACGCAGGGCCTTTTTCCCCGACTTTGCGGGCATTTTTCCGGGCATGTCAAAGACTGCGTTCACCCTGATTGCATCGGACAACGGGGCAGGGGGGGTGAAATTCGGCAGCGTTTCGACCGCAGTCTTGGCCAGCTTCGAGGCCAGCATGGGGGCTGTGGTGTCCTCCTTTGGGGCGGTCGTGCCGAGATGCACATTGGTGATCTCCAGGTCATGGCCGTTGATCCCGACCTGTGCATCGAGTCCGGCCAGATCGGTGATGGGGCCGGTTCTGATCGTATCGACCGGCGCCCGCGCGGCGATCAGGCGCAGCGCAACGATTGCCGGTTTGCAGCTGCGGCCTGTGTCCAGACAATAGCTGAAGGACTGATGGCCCACACATTCCGAGGCACCGCGATAGACAAAGCTGGTGCCAATTTTTCGCACCGAGCCACAGCTGGGCGCGGCGGTGACATGGATGAGGTCCGGCCGAACTGCCGCCGCGGAAACGTCGTTTTGCAGGACCGGCAGGTGCTGATCCATTCCGGTCTGGACGGTAAACACATCGTCAACGGCCAAAACCGCGGATTCCCCACGAAAAGCAGCCATCAGGCGGTCTTCGTTCTGGGTAATTACGGCAACAGACACCGTCAGAAACAGCGCCGTGTAAACCAAGCCCATCTTTTCGCTTATCCGCATGATTCCCTCCAGAGTTCATGCCTTGTCTGACAATGGGTTAGATCAGCAGATTATGGCCAGAATAGCTGAAAGACATGGCAATTTTGGGGAGTTTTTATCGCCAGCGCAAATTATCGCCAACCGGCGAGCGCCAAAAAACACTGATAACGGTTAAAGACGTTTAAAATCAGCCGGTTGCGTCCTTACCCGCCATGAGGGCATCGCTGTCGTGGCTGGCACGGCGAAAATGTGACGGATCAGGCGGCTCCGTGGCAATGTTTGAATTTTTTCCCTGACCCGCAGGGGCAGCGTGAATTGCGGCCCGGATCGCCCCATGTCGAAGGGTCGTTTTCGTCAAAACCGGGCAGGGCTGCGCCATCCGGGGCCGCGTTCTGCCCGGGCTCATCAGCGGCCACGAGTGTTGGCGCCTCCATCTGTTGCTGTTGCAGAACCTGCGCCATCATCTCGCGCTGTTCCTCTTCGGTCAGCGGACGGACCTGCGAAAGCTGCTCGGTCACTTCGTTGCGAAGTGTGTTCAGCAGGTTTTCAAACAGAGTGAAGGCCTCGGATTTATATTCATTCAGTGGATCGCGCTGGGCGTATCCGCGGAATCCGACGACCGAACGCAGATGTTCCAGCGTCACCAGGTGCTCGCGCCATTTGCTGTCAATGGTTTGCAAAAGCACGGTTTTTTCGATCATACGCATGTTTTCGGGGCCAAAGGCAACGGCCTTTTGGGCCATGAACTCATCGGCGGCCTTGTAAAGACGCTCTCGCACGACCTCGTCGTCAACGCCCTCTTCTTCGGCCCAGTCGGCAACCGGAACGTCAATGCCAAGATAGCGCTGAACATCGGTATGAAGGCCCTCCATGTCCCACTGGTCGGCATAGGTTTTGGGCGGCATGTGGACTTCGACCAGATCGTCGATCACCTGGTGGCGCATATCCTCGATTACGTCCGAGAGGTCATCGGATTCCATGATTTCCCGACGCTGGCCAAAGATCGCCTTGCGCTGGTCATTCATCACGTCATCGTATTTCAACAGGTGCTTGCGGATGTCGAAATTGCGTCCCTCGACCTTGGCTTGTGCCTTTTCGAGGCTCTTGTTGACCCAGGGGTGGATAATCGCTTCGCCCTCGTTCATGCCGAGGCGAGAAAGGACCTTGTCCAGACGCTCCGAGCCGAAGATGCGCATCAGGTCGTCTTCCAGGCTTAGAAAAAAGCTGGACCGTCCGGGATCTCCCTGACGACCTGAACGGCCGCGCAGCTGGTTGTCGATCCGGCGGCTTTCATGGCGTTCTGTGGCCAGAACATAAAGACCTCCAGCGTCGATAACCTTCTGTTTTTCCTCGGCATGTTCGGCCTCGACGCGGGCGCGAATCTCCAGAGGGTCGGCGTCCGGGTCGGCGGCCAGAGCCTCCATCACCTTCATATCGACATTCCCGCCCAACTGGATATCGGTGCCGCGTCCGGCCATGTTGGTTGCGATCGTGACGGCGCCAAAGGTGCCGGCATCGGCGACGATCTTGGCCTCTTCTTCGTGATGGCGGGCATTCAGGACGTTGTGCTTGATCCCCTCTTTGGTCAGCATGTCCGAGAGCTGCTCGGATTTCTCGATCGAGGTCGTCCCGACAAGGATCGGCTGGCCTTTTTCGGTGGCTTCCTTGATCGCGTTGACAATGGCCTCGTATTTTTCGCGTGCAGTGCGATAGACCGCGTCATGGTCGTCGATCCGCGCGATGGGCTTGTTGGTGGGAACCTCGACCACGCCCAGCTTGTAAATTTCCATGAATTCCTCGGCCTCGGTCTGGGCCGTGCCGGTCATGCCGGCCAGTTTTTCATAGAGGCGGAAATAGTTCTGGAAGGTGACCGAGGCCAAGGTCACGTTTTCTGGCTGGATTGGCACGCCTTCCTTGGCCTCAATGGCCTGATGCAGACCTTCCGAGAGGCGCCGCCCGGCCATCATGCGGCCGGTGAACTCGTCAATCAGCATGACCTCATTGTTTCGCACGATGTAATCCTTGTCACGCTTGTAAAGAACATGCGCGCGCAGGGCTTGCGTTACGTGATGCACCAGCGAGGTGCTTTCGGGGTCATAAAGTGTGGCGTTGTCGTCCAGAATACCGGCATCGCGCAGGCGCTGTTCGAGAAAGTCATTGCCTTCGTCGGTATAGGTAACGTTGCGTGTCTTTTCGTCCAGCGTGTAATGCTCGGGCTTGATGTCGGGGATGATCTTGTCGATGGTGATATAGAGATCGCTGCGGTCGTCAGACGGCCCCGAGATGATCAGGGGCGTGCGCGCTTCGTCGATCAGGATGCTGTCCACCTCGTCCACAATGGCGAAATAATGGTCGCGCTGGGTCATTTCGCTGAGTTCCGAGCGCATGTTGTCGCGCAAATAATCAAACCCAAGCTCGTTATTGGTTGCATAGGACACATCGGCGGCATAGGCGGCGCGCTTTTCCTCGTCGCTTTGCCCCGGTACGATGACGCCGGTGGTCATGCCCAGCGCAGCATAGACCTGACCCATCCACTCGGCATCCCGTTGGGCCAGATAGTCGTTGACCGTGACCACATGCACGCCACGCCCCGTTAGCGCGTTCAGATAGACGGGCAGGGTTGCCATCAGGGTTTTGCCTTCACCGGTCTTCATCTCGGCGATATTGCCCTGATGCAGGAAAATGCCGCCCATTAACTGCACGTCGAACGGACGCAGGCCAAGCGTGCGAAAGGCCGCCTCGCGGGCGTTTGCAAAGGCCTCGGGCAGCAGCTGGTCAAGGGTTTCGCCCTTTTCAAGGCGGTCCTTGAATTCCTGCGTCTTTTGAATGATCTGTTCGTCGCTTAGCGCCTTGAATTCGGGTTCAAGTGCGTTGATCTGGTTTACGAGCGGCCAGCAGGCCTTGATTTTTCGATCATTCGGTGTGCCAAAAACCTTTTTGGCGAGAGTTCCAAGACCCAGCATGAGGGCTCCGTTTCAAGGCTGTCGCCGCAGGCGGCGGTAAAATTTCAAAATCGTGAAAGGGCGAGCCTTGCCTGTTGGTGCCGCCAGCCTTAAACCTGCGGCGTGCCGGTCCAAAGCCAGTCTTTCAACGATGTCCAAAGGCATGTAAGGGGATGGCGAACGGGTGTCAACGTCACCTCAATGGGCAAAGGGCGGTTGTGCGTGGATGTGCAGCCGGCAAACTTTCAGACCAAGGAGAAAAAATGAGGATTTCTGGTAAATTTCTGGGCGTGGTTTTCTGCGCCTTGGCCACGTCATTCGGGGCAAATGCGGCGGATGCCCCCAGCGTCGATACGGTGCTGGCCAGCGTGGACGGGACCAATATCACGCTTGGAAACGTCATCGCCCTGCGTGAGAAGCTGCCCAAGCAGTACAAGCAATTGCCCGATGATGTCCTGTTGAAGGGGATTGTTGAGCTGCTGGTGCAGCAGACCGTTCTGATGCACGAGATGAAAAAGAACATGACCAAGAAGGTCGAGCTGCGGGTCCAGAACCAGAATCGGGCCTTTCTTGCCCGCGAGATGCTGACCCAGCTATCCGGGCGCAAGGTTTCGGAAAAGGCGGCATACGATGCGAAATATGCAAATGCGGCCCCCGAGCAGGAATATAACGCCTCGCACATTCTTGTGAAAACCAAGGCCGAGGCCGAGGATATCATCAAACAATTGGGCGGTGGCGCCGATTTTGCGACTCTGGCCAAAAAGAAATCGACCGGCCCTTCGGGGGCCAATGGCGGGCAGCTTGGTTGGTTTGGCAAGGGGCAGATGGTCAAACCTTTTGAAGACGCGGTGGTGAAACTGTCGGTGGGTGAGGTGTCAAAACCGGTGCAGACCCAGTTTGGCTGGCATGTGATCAAGCTGAACAAGATTCGCAACAAGGCCTTTCCGACGTTGGATCAGGAGCGCGCCAAGCTGACCAAGGACTTGCAACAAAAAGCGGTCGAGACCGAAATTTCCCGTCTGGTCAAGGCGGCCCGGATTACCCGGCCAAAAGTGGATATTGATCCTGCCGTCATTCGCGATGTATCCCTGCTGGACAAGTAGCTGCGGGGCACAAAGGGGCTGACATGACGGACAAGGAAGATTTGCGCAGCGCCGATGTTGCCGCATTGCAACAGGAAGTCTCGCGTCTGCGTCACGAACTGGCGCGCGTGCAGTCTGAATTGCGAACGGCACAGGGCGAGGTGGGGGCGGTGTCTCCCCTCGCGCCGGCGGCATTTCCCGATCTTCCTGTGATCGCAGGCGTGGATTTTTCCACCGCGTCCGCTGGCGTGAAATACCGGGACCGGACTGATGTAATGTTGGCGCGGATTGCGGCGGGCAGCACGCTGGCCGGGGTGTTCACCCGCTCGGCCACGCGCTCGGCGCCGGTTCTTGACTGTCAGGCCAAGCTGGCCAATCTGGACCGAACCATGGATGATGCCGGGTTCGGGATCCTCGTCAATTCGGGGAATGCGAACGCCTTTACCGGTGCGGTCGGGATCAAGACCGTGCAGACGGCCTCGGGGGCGGTTGCGCGGGCGCTGGGCATTCCCGAGGGGCACGTTTTTACCGCCTCGACCGGTGTGATCGGTGAGCCTCTTGCCGCCGAAAAGCTGACCGCGGTCATCGACGATCTGGTTGATGGGTTGACCCCTGATGGTGCACCCGAGGCAGCCCGGGCCATCCTGACAACCGACACCTACCCCAAGGGTGCAGGCGCCGAGGTCGAAATTGACGGAAAAACGGTGCGGATCGCCGGTTTTGCCAAGGGCTCGGGCATGATCGCGCCGGACATGGCGACGATGCTGAGCTTTATCTTTACCGATGCACAGATCGCAAAAGGCGATTTGCAACAGATGCTGACCGAACTGAACGCCCGCAGTTTCAACAGTATCACTGTGGACAGCGACACTTCGACCTCGGACACGGTTCTGGTGGTGGCAACGGGTCAGTCAGGGGCCAAGGTCGGCGCGACGGGCAGCGATACCAGCCGGACATTTGCCGCCGCTTTGGGGCAGGTGATGCTGTCCTTGGCGCATCAGGTGGTGCGTGACGGCGAGGGCGCCAGCAAGTTTCTGGCGGTCACCGTAACCGGCGCGGCCAGTGCGCAGGACGCTGATCTCGCGGCGCGGGCGATTGCCAACTCACCTCTGGTCAAGACCGCGGTTGCCGGTGAAGACCCCAACTGGGGTCGCGTGGTGATGGCGGTTGGAAAATCCGGCGCAGCCGCAGACCGGGACCGGCTGGCAATCTGGTTCGGAGATATTTTGGTGGCAGAAAACGGCCTTGTATCAACGCGTTACAAAGAGGAGGACGGGGCGCGTTACATGCGTGCGTCTGATCTGGAGATCCGGGTTGATCTGGGAATGGGTGAGCAGCAAGCGACGATCTGGACCTGCGATCTGACCAAACAATACATCACCATCAACGCGGACTATCGCTCGTGAGCATCGTTCTGGTCTCGGCTGTGGCCCTGATCGATCGCGATGGACGGGTGTTGCTGGCACAGCGCCCCGAGGGCAAAAGCATGGCCGGTCTCTGGGAATTTCCCGGCGGCAAGGTTGAGCGCGACGAGACCCCCGAAGTGGCATTGATCCGTGAATTGCGCGAGGAGCTGGGGATTGAAACTTTTGCCAGCTGTCTTGCGCCGCTGACATTTGCCAGTCACGCCTATGAGGATTTTCACCTGTTGATGCCACTGTTCGCCTGCCGAAAATGGAGCGGAATTGTCAGGCCGATGGAGGGGCAGAGGTTGAAATGGGTGCCGGTGCGATCGCTGCGCGACTATCCGATGCCACCGGCGGATGTTCCCCTGATCGCGATCTTGCGTGATTGGCTGTAAAAACACCCCGTGCGTGGCACGGGGCGTTCTTTGGGAGAGATATTTGGTTGTCTTGGGAGCGATTAGTCGTTTCCGCCTTCGCCGCCACCATTGCCGCCTTCGCCGCCACCATTTCCGCCACCGTTGCCGCCATTTCCGCCTTCGCCGCCGCCAAAGCCGCTGTCGTGGCCTTCATTGTTCCCTTCGGCGGCATCGTCGCCACCCATGGTGCTGGTGTTGACGCCGGTCGTCTTGGCGACAGGAGCAGCAACAACAGGTGCCGCGACGGGAGCAGCAACAGGCGCCGCGACGGGAGCAGCAACAGGCGCCGCGACGGGAGCAGCAACAGGCGCCGTGGTCCCGGTTGTTGCCGTTTGCGCGCTGACCGCAGCAGCAGAGAGAGCAAAGGCGCTGACAAGAGCGGAGGTGATCATGAGAGATTTCATTGTGTGTTCCTTAAGTTTGTTTTCTGTGTGAACCGGCCAGTCGCCGTGTCCTTGTGCAATCCTATGTAGAGGGGGGGTTATGGCAAAAATATTGCCGCGAGGTTATAAATGCGGTTTTTGATACCCCGGATAGAAGAAAATAACCCAAAAATATAGAAACGAGCGCTGGAAACGCCTGTTTTCATTGATTTTCTTAAGGTTTATGTCAGGAATATTGGGGCCGGAAAAGCGCGCCTATAACCAAAGTTTAGGCAGGGCGGGTCGGGAATCGGGGCAAGAGGCCGAAAAATCAGGCCCAACCGCCCAGATTCGCCTCAACAATCTGGCGCATCATTTCGATATGGACGTCCGAGTCGTTCAGGCAGGGGATATATGCGAATGATTCGCCCCCCGCCGCCAGAAAGGCGTCGCGGATCTCGATGCGGATTTCCTCGAGCGTTTCCAGACAATCGCTGGCAAACGCCGGCGAGATCATCGCGATTCGTCGCACGCCGCTTTTGGCCAGACGCGCGACCTCCTCTACCGTGTAGGGCTGCAGCCATTCTTCGCGGCCAAAGCGGGATTGAAAGGTCGAGACCAGTCGGCCGTCCGCCCAGCCAAGCGCCTGTTGCAGCAGGCGCGACGTCTTTTGGCACTGGCAGTAATAGGGATCGCCCTCAAGAAGATAACGCTTTGGCATCCCGTGATACGAGGCCACCAGAACATCTGGGGTAAAATCCAGCCCCGCCAGATGCTCCTGAATCGTTCCGGCGAGCGCGGCGATATAGGTGGGGTGATCGTAATACGGGGCAACGGTGCGCGCCGCGGGTTGCCATTTCTCCGTCATCAGCGCCCGAAAGAAATCGTCATTTGCCGTTGCTGACGCGGCACCGGAATATTGTGGATAAAGGGGAAAGAACAGGATTTTCCGGCATCCATCGGCGATCAGTTTTTTTACCCGAGATTTGGTGGACGGATTGCCATAGCGCATAGCGAAATCCACGACCACCCGCTCTCCGAAGGCCGGAGCAAGGGCCGCTGACAGCTTTTCGGCCTGTGCCCGCGTCGTGGTCAAAAGCGGGCTTTCGTTCAGTGCCGTGTTCCAGATCTTGTCATAGGCGCGGCCAGACGAGAACGGGCGTTTGCTCAGAATGATCAGTTGCAACAGCGGTTGCCATTTCCAGCGCGGCAGGTCGATCACGCGCCGGTCTGACAGAAACTGACCCAGATAGCGCCGCATGGACCAATAGTCGGTTGCATCCGGTGTTCCCAGATTGGCGATCAGAACGCCAATCTTCTCAGAGGCAACCGCGGGGTGATGGGCCGGGGCGGGGTCGCCCGGCGGCGAGTCAGGATTCATCAGAGGGGCTCGTTTTTTTGCTGTTTGTTGGATATCCGGCCGCGTCGCCGAGGTCAAATTCCGTCGTGCCCAGCGCATCGGCCAGTCGGGCCATCGCCGAGCCGCGCCGCAGCGGTTTCTGTTGCGACGGATCCGGTGCCCAGCCGGTAAGAAAGATCATCTCGACGGTGGCGTTCAGCCGGTGCTCGGCGTCGGTGAAATTCGCTTGGTAAAACGCGGCCGCCTTGGCAAACAGGTGGCGGCGCGTAAAGGTCCGGCGACGGTCCGCAAGGGCGTTGGTTTCGCCCATCTGCCGCAGATCCTGCAGCAGCTCGGGGAATGATCCATAGCTGAGATGCAACACATTGCTGTCGGCCACCGGCAGGGCCAACCCGGCGCGGATCAAGAGTTGTCCCAGATCCCGGAGTTCGGCCATCGGCAAAACCCGTGGCGAAAGGCCTCCGCAGAGCGCGATTTCCGCCTCGGCCAAGGCGCTGCGCAGCTCGTGAAGCGAGCGACCGCCAAACTGCGCCGACAGGAACAAACCGTCGGGCTTCAGTGCCCGACGACACTGGATAATTTGCCCGACCGAATCATTGGCCCAGTGCAGCGCTAGCCCGTGAATTATCAGATCGTGAGCGCCATGATTCAGGCTAAGTGTTTCGGAATCCTGAACAATTTTTGCATCAGGCCAATACCGTTTCCAGACCGAAGGCTCTCCCGTCACAATCGCGATCGACGTAAACGACCTGTTAATATCCGTCAGTCTCTCTGAAATTTCAGTGGCTGCAATTTCGTGCAGAACAGTGACCGGAGCAGCCTTTGCGCGGGCCCGATGGCGCAAGAGTGCGGTTCTGTCGATCAAGTCGCGTGCCATGCTGTCCTGCTTGCTGTCCGAGCCCCTGAGATAAGGAGAAACGCATGGATATGCAATCAGTGATCCATTTCCTCTATCCGCCGCGCTGTCTGGGATGTGGGGTGGAAACGACCGAAGATTTTGGCCTCTGTGGCACCTGTTGGGCTGAAACCCCCTTTATCAGCGGACCGGTTTGTGACGCTTGCGGAACCGCTCTGCCGGGAGATGATCCGGACGAACGGGCGCTGTGCGATTCCTGTCTTGAGACGGCGCGGCCGTGGCGCAAGGGGCGTGCGGCGCTGCAATATGAGGGGAATGCACGGAAAATGGTTCTGGCGCTGAAACATGGTGACCGTCTGGATATGGTGCGGGCGATGGCGCGCTGGATGGCGCAAAAGCTGGACGCATTTCCGCTGGATGACACGATTGTCACGCCGGTGCCGCTGCATCGTTGGCGTCTGTTTACGCGGCGATACAATCAGGCGGCCCTGCTGGCGCGGGAAATTGCCCGGCTGGGTAGCTTGCCTTATTGTCCAGACATGGTGCGGCGCCTCCGTCCGGCGAAACAACTGCGCGAGGCCGACCGCGAAACCCGCTTTAGAACCCGGATTCACGCGTTTGACGTTCCGGCGGGGAAGCAGCCGTTGCTCAGAAACAAACGGGTCTTGCTGGTTGACGATGTGATGACTTCGGGGGCGACTCTGACGGGTTGTGCGCGGGCCTGTTTGGCGGCTGGTGCCAAAGAGGTGAACATTTTAATACTGGCACGCGTTGCAAGCGATCCCTAAATCTATTAAATCCACCTCAACGGATAAAGGCGAAGACCATGAAACAAGTCGAAATATATACCACCCGATATTGCGGGTTCTGCGTTGCAGCAAAACGCCTGTTGAAATCCAAGAACGTTGATTTTACGGAAATTGATGTCGGCATGGACCCCAACAAACGGGGTGAGATGATGCAGCGGGCCAATGGCGGGCGTACGGTACCGCAGATTTTTATCGGTGGACGGCACGTCGGGGGGTGTGATGAGCTGTATGAGTTGGAGCGCGCAGGCAAGCTGAACGACATTCTGGCGGCCTAGAGCCGTGCGGGTTGCGTTGGTCCAGTTGAACGCGGGCGATATGCCCCTTGAAAATCTGCCGGTGACCGAGGCCTTTGTGCGCGAGGCGGCCCAAAAGGGGGCCGAATTCGTGCTGACACCCGAGGTCACCAACATCGTTTCGACCTCGCGCGCGCATCAGCAGCAGGTGTTGTGCAAAGAGGCCGATGATCCCACCCTTCATCGCCTCTGTGGTCTGGCGGCCGAGCTGGGGATCTGGGTGTTGATCGGCTCGCTGGCGTTGAAGACAGGCGATTCGGATGCCCGCTTTGCCAACCGAAGTTTTTTGATCGGACCGGATGGCGCCGTTTTCGCCCGCTATGACAAGATCCACATGTTTGATGTCGATATTTCGGAAACTGAGACGTGGCGCGAATCCGATGCCTTTCGCCCCGGCGCGCATTTAAGTCTGGCAAAAACCGCCATAGGAAATATCGGAATGACCGTTTGCTACGATCTGAGATTTCCCCATATGCACCGCGATCTGGCCAAGGCGGGGGCTGAAATTCTGACCCAGCCGGCGGCGTTCTCGCCAGTCTCGGGGGCGGCGCATTGGCACGTTCTGCTGCGCGCGCGGGCGATAGAAACCGGCTGCTTTGTGTTGGCTCCCGCGCAATGCGGCACGCATTCGATTCACACCGGCAAACCGCGCACGACCTTTGGCCACTCGCTGGCCGTATCGCCCTGGGGCGAGGTTCTGGCCGATGGCGGTGAAGAGCCTGGTATCAGCGTGCTCGACCTCGACCTGTCCGAGGTGGCCCGGACGCGAGCGCGCATTCCGTCGCTTTTCCATGACCGCAGCTATCGGGGCCCGTAATGAGCACCAAAAACGATCCTTTGGCGATTGCGCTGCTCTCGGAAATCGCGATGGCCGACCAGTTGGCGCGGGCCCGCCTGACCCGGGCCTTGCCGCGCGGGATGGAGGTGTCGCATTTCATGGTCCTGAACCATCTCGCCCATGTCGGTGGCGAGCGCAGCCCGGCCCATCTGGCACGCCTCTTTCACGTGACCAAGGGGGCGATGACCAACACTTTGAACAAGCTGGAAATCTCGGGCTATGTGCATATTCGCCCGGATTGGGACGACGCGCGACGAAAATTTGTGGGCCTCAGCCCGGCGGGAGCGGCGGCGCGGGATCAAGCGGTGCGCGCCATTACGCCGGTCTTTGATGGGGTTGTTGCCGCGTTGGGAAGCGAACGCATTCGGACCGCCCTGCCAATCTTGCGCGATCTGCGCCTGCGATTGGAAGAGGACGACTGAGGGACGGGCGCCTGACGGCCCGCCTATTTTTCCCGGATACTGGCGGTTACGTAATTCACGCTGAGGTCCTTGTCAGAGATCGACCAGGACCACGTCAGCGGGTTAAAGACGAATCCCTTGCGATCAACGGGATTAAGCCCGGCTTTTTCGATCAGGGAATACAGCTCGTCCGGGGTGATGAATTTGGCCCAGTCATGCGTACCCCGAGGCAGCCAGCGCATGATTCGTTCGGCGCCGAAAATGGCGACCATATAGCTTTTCGGATTGCGGTTGATCGTGGAGCACAACATCAGCCCGCCGGGGTTCAGAAGGTCATGACAGGCGCTGAGATAGGCCTGCGGGTCGGCGACATGCTCGACCACCTCCATGTTCAGAACGACGTCGAATTTCTCGCCTGCGCCAGCCAGATTCTCGGCGGTGGTGTGGCGATAGTCGATGGTCAGACCCGACTGGCTGGCATGGATGCGCGCCACCGGAAGGTTTCCCTCGGCGGCGTCGGCGCCCACGACCTCGGCCCCCAGACGGGCCATTGGTTCGGACAACAGGCCACCACCACAGCCGATATCGAGCAGGCGCAACCCTTTGAAAGGATGCGCGTTCCTGAGGTCACGGCCAAATTCGGCGGCGATCTGGCTGGTGATATAGTCAAGGCGACAGGGGTTCATCATGTGGAGCGGCTTGAACTTGCCATTTGCATCCCACCACTCGGCAGCCATGGCCTCGAATTTCGCGACTTCGGCAGCGTCGATGGTTGTTGTTGCCCCCTGCATTGCACTCTACTCCTCAACCTGCCAAACTTGGCGTGATGAACCGGTTCCTACAGGCTTTATAGAACGAACATGCACAAGACCGCGACCCCAAAGAGGGCTTCTGATCTTCTTTACCCGTCAATCGGGCCATTTGATACGCGCTTGATCAAGGTGCAGGGCGGGCACCGGATTTATATGGAACAATGTGGCAATCCCAAGGGTCTGCCGGTCGTGGTTCTGCATGGCGGCCCGGGCGGAGGTTGCAGCCCGGCAATGCGGCGGTTTTTCGATCCCGAGGTTTACCGAATTTTCCTGTTCGATCAGCGCGGATGCGGGCGTTCGACCCCGCATGCAAGTATCGAGAACAACACGACATGGGATCTGGTTCGCGATATCGAGGCCATTCGGAAGATGCTGGATATCGATGCCTGGATCGTCTTTGGGGGTTCATGGGGCGCAACCCTTGCGCTGGTTTATGCCGAGGCCCACCCCGAGCGGGTGCGGCATCTGGTGCTGCGGGGCGTGTTTCTGGGAACCCCGGATGAGCTGGACTGGTTTTACGGCGGCGGGGCCGGCCAGTTTTGGCCCGATGAGTGGAAAAAATTCACTGCCCTTATCCCGGAATCCGAACGTGGGGATATGATTGCGGCCTATCACCGGCGCCTGTTTGGTCCCGATCGGGAGGCTCAGGTGCGCTATGCGCGGGCCTGGTCGGAATGGGAGAACGCGCTGGCGGTTCTGGAGCCGCGCGACTCGGCAGGTTAGGACAATATGCCGGCCGAATACGCGCGCGCCTTTGCCCGGCTTGAAAACCACTATTTTGCCAATGCCGTTTTTCTGGCACCGGGTCTTGAGATTCTGGAAAATCTCCACAGTCTGGCCGATGTGCCGGGCGTAATCGTGCAGGGGCGCTATGACATGATCTGCCCGCCGCTTCGGGCGCATTTATTGGCCGAAGGCTGGCCCCGCGCGCGGCTGGTGATGGTGCCGGCGGCGGGGCACGCCCTGTCTGAACCGGGGATTACCGGAGCCTTGATCAAGGAGATGAATGATCTCAGAGCAGTGGTCGGACGCTGAATCGTCTGCGTATCCGAGTATTTTTGCAAAAAAGAGGGCCGGAGTTCAGAGGCTTGCCGCCAGCCGGACACCCTGATTGATCGCGCGTTTGGCGTCCAACTCGGCGGCCACGTCGGCACCGCCAATGATATGCGCCTTGCGGCCGCTGGCGATCACAGCTTCGGCCAGAGAGCGCTCGGGCAATTGTCCTGTGCAAAGGATGACATGATCGGCAGCGATCAAGGTCGGGTTTTCATGCGTCGCCCCGAAACTGATATGCAGACCGTCGGTGTCGATTTTTTCGTAATTCACCCCGGCCAGCATTTTCACCCCGTTCATTTTCAGGGTTGCCCGGTGGATCCAGCCGGTTGTTTTGCCCAGCCCTTTGCCCGGCTTATCGGGTTTTCGCTGCAATAACGTAAGTTTGCGCGCCGGAGCCAGTGGTTGCGGACCCATAGGCGAGAGGCCTCCCCGGGATGTTTCAGGATCGGCAACGCCCCATTCCTGCCGCCAGAGGGGCAGATCCTGTGCGGTATGGTGGTCGCCTGCTGAGAGATATTCGGCGACGTCAAACCCGATGCCGCCAGCGCCGATAATGGCTGCCCGTGGGCCGACCGGCGCGTGATTGCGCAAGACGTCGATGTAGGTCAGGACATTGGCGCGGTTTTGGCCAGGAATGGCGGGGTCGCGGGGGGTGACGCCGGTGGCAATGATGATATCATCAAAGCCGCTCAGCATTTCGGGCGTTGCCGTGGTATCGAGATAGAGCGTGATTTCAAGGTCGTGCAGACGGGCCTGATAATAGGCGATGAGGCCGTGGAATTCCTCTTTTCCGGGCACGATTTTTGCCATGTTCAGCTGTCCGCCGATCTCGTTGCTCCGCTCGAACAGGCTGACGATATGGCCGCGCTCGGCGGCGGTAATTGCGGCCGACAGGCCGGCGGGGCCGGCGCCGACCACGGCCAGTTTTTTCCGGGTTCGGGCGGGCTCGATCCGAAGCTCGGTCTCATAGCAGGCCAGCGGGTTGACCAGACAGGTTGATGTTTTGCCACTGAACGTATGGTCCAGACAGGCCTGATTGCAGGCAATGCAGGGCGCGATGTGCTGGGCCCGTCCCGCCGCCGCCTTGGCAACGAAATCCGGGTCCGCCAGAAACGGCCGCGCCATTGAGACCATGTCCGCACAGCCCTCGGCCAGCACGCTTTCGGCGATATCGGGCGTGTTGATGCGGTTCGAGGTGATGACCGGGATGGCGACATGACCCATCAATTTCTTGGTCACCCACGCAAACGCCCGGCGCGGCACCGAGGTCGCAATGGTCGGCACCCGTGCTTCGTGCCAACCGATGCCGGTGTTCAGAATGGTTGCCCCTGCCTTTTCAATGGCTTGGGCCAAGGTGATTACCTCGTCAAAGGTCGAACCGTCAGGAACCAGATCAATCATCGAGAGGCGGTATATGATAATGAAATCCTGCCCGACTGCGGCGCGCACTCGACGGACCACCTCGATTGGCAGGCGGATGCGGTTTTCGTATGCTCCCCCCCAACGGTCGGTTCGCCTGTTGGTGTGCAACACAATGAACTGGTTCAGAAAATATCCCTCTGAGCCCATGATCTCGACCCCATCATAACCGGCATCACGGGCGCGCGTGGCGGCGGTGACAAAGTCGGAGATCTGTTTTTCAATGCCTTCCTCGTCCAGTTCGCGGGGGACAAAGGCAGAGATTGGGGATTTGATTGCCGAAGGCGCCACGCAGTTGCGGTTGTAGGCATAGCGTCCGGCGTGCAGAATCTGCATGGCGATCTTTCCGCCCTCGGCATGGACCCGGTCGGTGGCGATGCGGTGGTTGGCGATATCCTCGGCGCTGAACAGCCCGGCAGCACCGGCAAAAACACCCCCCTCGGGGTTTGGCGCCATGCCGCCAGTCACGATCAGCGCCGCTCCACCGCGTGCGCGCAGGCCATAGTAGGTGGCGATACGCTGCCAGTCCCCCTGTTCCTCAAGGCCAGTATGCATTGAGCCCATGAGGACTCGGTTCTCAAGTCGGGTAAAGCCCAGATCGAGAGGGGCCAACAGGTGAGGGTAATGCGGGTTAGTCATGGTTCTGGCCTTTGATTGACGGCAGGAGATCAGGCCGCAGATTGGCGCGGAACGGGCCGCGTGTCACGCAGAACGCGGCGTCAGGCGGTGCTTTCCCGACAATGCTGGCGCAGTGCCGCCTTTAGCAATTCCAGTTCGGCGCGCAAAAGGGCGATTTCGGCGCGCAGATCGTCCTCAAGCGGCTGTCCGGCGATAATGGCGAAACTGTCGAGGGTCTCGCCGGTCTTGCTGTCACGGATCAGAAAGGTCTGCACCCCCTCAAAGATCGTGTTCGCGGAAATTTCGGCGCGAACGCTCCAGCGGTTTTTTGCCCGCAGCTCGGGGATCACGTGAACTTTGCCGGCGGGTTGGTCCAGCAGGCGCAACTCCAACGCCGGAGGGTCGGCCCGCTTCAGCCGCGTGGTCAGGACGCCTTCGTATTCGCCAGCATGGATGCCGGTGCGTGTCAGGGTGAAATCGCTCATGGTTTTGGCTCCGTCATACCTCGGCCCTGCGGTGACGAGAAAAGCTGAGGTCCAGCAGGCGCACCACGTTCATTGGCGGGCTGTCAATGAACAGATCAACCCACAGATGTTCGGCACGGGTCTCGTTGAACGGTACATATGCCATGTCGAACTCGGTCGCGACGGGCGTTTCCCGGGATTTGACGGCGGTGCTGACCTGCTCGGTATTGGGGCCGTTTTTCAGGTTGATCCGGGCGGTGACTTCGATCGGGCGCTCGCTGGTGATATGGCTGGTCAGGCGCAGGATGTGGTTTTTCGTCAGCCCGTCGAGGGCGTCAGCAGGGGCGCGCACGACCAGCGACAGAAAGCTGCCCGAGAATTGATAGATGTCGATCTGCACCCCGTAAGGGGCTAGTAGTCCCGGCGCAGAATTGCGGATCTGGCGCAGCGACAAAGAGTTGGTCCGGTCGTCATGATAAAGGGTCGCTTCGCCGGCGAACCCTGCTTCGTTACGGGCTGGAGCATAGCCGCTGGGGGTTTGCGCAATCCGCCACAGCGCCGGACGGTGCGACCAGTCGGTGCTGGGCGGCAGTTTCATTTCGGTCGATCCAACGGGCGGCTTTGCAAGGCGAAGATCGGCGGTGCGTTGGACGGCTTGCACACGCTGACCCAATTCTTGAGCGAAGGTTCTGAGGCGACGCAGATCACGCAGCGGGGCCGAGGTTGCCGTCCGGCCAAGCGCCTCCCATCGCCTGAGGGTTTGGCGATGCCGGGCGGACTCCAGAAAACCAGATATTTTTTTCATGTTGCACGAACTGCTCTGTTTTGGTGGTGCACGATCCGATTGAAAAACCCTTACACGAAAACCGTCTTAATTCACAAGTTTTCGCAACAATCCAAGGCTCCAGAACGCATTGCGTGGCTTTCTCTTAACAATCGGTTCGGAGGCAACCGGCGGATTTGTGGCTGTTGTCTCAGCCAGTGGTTGAGGCTGCGGTGTTGCGGTGGGCTGGGCCGTCACCGGCGTGGGCCGTGCTGTGCTGGCTGTGCGGACAGGCGTGGTCATGACAGGTGCCTCGGTGCTGGCCGGAACGCCGTTTCGCAAACGCAAGAGGCGGGTAAATTCCTCGGCGGTGGCCAGCCCCTTTTCCGGGGTCAGCGGGTCCGAGCGAAAGCCGATGACCGAGATCGAGGCGACCAGATCCTGCAAGTCGAAAAAGGTGCGCCAGTAATCGTCTGACGCTCCGGGGGCAATTCCCGGGCTACTGTCGCTGGCGTGCAGATAAAAAATGCCATTCCGTTCGAAACTGTCAAGAATTTGCACGGTTCCCGGATCCGAACTGCGGCTGAGTGCGGTGCGTCCGGTCTCGGAGCGAAAGAACCGATCGAGGCTGACGGCCGAGTTGGACACCCCGACCAACCCATCCGTGTTGCGCGCCACTGACGCTGTCAACAGGGCCTTTATCTGCGGCGAGGGGCTGCGAAACCCCGGCGAGATCACCTTGCAGTTGCCCAGCAGAACAAAGGCCGTATCGCCGCCGGTTTCCGAGGTTTTCTTGTCCATGCAGAACCCGCGCGGCCCCTCGACCACCACGGATTTTCCCGCAACGTCAATTGTTGCCGAGCGCGTGGTGAACGAGGGGCTGGACGATTTTCCGAACCGTCCTACCCCGCAGGCTGTCAGGACCACCAGAGCAGATAGTGAAAAAAGGATCTTGGCCCGGGACAGGTCAGATATCCATATAGACATGCTTTTCCTTTTTGGCGCCCGGGTGGGTGACGGCCCCCTTGTTGGTCGCGCCGACCAGTTGGGCATATTTCCACAGCGCTCCGGTGGCGTAGATTGTTTCGCGCGGACCGGACCATGCGGCGCGACGTTTGGCGAATTCTTCGTCGCTGACGTCAACCGAGATGATGCCGTTTTTAGCGTCCAGCGTGATCATGTCCCCGTCCTCGACCAGCGCGATCGGGCCGCCGGCCGCTGCCTCGGGGCCGACATGACCGACGCAGAACCCGCGTGTTGCGCCGGAAAAACGTCCGTCGGTGATCAGCGCAACCTTTTTGCCCATACCCTGCCCGGACAGCGCCGCAGTCGTGGCCAGCATCTCGCGCATGCCCGGTCCGCCGGCGGGGCCCTCGTTGCGGATCACCAGAACCTCGCCCTCTTCATAGGTGCGCTCCTGCACCGCCTGAAACGCGTCCTCTTCGCATTCAAATACATGCGCCGGGCCGGTAAAGACCAACTGCTCTTCGGTCATGCCGGCGATTTTCACGATGGCGCCTTCGGGCGCAAGGTTGCCCTTCATGCCCACAACCCCGCCGGTGGGCGAGATCGGCTTGTCAACGGGGTAGATCACACGGCCATCGGCCAGCCGGTCGATCATCGCCAGCTCTTCACCCATTGAACGACCCGAGGCGGTTATGACGTCTTCGTGCATAAGGCCGGCGCGGCTTAACTCTTTCAGGACGACGGGAACGCCGCCAGCCTCGTAAAGATCCTTGGCGACATAAGAGCCACCCGGTTTCAGGTCGACGAAATAGGGGGTGTCGCGGAAAATCTCGCACACATCGTCAAGGTCAAAGTCGATCCCTGCCTCATGCGCAATGGCCGGCAGGTGCAGCCCGGCATTTGTCGAGCCGCCGGTGCAGGCGACCACGCGCGCAGCATTTTCCAGCGCTTCGCGGGTAACGATATCGCGCGCGCGGATGTTTTTTTCCAGCAGATTCATCACTGCGCGGCCCGACGCGTCACCGTATTGGTCCCGGCTTTCGTAAGGGGCTGGCATGCCGGAAGAGTTCATCAGCGCAAGGCCGATTGCCTCGGATACACAGGCCATCGTGTTGGCAGTAAACTGTCCGCCACAGGCCCCGGACGAGGGGCAGGCGATGGCTTCGAGAACTTTCAATTCAGCCTCGGACATGGTGCCGGCCTGATACTCTCCGACCCCTTCAAACAGATCCTGCACCGTCACGTCGCGCCCCTTGTGGCGGCCGGGGAGGATCGAGCCGCCGTAGATGAACACGCTGGGCACATTCAGGCGTACCATGGCCATCATCATGCCGGGCAGCGATTTGTCACAGCCGGCGATGCCCACCAATGCGTCATAGGCATGACCGCGCATGGTCAGTTCGACCGAATCGGCGATGACTTCGCGGCTGACCAGCGAACTGCGCATCCCCTCGTGGCCCATCGCGATACCGTCGGTGACGGTAATGGTGGTAAACTCGCGCGGGGTGCCACGCTCGGCCTTGACCCCCATCTTGACCACCTGCGCCTGACGGTTCAGCGCGATGTTGCAGGGGGCGGCCTCGTTCCAGCAGGTTGCAACCCCAACAATCGGCTGGTGGATTTCCTCTTCGGTCAGCCCCATCGCGTAAAAATACGAGCGATGCGGCGCGCGGGCCGCTCCTTCGGTTACGTAACGGCTGGGAAGGTTGGATTTGTCGATTCGCTGGTTCATGGCTGATGCCCCTCAAAACTCCGGTCTGATTGCACGAATGGAATAGGCGACAGGCGCAACATGCACAAGGCCGGGGTTTATCGCGGGGCAAAGTTTCGCTGGTTTTGAGCGCGCGTGCGGCGCGTTGTTGTGATTGCATTTCGGCCATTCCGGTCCTATTTAGCAAAAAACACCATGATCAGGAGCGCAGGGCCCGCATGAACTGGATTTCCAACTATGTCCGACCCAAGATCAACTCGATCTTTTCGCGGCGCGAAACGCCGGACAATTTGTGGAGCAAGTGCGACTCCTGCGGCACCATGCTGTTCCATCGCGAGCTGAAGGATGCGCAAAACGTATGCCCCAACTGCGACCACCACATGCATATCTCGCCGCGCGAGCGGTTCAAGCACCTGTTTGACGGTGGCCTGTTCACCGAGGTCGAGGTGCCAAAGCCGATCGTCGATCCGCTGCATTTCCGCGATCAAAAAAAATATCCCGACCGGGTGAAGATTGCCCAGAAATCAACCGGCGAAGAGGATGCGATGCTGGTGGCAACCGGTGAAATCCAGCGCACGCCGTTTGTTCTGGCCGGGCAGAACTTCAAATTCATGGGCGGCTCGATGGGGATGTTCGTCGGCAATGCCATCGTGGCCGCCGCCAATGAGGCGATTGCCAGAAAATGCCCGCTGGTGATCTTTACCGCAGCCGGTGGCGCGCGCATGCAGGAGGGGATCCTCAGCCTGATGCAGATGCCCCGCACCACGGTCGCCGTGGACATGGTGAAAGAGGCCGGACTGCCCTTTATCGTCGTCTTGACGCATCCAACCACGGGCGGGGTAACGGCGTCATTTGCAATGCTGGGCGACGTGCATCTGGCCGAACCGAACGCCCTGATCGGCTTTGCTGGCGCACGGGTTATCGAACAGACCATCCGCGAGAGCCTGCCCGAGGGGTTCCAGCGTGCCGAATATCTGCTGGATCACGGCATGATCGACCGGGTTGTGGCCCGCAAGGACATCCGCGAAGAACTGGTGACCATCTGCCGGATGCTGATGCGCCAGAGTCCCGCAATCAAGGGCGACCTTGCCGCCTGCGAAGACGATGCAACTGCCGAAACTACAGCCACGGGCACGGATTCAGACAAGGGCGCAGATGGGGACTCCGGCAAGGACAAGAAGGGGTGAGCGCGCCCCATAGCGACGTCATCCTGACCCGGCTGATGTCCCTGCATCCCAAGATCATCGACCTGACGCTGGGGCGGATGCACCGCCTGCTGGCCGAACTGGAGCATCCCGAACGGCAGCTACCGCCGATTGTCCACGTTGCCGGCACCAACGGCAAAGGTTCGACTCAGGCGATGATTCGGGCCGGGCTGGAGGCCGCGGGACAGAGGGTTCACGCCTATACCTCGCCGCATCTTGCCCGCTTTCACGAGCGCATCCGTCTGGCTGGTGATTTGATCGATGAGAGCCTTCTGGCCCGGACCCTTGAACAGTGCGAAGCCGCCAACGCCGGGGTGCCGATCACCTATTTCGAGATCACGACCTGCGCGGCCTTTCTGGCGTTTTCGCGCTGCCCGGCCGATTTTACCCTGCTCGAGGTCGGCCTTGGAGGGCGGCTTGACGCCACCAATGTGATTCCGGCACCAGCGCTATGCATCATTGCGCCGGTCTCGATCGATCATCAGCAATATCTGGGCGAGACGCTGCCCGAAATTGCCGGGGAAAAAGCGGGAATCCTGAAACCCGGTGTGCCCTGTGTCGTCGGGCCGCAGGCAGAGGATGCCCTCGAGGTCATCGAGACACAGGCGGCACGGGTTGGCGCCCCGCTTTTAGTGCATGGGCAGCACTGGATGGTTACCGAGGAAAACGGGCGCATGACCTATCAGGACGAGGCCGGCCTTCTGGACCTGCCGCTGCCCAACCTGATCGGGGCCCATCAGGTGAAAAACGCCGGTGCGGCGATTGCCGCTTTGCGGTTTCTGGGTCTTGATGAGGACGCCATAGAACGCGGCATAACCACCGCTCGCTGGCCGGCGCGGCTGCAACGACTGCGGCACGGGCCGTTGATTACCCGCGCCCCCGATGCCGAACTGTGGCTGGATGGCGGCCACAACCCGGCGGCCGGCGCAGCCCTTGCCGAGGCCTTGGCGCGCCTCCCCAAGCGCCGGGTTCACATGATTTGCGGAATGTTGAACACCAAGGATATCGGCGGCTATCTGGCGCCGCTCAGCGCGGTGGTGGACAGCCTTCACGGGGTTTCGATCCCCGGCGAAACGGCAACGTTGCCCGCCGGGGAAACCGTTGCCGCCGCCCGCAAGGCGGGGCTGAGGGCCAAGGTTTCCGATACGGTGGCCGCAGCCGTTGACGATATCGTCGCGACCGATCCGACCGCCCGAATCTTGATTTGCGGCTCGCTCTATCTGGCCGGGAATGTTTTGCGCGACAACGGGTGAACCTCATGCATACTTCCCGCACCGCTGCGAAAAAAGGGCGCCCTAGAGGACGCCCTTGCGTATCAAACGCCGATTCAAAACGCCGGTCGGTCAGACGGCGCTGTCAATCCATTCCTGCAACACAGATTTGGGGGCCGCGCCAGTTTTGTTGGATACCACCTGACCGTCCTTGAACATGAACAGCGCCGGGATGCCGCGCACGCCCAGCACCATCGGCGAATTGGGGTTTTCATCCACGTTCACCTTGGCGATCTTGATCTTTCCGGCGTATTCCTCGGACAATTCTTCCAGCGCCGGCCCGATCATTTTGCAGGGGCCGCACCATTCAGCCCAGAAATCGACGACGACGGGCACGTCCGAGTTTTTGACCTCTGCATCGAATGTTGCGTCGGTGACTTTAACTGTTGCCATTTTGCGGCCTCCTGACCGTGATTGTTTGCGTTGAACGGTAACGTATGTACGCGCCTCTTCGGCGTCAAGGCAGGGTGGCCCGGTTGAGGGCATCTGTCACAATCTTGTGGGGCAGGGGCATCAGCCGGGCGGTTTTGGTCCACAGGATTGCGGTCTCGATTTTGCGGTTCGGGTATATCTGGCCCAGCGCCAAACTGTAGGCCCCCATTTGCCGCAACAGCCCCTCAGGGGTTTCTTGCGCGCTGTCGGGCACCGTCGAGTTCGTCTTGAAATCGACCGCCAGAACCCGGTCGGGCCAGATCAGAAGGCGGTCAATGACTCCGAACAACACCCGCCCTCCAAGACTGGCGGCAAGTGGAACCTCAGTCAGGGCATCAGGGGCAAAAATTGCCGCACATTCCGGGCTGTCAAGGACTGTCAGCGCCTCGGCCAAGACGCCGGGGATCAGCGAGGTCTGAAGGGGGTCGCCCGGCTGTTGCAGGATCTGCTCTGCCCGCGCCGCCCGGTTTTCAGGTGGCGTCGGCGGCAAATGCTCCAGCAGCCGGTGGATCAGCGTTCCCCGCACCATCGCCACGTCCTCGGCAAAACCCGGCGTAGGGATTTCGGTCACGCCGGAGAGGACCTTTTCCCCGCCAAGATCCGACGGGCTGAGAGGCGGAGATACCTTTTCAACCAGAGGCGCCCGAGTCCTGCTCCATCCCGGCAGCACCGGGCGGTCGGCGGCGAGCGCAGGGACGACATCCCGGGTTGCCGGTTGCTCCCAGGACAGGGTCTGAAACCGGCGGATCGGGCGGGAGCAGAACGACACCGTTTCGGTCCCCAACTGGTCCAGCGCGGCGGCGACATGGGTGTACCAGCTTTCGCCCGGCTTGCCCGCGTCACCGGCGCCGCAGACGATCAGCCAAGTCTCGGCACGGGTCAGAGCGACGTAAAGAACCCGCATCCGTTCGGCCATATCCTTGCTCTGGCGGGCGTCAATCGCCTCGCGCAGAACCCGAGGGCAGGACTCACGGGCGGATTTCCAGCAGGCGGTCCCGTTTGGCAGAACCACCACTTCCGAGCCCCGTGGCGCCTGACGTTTGGCGGTGTCCGGCAGAATGACGATGGGCGCCTCCAGCCCCTTGGCGCCATGCACTGTCATCACGCGAATTTCGTTGCTGTCGCTGTCGATCTGACGTTTGATGTCGCCCTCATCCAAGGACATCCACTCGAGAAAACCGATCAGGCTGGGGGGGGCGAGCTGCTCGTATTGCAGCGCTTGGGTCAGCAGCGCATCGATCCCGTCTTCGGCCTCGCGACCCAGACGCCCGACCAGCCGGTCGCGGCCGTTGTGACGGGTCAGGATCCGTTCAAGAATCTCGTAGGGGCGCAAGAAATCCGTCTGCGCCAGCAAATCGCTGGCGATTTCAAAGGCTTCGACAAACGTATCCCGGTTCGCCCGCAGCGATTCCCAGAGATGGCCGGTCCTGTTGGCGGCAAGGTTGAACAGGTCGGCCTCGGTCAACCCGAACAACGGCGAACGCAGGGCCTCTGCCAGCGCCAGATCATCCTCGGGGGTGGCCAGAAATGACAGCAGCGCGACCAGATCCCGCACTGCCAGTTCGCCGCCGATCTTCAGCCGGTCCGCACCCGCCACCGGCAGGTCTCGATCCTTGAGCGCCCGGATGATTTCGTGAAACAAATCCGAGCGACGTTGCACCAAAATCAGAAAGTCTCCGGCCTTGATCGGGCGCACGCCGTCGGTGGTGGGCAGGGTTTCCCCACCATCAAGAAGGGTCTTGATCCCGTCAGCGATCTGTCCGGCCAGTTCGATTGACGGATCCCCCGGCGGCGGTGCATCGACCGGATCGAACCAGTCCCCTGGCTCAGCCGCGTCCGAGCGCGTCAGAAATGGCCACAGATCGACTCGCCCCGGCAATTCTTCAAAAAAGGCCCGATGTGTCGTGGTGCCGGCAAAGCCGCCGTTGCCGGGCTGAAACACGCAATCCACAAGGCGCAGGATGGCACTGGACGAACGGAATGAAAATAGCAGGTCATGCTTGACCAAGGGGGCGTTGGTTGCCAACAGGCGCGATTCAAAACGATCTCGCATGTCGCCAAAGGCGTCAGGGTCCGCCCCCTGAAAGGAATAGATCGACTGCTTTTCATCGCCGACGACAAAAAGCGTGCGCTGCACCTCGCGCGCACTGAGGCCGGTTGAAAATTCTTCTGCCAACCGCGCGATGACGGACCATTGGGCGGGGCTGGTGTCCTGTGCTTCATCCACCAGAATATGGTCGATCCCGCCATCCAGCCTGAACAGCACCCATTGCGCCATTGATGAATTGGACAACAGGTCGCGCGCCTTCAGGATCAGATCGTCAAAATCCAGCCAGCCATGCGCCTGTTTGCGCCGCTCAAAGGCTGGCAGGAACACCTGCGCAAAGCGATGCAGGGCCAACGTCTTTTGCGCCGCAGCCAGCGCCAACCGCCTTGGGCGCGCGTCCTGATATTTCAGCATCAAGGCGTGAACCCGGGCAAACAGTTCGGGGTGGGTGCGGCGAACGGATTGGGTCGGAAAGGTGGTCTTGGCCTGCTCGGGTGCGGTTTTTGAGGACAACCCAAAGACGAACATCTTTTCCAGAACCCCGGCAGTATCCAGTGTCGGGGCTCCCAGATCGATATTTGCAAGGCGTGCGGCGTTTTTGATGTCGGTCTCGCCGCCTGTTTCCAGCGCGCATTTAAGGTCGTGCAGCAGCTCACCGGTTCCTTCGGGCCAGACCTCGGCCAGATAATCCGCGCTGTCGTATCCGGGCGCGAGATGAAACATCTTCCAGATGGCGGCGCCGTCCAGTGCCGGCGAAAACCCGTCCCGATACCGCAGGATGTCCTGAACCAGACGGTCGGGATCATCGCCGGACAGGAACGCGGCCATACCGTCAAAGGCCGACTGCGCCGGGCCCTCGGCCAGAGATTGCAGGACATCGGCGCGCAGCAGTCTGGCGCTGCGCTCATCCATTTCCCGGAACAGTGGCGAGACACCGGCCTCCAGCGGGAAACGGCGCAAAAGCGCGGCGCAAAACGAGTGAATCGTCTGAATTTTCAGCCCGCCGGGGGTTTCCAGCGCCCGGGCAAAAAGCGTACGCGCATGGCCAAGGCCCACCGGATCTGTGCCGGCCATGTCCTCGCCCAAATCTCTCAGGCGCTCGGCCAGCTCGGCGTCCGGCAGCATCGACCACGCCCCCAGACGGTTGAAAAGCTGGTTTTGCATATGAGCCGCAGCCGCCTTGGTGTAGGTCAGACACAGGATCTTTTGCGGGGGCACATTGCGCAACAAAAGACGCGCAACGCGGTCGGTCAGAACCCGGGTTTTCCCCGATCCGGCGTTGGCCGACACCCAGGTCGAGTTCAGCGGGTTGGCGGCGCGGTTCTGCGCGTGCGTTGCGGCCGAGGGACTCATGTGCGGTCTCCATCGCGAGGGTCGCCAAGAACATCGCTGACGGGCGCATCGCTGTCATCCCATTCCCCGCGGCGCGACAGGTGGTCATAATCTGACGGGTCGGTGCGTTTTTCCATCCGCGCTCGCGCCGTATATCCGGTTTCCTCATGCTCATATGCGGCGATCAGGCGTTGCAGACCGTGCCATGCCGCATCGATCTCGCCGTTTGAGATCTCGACCTCGCGCAGCTCTGGTGTCGCGCCAAGGCCGATATATTGCAGCCCGGCAACCGGCATCGGGTCCAGGTCGCGAAAGGCGCCGCGCTGCAGCATCGCGCCTTCAAGTGGCAGCTGCTTGTCAAAATGGATGATCTGCCCCTTGGACGGAGGCTTGCCGGTCTTGTAATCGTAAATCATTCCACGCCCGTCCGGGGTGCGGTCGATCCGGTCGGCCTTGGCGCTCAGGGTGAAGCGCCCCCCCGGAAGGGTGATCCGTCCAAGGCGTTCCAAGGCGACGGGGGCGCCGAGCGCGCGACGCCCGACCTCTCCGCGCACAAACCAGTCGCTGATCCGGCCCAGCCGCGCCAGCCACAGCCGTCGGGTGGCTGGCCAGGGAACGTCCGCGGCCAACACCTCAGCCGCCACGTGCAGAAGCCGCCTGATCTCGGGTTCGATCCCGGTTTCGGTCTGGGGCAGGGGGATTTCGGCGGTCTCGACGAACTCTTCCATCACCCGGTGCAGGGCCCGCCCCCGCACCAGCGCATCAGGCTTGTTTCGCAATGGCAACAGCGCACGCAGACGCAGGATCTGGCGGGCATATATAGCGTAAGGGTCGCGGATCAGCGTCTTGATCTGGGTGACCGAGAGATGATCAGGCCGCATGGAAAGCGGAGGCCGCGGCGCCGGTCTAGGCGCCGGTGGCAGTATTTCCCGCGGAGTTTCTAGGGTTCGCGCCATCTCGATAAGGGCGCGCCCCCGGCGGCGCATACCGGCCAGCGCCTCCTCGCCCTCGTGACCGATTCCCGACAAGAGATTGGTTAGACGGATCACCCAGCGCGAGGCGATGGTCGGCGCCTCGGCATCCCGCAGCGCGCGGCTCAGAACCACGGTTTCTGCGGCCACGGCCATTTGAAAATCATGCGCCGACAGGCCGATTTGCCGCTCGGGCAGCAACAGCCCCGCGTCTTTTCGCATCTGTCGGTTCAGCCACGGGTCGGGTGCCGGAAGGCGCGGCCAAGAGCCCTCGTTCAGCCCGGCGAGGATGACCAGACCCTCATCGGACAATCGCGCCTCACGTGGGCCCCATATCGCAATCAGCGGATGGCGCGATACCGTGTCCCGCACTTCGCCCCCCGCCAGCGCACCGTCCAGAATGGACGCATATTCCTCGGCCGACATCTCGCCGCCGGCGACGGCGGCATCCTTTAGCGTGCCCCAGATGCGTGCCGCCTCAAACCCCGCGGCCGCCTGCCACAGTGCATTGCCACCGGCGTCGGGACCAGAGCCATCGGCCAGCGTCTGGGCCAGCGCCTCATGCGCCGTGACGTGATCCTGCAACAAGGCACGGGCGGGGGCCTTTGGCGCGAGGGCCTGACGCAGCCACCTGGCCCAAGCCAGCGCACCGTCGTCATTTTTGCGCGCCGCGGCCCAGGCGTCGATGCTGGTGAAATCAACCTCGGGAGGTCCGCCGCGCAGCAGCTCCAGCTCCAGATCGCGGCTGCGCAGCAGATGCCGGTTGCGCCCTCCACCGCTGTGGGTCAGGGGGTGCTTTAACAGGGCCAACAAGGTTTCGGGGCGCGCGTCCTCATGGCGCAGCGCCGCGGTCATACGCAGGAAAACGCCCGGGGGGCTGAGCGCCAGTGGTCGTCCAGCGCTGTCGTCGGGCAGGATTCCCCAACGTGTCAATGCGGCGCTGACCTGCCGCGTCAGCTGTCGGTCCGGCGAGATCAGGGTCGCCTTTTGTCCTTCATCCGCAGCCTGTCGCAGACGCAGCGCAATGGCCAGCGCCTCGTCCCGTTGCGACCGGGCCTCGATCAGGGTTAGTCCGGCACAGGCCTCGGCCAACCCGCCCAGATGCGGCCCCTCGCGCAGCCAGTGATCGGTGACCGGCGCCGGGCGAAGAGCCAGCGAGACCAGACGATTGCGCGCCGGAGTCGCCACTTTTGCGTCCACCCATTGCGGACAGTCCGCCGGCTTCAGATGCAGCGATCTGATGAACCCGAAAAGGCCGGCCTGCGGGTGGTCGGGGGCGCTGATCTCGCCCTCATCCGACAGCAATGCCGCCAAAGGGGTGTGCGGATCAAACCCCGGCAGAATAACGGCCCCTTGCGGCAGCCGAGACACCGCGCGCATCAGCATCGCACTGGCCCCGCGCGATCCGGTTGAGCCGGCGACAAGAACGGGGGTCTTTGGCGGCCGTGCCTCCCAATCCCGGATCAGGGCCTCGATGACCAGACGTTGGCGTGCATCGTGGTCCGGTTCAGACAGATCATCAAAGAACGGTTTCAAGATTCGTAGAAAGGTCAGGCTGCGCTCCCAATGAGCGGCATGACCGGACAGATCAAGCCGTTCCAGCGCCTCGGGAGAGACCCCCTCTCCGTGCATTTCATCCATCAAATTGGCCAGCGAATCCGCCAGATCAAACACCGCAGTGCGCGGCGCCAGCGTCGGGTCGGCATCCAGCAGCGCCGAGATCATGCGCCCCAGTTCGATCCGGCGAAACAGGGGCGAAACCGGGGTGGGAATTTCCGCGCCCTCGGGTGTTTCCAGCGCCAGATCGTCAATCACGCGCAACCGTGGCAGAAACCCCGCAGGACCGCGCAGGAACAGCGCTGTCAGATGGCGTTCGGCACGGCGCGAGTTGACGAATATCTGGACCCGCGCCATCGCTTCGGGCGGTTGCCCGGAAAGGCGCTGACGCAGACCCGCCAGTACGCCGGGAAAAAAGGCGCTGCCAACCGGCAGAACAAAGCACCGGGGCTCCTCCTCTGGCTCAAACATGGCCGGGGCCCCTCAAGATCCGTTCGGCGGCAGCAATCCCCTCGGGGGTTCCGGTATCGACCCATGTCCCGGGGTGAATAATGCCAAAAAGGCGCCGCTCCTCAATCAGGATATCCCAGAGAACATTCATGGAAAATCGTTCTTTATCAATGAATTGTGAGATTTCCGGCCAGATGATCTGCGCACCTGTGTTGACATAGGCCGCTGCGGGTTCGCCGTGGTGGCGCTGCAGGCGGCCATCGGGATACAGGGAAAAGTCTCCGCGCCCCTTGTGTGCCGTTGCGCGCGCCAGAGGCACCAGCATCAACAGCGCACCCATTTTGCCGGGGTGCCACGCCCGTTTCAGAGCAACCAACGGGTTCGGCCCCCCCCACAGTGCGTCAGGATTCAGGGTAAAAACCGGATCCAAACCCAGCACCGGCAGCGCATTTTTCATCCCGCCCCCGGTCTCTAGCGCGATCGGCGATTCCGGGATCACGCTTATATCCGGTCGCGGCGCAAGAAGGGTCGCAATCTGGTCGCCAAGGTAATGTGTGTTCACCGCAATGCGCGGGATTTCAGCCTCGGCCACAAGGTCGAGCGCCCGCTCCAGCATCGTGCGACCGCCAAGCGGGATCAGGGGTTTCGGCCTGTCCCTGCAAAGCGCACCAAGGCGTGAGCCGCGTCCGGCGGCAAAGATCATGACTGTCTCAGGCAACAGGCTCTCCCTCACGGATTCGTCGCAGAACGGCGGGGGTTGGTCGGGGGAAGGTGGCCAAAACGAACCGACGCAATTTTGCCAGTGACGGATGCGCCAGATCGGTTTCAAGATGCGCCCAGACGCGCGGGATCAAAGGCAGATAGACCGATAGCCCGTCGCGTTTGAAAAGTCGCGTGAAAATGCCGATGATCTTCAGGTTTCGTTGTGCCCCGAGCGTTGCATAGGCCTGACGAAATGGCGCTTCTTCCAGCTCCGTCGCCGCAACAAAGCGCGCGATCAGAGGCGAGACGTGTTGCGGCGAGACATCCCGGCGGGCATCCTCGAGCAGCGAAACGACGTCATAGGCGGGATGCCCGGTCAGCGCGTCCTGAAAGTCAAGCAACCCGACCCGGCCCAGACCCTGACGGGTGGGCAGCCACATCAGGTTTTCGGCGTGGCAATCGCGAAGGACCGTTGATGGCCGCGTCGGGGCCACCGCGTCGGTGGCGTTGGCGATCAGATTCTCGAACTCCTGCTTTTGATCCTCAGGCAGGGGCGCGCCGCTTGCCGCGGGAAAATACCAATCAGTCGCAAGGCGGGCTTCGCGCAAATATTCTGCAGGTCCATAAGGCGGCAGGGGGGGCGGAGGCTGGCGATATAGCGCGGTCAGAACGTCAATCGCTGCGTCATAGAGGGGGCGCTCGATTTCAGGCTGCTTCTGGCACAAGCGAGCATATTGCAAATCCCCGAGATCCTCCATCAGGACAAAGCCCAAATTGGTGTCCTGCGCGATGATCCGGGGTGCGGAAAACCCGGCGTCGTGCAAAAAGGCGCCAACATGCAGGAATGGCGCAACATCCTGATCCAAGGCGGGATCGGCATCCATCAGGATCGCCCGCTGTGCAGATCTCTCGCGGACCAGACGCTGGTACCTCCGCGGCGACGCGTCGCCGGCAAGGGGGATGCGCGTGGCATCGTCCCAGCCGCATCCAACGAGGAAACCCATCATGTCGTTCTGCCGGTTGCTTTGTCTTGTCATTGCAGCCCCGCGCCTAGAACCGAAGAAAGCCAGCCCCATTTCGGATCGTGCGCGGTCAGGGTCACCCGGCGTGCCCCCTTGTCGGCGCTCATACCAAAGGTCAGCGACAGGGCATCTTTGGGCCTTTCCGCCCCTAGGCGGTCCGGCCATTCGACCAAACAAAAGGCGGTCTCGAACGCATCCAGAAGGCCGAGCTCGGCGACCTCTTCAATACCGCACAGACGGTAAAGGTCGCTGTGCCAGATTTCCAGACCCGGAATTTGATAGGTTTGCACCAGCGTGAATGTTGGCGAGGGCACGTCCTCGGGCGTTCCGTAGGGTGCCAGCAGCCCTTGAATGATGGCGCGGGCGAAAAACGTCTTTCCAGCGCCAATTTCGCCGGACAGCAACAAGGTGTGCCCCGGCGCCGCCGCAGGATGCAGGGCGTTTGCCAGTTTGCGTGTGGCGTGCTCGGACGCAAGTTCAATCGAGGTTGACCAGACCGCTTGTTCAGAAACACCCATCGCCGCATTTTGCCGCCCCCGCCCGTGAACGGCAAGGCAAGACTAGGCCTGCGCCAGAATTTTTTTGGTTCCCGTATCTTTGTGGCCGGGGGGTTTCGGGATGCGCAGGGTAAAACGATAGAGCATCGCCCCCTGCGCCAGCGGAGAGGTGCGGATTCCCAGCGTTTCCCCGGTTCGCATTTCGACCGACTCCGTGCGCGGCTTGCGATCGTTCGAGGCTCCGGGTCCCAGAATGGAGCTTTGCCCGGCATAAGAGTTCGGTTTGCACCGGTCGCGCCAGTGTTGCAGCGACTCGCTGAGCGTGATCCGCGCCAACATTTCATCTGGGGCAATCCCCCAGAGCGCCGCATAGGCGTCGTTGGACATGACCAGTTCTTCGCCTGCCGAAAACACCGCGATGGCGTCGGGCTCGCAATCCAGAACCGATTGTCCCAACGCCAGTTCCGAGCGGAATTGGCGGCGCAGGCGCATCTCCGAGGTGATGTCCTCGAACAGAAAGGCCACCGCCCCTTCGGGGTGGGGTCGACCGGTGACTTTGTAGGTTTTTCCCGAGGGCAGCGCCCAGTTTTCCTCATACGTTCCCTGCTCGGCCGCCTTTTCCAGCTCGGCGATGCGGTAGCGCCAGGATTTATAGTCCTTAGGCTCGGGAAGGTGCCGGTTCTCGCGCAAGCGATCGAGAAACGCATAGAGCGAGGGACGGTCGGTCAGCCATTCCGGCTCCAGCGTGGTCATGTCCGACAGCGCCGGATTGAACAGGGCCAGTTGCCGATCCTTGTCGAAAATTGCCAGCCCGGTGGGCAGATGTGCGAATGTCTTGGTCAGGGTTTGCACGAAATTCCGCAGGGCGCCTTCGGCCTTGACCACGGGATCGGCGTGAATGGCATAGTATAACCTGCCCTCACTCTCCAGATCATGGGATTCGACCTCAAACCACAGGGGTGTGGTCTGCCCGGGAATACGCACCGAGCAACGCCGGGACGGCGGGCGCTCGGATTTTTGAAAAAACAGCGCGGGGTAGGGGGGATCGCTGGGCGGCTCGGTTCCGTTCAGACGCGCCACGAGTTTGAGGTAGGGGAGATTTGCCCAGACCACCGCCCCGGCGCTGTCCTCGGACCAGATCAGAACCGGCGCGGCATCGGCCAGTTGCCGAAGGAAATGAAGGTCGTGTTTGTCCGGCTCTGCCCCGCCGGGTTGTGCGGCGATCAGTTCGAGAAAGGTCAGGTCATGCCGACGCCACGCCAGAACCCGGCCATCGGGCAGATCGCAGAGTTCGACCGGTGCCATATCCGCCGCGAGGTTGTCCAGTGCCTCCTGAACGCCGGGATGACTATTTTCCAGACGGCGACACAGCGCCCGCCACGTGTCGCTGTTTTTTACCGGCGCCCCGGCAAACAAGAGCGCGTTTGGCGTGGCGTCGATCAGTTTTTTGTTGCGAAAGACAAACAGCGTCCGTTCAACCAGATCGCGGATCGAACCGTCAGCGCAGGGGACGCTACGCCGCGATGCAAAGATGCCGCCCAGAAACAGTGCGCTGAGCGCAGAGAACATGCTGACCGCGACCAGCACCATGCTGGTCTGGAAATCCAGATTTGCCATATCTCCCCCGTTTGAACCGAATAATCGTCTGAACCGAATCATCCGGACCGCGGTTACGCGGTTTCCCAAGGGTAGGGCCAAGACCGTTAAAAATCCGTTAAACTTTCAGCGGCATGTTGTGGCCAAGCGGTCCATAGCGTGCGGTTTCAGGCTGTTCCAGCAGTTGACGGGACCAGAGAACCTCGACCACCGCGCCGCAGCGTTCGGGCCTCTCGGGGCCGACAAGAAACGGGTCGGCGCCATTGGCAAAGGTGATTTCGGCGCCCGAGCGTTCGAGCAGGGTCTTGGCGATGAACAGGCCCAGCCCCATTCCTTCATAGCCTGGACGTTGGGCCGAGGACGCTTGGGTTTTACGTTTGCGAACAAAGGGATCACCAATTCGACCGATCAGGTCGGGTGGATACCCGCGACCGTCGTCGGCGATAATGATGCGGATGGAATCGTGGCTCCAGAGCACGTCGATCCAGACGTTTTCGCGCGAGAAATCGACAGCGTTCTGGATCAGGTTACGCAAGCCGTGAATGATCTCGGGTTGGCGCCTGATTTGCGGTTGGCGGGCGCCGCTACCGGCCTTTGGAGCAAATTTGAAATGCAGCTCCTTACCGCGGTCCTCATGTGGCTCGGCCGCTTCGCGGACCACCGCCGAGACCGGGGCGTGCTGGATATGCATGTCGCTCTTGCCCATCCGCCCCATGTCGCGCAGGATATCGCGGCAGCGGTCGGCCTGATCGCGGATCAGGGTGATGTCTTCGCGCGCGTCCGGGTCGTCGCCCAGCTCGTCCAGCAGCTCCGAACTGACCAGCTTGATTGTCGCCAGCGGCGTGCCCAGCTCATGCGCGGCGGCGGCAACGACACCGCCAAGGTCGGTCAGTTTCTGCTCGCGGCTAAGGGCCATCTGGGTCGCCAAAAGCGCCTGCGACATCGAGTTGCTTTCCAGCGCGACCCGGCGGGCATAAGCGGCCAGAAATACGATTCCGATGACCAGCGCGATCCAGAACCCGTATTCAAACAGCACCGGCATCCGCAGGATATCCCCGTCAGCGGTTCGGAGCGGGACGTGAAACAACATGACAACGGTGATCAGAAAAATCGCCATGAGCCCCAGAAACACCGTAGATTGCAGCCTGAGCGCCGTTGCCGAGATGGTGACCGGCGCCAGAACCAACAGGGCAAAGGGGTTGTTCAGCCCGCCGGTCAGATACAAAAGAAAAACCAGCTGCGAGAGGTCAAACAGCAGCGTCAGCATGGTTTCGCGCTCGGACAGGCGCTTGGTTTCCGGGTAGATGATGGTCGAGACGATATTGAAAACAACCGAGGCACCGATGGCCATAACGCAAAGCTCGGTGTCCATGACAATGCCCAGCCGCCCCGAGGCCACCAGCACGGTGGCGGTCTGCCCGCCAATGGCCATCCAGCGCAGATTGATCAGCGTGCGCAGGCGCACCCACTCGCTGCGGGCTTCGCTGTTCAGAGAGTTGAGTGGTGAATGGGTCATCTGAATCCCGCAAGAGGTCTTGGGTCTTTTGTCGCACTAACGCACTCATGCATTGATAGTTGAGCGCGTTGAGGGGATCAACAGTTGAGGGGATCGACAGACGTCTGAAACGGGAAAGAACTGCATATGGGGCGCCTTTATTCGTTCATCGCTGTTGCGTTGGTCGCAGGGCTGCTGGGCTCATTGGCGTATTTCGTGTTGTGGGGCTCATCCGATGGGGGCTCGTCCCGGTGCGACCCTGCCGCCTCGGACTCCGGGCAGGCCGCCTGTGTGCGGGGCCGGGCAGGTGGAGACGGTTGAGGATGTTGCCTGTTTTGTAGACGCTTCCTGAAAGGTTTGACCATTTAGCAGGCATATATTACAGTTTCCCTAACTTTTGGCTGAACAGGGCGCAAAATCATGGCGGAACGAGAATTGAGGGAGATCGGCCCGGACAAGTCATTGCTCCTGGTTGATGACGATGAGCCTTTTTTGCGCCGTTTGGCCCGTGCCATGGAAAAACGCGGTTTCGTGCCCGAGGCGGTCGAATCCGTTGCTGCCGGCAAGGCCATTGCCACCGCCCGACCCCCCGCATATGCGGTGATCGACCTGCGGCTTGAGGATGGCAACGGTCTGGATGTGGTCGAGGTCTTGCGAGAAAAGCGCCCCGATGCGCGGATTGTCGTTCTAACCGGCTATGGGGCAATCGCAACCGCCGTGGCCGCGGTCAAGATCGGCGCCACCGATTATTTGTCAAAGCCTGCCGATGCCAATGACGTGACCGCCGCCTTGCTGGCCGGTGTTGATGATCGCCCGCCGCCGCCGGAAAATCCGATGTCTGCGGATCGTGTCCGTTGGGAGCATATCCAACGGGTGTTCGAGCTGTGCGACCGCAATGTATCGGAAACGGCGCGGCGCCTGAACATGCACCGGCGGACATTACAGCGCATTCTGGCCAAACGCTCGCCCCGCTGAGGAGGTTGAAGCCTCCGGCGGGAGTATTTTTGCAAAAAAGATGATCAGAAGGCAGCCACGAGATCGGCATGTCGGGCGGTAAACGCAGCGCGGACCTCGGTCGGGGGGCGCAGCGTGATGGTCAGCTGTTCGGCAATCTGGGGCGTGGGTTGCAGAAACAGGCGGTTGGCCTCGGCCCGGTCAAAGCCGGCAATGGCGACGGCCTCCATCCATGCAGAGGTCCGGTCGGCGCGCTTGATCTTTTTCTTGAGGGCGGCGGAAACCGTGGCGGGCAGTCCGAAACGCAGGTGGATGGCGGCCATGAGGCGGTCGTCAAGCGCCTTGTAGCCGGGGCCGACCGCGGATTTCACCGGCGAGATCATGTCTCCGATCACGAACTCCGGGGCATCGTGGAGCAGGGCGGCCAGACGGTCCTGCGCCGTTGCCTTGGGGTAAAGCGTGTGGAAAATATTCTCGACCAGCAGAGAATGCTCGGCCACGGAATAGGGATATTCGCCTCGGGTTTGTCCGTTCCAGCGGGCCTGAAATGAGAGGCCGCGGGCGATATCCTCGATTTCGATATCCAGAGGCGACGGGTTCAACAGGTCCAGCCGTCGTCCCGACAACATCCTTTGCCATGCTCTGAGCGGAGGTTTCATCATGCCCTCGTGCTGGTTGATCCTGCGCTGAAGTAACGGTATTTTCCGGGAAATCCCACCGAAAACTTTGGCCGAAATTGGAATCTCCCGGTGGGAAATCGGTCCAAGCTGAACTTGCCGGCAGGGTCGCGCGGTGCTAAGTGGCGCACGAGTTTACCGTGTTACACATAAAGGACCGCGCGAATGGCGAATAACTACATTGTAAAAGACATTTCTCTGGCGGATTTTGGCCGCAAGGAACTGGACATTGCCGAAACCGAAATGCCGGGGTTGATGGCCTTGCGCGAAGAGTTCGGCGACAAGAAGCCCCTGAAAGGCGCACGTATCGCCGGCAGCCTGCATATGACCATTCAGACTGCTGTTCTGATTGAAACGCTGGTGGCGCTTGGGGCCGAGGTGCGCTGGGCGTCGTGCAACATCTTTTCTACCCAGGATCACGCGGCAGCGGCCATTGCTGCCTCGGGCGTGCCGGTGTTTGCGATCAAGGGCGAGACGCTGGAGGAATACTGGGACTATGCCGACAAGATTTTCGATTTTCCGGACGGGGCCAACCTGATTCTGGATGATGGCGGGGATGCCACTCTTTATATCCTGCTTGGCGCCCGGGTGGAAGCGGGCGAGACTGAGCTGATCGAGACGCCGACCTCCGAGGAAGAGGTGGCGTTATTCGCCCAGATCAAGAAACGCCTCGCGGCAAACCCCGGCTGGTTCACGCGTCAGCGCGACCAGTTGAAGGGCGTTTCAGAGGAAACCACCACCGGCGTTCACCGTCTCTATCAGCTGATGGAGGAGGGCCAACTGCCGTTCCCGGCGATCAACGTCAACGACAGCGTAACCAAATCGAAATTCGACAATAAATACGGCTGCAAGGAAAGCCTGGTTGACGGTATCCGGCGCGCCACCGACGTGATGCTTGCGGGCAAGACGGCCGTTGTCTGTGGCTATGGCGACGTTGGCAAAGGTTCATCGGCGTCACTGCGCGGCGCCGGGGCCCGGGTCAAGGTGACCGAGGTCGATCCGATTTGCGCGCTGCAGGCGGCGATGGACGGGTTTGAGGTGGTCACCCTTGAAGACGTGGTCAAGGATGCCGACATCTTTATCACCACGACGGGCAACCGGGACATCATCCGCATCGAGCATATGCGCGAGATGAAGGATATGGCGATCGTCGGCAATATCGGCCACTTCGACAACGAAATTCAGGTCGCTGCACTGAAGAACCACAAATGGACCAACATCAAGGACCAGGTGGACATGATCGAGATGCCCAGCGGCAACCGCATCATTCTGTTGTCTCAGGGGCGTCTGTTGAACCTTGGCAACGCTACCGGCCACCCCAGCTTTGTGATGAGCGCAAGCTTCACCAATCAGGTGCTGGCCCAGATCGAGCTGTTTCACAACGATGGCAGCTACAAGAATCAGGTCTATATCCTGCCCAAGCATCTGGATGAAAAGGTGGCGCGCCTGCATCTGGCCAAGATCGGCGTCAAGTTGACCGAACTTTCAAAGGAACAGGCGGATTATATCGGCGTCAAACCCGAAGGCCCGTTCAAGCCGGATCACTATCGGTATTGATGGCGTTCGGCCGGATAACATCAAACTTCCTCGTGGCGGCGTCGCTGGTCGCCACGGGTACAACTTCTGCGCTGGCGCGTCCGGGCGAGCCCGATATCGTGGTCCGGCGAACCTATTACGACGTCTCGGGCCGAACGGCGTCTGAACTGAAGCGCGACATGCAGAAAAGCAGCAGCAACGGCTTTTGGGCGTTTACCCGCTGGCAGGTCAGTTGGTCGGCAAGCTGTCACGTCACGGTCTCGATCACCATGCATCTGCCTCGGCTCAGGGATCGGGCACAAGTTTCCCTTCCGCTCCGCAACCGCTGGGACCGGATGATCGCCAACCTGCGTCTGCACGAGAGCGGCCATGCCCAAAATGCCCTGAATGCCGGGCGCGCGGTTTTGGCCGCTGATTGTCAGGACCCCAAGACGATCGTGCAAAAATGGATGGAGAACGACAAGGTCTATGACGAAGCAACCGGGCACGGGCGCAGCCAAGGGGTGACGTTGGACAACTAGGGCCTGGGCCCCGTTGGTTACCGTATTGATATTACATAAAATTATCCAGACACAAGGTTTGCATAAGCAGTAGAAAGCGTCTACTGTCCAGCTATCGGGCCAGGACGGCTCGGGACTTTTCAGGAGCGTGTGATGCCAAGTTCAGGCACACGTGGGGTGATGGAGGGTCCTGAGGGGTCGGGACCCTCCAACTTTTGGCAGCACCCGCTTTTTGCGAACGTCAATTGCCGATGATAGCAGCTGGCGCGGAATGAATGGGTCAGCGCATTAGGCCCCCATTGCGCAAATGATCTCCCATTCCTCATCGCGCACGGGCTGCACCGACAGGCGTGAGTTTTTCACGAGCACCATGTCGTGCAAACGCGGGTCCGCCTTGCACATGTCCAGCGTGACCGGCATTGATAACGCGCGGATGGCCTTGATGTCCACGCAGTCCCAGCGCGGATCATCTGTCGTGCTGTCCGGGTGCGCGGCGCTGATGACCTCGACAATGCCCACCACCGCCTTTTGTTTTTGCGAGTGATAGAAAAACCCGCGATCACCGATCTGCATCAGGCGCATGTTGTTGCGCGCCTGATAATTGCGCACGCCGTCCCACTCTTCGCCAGCGTCGCCTTTTGCCCATTGGTCCTGCCAACTCCAAGTCGAGGGTTCGGATTTGAATAGCCAGTATGCCACGGGGCCTCCTTTACGGTTATGATTAAACTTCGGATCTCAGCGGGCGGGTCAACAACAGATTGACGGCCTCTGGAATGGCTAGACGACCGTCCAGAACCCTTGCGATGGTCTCGGCCACGGGCATCTCGATTCCGTGGGGCTGCGCCAGCGTCAGGCTGGCTTGGGCGGTGGCCATGCCTTCGACGGTTCCGCTGCTTTGCTGCCCGTGCCTATCGATGCGCCCCGCGCCAAGACGATACCCCAGGGAAAAATTCCGCGACTTGTCCGAGCCGCAGGTCAGTGCCAGATCGCCCACTCCGCTCAGGCCAGACAGCGTGTCGGGTCTGGCGCCCATGTCAACCGCCAGACGCCGGATTTCGGCATAGCCGCGTGTCATCAGCGCCGCGCGTGCGCTTTCGCCCAGCCCCGCGCCGATGGTGATCCCGCAACCGATCGCCACCACGTTTTTCAGCGCACCACCCAGCGCCGCGCCGGTCAAATCATCAGATAGATACAGCCGCAGCGTGCCCGTTGATAACAGCGTCTGCAGCGCGGCCGCTTGTGGACCGATGCTGGCCAGCGTCAGCGCGGTCGGGTGCCCAGTGGCAATTTCGCTGGCAAACCCCGGTCCGGTCAGAACCGCAATTCCAGCGTCGGGCAGCAACATCCGCAAAAGATCCGGCGGCAAAAGGCCGCTGCCTTTTTCAATTCCCTTGCAACACAGAACGCATGTCTTTCCGGCCAGTGCGCCCTGATGCTGCTGAACAAAACCACGCAAACTCTGGGTCGGAACGGCTATCAGGATGACCTCGGCCTGTTTTAGCGTCGCGGCATCATGGCTGACCCGAAGACCGTCAGGAAACGGACATCCAGGCAAATATCGCGTGTTTTTTCGCGCTACCTGCATCTTTTCTGTCGCGGCCACATCGCGCAGCCACAGACAGACATCGCGTCCAGCGCGGGCCAGCGTCACCGCCAGCGCCGTCCCAAAGGCGCCTCCCCCGGCGACGACGATCCGGCTCATGCCTTGGCGCCCTTTTTGCCCGAGCCCAGCATTGGGGCGCTTTGCGAATCAAGTGGCCAGCGTGGGCGCGCCACCAACGTCAAATCGTCAAACTGCCCGGCGCGATAGCGTTCCAGACCGGCCCAGGCGATCATCGCGGCGTTATCCGTGCAATAGCCCAGCGGAGGGGCGATGAACCCGGCGCCCTCACGCCGGGACAGGGCTGTCAACCCGTCGCGAATGGCACCATTAGCCGCCACACCTCCGGCTACCGCCAGCAGTGGGGGCGTGTCGGGATGGCGCTCCTTGAACAAGGTTAACGCGCGGCGGGATTTTTCCGTCAGAACGTCGCAAACCGCCGCCTGAAAACCGGCACTAAGGTCGGCGACATCCTGTGCCGTCAGCCCCCCTTGGGCCTCAAGTAACGCATTTCGCGCCCGCAGCAGGGCGGTTTTGAGGCCCGAAAAGGACATGTCACATCCCGGCCGGTCCAAAAGCGGCCGCGGAAAGGCAAATCGCGTCGCCTCGCCGTCTTTCGCCGCACGTTCGACACTCGGCCCCCCCGGTTGTGCCAGACCCAAAAGCTTGGCCGTCTTGTCAAATGCTTCGCCCGGCGCATCGTCAATGGTGCCGCCCAGTCGGGTGAAATCGTCGTGTCCCGCGACCAGCAGGAACTGGCAATGCCCGCCCGAGACCAGCAACATAAGGTAGGGAAACACCGCGCCATCCGTAAACCGGGGGGTCAGGGCATGGCCAGCCAGATGGTTTACCCCGATCAAGGGTAGATTAGCCCCCGCCGACAGGCCCTTGGCACACATCACACCGGACAGGACCCCGCCGATCAACCCCGGCCCAGCGGTTACGGCGATCGCGTCCACCTGCGACAGCGAAACCTCGGCCCGGTCCAGCGCCTCTTCGACACAGTGGTCGATTTTTTCGGCGTGGGCGCGTGCGGCGATCTCGGGGACAACGCCTCCGAACGGGGCGTGCAGCTCGGTCTGGCCGTAAACCACCGAGGCAAGGACCGAAATTTCCGGGCCATTGGCGCGCACCACCGCCGCTGCGGTGTCATCGCAGCTGCTCTCCAGTCCAAGGATCGTCACGCTCTTGACCATAGATACGCCGTCTTGCCAGTTGATCTGATGGCAGGTAACACCTGAACGCATGGCAAGCAATCCTGACGTGACCATCCTCCTGACCCGCCCGGCGCCACAGGCCGAGGCCTTTGCGCGGCTTCTGCATCAACAGTTTGGCGCCGAGCTGTCGATCCTGTCGTCGCCGTTATTGCGGATTCACCCGCTTGCCCCGACAATCGACCTTGGCGATGTGGCGCGCCTGATCGTGACCTCGCCCCATGCTGTTCACGCGGCGGCACCCCTGATCCAGAGCCGCGCAGTGCCCCTCGCTTGCGTTGGCAGTAAAACCACGCGCGCGGCCGAGGTCGCGGGGTTCAAGGTCGCCGAGACCGCACCCGATGCCGCGCATTTGCTGGCGCGCTTGATCGCGCAGGGCCCGGCGGTCGGTCCCTGTCTGTATCTGCGTGGGCAAACCGTCGCCCGTCCGATTGTTCGACACTTGACCGAGGCCGGAATCGCAGCGCGCGATCTTGTGGTTTACCGCCAGATTCCCCAATCCCTAACCACGGCCGCGCGCCGGGTTCTCGACGCCGGGGACCGGGTGATCCTGCCGCTGTTTTCGCCCCGCACCGCCGAAATATTCAACGCCGAGACCGGATCTCTGACACTTGCATCGACCAGCGCCGTTTGTCTCAGCCCGCGGATTGCGGCAGCCCTTGAGGCCGCACGGTTCCAGCGGGTCTTCGTTGCCGCACAGCCCAACGCCGCCGCCCTTCAGCAGAAAATTGCCGCCATCATTTGACGCATTCGATGCTCCCTTGTGGGCGCGCCGCCGCTTGACTATCTAGGACATGGGAGGCAACAGCGTTTTTCTTGCCGTCCGGATGCGTCAGTAAAAGGGATTTCAAACCGTGGCAGCCCGCAAAACGATCCGACCTTCAGACCCGAAGAAAAAATCCACCAAGGGCAAGCCTGTCATCATCGAGCCGTCCCAAAAAACCGCTGCGGAAAAATCCACCCCCAAGCCTGACATGATTGAAGCCCGCGCAGTCGATGTAACCCCCACAAAGCCTTCACCACGGGTTAAAGGTGAAAAAAAATCGGCTGAAAAGACGGCTGAAAAAACGCGGCAAGAACCGCAGGCAAAAAAGCCGAAGCCGCAAAGTTCAGCGCCGAAAAACCCCGCAAAGTCGCAAAACGCGGCGCCGAAAAAGGATTCTCCGGCGCCCCGATCCGGCGGATTTTGGCGCGGTTTCTTCGGCTCCGTCCTTGGTGGCGTGCTGGCGGTTCTAGTCGGCTATCTCGGGGCAGAATACCTGCAACCAAATCCCAATGATCAGGCGCAGAAACTTGCCCTTGTCCAGCAGGATTTGAACACGCGCTTGGTAAAACTGGACGCTCGCCTGAAGAGGCTTGAAAACCAGAAAACATCAAATGAAATAAGTAGGTTACATAATAAACTTAATGTAATTTCGGCCCAAGTTGAGCAACAGGACAAACGGCTGAAGGACCTCAGAAGTAAAATTAAGAATATCAAACAAACCATTGATAAAACGACTATAAACACGACTCAGAATAGAGGAATCCAGTTGGATGGAACAACCCGGGACATGATCCAGCGTTTTGGTGCTGAAATCGACGCCCTCAAGGCGCGTCTGAATGCCGAAACGACCCGACTTGATGGCGTTGCGAAAATGGCGTCAACCCAGCTGACCCGCGCCCGCACCAAGGTGGTGGAGCTGTCAAAAACTGCCCGTAATGCGGCTCGGAATATCGACCTGACGCAATCGCGCGAACGCCTGCGCGCCGCTGTCGAGACCGGCAAGGCCTATCAGGATGTTCTGGCCAAGCTGGCGTCCGAGGCAGCAGTGGACATCCCCGATGCGCTGCGCATTCCGGCAAAAACCGGCGTCGTGCCGTTGGTGACGTTGCAGCAACAGTTTGCGCCCGCCGCCCGCCGCGCCCTCAAGGCGTCGATCCAGGCCGAGGCGGCGAACAAGGGTCTTAGCCAGAAATTCTGGGCTTTTCTAAAGGCGCAGGTCGGCGCGCGCTCGCTGTCGCCAAAGGCGGGAAAGGATCCGGATGCGATTCTGTCCCGGGCTGAGGCTGCCCTGAACGAAGGCGATCTGGCCAAGGCCGTCGCTCTGGTGGAAACGCTGCCTCCCGCCGGGGTTGCTGCGATGTCCGACTGGCTGCATGCGGCCCGAACTCGTCTGGCGGCCAAGGCGGCGCTGACGCAGTTTTACAGTGCCCTCGGTCGCGGCAAATAGGAGGCGGGGCGCATGTTGTGGTCGTTGATCAAGATCGTCATCTTTGTTGCCCTTATCGCGGTGCTGACCTTTGGGGCCTCTTATGTCATCGATGTTGGAGGCGAGGTGCGGCTTGCGTTTGGGACCGTCGAATTCACCCTCACGCCGCTGGCCGGAATTATCGGACTGTTGGCCACCCTGATTGCTGGCTGGATCGTTTTTCGTCTTGTCGCGCTCTTGATTGCGGTATTTCGGTTTTTCAATGGCGACGAGACCGCAATTTCCCGTTATTTCGACCGCAACCGCGAGCGCCGCGGATTTGAGGCCCTGGCCGACGGGCTGATGGCATTGGCTTCGGGCGAGGGCAAGCTGGCCCTGGCCAAGGCGGCGCGGGCGGAAAAATACCTGCAACGGCCGGAACTAACCCTTCTGATTAGCGCGCAGGCGGCCGAGTTGACCGGCGACACCAAGCGCGCCCAGACCTACTATAAAAAGCTCCTTGGTGATCAGCGTACGCGCTTTGTTGGCATCCATGGGCTGCTCAAGCAAAAGCTGGCCGAAGGCGATACGGACACCGCCCTCAAGCTGGCGGAAAAGGCATTCGCGCTGCGGCCCCGGCATGAAAAGGTGATGGACACGCTTTTTGCCCTGCAATCGGAAAAGCACGACTGGAAAGGCGCGCGCGAGACGCTGGCGGCCAAACTGCGGGCCAAGGTTCTACCCAAAGACGTCCATGCCCGCCGCGACGCGGTGCTGGCGCTTGCCGATGCGCGCGAGAAAATTGACGCGGGTGATATCGAGGCGGGCCGCACCGCCGCTCTCCACGCCAATCGCCTGTCGCCGGACCTGATCCCCGCCGCTGTTTTGGCAGCGGAAATGCACGTCCTGTCCAAATCGCCCAAAGCGGCCGTCAAGCTGCTGAAAAAGGCCTGGAGCGCGCAGCCCCACCCCGATCTGGCTGCCGCCTTTGCCGATATCGCCCCGGATGAGACTCCCTCAGAGCGGCGCACTCGGTTTCAGGCCCTGCTGAAATTGAAGCCGGACCACCCCGAGACCCGTTTGCTGTCCGCAGAGCTGGCGATTGTTGACGATGATTTCGCCGCCGCCCGCAAGGCGCTGGGCGATCTGGCCGAGACCCATCCGACCACCCGCTCGCTAACGATCATGGCCGCAATCGAGCGTGGTGAGGGGGCCCCGGACAACGTCGTGCGCGGCTGGCTGACCAAGGCCCTTGGGGCCTCGCGCGGGCCGCAATGGATATGCCAGAAATGCCACCACATCCACAGCCAATGGGTGCCGGTTTGCGAAAGCTGCGGCAGTTTTGACACTCTGGTCTGGCAGGAACCACCCAGCCCTGCCGAGGCCGGCTCTGGCCGCTCTACCGACATGCTGCCTCTGATCGTCGGGGCCCTGGCTGACAAACGCGCCGACAAAGACTCAGACACGCAATCGACGCCGACAACCGGGACGGCCCCGGCATCGCCACCTCGCGAATCGCAAAACGATGCCTCAAACGACGCCGCGCCCGCCACTCCAGACGGCTCATTGGGCGAGACCGGCCCCATTCCGCAGAAACAGGGTGAAAAATCCTGACGTTTAGGGCTACCCCTTTGGAATTTTCCTTGCTATCTAGCGCCTCGTGCCGGTGTAGCTCAGCTGGTAGAGCACGTCATTCGTAATGATGGGGTCGTAGGTTCGAGTCCTATCACCGGCACCACCTTCCTTTGAAATTATTAGGGAAATTTGCACTGCCGCCCGATAGCCCCACATCTGGCCCCACATTCGAATCGCGATAGTTCAATCGCAGGGCGCTGGTGCTGACGCCGATGTAATAATCCGTGTGCGCGTCGACCATCAGATTCGGTAGGACCTTCAGCGTGATCGGCATCGCATCATACCAGACTTTTCGGCGGAATCGGAAAGGTTTCGGCACGCGGGCGCCACAGGTGCAAGGTGAAAGGATGCACATTGACATGGTCCTGGATCGGCGCGTGATATTCGACTGCCCATTCGTCCGCCCTGAAGCAGATCCTCTTGACGTGTTTCATCTCAGCGTATCTCGGCAATCGCTGTGCCGTGGAGACAGAAACATGGTCCCACCCCATGCCCGTTGACGCGATCACGCGCAGAGCGCCGAGCTTGAACATGATTCCATCAATAGAGACATCCAGGACGCAACCTTTCCTGTGCTTCTCGACGATAGCGGCGATGGCTGGAAAAGATTTCATTCGTCACACCCTTACTATCGCCCTCAAACGCCGGAGCTCAGCACACAGACTCTTGTTCTGGCGCATCAGGGAATCGATGAATTCCTGTCGGCGCTGGGCTTTCACCAGCAGGCGCTCGACATATTCTTCCGCCTCCCGTCGCGCCTCCCGTTCCCGCTCGATATCAGATAGGGGATGGTCGCAGGTACACCCGTCCGGACCGCCGACAGCACCTCCCATGCAGCCAGGGATGAAATGCGCGAGCTCGCCTTCGAACGTCCAGTAGCAGCGATCACTCATAGCGCCATCTCCATCTGTTCGGGCGACGGATCATTCCTCGGCTCCCAGATCCACGGGCCGCATGCCATGGGCTGTCGCGAGAGAGCGCCACGCATATGCCGCCGCCAATGGAACCACGCCGTTTCCGAGAACGGCCTGGTTGAAAGTGGGCGATGGGTCTTCCTCATCGGCCCGCCAAGAGAATGTGAGCCGCGTTCCATCGGGCCGGGTGATCCTGATGGCGCTCGTCCCGTTCTCCGAGGCGCTTGCCGGCGGCGCTGAATGGCTGGCAGGGGTATCCGGCAAGGATCGTGTCGATCGCAGCCCGCAGAGGTTGCCCATCGAACGCTCGCACGTCGTCCCAGATCGGCGCCGGCGCGAAATATCCAGCGCGCTGGGCGGCGATGATCCGTTCTCGCGGCTCCCCGTCCCATTCAACCCAGCATCGCGTCTCGAACCCCGGCTCGGCGAGCATGAGGCCCATATCCAGGCCACCGGCTCCGGCCGCGAGCGACAATCCGTTGCGAGGGGGACGTGGATCCATGTCATCCCGCCACCGCCTGCGGGTCGCTTTGGTATAGTGGCGACGCCTCGAGGAATGCTTCGACCTCCGACAGGCGGACAAGGGCGACATTGCCGCGCTTGTAGATCCTGATCCAGCCCTTCTGGGCCCAGCGATAGACCGTCGAGCGATGAACGCCGAAGGCTTCCTTGCTGCGGCAGACGCGAACATATATTGGGCGCTGGGAGGGTCTCCGGGTCATTGGTCTGCCCCCTCAGGTTTTGGCGATTTCTCGCCGCCGCCAACAAGGTCGCGCACAAGATCCTGAAAGGTTTCCTTGCCTTCAGCCTCCAGCGTCACCTGTGCGCCGCCCGCCCATGCGACGTGCATGATGGTGCCGCCTGCGTCGGTGCGGATCTGCATACGCTTGGCAAAGCGGATTCCGTCTAGGATTGTTTCGAGGGACTCGCCCTCCGCCATCTGGTCGTCACCCACCGCCCATGTGGCGGCCTCCACGTCGTCCACGCTTGCGGTCGCTAGCGCCTTCGCGCAGGCGAGGATGGTCTTTTCAAGGTCTGTCATGATTTTTCTCCTGTTGTTCTTGCCAGGGCCTCGACCGCCAGCTCGGCGAGGCGCCCGTCTGCGAATTTCGCGGCGCCAGCGCAGTCGGCTCGTGTGCGCCCCCATGTGGTGACGCAGTAGCGGCCATCTTCGTCGACGGCGATGATGGCGATCCGCACGGCGCTTGCAGCCTGTCCGCAGTTGCGCGCGGTCGATATCGGGATCGGCTTGATGGTCATTCGGCGATCCTCCGCAGCACTTCGGTGATGATGGGGATGCCAACGATGACCGCGACCCCGCCGAGAATGATCAGAAGGGCCAGACATGAGGTTTCGATCCATTCTGTTCGCGGCGGCCAGTTTGTGTCTTCGTCGTCGGAGCGAAAATCCATGTCAGGTCGCTGGCGCATCATGCTTGTCCTCTATTGTCCAGTGTGAAGAAAAATTGCCGGGGGCGGGAGGAATGCCCCCGGCAGTTACACCGCAGCCCCGAGCAGCGCCGTGAGTGGTGAGGCAAGGGCTGTGGCGGGAAGAGACGGTCATTGCAGGTGCCTTTTGCAGACGGGGTTGTCGTCGATCAGCCCGCGCAGGCACCGGGTTACCTCTTCGTCGGATATTCCATGGTTCCGGGCGACGTTCAGTGCTGCTGCGAGAAGGGCGGCGGTGGCGGCACCGGTATGGCCCAGCGCGCCAACGGTCGATCTCGCGGCCGCCGCGGCGATTCTGGCCATCGTTTCGTCGTCGGGCCGGTCGTCAGGCATGCGATTCATGGCTCGTGTCCTTCCTTGCTCATTCTCCACCCTCCGGCGTCGGCAGCATCCCTTGGGTTTCAATGCGCTGCATGACGGTCTCGCCAGACGGGAGAAGAATCTGACCCAGGAAAGCCGCTTCGAAGGACAGTATCCCGGTCTCGACAGCGGTGATCTGACCCTTCACCCAGTCCCGAAGAATGGACCAGACCGCGATGGCGCCTTTTTCCAGAGCCTTGCTCTCGTAGTCATGACGGCTGCCTTTTCGTCGTGAATTGAATGGATGGGCTTTCAACCAGGCCTGCGCATAGCCAGCGCCGGAAGCTTCTACCTGCACCATGCGACCACGCCATTCGAACTGGATCATCACCAACCCTTTGTCGAAGTCCTCCATCGGCGCAAACTTCGAGCACCCGAACGCCTGCAGCGTGCGGCGAATGTCCTCGACGGCGCGCCGACCGGATGTTGCATTCTCGTAAGGAAGCGTCATGCGCACTCCCCCGCGTTTTCCCATGCGAGCGCGTTCTCAGCGGCCCGGAGCCAGTTTCTCGGCAGCTCGTCCACGTCTGACGCGAACGCGCAAATCCCGAAAACCTGCGCCGACACCATGATCGGCTGGTACAACCCGGGCTCGTCCGATGGCATGTCCCAGCGCCCGCCGTGTTCAATCACCGCGCGATTGAGCGCCCCGAGCCGGTCGGCCGGAGGCGTCGATTTCAGGGTTGATACAAAATCCTCGAGCGAGGCCCGGTCGAAATCCCATGGAGTCATCGGCTTGCCCCTTCCAGCGTCAGAACTGCGCGCTGGGCGGCCAGCGCGCCTTTGTCCAGGCGGACCAGTGTGAGGCCCTTGATCACCTCGCCGTCGGCTGTCTCGACGTCATAGACCGGTCGACAGAACAGGCGACCAACGACCCGACCGTGGAATTCGTGATCCATCGGCCCTCGCCGGGCAATGACCGGATCCCCGAGCATCACCGGCCGCGTCATTCCCAAATCTCCACCGGCATGGCGGCGAGCCGCGTCTGGTCTACCGCGCATCCCCGGCCGGCCATGAGCGTTGCCCAGGCGAGGCGCCGCAGGAGAGGGCGGTTTGCATAAAGCTCGGGGTTGGCCACGACCAGGCGGGCATCAGCGAGAAACTGTCGCGTCGGTCGGGCGGCAGGTATTGCAGGTTGGTGGATGTGTCGCATGGCGTCCTCCCGTTATCTTGTAGGGGACTGTATGGGGGAAAAATCCCCTTGTCAACCAATAGGGGGTAATTTCCCCTATACGTCCATTGATGTGCTGTCTATGTTTGGGGCCGAATCAGGTCGACGGCCAATCGAAAAAGATGCATCTGTGGAAGACTGTGGCCGGAAAGCAGGTTCGTCGTGCTTTTTGGGTCGTGTCCAAATTTCTATTGGCAGTTCCCGCTATTCAAGCGGCGAGCCGAGCATACACCGACCGATCGGCATCTGCGTGGATGACATCCGCAACGCTGGTTATAAGCGTCAACTTTGGGCCAATCGCATCAGGATTTGGCGTCACTCCTACTGGTTTTACCCCGTTCTCAAGGCGGGCCATGTCGGACAGCTTGAGGTAGGCAGAATTGACGGCATTGCCGGCTTTGCTGAAATAATCGAACACCAATGGGCATCCATCCCGCTCGACCATAAGGTCGAACTCGTGTGTTGCGGTGGAAAAGCCAATAAGTTTTGCATGTTCCCGCACGCGAAAGTCTTGGTAAAACTCCGTGGCAGTCTTGATGAACCGCTCGCGGCGTCGGTCGATGGCACCCCGGAACGAGTGTTCTATCGTTTCGTCGATTACCTCCCGAACGAGGTTGGCCATAGCAATGATTGCCCCCTTGAGGCGCGCCTTCGAGACACGGATGTACAGCATCGTCCCACCATCGAAGATGGCACCGAAATTCCGGGATCGTTCTGCTGCAATCCTCGAAAACGCCTGCTCATTTGCCCCGGCGGACAGAGTTTCATGAAGCGCCATTCCGTCGTCGGTGACCATGAACAATTCACCGTCATGCCAGACGGTTACGGATATGAGAGATCCGCTTGAGGTCGAAACAGGCATCTGGATGATGTGGCGTCCAGCGATATGGTCAACGGAAAAGAGCGACCGCACCGCTTCTTCAACGGTGTTGTCTTGATGCCCTCTTCCGGTTCCAGTCAAGTAAGAAGTCGTGGTTGCCATTGGGGTTCCTCAACCTCTGTCAAATTGTTTACGCTCAGTATTCTACCAGCCATGTCAAGTAGCTCGGAAAATGTTCCGGGCGCTGGGTCCAAAGACACGGCCGCTGGCAGGTTTTGCCTCAGATACTCCATGGGCTCAACGCCTTCCTTGTAAAGGTCCGGACGGTGCACATGCGTTTTTCCTGCATCAACGAATTGCAGGTCGCCGCAAATTTTCTTTTGGTTGAAGTGGGCGGCTCGCGACCTCCAATCCACCCGGGCAAAGCATTTGGGGCCATACGCAGTTTCGATAGTCAATCCTGCGCTCACCAATTCGTCGGGCTGATCTATCCGGCAGTTCAGAAACAAACTCACGCCCTTAACCAAGATTCCGCCACTTTCGATCGAGGCACGTATTTTCAGCGCTCCACTGCGGTTACCAGGCTGCCAGCTTCCAAAACCAACACCCTGTTTCGACATCGCGAACAGGTCCAGTATCATTTGCCTATCAGGGCCTTCCGGCAATCCTCATCTCCTGCAAGGGTAAAATGGTTTCATTCGATCAATCCACTCTCCTAGCCAGTTCCTTCGGCCAGTGCAGCAGGACGGGGGCGGCCCATTTAAGGCGCACGTCGTGCTGGTTGTCGGCCTGCGGGTTAATGGAGATGAGGTTGAACAGGCCGGGTTCTGAGCCGAGCTTGACCTGCTTGACCCATCCGAGGCCGTCATCCGATTCGCAGACGCAGCGGCGACCGATCGCCTCGCTGGGCACGCCGTCATGGGTGGAGCGGGTATAGAAAAGCAGGTCGCCGGCGGAATAGACGGGTTCCATGCTGTCGCCCTCGATCTCGACAGCCACGACCCTGCGCTGGTCCAGGCCGGGCGGACAGACGACGCGTGGGCCTGTGCCGGGTTCGTAAGCCTCGAAAACCGGCACGCGGGCACCTGCACCAACTTTGCCCACGATCGCCACGGATAGCGTCGAGTCTTGAGATAAGTCTTTCGCCAGAAACTGGTCCAAGGAAACACCAAAAGCGTCGGCTATCTTGATGGCATCGTCGACGCCGGTTGTTCTGCTTTTCCCTTGTCGCAAGCTCTTGAATTTATCGTAAGAAACGCCTGCAGCCTCGGTGACCTCGCGTAAGGACCGACCGGTTGTCTGTAGTGCATGTTCCAGAGCTTCTTTGAACGAGGTTTTCATTCCTCTACCCTAAGTCGCTCAGCGCTCAATGGCATGGGTGGAATTTCCCCTTGCGTAAAGGGGATATATCCCCCATAACGAATTTCATGGAACAGCTGATTTCGGAAGTTGAGGCCTATTGCGCGGCGATTGGATCGAGGCCGCAGCGGGTGCTGCGCGCGTCTATCGGGGCCAGCTGGGGGCAGTGGGAAAGGTGGAAGGCGGGCAGGTCGAGCCCTACGCTTGCCGTTGCCGACCGTCTGCGAAGGTGGATGGCAGAGCATCCGCCAGCTGCGGATCGCGAGGATGCGGCGTGATGCGTGCGAAGTCATATCCCAACGATGCTGCGCCGGGCGCTGGGCAGCAAGGAAACCGGGTTGCGACTGTCGTGGGCGTTCTGCCGCGCTGTCCCGTATGTGGAGAGCGCGTCCTGCGCGTAGATTTGGCCCCCGGAAACAGAATCGATGTCCTGCTGCCCGCATCTCTGGAACCCGCTCTGGCGGAAACTGCGGCGTCGAACGTCGCATGTCACCGTAGATGGTGCCAATCGGCAATGTCCTCGGGGATGGGCAGCAGCGAAGAGTCCAGGCCGGAGGGGAACGGGACATGACCTCCGAGAAGATCATCCAGCGCTGCTTGGGGCGAATGGTAGGACCCGAGATTTTCGTTCTCGGCAAGGATCGCCCAACGTCCCATGTAGCGGACAATTGCAATTTCGAGATCGCCGATCCGGACAATCCATCCTCGCACTTCGCTTTCTCCGTCGGCTTGGTTGGCACCGCCGATGGTGAGGGCCGGGGCGAGGCGTGTCAACCGCCTCGCCCTTGTCCAACCCGGAGGGCGGCAGCATGATCACGCGTGACCTGATCCTGGCCCAGATGCGCGCCCTGCTCGCGGCTCACGGCTGCCTCGATGCCGCCGCCGAGGCGATCAACGCGCGCTGGGGCGACAATGTCTGCAAGGGCACCCTGTCTCGACGCGCCCACGGCGAACAGCCATGGCCCATTCATCACGTGATCGCGCTTGAAGACGCGCTGGGCCGATATCCGGTCACGCGCCTGCTCCACCGCAGGACGCAATCGGACGTTGCTGCGCCCGACGTTGTGACTGCGGCACGAAGTGTCGCCAAGGAAACGGGCGAGGCCGTCGCCGCGTTGACCGGTGCCGCATTCTCGGCTTCGGCCAGAGACCGCGCACAGGCAGCCACCGAGATTGACGAGGCGATTGATGCGCTGCGGCAGGCCCGTGCGGCGCTGGGCGCGGTGCTGGTGCCGGAGGCGGAAATATGAGCGTGCCGAGCCGGGCCGACGATCTGCGTGCGCTCGAGATCTTGCATCTGCGGGAAATCGAGGGCCTCTCCTATATGGACATTGCCCGCCGCATGGGCATGACCAAGGGGACCGTCATCGGCCTGGTGAATCGCATCAACAAGGCCGCTGATGCAGTACCGTGCCTGTGCCGAAGGCCCGAAAACAAGGACGGCGGCATGCCACCACGATGGTGGGAGGGGCGATCATGCACATGACCGCCGTTCACGTCGAGCGCGAATACCACCAGGTTGGCCACGTGACCTTCGAGATCGTCGTGCGGGCTGATGACGCGCCGACATTCGCACTGCGCGCGGGGCTCGCGACCGACGCCACTTCCCGGCGACCCCTCTTTACCGGCTTCATTGAGCCCGGCATGGCCGATGCGCTGCGCAAGCTGGCTGATCGCGTGCAGGATCTGGAGGCCGACCACCGATGACGATGCGCCAGATCGACATTTCAAACCTTGATCCGGTGGATGTTTCGGCCGCTTCCCTGCCGCGACCAGATCTTGCATGGATCCGGATTTCGAGGATTTACATTGACGACCGTTATCAACGCGACCTCGGCCCGACAAACTGGCGCGCCATTCGCCGGATCGCCGAGACGTTCGACTGGGCCCTGTTCACGCCCGTCACGGTGTCGATCCAGCCGGGGGCCGCGACCGGGCAGGAGAGATTCGCGCTGATCGACGGCCAGCACCGTGTGCACGCGGCGGCGCTCGTCGGGCTGCATCTGGTGCCGGCGCTGATCGTGTCCATCCCACCCGAGGCCCAGGCCGCCGCCTTTGCGGGCATCAATTCGATGCGCACGTCGGTGTCGGCGCTGGGCCTGTTCAAGGCGGCCCTGGTGGCGGGCGAGGAATGGGCGCTTGAGGCGGACGCGGCGGTCAGCGCAACCGGGTGCCGTCTGATGACCTACAACAAGAGCGCGCGCATGAAAAAACCGCGCGAGATATTTTCCGTCGCCTTGGTCCGCGACCATGTGCTGGCAGGGCGCGCCAAGGTCGTTTCCGCCGGGCTGCGTGCGATCAGCGAGTCGTCGCGCGGCGACGATGTCGACCTGTACGCCCAGCGCGTTCTCAGGCCCTGGCTTGGCGCGCTGGGGCGACAGGAGCAATTCATCGACATCGACCTTTCGCGCTTCGTCTCGACGGTCGACCTGCAATCGTTGGTCGACCGGGCGACAACCGATCGGCCGCGCGGATGCGTGGAGTCCGACTATCAGCTCGCAATGGGGGCCGTTCTCGCTGCCTTGGAGGCTTTTGCACGTGGAGACAGGTCGCCGGGTTTGCAGGCCGCTCGCTCGGCCAAACGGCC
>JALUYI010000051.1 GCA_027013095.1 Paracoccaceae bacterium | reverse complement strand
CGAATTTCTTCTTCGGCTTATCACCTTCGACCTTCGGCAGGCGGCTGATCCCGTGCCGCTGCAGGCAGCGGTGCAGCGACGACCGCGTCAGGCGCGGAATGCTGGGCTGCAGCGCATAGAGGCAGTCATCCAGCGGCAGCAGCGTATGGCGTCGGAAGGCCACGATCACAGCCTCCTCTTCGATGCTGAGAACTGTCGATCGCACCTCTTTCGGGCCCATCGCTGCATCTTGCACACTATCCCGCTTGCGCCACTTGGCAACGGTCTTGACGTTGATGCCAAGCTCCCGGCTCAACGCCGCGTTCGAAGCTTTCGATCGCTGTATGAGAGCTCGGACTGCGTGCGTGGTCTTGGCGCTCCCGTGAAGAATCTGTCCCATAGTGCTTCCTTCCGATGATCACAGATTAATAGACCATCACATGCTGGGACTAAACAATTAGGCAGCACACCCATAAATTCCTGTTCAAACGCATAGGGTTGTGATTCATTTACCGCGCAACAACATTCGGGAGCAGGCTATGGCGCGGTCAGACATGAGCGATTTGGAGTGGGAATTCATCAAACGGGTGCTTCCGAACAAGCCCCGGGGCGTCAAGCGCGTTGATGACCGGCGGGTGATCAACGGGATTTTTTATGTTTTGCGCACGGGCATCCCCTGGGCAGATTTGCCCAGTGAGTATGGCCCGCCGACGACGATCTACAACCGTTTCAACCGCTGGAGCTATGCCGGTCACTGGGACCGGATCATGGAGGCCGTGGCCGACGCTCACAACGTCGATACGGTGATGGTTGATGGGACGAGCGTGCGCGTTCACCATTCCGCCGCGACGCTCAAAAAAACGACCCGCGTCGTTGCATGGGGCGCTCGCGGGGCGGATTAACGACAAAATTACATGCGCTTACCAATCAGGACGGCCTGCCGATCCGGTTCGAGCTGACCCCGGGCCAAGCCCACGACGCGCCGGTGTGCAAGCGCCTTCTGGACGCGCTGCAACCCGGTCAATACGTGCTGGCGGACAAGGCTTATGACGCCGATTGGATCAGGGAAATGATCTGGGAACAGGGTGCCATCGACGTGATCCCGTCAAAATCAAACCGCAAGCTACCCAAGGATTTCGACGCCGAACTCTACAAGGAGCGCAACAAAATCGAGCGGTTCTTCGGCCTCCTGAAGGCATCCTTCCGGCGCATTGCAACCCGCTACGAGAAAACGTCACGCAACTTCTTGGCGATGATCAAACTGGCCTCTGTCAGGCTGTGGATCGAATTTTATGAGTCGGCTGCCTAGTTATAATATGCAAGTAGCAACAAAGTTTTTCAAATTGAAAGGCAAGAGAACAATGGCCAGTGAATTAGCGATCCGTCGTAATTGGGGACGGGGCAACCATGCCCTACGGCCAGTACTCGACACTTGGAGCGACCTTGTGACGGGCTATTTGGATTCTGAATGGGAAACACCATTCAACCACACCGAAGCAGCAAATAATTCTCTGTTATGTGCGGCAGCCTATAAAAATGACTGGGTTGGAATATGTGAACTTGTCGTGGCTCGAGATAAGGGAACGAACAGTGTTGGGCGCTGTGACGTCTATCTGTCAAATGAGAGCAAGGGTTTCTTGATCGAAACCAAGCAATTGTGGCACGCGTCGTCTTCAAAAAATTTTACCAAAGAAAATCTTGGGAAACTTAAACAAGCGGAGAAGCAGGCTAAGGACTTGCCTGACTACAGAAAGGACCAGGATTATCGGCGTTTCGCGGGTGCCTATGTCATTCCAGCATTTAGTAAAACGGCCGATTTCTCGGTTGACGATATAACAGATTGTTTCACGCGCTGTACGGATTTACTCAATGCAAGGGGATACGGGCTTGGAACATGGCTGTTTATCAATCCCGCTGCAGACATCAATGTCGATCTCGGAAGCTACCGCCGCCGACCAGGTGTCATTTTCGGCCTGAAGGAAATCTTGTGACTACACATCAAGTGCCCCACAAACACGTCCGAATCTGACGCACTCCCCTCCCAAGCTGTGCCGACAGCCAGAAGGAGGGGATCATGACCGATCGTTTCGAGCAATATTATCTGACGAAATGCGCCCACCGTCTTGCCAGGGCCTTTACTGCGGGCAGCGCGGTTGCCAGCCGTCTGGCCGACTGGATCGAAGAGGGCCATCTGGGTTTCGAGTGGCAGCCCGACGACGATCATTACCGGCGTCACGGGGTGTCGATGAAAAACTGGGTGGCGTTGCGCAAATTGCTGGACAGCAAGGTTATCAAGGGCGGCATGCCGCTGCCGGATCAGCTGCACAGAAATACCTGCGCGCTGGCCGAATATGCCGGGCTTGACGCGCTTGAAACAAGGATCTTCGTCCTCATGGTGCGCGTCAAGGTCTGCGCTTCCTTTAACGAGCTTTTCGACGATCTCGTGCGCCGGGCCAAGGGCCGCATCGATCGCGTTGTCGCCGGCATGGCAGGGGTTGGCGCGCAAGAGGTTGCCGACGCGCTGACCCCGCACGGGGCACTGCTGCAAAGCGGGCTGGTTGACCTCAACGCCTCGGGCTTTGGCGTGGACACCGATCTCGAAATCTCCGAGCGTCTCCTGCGGGCGCTCAACATGGCGACGGGTGGCATCTCGGACATCATCGAGCGCATGTTCGACGACCCCGGCCAGCCCGATGTCGCATGGGACGATTTTGCCCATCTCGGCGCGGCGGCCGATTTTTCCGCGCGCCTTCTGACAGGGGCCTTGCGCGCGGGCGCGCGCGGCGTCAACCTGTTGTTTTATGGCCCGCCCGGCACCGGCAAGACCGAATTCTGCCGCGTCCTTGCCGCCCATGTCGGCGCAACCCTGCATGCGGTCGGCGAAACCGATGACAGCGGCGAGGAGCCAAGCCGCCACGAACGCATCCAGCAGTTGCAACTGGGGCAAAGATTCCTGTCGCGCAGGCACGACGTGATCCTGCTGTTCGATGAAATGGAGGATCTTGTCTCGTCCCCTCCCCTGCGCCTGTCGGATATTCGGCTTTCAATGTTGAGAGGGTCTGCCTCGAAGGTTCACATGAACCGCCTGCTTGAAAACAACCCCATCCCCACCCTGTGGACATGCAACGAGCTTGACGGCTTCGAGCCGGCCTTGTTGCGTCGCTTCACCTTTTCGATGGAGATGCGAACCCCCGCCGAAAAGGTGCGCACCCGTGTCTGGCGGCGCCTGGCCGGAAATCAGGGGATGGCGCTCGACGACGCGACCTGCGCGCGGCTTGCGCGCCTGTTGCCGGAGCCTCCCGCGCTGGTGGCCAATGCCTTGCGTGCCGCATCGCTCGGCGGTGGCGGGGTCGATGACCTGACGCTTGCCGTGCGCGAAGTCGCCAAGGCCACCAATGGCGGGGTCGAACGCGTGCCGGGCGAGGCCGCAGATGACGGGCCGCTGTTCACCCCCGCGCTCATCAATGCCGATACCGACACCATGCGCATCACGTCGCGTCTGACGCGCGCGGGCGCGAGCCGCCAGGTGTCGCTGTGCCTGTCCGGGCCGCCAGGCAGCGGCAAAAGCGCCTATGCCCGCCATCTGGCCCACGAAATGGGCCTGCCGGTTATCCAAAAGCGCGCATCCGACATCCTCAGCAAATGGGTCGGGGGAAGCGAGCAGAATATCGCCGCCGCCTTTGCCGAGGCCCGCTCGGAAGGGGCGTTCCTGATCTTCGACGAGGCGGATTCGCTGCTGTCCTCGCGCGAGATGGCCGAACGCTACTGGGAGGTCAGCCAGGTCAATGAAATGCTGACATGGATGGAAAACCATCCCCTCCCATTTGCCTGTACGACCAACATGGCGACACGGCTCGACCCTGCCTCGCTGCGGCGCTTTACCTTCAAGATCACGCTGAAGCCGCTTTCACCCGCGCAGTTGGAGCAGGCGTTTGTGCAGTTTTTCGATCAAGAGGCGCCCTCCGGTCTGGCGCGGCTGGAAAATCTCACTCCCGGCGATTTTGCCAATGTCCAGCGGCGCGCGCACGCGCTTGGCATCACGGATACACAAGAGCTGTTGGCAGAACTGAAAAAAGAGGCGCGTGCCAAAACCGGCCCGCAAAAGGCGTTTGGCTTCCAGAACCGCCTGCCGGTGCGAAGACCCGCCCAGCCCATCCAGGAAGCGTCTGCTCAAAGCACGGACACCAAAGCAGCGGGGCAATCATGAGCAAGACCCTCACCAATGATTACGAGCGCCACTATCTGCTGATGATCGCCGCCCGTCTTGCCAAGCGTTTTCCTCCCCGAGGCTCGGCGGCGCGGCTGTTGCAAGAATGGGCGCGACAGGCGGGGCTGGCGCTGGACTGGTTCGAAACCCAGGCGCCGGATGCCCAATCCAGTGGGGGCATTGATGAGCACGAGGGGTTTTGTCGCGCAATCGAACGCGAAAGGGCCGATTGTTCGGGTGTTGATACGGACCGTCTGCAACAGAATATCAACCTCCTTGCCCGCCATCTTGATCTTGGAAAAAACGCTGCGCCATCGCGCGTTTTAACCTTGCTTGTACGCGCATCAGTCAACGGCCCGCTTCGTGCGATAAGCCGTGCCCTGGAAACCGAGGCGCATATGCCGATGCTGGCACAATTAAGCGCCATGACAGGCCTGCCGCAGCCCAAATTAGGGGAAATACTGGGCAGCCAAGGTGCGCTGGTGACAAGGGGTTTGCTTGCGTCGGACGGGATTGTGGCACATGTCGGGCTGTGCGACCTGCTGGATCCAAACCTGCTTGCCGCGCTTCAACAACCAGCAAACGCGATCGAGGATATCCTTGCGCCCTACCTCGAAAAGGCCGGCCCGTCGCCGGCGGAATGGGCGGATTATGCAGGGCTCGGACCAATAGCCGAAATTGCAGCTCGGCTGCTGAAAACGACTATCGAGCAACGTCCGCGCGGTGTGAACCTGTTGGTTTATGGTGATGCAGGCGTCGGAAAAGCCACTTTCTGCAAGACGCTGGCGGATCATGTCGGTGCAAGGTTGCTCGCCCTGTCCGCGCCGCAGTTACGCCTGGGCGAAACCCTGCGGCTGGTGCAACGCGGGCTGGAGGGGTGGCCCAAGACGGTGATACTTGTTAAAGATGCCGCCCATATAGGGCGGTGGCCGGGCAAGGGCGAGGCAGCGCGGCTTGTTGCTGACAATCCCCACCCGACGATCTGGGTCTGTCGCGACCCGGGCGTGATGGATGCCGACTTTCTTGCGCTCATGGATCTGGCGATCAAGGTCAGGTTGCCGGATGCCCTCACCCGGGCGGGGATCTGGAAACGTCTATCGACGGATGCGGGCCTTCTTTTCGATGACACGACTTGCGCCTGGCTCGCCGGGGAACTTGACGCCTCACCCGCCCTGATTGCCCGATCGCTCCACCTGGCTGGCCTTGCACGCGCGACGGCCGCCGAGGTTTTGCTGATCGCGCGCAGTCTTGAAAAGATCATGGCAAAGAAAAACACCCCCGGCTAAATCCCGCTTTCGGACAAAAACCACGCGCGGTAAGGTCGAGGCGTTGTTCCCGCGGGGAGGCTGAACAATGCGATATGACCGGCTTGAAAACCTGATACGTCTGGCGCTCCGGATGCAGGGGCGGGCCGATGGGTTGTCGCTTGAGGATATCCAGCAGGATCTCAAAATCTCGCGCCGCACCGCCGAACGGATGCGCGATGCGTTGCTGCGGGTCTTTCCGCAGATCGAAGAGCGCACCGACGATCGGAAAAAACGCTGGCGCCTGCCACCCGCATCGGTCGGGCGGCTGGCCGATATCACGCTTGACGACGTGGCCGCCCTTGCCCGGGCAAAGGAACTGGCGGCGCGTGAGGGTGATTCTGCCACGGCTGAAAAACTGGGCGATATATCCGACAAGTTACGCGCGGGCCTCAAGGCCGATCGCCGCCGCCGGATGGAACCGGACATCGAGGCACTGCTCGAGGCCGACGGTGTCGCCTGTCGCCCGGGCCCGCGCGAGGCGATCTCGCCCGAGATCCTTGCCGAACTGCGCAAGGCCTTGCTGGCGGGCGTGTGGATCGAGATCGACCACCGCGCGCGGGCGACGGGCCTTCTCAGTCGCAATGCCCGCCTTGGACCGCTGGCGGTCTTGTTCGGCGAGGGGCGGCAATATCTGGTCGCCTTTAGCGACTATCAGCAAGATATCCGCCTGTTCGCGCTGGCCGGGATCGAGCGGGTTTCGCTGACCAACGAGCCTTACAAGCGGCCCGAGGGGTTTGACATGAAAACCTACCTCTCGGAGGCCTTCGGCATCTACCGCGAAGAACCGCAAGATATCATCTGGCGCTTTGCCCCCGAGGTGGCAAACGAGGCCCGCGATTATCGCTTTCACCCCGATCAAGAGATGGAGGACGAAGCCGACGGCGCGCTGACCGTGCGCTTCCGCGCCGGCGGCCTGCGCGAGATGGCTTGGCACCTGTTCCGCTGGGGGGATATGGTTGAGATCGTTGAACCTGAGGCGCTGCGCGAGGAATATCGGGCGATGCTGCGGGCGGGGTTGAAGAGGGTTGACACGGGGTGATGTTTCAGACGCAATTGGTGGCGTGAGAGCGGTATTGTTTTTCGGCAAGTCGCTGCAATTTTTACGGCGCATATATACGATCACGGAGAATCTGAATGTCGATTGAATTTGACGGTCCAACTAACAATGACAACAGGAAAAAATTCTTGGCGCCGCTAGTTGCTGCGGGGGCAAAGAAACTCCTTGCAGATCCCATAGATCTTGCATGCTATTCTCGAAACAATAAGCGTTACAAAATCTCCGCTTCGAAAGACCAGGACGAGACGCAAGTAGAGTTGAATTTTGCGATTGAGGGCGATGGCGATTGGAAAAGTTTGAAAAAATTTACTATTCTGCTGGACCCCAACAACAACGAAAAAATAGCTATCGGATCTTGCCTGGGGAAATGGTTAAGAATTGGCAGCGCAAGCCCTGTCGAACCCGAGGAAGAGACCGATGAACCGTTGCGCGCTCCCATAGATTCCATAGCAATCAAAAGAATGAGATGGCAGGAAGCGAGGCCACTTCGTAATGAGAATTGGTTCAAAAACCTAAATCTCGCCTGGTTTCCAGAAAATACCCGTGACGGCGAATTAACTATAGATGACAACTTCGTGGATTATTGGCCGATATACGTCAATGAGAACAACGAATGGTGGACGGCAAGGGGTTTTCCCACCGGTTTCAGATATCTGGAAAATGAGGACGGTGGTTATTTTCTTGATTCAGAGAATGTTACCGAAGATGAAAAAATATCCTGGGCGAAAGGGTTTCTGGCGGTCGCGGCGCTCAGGCTGCTGAATCTGTATTACATTTCAGACCAACAACTACGCAATGACTATGACCCAAACGTTGAAGTAAGCCTGTCCCGAGCGAAAATCAAAAAATTATGTGAGGAAAACAAGGATGACCAAGGTCAACCGGATCAATTAACCTTCGCGCGAGCAATGCCCGAAAGTTGGTGATGGGGTGATTGGGTGGCATATCATGGCGGTGTTGACGCGCCGCGATTCTCAGAGAGAAAAGGATATGCCACATGAAAAACGATACGATTTTGGAGTTCA
>JALUYI010000050.1 GCA_027013095.1 Paracoccaceae bacterium | reverse complement strand
AAGCCTTGAAAACATCGCTGAACTGCTTGGTAATCGCAGCCGTCAGTGTCGTCTTGCCGTGGTCAACGTGGCCAATCGTGCCGATGTTGCAGTGCGGTTTCGTGCGTTCAAACTTTTCTTTTGCCATTTTGCGGGCGCCTCATACAAAAGGGTCCATGATCACCGGACCTGATGGATAACGCGCGCCAGCTAATCGCTTTGGCGCGAAAAATCAAGACTTTGTGGCAGGTTTTACGGCTTTGTCTTTGCCGTGCTGAAACAGGGATTCATTGGCGTGCAGCCAGTCCTCCATCTGCTTGACCGCGGCCTGTGTCAGCTCGGCCAGTTGTTGCTCGCGGGTTTTGGTCAGGCCCGAGCCGAACAGGGTCTTGCCCGATAATTTCTCCAGCACGGTAAACTGTTTTGGCTTATCAAGGATCATCTTGGCCTTGGCATCGTCCCAGACGTTAAGAGTCACGATCAGGGCCGAACTGGGCGAGGCGACAATCGGAATACCCGGGCGCGCCAGAACATAGGCGTCGATAGAGACGCCCAGATTGTAGAACTTGCTGCCCTCATAGGCACCAAAGACACGATCCAGCTCGGTCTTCATGGCGGTGACCAGCTCGTCCTGGGTGGCATTTCGCGACAGCGGGCCTTTTTTGACCTTGTCAGCCACAGCGACGGCAAAGCCCAGTTTGAAATCGCCCAGCGGCTTTGGCTTGACGATCGGGGCCGGGGAAACCGGGGCCGGCTTTGGTGCGCAGGCGGCCAGCGTGAGGGCCACGAACAGCAAAAGGAGACCGCGGCGCGAATGAAGGGGTGCTGTCAATGTCCTGCTCCTTTGGGGCGGATCGGGGTTCGGGATGGTTTAGCCGAGGCGGGCCGTTGCCGCAACCTTGTTTGAAATCCGACCCGTCTATTGGCGGGCGATCCGGGCCACTATCGGTGCCGCTATCGATCGCAAACCTCTTTGACATCGCGCCATTCGGAGGGGCCGAGAACCGGCCAGAAGCCCATCTTGTCCTGATTGGCCCGGCGGGTCTTTTCGGCGCGGCCTTTCAGGTCTGGGTGACTGGCCAAATGCGACATCAACCCGTTCAGCGGTCCGGAGCGCTGGCTCAGGCGCAGAAAAAAATCGGCCAGCGGCAGTGTCGGGATGCGTTGTTCGTTCAACAGTTTGATGGAATAGCTGTCCGCCGCCGCCTCGGCGGCGCGTGAATAGTTGGCGCTGATCAGCTGTTCAGACAGGTAGAGGACCGCCGCGCCACCGGCGAAATCGCCCAAGAGCAGGCCCAGCACACCGACAGATCCCGCCGAGCGCAGCGCCAGCCGCGTCGGGTCGCGATGCGCAACATGGCCCATTTCATGGCCGATGACCCCAGCCAGTTCCTCGGGGGATTTTGCCTGATCGAGCAACCCGTGAAACAGGACGATATGTCCGCCGGGCAGGGCAAAGGCATTGACCATAGGGTGGTCCAGCACGTGCAGCTTGATCCTGAATTTTCCGGCCTGACCACGCTGCAGGCGCCACATCAGGTGCTCCAGAGCCGAGTCCCCCCGCGTTGTGTGGCACTCCTTGATGCCCGGCCCGTTCTGGCTGCCCAGCGCCTGACGGATCTGCTGATAGGTCGCATCGCCCAGCGCCTGCTCGCCCGCGCTGGGCAGAACACCGGCCAGTTGGTTGGCCAAGAGCGGCACCAGAAGAAAGACGATGGACAGAACCGAGGCCACGGCGCCAGAGGCAACAAAGATCAGGCGCCGCCAGATATGGGTCATGTTTTCCTGTGGCTCCAGCGCCCGGCAGGTCGTTTGCATCTGGCGCACAATGGAAATGTCCCGCACCAACAGCCGCGCCGGGCCACCTTTGGCGTGGGCCAGAAGGACGGTATTGCGACTGGCCTGATCCGGCAGGCGCCGCACCTCGGCCAGCAACCAGACGATCGGATCGGTCTGCCCCGGCAGTGTGATCTCCAACTGATGCCTGACCCGGTTCCAGACCAGACGAACCCGGTGGGACACAGCCGTTTTGCCATCGAAATAATCGGCAAAGACAGACGAAGGCCCGGGGTGCGGGGATCCGGGGTGCGGGGTCATATGGCCGCTCCGATATCCAGCGCCTCTGCAAAGCCTTCGGCGCCGGTGCGCTGATCGCGCGCACGCTGGCGGATCTCGGGCAGGTGGTGGCTGCCGATCAGGCGTGTGGACTGCGCATAGTGGCGCAAAAGCGGCAGCGTGACAAAAATCTGTCGCAGAACCCCCCAGAATATGAACACCGAGAAATAGATCAGCGCCCCGATTGCGTAGGATACGGCCTGCCAAAGGGCGCCGTTTTCGCCGCTGAGGACGGTCTGAAAATCAAGCGTGCCAGATGCGGGGACTGCGCCGGCGAGATAGATCAGGGAAAAGATCCCGATAAAAAGCAGGACCAGGCCGAACAGCAGGATCAGGCCGCAGAGGGCATATCCGAGGCTGTAAATGCCGATCACCCGTTTCGTGCGTGGCGCCGCGGCAAACCGGATTCCCGGCGCAAGGCGTTTGTGTTCGGCGAGGATTCGAAACGCCTGCACCTGAAAATGGACAAAGCCGAGCAGCGCCCAAAGAGCGGCGGGTATAATCAAAAGAGCCGATCTTGGATCCCCGCCAACGACCCCCACGATACTGCTCACGACAAGGAAAATGATGCCGAGATTCATCTGTCGTGCAACCGGCAGCAGCATTTTCCAATTGCCCTCTTGGGTAAATTTTGCCTGCCCGAACCAAGTGCGGTCGATGCGGAACTTCTCGAGCCAGAAGGTCTGTCGCGGCAACAAGAGACCCAGCGTCAGAAGGGTGGCCAACCCGTGCAGCATGGCGCGCCAGGCATAAGCCCAGGCGGCGGGCTCGATGCCAAAACGCAGGCCACGCCAGCGGGTGCGGGCAAGGACATAGCGCCGGGCCCGGTAGCTGGCAAAGAAATAGATCGGAATGATGCCGATGAACGACAGCACATAGGCGGCGACATTGTCGTTGAGCAGCGAGAAAGACAGAAAAACGAGGATCAGGTTGACGATTCCGATATAGAACGCCAACACCACCACCGCAACGAGAAAACCCATCAGTTTTTCAATGCCGGTGCCGGTATATTCCAGCGGCACGCCACCGGGGCAGATGGCGGACCAGTAAAAGCGCCGCAGCCGGGTTTTCATCCAAAAGCGGTAAATCCCAAGCGTCAGCACCGTCAGCACGCTTGACTTCAGCGCCAGCCAGAACAGCGCGCCACGCGAACCGGCGGTCTGGGTGGTAAGGGTATATGGGGCCATCGGGTTCTTTTTTCGGTCCTGTTTGCCGATCAGGATAGCGGGCCGGATTGCTCGTGTTAAGGGGTGTGTGGGGCTTTTGGTCAGGCGCGGGACGATATATCAATGGGTTAGGAGGGAAATGTTTCGCGCGCGAAACATTTTTTGCTGCATTTCGTGCAAAGTATTAATGTGATGAAGCCGGAGGCCCGGGGCGCCAGAACAGGAATCGTGAATGGCAATATTAACGGGGGCCAGCCCCCGTACCCCCGGAGTATTTTTGCAAAAAAGACTAAAACCATCACCCAAAGCGGTTGTTGCGGGGAAACCCGTGGGGCGGGCGTTTGCCGACACCGGCGCGTTTGCCCAGCCATTCGCTCATGTCGGCCTGATGGCGGGTCTTGCCGCCACTCATCGGCCAACTGAGGCCCTGATCCCAGACAAAGGTGGTGGCATCGGAAAGGCCGCCGTCCAGATCCAGCGTGCCCTGAGCGCCGCGCACGGATTTGTATTTTTGCAGCCGCACGCCCTTGCCTCGAGTCATCTCTGGCAGCTCGGACAGCGGAAAGACCAGAAGTTTGCCATTCTCGCTGACGATGGCGACGTGATCACCGCAGACGGGTTTGCAGATTTTTGCGTGGCTATCGCCCTTGACGTTCAGCACCTGCTTGCCGTTGCGGGTCTGCGCAATGATGTCGTCTTCGTTGACAATGAACCCATCCCCGGCGCTGGAGGCCAAGAGCAGTTTGCGCCCGGCCTGATGGATGAACAGTCGCACAATATCGGCGTCATTGGGCAGATCGACGATCAGGCGGACCGGCTCGCCCATGCCGCGCCCCCCGGGCAGGGCCGAGGCGGCGATGGTGTAAAAGCGCCCGTTCGTGCCAAACAGCACCAGCTTGTCGGTGGTGTGGGCGTGAAAGATAAAACGGCCCTCGTCGCCATCCTTGAATTTGAGCACGCTGTCCAGAGCGATGTGACCTTTGAGTGCGCGAATCCAGCCGCGCGCCGAGCAGACCACGGTGATCGGTTCGCGCTCGATCATGGCCTCGAGCGGCACATCCTCGATTTTGGGGGCGTCGGCCAGGTCGGTGCGCCGCGCGCCGCCCGGTGCGGATTTCCCGAACGCCTTGCGGGTGGCCCGCAACTGCTCGGAGATGCGGCTCCATTGCTGGGTTTCATCGGCGAGGAGATCTTCGAGCTGGGCACGTTCCAGCATCAGGGCGTCGCGCTCGGCCTTCAGCTCGATTTCCTCAAGCCGTCGCAAGCTGCGCAGGCGCATGTTCAGGATCGCCTCGGCCTGAACGTCGGTGAGGGTAAATTCGGCGATCATGATCGGCTTTGGCTGGTCTTCGTTGCGGATGATTTCGATTACCCGGTCAAGGTTCAGAAAGGCGGTGATATAGCCCTCGAGCACCTCTAGACGGTGGTCGATCTTGTCGAGGCGATGACGCGAGCGCCGCAGGAGGACCTGTCGGCGGTGGTCGATAAAGGCGCGCAGGACCTCCTTGAGCGAGCAGACCTTGGGGGTGAGGCCGTCGATCAGGACGTTCATGTTCATGGAAAAGCGCAGCTCAAGATCACTCTGGCGAAACAGGGTCTCCATCAGGATGGCGGGATCGACGGTTTTGGCGCGGGGTTCCAGAATCAGGCGGATGTCATCGGCGCTTTCGTCCCGGACGTCTGCCAGAATCGGGATTTTTCTGGCCTGAATCAGGTCGGCGATCTTTTCGATCAGTTTGGATTTCTGCACCTGATAGGGGATCTCGGTGACAACGATATGCCACATGCCGCGGGGCAGGTCCTCGACGTGCCAACGGGCGCGCAGGCGGATCGAGCCACGTCCGGTGCGATAGGCGTTAAGGATATTTTCACGCGACTCAACAATAATGCCACCTGTCGGAAAATCCGGCCCGGGAACGTGATCCAGCAGGGTTTCGTCACGGGCGTTCGGGGATTTGATCAGGTGCAGCGCGGCGTTGATCAGTTCTTCGATATTGTGCGGTGGAATGTTGGTGGCCATGCCCACGGCGATGCCGCTGGCGCCGTTGGCAAGGAGGTTTGGAAATGCGGCGGGCAGGACCACCGGCTCGGTCAGCGAGCCGTCGTAATTGTCGCGGAAATCGACCGCGTTTTCGGCCAGGCCCTCCATCAGGGCCTCGGCGGCTTGGGTCATGCGCGCCTCGGTGTAGCGGGCGGCGGCGGGGTTGTCGCCGTCGATATTGCCGAAATTCCCCTGCCCGTCCACCAGCGGGTAGCGGACGTTGAAATCCTGTGCCAGACGGGCCAGGGCATCATAAATCGCCTGATCGCCATGGGGGTGATAATTGCCCATGACGTCGCCCGAGATCTTGGCCGATTTGCGAAAGCCTCCGGTAGGGCTGAGTTTGAGCTCGCGCATGGCGTAAAGAATACGCCGGTGCACCGGTTTCAGCCCGTCGCGGGCATCCGGCAGCGCCCGGTGCATGATGGTGGACAGCGCGTATTGCAAATAACGCTCGCCAATGGCCCGGCGCAGCGGCTCAATCACGGTTTCGCCCACGGGAATGTCAGTCTGGTCAGCCATGAGAGCGGTGTAATGGCTTGGCAGATTCCGGTCCAGTGGGAATCAGCGGTTGCGGCCCACTTGATGGATGGGGGCGGGACGGCTATGAGGGGCGGAGTTTTGGGCAAAGCGGGTCAATGACGCAAAAATCCATCCTGATTACCGGCTGTTCGAGCGGCATTGGACGCAACGCGGCAGAAACACTGAAACGCCGGGGATGGCGGGTCTTTGCAACCTGCCGGAGTGAGGATGATTGCGCGGGTCTGCGCGAGCAGGGGTTTGAAAGTTTTCGCCTTGATTACGAGGACGAAGACAGTATCGAAATAGCCGTTGCCACGGTTCTGGAGCGCACCCAAGGGCGGCTGGATGCGCTGTTCAACAATGGCGCCTATGCGATTCCCGGCGCGGTCGAGGATTTGTCCCGGGATGCCCTGCGAAGCATTTTCGAGGCCAATCTGCTGGGCTGGCACGACCTTACAGCGCGGGTCATTCCGGTCATGCGCGCGCAGGGATATGGAAGAATTGTTCAATGTTCCTCGGTGCTTGGGTTTGTTTCTGCCCCCTGGCGTGGGGCTTATGTGGCGACGAAATATGCCCTTGAAGGGCTGAGCGACACCTTGCGAATGGAGCTGCGCGACAGTGGAATCGCGGTCGTCCTGATCGAGCCGGGACCAATCGCAACCGATTTTCGCAAGAATGCGGCCCGGGAGTTCGAGAAATGGATCGATTGGGAAAAATCTGCGTTGGCACAGCTTTACCGGGACCGGCTCTTGAAGCGGCTTTATGATGCCGGAACCAAGAAGGATCGGTTTGAATTGCCGGCCTCTGCGGTCAGCAAAAAGCTGGTTTTGGCGCTGGAATCCCGTCGGCCGCGTCCGCGATACTTTGTCACCACGCCGACCTATCTGGCCGATTTGATCCGCCGCCTCTTGCCAACGCGCGCCGCAGATAGGATTCTGTCAGGCGATTGATTCTTGATAACCCCGTCAGGAGGTCGAAATGACCAGTACTCCTTTGTTTTTTGTCGTTATCGCCGCTGTTCTTTTGGTGCTTGCAATCCTGATTTTCGGGTTGGGAACCTTTCTGAAGGGGGGCGAGTTCAACCGAAAATATTCCAACAAGATCATGCGCGCACGCGTGGCCGCACAGTTCGTGGCCATTTTGCTGATCCTGTTATTCGTTTATCTGCGGCAAAAAGGCGGCTGATCCGTGGTCGTTCTTAACAAGATATACACGAAAACCGGCGATGCTGGCGATACCGCGCTGGGCAACGGGGATCGCGTGGCAAAAAACTCGTCCCGTGTGGGCGCCTACGGGACGGTTGACGAAACCAACGCCTATGTCGGGATGGCACGGCTACATGCTGCGGGTGAAATGGATGCGCAACTGGCGCGGATCCAGAACGACCTGTTTGATCTGGGGGCCGACCTGTGCCGGCCGGAAACCGAGGCGGAGGCGGAGGCGAAGTTTCCGCCGCTGCGCATCAATCAGGCGCAGGTGACTCGGCTGGAGGAAGAGATTGACGTCATGAACGCCGATCTTGCCCCGCTGCGCAACTTTGTCCTGCCGGGCGGATCAGCGCTGGCAGCGCATTTGCACCTGTGCAGAACGGTTGCTCGACGCGCCGAACGGGGCGTCGTTGCGCTGGCAGCGGTCGAGCCGGTCAATCCGGCCGCAATCAGATACCTGAACCGTCTTAGCGATTGGTTCTTTGTCGCTGCACGGCTGGCAAATGATGGCGGCAGTGGCGATGTCTTGTGGGTGCCGGGAGCCGGTCAGGCAGATTAAGGCCGTAACGGACGGGACTCGGACGCCCGCCCGGACAGCCGCAGCCAAACCACACCCAACAGGCGGGACTCACCAAAGGCGGCCGGGCGCAAATTCATGCGGCGCTCCGGGACGCGAACAGGGCCGGCAACATTCCGGCAAAACGCGCGAAATCGGAAAAAGCAACGTCGTGCGGGATGGCGGCGACCGGGGTCTTGCGATACCCTTCGGTAAACAGGGCAAACGGGGTTTTCGCAGCCTTTGCTGTCGCCGCGTCAATTTCGCTGTCGCCAACGTAAACCACAGATTTGGCCTTAAGCTGTTGTTTACATGCAAAAAATGGCGCAGGATCCGGTTTTTTGACCGGCAGGCTGTCGCCGCCAATGGTTGCTGAAAAGAGGCCCGCTATTCCCATCCCATCCAGAACCTTTCGCGTCAGATCCATGTCCTTGTTGGTGCATATGCCCAGCGCATAGCCCTCGGCCTTTAAGCGGTTCAACATCTCGGAAACCCCGGGGTAACAGCGGGTCTTGCGGGCTGGTTGTTGTGCGTAAAGGGCATGAAACTGCTCTGTCAGGGCAGCGTGCCGCTGGGGGGTGAAGGCGAGATCGCGCTCGCGCATGACCCGCTCGACCAGTTTCGGAACGCCATTGCCAATGAAACTACGCACGACCGGAAACGCGAGTGGCTGATAGCCCATGGCCCGCATCAGCGCGTTGACCGCTGCGTGAATATCTGGTGCGCTGTCCACAAGCGTGCCGTCGAGATCGAAAATGACCGCCTTCATGCGTTTTCCTTCCATTTGATCGAGCAACCCATCGAGGCAATCTGTTCTGCCGGCCCGGTGCCGGTGCGGGCGATCAGGGCCATTGCTTCGTAAAGGTCGCGGCGAAGATTGGCGGGGCCGGCCTGACGGCGGGATGCATCAAGGCGGCCACGATATTGCAGCTCGTCTGCAGCGTTGAAGCCAAAGAAATCGGGGGTGCAGACGGCATCATAGGCGCGTGCCACCTCTTGACTTTCGTCGTAGAGATAGGGGAAGGGGAAACCGCGCTCGGCGGCTATTTTCCTCATGTTTTCAAAGCTATCGTCGGGATATGCATTGGCATCGTTAGCGTTGATCGCAACGACTCCGATGCCCAGCGCCTGTAGGTCGCGCGCATCGCGAATGATGCGGTCCAGCACCGCCAGCACATAGGGGCAGTGGTTGCAGATGAACATGACGAGCGTGCCGTTGGCGCCACGAATATCGGTCAAGGTATAGGTCTTGGCGTCGGTGCCCGGCAGACTGAAATCGCGGGCTTTCCAGCCAAAGTCACAAACGGGGGGTATTGCGGCCATGTGGTTCTCCTTTTTCAGGCGGGAAGCAACAGACGGGTCAGCATTTTTACGCTGGCGACCTGACGAAAATCGGAAATCTTGACGGTTGCGGCGCTAAAATCGTCCTGATCGGTATAGGCAGAGGGACAAACCAGACAGGGGATGCCCGCCGCGCGCGCTGCCTTTAGGCCATTACGCGAATCCTCGATTGCAAGGCAGTCGGATGGCAAAAGTCCCAGCCCCTCGAGGGCCAGATTGTAAACGTCAGGCGCCGGTTTCTTGGCCCCGACCATGTCTCCGGCGGCGATAACCTCAAACATGTCGGCAGCCGGATGACCGGTGGTCGCGCGGATCAGGCGATCCACATTGGGCAGGTTCGTGGTGGTCGCAATAGCCAGACGCAGGCCCTGCCGGGCGGCATCAACGAGGAGTTCGGCAATCCCGGGCCGCAGCGGCACGTTGCCCTTTGCGATCAGCTCGCCATAGCGGGCGGTCTTGTGTTTGTGGATCTCGACAACCGGGATTTCGGCGGGGTCGATATGCAGGTGATTGGCCGCGTATTCGCGCATCCGCTCCTTGCCGCCGGTGGTTTTCAGGAGCACGCGGTAAAGGTCGCGGTCCCAGTGCCAAGTCAGGCCAAATGCGCCAAAACTGTCGTTGAACGCATGGCGGTGGGCCTCTTCGGTTTCGGCGAGGGTGCCGTCAACGTCGAATATCAGGGCGCGTGGGATCATCGCTCAGCCCGTGCGCGCAGCTTCGGCAGCCGCACGGATGGCGCGGATGTTTTCACCGTAGACCTGCGGGTTTTTGACCGATCCCCCCTTGAACACGGCCGAACCGGCGACCAGCACATCGGCCCCGGCCTCGACAACCAGTGGTGCGGTTTCCGGGGTCACGCCGCCGTCGATCTGGATATGGATCGGGCGATCGCCGATCATCTGGCGGATCTTGCGGGTCTTTTCGACGCCGGAGTGGATGAATTTCTGCCCGCCAAAGCCGGGGTTGACCGTCATCACCAGCACCATGTCCACCATGTCCAGAAGGTATTCGATGGCCTCGGCCGGGGTGCCGGGGTTCAGGCTGACACCGGCCTTGACGCCTTGTGCCTTGATCGCCTGAATCGTGCGGTGGATATGGGGTCCGGCCTCGAGATGGGCGGTGATCATGTCGGCCCCCGCCGCGGCATAGGCCTCGATATAGGGATCGACCGGCGCAATCATCAGATGCACGTCCATGAAGGTTTTCACATGCGGGCGAAAGGCGGCAATCGCCGGTGGGCCGAAGGTCAGGTTGGGCACGAAATGCCCATCCATGACATCGACATGCACCCAGTCGGCACCCTGGGCTTCGATCGCGCGGATCTCGGCACCGAAATTGGCAAAATCGGCTGACAGGATAGAGGGGGCGATCTTGATGGAACGGTCCATGATTTGGCCTTTCGTTCTGATGGGTCGCGGGCCGGTTTGAAGACCGGCCCACGAAAGGTGTTAAGCCGCCGAGTTGATGCGCAGAGCTTCGCGCCAGCCGGGGTAGATCTTGTCGGCGTCACCGGGGAAACTTTCAAAGGCGCGGGCGAATTCCTTGTTTTCCTTGGCAAATTCTACCGGGTCAGCGCCCTCTTTAAAGCATTTTTCAGCTTGGCGCATCGATTCTGCCCCGGCAGCCGGGCCATCGATATGGCCAAAGCACCCGCCGCCTGCCGTCATGATCAGGTTGCTATGCCCGAGATTGGCGAAAAATCCCGGCATCCTGAGCGCGTTCATGCCGCCCGAGATGATCGGGGTGGTCGGGTTCATGCCCAGCCATTCCTGATGGTAGAAGGGGCCGTCGGCGCTGTCCTCGGTGATCATGTGGGCGATCATGGTGTCGGACTTGTCGCCCTCCATCTTGCCATAGCCCATGGTGCCGGTATGGATGCCGCTGGCCCCTTGCAGGCGGGCCATTTTCGACAGGACAAACGCCGTATAGCCGCGCATGGCGCTGGGGCTGGTGACGGCGCCGTGACCGGCACGGTGGAAGTGAAGGTACTGATTCGGAAAGGTCCGCCGTGCAGTGGTGATCGCCTGCGGGCCAGCAACGTAACCGTCCACGAGAAAGGCACAATGGTCCGCATCGGGGCCGAATGTTTCTAGGATATACTCGCCGCGCGCGATGGTTTCGTGATAGTCATCGGCGGTGATATTCCACGAGAACAGCTTGGCCGCGCCGGTTTCGTCCTGCGCGCGTTTCATTGCGTCATGGACCAGCCGCACGGTTTCCTTCAGGGGTGCAAAGGTCTGGTTGCCCTGAGGTTCGTCGTTCTTGATGAAATCCCCGCCCAACCAGAAATCATAGCACGCGTCGGCAAAGGGCTGTGGCCTGAGGCCCAGTTTCGGCTTGATGATGGTGCCAACGATAAAGCCGCCGTCAACAACCGGACGATCCAGTACCCGCCAGAGGTCCGAGATCGTGGTGGCCGGGCCGTCGAACAGGCGCAGATAAGCCGGCGGCACATAGAAATCGTGCATCTTGGCATAGGCGATGTCGCCCATGCCCTGATTGTTGCCGATGGTCAGCGTCAAAAAGCTGGCCAGCATGGCGCGCCCGTCGATGATATTGCGGTCAAACAGCTCGATCGGATAGGCGATTTTCATGGTCTCGCTAGCCTCGTCGATCTCGTAAACCAACGCATCGACGCCGCGGGTAAAGTCGTCGGTGGTGACCACCTCGACATTGGTGCCGGTCGAACTTTCGGCAGCAAAGTGGGCGGCGGTCTGCAGGTAGTTGCCGAAGCCCTCTTTCGGTTTCATGATATATGCGACAAGAACGTGCTTGCCTCCGGCGATCAGATCGGCTTCATTCAGGCTGAGGTCCGCATAGCGGTCTGACTGGTCCATAGGTGTTCTCCTTGGGTTGGTATTTACGGGAAAGGCGCGTGGTCTGTGGTAGGGGTGCGCGCCTTTCCCTTTTTCGTTCAGAGGCTGGAGTCGGCATAGCGTTTGGCCATGTCGTCCATCGGGATGATCTTGATCTTGTCGGCATTTCCGGCCGTGCCAAAGCGCTCAAACCGGTCAAGGCACAGCTTTTCCATCTCGTCCATCGCCGGGATCAGGAATTTGCGCGGATCGAACTGCGACGGGGTTTCGCTGGCCACCTTGCGGAATTGTCCGGTCATGGCCATCCGGCAGTCTGTGTCGATGTTGACCTTGCGCACGCCGGATTTGATGCCGCGCTCGATCTCTTCGACCGGCACGCCGTAGGTCTGTGGCATGTCGCCGCCGAACCGGTTGATCAGGTCCTGCAGATATTGCGGCACGCTGCTGGAACCGTGCATCACCAGATGGACGTTCGGGATCTTGTCGTGGATCGCCTCGATCTGGCTGATGGCTAGAATATCGCCGGTGGGCTTGCGGCTGAACTTGTAGGCGCCGTGGCTGGTGCCGCAGGCGATGGCCAGCGCATCGACCCTTGTTTTCGCTACGAAATCAACAGCTTGATCTGGATCGGTCAGCAAATCGTCCTTGCTGAGCTTGCCCTCGGCGCCCGAGCCGTCCTCTTTTGCCGCTTCGCCGGTTTCAAGGCTGCCAAGCACGCCCAGCTCACCCTCGACCGAGGCTCCGACCCAATGGGCCATACGGGCAACGCGCTCCGTGATATCGACGTTGTAGTCATAGGAAGACGGGGTTTTCATGTCCGATTCCAGACTGCCATCCATCATCACCGAGGTAAACCCGTAGCGGATAGCCGAGCTGCATGTGGCCTCGTTGTTGCCGTGGTCCTGATGCATGCAGATCGGGATATCAGGGTACATTTCGCTGAGCGCCTGAATCATGTGCTGCAGCATGATATCGCCGGCATAAGAGCGGGCGCCGCGGCTGGCCTGCAGGATCACAGGCGCGTTGCATTTCTGCGCCGCTTTCATGATCGCAAGGCCCTGCTCCATGTTGTTGATGTTGAACGCCGGCACGCCATAGCCGTTTTCAGCGGCGTGATCCAACAATTGCCTTAGTGTGATAAGTGCCATATTTTATTCTCCCTTATGCGGCCTGATCGCGGTCGAGTGCCGCAAGGCCCGGTAATGTCTTGCCTTCCAGCCATTCCAGAAATGCGCCTCCGGCGGATGAAACATAGGTAAAGTCCTCGGCGACGCCTGCCATGTTGAGGGCGGCCACCGTATCTCCGCCACCAGCAACCGAAACGGCCAGATCGGCGCGGGTCATCTCGGCGGCCTCAAGCGCGACCTGCTTGGTGGCCTGCTCGAAGGGGCGCATCTCAAAGGCGCCAAGCGGGCCGTTCCACAGGATCGTATGCGCACCAGCCAGAACACTGCGGAAACGGACCACCGATTTGGGGCCTGCGTCGAGAATGATTCCGTCATCGGGGCACTGGTCGGCATCGCAGATAAAGCTGCGGGCATTGTCGGCGAACTTGAAGGCGTAAACCACATCGATCGGCAGGATCAGTTCGCAGTCGGCAGCCTTGGCCAGCGCCTGAATTTCGCGCACGGTCTCGACCTGATCGGCCTCGCACAGCGATTTGCCGATGGCCAGACCGTCGGCAAAAAGAAAGGTGTTGGCCATGCCACCGCCAATGATGATGCTGTCAACCTTTTGCACAAGGTTCTTTAACACAGCAATCTTGCTTGAGACCTTGGCCCCGCCGATCAGTGCCACCGCCGGATGCGCCGGTTTTTCCAGCGCGCGCGTCAGGGCGTCGATCTCTTCGTCCATCAGCGGCCCGGAGTAGGCGGGCATCAATGCGGCAATCGCGGCGGTCGAAGCATGGGCGCGGTGTGCACAGGAAAATGCGTCATTGACATAGATCTGTCCAAGGCGGGCAAGCTGCGCGGCAAAATCGGCGTCGTTGGCCTCTTCTTCGGGATGAAAGCGCAGGTTTTCACAGAGCATGACCTGACCATCCGCCAGCTGCGCAGCAGCCGACTGGGCCTCTTGGCCAACACAGTCGTTTACGAATGTAACGGTGGTGCCCAGCGCCTCGCCCAGCACCGGAGCAATCGGCGCCAAGGACATTTCTGCAACATATTTACCCTTGGGGCGGCCAAAATGTGACAGCACGACAGCGCGCGCGCCCTTGGCCAGCAGGGGCTTTAACCCCTTTGCAAAACGGGTGATCCTTGTGGCGTCGGTAACCACGCCATCCTTCATCGGCGCGTTAAGGTCGGCGCGAATCAGCAGGCATTTTCCGGCAACGTCCACCTCTGTTATGGAATGAATCGACATCAGAGGGTCTCCCCGATGACCAATGCTGTTTTCAGCATCTGGTTGGTAAAGCCCCATTCGTTGTCATACCAACTGAAGATACGCGCCAGATCGCCATGCATGACGCGGGTCTGCAAACCGGCAAAATTCGACGCCGTGTCGGTGTGGACATAATCGATGGAAACGGTTTTTTCCTCGTCGTAGTTCAGGATCCCTTTCAGGTAACCTTCGGAGGCCTCACGCATCGCATCATTAATTTCAGCGATGGAGGTTTCACGCTTTGGGTTAAAATTAAGGTCCACAACCGAGACGTTGGGTGTCGGAACCCGGATTGCGCCGCCGTCCAGCTTGCCTTCAAGCTCTGGCAGAACCAGACCCACGGCCTTGGCTGCCCCGGTTGTTGTCGGGATGATCGACATCGCCGCCGCGCGTCCGCGATAGGGGTCTTTGTGACGCCGGTCCAACGTCGGTTGATCGCCGGTATAAGAGTGGATCGTACTCATGAACCCTTTTTCAATACCGATCGTATCGTTCAGAACCTTAGCCACCGGGGCTAGGCAGTTTGTCGTACAGCTGGCCGCCGAGATGACCTGATCCTTGTCGGTAATGACCTGGTGATTGACCCCGTAAACAACGGTTTTATCAGCATTTTTTGCCGGGGCCGAGCACAGAACACGTTTTGCCCCACGGGCGATATGCAGCATGGACGCCTCTTTGGAATTGAACGCGCCGGTACATTCCAGAACGATATCGACGTCATCCCATTCCAGATTTTTCGGATCCCGCTCACCGGTCAGGCGCACCACCTGATTGCCCACGCGTAGATCATCGCCCTGTGCGCGGACCGACGTGTTGAACCGGCCGTGCACGCTGTCATATTTCAGAAGATGCACATTGGTGTCGGGCCCACCCGATGCGTTTAGGGCAACAACGGTCATCTGGTCGCTGTATTTCTCGATGATTTCGCGCATCGCACATCGGCCGATGCGCCCAAATCCGTTAATTGCAACTTTCAAAGACATGGTCTGTTTCCTTGATTCGTTAAGAATTCAGAAGGGCTTTTGCTGTGGCGGCCGCCGCGTCGGCGGTGATTCCGAAATGCTTGTAAAGCTCGGGCGCGGGGGCGGACGCGCCAAAACCGGTCATGCCGATAAAGGCCCCGTTTTCCCCGAGGTAGCGGTCCCAGCCCTGCCGCACCGCGGCCTCGATGGCCACGCGCGGGGCTGCGCCCAGAACAGAAGCACGATAATCCAGCGGTTGCGCGTCGAAAATATCGAGGCAGGGGGCCGAGACGACCGCGGCCTTGATTCCCTCGGCGGCCAGAAGGTCGGCAGCCGCAAGGGCAATTTCGACCTCGGAACCTGTGGCCATCAGGGTCACATCTCGCGCTCCATCAGTGTCACGCAACACATAAGCCCCGAGCGCCGTCATGTTCGAGGACGCATCCTCGCGAACCAGAGGCAGACCTTGGCGTGATAAACATAACACATATGGGACCGTGTTCGAGGAGATTGCCAGCTCCCACGCTTCGGCGGTTTCAACGGCGTCCGCGGGACGGACAACGTTAACGTTTGGCATGGCGCGCAGGCTGGCGATGGTCTCAACCGGCTGGTGGGTCGGGCCGTCCTCGCCAAGGCCGATGGAATCATGGGTCATGACATAGGTCACCGGCTGTTTCATCAGTGCAGAGAGGCGAATTGCCCCGCGGCAGTAATCGGCAAAAACCAGAAAGGTGCCGCCGTAAGGGCGCAGCCCCCCGTGCAGGCTGATGCCGTTCATGGTGGCGACCATCTGAAATTCCCGGATGCCATATTCGATATAATCGCCGGCGTAATTGTCGCGCGAAACGATCGTCATGCCCGAGGTTTTGGTGTTGTTCGAGCCGGTCAGATCGGCCGAGCCACCGACCATCGAGGGGATCGTCGCGTTAACCACTTCCAACGCCATCTGGCTGGATTTTCGGGTTGCAACCTTGGGTTTGTCGGCGACCAGACCGGCCTTGTAATCGGCCATCGCGCCCAAAAGTGCGGCACGGTTCGAGCCGTCATGCGCGCTGTTAAAGGCCTCGGCCTTGTCGCTGGAGGCCAGACGCGACTGCCAGGCCGTGTGGGCCTCGGCACCACGATCCGCAACCTTGTGCCAATCGGCATAGACCGAATCCGGCACCTCAAACGGCGGGTAAGTCCACCCCAGAACCTCGCGCGCAGCGGCAATTTCATCGCCGCCCAGAGGCGCGCCATGGGTCGCGGATGTCCCCTGTTTGTTGGGGGCGCCAAAGCCGATGATCGTTCGGCAGGCCACAAGCGACGGGCGCGGATCGGCGTTGGCGCGCTCGATCGCATCGGCAATCGCATCGTTGTCATGGCCATCGACGCGGATCACATGCCAGCCGGACGCCTCAAAGCGCGCCTGCTGGTCAGTCGATGTGGACAGCGACGTCGCGCCGTCGATGGTGATCTGGTTGTCGTCCCACAACACCACCAGACGACCAAGGCCGAGGTGCCCGGCAAGGTCGATAGCCTCTTGCGAGACCCCCTCCATCAGGCAGCCATCGCCAGCGATCACATAGGTGCGGTGATTGACAAGGTCATCTCCGAAACGGGCGTTCAACATCCGCTCGGCCAAGGCCATGCCGACCGACGTCGCCAGCCCCTGCCCCAGCGGGCCGGTGGTGGTCTCGATCCCGTCGGCGTGACCGTATTCCGGGTGCCCCGCGGTGCGCGCCCCCATTTGCCGGAAATTGCGGATCTGCTCCATATCCATATCGCTGTAACCAAGCAGATGGTTGATTGCGTAAAGCAGCATCGAGCCGTGTCCGGCCGACAAAACAAAACGGTCGCGGTCGGCCCATTTCGGCGCCGCCGGATCAAGAGTGATGAAACGATTGAACAGAACCGTTGCCACGTCGGCCATTCCCATCGGCATGCCGGGGTGGCCGGAATTGGCCTTTTGAACCGCGTCCATTGCAAGGGCGCGAATGGCATTTGCCATCATCTTTTCGTTTGCCTGAGTCATGGGTTCGGTCCTTTAAGCACGACGAGCGTTGTCAGTGAGGCGGAAAATCAGTGGCGTCAGGATCAGTTGCATGGCCAGATCCAGCTTGTTGCCGGGGATCACGATCGAGTTGGCGCGGCTCATCCAGCTGCCATCGATCATCGAGATCAGATACGGAAAGTCGATGCCGCGCGGATTGGCAAAACGGATCACGACAAGGCTTTCGTCCGGGGTCGGAATCCAACGCGCGACAAAGGGGTTCGAGGTATCAACCACCGGAACGCGCTGGAAATTGATATCGGTGCGGGCAAACTGCGGCGTGATGCAATGTACATAGGCGTCCATCCGGCGCAGAATGACGTCGGTCACAGCCTCGGTCGAATAGCCGCGCTGGGATTTGTCCCGGTGGATCTTTTGGATCCATTCAAGGTTAATCACCGGCACGACGCCAATTTTGAGGTCGGCATATTTGGCAACATTGATGTCGTCGGTTTGCACCGCCCCGTGCAGCCCCTCGTAAAACAGGATGTCGGAGTCATCGTCAAAATCGCGCCACGCGGTAAATTCACCGGGGGGCGTGCCGTATTTCTCGGCCTCCTCATCGTCGTGAACATAGGTGCGGGTATGCCCCTTGCCAGTCTCACCATAGATACGAAAGACGTTCTCTAACTCCTTTAACTCATTGGCCTCGAATGAAAAATGGCTGAACGAGTGGTCCCCTTGGGCCAGGCGGTTTTCCAACTCGGCCTTCATTTCGGCGCGGTTGTAACGGTGGAAAGCATCGCCTTCGATCGAGACGGCTTTGACGCCTTCACGACGGAAAATCTGGTCGAACGTGTGTTTGACCGTGGACGTGCCGGCGCCGGATGAGCCGGTAACCGAGATGATCGGGTGTTTGGTGCTCATGGTGTTTTCCTCACTCTCGGAACAGTCCGCGGTCGCGGAACAGGGCAGAGGTTTCATTTTCGGGGAGGTCGTGATAGGTCGCCACGCGGTTCACTTTTTCCGGGGTGCCAAAAACCAGCGGCGTGCGGCCATGCAGGGTTTTGACGGTCTGCTCAAGCAAGCGGTCGCAGCCGTCGGTGGCCAGCCCGCCGGCCTGCTCGACCAGCATGGCGATCGGCGCACATTCATATGTCATGCGCAGGCGGCCGCGCTCATACCCCCGGCGGTGGTCGCTGGGGTACAGAAAAATTCCGCCGCGTGACATGATCCGGTGGGTGTCGGCAACCAGAGACGCAACCCAGCGCATGTTGAAATTCTTGCCCCGCGGTCCGGTCTCGCCGGCCAGCGCGTCGTCGATATAGGCGCGCACCGGCTTGGTCCAGTGACGATAGTTCGACGCGTTGATGGCAAATTCCGAGCTGGCTTCGGCAATCTTGACGGCCGGGTTGACCAGCAGGAACTCGCTGGTGTCGGGGTCCAGAATAAACGAGAGCGTGCCGTTTCCAAAGGTGACCATCAGGCCGGTTTGTGGCCCGTAGATGATATATCCGGCGGCAACCTGCTCGGTCCCCGGACGCAAAAAGCTGGCGTTCGGATCGGCTTTTGCGTCGAAAATAGAAAAGATCGTGCCGATCGAGACGTTATTGTCAATGTTGCTTGAACCATCCAGCGGGTCGGTCGCCAGCGCCAGAGTGCCGGTCGGGTTGATCTCGCCCACTTCTTCGCGCTCTTCAGAGGCATACCAGCGCACAGCGGTGTCCTTTAAGGCGGTGCAGAACATCTCGTCGGCGATAATATCCAGCGCTTTTTGCCCGTCTCCGTCGGTATTTTCGCCAACCTGTTCGCCCATTGCGCCCTCAAGCGCGCCGCGGGCAATCTTGTGAGAAAGCATTTTTCCGACCGAGCACATGGCCAGCACAGCGGCGCCGACCTCCCCCCGGATTTCAGGGTGCGTCGCCAGATATTCGGCGATATCCACAGGTTTGGCCATTGGCGTTTCCTTATCGGCTTGTCGTCGTTGGGCGAGTCATGGGGCAGGTTGTAACAAAAGGAAATTGAAAAAAATCTCAGACGTGTTAAATAATTTTTATGATCAATGAGGCCGCAATCACCCTGAAGCAGTTGCGTGCGTTGGTGGCTATTCGGGAAAACGGATCGCTGACCGCAGCAGCAGAATCCCTGGGGCTGACGCCGCCGGCGGTCTCGACTCAGCTGCGGCTGCTTGAAGAGAACCTCGGGACGCGCCTTGTGATGCGGGGCAATGATGGCAAGACCAGCCTGACCTCTCCCGGGCGCGAGGTTCTGCGCTCGATGAAACAGATCGAATCAACTCTAACGAACTGTTATGACAGGGTGAAATCAATTCGACAGGGCAAGGTCGGTTTTGTCGGGATCGGCGCGGTCAGCACCGGAAAGTATTTTGCGCCGCAGCTGGTCTCGGATTTTCAGCGCGAGAATCCCGACATCAAGGTGGCGCTGCGAATCGGGAATCGAGAGGAGATCATTGCGATGGTCATGGAGGGCGCAATCGACGTCGCAATCATGGGTCGGCCGCCGCGCTCGCCTATGGTGACGGCGGAAATTCTGGGCCCGCATCCGCATATTTTTGTCGCCCCCAACGGCCACCCGCTGGCCACCGGCTGCGACGTTTCGCCCGATGATCTGTTGCGTGAAACCTTTCTGGTGCGCGAACGGGGATCGGGAACGCGCATTCTGATGGAGCGGCTTCTGGACCGTCTTGGCGAAGGGCGTGGGTATGAAACCGTTGGCATGGGAACCAATGAAACCATCAAGCAGGCGGTCATTGCCGGTCTGGGGATTGCTTTTTTGTCGGGGCACACCGTCGCCAGCGAACTGAATGACGGGCGACTGGTTCAGATCAAGGCCCCGGGCGTTCCAATTATCCGCCAGTGGTTTTTGATGCACCGGCGCGATATGCCGCTGACCGCCGTAACCGAAAAATTCCGTAAATTTATTGTCTCACAGAAGGGCAGTTACCTGCCAACGATCCCCGCCTGACGAGCAGGCTTGTTTATTAATTAGAAATATTCTAATTTGTGCATGTAAATCAGAACGGGACATAAATATGAAAACCAAAATTCGGGAAAAGTTAAGTCAAGTTGCCGTCGAGGGACTTGATGGCGATATCATCTCATTGGGGATGACGTCGGACATCGTGGTGAACGAAGGCAAGGTGATTTTTTCGATCTCGGTGCCTGAATCATTTACCGGCGATCTTGGGACATTGCGCAATGCTGCTGAAAAAGCGGTGGCCTCATTGGATGGTGTCGACAGTGTTCTGGTTGCGCTCAACGCGGCGCGGGCCGAAGAATTCAACCCGTCACAGCAACCGCCAAAACTGACGCGAAAAAAAGAGCGCGCGTTGGGGCCGGATTTGCGGCCCGCAGCGGGTTCGATCCCCGGTGTCAGGACCATTCTTGCGGTGGCCTCGGGCAAAGGTGGTGTTGGGAAATCAACGACTTCGGTCAATCTGGCCTTGGCCTTTCGGGCGCTTGGCCTGAAGGTCGGATTACTGGACGCCGACATTTATGGCCCTTCCATGCCGCGACTTTTGGGGATGACCGGTCGCCCGGAAATCGAGAATGACCGGATCAAGCCGATGGACAAATACGGGCTGAAGGTGATGTCCATGGGGTTCCTTCAGGATGAGGAATCGCCGGTAATCTGGCGTGGTCCGATGGTGGTCTCGGCGCTTATGCAAATGGTGCGCGAAGTTGACTGGGGTGAAATCGATGTTCTCGTTCTGGATATGCCGCCGGGAACTGGAGATTCGCAACTGACCATGGCGCAACAGGTTCCGCTGACCGGCTCGGTGATTGTTTCGACTCCGCAGGATCTTGCGCTGATAGACGCCCGCAAGGGGTTGAAAATGTTCAAGAATGTTGACGTGCCGATTTTCGGAATTGTGGAAAATATGAGCACGTTCATTTGTCCGCATTGTGGCGAGACATCAGACATCTTTGGTCACGGCGGGGCTGAACAGGAAGCGCGAAAACTGCAGGTTCCGTTCCTCGGTGCGGTGCCTTTGCATATGGATATTCGTCTGAATTCCGATGCGGGAACGCCAATCGTGGTTGCCGAACCCGAGGGACCACACGCGAAAATCTATCAGTCGATCGCCCTGCGGGTGGCCGCGCAATTGCTACCAGACGACCATATTTCCTGATTCCCGGGCGCGCTACTGTACGATAAATTCGGCGTGTAGCGCGCCCGCAGCCTTGATACTTTTCAGGATACTGATCAAATCCCTCGGAGACACACCGAGTGCGTTTAGGCCGGTAATAACTTCGAGCAGCGATGTTCCCCCGCGAACCTCGGCCAGTTTGGTTCCGGGAGCTTCGGTAATGCTGGCGTCGGTTCGTGGGACAACAAGCGGTTTTCCTTTGGACGAAAACGGATTCGGTTGAACGACAAGCGGCTGCTCCTGTACGCGCAGGGTCAGATTTCCCTGTGACACGGCGACTCTGGAAATGCGCACATCATCGCCAAGGACGATCGTGCCGGATCGCTGATCGACAACGACGCGGGCCCGTTGCTCTGGCCGGACCTCAATATTCTCGAGCTGGCTGAGCAAATGGGCCGGGGAGCGGGCCCCGGATTTTGCGACGTTGATTTCCACGGTTCCTGCGTCCAGCATCAGGGCAACATTTCGCCTTAAAGCGTGGTTTATCGCTGCTTCAATTTTCGATGCTGTCGAGAAATCCGGGTTTCGCAGGGCCAACCGCATAGTTTTCATATCATTGAAGTTAAATGATATTTCCCGCTCGACACGCGCGCCGGACGGGATTGAGCCCGATGTTGGAACGCCAACAGACACCGAGGCGGCCTTTCCCTTGACCGCAACACCACCGGCGATAATGGGGCCTTGTGCGACGGCATAAATCTTGCCGTCAGCCCCGTTCATCGGGGTTAATATCAGGGTTCCGCCGAGGAGGCTTTTGGCGTCGCCGATGGTTGAAACAGTCACATCTATCCGACTGCCGGCGCGGGCAAACGGGGGCAGGGTTCCGGTCACAAAAACCGCGGCAACGTTTTTCGGTCTGATTTTTTCGCCCGTGACATTTACCCCCAGACGTTCCAGGATATTTGCCATGGTTTCTTCGGTGAAGGGTGAGCTTCGCACTCCGTCTCCGGTGCCATTCAGGCCGACAACAAGCCCGTAACCGACGAGATCGTTGCCGCGCACACCGTCAAAATTGACCAGATCCTTGATGCGTACCGGCGCCGGTTGAGCGATGGCAGGTATCACACCGGAGCCGAGCATCAGGGTAAAAAGTGTCAATACCCAGCCGAATTTTTGAAATTTTTTCATCTGATATAGTTTGTCAGCGACAGTTTTGAAAGGCGGGAAGTGGTCACGAACAGCGACTCCAATTGCAGTTGGGCGGCCTTGAAATCGGTGGCGGCTTTATAGCCGTCGACCGAGATCATATCTGATATTCTCGACTGGGTCTTGCTGGCCCGCGCGCTGTTTTCGGCTCGAACAGTATCAATCCGTTCCTGCTGAACGCCAATGGATGCGCGCATCGAGGTCAAGCCGTCATTGGCGGTCATCAATATCGTTCCTGCCTGCGCAAGAAGGCGGGATTTTTCGGCGTTCCGACCAGAAAGAACACCACGCCCAAGAAGCGCGGCCATGGCCATCCCCTTGAGGGCCTTTCTTATTTTCGGATCGGCAGCGGTTTGTGGAAATGATGCGGACTCAGTCTCGGAAATGCGAACCGGGTTGGCGGTGCGGCCGGTCCCAAGGTAGGCCCCGGACATGTAGCCCCCGGCGGGATCGTCAAAATATCGGTCGAGAATGGACTGGACCTGGCTGGCGCTGACGGCACCAGCGGTAAGTGCCTGCAGATCATCCAGAATTTTGTCGGCAGATTTTACCGCAGGCGATTGAAACGCTTGGCCCGAAAAAAGGGTCTGACCTGCGATCTGAGTATTCAGCGTCCCGATTGCCGCACGAAAGCCGTTTTCAGCCGCCCGCGTCTCGACAAAAATCGATGTCTGCGTCGTCGGCCCCATATGGATCGCTAGGGTATGGCCCAGCTTTTGGGCGCCGTTTTGCAATTTTTCAAGCGCGACCTGCATGGCCTGACCACGCGTTGACATCTCGGTTCCGTTCTGTTGATAGGTTTTCAGTAACGCCGCCGAGCGCTGCAGATCCCCGAGCAAATCAACGCCCCCGTCGATTTTTTTCGTAATGTCGCTGGCCGTGCCGGATACCACCTCCTGACTGAGCTCGCGAAGACGCTTGCTGACGCGGGCGTCGAGGTAACGGAACCGTAGCGTGCTGGACAGATCACCCACTGAGGAGAAGCTCATGTTACAAATCCATCAATGTTTTTAACATGGTATTCGCGGTTGAGACGACCCGCGCATTGGCGGCATATGCCTTTTCAACGAGCAGCAGTTTTTCCATCTGCCGGTCCGTATTCACCCCACTGTCGGCCTCGGTGGCCTTCAGACCCTCGACCCGCGCCCGGGCAAAGCTTTGCGTATCATCGGCAACAAGACGGTCAGCACCGGTTTCGGCAACAACCGCCCCGACAAGCGCGGAAAAGCTCTGGCTCGTGCCGGTGAAATGGCCGGAGAGGCTGGGCTTCAGGGATTGCAGCGTGTTAAGAAGCCCTGTGATCAGGTCTGCATTTCCGCTATTGCCCGGTGATGTCGCCCCGAGACCGTCGCGCAGGCGCCATAGCGCTCCTCCTTTTGAGGGATCCGCGGCGTGGTTTACCGCCAGACGCTGCGCGAGGCCCACCTCGTTGGCGGACTGGAATCGAGCGCCTCCATCGGTGAACAACCCGGCCTGAGTCGCTGACAGCGTGGAATCCAGACCCGATGCCTGAAATCTTTCGACCAGATTTCGGGCGACAGCGTCGAGTTGCGCCCCCGCATCAACCGCGGTTTTGTCGCGGATTTCAAACAGCTGAGAAAGTGACCCCCCATCTATGGGGCCGGTCCCTGTGGCGGTGGGAATCGGTCTTCCATTCAGGGTCAGGCCAGACAATGCCCCGGATCCCACGGTCATGTCCGGCGTGATCACGCCCACCGCCGAGAACCCGAGTTTGGCACGTGTGCCATCAAGAAGGATGGCGCCCCCCGTGGTGATGAGGGCAATCTGGCCCTTTGGTCGCGGGTAGGTCTTGATCGGGATGATGCCGGTGATTCGGTCGATCAGAACCTGACGCTGGTCGATCAGGCCATTTGCATTCTGCCCCGAACCAATCTGAACGCGGATGGTTTGATCGATTTTTTCGATCTGGGTCAGCGTCTTGTTGAGCAAATTGACCTGTTTCGCGATGCCACTGTCAGCGCGCATGCGTTCGGATTGCACGGTTTTTGACAGATCATTTAGCCGGCCGGCAAGATCGGTCGCTGCGTAGAGGACATTTTGCAGCCGGACCTGTGAATCAGGGCGGCTCTGGGCCGAGGTCAGGGCTTTTTCAAGGGTCACAACACGGTCTGACAAAGACCCTTTCTCGCCGGGGAGACCGAACGCCTTTTCCAACCGGGTCAGCATTTCGGATTTGGCTCTACTCCCGGCCAGATCGGCCTCGGCAAGGCGCCGATCGGATTGGGCAATGGCATTTACGGTTCGCTCGATCTTTAGCACGCGCACGCCCGTGCCTCGTCCATCTATCGAGCTGGCAGCAAGAACCACGCTGCGGCGCCCAAAACCCGGCGTCTTGGCATTGGCGACATTGTCAGAGATCACCTCTGCCGTCCGGGACGCGGCAACGAGACCCGTGTAGGCGTTGAAAAGCGTGGCAGAGATGCTCATCCTAAGACGTTTCTATCTGATTGTTATCTTTTGATATTCGTGGTTTGTTGCAGCATCTGATCAACTGTCTGGATGATCTTTGCGTTGGACGAATAGGCCCTCTGGGTCTGAATCAACTGGGTCAGTTCGGCGGCGACATCGGTCGAGGATTCCTCACGCGAATTTCCGACCATCTTACCGGCCGGACCGTCGCCCGGCTGCCACAGAAAAAACGGGCCGCTCTGCGAGGACAGTTGAAAGGCCTGATTATCGAGTGAAATCAGCCCGTTCGGATTGGGAACATCGACTAAGGGAACTTGATAGATGGTGCGAGTAAACCCGGTGTTGTAGACAGCGTTGACAAAACCGTTCGGATCCACCTCGACAGTTGAAAGCGTCCCGACCGGTGAGCCATCCTTTGTAATCGAAGTTGGCGCGAAGCTGCTGGAGAGTTGCGTCATGCCGCCGGTTGCCCCCGGCTTTCCGATTTCCACCGAAAGCGGGCCGCCCGCGACTGTCAGGGCGATTTTTCCGCTTGTCGGATCATACGCCCCACCGGAGAGATTCGTAATGCTGGAAATCGTCCCCCCCGCGCCCCGGGTGTTGTCAAATGTGACCTTATAACGTCCGACACTGGCCCCACCCGAAGCCGAGTCCTTGATCTCCATGGTCCAGGTGTTGGACTGCCCGTTGGCCGGAACAGTTGGGGTAAAGGAAAAATTGAGCGATTCTGACGTGCCAAGATTGCCAAAATATTCGACCGACAAATCACGCGCTCTGCCAGTGGCCCCCGCCTTGGTGGCGGTTGCCGGCAGGTTCAAACCAAGATTGATGGTTGTCGAGGGGTCACCGGCAAACTGGTTTTTCTTGACCGAGATCGGCTGGAGACCATCGAACGTATCGCGTGGATAAGGCGGGATCGAGCCGTCGGATTTTGCTGGCCAGCCAAGAAGGACCTGACCGCTTTCGGTCTTCAGCAGGCCATCGGCATCGGGGCGGAAGGAGCCGGTCGTCACCAGCATGGTGGGATGCGTGCCCGACGTTCCCTTTAACGATGCGGCGCTGGTGACCGGGATCATCCCGCGACCGTCAATGGCAAGGTCCGTCGGGTTGTCGGTTGTGATCAGCGGCCCCGCTCTGCTGATTTCGCGATGTGTAGAGACCCTGACTCCGCCAGCAGAATATGACCCGTGGCCGGAATCCAGAACCAGCGAATCAAAATCTGCGACCATGCGTTTGTATCCGAAGGTCGAAGAGTTGGCGATATTGTCCGAGATGGTCGCAAGTCGGCTTGCGTTCACGTTCAAACCGGCGACACCGGCAAGCAAGGAGGAGGATATGGTCATGTTGCACCTTTCTGCTGCATCACTTGTTCCCTGGGATGATGCGGGCGTCAGGTTAAAAAGCCGCTAACAAATAAAACCTTATTCTTATTTTCCTGTCGCGGCCCGATCGCTGCGCAAAAGGGTGATCTCGATCCGGTTGTTTCGCACGGCCATCGGGTTTTTGACCTCAGGCCGGTGGTCCGCCCAGCTGGTGACCCGGGCAATTCGCGCCTTGGCGGTTCCCGCGGCCAACAGCATCTTGCGGACCCTCTGGGCGCGGGCCGAGGACAGGTCCCAGCCGGGATTTTTCCTTAATACAATGGGATAAGAGCGGACAAAGCCGGAAACGGCAATCTTGTTGGGGGTGATTCTGAAGACATCAGAGATCATGGACACAAGGCGGCGCATCAGACGGGTTGGCGTCGTTGACCGGGGAGGAAACAGGGGTCGCCCGGGTAGGTCAAAGAGTTCGATCACTAGCCCTTCGTCAGTCACGCGTGAGCGGATGTGTTTTTTCAACTCATCCGCAAGATTGCTGTCGCCGCTATTGCCCAGCAATTTTTTGTCCAGCGCCTGTTTAACCATCGCCTCGCGCTGCTGCTCAACACTGTCCGTGGCAACCCCGGTGTGGCCCCGGGCCCGATTTTTGCCACGTGGTGCGACTTTCCTCCCGCCGGTCCCATTCTTTGCAAGGGTGTGTTCGGCGAACATACTGTCACCCCCGAACAGACCACTTCCGCCTCCCGAAACCCGGCTGACAGTGACCGATGGGGCAAAGTAATCGGCCAGACCTTTGCGCTGCTTTTCGGTGGTGGCATTCATCAGCCACATCAGCATGAAAAAGGCCATCATCGCGGTGACAAAGTCCGCATAGGCAACCTTCCACGCACCGCCGTGATGCCCGCCACCGGCGATGATTTTCTTGCGCTTGATTATATTGACTACAACCGGCGCGATGTCGCCCTTGTCTGCCATGCTGCCCCGAAACCTCAACCCTACGGGACCGGCCTATCAGGAATCGGTGAACCTTCGATTAATACCAAAGATTTTCTGTTTTTTCAGCGGAATCTCAGGCCCCCGAGGCCGTCTCTTCGAACCATGCCTTGATCAGCTTGCGTTCGGCGGGCTCCATGAAGGATGCATTGGCGGGCGGCATGGCGTGGCTGATTCCCGCTTCCAGATAGATCTGGCGCCCGCGCGCGGCGATCTCGCTTTCGGTTTCCAGCAGCACGCCCTTGGGCGCCTGATGGATGCCATCATAACCGGGATCGCGCGCATGGCACATCGAGCAGCGCCCCATGACCACATCGGCAACATCCGAGAACTTGTCCGACGCGGCCAGCTTGGTGGCAAAGGCGGACAGTTTGACGGTACCGTCAGCCTCGGCCTTGGTCAGGACGCGCGGCTCACTGGAGAGCCAAGCCATCACGATGAACAGGATCGCGGCCACCGCCCAGGTCCAGTTCGGTTGGCCTTTGCGGGCATGAATGGTGTTGAAATAATGTCGTATCGTCACCCCGATCAGGAACACCAGAGCAGCAATTACCCAATTAAAGTGCGTTGCGAAGGCCAGCGGGTAATGCGTTGATAGCATAAAGAAAATCACTGGCAGAGTCAGATAATTATTGTGAGTCGATCGTTGCTTGGCGATGCGCCCATATTTGGGATCCGGCACCCGTCCGGCCTTGAGGTCGGCGACAACGATTTTCTGGTTCGGGATGATGATGAAAAAGACATTTGCGGTCATGATCGTGGCAGTAAAAGCGCCCAAATGCAGGAACGCGGCGCGGCCCGTAAACATATGGGTATAGCCCCACGCGATGCCCACGAGAACAACATAAAGAAAGATCATCAATCGTCTGTTATCATTTCCGAATTTGCTTTTGCAAATCAGATCGTAAATGATCCACCCAATGGCCAGAGAGGCCAGCGAGACCAGAATCGCCTCGGGGATCGGGATGTCCCAGATGTTCGGGTTCACCAAGAACAGATCGGCGCCGCCGTAATAGACCAGAACCAGCATGGTAAAGCCCGACAACCAGGTTGCATAGCTCTCCCATTTGAACCAAGTCAGATGCTCGGGCATGGCCTCGGGCGCGACCATATATTTCCGGATGTGATAAAAGCCGCCACCGTGGACCTGCCATTCTTCGCCTTTGACGCCCTCGGGCAAATCCGGCCTTTGGCGCAGGCCGAGGTCCAGCGCGATAAAATAGAAGGACGAGCCGATCCAGGCGATTGCGGTAATGACATGCAGCCAGCGCACGGCAAATTCCAGCCAGTCCCAGATGATTACATAGTCGTTCATGCCTTTGACCCCCCGTGTTCTCTGGCGTGCGCCATCGTGGTGTCAATAAACATCGCTGACGAGTGCTTGGCAATGTCAATCTGGGGCGCTCCGGCGGGACTGCGGGCAGGAGCGGAGCGGGGCCGACAATCGCACTTGCCTTTTTCAGCATTTCCGGTTTTGCTGCCGCGAAACGACGGGGGTGGTTCGCGGGCTGTTTTTGCCGCAAAACCTGAGGCGTAGAAACATTTGAGGTCAGAAATTATGATTTATCCGGTTATTCTGTGCGGCGGGTCGGGAACCCGGCTTTGGCCGCTGTCGCGCAAGAGCTATCCCAAGCAATTTGCGCGCCTGACGGGTCAGGAATCGCTGTTTCAAGCCTCAGCGCGGCGGCTGAGCGGGGCCGGATTTGCGCCGCCGATCATCCTGACCAACTCGGATTTCCGCTTTATCGTGGCCGAGCAGCTAGCCGAACTGGGGATCTCCCCGGCCGTCATTCTGATCGAACCCGAGGGGCGGAACACAGCTCCAGCCGTGCTGGCCGCAACGCTGTGGCTGGCCGAGACCGACCCGGATGCCAGCCTGCTGGTGGCACCCTCCGATCACGTTGTCCCCGATGCCGATGCGTTCCGCGCCGCCGTTTCGTTGGGTCAGAGCGCCGCCGCGGCAGGCGATCTTGTCACCTTCGGAATCACCCCGGACCGGCCCGAAACGGGATACGGGTATCTTGAGCGCGCCGATCACAATGCCCCGGGGAAATTGGCGCGTTTTGTGGAAAAACCTGATGAGGCGCGGGCCAAAGAAATGCTGAAGGCGGGAAACTACCTGTGGAATGCGGGCATTTTCCTGTTTACCGCCGCCGCCATACAAGCGGCGTTCAAGGCCCATGCCCCGGAAATGCTGGCCCCCTGTGCCGCGGCTGTATCGGAGGCCCGAAAAGATCTGGATTTCCTGCGCCTTGCCCCCGGCCCGTGGTCAAAACTTGACGATATTTCAATCGACTACGCGGTGATGGAACGCGCAAAAAACCTTGCGGTGGTACCCTTCAGCGGCCAATGGTCCGACCTTGGCGGCTGGGATGCGGTCTGGCGGGAAAGCTCACCCGACGCGGATGGCGTCGTGGCCTCGACCTCGGCCAGCGCGATTGATTGCGAAAACACCCTGTTGCGCTCGGAAAACGAAAACCTCGAAGTCGTCGGAATCGGATTGAAAAACGTGATCGCGGTGGCCATGCCGGACGCGGTTCTGGTGGCGGACATGTCGCGTGCGCAGGACGTCAAACAGGCGGTCACCCTGCTGAAGTCGAAATCCGCAAAGCAAGCCGAGCAATTCCCCCGCGACCACCGCCCATGGGGGTGGTTCGAGACCCTCTCGCTGGGGTCGCGCTTTCAGGTTAAACGGATCATGGTCCACCCCGGTGCTGCGCTGTCGCTGCAAAGCCATGTCCACCGCTCAGAACATTGGATCGTGGTGGCGGGCTCGGCGCGGGTCACGGTGGGCGAAACCGTCAGTCTGGTGACCGAAAACCAGTCGGTTTATATCCCGCTCGGAGAAAAGCACCGGCTTGAGAACCCCGGCAAGGTCGATTTGCACCTGATCGAGGTTCAGACCGGCGCCTATCTGGGCGAGGACGATATCACCCGTTACGAAGATGTTTACAGCCGGGATTAACGGCCTGTCAGAACTGACTGGATCGCCCCGGCGGCACAGTTTATGGGGCCTGTTTATGAGACGGGGGGCACAATCGTGGTGGTCAACGCGCCGAGGCCCTCGATCTTGACCACGCATCGGTCTCCGGGGCGCATCGAACCAACGCCGGCGGGCGTTCCTGTATAGACCAGATCCCCCGGCTCCAGCCTTATCGAACGGGACAGGATTGCTACGATTTCGGGGATCGACCAGATCAGATCGACCAGATCGGCGTCCTGTCTGACCTCATCGTTCAGATATGTGCGGATGGACCCTTTTGCGATATGGCCAACCTCGGCCACAGGATGGATGGCAGCGCAAACGGCCGAGTGGTCAAAGGCCTTGCCCCAGTCCCACGGTCGCCCCAGCTTTCGTGCGGCCAATTGCAGATCGCGCCGGGTCAGGTCATTGCCGATGGCATACCCCCAGACATGATTCAGTGCCGCGTCGGGCCTGATATTGCTGCCACCGGTACCGATGGCCACGACCAGCTCGCCCTCGTAATGCAGGTTATCCGTCTCGGGCGGATAGGCAAGATGCGCCTGATCTCCAACCACCGCATCGGCGGGCTTGGTGAAAAAGAACGGCGGTTCTCGATCGGGGTCGCGGCCCATCTCGCGCGCGTGGGCGGCATAATTCCGTCCGACGCAAAAGATTCGCCGCACCGGGAATCGCGCCTGCCGATTGGCCACAGCAACCGTGGGGATGTCCTGAGGTGCAAAAACCAGTTCCGTCATAGAGGCCATTCCTTTGTTGATGTTTTACATTAGGTTCATATTACAAATAATTGTTTTAATGTGATTTACCAACATAGTTAAAGTAAATTATCAATTATTGAGGCCGGCGCTGGCGGCCGGGCTTTGGCGATCATTTTCAGGCCCATGATGCGGCGCCCTTGCAGGATCGTCAACATCGGTCTAGGCCCTAGAGCGAAAAAGACTGGACTGGATGACGCGACCATGCACTCTCCCCTCCCATTGACAAAAGACGTGGTTCTGATCGGCGGCGGTCACAGCCATGCATTGGTCCTGCGACGCTGGGGCATGAACCCGCTGGCCGGGGCGCGGCTGACTTTGATCAACCCCGGACCGACGGCGCCATATTCGGGAATGCTGCCGGGCTATATTGCCGGTCATTACGGTCGGCGCGATCTGGAAATCGACCTCGTCCGGCTGGCCCGATTTGCAAATGCGCGTCTGGTTCTGGCAAGAGCCGTGGGACTGGATCGGGTGCGTCAGCAGGTTCTGGTCGCGGGACAGGCGCCGATCTCATATGACATTGCCTCGATCAACGTCGGAATTACCACGGAAATTCCGGCCATTCCGGGGTTTGTCGAACACGCGCTGGGGGCCAAGCCGCTGGCCCGATATGCCGCGCGCTGGGCTGAGTTTCTGGAGGCGGTCGCAGCACAGGACCTGCAGGCGAATGTGGCCATCATCGGCGGCGGCGTGGCCGGGGTTGAGCTATCGCTGGCCATGATGTTTCATCTTGCCAAGTTGGGGGCAAAAAACCCCCATGTCACAGTTTTCGAGGCCGCTGAAACGCCGCTGCCGGGGATCGGTGCGGGCGCACGCCGGGCGCTGCTGGGGCATATGGCGCGGCTTGGCGTCACACTGAAAACCGACGTTCGGGTGGTTCGGATCCACGCCAACGAGGTCGAGCTGGCCGATGGATCGCGGGTCGCGACCAATTTCTGTGTTGGCACGGCAAGCGCGCGGCCGCACCCTTGGCTGGCTGAAACCGGCTTGGCAAATGAGGCCGGGTTTCTTCCGGTCGATGCGACGCTGCACTCAACCGCTGACCCGTTAATCTACGCCGCCGGGGATTGTGCCGAGATGACCCGCTCGCCCCGCCCCAAGGCTGGGGTTTTTGCCGTGCGCGAGGCACCGGTCCTCTATCACAATCTGCGCGCCGAGCTGACCGACGCGAAACGGCGCGCCTTTCATCCGCAGAAATCCTATCTGAAGCTGATTTCAACGGGCGGCAAAGGAGCCGTTGCCGACAAACTGGGCCTGCGTCTGGACGGCGCATTGCTGTGGCGCTGGAAGGATCACATCGACCGGAAATTCATGCGCAAGTTCGCAGACTATCCGGAAATGGATGTGCCGCCCCTGCCAAAAGATGCCACCCGAGAGCTGCGAATCGAGCTGGGCAAGGCGCCCCTCTGCGGCGGTTGCGGGGCCAAGGTGGGCAGCGCGGACCTGTCAACGGTTTTGGCCGACTTGCCGCACCCAAAACGCGCCGATGTCCTGTCAAGACCCGGCGATGATGCGGCGATCCTTGCCCACGGTGACGAGAGGCAGGTTTTTACCACCGACCATTTGCGCGCCTTTGTCAGCGACCCCTACCGGATGGCGCGGATTGCCGCCGTTCACGCCATGGGAGATATCTGGGCCATGGGCGCGCGCCCGCAAGCGGCGCTGACCAGCATCATCCTGCCCCGGATGAGTACGCGGATGCAGGCCGAAACCCTGCGCGAGATCATGGCCGCAGCCAGTGAAACCTTTGCCGCGGCGGGGGCTGAAATCGTTGGGGGGCACACCAGTCTGGGCGCCGAACTGACGATCGGCTATGCAATGACCGGTCTTGCGTCAGGCCCGGTGATCGAAAATTCTGGCGCCCGCGTTGGCGACGTTCTGATCCTGACCAAGCCGCTGGGAATTGGCACCATTCTGGCCGCCGAGATGCGCCTGCAGGCCCGTGGCGAATGGGTGGCCGACGCCTATAAAACGATGGAGCTAAGCCAAGAGAAAGCGGCCGATATTCTGGCCCCGATTGCCCATGCGATGACCGATGTCACCGGCTTTGGCCTTGCCGGACATCTGCAAGAGATGGCGCTGAAATCCGGGGTTCAGGCGCGGCTGGATCTGGCCAGCCTGCCGTTTCTGGACGGGGCCGGGTCTCTGGCCATGACTGGAATTCGCTCAAGTCTCTGGGAAGCCAACCGCGCGGCTGTTGCCCTTTCCGGTGAAATGCGCACACCGGCGGAAATCCTGCTGTTTGACCCGCAAACCGCCGGTGGCCTGTTGGCGGCAGTCCCGAAAAAACAGGTGAAAAGATGCCTGCAAGATTTTGAAAAGGCGGGAAAAGACGCCTTTGTCATCGGAGAGATCACGCCCGGTCCAGCCGGGATATCTTTGGCTTAGAGCGGGTTGGTGTCACCAGGTTTCCGGGTCTAGAGCGTAGGCTTATCAATCCCACCCCGGGGCGGGTTGAGCCTGTCTGCAATCTCGCTAGCCACCCGGTCAAGCGTAGCTTTGGACAGATCGTCAACGGGGATTTGCGTGATGTCATCCGTGCGGCTTCGCGCCTTGGCGTAACGCGCATCATAATGGCGTGACATCAACTGGGCTGCAAGGGCCTCCATCTGGCCCGAGTCGGCCAGCGATTGCCAGACCTCGATGGTCTCGGCGGACTGGAATCGCCGCAGCTTGTCCAGCGTGTCCTGCAGGCGTGAGCGGTCCTCAATCACGTCGGCATAGGCGGTCACCAGATAATGCGCGCGCGCCGCAAGCGAGGCGACAATTTCAAGGCGGGGCGCATTTTTCATCGCCCGCCACAGGCCCGGTGGGACCGTGCGCTCGCCAACTTTTGATGATTCAGCCTCGATCACCACTGGGCGGGAGGGGTCAATGGTGCGCATGATTTCGGCCAGCGCACCTTCGAATGCCTTTTGCGAAGGTTGCCCTCCGGCCCGGGCCCCAAAGAGTGAGCCGCGATGATTCGCCAGCCCCTCAAGGTCGATAACCTGCATGCCAAGGGCCGGAAGGCGCAGCAAGATATCGGTCTTGGCACTGCCGGTATTCCCATCGAGCAGCACGACCGGCGCGGTAAAGGGCGTGTCATAGAGGGCCTCTTTTACCAGCCGCCGGTAGGTTCTATAGCCACCCGAGATCACCTCGGCGCGCCAGCCGACCTGCGCCAGAATGGTCGCAAATGAACCGGACCTCTGCCCGCCGCGCCAGCAGTAAACCAGTGGTCGCCAGCCCCCGTCCCGGTCAATCAGGCTGTCTTCCAGATGCCGCGCCGCATTTCGGGCAACCAACGCAGCGCCGATCTTGCGCGCCTTGAAGGCGCTCTCTTGAACATAGATTGTCCCGACGCGCGCGCGCTCGGCATTTGAAAGAACCGGCAGGTTGATGGCGCCGGGGATGTGATCCTCGGCATATTCGGCGGGGGAGCGCACGTCGATCACCTGATCAAACGGGTGTTCGGCAAGATCTGAAAGGGACTTGGGTTGATACGCCATGAGGGGGGTTTTAGCCTGCGCACCAGGCAAGGGAAAGGCACTGAGGCGGGATTTCTGGACCAAAACGCGGGCGGCAAGGGCTGGTGCCGGTGATATGCGCCACACGCCAGCCGCACGTCGTTGCATAGTGCGCGCGAGCATGTCTATAGTTCAAATGATTCAAAGCGTTGTTGTCGCACGCCGTCGCACGGACCACGGCCGCAACGCGGACTCGGATGTGGGACCAATTGTGGGACGGGAACGGCACAGGCTGACGGCCATTCAGGTGAAAAACGCCGGTGACGGGCGGCTCTACGATGGCGGCGGCCTCATGCTTGTCAGAAAAGGCGGCACCGGCAAGTGGGTGTGGCGGTATTCGTTTCTCGGCCGGCGGCGTGACATGGGGCTGGGGTCGCAGAGCGCCATCACCTTGGCCGAAGCCCGCAAGATGCGCGATCGCTGGGCGGCGGTACTGGCGAAGGGCGATGATCCGATTTCCGTGCGCGATGCCGAGCGCGAAGCGGCGCGCCGGGAGATGGACAGGCAGGACCCCACCTTCGAACGCATGGCGCAGATCGTGTTCGAGGCCAAGCGCGATGCCCTTCGCGGCGGTGGAACCAGAGGTCGGTGGATGAGTCCGATCAAGCTCTACATGATTCCGGCGCTCGGGCGGAGACGCATGAGCTCGATCCACCAGTCGGACATCCACGCGGCGCTGAAGCCGATCTGGAGGGAAAAGCACCCCACCGCGATCAAGGCGATCAATCGCACGAAGATCATCTTCGAGCAGGCCCGCCTGATGGGTGTGGACTGCGACCCCTTCACGGTCGAGGCGGCAAAGCACATGCTGGGGGAGGTCGACCACAAGGTTCGCCACCTCGAAGCCATGCCATGGCAGGAGGTGCCAGCACTATACGCCAAGCTGTCCGACGAGCCAAGCGCCGTCAACCTGTGCCTGCGGTGGTGCATCCTGACGCTGGTGCGCAGCCACGGCTGCCGCGGCGCGCGCTTCGAAGAAATCGAAGGCGATATCTGGACGGTACCGGCCGCGCGCATCAAGGGGCGCAGCGCATATGTGCAGGATTTCCGGGTTCCGCTGACAGAGCCGACACAGGCGATCGTGGATACCGCCGCCGAGGTCTCGGACGACTACCTCTTTCCGGGGCTGACACGCGGCCATGTTTCGGATGTGGCACTCGGCAATGCCCTGAAGCGGGCAGGAGCATCCGGCACCCTGCACGGATTTCGGACATCGTTCCGCACCTGGGTACAGGACACCGACGCGTGCACGTTCGAGGTAGCCGAGACGATCCTCGGGCACCGGATAGGAAATGTGGTCGAGCGCACCTACGCCCGCTCGGACCTTTTGGAGCGGCGACGTGTGGTGATGGAGAGATGGGCAGCGTTCGTCACGCGGCAGCCTGCCGAAGTGGTGAAGATCGCGCGGTGACGGATTTGCAATCCGGCGGATGCCTTTGTATTTTCGGCATAATTTGTGCGGCAGACCCGCCGAACACATCGCCAACATAGCGAGAATGTGTGGCAGGCCAATTATTGCGATGCCTGAAGTCGGGAATTGTTTCGGTGTCGTTCTTGACTACTGTGTAGTTTTACGCTACATACAACCACATGAAGCCGATCACCTACAGAAAAGCCGCCCTGAAAGCCCTGCGGAAAATGCCGCGCAACACCGCCGAGCGCGTCATTGGCAAGATCGAGGAATATGCCGCCGATCCATCAGCTCAGGCCAACAATGTGAAGGCTCTCTCAGGGGTTGACGCCATCCGGCTGCGCGTGGGTGACTGGCGGGTGATCATGCATGACGGCGAGGTGTTGGACGTGCTGAAAATCGCCTCGCGCGGCAGCGTTTATTAGGAGGACGATATGAACGAGATGGTTACCATCC
>JALUYI010000049.1 GCA_027013095.1 Paracoccaceae bacterium | reverse complement strand
GGGCGCGGAACGAACAGGAGCAACGGGGCGGCAGCAATGAAGAACCGCATCGCTGCCAGAGTGAAGGGACCGATTTCATGAACGCCGACCCGCATGACCGCAAAGTTGCCACCCCAGATAAGAATGACAGGTAGAACAAGCCACAGCATGCCCACACCTCCGGTCGTGGGCTCTTCATGCATGGGTGTGCTCCTTCTGCAGGTCAAAAGAGATCTTTTTCGACAGATCATAGTTTTCCACCGAACAGGTAAAATTCTCGATATGAGCGCCAATCTTACTCGATTTGTCGGGAGCAATCGTATTCACAAAGCAGGACCGGTCGGTGACCTGCCAACTGACACGACCCGATATCGGCTTCGCCAGACAGTGCAACGCGCTTCGCAAAGCATCAGTATAGGAAGTGAACCAGCCCCCTTCGATCACGGAAATGGCGAACCGCCGCGAAAGTTCTTCGCGCAGTTGAAGTTCCGCAGTCGAAAGAACCGCTTGGGCGATGTATCCAGAGCCTTCATGTATAAGTTTTCCTGCGATGCTCATGCGTGGCTCGGGATTTTTCACCCCGAATACATTTCCTTCCAGACCATATGAGAAACCGTGAGGATGCCCCGCGAAACGCCCGTTCAGCTCCCGGCAGATCTTGCCGAGTTCCATTTTAACGTCATTCAGTGCAGTGGGGAAACCTGCCTTGAAGGTTATCGCGACCTGTTCGGAGGTGCCCTTCCAGGGCGCTCCACAAATGTCCGATATCGGCAGCGACCGTTCCGGATGTTCGATATCACCATTTTCGATTACGCGACACCATAGATTTTCATCTACGGAATAAACCCCGCGCGGCTTGTCTTTGAAAAACTCGATAAAACGGGGATCAAGCCCGGTAATTTTTTGAGCGCGATCGAGATAAGCTCCTATCGATGGGCAAAAGAAGGACAATTCCGGTGCAAGAACCTCAATCGACTTTGCGAATCGGAAGAACGTGTTTTGGAATGCCGTTGCATTGGATGCGATGACTCGGATGCCCTTGGAACGAGCCTGGTCGACTGCCAGCCGAGCGATCAACGGGCGAGTATAAGTTGAAGAAAGGGGCATTCCCCCAAAATATGTGGCGTTACAGATGATCCCGTCAGCTAAATACTCATCGCAGAAGATACGTTCTGCTTCGATCACTACGACTTCCTCGGCAATGGATCGCGCGACCTTGCATGTGGCGGGTAGCGGTTCTCCCAAGTCAACGTAAAGAGCCACCACCCGCAAACCGGCTGCTGTCAATTGCGAAAGCGTATGGCAACTGTCCAGTCCACCGGAGAACAGAAGGAGGACGCATGCGCCATCTCCCATCTGGGAATGAAGCCCATCGATGCGAGTAATGACTTTCATGCGACGAGTTCCCGAGATTTTTCAGGATCGATCATACGTGTGCCAGGCACCAACATGTCCTGCATGCGGGCGAAATCCCGAGAGATGAAGATCCGCTGAAGCCATCGATCACGCCCGTCATAATACGGCCGAAACCCCGTGCGAGCGTGGCAGGACTTGTTGTTATCGATGATAATCGCATCTCCAGGGGTCAAACAGATGCCGTATGCTTCCCGTTCCAATGCCTGGCGCAGGCGCTGCATTGCCTGTTCGGCAACATCCGAGAGAGCCTCCATCCCGTTGAGGTCAAAAACAAGCCCCCTCCCTTGCTGTGGATCGCCAATAATGGCTGTCCTTCTTCGATATTTTGATGCGCCGAACGATGAGGACGATCTGATGATATAGTTGGGTCCAGCCAGGGTCTCGATTACTTCTTCGTCCAAGGAACCGATCACACGGCCAAGGCTTGCAGTTGCCGTTATTGCCTGCCCGGTCCTGTCGCCACGAAGACACATCAATATGAGGTAATCTGGTGGGAAAGGATGAAAGCTGTCCTCGGTGTGAAATTCGAGAAAGACAGATCCAGTATTCTCTTGTAAATTTTCTTGACCAAAAACCGGGCAGATATTTTGAATCAGGAGCCCCTCTTTTTCATCTCCATATGAGAAAATGTCGCCCAAAAGGCACCCAAGCAATGCTCCAACAGATTCCGAGAGGTATGGCATGTTATCTGGGCGCCTGCCATCATGGGGGGTGGGTGGAAGACTGGTATCGATCGGTACATTTCTTAGAAGCAACGTTCCATAGTCGTTGCTGGACTCTGCGAAACGACGCATGGCATCGAAACTTGGGCCATCCAGCTTCCTGACCGCCTTGAGGACATCACCATGACGGTAAAGGCCAGGGTTTGAAATATTTTCCTGCGCAACGTCCTGAGCCCAAGAAGTGAGCTGAGCCCGCTCACAATCTGAAAGGTCAAAAACAACTTCTTCTGGAAAATTCTTTAATCTCATCCGCAACTCCACAGCCCCACCGCACAAACCGAGCCTATCGCGTGTGGTTGCGCCATACATAGGTCAAGGGCGGGAAGGTCGTTTTGAATATTCTTGCGGCGAAATCCCCCTCTACTCCGACCGCCCATTTACAAGGTGTCGTAGCTTATGGATCCATCTCGGTGATTACGCGGTTCACTCTTTGGAGGCTGGAAGATCGTTTTGGAATCGAATGTGAAAAGCTACTGCCGACCGACCCAAGGTGAGGGAGGTCTTGGGAGTTGGTTAAGAGAATTATGACCTACGCGCTTGCATTTCTTGACGACCGGTTCACGAATCCGGATGAGGCCGACATCCTGACTGTCCACGCCTTGCACTATGCTACAGCAGTTTTCGAAGGCATCCGGGTGTATGACGGACGGGCGTTCAAACTGGCCGAGCATGTCGAGCGGTTGTTGCGCTCGGCCTTGGTCATTGGCCTGCAACCGGACCTTGATGCGGATAGTTGCGCGGTCGTGCTCGAGGAGATGATCATGCGAAGCGACCTGCGCAATGCGTATTTGCGGCCAGTCATGTTTCAGGGTGGGGTTGACCTCGGGGTCCACGCCCCGAGCAACAAGACCAGATTTGGCGCACTGATCTGGGACTGGCCGACGGTTTTCGGCGAATCTGCCATGCAGAAGGGAATTTCCTTGACGACGCAGGTGCCCTATCGGCGCCCACCGCCGTCCTGTTTTCCGACCGAAGCTAAATCCTCTGCTGGATACCTGACGGGGGCGATCAATCGCAGGCATGCCGCCGAAGCCGGCTTTGACGATGCATTGATGCTCACCCATGACGGCTTTGTCGCCGAAGCCAGTGGCGCGAATATTTTCGCATTCCATTCGGGAACACTGCTGACGCCGCGGCCTTCTGGCATTCTTGATGGTATCACCCGTCAAACCGTTATGGCGCATCTACCGGAGGGCCTCACCTGCCGCGAATGCGACCTGGACCTGTCGACCCTACTGGAGGCGGACGAGGTATTCCTTACCGGTACCGCCTACGAGATCATGCCCGTGCGCGCGATTGATGGGACTAGGTTCCAGCCCGGGCCGCAGACACGTCTCATCGCGGAAATCTACCAAACGCTGACATGCGCCGACTAACCATCCCCTGCAGAACCAGAAAAGTGATATGGATACACCTGTTAAAGATCCGCGGTTGAGGGCAATCGAAACCGTTCGCACTCTCGGCCCCGCCGGCACAAACTGCGAAGCCGCCGCCCGGCACTGGATCAGGGCTCAGAGCCTCAATGCAAATATCAGCCTGCACGACACACTGGAATCGGCCATGGATCTGGTGCTGCAAGAGGAACGCTCAGCCCTGCTGGGTTGTGTGGTATATCCTGATTTGCACAACTTGGTTTTCCCCTACCTCTCTCGGATGCAGCTAGCTGATGTCTTCCTGTACAACACGTTCAACATGATCCTTGCCACGCGCCCAAGGCAAACCGACTACAAACTGGTCGCCACACATCCGGCCCCCCAGGCGCTGGTCAAGGATGACTACCAAATTGTCCTTGCCAATTCGAACTCCGAAGCGGCACGTCTGTGTGCAACCGGCCAAGTTGATGCTTGCATTACGACGTTGCCGGCTGCCAAAGCGCAGGGCTTGGATTTGGTGCGGGACTTCGGCGAAGTGCCGATGGGCTTCACTATCCATGTCCGTCAGGATTAGGAGAAGACCGAGATGACATCGGATTGCACCCTTCCTCAGGAGTTCATCACCAGCATCTCGACGATTGGCGCGTTGCAATCTGAAGATGGTTCCGTTCCGGTGGCAGATCGGCCCAGGGCGCGCCGCCTTGCCGCCAAGATAGGCGCCCATGCCGCCCGGCTGGCGCGGTTTTTCGGTCAGCCGGCCTATGCCGAGGCGCTTGCAGCGGATTTCGCTGCCTGGGCCAAGGCCAATTGCGCACAGGCACCCGATTTCAGCTGCTCCCGCGACGCGCTACGCCCACCCGAAAACGGCAAGCCGTTCTTCTTTTCTGGTCCTCTGCGGCTGGCCAATGGCGGGCGCGGCGGATGGCGTATCGAATGCTTTCTGGCACTGCGGGAAGAGCCGGGAAGCGCCGACTACAAAGCGCTCTACAGAATGTTTCCACATCCAAAGAACATCTGCCAATCCTCGCATCTGATCGCCGGCAGTCAAGGGCTGATGACCGGTAATAACATCGTGTTTTTTCCTGAAAACGTCCAAGCCGCGTCGCCGCTTGCCGGGCAGGCTTATGCCGTTTTCTTTTTCAACAAGTTCTACGACATCTATAATGGCATCACTTTGCCCAAGGTTGCGGAGGCGACAGAGGGGATGATGATCTCCAACCCGACGGGCGGGGATCTGCGTCGTACATACTTGGCGAGATGCGTCTGGGGGTATCTGCACGACTATTTCCACCATCGGGGTCCACGCCCCTTCGATCAGAATATCGCCATCAAGACGCGCTGGTTCACTGGTCTGCTGGAAGAAATCAAGGTCGATCTGGAAACATGGCTCGTCTGCCGCGACAGAACCTTTGTCGATGCCGAGGCGGTGGCTGAATTCATTCTGTTCGACCGGGCCTTTCGTTATCCCAGTGAGCCGGACTGGCAGCGAAATTTCGACAGCGGCACTGGGTTGTTACTCCTATCGCTGCTGGCTGAAAACGGCGGTCTGAGCATAAAGGGGGACGGGCGTGTCAAAGTCGACATGGCACGGTTTTCTCAGATCGCTGAAGACTTTGTTACCGCTGTTCGAGACATCGAGACGCTTCCGGACGAAGAGTATCTCGCAGCTGCCAACAAGATGGTTCGGCAGTATTTGCCCGAAGGCCCGAACGGTGAACGGATCGGTCTGCCTGTCGGGCTCGCGCGGACGCGTATCGGGCGCATGGTCGGGTCGGCGGGACCGATTACCTTCAAAGCGAAGCGCCTTTGTGCGTCGATCAGGCCTGACAATGCATGACTTCGCCGTCACTTCGGTCAGCCTGTGGCTGCATTGCATGAGGGTGCCATGAACAACTGGGACAACATGCTGGAACTCGCGGGTTTCGCCACCTTTGCGCTGGCATCCTCGATCACGCCGGGACCAAACAATATGATGATGACCACGCTGGGGGCGTCCGTCGGATTTCGACGGGGGATTCCGGCGCTGCTCGGCATCGCCTTTGGCTTTGCGGTGATGATCTTTCTGATTTCCTTGGGGATCGGGAGGGTCATTATCGACGCCGGATCAACCCTGACGGCGGCCATGCGCCTGGGGGGGCTGCTGATCATTGCCTGGATGGCTTGGCAGATCGCAACTGCGCCGGTGGAGCCATCAGAGGTTGAAGAGGACAGCCCGGCCACGGGACAGCGCTTCGGCGCGTTTTTCGGCGCAGCGGCATTCCAGTGGGTCAACCCCAAGGCCTGGATCATCTGCGCCTCTGCAATCACTGCCTATCTGGATCAAACCCAAAACATCTTGCCGCAGGCCGTAGCCTTTGCATCGACCTTCGTTTTTGCGTCTTTCGCCGGGTGTCTTCCTTGGCTTGCAGCTGGAACCCTTGTCGGCCGCTTCTTGCAGGGGAGCCGAGCGCGGCTTTTCAACGTCGTGATGGCAGCGCTTCTCGTCGTGTCGATGATCCCGGTTATGCTCTAACTGTGGATTCTCACGAGGTTGTTCAGATCCAGCCCTGATCGGCTGATGCTGGTGGTACTGTAACCTGACGTCTGGAAATTTTGTTGGAAATCGCGCTGTGCGCCCCTGCCGGATAATGTACGGAATCTTTCGCACATTTGCTTTTGACGACGGTTCCTTTCAGACTTTCGTAACCACTCGATTGCTACTGCCATTCAGGCGGCGTTTTCGAGTTTGGCGCCGGGTTTCCATTTCCAGGGGAGCAGTTCGTCGATGCGGTTGATCTTGTGATCCTGGATGCGGTCGAGGACGTCGGCTAGAACATCGGCCGGATAATCTGCGACACAGAGAGCGCCGGGGCAAGAGGCCAGCGCCCGACCCTGGGTGGGCGCCTCGAGGCGGCGACCTGGGGCAGGCGCCCGCAGAAAACCACGGTATATCCGCGTGTTGCAGCACCGCAGGAGCGCCCTCCCGTGGGGAGGGTCGGGCGCTGGCCGGCTTCGCCGTCCGGGCAGGACATCGAAGGGAGCGATTCGGAATTGACGGCCGGTACTCTAGCCATGCCTCGGGGTTCACCGCCATCGTGGGCGGCCACATGCAAAGCCGGGTCAACGAACTCCTGCCTTGGAACTACGCCAGCAAGGTGTGATCGGAACACCGGTTACGCCGGATCAGTCGGGCAAGATCATCTTCCTGGAGACCGCCGCTCAGGCGCACCATGCGGCCATTGCCCAGCACGATCTCGATGCTCATCTCATGCCCCGCCGACGGACTGGACCGAAGGGGCTCCGCAGAGGCATCAAGCGCCAGGAAAACCGTGCCGTCCGAGCCCGGCCAAAGCCCCTTGCGCCGCAGGGTGCGCCTCCACTGGTAAATATGCTGGCGCGTCAGATCGTGCCGGCGGGCGACATCACTCACCGTCGCGCCACCAATGCCAACCTCGCGCAAAATCGACAACTTCTCCTCATCCGACCAGTGCCGCCGCCGCTCAACACCGACAATAACCTCATGACGCATATCCCGCTCCTGCCTGATACGACGTCGTTAACGACGTCAATAACGACGGAGTATAATATCTGGCCCAGGTGTCAGGCAGGCGGTAGCAATCGAGCGGTTACCATAAATGAGAAACCGGAGCGGCATCAAAACGGGACAGGTCCAAGGTCAACTAGGACCACCTCTGGCTACCATGAACTCCAGCACATCTGTGGCGTTTCGATCGGGCGGAAACACCGGAAAGAAAACCTTTTTGATCTGCCCATCATGCAGAATCAAAGTGAGTCTCTTCAGAAGAACACGACCGTTCACTTCCATTGTCGGCAGATTGAGGGCAGTTGCCAATCTCAGTTCCGCATCAGACAACAGATCGAACGGAAGGTGCAGCCGATCGACTGCTTCCTTCTGGTATTCGGAACTCTGCGTCGATATCCCAAAAAGAGCGCTTACGCCACGATCTGTGAGATCCTGTGAATGATCTCGGAATGCGCAGGATTGCGGCGTACAACCTCTCGCACCGGGGATATCGTCCCATCCGGCAGGGAGCGGAACATCCGGCCGGCCGGTCATCGGATAGAAATAGAGGACACTCCACCCGCTCAGTTGTCCGAGTTCGACGTAACCAC
>JALUYI010000048.1 GCA_027013095.1 Paracoccaceae bacterium | reverse complement strand
GGCCAACGCCCCCTGGAACGCGCTTGCTCTTTGAATGGCCTCGCGTTCCAAGGGGCTGGACGAAATCACACCGACTGGCCCAGTTTTACACCGCGATTTGGCCCCTTTTTACTCCGGGATTGACAAAAGATTGCCCCGGTTAATTTCGTCAATGATAAAGACATAGGTGCCGTTTAGGTCTCTCAGTGCTCGATCACGAAATTCGTAGAAGGCCCCGTTCTTCCGTTCAAAACCTTGATTACCGTTGGGTCGGTAACCCTGCACGAAGTCCTCATAGCTATAGGATTGGTGGAACTGGACCGCCTGAACCTTTCTGTCGTCTTTGAAACCGATAAGGGCATAGGCAAGCCTTAGTGCAATAAACGATTTTCCGACGCCTGGAGCACCGGTCAGGATCAAGTTCTTCTTGTCGCGCCAGATATCGAGGTATCGTTCGATATCTCCGCGCTCAAGAAAGAGTTCATCGAGAGCGTCTTCCATAGAGAACTCGGCTACGGTTTGATCAGCGTTGCCGGCATCCAAAGCTTCTGCAGGTACCGAAGTGTCTATATGCTTAGACTTCTCGTACGCCCGTAGCACCACGTCCAGGTAGTGCTCGATTGTCTCATCATCGGGAAGATCGTCACTAGGCAGAGCCAGATGCGCAATTGTCCCTGCTTCATACTTTCGGGCCGCGGCAGTTTGTGACTTTAGATCGATACCTTCATCGAGCGTAAATCCTTCCTCAGAGATATCTTCAATCTGGCGGCGAACTGTAGCGGCAATTCGCCTCATCTCTTCTATTGCGGATGCGTCTCCAAGAGTTTTGCTTAATTCAGTCATACCTCGGTTAAGCGTCAAATAGGTGGTCGACAAATCTTCTGCGACAAGGAAGACAACGTAGATCCCTTTTTGCGTCGTATTCGTCACTTCACTATCCATAATCGCGATCCAAGGCGTCTTCGTCCAATTCCCTGCTCCGACACTAATCTTGACCTTGAGGTTCGACCTTGAAGAAACTGCTTGTGCGCTCTCAAGCCATTTTTTTAGCTCATTCATCGCATTAGTAAGAAGTTCGTCATAGGAAAAAGGCCCCTCTCGACGATCCCCAAAAGCTTTGAGAAAGAAGCTCAGCTTTTCCGAGAATTCTCTTGTCGCTGAAAGCGGTTGATTGATCGAGTTTTCACTCTTCTTGTTGGTAAAAAAATATTTTTTTGGGCGAACCTCGATAATGTCAATTTGAGGGTGGCGACGAAATGACGGGTTCTTTGCACCGATCTCAGCAGACAGTTGGGAGATCCATCCAGCTTTTGTTGTTAGATCACGGCTGTTATTCCGTTGTGCAGACTTTTTCGTTCTCTCCTCGATATATTCTGGGAAAGATTGATAAATGTACTCAGCGATCTCATTTGCACTGAACGTTTCTGAAGGGCGCCCCCTCAAGAACTTTAATACTTCATTTACCAAGTCAAACGTCAAAGCACTGTCCTGCATTGCGCATATGCAAATCTGACAACAACCCGCAAGGCACAGGGTCGTCTAGCTGCTGCGACCTGCACAGCACTGAATTTCCCGAAGGCATATTACTTCTTACTTCGTTTCAGGCAATCATATCCAAGCCAGTGTTATATGCATAGTGGTTTTCTCCGGCCTCAGAGGGCAGAGTTTTTCCAATCGGCCTTAAATGCGGCTGTTGCCGCCAATGTCCTGGGTCGGCGTCATGCGCATAGGTGTCTCTGACGTTTACAGTCTCGGTATAAGTGTTTGACGGCCCAACGGGTGAGAAACGGGGGTATTTACAATTTTATCCTTTAGATTCAGGTGACTCAGAGGGATTGCAAATCCGTGTACACCGGTTCGATTCCGGTACTCGCCTCCATTTGTTTTCAATGACTTACGAGTTTTCCGAGATTACGCGGCCTACACCGTTTACAGGTGCGTTTACAGTTTTGTTCATGTTCTCCCCCTTTTTGGCCGTCTCCAATTTCACCATAACAGCGTCGGTTTCATCGGGGGAAACCCGGGCATAACGCTCGATCATGTTCGCGGCATATCGAACGCTCCAGCCCATATGATTGGCAATTTCTGCAAGCGAGAGACCAGCATTCAACAAACGTGTCGCCGCCGTGCCCCGAGCATCATGGACCTGTCACGGCATTGTTCCGCTCCTTTGACTTGGTATTTTGCGACAAAGGAGAGACATCATGGCACAGAAACCAACCCCGGAATTTCGGTCTGAGGCGGTTCGTATCGCACTTACAAGCGGCTTGAGCCGCAGACAGGATGCGGCCGATCTTGGTATCGGCTTTTCCACGCTGAGCCGCTGGATCCAGCAGGACCGGCGCAATCCTGAGAAACCGGCCGCCCAGTCTGAGCTTGAACGTGAGGTGGCCCGGCTTCGCAAGGAAAACCGCCTGCTCCGGGAGGAGAGGGACATTCTAAAGTGAGGAGGAAAAAGGAAAGGCCCCAGTTGGGGCGTTTCCCCGACGAACGCCACGGTGTTCTTCGCGGAGAGAAGCAAATGAGATTTGCCTTTGTGGAAGAACACCGCAACCGGATGCCCGTCAGTCGCCTGTGTCGGATCATGGATGTCAGTCCCCGGGGTTACCGCGCCTGGCGTCGCCGCCCCATAAGCCGTCGCCAGCGCCATGACCTGGTCGTTCTTGCCCATATCCGGGAACAGTTTCGACTGTCGCTGGGAAGCTATGGCCGGCCGCGCATGACCGAGGAACTGAAGGAGCTGGGGCTGGATGTGGGGCACCGCCGCGTCGGCCGTCTGATGCGTGAGAACGGCATTGCGGTGAAAAGAACCAAGAAGTTCAGGGTAACAACCGACAGTAACCATGACTTCGGTGAAGGGGTCTCGGTCTTCGGGGATGCCAAGATGACAACCGCCCTTCTGGATCGCGTCACACATCACTGTAATATCATCGAAACCGGCAATACCTCATACCGGTTCGCCCAGAGCAAACGCCGTAGAAAAAACGAGCCGTTCCGCAAGCAAAGCCCCCAGACGGACTCGCTACATGAAGGCGGCCCGACTGGGGGCTTTGCGCCACAAAGGGCGGGTCAAATTTAAATGCCGAAACCGGGTCAGTTTTAAACGCTCATTGACACCTTGGTAAGGGTGAGGTCGGGAACTCAATCCTCCCCTGCGGCACCGGGTTCCTCGCACCTTGGCCACGCAATGCCAGATCCTGCCGACGCAACACGCAACGGCTTGCAGGTGACGGTTGGCGCAGGCCAGCGGCGCGCCGGTCACGTTCGGGAAAAATCTTGGGTTATACCTTGATATTTCAGCAAAACAGGCGCAAATAGCCGGCGCGCGAGTTATGCCGCGCATATCGGAAACCAGATCGGAGAAAACATGGCCAAGGAAGAGCTTCTCGAATTTCCCGGTGTCGTGACCGAGCTTTTGCCCAACGCGACGTTTCGGGTGGAGCTTGAGAACGGCCACGAGATCATTGCCCACACCGCAGGCAAGATGCGCAAGAATCGCATCCGTGTTCTGGCGGGTGACAAGGTTCAGGTCGAAATGACCCCCTATGATTTGACCAAGGGTCGGATCAACTATCGCTACAAGTAACCTGTGCGCCTTGTTCTAGGGTCAGGTAGCCCGCGCCGACTGGACTTGCTGGCGCAGATCGGCGTCGTGCCGGACGAGATTTGCCCTCCACATATCGACGAATCTACTGCCCGGGCCGAGCTGCCGCGCGCCTATTGTTGCCGCATTGCCCGGGACAAGGTGCAGGCCGTTCCCGCCGATTCCGGTGATCTGGTGCTGTGCGCCGATACCACCGTGGCGCTGGGTCGGCGCATTTTGGGCAAGCCACGGGATGCGGCCGAGGCCGGGCGGATGCTGCGGCTGTTGTCCGGGCGTCGGCACAAGGTGATCACGGCGGTGGCGCTGCGCCTTGGGCCTAGGCTGTGGCTGCGGGACGTCGTGACCTCGGTTCAGGTAAAGCGCCTGTCAGATGCCGAGCTGTCTGGTTATCTGGCGACCGAGGATTGGCGTGGCAAGGCGGGGGCCTATGCCATTCAGGGCCCGGCCGCCGCCTTTATCCCGTGGATCACCGGCTCGTTTACCGGGGTGGTGGGCCTGCCTTTGGCCGAAACCGCCGGATTGTTGCAGGCGGCTGGGTATCTGTCCGCCCCCGGGGTGCCGCGATGAAGGGCCGCGTTATTGCCTTGGGACACTGGGGTGCCAGCAAGGCTGCGGCCCTTTTGGTGGATGGCCGGCTTTCCGACCTTCTGATCGATCCCGTCGATGAAACCCGCCCCCATCCCGGCGCGATTTACCGGGCCAGAGCGGTGCGCCCCCTGAAGGGGCAGAACGGAATGATCGTCGATCTTGGCGATGGGGCGACGGGGTTGTTGCGCAATGCCAAAGGGATTGCACCGGGGCAGGGGCTCTTGGTGCAGATTGTCTCGGAGGCTGGCGAGAACAAGGCCGCCCCGGCGACATCGCGCCTGTTGTTCAAGGGGCGGAACGTGATCCTGACACCGGGCGCGCGGGGGATAAACCTGTCCCGGGCGATCCGCGACGAAGAGCGGCGCGTCACCTTGCTGGAGATCGCCCATGAGACGTTGCAGGACGCGCCCGACGGGTTGGGTCTGATCCTGCGTTCGGCGGCGGAAATCGCCGATCCCGCCGATCTTGTGGACGAGATCGGCGAATTGCGCGCGCTCTGCGACGATATCCTGACCGAGCCCACGGATGGCGCCCCGGGGCAGTTGATGGCGGCCCCCTCGGCGCATTATCTGGCTTGGCGGGACTGGAGCATTCCAGCCCCCGATCTTGTCGATGAGGGTCCTGATGCGTTCCAGAATCACGGGGTTCTGGATATGATCGACGCGCTTGGCTCATCCCGCGTTTCGCTGGGCACATGGGGTCACATGTTCGTTGAGCAAACTCGTGCCTTGGTTGCGGTTGATGTGAATACCGGCGGGGATTTCTCTTATAGCGCCGGGCTCAAGGCGAATCTGGCCGCGGCGCAGGATCTGCCCCGGCAACTGCGCCTGCGCGGTCTGGGCGGGCAGATTGTGATCGATTTTGCGCCAGTGGGGAAAAAGGACCGTCGGCAGGTTGAGCAGGCCCTGTCCCGGGCGCTGCGTCAGGATCCTGTCGAGACCGTGCGCGTGGGCTGGACGCCGCTTGGCCATCTCGAACTGCAGCGCAAGCGCGAGCGTGCCCCGCTGGCCGAGGTGCTGGCCCGGGGCGAGTAACGTTATGACGCGGCGCGGCTCATTTCATCTGCCAGAGCCTGATAATGGCGGACAAATTTCTGCGCCATGTCGCCGTAATCCGTGTCCGGGGTGCTGAAGGCGAAAATCGTGTCCTCCAGTCTGGCCGCTGCCGTGCCGAGGTCGCCGAACCCGAGGGTCGGGGCGATACCCCTGATCTTATGAGCCATGCCGCGGATGCCGGCAAGGGCGTCGGCGGCCTCGCGCCCCTCCTGAATTCGGGTAAAGAGCGCACCCATTTCGACCAGCTGTTCGGGCAGCGAGCGGGAGAATCTGCGCCCCACCTCTGCCACTTTTTTCTGGAATTCCTGCTCGGGAGACGGTCCAAGATTCGCCGATTGCGCCTGCAGTGCCATGAATTCAGATCCCCCGTTTTATTCCGGCCAGTCGCGGCCATCTCTTGGAGCGCTTGCCAAAATCTGTTGCCAGAGATGGCAGCGCGGTTGCGCCCTCGGGATGCGGAACATTTTCCAATCCCTTGATGGCCTGTTCAATCACGCTGGTGCTGCCGGGCTTGGAGAACAGGCCCGGGTTGACGATCGGGCCGGCGCGCACGATGGCCTCCAGCTTTTGCCCGCCGTTATAAACCAGATTCATTTGCGCGATGCTGTCCTGAACCTGCAGCGCGAATTCTTCCGAGATGGCGTCCTTGACCCGGTTGTAAACGCAGACGTAGATGCCGTTTCCCGCATAGGTGAAAAAGCCGCTGTGCATTGTCAGATTGTCCGATATCGCCTCGGCAAAATCTGTGATGGCGTATTCGAATTCGGTGGCAGTGCAATATTTGTGGATGATCTTGATGTTCTCGATCTTCAGCGAGATCAGGCTGGATGAATAATAGCTGCCGCGCCCCAGAAGGGCGACATAGTTTTCAAACGCCTGATAATTCAGGAAACCATCCACATCGCGCACATCCACAAGGTCGTCGAGGTCGATCCGGCGGTCCTCGATCAGCTTCTCGGTCAGCGAGTCCAGCGTCCGGTAGCTCTGTGCATTCTGGCGGATTTCGGCGTTCAGCCGCTCGGCCATCTTGACCCGGGTGCCCAGTTCCAGAACATCAAAGGGTTTGGTGACGTAATCGGTGGCCCCGGCGGCAAAAGCGCGATCGATATAGCCCCGCTCCGACATCGCGGTCAGCATGATGATCGGCGTTTTCTGATACTGGGGCATGGCGCGGATTCGGCTGCACAGCTCGATCCCGTCGATAACCGGCATCTGGATATCCAACAGAAAACATTCAAATGGCTGCGTCGCGGCGCTGATGACCCCAAGGGCAATCTCGGCGTCACCGGCTGTCTGGATATTGGGATATCCAACAGCCTCCATGGCCCCTTCGAGAAGTTCCAGAATAAACCCGTCGTCGTCAACCGCCAGAATTTTCATTTCGTTCCCGCCCCGGATGTCGCTCCGCATTGTTCAACACATTAACTTTTGCGGCGTCTCGGTGGTTTAGCTGCTTGTTTCAAGCGGACTTCACCATGCCGCATGGGATAAATATAGACCGTGATTATGGCGACAGTGGGGCATTCTCCCCTAAATTGTTAATATTTTATTTAAAATACGTGACGTTGGCGTGACCGCGCGCGCGCCCCGCGTGTGCGGGGCTGGGGAAATCAGGCGCAGATGTCGCGAATCTGATCGGCCAAAGTCATCGGATCGAAGGGCTTTGTGATCACCCCCAGAGCGCCACTGTCAAGGAACTCCGATACCTCGCTGGATTGCGCCTTGGCGGTCATGAAGATGGCCGGCACGTCGCCAAGTGAGCCGTTCTTGCGCAGTTCGGCCAGCGTTTCCAGTCCGGTCATGCCCGGCATCATCGCGTCCAGCAGGTAGAGGTCGGGCTGGAACGCCGGTGCCTTGTCAACCGCATCGCGCCCCGAGCTGCATTGCATGACCTCGAACCCGCCCATCGTTTCCAGCGCGATCAAGGCGATGGCCTGAATGTCCTCGTCGTCCTCGACATGCAATATCTTTTTTATTTCCATCGGACTGCCCGCCCTTTCGCCCTGTTTGTCGTCTTGTCCCTACTCGGCCGCGATCTGGTTGGCATTTTCCGCGGCGCGTTTCAGGACATTGCCGATCATGGTCAGAAACTCTTCGTTCGTTGACTTTGATTTTACCAGAACGGCCTGAACCTTGGCCGCTGCATCCTCGGGGCTGGCGTCCGCAGAAAAGACCACCACTGGCGTATTCTGCTGCGGGGCCTCATTCAGGTGGGGCAACAGCTCCTGCCCGTCACCGTCCGGTAAACTCAGGTCCAGTATAACCAGATCGAACCGCTTCATGGCAAGTTTTTTTCGCGCCATCGCAAGCGAACTGGCCGCATAGACCCGGGCCTTGCTGCCGATGATCGTTTTCACGATGTCACGGATATGCCGGTCGTCCTCGACATGCAGGATCTCGGGCAGGTCGGGGCGCAGCTGCGTCAGTGCCTGCTGAACGCTGGAAATCAGGCGACTGCGATCAACGGGTTTGGACAGCCAGTCCACCACCCCGACGCCTCCGGCGGCGATCTCTTTTCGGGTGTCCTCGGTGATATGGGCCGAGACGATGAACACCGGCAGGCTGGCCAATTCCGTGCTTTTGCGCATGTCTTTCAGCAGGTCCAGCCCGTTGCCATCGGGCAGCCTCAGATCCAGCGTCATGCCGGCGTAGTTGCGGGCCGACAGCAGGGTTTTTGCGCTGTGGATCGAGTCGGCAGTATCCACCTCATAGCCTTCGTTTTCCAGCATTGTCTTCATCAGATCGGCCATGTTCTCGTCGTCTTCGCAGACCAGAAGGCGCGTTGCCGAAGCCGGGGAAAATTGTGGGTCGGTGGCACTGGCGTCATTCTGCTCCAGCAAGTCCAGTTCAAAGAAGAACGTTGTTCCCTTGCCCTCCTGGCTGACGAAATCGATCTTGCCGCCATGGGCCTTGATCATCTGCTTGACGATATTCAGGCCGAGGCCGGTGCCGCCCTTCTTGCGTTGATCCGATGAGTCGGCCTGCGTGAACCTGTCAAAAATGGTGGCCTGTGACTCTTTTGGAATCCCGCTGCCCGTATCCTTGACCGAGACCCGCGCGACCCCGTCGATCGTTTCGACCGAAACCACCACCGCCTGACCCTTGGTCGAGAACTTGGCGGCGTTGGACATCAGGTTCGACATCACCTGCATCAGTCGGTCGCGGTCGCCCGAGACCATGACCGGCGCCTCCAGCCCGCGGGTCTCGAAATGCACGCCACAGGTCGCTCCGTAACCGTCGTTGGCCTCGACCGCCTCGCGCACCAGATCGCACAGGTCCATCGGTGCCATTTTCATGTCCATCTTGCCCGCGGCCAGCTTTTCCACGTCCAGAATATCGTTGATCAGGCGAATCAGGCGGTTGCTGTTGGTCGAGGCGATCGATATCAGCGATTTGGCCTTGGGGGCCAGTTCGCCGGCGGCGCCGGCTTCGAGGATCCCCAGCGCCCCCTTGATCGAGGTCAGGGGCGTGCGCAACTCATGGCTGACGGTCGAGATAAAGTTGGTCTTGGCCTGCTCGGCGGCCAGTTGTTCGGAAATGTCGCGGGTGATCGCGACAAAGCGCGGGGTGCCGCCCTCGGGCTTGACCAGTTGCAACGATACCTCGATGGGGCGGCCCGCCTTGCCGGTCTTGCGATAGATGATCTGGCTCTGGGTGCCGTCAAACAGCGGTTGGGCCAGCTCCATGAATTCATCGCGGTCAAAGTCCGGGTTGTTGTCCATCAGGGTTTTGGTCAGGTATTGCGAGCTGCTCCAGCCGGACAGCGCCCGCGCCGCCTTGTTCTGGTAGATAAAGGTCAGCGTGTCGGGCGTGAACATATAGACCTCGTCCTTGATCTGATCCAGAGTCCTGCGCAACTGTCTGCTTTCGCGCTCGGCTTGGACGCGTTTTGAAATGTCCCGCGTTGTCACCACGAACCATGGCTCGTTGTTATAGGGATCAAACAGTTCCACCGTCAGCTCGACCTCGTTGCCCTCCAGACCACAGGTGGTCAGAGATATGACTTTCTGGGTGCCGAAAACCAGCGGTTTGGTCAGCATGCGAAAACGTTTTTCGTCAAAGACGGGGTTCATGTCTACCGGTGTTTTCTGCTGGTATTCGCCATCGCGCCAGCCGGTCTGGCGCATCGCTTCTTCGTTCAGATAGATGAATCTCAGATCGTCTGGGTGGAACATGAACACCGCATCCGAGGTGCTGTCCAAGGTCGATTTGAAGCGCATGATCTCGGTCTCGGCCTTGCGTCGTTCGGTGATGTCGGTGACGACACAGATGGCGCCGCTGACGCTGTTGTTGCGGTCACGCATCAGTGCCCCTGAGTAGTTGACGATGATCTCGCGCCCGTCCATGCGGGTCAGGACGCCGGATTTGTCGCTCTGGTTGTCCTTCGACGGAGCGGCGATGTTCAGGATCGACACATCCACGTCATCGCCGGTCATCAGCCGACCAAAGGGCGTATCCGCGATCTCGCTGATCAGGGGATCGACGCCGACCCGTTGCAGGACGCAGAGGAACAGCTCTTCGGTGTCAAGGTTCAGGGGTACGATCCCGATCCGGCTTTTGAAGGTCGAACCATCCTTGTGCAGAACCGGCAGGCCCTCGCCGCCCAAAATCATGCGCACGTTTTTCTGGTTTGCCGGATCCGCCAGATAGTGGGCGTGCATGTCGCGTGTTTCTTCGGGAACCAGCGTCATGATCGATCTGCCAACCAAGGTGTCCTGCGCATAGCCAAAGACCTCGGCCGCCTTTTTGTTGGCGCATACAATGGTGCCGTCACGGGTCGCCCCGACAAGGGCCAGCGGGGCCGTTTCCACCGCCTCGCTATAGGCCTCGGGGTCGTTTTCAAACAGGTCTTCGATGCCGGATTTCAGCAGCTCTAGCCGTGTTTCCCGGGTTTCCTTGCGGTTGACGGGCAGAAACTGGGCAAAGTCGCGCCCGACCAGACCGCCGGGGCCGGTGCCGACCATCGCCTCGGCGGCCGGGTTGGCCATGATGACCTTGCCGCTCTTGTCGATTTCAAACAGCGCTTCGTTCATCGAGCGGAACACGTTCTGCGTTTGTCGGTTGGCCTCGCGCAGTTGCAGGCGCACGCGCCGCCGCTCGATCCCGGATTCGCGGAATTTCTGCAGCGCGGCGGCCATTTCGCCGATCTGGTTGGTATAGTCGGTGGCCGGAATCGAGGCGTCGAGATTGCCATCGGCCATCTCTTTCATGGTGTTGCTGATACGGGTCAGGGGGCCGCAGATGCCGTTGGCGATCCAGCGCCCGATGGCGAACACCAGCGCGGCGACAATGACCATCAGGGCAATCACCGACATGAAGGTCTGTTGCGTCTGGGCCAGCCCGTTTCGGGTTTCGTGCAGGACCGCGCGAGATATCTTGCGCAGCTGGTTTGAAAAGGTGGCCACCAGTTTGGCCGAACTCTTGTTGACGAATTCTTCGTCCTTTTTCAGGTGTTCGTTCTGCTTGACCAGCCGCCTGAAGCCATTTTCATAGAGGCCGAGGCTGCTGTTGGTGACGATCCGGTTAACGGCGGACATGTCGGCCCGTTTCAGGCGCAGGCGCAGGGCCTTGAGGGTCCGCTCCCATGTCAGGATGTCTCTCAAGCTGCCGCCAGCGATATAGGATTGTTGGGCGCGACGCATCTGGAACGACAGGTCGATCAGATAAGGGTCGGATAGCTCCAGCCGGTCCTGAACTGCATGCCATGACTCGCTGAGGGTTTTGCGCAGGCCGAAATTTTCGTTCATGCCGATGGTTGACAGTTCGGCGGTCATATCCAGAAAACGGGTCTTGTAGTTTTGCAAACCATGCAGCCAGACGCCGACATCGTGGTGAAACGAGGGGCTTTGGGCCTCATTCGCCAGAACCGTAAGGTTGGCGATGGCCTTGTCAATCGCCGTGATGGCGCCTTTCAGATCGGTGATGTTCTGGCGCAGCAGATATTGCTTTTCGGCGATGCGGGCCGAGTTCATCTGCACCTGCACCTCGCGGATCAGGCCCAACCGGTGCGACATGCGGACTACCTGCGCGTTATGTTTTTGCAGGCCCTCAACACTGGAATAGTAAATCAGCAGGATCGCGATAAAGCCAAGCAGGGCAACGAACGGGAGCATCAGGATCTGCGACCCGAGGCTGGTATTGGGTCTGATGTTCATTCCGTTCACTCCTGAAACCCACGTTTGCGTTGCGATTTCTCGCGGTCTTCGTCGAATATTCCTGAAACAATACACAGAAAAGTGGCGGCATTGTGGCGTCAGACCCCAAAAAATATGGCCCGGAAACGGAGGGATCGCGGTTTTTGACGTTGAGGGCCGGCCCCCCCTCCAAGCGCGGGGGTGTCCGGCGATATGGTTTGTTAAATGGCGTTTTTCGCGCCTTATTCTTGTCAAGATTTCATGTCAGATATGACCGGTGGCAAAAGATTGTTTTCCCGGTGCGGCACCAGCCTCCAGCTCTTTCGCCGCATCGGGACAATCGCCACAAGACTGAACGAGGGGCCTGCCAAGGGGAATGACCCCGGCAGACAAGAACAAGGTTGAAACGGGTGTTCCAGGTGAGCAGGCAACAGACGACAGACAGTAAAAAGCAGGCGCGAGGCCGAGACCTTGCCTATGCGCGTCTCATGCACAAACGCATCACCGATTATATCACCGGAGGGATCGCCCTGTTCTGGCAGCGACAGAGCATGTTTGCCGGCGCGGCCCTGTTGGCGGGGTATTATTTCAGCGCGCGTGTCGCGCTGTTTTGCTATATTCTGGTGCTGCTTTCGGAGGCCCTGGACTATGTCATCGCCCGTCAGGTTCTGCGCTGGAAAACACCGACACGCGCCAAGGCCCATTATTTTCTGGGGATGATCACCTTTTCAACAGTGCTCAGTGCCGGAACGATCAGCCTGTTTGCGATTCTGGTGGCACGCGAAGAGGGGATCGCCTACCACCTGACCCCGCTTTTGTTCATATTCTCTGCCGCGATCTTTGCCGGCATGTACAATCACCAGCTGGTGCGGATTCTGGTGATTCGCCTGCTGGTTTACGGGATCACGCTGATTTATATTCCCGGGCGGGATCTATGGATCTCGGGCGCCACGCTCCAATCGCATCTGTGGCTGCAATTCGCCGCGACCCTGTTTGTGCTGTATTTCATCGTTGACAGCGCGCTGGTCTTTTTGCGTCTTTACCGGCGCAACCTGAACGCGCTGGAGGCGCTGCGCGAAGAGCATCGGAAAACCAAGCAGGCGTATGAGGCGAAATCCCAGTTTCTGGCGGTTGTCAGCCACGAGTTGCGCACCCCTCTGACCTCGATCAAGGGGGGGCTGGATATCGTTAACAGTGGTGTTCTTGGCGATATCCCCGACAAGATGGTGCCGGTTCTGGACGCGGCCCAGAAAAACAGCCACCGTCTGGCGGTGATGATCGACGATCTGCTGGATCTGCAAAAGATCGAGGCTGGCGAAATGTCCTTTGAGAAGACCGAAATCGACCTGGCGGCGATGGTGTCCGAGGCGCTGGCCTCGTGCAAAAGCTATGGCGACATGGCTGGCGTCACCTTTCGACTTGAGCCGGTGTCGGGCAGCCCCCGGATCATCGGCGACAATTGCCGCCTGATTCAGGTGATGTCGAACCTTTTGTCCAACGCGGCCAAGTTTTCGGACCCTGGCGGTGAGGTTCTGGTGCGTATCGTTACCGACGACAAAAAGGCGCGGATTTTCGTCGAGGACCACGGCAGTGGCATTCCCGAGAACGCGAAAGACAAGGTTTTCGGGCGCTTTTCACAGGTCGATTCCAGCGACCGGCGCAAGGTCGGGGGAACCGGCCTTGGCATGAATATTACGCGCCAGATCGTCGAAAAGCATGGCGGCACGATCGACTATGACAGCACGCTGGGCGAGGGGACGACCTTTGTGGTCACCTTTGATCGGCTGCCCGATGCGGCACCTGCATTGCCCACACCGGATGAGGGGTGTGACTTTGCGGCTGTTCCGGCCTGAGCCGCGCGTTTCCGCAGGTATTGGAAACAATGCCAAACTATAGCCATAATTGTATTTTATCTTTCCGGGCAGGGGAGAAGCTTTCCCCGTTATTTGAACGCCAACAGGGGGCACCCGGCAGCGCTGGTCAATGCCCGCATGGACAGGAACAGGGGGTGCCCGGTGGGTTTGGCACTGGAGAATCTCGGTCAGATCGAAGCCTGTGTGGTCACGCAGGACGTTCAGAAATTTGCCGGGCTGCAACCCTTGCTGGAGGCCTCGGTCTGCCTGCAATGGGGGGCGATCTCTTTTGCCGATGCGCTGGCGCTCTTGAAAACTCCGGAAGGGTCGGCGCTGCAATTCCTGACCCTTGCAATCCGCGCCGCCGACGAGCCGGAATTGCCCAACATCGCCCGCATTATCGCCTTGGCCAAGAAACAGAAAACGCGGATCATTCTGGTCGTTGACTCGGTCTCGACCGCAACCCTTCATGTGCTGATGCAGCAGGGCGCGGACGGGTTTTTGCCGTATCCGATCCCGGACGGCGCGCTGGGCGAGCTGGTCTCTAAATTCAGCCGCCCGTCAGGGCCGACGCTGGTGGTCAGCAACCAGACCGGACAGATATCGCGCAACGGGATGATCCTGCCGGTCTATGGTGTTGCCGGTGGCGTGGGCGCGACCACAATCGCGATCAATCTTGCTTGGGAGATGGCCCAGCTGGGCCAGAAAAACGGCTTTCGTACGCTGGTTCTGGATCTTGAGCTGCAGTTTGGCACGGTTTCGACCTATCTGGACCTCGAACGCCGCGAGGCAATTTTCGAACTGCTCTCGGACATGGGGGCGATGGACCGGGATGCGTTCAGCGCCGCCGTGCAGCAGTGCGGCGATCAACTGGACGTCTTTACCGCCCCCGCGGAATCACTGCCGCTGGAGATTCTTGAGTCCGCAGATATCGAGCGCCTTCTGGATCTGGCGCGTTGCGTTTATGATTTTGTCATCATCGACATGCCCTCGACGCTGGTTTCTTGGGCCGAGACGCTGGTCAACCGGGCGGATGTCATCCTTGCAGTTCTGGGGCCGGACATGCGCTCATCTCGAAACACGATGCGTTTCATCGAGATGCTGGAAAGCGAAGAGCTGCCGCTCGACAAGGTCAAGTTCCTGTTGAACCGTGCGCCAAAAGCCAAGGATATTCGTGCCCATCGGCGCCTGAAACGAATGGCCGAGAACGTCGGGTTTGAATATTGCAGCATGCTTGCAGACGGGGGGGGGCAAGTGCTGAAAGCCTGCGATTCCGGCCTGCCGCTGGCCGAGTTGGCGCGCAAGAACCCGCTGCGCAAGGGCATACTGAAACTTGCAGACCAACTGCTAGCCCGCCGTCAGGCGCGCGTGTCGGCGGGGGCGTGACCCCCACGCGGCACCGGGGCGCGCGCAAAAGTCACGGTTTGGGCGGAATCTGATCGGAGATGACGCTGGTCAATTTCCATTTGCCACCATTGGCGCTATGAACGCCCGAGACAACAGGAGCAAAGGCAGAATGGCAGGAACGAAAACGGGATATTTGGCATGCGTCTGACAATGCGCACCAATCTGGCCATGCGTATTCTGATGCATTGCGCGGTATGTGCCCCCGACAAGATCCGCTCGGCAGACGTCGCACGGATCTGCAATGCGTCGGTCCATCACGTCGCGCAGGTCGTCCATCGTCTTGAGGTCAAGGGCTTTCTGATCACGGTTCGTGGCCGTCGTGGCGGGATTGCTCTGGCGCGCAGCGCGTCCGAGATCAGCGTCGGCTCGGTGTTTCGAGAATTTGAATACGAGGTTCCCTTTACCGAGTGTTTCAGCCCCGAATCAAACACCTGCCCTCTGGCCGGAGCCTGTAATCTGCGCGGCCTGCTATGCCACGTTCTGGAAGGTTTTTATCGTGAGCTCGACAAGGTTGCGCTGGCAGATTTGGTGGACGGGAACACCTCGCTGAAGGCCCTGTTCCTGCCCCCCGTGGCCGAGGCATCGCCCCCTGACCCCAATCCGCAAACGCTAAACTGAGAGCGCCCACCCTCGCCCCGCAGGCCGGTCCCGCAACCTGTTTGCGGATATTGCCTTGCCTGTCCTTTTCAGGGATATTGTCGGCATCAGACCAATCTGAACAGAGAACCCCGATGGCAACCGTATCCTCCCTGCCCGGCGCGCCCGGGGCAACCTGCTACGACGTCGTTATCGTCGGAGGCGCCATGATGGGGGCCTCGGTTGCATGGTTTCTCAGCGATAACCCCGATTTTCAGGGCTCGATTCTGGTGGTTGAGCGCGACCCCGGCTACAGCCGTTGCTCGACCACGCTCAGCCATTCCTGCATGCGCCAGCAATTCAGCCAGCCGATCAATGTTGAAATCTCGCAATTCGCCGCCGATTTCGTGACCCATTTCCGCGACCATATGGGGGGCGATCCCCGCATTCCACAGCTCGATATCCAGAGCTTTGGTTACATGTATCTGGCGGGCGACGAAACGGCCGAGGCCGCCTTGCGCCAAAGCCATGCGGTGCAGGCCCGCGCCGGGGCGGCCACGCGACTGCTCGAACCCGCGGATCTGGCTCGTGAATATCCGTTTTACAACCTGTCCGACATTCGCCTTGGTAGTATCAACACCCGAAACGAAGGCTATTGGGACAGCGGCACGGTTTTTGACTGGTGGCGCCGCGCGGCCCGCGCCCGGGGGGTCGAGTTTATCGCCAACGAGGTGGTAGCGATCACCCTTTCCCCGGATCGCGGGCGGGTGGACAGCGTGACCCTGAAAACAGGTCAGATGATTTCTTGCGGGCATGTGGTCAATGCCGCTGGCACCCGCGCCAGCGCGGTTGCCGGGATGGTCGGGGTCAGCGTTCCGGTGGAGGCGCGCAAACGTCTCAGCTGGGTTTTTACCGCCCAAGATCTGCTGCCTCGCGCGCTGCCCCTGACCATTGATCCCTCGGGGGTGCATATGCGTCAGGACGGCCCGAAAACCTACCTTGCCGGCGCTTACAGCCATCCCGATCTGGCGGTGGATGTCGATGATTTCACCATGGATCACGCCCTGTGGCAGGAGTATGTGTGGCCGACCATTGCGCACCGCATCCCGCAGTTTGAAGCGATCCGCGTGGTGACCGAGTGGGTTGGGCATTATGCCTATAACACCTTCGATCAGAACGCCATTGTCGGCCCGCATCCCGAGATCGGAAACTTCCTGTTCCTGAACGGGTTCTCGGGCCACGGTCTGCAGCAGTCTCCGGCGATGGGGCGGGGGGTGGCCGAGCTGATCGCCTATGGCCGATACCGCAGTATCGACCTTGGCCAATTTGCGTTTGAGCGTATCGCCCGCGGGGCGCGGTTTCGCGAGCAGGCGGTGATCTGACCGCCGCCTGCCCGTAACTTCTGTGCTGCAATCGCCAGCCCGTGTCGGGCGACGCTCAGCTGCGCTGTCCGCGCAAGACCACGCCCGCCTTGCGCAGGGCGGCATAGACCTTGTTGTCCACCTTGTAGCTGTCGGCCCGGTAATGCGCCCTGCCGTCAGCCGAGACCCAAGCCGTGCGGTAAACCAGATAGATCGGCACCGGCGTTTTTAGGTTGACGCGGGTCTCTTCGCCGGTTGCCAGAATGTCGTTGAACAGCTTCTTTGGCTGCGCTGTCTGTTTTGACAACAGGGCATAGGCCAGCTCGAACGGCTTCTGCACCCGCACGCAGCCATGGCTAAAGGTGCGTATGTCGCGGCCAAACAGGCTTTTTGACGGGGTGTCGTGCAGATAGATCGCATGCTTGTTGGGGAACAGGAATTTGACCTTGCCCAAGGCGTTCCCGCCCGAGGGCTTTTGCCGCAGACTGAAGGGAAAGTTGGTCTCGGTATAGGCGTTGAAATCCAGTTGGGTGGGGTTGATCTCCTGCCCCGAGCTGTCAGTCATGACCATGTCCTGACGGGTCAGCGCATTCGGGTTCTTTTTCAAAAGCGGCAGGTATTCCTTGCCGGCAATCGAGGTCGGCACATACCAGGACGGGTTGATGATCATGTGGGTCATCTTCTTTTCGAACTCGGGCGTGCGCCAGCGCCCCGGCTGGCCAACCACGACCCGGGTCTCAAAGGTCGTTTTGCCGTTATCGACGATGGTGGCGCTGAAGGCGGCTTCGTTGACGATGATGTGTCGCGCGCCAAGGGGTTTGTTCAACCAGCGCAGGCGCTCCAGCCCGATCACCACCTGCATAAGCCGCGTGCTGGCCGGCGTGTTGATTGCGGCTAATGTGGTTGCGCCGGCAATCCCGTCGGCGTTCAGCCCGGCGTCGCGCTGGAACTGGGCGACGGCGTTGACGAGGGACTGATCATAACTGTTCGCGCCAAGGCGCGTGCCATAGCCCATGGCCGCCAACCGCTGGCGCAACCCCATGACGGCGGCGCCGCTGCTGCCGGGTTTCAGAGCGCGCGCCCGCACGATCTGGCCCCAGCCGCCCCGGCCGACGATGCGTTCCATACGCGCCTTTTCCTTCAGCAGGCGCCGGTAATCCGGGGTCTGCGGCGGCAGGGCGCGGATGAATCCCCGCGGGTCGCTCTGGGCAAAGGCCTGTAACAGTTGCAGCCGGTCGCGCCGGGGCGGACGTAGGGTCATGTTCTTGTCGATTCGGCGCGGCTCGAGGATCCCGGACTGGATGTCCGTCGCGTATTGCAGGAACAGGCGTGTGGTTTTCACCTCCAGTTGCCCGCGCGCCCGGGCCGATTTGAACCCTGAAAAACTCTGGCGGACGGTGGTGAAATCATAACGCCCCTCGGGCAGGCCGTGATCCGGGGCGTGTTTTAGGGCGTCAAGCAGGGCGCGGCGACGCTGCCGGTCGCGCCCGCCGGTCCAGATCGGAGCATAGGCGCGCGCCTTGTAAAAGGCGGCGATATCCTTGTCACGGGCGGCCGCCTCGGCGATTGCCAGCTTGAAGGCGGTGGATTGCGCCCGCGCTGGAGCGCTGCCAAGGATATGGACAAGGCCGATAGCCAAGGCCATCAGGATGGGGATTGCAAAACGGTCCGGGGCAAAGCCCGAAGGCCGGGACCGGACAGCGGCTGGTGTTGATGAGAAAAAAGACATTGGTACCTCGCGTTGAAAATCAAGTGACAGGACCCGCGCCCGAGATGCGCCCGGGTGCGAAAATTCCGGTCAGCCCCGCGGAGGTTTTCGTTCCATATTGGCAATCAGGAACATAACGGGTGTGCTCTCGGCCAGCGAAAAATACCGGGCGCGCGGCACTTGTGGAGCGCGCAATGAAGGGATCGAGATGGCACAGGTGCTGCACAGATGCTCGGTTTCCGGAAGACACCGGGATTTCGGCAGGCACGCGCGCCCCGGCATCTGCCTGATCGTTCTTGCCTCGATCAGAACGGCGCTGATTTGTGCCGCGTTGCGAAGGCTCAGACGTTGGCCGGATTCGGACGCTTTGACGGTCATGCCGCCGAACGCCGACAGCAAAAGCAGCACGCAAAGGGCCAAAGCGCTGTTCATCAAGTGGTTCATATGCGGACGCTACTGTGGTTTCGGTATTTTCGGAACTCACAATCCATTGAGACACCATCTATTTGCGCCGGTGTTGGGGATATCCCTCACTTGATCCCGTTTTCTTTTTGCAGCGCGCGCACATAGGCCACAATATTTTCAACATCGGCCTTCGTCAGCCCTTTTTGCGGAGGCATGTTGCCAAAGGGCCAGTGATGTGACGGAACGCCGTTTTGCACCGCTGCCCAAAAGGCGTAGTCCGAGTGATGGTTGGGCACATAGATTCGGTTGATGAACGTGGGTCCGGCGCCCATCACGCCGGCGGCGTTCTTGCCGTGGCAGGCCGCGCAGATCGCGTCAAAGGCCCGCTTGCCCAGCTGCGCCTGCGGGCTGAGGCCGGCGGGCACGCGAACCGAAACGATCGGGTCTCCGGGTTTCAGCCTTGAAAGGTCGCCGGTGTCGGTTGAATGGCCCATGGTTTCGCTTTTTCTGGCGTTAAGATAGATCGCCCCCACGCCGATGGCGGCAAAAGCGACCAGCGCGATGATGGTTGTGGATTTCATTCCGGTTTATCCCCTTTGATGCCACGTTGGCGTTGGTGGCGCGCTCGGGCCCGTGGCCGCTCAGCGCGTTCGCCGCGTTTGTGAGGGTTCCACGTGGAGGAAGGTCAACCGTCAAAATGCGGGCGTCAAACTGCGAGTTTTGCGATTCAGCGCGCGTCTTCTAGGGGCCGCTCGACACGTGCCGGGGCCAGATCCTCAAGCGACAATCCCTCGGCCAGAATATCGGTCGGGACGGAGCGTTTGGCGGCCATGCTGGCGGCAAGGCGGGCCAGTGCGGGGGCGGTCTGGATGCCATAGCCCCCCTGACCGGCCAACCAGAAAAACCCTTCGGCAAACTGCGAAAATCCCGCCACCGGGGATTTGTCGGCCACGAAACTGCGCAGCCCGGCCCATTTCGTCTGGATCCGGCGAATGTCCAGATCAAAGGCCCGCTGGATCCGGTCGATGCAGATTGCAACATCCAGCTCTTCGGGCTGGGCGTCGCACGGTGCGCTGGGCGTTTCGTCGGCCGGTGAAATCAGCAGCCGCCCGGATTCGGGTTTCAGGTAAAACTGTTCGTCGATGTCCACCGTCAGTGGGGCATCGGGACGATTGCGCCCCTCGGGGGCGGCGACAATCAGGGCCGTGCGCCGCTTTGGTATCAGGCCGATCTGGCCCGCCCCGGCAAGGGCTCCGATCTGGTCGGCCCACGCCCCGGCGGCGTTCACGACGACCTTGGCCTGCAGGTTGTCGCCGGGGATATCGACCCGCCATCCGGCGCTGTTGGGCAAAAGGCCGCTGACGGGCGCGTTGGTGTGCAGCACCCCGCCACAGGCGCGAAACATCCTGAGATAGCCCTGATGCAGGCCGTTCACGTCGATGTCGCTGCCGCTGGGATCCAGCACAGCGGCGCTGACATAGCTTTCGCGCAACAAGGGTTGCTCGCGCATCAACTCGTGATGCTCCAGCACCCGGATATCGGTCTCGGTGCCGACCTCGGCAACAAAGGCGTTCAGGCTATCGATCTGGTCCTCGCGGGCGATCATCATGGTCTGGCGCGCCGACAGCAGCGGCGCCGTGGCAAAATCCTCGGGGGGGGCCAGATAGAACCCTTCGGAGGCGCGGGTCAGCGCGCGAATGGCCGCTGGCCCATAGGTCGGGGCAAAGATTGCCGCCGAGCGTCCGGTGGTGTGCATGCCCGGCTGGCGCTCCATCTCGATCAGGGCGACGCGGGCGGATTGTGCCAGCTCTGCAGCGACTGAGGCCCCGGCTATGCCCGCTCCGATGACAATAAAATCGAACGTTGGCCGGCTGGCCCGGGTGTCGCTCATGGCAGTTGTCTCCGTTGTTTTCGGCGTTATGCCAGAGGGTTTGGCCATTGGCCACGGAAAAACCGTCAGGAGGTCGTGCCCGCCGCGCCCGACAATTGCGCGGCTATGTCCATGAAGGCCCGGATCGCCCGCAAATCGCGCCGCCGCCTGATGCAGACCACGGTTTCATCCATAAACAGCGCGGTTCCCGACAGCGGGATGCGGCGCAGGCGGGTGTCATGCCCGTATTCCGCCTCGGAGACAAAGCCGATTCCAGCCCGGGCAGCGACCAGTTCGCGTACCGCTTCGCGCCCTTCGGCCTCGATCGTGGGCTTTAACACAAGGTTTGCGGCGGCGGCCGCCTCTTCCAGCTTCTGGCGGGTTTTTGAGCCCGGCTCGCGCAGGATCAGCGGCAGGCCGATCAAATCGGCAAGGGCGGCGCTGCCGGGGGGCGCCTCTTTCAGGCGTTTGTGCGCAAAGGCGATGATGCGCGATTTTCCCAACGACACCGCCTCCAGATCGCTGTGCGGTGTATGGTTTCCCAGCACACCGATATCGGCGCGGTAGGCGCCGAGCGCGGCGATGACATCCTGAGAATTTCCCGATGTCAGAGTGATCTCAACTGCCCGATAGCGGCTGTGAAAGCGGCGAATGACCTCAGTCACATGATAGGCGCTGTCGGCGATAATGCGCAGCTTGCCTTCGATCAGGACGCGGGATTCGCTGAGAAATTCATGCGCGCGGGCCTCCTGCTCGAACATCGGCACAAGGATATCATACAGGCGTTGGCCGGTCGGGGTCAGGCGGATCTGCTTGCGCTTTCGGTCAAACAGCAGGACGTCGTATTGTTGTTCCAGCTTGCGAACCTGATCGGACAGCGCTGGCTGGGTCAGGCCCACTGCCGCGGCGGCGCGGGAAAAACCGCCAAGACGGGCAACGGCGTGAAAGGCGCGGAGCTGGCTGTATCGCATGGCGGCATAATATCAATAATATTTATGTAATGATATAAAATATTAATTTTACAGATGGAAAGATTTGCGTCAAGGCATCGACATGAACAAGGTAAAAGGCAAAAGTCATGTCCACTGATTCCCCTCCCATTCCCGCCCCGCGTCTGGGTGAACCCTACCTGCTGACACCCGGGCCTCTGAGCACCGCGTGGTCGGTCAAGCAGGCGATGTTGCGGGACTGGGGCTCATGGGACGACGATTTTCGCGCGATGACTGCAGACCTGCGCCGAGGGCTGTTGGCGCTGATCGGAGGGAATGCAGATTTTGACTGCGTACCGATACAGGGCAGTGGAACATTTGCGGTCGAGGCGATGCTGGGCTCGTTTATTCCGCGCGACGGTAAGGTTCTGGTGCTGGCCAATGGCGCCTACGGGCAGCGGATGGTGCAGACGCTGGCCTATCTGGGGCGCGATCATCTGGTCATCGACAAGGGCGATTATCTGCCGCCTCGCGGCCCCGAGGTGGCCGCGGCGCTGGCCGCCGATCCGGCGATCACCGACGTCGTCGTCGTCCATTGTGAGACCAGTTCCGGCATCCTCAATCCGATTGCCGAAATTGCCCGCGCGGTCGAGGCCGCCGGGCGGCGTCTGTTGATCGACAGCATGAGCGCCTTTGGCGCGCTGCCGCTTGACCCCGGTGAAATCACCTATGAGGCCTTCGTCTCGTCAGCCAACAAATGTATCGAGGGCGTGCCCGGCTTTGGCTTTGTCATTGCCCGCAAAACGGCGCTGGTTCGGGCCGAGGGGAATTCCCATTCCCTATCGCTGGACATCCACGCCCAGTGGGCAACCATGAACAAGACCGGGCAGTGGCGGTTTACCCCGCCGACACATGTGGTTGCCGCTTTTCTCGAGGCGCTGCGCCTTCATGCCGCCGAGGGAGGGGTCGTGGGGCGCGGGGCCAGATACGCCCGAAACCGCGACCAGCTGGTGGCCGGAATGCGCGCCCTCGGCTTTGAAACGCTGCTGGGCCAGCGCTGGCTGTCGCCGATCATCGTGACCTTTTTCTGCCCCGAGGATCCGGCCTTTTCCTTTTCCGAGTTTTACCGCCGGATGAAGGACAAGGGCTTTATCATCTACCCCGGAAAATTGACGGTCGTGGACAGCTTTCGCCTTGGCTGTATCGGGCAGCTGGACACCGAGGTCATGCGCGCCGTAGTCAGCGCTGCCAAGGACTGCCTGAGCGAAATGGGCGTGCAGTCGGCGCGTCCTCCGGCGGCGGCGCTTGCAGAGCGGGAAAAACTGACGCAATGAAACCAGACCAGACCCAGACCGGGACACCAACCAAAGGACAGGAAAGATGAATTTTTACGGTGACTACACTTACGAGCGGACCTATCGCGGCGGCGTCAAGGCGCTGGTTCTGGACTGGAGCGGAACCTTGGCGGATGCCTATGTGATCGCCCCGGCTTCGGTATTTGTCGAGGTGTTCAAGAATCAGGGGGTTGAGATATCGATGGAGGAGGCCCGCGGCCCCATGGGTTTGCGCAAAGACCTGCACATCAAGATGCTGACCGAAGATCCCGAGATTGCCGCCCGCTGGGAGGCGGTCAAGGGTGCTCGGCCAACGCAGGACGACGTCGATGCAATGTTTGCCGATTTCGTTCCGCTGCAGTTGGACTGCCTGCGCAACTATACCGATCTGCTGCCGGGGATTGCCGACACGATGAACGCGTTACAGGCGCAGGGGATCAAGATCGGAACCAGCACGGGGTTTGTTCGCTCGATGGTTGATATCCTGCTGGAAGACAGTATTCGTCAAGGCTTTACTCCCGATGCCACGGTGGCCGGAGATGAGGTTCTGAACGGCGCCCGGCCCAATCCGCATATGGTGTTTCGCAATCTCGACCTGATGAATATCAGCGATGTAAAATCAGTGGTGAAATGCGACGATACCGTCTCGGGGATCGGCGAAGCTCAGAATGCCGGCTGCTGGGGGGTGGGGCTGGTGCGATATTCCAACTACATGAATGTCAACTCGCTGGAAGAGGCTGCGCGTCTCAGCGATGATGAGATCGCCCGCCGCATGGCGCATACCCGTGAAATTCTGGTCAAGGCGGGGGCGCATTATGTCATCAATAGTCTGGTTGAAATTCCGGCGGTGATCGCGGACATCAACGCGCGGCTTGCGCGGGGCGAAAAACCCTGAGCGGTCCCGTCCTTGCCATCGTGTTGCTAGCGGCGTTTCTTCATGCACTCTGGAATGCGTTGGTCAAGTTGTCCGCTGACCGGGTGGCGTTGCTGGGTCTGATCTCGCTGGGCAATGTCGTGATGGGGCTTTTGCTGGTGGGGTTCGTGCCGTGGCCCGCGCCGGTTAGCTGGCTGTTTATCGGGGCTTCGACGGTGATCCATTTCGCCTATTACGCCCTTTTGAACCGCTCATACCGGTTGGGAGATCTTTCGCTGATTTATCCGATTGCCCGCGGTATAGCGCCGGTTCTGGTTGCCCTCGGGGCGGCGTTGGCGGCGCATGAGCGCCTGTCGATCCCCGCAACCGTGGGGGTTGGTGTGGTGTCGCTTGGGGTCATGGCGCTGGCTGGAAACCCGCTGCGGGGCGGGCGCCCGGCTTTGGTTTCGGCCTTGGGGACCGGCGCAACCATTGGCGCCTATTCGCTGGTGGACGGGCTGGGGGCCAGAGCCTCGGGGGCGCCTCTCGGCTATATTGCGTGGTTGTTTCTGTTTGAAATCTTTGTTGTCCTTTTTGTCTTTGGCCGCACCGGGCGACGCATTCATCGCCTGCCCCGGCCGGTCCTGCTCGTGGGGCTTGGTGGCGGGCTGATCTCGGCTTCGGCCTATGGTCTGGTGATCTTTGCCGCAACGCTGGCACCGCTGGGGCTGGTGTCCAGCCTGCGCGAAAGCTCGGTCCTGTTTGCTGCCCTGATCGGCGTGGTGTTCCTGCACGAACGCCCGTGGCGGCGGCGCCTCGGGGCCGCGGTTCTGGTTCTGGGCGGTGTCGTTGTGATCGCGGTTTCTTAAGTGGCCCGCCTTGGCTGCAAATATCTTTCAGGTGACGAAATTCCAAGAATTTTCCCACAAACAGGGCCACTTTCCCACAGGATTCGCCGCGCCCTGCAGTTGGAAAAAATTGCAAGCGGTTTAATTTGGCCAATCGATCCGGAAAATTTGACAGAATCACATTTAACGGATGATGATGCGTTCGGGGGAGTCTGCTTGTTTTATCGACAAGTATCGCGAACTCGAAAATACGCCGTGGGGAGGTGCTGTCATACGACTGTCAAGAAATCGTGCGACAGGCAGCCCATCCGCCGGCTCTGCATGAGTCGGATATCGGACGACGGACCAACAGAAGAGAGGATCCAATATGAAACGCATATTATTATCAGGTATTGCGCTGGTGGCGCTGACCGGGACGGCCTTTGCGGCCGGATGCCCGGCGGTCACCGTCGCCAACCCCCAAGGGGTTGCGGCAGGCGCCTTCCCTGAGCAATATGAACTGGGCGAGTTCCAAAAGCTCGCCAATTGCACCCTGAAGGTAACTGCGAACCCGGCGATTGCCGAGTTGAACGGCCGCATCCGCGGCAACCCGGCGCTGCCAGCCTTGGCTGACCGTCTGCCGTCCGAGCCTCTGGTTATTGCGCCTTATGATTCGATCGGCCAGTACGGCGGCACCTTCCATGCGCTCTCGAACGCATCCGAAGCGGGCACGTCGGATTTTTTGTCGGTGCGCCACGTCAATCTGGTACGCTATTCGGACGATCTGCAAACCGTCGTACCCTATGTTGCCAAGGACTGGCAGTGGAACAAGGACTTTACCCAGCTGACCATGCATCTGCGCAAGGGTCACAAGTGGTCTGACGGCGCGCCGTTCACCTCGGCCGACATCAAGTTCTATTACGACAACCTGATGTACGACAAGAATGTCTTCTCCAAGCCCAAGGATTACGCCCTTGTCGCCGGCAAGAAGATGACCATCGAAACGCCGGATCCGCAGACCGTCGTCTTCAAGCTGCCGGCGCCCAAGCCGGGCCTCTTGGCAACATTTGCCACGATCTATGCCCAGCCCTTCCAGCCCAAGCATTTCCTTGGCAAGTTCCACCCGGCGATCAACCCGGATGCCGACAAGCTGGCGCAGAGCTATGGCTTCAAGAACGGTTATGCGCTGATCAAGGCCTATTACGGCAACTCGGACTGGACAGACACCGGCACGCCGATGCTGAATAGCCCCGACAAGGTGGCCAAGCTGCCCAAGGATACGGTGCCGACGCTTGAATCGCATATCATGGTCAAGCAGACGACCGAAGGCCGTCATCTGGTCGCCAACCCCTATTTCTTTGCTGTAGACACCGCTGGCCACCAGCTGCCCTACATCAACGAGATGGACGAGACATTCGCCAACGAAAGCCAGGTTCGCCTGCTGAAACTGGTCAATGGCGAGGTGGACTACAAGGCACAGTCGTTGGACCTGCCCTCGGCTCCCCTGTTGCTGGAGAAACAGAAAAAGGGTGACTTTACCGTTGATCTGGCTCCGACCATCGCGATGCCAACCTTCTCGTTCAACGTGACCGACCAGAACCTTGAAAAACGCAAAGTGTTCGGGGATCTGCGGTTCCGCAAGGCGATGTCGATTGCAATCAATCGCGAAGAAATGAACCAGACGGCCTTTTTCGGTCAGGGTGTTGCCAAGCAATATATCGGCTTTTCCCCGACCCCCAGCTTTGTCGACCCGAAATGGCTGAAATTCGCCGCCAATTACGATCCGGCCGGCGCCAAGAAGCTGCTGGACGAGATGGGCATGAAAGACGTCGATGGCGACGGCTTCCGCGAAATGCCCAATGGCGACAAGCTGGTGCTGAACATCCAGTTTGCGACTCAGGGCGTTTCCAGTCAGGTTGTCGAACTGGTCGGCCAGTACTGGTCTGACGTTGGCATCAAGACCACTGTCAAAGAGGTCACGCCGGACGAGTATCGTTCCAACCAGTCGGCCAACAAGCTGGATATCGGCACATGGCGCAAGGGCCAGCCGATTGCCATCGTTCAGGGCACGGCGGAACTGTGGAAAGCTCCGTTCGAGAACTATTTCGGCCACCGCACCGGCGTGCTGTGGGCTGAATACATCGACAGCAAGGGCGCCAAGGGTGTGAAACCGCCGAAATGGGTCTATGATCTTTCGGATACGGTGGATGCCTTCCAATCGGCGGCTCCGGGTTCGGATCAGGCCGCCAAGCTGGGTGAAAAGATGGTTGAGCTGATGACCGGCCACCTGATGTTCATTGGCACGGTTCAGGCCCCGGCTCCGATCTACCATCGTAATGCGCTGAAGAACTTCCACAAGTTCCGGACCGCGTCTTACGAGTACTATCGAGCCTACCCGTATCGGCCGGTTCAGTGGTGGTTGGCCAAATAAGGTCGGCAGACGCCAATTCCAAACTGTTTGCGGGCGGCGCAGGTCGCCCGCAAACGTGCCGATGAACAAACCGGATATGTACCGGCAATAACCAAGAAAAGCCCGCTGAAAAACTGGCGGCTCAGGTGATTACGGGGTGGACTGAGATGTTGCAATTCATGCGCTTTGTGGCGGTCAGGGCCGTGATGGCCATGGTCACACTGGTGATCGTTTCCTTTATTGTGTTCTCGTTGATGGAGCTGGTTCCCGGTGATTGCGCCGAGCGCTACGTCGCCTTCAAGAACACCCAGGGCAGTCAGATCACTGTTGCCGACATTCAGGCCGAGCGGGTGCTTCTGGGGCTGGACAAGCCGTTTTTGACCCGCTGGGTCAAATGGATCACCCATGCGTTTGAGGGAGACTTTGGCGAAAGCTGTATTCTGCGTCTGAATATCAGCCGTCTTCTGGGCGAAAAATTCTGGATCTCTCTGGGGATATGTTTGACGTCATTGCTGGCGGCTTATGCCGTGGCCTTGCCCGTGGGGATCATATCGGCGACCTCCAACAACAAGACGCTGAACAACACGCTGCGGCTGGTCAGCTATCTGGGCCTCGCGCTGCCGAATTTCCTGCTGGCGCTGATGGTGATGCTGTTTTCCACCGTCATGTTCGGCAACTCCCTGACGGGGCTGTTTTCACCAGAATATCGAGATGCCGCCTGGTCGTGGGCTCGGGGGGTCGATTTCCTGTCGCATGCCTGGCTGCCGATCTTTATTCTTGGCTGGTCGGCCACCGCATTTGCCATCCAGACGGTGCGGGCGCTGATGTCCGATGAAATCGGCAAACTTTACGTCACCGCCGCACGGGCCCGCGGTGTTTCGGGGCGGCGCCTGCTGTGGCGATACCCGGCGCGCCACGCGCTGGGGCCGATCATCAACAGCCTCGGCTTTGACCTGAACCGCATTTTCAATGAATTGCCGGTGGTGGCGTTGATCCTGACCTTGACCGAGGCGGGCAGCCTGCTGATCGAGGCACTGGCACGTTCCAACGACCAGCAGCTTGCCGGGGCGATCATCTTCTTGCTGACCGCCAGTATCGTTGCGCTCAACTTTTTCACCGATATTCTGTTGGCGCTGACCGATCCGCGCGTAAGACGGAGCATCATGGGATGAGCGACATGTCCACCGATAAGACCACCGATAAGACCGACGCGAATGTCGATCAAAAGCTGAAAGAAGCCTATTTCACCGCCTCGCAGGGTCAACTGATCTGGACCCGTTTCAAAAGGAACAGATCCGCCATGGCCGGTGCAATCGTGTTGCTGGCCCTGATCCTTTCGGGCCTGTTCGCACCGTTCCTGACCCCCTATAACCCGACTATCGCCGGACGGGACAAGGGCTATGAAAACGGCGCCCCGCAAATCCCGAAATTCTGGGACGAGAACGGCTTTTCCATTGTTCCGTTCATTTACACCTCAGAGCGCCAGCGTTCGATCAAGACCAATTTCCGCTGGGTCACAACGATCAATCGCGAGAAACGTCGGTTCATGACCTTTCTGCCGCATGGCGACCCCTATACCCTGTTCGGGCTGCATTTCGACCGTCACTTGTTTGGAGTGGACAAGGGGAAAATCCACCTGTTTGGGACCGATTTTGCCGGCAAGGACATCTTTTCGCGCACCTTTCACGCCATCAACACATCAATGGCCGTGGGCACGATTGGCGTCTTGATTGCATTTGTCATGGCCCTGATCATAGGAGGGGTGTCCGGCTATTACGGCGGCTGGATCGACTCGGTCCTGCAGATGATCACCGATGCCATCCGAACGGTGCCGGCAATTCCGCTGTTTATGGCGCTGGCGGCCTTTATCCCCGACACTTGGAGCTCCGAGATGCGGTTCTTCTTCATCTCGATCATTCTCGGATTTATCGGCTGGCCGACACTGGCGCGGCGGGTGCGCACACACCTTTTAAGCGAACGCAATCAGGAATATGTGCTGGCCGCGCAGCTGTGCGGCGCCAGCGCAAGTCACATTATCCGCAAGCATCTGTTGCCCAGCTTTACCAGCTATATCATCGTCGATCTGGTCATTTCCTTTCCCTATATGGTGCTGTCCGAAACGGCCCTGTCGTTCATCGGGCTGGGGCTGAAGGATCCGGTCAACAGCCTTGGGGTGATGTTGCAAAACGTGACCAAGGCCGATGTGCTGCTGAACTATCAGTGGTATTTCATCCCCGTCATCTTTTTCATAACGCTGGTTCTGGCCTTTGTCTTTGTCGGAGACGGGCTGCGGGACGCGGCGGACCCCTATTCGGACAGCAAGACATGAGCCGCCTGATCGACGTTGAAAACCTGACTCTGCAATTTGATACCGACGAGGGGCGAATCACGGCGGTTGATGACGTCTCGTTCTCACTTGAGGCGGGCGAAGTCATGGGGTTGGTGGGCGAAAGCGGCTCGGGGAAATCGGTAACCGCGAAATCGCTGATGAAACTGAACGCCGGCAATGCAATCTACGGCGAAAGGACAAAGATCACGCTGCATCTGAAAGGCGGGCCGATAGATGTCATGGGGCTGAAAAGTGCTCGCGACATGCAGGTGGTGCGAGGAGGCGCCATCTCGATGATCTTTCAGGAGCCGATGGCCAGCTTTGCCCCGGCAATCAGCATCGGCAACCAGATGGTTGAGCAGCTGCAGATTCACACCGACATGAGCAAGAAAAAGGCCCGTGAAGTCTCGATTGAAATGCTGGACCGGGTGGGGATATCGGATGCCTCCAAACGCTTTTCCCAATACGCGTTCGAGCTGTCCGGCGGGATGCGCCAGAGGGCGATGATCGCCATGGCCCTGTCAACGAAACCCAAACTGCTGATCGCCGATGAACCCACGACCGCCCTTGATGTCACCATTCAGGCGCAGGTGATCGACCTGATGAAAGATCTGGTGGCCGAATTCGGCATGGGGATCATTTTTATCACCCATGACCTCGGCGTGATCGCGCAGACCGCGGACAAGGTTGCCGTGATGTATCTCGGCCGGATTGTCGAGCAGGGCCCGGTGCGCGACGTCATCCGTTCCCCGGCTCACCCCTACACCAAGGGCTTGCTGGCTGCGCTGCCCCATCTCGACGATCTCGACGCCCCCCTGATCCCGGTTCCCGGCGACATCCCGTCGCCACTGGAACGCCCGACGGGCTGCGTCTTCAACACACGCTGCAGCGTGGCGATAGAGGGGCGTTGCCAGCGCGAATTGCCCCGCTTTACGCAGATCGACGCAACGCACCGCGTCGCCTGTCATCTGTTCACCAAGGAGAGTGTTTCCGCATGACCGAGACACCACTGATTTCCACCAAGGGGCTGTCTGTCCACTATCCGCTGCGTGGGACTCTGATTGGCCCGAAACCCGTGGTTCGGGCGGTCGAAAACGTCAGTATCGACATCGCCCCCGGCAGCTTTTTCGGTCTGGTCGGCGAAAGCGGCTCGGGCAAGACGACCTTTGGCCGGGCCTTGCTGAGGGCGGCGCCGATCACCCGAGGCGACGTGACCTATGACGATGGCGAGGTGCGCTACGATCTGCCGAAACTGGAGGGGCGGGAGCTCAAGGAATACCGTAGCCGGGCGCAGTTGATCTTTCAGGACCCTTACGCCGCTCTCAGCCCGCGGATGACGGTGCGCGACATTATCGCCGAACCGCTAGAGGTCATGGGGCTTACCAACTCGCGCGAGGAAACCGATGAGCGCGTGCGCGAGATCGCCGCCAAATGCCGTCTGAATCTCGAACACCTGCGCCGCTTTCCGCATGCCTTTTCGGGCGGCCAGCGCCAACGTATTTCCATCGCTCGCGCGCTGGTCTCCCGCCCGCGGTTTGTCGTTGCCGACGAAAGCGTTGCGGCGCTGGATGTGTCGATTCAGGCCGATGTCCTGAACTTGCTCAAATCGATCCAGCAGGAAATGGGCCTGACCTTTCTGTTCATCAGTCACGACCTGTCGGTGGTCGCCCATATATGCGACAATGTTGCGGTGATGTATCTGGGACGCCTGATGGAGACTGCGCCCACGCGCGAGCTGTTCTCGGCGCCGCGCCACCCCTATACGCAAGCGCTCCTGTCGGCCATCCCCTCGCTCGACCCAGAGGATCGCCGCGGCGGTCAGAAACTGCTGGGCGAGATCCCCTCGCCAACCAACCCGCCGCCCGGATGCAAGTTCCAGACCCGTTGTCCCTTTGCCCAGGATCGCTGCCGCAAGGAAGAGCCCGAGCTGGCCCATATCGGCAAGGGACACAATGTTTCCTGCCACCGCTGGGAGGAGTTGGCGGCCGAAAAGGTTTTGGCATAGACGAGCGGGATCGGGGACGCGCCCCTTGCCCTCTTTTTTGCAAAAATACTCAATCGGGACCGTTCAGGACTCCGTTAGGGCCGACTTTCATGCGCGCAAGGCTTTGATCCGCGTGGCGCATCCGGTGGCTGAGAAGGGTTTGCGTCATTTGCAAGAGGATATTTTGAAACCCGGGTTTGCCCGCAAGGTTGTTCATTTCCTCGGGGTCTTCCTTAAGGTCGAACAACAGCGGCGGCAGGCCGGCGTTGAAATGCACCAGCTTGAATCGCTCATTGCGCAGGATCGCCAGATTCGAGGCCTCCAGCGGAGCCTTTGCCGCCAGTTGCATCGCGGTCGGCTGGTCCGGCTGGCCGAAATCGAGCTCCATCATAATGTGGGTCTTCCAGTCACCGGGTGTGACGCCGTGCAGAAAGGGGCCAAGGGCGCGCCCGTCCATGGCCCCCGGCGCGTTTTGTCCGCAGGATTCAAGGATCGTCGGAGCGACGTCGATCGATTCAGTCAGGGCATTGACCGTCCGGCCATGCCCCTCGGGCGCTGAAGGGTCGCGGATGATCAGGGGAACACGGTAGGCGGGTTCATAGACCTGCGCCTTGCCCCACATGTGGTGGTCCCCCAGCATCTCGCCATGATCGGCGGTCAGAACGATCAGGGTGTCATTGTATTGGCCGCTTTCCTTCAGAAAGGAAAACACCCGGCCAAGGTGATGATCCACCTCGGCAGCCAGTCCCAGATAGATCGCCCGCAACATCTGAACGTCGCGGTCATCGGTTTCATCCACCGCTGTGCCGCGCACGCACGAGGCCATGGACGGGCGTGTGCGGTTGACGGCCATGAAGGGGTGCTGGCCCTCTTCCTCGGCAATCGAGGCATGACGCACCGGAAACGGCAGGCTGTCGGGATCGACACATTTGTTATAGGGCGCCGGGGCAACCAGCGGCGGGTGCGGGCGGATATAGGTCAGCAAGGCGCACCACGCCTGATCCCGGCGCACCGCCATCTGTTCAAGAAACGCGTCGGTCAGAAAGGCGGTGTCACTGTCCCCGGCGGCATAAAAGGCCGGATCGTCCGCTCGCGCCGCGCGCGCCGGATCGGGCGAGACCGGATCGTAAAAATGCGCATATTCCGGCAGATCATAGCCCTTGGCCGCTAGATTTGCGCGCCAGGGGTAGCTTTGGTCCAGACACATCTCGACGATTTCGTGAAATCCGGGCAGAACGCCTTCATAGCTCAGCAGACGCGGATCGCGCGGATGCCCGGTGCGTGGATCGTGGCTGGTATCGGTATAGCCGAACAGCAGCGGGTCATAACCGGATTTACGCAACTCCAGCGCCAGATTACGATGCGCTGCGGACAGCGGTGTTCCGTTGCGCACCGAGCGGTGGTTCATCGCATAGAGCCCGGTCAGGATCGAAGCCCGCGACGGCCCGCATGGGTTGGTCACCGAATAATGGTTCAGAAAACTGACCGCCTCGCGGCGAAAGGCGGCAATATTGGGTAGATCGACATGCTGCGCCAGCGCGCCATGAATGCAGTCGGCCCGCAGTTGATCGACGACAATGAATAATATCTTGCGATTTTTCATGGATTTTATTGCTTTCCTGTGCGGCAATGCATAGTTATCCCACATAAACACATAAAAGTGAGGGATAGATAACGATTTTAATCGCTTCTTAACCCTATATGTGGTTTTCAAGGTCAAATAACTGGAACGGGACTATGAAGCCAGAAAAATCGGGCATAAAATCGCATCGGGCATTGGAATTGCTGGACATCCTGCGCCGCCTTGGGGGCTCGGCGCGCACCAGCCATCTTGCCGCAGCGTTGGACGTTTCCGAAGAGACGGTTCGGCGCACGGTCAAGAAGCTGGGAAAAGAGGGTCTGGTCACGCGGGTCCACGGTGGCGTTTTTCTGGCCGGAGACGATACTCGCGGCGGCCTGACCACACGCCTCGGCCAGAATCGCAGTGAAAAGCGCGAGATGGCGCGCGCCGTTGCCGGAATCGTGCCGGACGGGGCGGCGCTGTTTATGGATGTCAGCTCCACAACCACCTATGTCGCCGAGGCGCTGGGCAGCCGCTCGGGGCTTCAGATCATTACCAACTCGCTTGTGGTGGCCGAGACACTGGCCGGGCGCAACGGCAACAAGGTCTTTCTGGCCGGCGGCGAAGTGGCGGCCGACCTTGCCGGGTGTTTCGGCAGCGCCGTGCAGGAGTTTGTCTGCCGCTTTCACGCCGATTTCGCGATTCTGGGGGCGGATGCGGTGGATCCCCAGCGCGGCTTTTTGTTGCAGGATTTCTCCGAGGCCCAGCTGGCCCGCTGTTTTGTCAGCCATGCGCGGCAGCGGATCATGGTTGCTGACCGCACCAAAATGGGGCGCAAGGCCTCGGTTCTGCTTAGCGCTCCTGACGAGATCGACATTTTCGTTACCGATCAACCGCTGGACCCTGTGGCCACTCAGGCGATGAACGTCTGGGGTGTCGAGGTGGTCCTGCCGCAGCTGTCAAGGGATCGCTGACATGCCGGTTCTGAGCTTTCTTGTCGGATTGGGCGGGGCGACGATGCTGCTGCTTTATGCCGTGCGTATGGTGGGCACCGGGATCGAGCGGGCTATGGGCCCCAGTTTTCGTCGCCTGATCACCGCCCATGAGGACAAGCGCCTGAGCATGGCCTTTGTCGGTGTCCTTTTGGCTATCATCCTGCAGAGCGCCACCGCTGCCGCGCTTTTGGCCAGCGGTTTTGCCGTTTCGGGTCTGATTTCGTTCATGGGCGGGCTGTCACTGGTGCTTGGCGCCGATTTCGGCTCGGCCATGGTCATTCAGATCCTGACATTCAAGTTGACTTGGCTGATTCCGATCCTGTTGCTGGTGGGCGGCTATCTTTTCCTGAAGACCGAGCGTCGGACCTTCAAGCAGATCGGTCGGATCCTGATTGGCGTTGCCCTGATCCTGCTGTCGCTGCGCTTGATCGGCGATGCAGTCCACCCGATCCGCGAGAGCGCCTTTTTGCCGGTGATCGCGACCTATCTGGCGAATGATTTCGTCACCGCGTTCCTTGTCGGCGCGGCGGTGACGTTTTTGATGCATTCCAGCGTCGGGGCAATCCTGATGGTGGTGACCTTTGTCTCGGTCGGGGTTCTGCCGGTGCCGGCGGCGGCCTCGATGGTACTGGGGGCGAACCTTGGCAGTGCCACGCTACCGTTGTGGCTGGGGCGCGGGATGGGCCCTGAAGCCAAACGGATCGCGCTGGCCAATCTGGTGTTGCGCGGAATCGGGGCGGTTGTTGCCCTGTTGCTGGTCCACCTGACCCCGGTCTTGAGCGTTCTGGACGTGGTCTCGGACACGCAAAAGGTGGTTTCGGTTCACCTCGGCTTTAACATCCTGCTGCTGTTGGTGTCGCTGCCGGGGATCGGATTTATCGAAGCTCCGCTGCGCCTGATGGTGCCGGATCGCCCCAGCGCCGAGGTCGTCAGCGACCGGTTCAAGCCCCTGTCGGCCCTTGACCCCAACGTCCAGAACACCCCGTCTCTGGCGCTGGCCAGTCTCAAGCGCGAGGTCTTGCGGATGAGCCAGATCATTGAGATCATGGCGCGCCCGGTGATGGAACTGTTCGCCAGATATGACCCGGACGGGATCAAGCGGATTTCCGATATGGACGATGAGGTTAACGCTGCACTGGAGGGGATCCGGCGTTATGCTGCGTCGATCCCGCGCGAGGGGGCCAGCAAGGGGGAAAGCCGGCGCATCCGCGAATTGACGGAATATGCGATCAACCTTGAAAATGCCGGCGATATCATCGCCCACCGGCTGATGGCTTTGGCTCGTGAGAAGGGCTCAAAACGGGTCAAACTGTCAGATGACGGTTGGGCTGAACTGCAATCCCTGCATGAGCGCGTTCTGCACAACATGACGCTGGCCTTCAACGTTCTGGTATCCGATGACATCGAAAGTGCCCGCCTTTTGGTCGAGGAAAAGGCCGAAATGAAGCTGCAGGAACGCAAGAGTCGCAAGAAACACCTCAACCGGTTGCGCAAGGGGCTGGAGCAGAGCTTTGAGAGCAGCGATATCCATCTGGAGACCCTGCGCAGCCTGAACGATCTGAACTCGCAGATTTCGGCCGTAGCCTACCCCATCCTCTATAGGAGTGGACAGTTGCTGGAGACCCGTCTGGTGCATGACCTCGACAAGGCCAAGCTGCGGGGCAGCAATGCCAACGGCTCCTGAAGCGTTTGGATAAATAGTTGGGACATGCTCATCGCCAAAAGTGCGGCAGGGTTTTGGCGACGAGAATATTTTGTCGAAACGTTGCAGGTGCTAACCGGCGCAGCAGCTCAGCTTGGCCACATCCATGTCAAAGGTTTGCGCCGCCAGCTTCAACCCTTCGACGGTGGTCAGATAGGGAAAGATCGTTTCTCCCAGCGCCTTGGCCGTCATCTTGGCCTTCAGCGCCATGGCCAGTGTCTGAATCGAATCTGAGCCCTCGGGGGCGATGATCTGTCCGCCCAGCAGGCGGTCGCTGGCGCTGTCGGCGACCAGTTTTATCACCCCGCGAGTGTCTCGGGCGGCCAGTGCCCGGGGCACTTGGTCCAGCGGCACGACCGAGGTCTTGACATTATACCCCGCAGCGATAGCGTCGGCTTCGCTGAGGCCGCAACCGGCAACTTGTGGATCGCTGAAAACGACCCAGGGCATGGTGGCGTTGTCATAGCTGAGGCTCTGCTCCAGAACCGCGTTTCGTGCCGCCAGCTTGGCCCCGTAGGCGGCCATGTAAACGAACTGGTCGCGGTCGGTCACATCGCCGGCGGCGTATATTCCGGGGGCACTGGTCTGCATGTCCGGGCCGACGATGATGGCGCCGCGCGCGTTCGTTTGAACCCCCATGCTGTCCAGCTCCAGTGCGTCGCTGTTGGCGCGCCGCCCGCTGGTGACCACCAGCTTTTCGGCATCAAGATTGAGGTGCTCGCCGTCCTTGCTGACGCAGACCCTGATCCCGTCGGCATGGCGGCTGACATTTTGGTAGCTGATCCCGCTGACGATCCGGATTCCTTCGCTGGTAAAGGCCTCGCTGAGGGCGGCCGAGACCTCGGGCTCGGCCCCGGGCAGCAGGCGTGAGCGGCAAACGATGGTGACCCTGACCCCAAAGCGGGCCATCATCTGTGCCAACTCGACCCCGATATAACCGGCGCCGATAAAGATCAGGCTTTTGGGCAAATCTTCGAGGGACAAGAGCTCGGTGCTGTTTAGACTTACCACGGTCTCGATGCCCTCAATCGGCGGCAGCACAGGGCGCGAGCCGGTGGCGATGATGATCTTTGGGGCCTTCAGTTCGCGCGATCCCACCGAAACGCCGCCGGGGATCAGTCGGGCCGGGCCTTCGTCGATATAGTCGAGCAACGGGTAGGAGGGCAGCAGATCAGCATATTTCTTTTGCCTGAGAGCGCCAACCAGATCGTCCTTTGCCTGCAGCAGTCTGGACCAGCTGTCCAGAGAAACGGCGCCGGATAGCCCGGGAAAACGCTTTGCCGCGGCGGCGGCGTGGACGGCTTCGGCGGCGCGGATCATGGCCTTTGAGGGGACACAGCCGACGTTGACGCAGGTTCCCCCGATGGTTCCGTGCCCAAGCAGGGCGACACGTTTTCCCGCATCGGCTGCCGTGATCGAGGCCGAAAACCCGGCCGAGCCGGCGCCAATGACGATCAGGTCATAGGAGCCGTCTTTTTTTTCGCTGTCGCAACAGTCTTTCATTGGAATATATCTTTCAGGAATTGCCGTTGCCGGTCGGAATGATCTTGGCGGGATAGCCGTATTCTACAGTTGCCTTTGTCAGCGCGTCGAGTGTTGTCTGCGCGTCGTCATATTGCACCACGAACTGCGCCATCTGGTTTTTCTGGTCGTAAAACCCGTCGGTGATCGTGGCGCTTTTGATCGATTGGATGGCCTGTGCGGCAATGTAGGGGCAGGATGCGCAATAAAGGCCGGTCACTTCGATCTTGACGGTTTTCAGGGCGGCAAATGCGCTGCCGGAGAACAGCAGGGCAGATGTGGCGACAAGCGCAAACAGCGATTGTTTCATGTTGGGTTTCATGGGTGTTCGATCCTGTTTCATATATCAGAAGGGGCTAAGGAAAACCGGTGCCAGATATTGGAACGCAATAGCGCCAACGACGATGAGCAGCGACAGCCAGACGATACTGCGCATCAGGGTTCGGTTCATGGGCCGGGCACAGCTGCCGCTGGCGCAACTTTCCGGGCTTACGGGTTTATAGGCCTTCCAGAAGCCATAGATCAGGCTGGCGCTGGCGAAGGCCAGAAAATACCAGTGAAACTGGTAAAGCGCGCTGAGGCGGCCGATGAAGACTCCGGTCACGCCGAGGCTGACAAGGCCCAGCGGCAGAATGCAGCATGAGGTCATGGCCAGCGCTCCGAGCAGCATCAGCCAGATCGAGCGGCGCGCGCTGCGGTCTTTTTCGTGGGCCAAGGGCAGGGCCGAGACCCGCCCGGCCGAATCGGTTTCCATCATGTTTCAGTGTCCTTGAAGTTTCGTTCGCATCGTGTTTAGTGTCTGTAGCTGATACAGGCTCAAGAGGGATTTTATGGCTGGAATTCACAGAACCGTGAAAGGGTTGCGC
>JALUYI010000047.1 GCA_027013095.1 Paracoccaceae bacterium | reverse complement strand
AATGGCGCAAACTCGATGGCGCGTTTCGCCTGCCAGAAATTATCGAGGGGGTTGAATTCAAGGACGGGATCAAGCAGGAAAAACATGCCGCCTGATTACAGCGTCACCAACTTTTGGGCATAGCTCCTCCCAATCCGATATCTACTCTTCTACGGTGGACCGTGGTTCGCAAAATCCACTGTCGTGACCCGCCCTTGCGAATGTGCAAATAAAGCCCGCGACCATCGGCGTATCGGCCTGGCTCGGTCAATTGCTTTATAATTCTGGTGTTCAGGCGCATGAATTTGCCCCACAGGAAAAACTAAACTATTTGCCCCACATTTTGCCCCACGAATGATCTGAACTCAAGGGAAAATATGAAGAAACTCACGGAAAGAGAATTTTTAACTTATTGTTTTATTGTAATTATTTAGGACATTTGGGGAAAGAGCAGAAAAGGGGGTTCGATCGGCCTAGGGACTGCCATTTTTCGTCGTCTCCCCTCCCGCGGTAAATCAATCGAGTGCGGAAGTCCGGCCGGACGGGTTTGCGCCCTTGCGCGCGCCCTTTTGCGGGGCTGTCCTGCAGGATCGGGTTCCGATTGATGGCGTTTGGACAAAATGGCGAATCGCCAAAATCCTGCCACGTCTTTGACCTGTTCGGGCTTTTGGCGATGGGAATACCCCGACAATTCGTCAAAGCACCCCCGTACCCCCCGCACCAGGAGTGCGATGCGGGGGGCAATAACCAGACTGGAGGGTCTGACTTTGCAAGCAGCCAGAGTTCCCGGTTCGGGAACATACTTGGTCTAGGCAGGATTTCTTTCCAAAAGGTTTATATTTTTGCAAAAGTACGAAATTTGATCGAATAATCCGTGTTGGCCGCCGTTGCTCGACGCTCGCACCCAGCCAGACGGGCGGGCGGGTGATGCGTCGACGTCGGCAGCGTCCGGTGCAAGAGTGCATTGGCAACGCGGTGGATTGCGTGTAAGCCACGGGAAAATCCGTGCAACCTTGCGAATGGCCGAACAATGACTGTGACCCGTTTTGCCCCGTCACCGACGGGATTTCTTCATGTTGGAAACCTGCGCACGGCGCTGTTCAATTTTTTGATCGCGCGAAAAGGCGGCGGGCAGTTCATCCTGCGTCTGGATGATACCGACCCCGAGCGCTCCAGACCGGAATATGCCGACGCAATCAAGGAGGATTTGGAGTGGCTGGGTCTGACCTGGGATCGGGTCGAGACGCAATCCTCGCGGCTGGACCGTTACGCAGCGGCGGCAGACAAGCTGCGCGCAATGGGGCGGCTTTATGAATGTTTCGAGACCCCCGTTGAACTGGATCTGAAGCGCAAGAAACAGCTGAACATGGGCAAGCCGCCAGTTTACGACCGCGCGGCCCTGCGTCTTGACGAGGCGGAAAAAGCCGCGCTTCGGGCCGAGCGGGGCGGTTATTGGCGCTTTCGTCTGGATCACGAGCGGATCAAATGGACGGACGGCATTCTGGGCGATATCTCGATTGATGCGGCCAGCGTTAGCGATCCGGTTCTGATCCGGGCTGACGGGCAGGTTTTATATACCATTGCCTCGGTCGTTGACGATACCGAGATGGGAATTACCCATGTGGTGCGGGGTTCGGATCACGTCACCAACACCGCGACGCAGATCCAGATCATCACCGCGCTGGGCGGGCGGTTGCCGAGCTTCTCGCACCATTCGCTGTTGACCGGGCCGCAGGGCGAGGCCCTGTCCAAGCGTCTCGGCACGCTGGCACTGCGCGATCTGCGCGCACAGGGGATCGAGCCTATGGCGCTGCTCAGCCATCTGGCGCGGCTGGGGTCGTCGGACCCGGCCGTGTTGTTTGGGTCGCTCGACGAGCTGATTGCTGGCTTTGATCTGTCGCATTTCGGCGCGGTCCCGACCAAGTTCGATGTCGCTGACCTGAGGCCGTTGACGGCGAAATATGTCTCGCGGTTGAGCGTGGAAGAGATGGCGCCGACGCTGGCGCGGATCGGGGTGCCCGACGATCTGGCCCCGGCATTCTGGGAAGCGGTGCATGAAAACGTTATGACCCGCGAGGCGGTCGCAGAATGGTGGGCGCTGTGCCGCGACGGGGCGGCATCCAGCATTGCCCCCGAGGATGCCGAGTTCGTGGCGACCGCTCTTGCCATGTTGCCTGAGCCGCCGTTTGATACGACGACGTGGGGGACGTGGACCAAGGCGGTAAAGGCCACCACGGGGCGCAAGGGCCGGGGGCTGTTCATGCCGCTGCGTAAGGCGCTGACCGGGATCGAGCACGGGCCGGACATGGGGCGCCTGTTGCCACTGTTGCAAAAACTGCCGACGCGCAGTTGATGGGTTGTCTGCTTATGGTGCGATCCGGGTGATTCCCAGCCGATCCAGCACGTCGTCAAACCGCTGGCGGGTTCGGGCGTCGGGGCGTTCGGCGCGCGGATAGATTGGCGAATTGCGGTCCTGCAGAATGGGGGCCTCCCACCCCGCGGTGGTTTCGATGAAATGCGTGATCCCGGCCGCCCCGAACACGTCAAGATAGCCCAGAAGAACCGTATCCAGATAGCTCTGCAGGATTGGGTGGCGCGTATCGGGCGGCGCGTCGCATTGGGGTCTGGTCCGGTACATGTAAACCGAGATCGGCCCGGGGTGGTCGTGGCGGATGTCCTCGGCCGTCAAAGGCAGACGGTCATAGGCGTGCTCGCGCCGGTCCAGTTCTTGCCAGTTGCCATCCGGCACCGTTGCAATCACACCGTCGATGAATTTCCCTGGCGCCGGGGTGACACTGAGAAAAGCCACGGCGCGCAAAGAGGTGTGGCGCCAGACGCGCTGCCAGCCAAGAACGCGGGCGGTGTGGATCTCGGCATAGTCATGCGTGTTGCGGTTGACGAGTGAGCCGTAGCCAAAGAAAAATGGGCGGGGCATCGGGGGCCTTTCGGAACAGGTTTGCCGGTGTTGGATCGACGCTGTGATACTGACCTATATTTTTCCGCCGGGCGCCACAAGGCGGGTTGATCTGCCGGAATGTGTATACTACGGTCCACCGCAATCAGGATCGGGAGAATCCGGGGCAGCCGTCGGGCTGGATCCGGTGCCGAAGGAGCAACCGCCCCGGAAACTCTCAGGCGCAGGGACCGATCTTGGGACAGAGAACTCTGGAGAGTGGTGCGATGCGCCCGCCGAAGGGATAGCGATCTCAGGCAAAAGGACAGAGGGGGCATCGCGGCGCAACCAAGAGGTGCGCATTTGACGATGCCGGAGACCCCCCAAACGGGACCGGCCTGACAGGGAGAAAGAGGGCCATGTCCGATCTGAAACAGACTGCGCTGCATGATTTGCATGTGGAACTGGGGGCCAAGATGGTTCCGTTCGCGGGCTATGACATGCCGGTTCAATATCCGCTGGGCGTGTTGAAAGAGCATTTGCATACCCGCGCCAAGGCCGGCCTGTTTGACGTCGGCCATATGGGGCAGGTGATCCTGACCCCGAAAAGCGGCGATCTGGCGGATGCGGCGCTGGCGCTGGAATCGCTTGTTCCCGTCGATGTGCTGGGCCTTGGCGGCAATCGCCAGCGCTATGGCTTTTTTACCAATGACGCTGGTGGGATTCGTGACGATCTGATGATCGCCAACCGTGGGGATCACCTGTTTCTGGTGGTCAATGCCGCTTGCAAGGACGCCGATCTGGCCCATATGGAGGCGCATCTCAGCGACAGATGCTCGGTGCGGATGGTCGAGGGGCGCGCGCTGCTGGCGCTGCAGGGCCCGCTGGCGGAAACCGCACTGACGCGGCTGTTGCCGGGCGTAGCTGACATGCGCTTTATGGATGTGGCGATCCTGCCCTACGAGGGCGCCGAGGCGTGGGTCTCGCGCTCGGGCTATACCGGCGAGGACGGGTTCGAGATTTCCGTGCCGGATGACTTGGCCGAGGGGATGACGCGGGCGCTGTTGGCCATGGACGAGGTCCAGCCGATCGGCCTTGGGGCGCGCGATAGCCTGCGCCTCGAGGGCGGGTTGTGCCTTTACGGGCACGACATTGACGAAACTACATCGCCGGTCGAGGCGGCGCTGACATGGGCGATCCAGAAGGTGCGCCGCACCTCGGGTGCGCGCGCTGGCGGGTTTCCGGGGGCGGCGCGGATCCTTGGCGAACTGGCCGAGGGGGCGCCACGCAAACGTGTCGGCCTGCGTCCCGAGGGGCGGGCACCGATGCGCGATCACACGCGCCTGTTTGCCGATCAGGACAGCGACAGCCCGATTGGCGAAATCACCTCGGGCGGCTTTGGTCCCACCATCAAGGGGCCGATGTCCATGGGCTATGTCAAGGCTGCCCACAGCGCCCTTGGCACCACCATCTATGCCGAACTGCGCGGCAAACGCCTGCCGGCCACCATCACCAAAATGCCGTTCACCCCGGCCAACTTCAAACGCTGACCCAACAGGAGAACCCAGAGATGAAATATACCGAAGAGCACGAATGGCTGCAGCAGGACGGCGAGACCGTCACCGTCGGCATCACCAAACACGCCGCCGAGGCGCTGGGCGATCTTGTTTTTGTCGAACTGCCCGAGCCGGGAACCAAGGTGGCCAAGGATGACGAAATCGTCGTGATCGAAAGCGTCAAGGCGGCCAGCGACATTCTGGCGCCACTTGACGGAGAGATCACCGAAGTGAATCAGGCCATCGTTGAAAACCCGACCCTTGTGAACGAGGACCCGCTGGGCGATGCGTGGTTTTTCAAGATGAAGCCCGACAACATGTCGGCACTGGACGAATTGTTGGACGAGGCGGCCTATAACGCCCTGATCGACTGATCCAGAACCCTATTTTCGGCCCCGCACCGCGCCGGGGCCGGCGCCCGTGCGGAAAGAGTCCCACCCCCCGCACGCGCGCCCAGCGAGACCCAGCGAGACGGAGTCCAGACATGAGCTTTACCCCAACCGATTATCTCCCTTACGATTTTGCCAACCGGCGTCACATCGGCCCGTCGCCCCGCGAGATGCAGGAGATGTTGAAAACCGTCGGGGTGGGCAGCCTTGACGAGCTGATCGAGCAGACGGTGCCCAAAAGCATCCGCCAAAAGGCGCCGCTCGATTGGGGCCGGGCCAAGAGCGAACGCGAAGTGCTGTTTCACATGCGCGAGGTTGCCCGCAAGAACAGCCACACCACCAGCCTGATCGGGCAAGGCTTTTACGGCACGGTGACACCGCCGGCGATCCAACGCAACATTCTGGAAAACCCTGCGTGGTACACCGCCTACACCCCCTATCAACCGGAAATCTCGCAAGGCCGCCTCGAAGCGATCCTGAATTTCCAGACCATGGTTAGCGATCTCACCGGCCTTGAAATTGCCAATGCGTCGCTGCTGGACGAAGCCACCGCCTGCGCCGAGTCGATGACCATGGCGCGGCGGATCGCGAAATCCAAGGCGGCGGCGTTCTTTGTCGATGAAAACTGTCATCCACAGAATATCTCGGTGATGCAGACCCGCGCTGCACCGGCGGGGATCGAGCTGATCATCGGTAACCCCCAGACCGATCTGGATTGCGAGCAGGTCTTCGGGGCGATTTTCCAGTACCCGGGCACCACCGGGTTCCTGCATGATTTCTCGGATCAGATCGCCGCCCTGCACGCCGCCCGGGCTGCGGCCGTGATCGTTGCCGATCCGCTGGCCCTGACCCTGCTGAAAGAACCCGGAGCCATGGGGGCGGATATCGCTGTCGGCTCAACCCAGCGGTTCGGGGTTCCCGAGGGCTTTGGCGGCCCGCACGCGGCCTATATGGCGACCCGGGATGCGCATAAAAGGGCGATGCCCGGACGCATCGTCGGCGTCTCGGTGGACAGTCGCGGCAATCTTGCCTATCGGCTGGCCCTGCAGACCCGCGAGCAGCACATCCGCCGGGAGAAGGCCACCTCGAACGTCTGCACCGCGCAGGCGCTGCTGGCGGTGATGGCGTCGTTTTACGCGGTGATGCACGGGCCCGAGGGCCTGCGGGCCATTGCCCAGCGTATCCATCGCAAGACGGTGCGTCTGGCGCGCGGGCTGGCCGACGCAGGCTTTGTCGTCGAGCAAAAGCATTTCTTTGACACGATCACCATCGATGTCGGCCCGATGCAGAATGCGATCCTGAAATCGGCGCTGGCCGAAGGGATCAACCTGCGGCGCGTCGGGCAGACGCGAATCGGTATTTCCCTTGATGAGCGCACCCGCCCGGCCACCATCGAGGCGGTCTGGCGCGCCTTTGGCATCACCCGTAAGGATGATGACCTGCGGGCCGAATACCGCATCCCCGAGGCGCTGATCCGCAGCAGCGATTTCCTGACCCATCCGGTGTTTCACATGAACCGCGCCGAGAGCGAGATGATGCGCTACATGCGCCGTCTGGCCGACCGCGATCTGGCGCTGGACCGGGCGATGATCCCACTGGGCTCGTGCACGATGAAGCTGAACGCCGCCGCCGAGATGATCCCGCTGACCTGGCCCGAATTCAGCCAGATTCACCCCTATGTGCCCGCCGATCAGGCGCAGGGCTACAGGGAAATGATTGATGATCTGGCGGCGATCCTGTGCCAGATCACCGGCTATGACGCGATGTCGATGCAGCCCAACTCGGGCGCGCAGGGCGAGTTCTCGGGTCTGATGGCGATCATGGGCTATCACCGGGCACGGGGTGAGGGGCATCGGAACATCTGCTTGATCCCGACCTCGGCCCACGGCACCAACCCGGCCAGCGCCCATATGGCGGGGATGAAGGTGGTGGTGGTCAAGACGGCGGAAAACGGCGACATCGACGTTGCCGATTTCCGTGCCAAGGCCGAGGCAAACGCCGACAATCTGGCCGCCTGCATGATCACCTACCCCTCGACCCATGGCGTGTTTGAAGAGCAGATCAAGGAAATCTGCGAGATCACCCATGTCAATGGCGGACAGGTCTATATGGACGGGGCCAACCTCAACGCGCAGGTGGGGCTGTCCAAGCCGGGCGAGATCGGATCGGACGTCAGCCACCTGAACCTGCACAAGACATTTGCCATCCCCCACGGCGGCGGAGGCCCCGGCATGGGGCCGATCGGGGTCAAGGCGCATCTGGCCCCCTACCTGCCCTCGGATCCGCGCGAAGGGCAGGGCGCGGTTTCCGCGGCGCCGTTCGGTTCGGCCTCGATTCTGGCGATCTCGTGGTCCTACTGCCTGTTGATGGGTGGCGCGGGCATGACTCAGGCGACCAAGGTTGCGATTCTGAACGCCAACTATATCGCTGCCCGCCTGAAAGGAGTTTATGACGTCCTTTACAAGGGGCCAGCGGGGCGCGTTGCGCATGAGTGCATTATTGATACGCGTCCGCTGAAGGATCGTGCCGGTGTCAGCGTCGATGATATCGCCAAGCGCCTGATGGACTGCGGGTTTCATGCCCCCACCATGAGCTTTCCCGTTGTCGGCACCCTGATGATTGAGCCCACCGAAAGCGAAACCAAGGCCGAGCTGGACCGCTTTTGTGACGCCATGCTGGCCATCGCAGCCGAAGCGCGCGATATCGAGGAGGGGCGGATCGACGCCGAGAACAATCCGCTCAAGAATGCGCCGCACACGGTCGAGGATCTGGTCGGCGACTGGGACCGCCCCTACACCCGTGAGCAGGGTTGTTTTCCCCCCGGCGCCTTTCGCGTGGATAAATACTGGCCGCCGGTCAACCGGGTGGATAATGTGTACGGTGACCGGCATCTGATCTGTGTCTGCCCGCCGGTTGAGGACTATGCCAACGATTAGGAGCACCCCTTATGATAAAAGACCTGCCACGGATCGGGGCGGCGCTGAGCATCCTTGATCTGGGCCGCTTTGGAGACTGGCTGCGCGAGGGCCCACGGGATCTGGAACTGCAGGATTTCTGCTTTGCCTCAATCCTGAATGGCGACTGGCAGGTGTTTGTCGATCTGGAGCTATGCCCAAAAGTTGGTGACGCTGTAATCAGGCGGCATGTTTTTCCTGCTTGATCCCGTCCTTGAATTCAACCCCCTCGATAATTTCTGGCAGGCGAAACGCGCCATCGAGTTTGCGCCAT
>JALUYI010000046.1 GCA_027013095.1 Paracoccaceae bacterium | reverse complement strand
TCCCACAGCATACATCTCCCCGCCCCTCGCTTAGTAACGTTGGGCGTCAAAGTGGCGGATTTTTACTCCGCGACGATCAGAAAATCCGACCGTTTCTGTGGTCCAATATTGCTCCCCGATTTACAATTCCCGCTTGAGTTGAATGTTTGTACATATGGGTAAGAAGGGACACAACCCGCGGAGACCTCAATTATCGGAGCGCTTTGTGTCCCTTCTGGTTTGGGTTCAGTGGCGATGTTTTAATCGCCAGCTATCATTTCCCGTCTCGACGATATCGCAATGATGAGGGAGCCTATCGAGCAATACGGTCGTCATTTTCGCATCTGTAAAAACGGTGGGCGATTCTGTGAAGGTCAGATTTGTTGTGACCAGTATTGATGTCCGTTCACAAAGGCGGCTTATGAGATGGAACAGCAATCTGCCGCCGGCATCTGCAAACGGTAAGTAACCCAATCTCTCCATCACCAACTTTCGGGCATTGCTCCAATTTCCCCACTTGGGGGGTCAATTTTGCATGCTGATCTCCACACGGTGTAAATCCCCAAGCCCTCCTGAATGCCAAAAAGGCAAAAGTGGCCGATTTTTACACCACCCGCGACCGCACATTGCAACCGCTACCGTGGCCGAGTATTGCACCGCCGTTTACAGTTTTTCAAACTGTCAAAAGCCGCATGTGTCAAATAACATGCAAAGGGTTCGAAAAACCGTGAAAGCGTTGGGATGATGAAAAAGACCTTCAAACTTATGTGGCGACAGCATCGGGTGTTGTTGCTGGCCTTTATCGTGTCTGCGCTCTTTGCTGCCCTGATGCTGCTACGTTTGACTGTCCTGATCGTGTATTTCTCGCACAACCGTGACGCAGAACTGCTTGGCTGGATGCCGCTTGGCTATATTTCGCATTCTTATAATGTTGACACGGACATTCTGGCAAAGGCCGTCGGCTTGCCGGCAAGCGCGCCCATGCGCACCTCATTGGATAAAATTGCGGCGATGCAGGGCCGACCACTGGCCGATGTGGAACGGGATATTCTGGCCGCCATAAAAGCCGAACGGTCAAAACAATGAGCGCTGCTATTCTTGCTCTTGTGCCGGAATACGGTTTGTGGCTGTTGTTCGGGGTTGGCCTCTTGGCCGCGATCGGCGTCCCGTTGCCCAGCACATTGACGTTAATGGCCGTAGGGACATTTGTTGCCACCGGGGACCTCAACCCCGTGGCGTCGTTTCTGACAGCGCTGGCGGCAGCGGTGGCCGGCGATCAGATTGGATACTATATTGGCTATTGGTTCGGGAACAGCATTGAAACCCTCTTGTCGCGCAGGCCATCTGGCGCCGCGCAATTGGCGCGCAGCAAACAGCTGATACGCCGATGGGGTGGCGCAAGCGTATTTCTATCGCGCTGGCTTGTCGCCCCGGTCGGCCCAACCATTAATATCGTGACCGGCGCAAGCGATATGCGCTGGCTCCGCTTTTCCATTTGGGACCTCGCTGGCGAAACGGTTTGGGTGACGATTTATCTGGGGCTTGGCTACGCGTTCCGGGGCAATATCAAGGCACTTGCTGATTTGCTGGGCAACGCCAGCTGGACCATTATTGCTATCGGCGCCACTGTGCTTCTGGGGTATCAGGTTTTCAAAACTGCAAGGGCGGCTCAGACAAGAGGGTCGTGAGGCGGTTTTGAACATTGCCCCCGTGGCGCGAATTTCCCGTCCGATCCGGCGTTCGCTGCGATCGAATTCATTACGCTGGACGCACTTTTCCCTAACGCCGGTGCGATACGGTAAACGTCAACAGGCCCTGGGATCAGGCCCCTAATGCGCGTCCGGCTGTCGCGCCGCCAAGGCCAGCAAACCGGCCAGCCCCGCCATTGTCACGGGAAACATGGTGAAGGCGTTAAAGCCAAAGCCCCAGTACATGCCCGCCGCCGACAGCAACATCAGGACGCCTCCGGCCAGCGCCTGCGCACGGGCCATGGCGCCCCCGGCAATGGCCAGAACCGGCGCCAACAACGAGATCGCGCGAATGCGTTCGGGGTTGCTGACCTGCTCGGCGACATTGGGGATTTCACCAAAGGCATTGATCGCCTCGGTATAACCGTAGCTGAAAAAACCGACGATCATGCCGATGATCCCGCCGATGATTCCCAGAACAAGTGCCGCGTTGCGCATGATGCCTCTCCAAGTGATTCGCTGTGCGCTATGTAAGAAGCCGCCCGGATACGTGCAAGACCGCGACGATTTTGGCCTCTAATTTGACAAAGCCCGGCAGATTTGCATTTATAGCGCCATCACGGGCGCTGCGTCCCTTTCTTGCACGCCTTTGAGGGTCTGAATTTCGACCGAGAGATGCTTGATTCCAGAAGGCTCGGCTCTGAAGGCAACTTCGGGGACGGAATTTTGTTGTGTCTGATTTCATCTCGGCCCTTGCAATTTGTTTTTGACTGCCCCATATCTGGCCCGTGAAGTAAGTCTTTCACTGCACCTCCTGAAGCACGTCCTGCTAAAGTCGGTTCAAGATCAAGACCAGACGACACCAGGGCCGCCGCATGTTGCGGGCGGTACGTACTAAGGAGAAGACGGATGGCTACGGGCACCGTAAAATGGTTCAATTCAACAAAAGGCTATGGTTTCATCCAGCCGGACAATGGCGGCAAGGACGTGTTTGTGCACATCTCGGCTGTCGAGCGCGCCGGTCTGACTGGGCTGGCCGACAACCAGAAGGTTGAATTCGAGCTGGAAACCGGCCGGAACGGCAAGGAAAACGCGACCGAACTTCGGGCTCTCTGAGAGCACCGATAACGGTTCATAAGATTTGAAACGGCGACGGACCCCGGGTCCGGACGCCGTTTTTTTGTGCGCGCCATTTCGCCAGTGGCGTTGACAGACTGCGCCGCGGGACGCAAACAGGCGTCAAGAGGGCGATCACATGACCAATTCGGCGGATTTCAACAACATCCCGGAAACGGCGCTTGCCTGGATCAAAGAGGGGCGTGCGGTGGCGCTGGCCAGCGTTGTCGAGACCTGGGGCAGCGCACCACGCCCGGTCGGGGCGCAGCTGGCGGTGGCAGCGGACGGGCAGATGGCTGGCTCGGTCTCGGGCGGCTGCGTCGAGGGCGATGTCGTCGTCGCCGCACAGGATGCCTTGGAGGACGGGCGCGCGCGGCTGCTGGATTATGGCGTCAGCGACGAGAATGCCTTTGCGGTTGGGCTGGCCTGTGGCGGCCGGATCCGGGTGCTGGTCGAGCCGATCGGTCTGGGTCAGGGGCCGGATGTGGAAATGCTTGAAACCCTCTGTCGCCAGCGCGCGGCGCGTCAGCCGGTGGCGTGGATGGTCAACGTCGATACATGGGAGCGGCGCCTTGGCCAGCCCGGCGGAGACCCCTTGGGGGCGGCGCTGGACGCGCGGTTTCAAAGCAATGCATCGGGCCTTGAGGGGGCGTGGTTCGTGGCCATCCACAACCCTCCCCTGCGCCTGTTTGTGGTTGGCGCCGTTCACATCGCGCAGGCTCTGTTGCCGATGGCACGGATGGCCGGATACCAGACACGGCTGATCGACCCGCGAGGGGCCTTTGCCCGGGCAGCGCGATTTCCCGGCGAGGAGATTTGCGAGGACTGGCCCGACGAGGCCCTCGCCGACGCCGGGCTGGATGCCCACGCCGCAGTGGTGACCCTCAGCCACGACCCCAAAATCGACGACCCGGCAATCATCGAGGCGCTGAAAAGCGACATCTTCTATCTGGGCTGTCTCGGTTCGACGCGCACCCACGCCAAGCGCCTGACCCGTCTTGGCGCTGTCGGCCTGAGCGCGCCCGAGCTTGCGCGCATCCACGCCCCCGTGGGTCTGGATATCGGCGCCAGATCACCGGCCGAAATCGCCCTGTCCATTCTTGCCGAGATCACCGCCTGCCGACGGCAGACCGCCGCACGGATCGCCGCGCTGGCAAAGGATCGGGCGGGGTGAGCGCCCGCCATTAAGACCCAGCCATTCGGACTCTGGCGAAAAAACCACACAGACGACACACTGACGACACGGAGACCCCCCATGAGCACCCAGCGCAACCCGGCCCCGCTCAATCCCAAGATAGCCGCGACCTTTTCGCCCCCCGTCATGGCAGCGCGCCGCTGGCTACAGGGAGTCGAGTTCCCCCCCGAGCGTCCGCTTATCAACGTCAGTCAGGCCGCGCCTGTGGCGCCGCCCCCCGAGGCCTTGCGTCAGGCCATTGCCGAGGCCGCACTGCATGATGACGACGCGCATCTTTACGGCCCTGTTCTGGGCCTGCCGGCGCTGCGCGAGGCTGTCGCCGCAAACTGGTCGCGCGCCTATGGTGGCACAATCCACCCGGATCAGGTGGCAATCACCAGCGGCTGCAATCAGGCGTTCTGTGCCGCGATCGCCACTCTGGCCGAGGCGGGGGACAGCGTGATGATCCCGTCCCCGTGGTATTTCAATCACAAGATGTGGCTGGACATGACCGGGGTTGAAACCCGCGTCCTGCCCTGTGAAGGCGACATGCTGCCGGACCCCGAGCGCGCCGCGGCGCTGCTGGATTCACGGGTGCGCGCGATCCTTCTGGTGACGCCGAACAATCCGACCGGGGCGGAATACCCCGCCAACCTCGTACGGGCGTTTTACGATCTGGCCAAATCACGCGGCATCGCCCTTGTTCTGGACGAGACCTATCGCGATTTTGACAGCCGCACCGGCGCACCACACGATCTGTTTCAGGATCCCGACTGGGCGCGCACAGTGATCCACCTCTACTCGTTTTCCAAGGCCTACCGACTGACCGGCCATCGGGTCGGGGCGCTGATTGGCGCACGCAAGCGACTGAATGAGGTCGAAAAGTTTCTCGATACCGTGACCATCTGCCCAAACCAGCTGGGCCAGCGGGCGGCGCTGTTCGGGCTGCAGACGCTGGGGCCATGGCTGGCGGGCGAGCGCGCCGAGATTCTGGCCCGCAAGGCGACGATCCGGCGCGGAATGCCCGCGCTGGAGGGCTGGCAGCTGCTGGGGGCGGGCGCCTATTTTGCCTATCTGCAGCATCCCTTCAAGGTCAGCTCGGACAATCTGGCCCGAAATCTGGTCAAACAGGCCGGAATCCTGCTGCTGCCGGGGACGATGTTTGCCCCGACCCTTGACGCGGGTGGCACGGGGGATGCCGAAAAACAGCTGCGGATTGCCTTTGCCAACGCCGACAGCGCCGGGCTGGAGCAAATGTTTGCCCGTCTGGCGGCATTTTCCGGCTGAGGCGCGCTTGTAACCCGCCGCAACTGCCCCTAATACTTTGGCCCGAACCTGACCCATGGGAAAGATATGACATGACCGCTCCGCTGCGCACCAAACGAAGCACCAGCAAAATGATCGTTTACGGAGTTCTGGCGTTGCTGGCCCTCAGTCTGACCGGCTTTGGGGTGCGCTCAATCGGGCATGGCGGCACCCAGCCGGTGGCGACGGTGGGCACGGAAAAGGTGACTGTCGATATTTACGCGCAGGCGCTGCGTTCGCAACTGGCGGCGCTGTCGCGTCGGGTTGGGCAGAATATCACCCTGGCTCAGGCGCGCAGCTTTGGTCTGGACCGGCAGGTTCTGTCGCAAGTGGTGGCCGCCGCGGCACTGGACGGTGAAACCACCCATATCGGCCTGTCGATCGGAGACGCGCAGGTGCGCGACAAGCTGCTGGCCAACCGGGCCTTTCAGGGGTTGACCGGAAAATTCGACGAAACCACCTATAAGGAGGCGCTGAAGCGCGCCAATCTGAAACCGGCCCAATATGACGCCATCCTGCGCAAGGAATCGGCGCGCACGTTGCTGCAGACCGGCATTGTCGGTGGGATCAAACCGGCGGACACCTATGCGTTGATCCTGCTGAAATATGCCGCCGAAACCCGTGATTTTGACTGGGCTCCGGTCACCTCCGACATGTTGCCCAGCCCGACAAGGGCGCCCACCGACGGCGAAATTGCCAAGCAATACAAGGACAACCCCAAGGCCTACACCAGCCCGGAAACCCGCAAGATCACCTATATCAGCCTGACCCCGGACATGGTAATGGCAACGATCAAACCGGATGAAAAGGCGCTGCACGACCTCTATGACAGCCTGTCAGAGAAATACCACATCCCCGCCCGCCGCGACGTGGACCGTCTGGTCTTTCCCACCGAGGCCGAGGCGCAGGCCGCCATTGACTCGATTAAATCCGGGGCCAAAACCTTTGCCGATGTAGTCAAGGCACGCGGGCTGGCGATCAAGGATGTCTCGCTGGGGCGGGTCTCGGCCGACAACCTTACGGATGCGGCCGCCAAGCTGGTGTTCGGCCTGAAAGAGCCGGGCGTCGTCGGACCGGCAGCCTCGAATCTGGGCCCAGCCATTTACCGCATCAATGCGATCATCGCCGGCAAGGACACCTCCTTTGAGGCGGCGCGCCCGGAGCTTGTGAAACAGCTGACCGCCGATAAGGCCCGCGGCGTGATCGACGACAGCATCGGCAAAATCGACGACCTTCTGGCCGGTGGCGCAACGCTGGAAGAGGTGGCCGATCAGACGGCGATGAAGTTGGCCCATGTCGATTATGTCAAGGGCGCCGAAACCGGCCTGTTGGCCACCCCCGAATTCACCAAGGCCGCCGAAGCCGCCAAGCCCGGCGATTTCCCCGAGATTACCACCGCCGCCGATGGCAGCATCTTTGCGCTGCGCCTTGAAAAGATCGTGCCGCCGGCCTTGATCCCGCTAGCAAAGGTCCGTGAGCGGGTGATCAAGGACTGGACCCGTGCCGAAACCCGCAAACGGGTGGTGGCGCTGGCGAACGCCAAAAAGGCCGCCCTTGCCGCGGGCAAAAGCTTTGCCGAGCTGGGATTGAGCCCGGTCTCCGAAACCGGTCTGCGTCGCGATGTCGGGGTCAAGAATGCCCCGCGCGCCCTTGTAGGGGCTGTCTTTGCCCTGCCGGAAAAAGGCGGCGTGACTGTGGTCGAGGGGTCCGATTCCGTGGCCGTCGCCCGGCTGAAGGCGATCCACCCATTCGACCCGACGACAGCGGCAAACAAAACGCTGATCAAGAACGTCAACGCCCGCTACGCACAGGACATCGGCAGCGATCTGTTTGATGAATACGCCCGCGCACTGGAGGACAAGGCCGGAGTCACGATCAATCAGGCGCTGATCAACGCCGTGCAGGCCCAGATTCCCTGAAATGACGATCGAACCTTCCTTTGACAGTTTTGCCCGCGGCTATGGGGCGGGAAAAAATCAGGTGGTCTTTACCCGTCTGGCGGCGGATCTGGACACGCCGGTGTCGCTGATGCTGAAACTGGCGCAGGCGCGGGTCGACAGTTTCATGCTGGAAAGCGTCACCGGCGGCGAGGTCCGCGGGCGCTATTCGGTGATCGGCATGAAGCCCGACCTGATCTGGCAATGCCACGGCACCAGTAGCCGGACCAACCGCGCCGCGCGCTACGACCCCGAAGCGTTCAGTGACGACGCGACTGACCCCCTCAGCGCCCTGCGCAGCCTGATCACCGAAAGCCGGATCGAGCTGCCAGCAGGCCTGCCGCCGATTTCAGCCGGCCTGTTTGGCTATCTCGGCTATGACATGATCCGTCTGGTCGAGCGCCTGCCCGACATCAACCCCGATCCTCTGGGCCTGCCGGATGCGGTCATGCTGCGCCCCTCGGTCGTGGTGGTGCTCGACGGGGTCAAGGGTGAGGTCACCGTGGTCTCGCCGGTCTGGTGCGCGGGGGGCCTTTCGGCGCGGGCTGCCTATGCGCAGGCGGCCGAACGGGTGATGGATGCGGTCAACGATCTGGACCGCCCGGCCCCGCAGGAAACTCGCGATCTGGGCGAGGTCAGTTCGTTGGCCCAGCCGGTCTCGAACACCACCAAGGCGCGCTATTTCGAGATAGTCGAAAAGGCAAAATCCTATATCCGCGCCGGGGATATCTTTCAGGTGGTGCCCAGCCAGCGCTGGAGCCAGCCCTTTACCCTGCCGCCCTTTGCCCTCTATCGCGCGTTGCGGCGCACGAACCCCTCGCCCTACATGTTCTATTTCAATTTTGGCAGCTTTCAGGTGATCGGTGCCAGCCCGGAAATTCTGGTCCGGGTGAAAGCCGGCGAAGTCACCATCCGCCCGATCGCCGGCACCCGCCCGCGTGGCGACACGCCCGCGGCGGACAAGGAGCTTGAGGCCGATCTGCTGGCCGACCCCAAGGAAATGGCCGAACATCTGATGTTGCTGGATCTGGGGCGCAACGATGTCGGGCGCGTCGCCGAAATCGGCAGTGTGATCCCGAACGAGCGCTTTACCATCGAGCGTTACAGCCATGTCATGCACATCGTCTCGAACGTCATCGGCAAGCTACGCCCGGATCAGGACGCACTGTCCGCCCTGATCGCCGGCCTGCCAGCCGGCACCGTCTCGGGGGCGCCAAAGGTCCGCGCCATGGAGATCATCGACGAGCTGGAAGGCGAAAAGCGTGGCGTTTACGGCGGCGGCGTCGGTTATTTCTCGGCCGGCGGTGACATGGACATCTGTATCGCCCTTAGAACTGCTGTCACGCGGAATGACACGCTCTATATTCAGGCCGGGGGCGGAATCGTCCATGACAGCGATCCTGCCGCCGAATTTGAAGAAACCGTCAACAAATCCAAGGCATTACGCCAAGCGGCCAAAGACGCCGGGCTGTTCGTGAAATTCCGCACACAGTAAATACCCGGCGCCTCCGGATCGGGACCGAACCGGGCCGCGAGAAAAAATCCGGCGTTGCGGGCCATGTTTGCTGGCGGTTTTTTTGAGTATTTTGGCAAAAAAGACAGGCCCCCTGCCCCGTTAGCGGGCCAGCAGCACCGCCGAGACCGGGGCCAGCGCGACATCGCTGGATCGTGAGCCAACCGCCCAGCTAAACAACGCTGTCACCGTCTCGGGGTAGGTGTGGCCGACAACCACTACGTGGCCGGTCTGTTCCGCCTCCAGAACGGCGCGGTTGAGATAGCGTTTGATGACCGGACCGCTCTCGCGCTGGCTGTCAAGGATGCGATAGACGGTGCCCGAGGCCAACCCCGCATGGCGGGCCTTCTGATCGGTTCCGTTCACCCCGATATCATAGGTCAAAAGCCCCAGACCTGCAGTTTTCAGCCGCGCGATCACCTGATCCTCAAGCGTCGCCTTTTGCCGGAGCTGCGCGCCCGGTCGGTCCAGCAAGCCAACAGTTTCGGGCAGGCGCACAAGGGCGCCGGTCAGGGTCTTGTCAATCGTCTCGGCTGTGGCCGTTGAGGCGGTCAGTGCCTTTGGGGCAAGGGTCAGAACCTCGAACCCCGCAGCGTGAAAGCGTTTGGCGCGCGCCGTTGTGGCCGGGTCAGCGGCATCCAGCGCGAACGTGATCGGGATCGTGAAGGTGCGCAGAACCTCGTCATCAAGCCCCGCCTTGCCCGCGTCGATCAGGATGATCGAGAACAGCGGCTTGGCCTTGGGGTTGTGAAAAGGAACCGCGTTCTGACGGATACCCGCGGCGTTAGCGGCCGGGTTTGAGGCGTTGCCAGGTGCGGCAGCCGGAGCGGCATTCGGCCCCGCTTGCGTCTGGCCACTGGAACTGCCGTCCCGGGCCAGAGTTGGTGGCGCGGTGACCTTGGTTGTCGGCGCCTGATCGAGGGTGCGGACCGGCTCGGAGGGGACCCGCCCCACCGGATTATCGATCTTTGGCATCGGCACCCCCAGCGCCGCCGGGGCGCCACCACCCGTGCGGCGCGGGGCGCTATCCCCAGACGGGGTGCTCAGGGCGAGACGCTCGGGCCGGGCCGCAGGTGCCTTTGGCAAGGGAGCGATGTTCCCTTGCGCGCTGGGCTGTTTGGTCGGGGCCGTGTCAGCGATGGGCGCCCGCGGGCTGTCGGGCTGAATCTCGGGGGCGGGGATATTGTCCTTGGCGACAGTTTGATCGGTTTTCGGCAAGACCGGATTGGTGTCGCGTCTGGCCGCGTTAAATCCCGACCCCGCGGGCGTAGTCAGATCAACCTGGCTGGTTTTCCCCGGATCCGGCGGCGTCAGCGGGCTGGCCAGAGACAGAGCCCCCGCCGCCAGGGCCGAAACCAGCAGACCCCTGAAAAATCCGGCACCAAACCCACCGCTCATGCCCTGTCCCCGCAAATATTCCGCCCGTCAGCCCTTGACCATCTGTTGTGGCTCTGGGCATTTATAGCGCGTATTTGCCGGAGGTTCACCCAAAAACCGGCGCTGCCCGGAAAGTTGCCTGCCACCATGCTTTTGCTGATCGACAATTACGACAGTTTCACCTGGAATCTGGTGCATTACCTCGGTGAACTGGGCGCCGAAACCAAGGTCCTGCGCAACGACGAGGCGACTGTCGCAGAGGTGCTGGAGATGGCGCCAGAGGCAATCCTTTTGTCCCCCGGTCCCTGCGATCCAGCGCAGGCGGGAATTTGCCTTGATCTAACCCGCGCTGCGGCCGCCGCCCGCCTGCCGCTGATCGGCGTCTGCCTTGGCCATCAGACCATCGGCCAGGCCTTTGGCGGCCGGATCGAGCGCGCGGCCGAAATCAAGCACGGCAAGACAGACCGCATCCACCATGACGCCAGCGGCGTTTTTTCCGGCCTGCCCAGCCCGTTCTCTGCGACGCGCTATCATTCGCTGGTGGTGGGGCGGGACAATCTGCCCGACTGCCTGAAGGTGACCGCATGGGTAGAAGATGGAACCATCATGGGGCTTTCGCATCGCGAGCTGCCCATTCACGGCGTCCAGTTCCACCCCGAGAGCATTGCCTCGGAACACGGACACGCGCTGCTGAAAAACTTTCTGGACGAGGTAAAAGACCCGGCATGAGCGACCTTCTGAAACCCCTGATCGGCCTTGCTGCCGAGCGCCCCCTGACCCGCAACGAGGCGGAAACTGCCTTTGGCGCAATCATGGCGGGCGAGGCCACACCCAGCCAGATCGGCGGCTTTTTGATGGCCCTGCGCACGCGCGGGGAAACGGTCGAGGAATACGCCGCCGCCGCCGCCGTCATGCGCGCAAAATGCAACGCCGTTGCGGCCCCGGAGGGCGCGATGGACATCGTCGGCACCGGGGGCGACGGCAAGGGAACACTGAACATCTCGACCGCCACCGCCTTTGTCGTGGCCGGAGCGGGGGTGGTCGTGGCCAAGCACGGTAACCGCAACCTCAGTTCAAAATCCGGCGCCGCGGACGCGCTGACCGAGATGGGGGTAAATGTCATGGTTGGCCCCGATGTGGTCGAACGCGCCCTCAATGAGGTTGGCATCGGCTTTATGATGGCGCCCATGCACCATCCGGCGGTGCGCCACGTCATGCCTTCGCGTCAGGAACTGGGCACCCGCACGATCTTTAACATTCTCGGGCCGCTAACCAACCCCGCCGGGGTCAAACGGCAATTGACCGGTGCCTTTTCCCGCGACGTGATCCGCCCCATGGCCGAGACGCTGGCGGCGCTGGGGACCGAAAAGGCATGGCTGGTTCATGGCCGCGACGGCACCGACGAGCTCTCAATCGCGGGCCCCAGCTGGATTGCCACCCTCGCCGATGGGCGCATCACCGAGCAGGAAATCTCACCCGAGGATGCCGGCCTGCCTCTCCACCCCTTTGCCGAGATCCTCGGTGGCAGCCCGGCTGACAACGCCGCGGCCTTTCGTGCCCTTCTGGACGGCACGGAAAGCGCCTATCGCGATGCGGTTCTGCTGAATGCGGCAGCGGCGCTGGTGGTGGCTGACAAGGCGGCAACCTTGCCCGAAGGCGTTGAAATGGCGCGCGAAAGCATCGACAGCGGCACAGCCAAGGCCAAGGTCGAGGCCCTTGCCCAACTGACCCGGGGCGCATGATGGCCAGTATTCTTGAGCGCATCAAGGCCTACAAGATCGAGGAAATCGCTGCCCGCAAGGCGCGCCTGCCCCTGGCCGAGCTGCGCGCCCGAGCACAGGACGCCCCGCCCCCCCGCGGCTTTGCCCGTGCGCTGGGTCAAGCGCAGGAAAACGGCTATGGCCTGATTGCCGAGATCAAGAAGGCGAGCCCCTCAAAAGGTCTGATTCGCGCTGATTTCGACCCGCCCTCTCTGGCGCGCGCCTATCGGGACGGTGGCGCAACCTGCCTCAGCGTTCTGACCGACACGCCTTCTTTTCAGGGGGCGGACGCGTTCCTCAGCGCCGCCCACGCTGCGGTCTCATTGCCGATCCTGCGCAAGGATTTCATCTATGACCCCTATCAGGTTGCCGAAGCGCGGGCGCTGGGGGCCGATTGCATCCTGATCATTCTGGCCACGCTCAGCGATGCCGCCGCCGCCGAGATCGAGGATGCCGCCCGCGACTGGGGCATGGATGCGCTGCTTGAAGTCCATGACGCCGACGAGCTGCGCCGCGCCCTCGCCCTCAAATCGCCACTGATCGGCATCAACAACCGGAACCTAAAGACCTTTGAGACGTCACTTGAGACCACCCGGCAACTGGCCCCGCAGGTGCCCGATGCCCGAATCATCGTCTCGGAGTCCGGCCTTTCCACTCCGCAGGACCTGGCCGATATGGCCGCTATCGGGGCGCGCTGCTTTTTGATCGGCGAAAGCCTGATGCGCCAAAGCGATGTTGCCACCGCCACGCGCGCTCTGCTGGCCAATCCGGCCCGACCGACCACGGCCCCCAAAAAATCACCGGCAAAACAAGGCACATGACATGGCAGACCTGACCCATTTCGACCAGAAAGGCGACGCCCATATGGTCGATGTCTCTGATAAACCCGTAACAGACCGGATCGCCACCGCTTCGGGCTACGTGAAGATGGCCCCTGAAACCCTTGAAATAATTGTCAAAGGGGGCGCGAAAAAAGGCGATGTTCTGGGTGTTGCCCGGCTGGCCGGAATCATGGGATGCAAGCAGACCTCGACCCTGATACCGCTCTGCCACCCCCTGCCGATCACCCGCGTCGCACTTGAACTTGTACCCGACGAGGCCAATTCCCGCGTTGTGATCACAGCAACGGTGAAAACCTCGGGGCAGACCGGAGTGGAAATGGAGGCCCTGACCGCGGTCAGCATCGCCGGGCTGACGGTCTATGACATGCTCAAAGCCGTGGACCGGGCCATGGTCATTTCGGATATCCGGGTCACCCTGAAAGACGGCGGAAAATCAGGACGATACGAGGCAAAATGATGATCAGCGTCAGCCAAGCTCTCAGCCAGGTCACGGGGCTGGTTTCAACCACCGGGGTCGAGCATGTTCCCCTGATCGAGGCCGCCGGGCGTGTTCTGGCCGAAGACGTCCGGGCCGGGCGCGACCAGCCCCCGTTCGCCGCCTCGGCGATGGACGGTTACGCCCTGAAAAACGCCGAGGTCGCGGCGGGACGCTGCTTTACCGTGATCGGCGAATCGGCGGCGGGGGCACGATACACCGGCCGGGTCGACCCCGGCGAAACGGTGCGTATCTTTACCGGAGCCCCTATGCCCGAGGGTGCCGACCGGGTCATCATTCAAGAGGATGTGACCCGCTATGAAAATGTGATCACAATTTCCACGGACTTTGACAACGCCACCTATGTTCGCCCCAAAGGGAATGATTTTGCGGCCGATTTTACCCTGCGCGCGCCGCGGCGACTGAGCGCACATGATATTGCCCTGCTCGCTGCCATGAACGCCGCCACGGTCCCGGTCCGGCGCCAGCCCGTGGTCGCGCTTTTGGCCACCGGCGATGAACTGGTTATGCCGGGGGAACAGCCGGGGATGGACCAGATCATCACCTCGAACAACTTTGGCCTCGCAGCCCTTCTTTCCACCCACGGGGCCAAAACCCGCCTGCTGCCGATCGCCCGCGACACGGTGGCATCGCTGACCCAGGCCCTTGGCCTTTGCGACGGGGCGGATCTGATCGTCACCCTCGGCGGCGCTTCGGTCGGAGATCACGACATCGTCCATCAGGTGGCCTCGGATCAAGGGTTGAAAACCGCCTTTTACAAGGTTGCCATGCGTCCCGGAAAACCTCTTATGGCTGGAAAACTGCGCGACATCCCGATGGTTGGCCTTCCGGGAAACCCGGTGTCTTCAATGGTTTGCGGGCATATCTTTCTACGGCCCGCGCTGAACGTGATGCTGGGGTTCAAGGCGGCTCCTTTGGCGCGCGAGCCGGCTGTTCTGGACGGCACGCTGGCCCGCAACGGCGGACGTGAACATTATATGCGCGCGCGGATTTCCACCGCCAACGGCGCGCTGAGCGTGCGTCCCGAGCCGCGTCAGGACAGCGCCCTGCTGTCGGTTCTGGCCCAAGCCAACGCCCTTTTGGTGCGCGAACCCGACGCCGCGCCGGCAACAAGCGGCGATCTTGTGGATATCATTCGCCTCTAACACAAGTTGTTGACACAAAACAGGAACACTTGTAGAACTTAGGCTGAACAACGGGAGGACCGCTGGCCCCCCGCGCGGCCCTGAACGGTGGCGCAAACGGGCATATAACGGGCATATCTCGAAAATTCGAGCCGAGGATGGATGAATGTTGACACGCAAGCAACTGGATTTACTTGATTTTATCAATAAGAGAACAATACGGGACGGTGTTCCCCCTTCGTTTGACGAGATGAAGGATGCGCTGAACCTGCGCTCGAAATCCGGGATCCACCGTTTGATCACCGCTCTGGAGGAACGCGGCTTTATCCACCGCCTCGCCCACCGCGCACGCGCCATTGAAATCCTGAAACTGCCAGAGGTTCTGGAACACCGCGAAAGCGGCGGGTTCCGGCCGCAGGTGATCGATGGCAGCGCGACCTCGCGCCCGCCAGAGGCCCTGCCGGTGGAACGCCTGAACGCGCTGGAGGTGCCGATCATGGGACGCATCGCAGCGGGCACGCCGATCGAGGCGATCAGCCAGAAAACCGCCAGTGTCGCAGTGCCTGGCAGCATGATGCGCTCCAAAGGGTTGCATTACGCGCTGGAGGTCAAGGGCGATTCCATGATCGACGCGGGCATCAACAATGGCGACATTGTGGTGATCCGCGAGCAGACTCATGCCGAGAACGGTGACATCGTGGTGGCTCTGATCGAAGGCCACGAGGCCACCCTGAAACGATTGCGAAAGCGCGGCAATGCCATTGCCCTTGAGGCAGCAAACCCGGCCTATGAGACCCGTGTGTATCGGGACGATCAGGTCAAGGTTCAAGGGCGACTCGTTGGCCTGATCCGCACCTACTGAGCGCGCCTGATCTCAGGTGTCCACAGCCGGCGACCGCTGACCTCGCGAGCGTTGGTCAGGACGATTTTCCCGTTGGAGATCTGGGCGGAAATTGCCCCGTTTCGACGAAAGTCGCTGGCATCCAGAACCTTGCAACCGGCTGATGAGACGTGCTGGCGAGGCAGAATAAGCAGGTTAACACCTTGGCATAACCTGTTGCCAATATTAGATTTTCTGGCGCTGTATCGAATTGATACCGTACCGATTTCGATTTTGTGATCACGGCTCGCCCGCTTGATCTGACGCGCTGCAGCGATCTTCTGCGAGGCTGTGTCACCGTCTTTTTCCAACCAGCTTTGCGCGGCAAAGCCTTCGCCCCGGGCCTTGTTCAACCAGCGCCCGTGAACCTGCAGAACGCCCAGCAGACGCCCGTTGTCAGACAGCAAGATCACCGGGCGTTCGGCCACATGCCACAGCAGAAAACCCGCCAGAACCGGCGCGATTCCCAGCAAGCGGATTGGGCCGCGCAGCAGGATGACCCCCAGCGCACCACCGAGAATCAGCACCAGATCCTGCCATGGCGCCCCCTGAACCGGCAGCACCGCCCCCGGCCAGGCCGAAACCTGCCCGGCAACCCATAGAATCCAGTCGATGCCCGCCCCGGACACCTGCCAGAACGGCCCATCCAGGCCAAAGGGCGCAAGCAGGACGGCACACACCGCCGCTGGCATCACGACAAATCCCATGACCGGGACACTGGCGAGATTGGCGATCAGGCCGTATTCGGCGATCCGGTTGAAGTAAAAGGCGGAAATCGGTGCGGTCGCCAGCCCGGCAACCAATGAGCTGAGGATCAGAGCAAGGCCCCAACGCAGGATGGCCGCCCCTCGAAAGCTCGGCTCGACGAGGTCCGAAATGCCACGCAAGGCTGAAAATGTAGCGACCAGCGCCGTCGTTGCCGCAAAGGACATCTGAAAGCCCGCCTCGATCAAACTGACCGGGCGAATAAGCAAAACGATCACCGCCGCCAGCGCCACCGCCCTAAGGGTCAGGGCCCGGCGGTCCAGCAAGACCGCAACCAACGCCACCGCCACCATGACAAAGGCGCGCTGCGTGGCAATATTGGCGCCCGACAGCAGCAGATACAGGATTGCCGCCAGAAATGCGGCAACCGCGGCAACCTTTTTGACCGGCAGGCGCAACGCAAGCGGCGGGATCAGGGCCAGACCGTATCTGAACAGGGCAAAGACAAACCCCGTCAGCAGACCCATGTGCAGCCCGGAAATGGCCAGCAAATGGGCCAGATTGGCGTTGCGCAGCAGGGTCATCATATCGGGCGCGATGGCCGAGCGATCCCCGGTCAGGATCGCCGCTGCAAAGGCGCCACGCGGCCCGTGAAGGCGGGCGCGAATGGCGGCGGCCATGCGCATCCGCGCCTGAATGAGGCGCAGCGAAAGGTCAGCTTTTTCGTTCGTGCCAGGTCGCAAAAGCGGCGTTTTCGTATAGCCGACGGCACCAAGCCCGCGAAACCACGCGTAGCGACGAAAATTAAAGCCCCCCGGCTCGACCGGCCCGGCAGGGGGTGAAAGACGGGCTGTCAGCATTACCCTCTGGCCCGCTGCTATAGGGAAAAACAGCTTGGGATAATGCAGTGTTATCCGTACCTTGCGTGGTGTTCCTGATTTGGTTCTTCGGGCCAGCCAGAGGTGATCCAGCGTGATCCGCAGATCGTTGCTCCGCGACCGGTCCAGCGCAATAACTCGCCCCTCAAGCGGCCCGCTGTAGTGCCCCGAAAGAACCGGCGCGGCGTTCAGATGGGCCGAGGCTCCGGCAAGGCAAAAGCCGCCGCCGATCAGGGCCAGCGCCACCAGAGCCCGGCGCAGATGGCCCCCGCAAAACCCGCGCATGACCAGCGCCGCCACCGAGAGCCCCCCGACCAGCATATACAAGGTCAGCCCCGGCTCAAAGCGCAACAGGAAATAAAGACCGATCCCGGCCCCGAGACCAAGCGGCATCCACAAGACCAGCGTCCCGCGCTGCGCCTCGCTGATCGCCGCCAGATAAGCCAGAATGCGCACCCTTGTTCTTGTCCCATCCATTGCCTAAAGAGCAAACGCAGTCTGCCAGTGCGAAGTTTCCGAAAGGTTAACAAATCATGACTCCAGCCCCCAAAACGCCCGCCGCCAAACCGGTCGTCACCCGGTTTGCCCCCTCGCCCACCGGATATCTGCACATTGGCGGGGCTCGCACGGCGCTGTTCAACTGGCTGTTTGCGCGTGCCAATAACGGCCGCTTTTTGCTGCGAATCGAGGATACCGACCGCGCCCGCTCGACCCCCGAGGCGACTGAAACGATCTTTGCCGGGATGAAATGGCTGGGGCTCGACTGGGATGGCGAAGCACTGTCCCAGGCGGCGCGGGCCGCGCGACACGTCTCGGTCGCACAACAGATGCTGGCCACAGGTCACGCCTATAAATGCTTTGCCACCAAGGAGCAAATCGAGACCGCCCGCGCCAGCGCCCGCGCCGAAGGCCGCCCCACCCTGTTCCAGAGCCCATGGCGCGAGGCCGACCCCGCAACCCACCCGGATGCGCCCTATGTGCTGCGTCTGAAGGCGCCCCGAACCGGGGTCATCACCATCAAGGATGCAGTGCAGGGCAAGGTCTCGTGGAAATGCGAAACACTGGACGATCTGGTGCTGCTGCGCGCCGATGGCTCTCCGACCTATATGCTGGCGGTGGTCGTGGACGATCACGACATGGAGGTCAGCCATATCATTCGCGGCGATGACCACCTCTCGAACGCCGCCCGGCAGAGCTTTATCTATCAGGCGATGGGCTGGGATATCCCGACCTTTGCCCATATTCCGCTGATTCACGGGCCCGACGGCAAAAAGTTGAGCAAGCGGCACGGGGCCTTGGGGGTCGAGGAATACCGCGACATGGGATATCCCGCCGAGGCCATGCGAAATTATCTGGCGCGGCTGGGTTGGAGCCACGGCAATGACGAATTTTTCACGACGGAACAGGCCGTTGAGTGGTTTTCCCTCGACGCGATCGGAAAATCGCCGGCGCGGTTCGATTTCAAGAAGCTGGACAATCTTTCGGCGCAGCACATCCGCATCATGGACGATCAGCGTCTGCTGCACGCAATCCGGGAGTTTCGCCGCGCAACCGCTCAGGATGCCTTGACTTCGCGTCAGGAGGATGCCCTTCTGCGCGCCATGCCGGTCCTCAAGCAACGTGCAAAGAAACTGCCGGAACTTGTTGATAAGGCGCATTTTATCCTGACCAAGCGCCCGATCAAGCCGGATGCCGCAGCATCACAACAGCTTGATCCTGTATCCCGTGGTATGCTGAACCGTTTGACGCCGCGCCTGCGAAATGCTAGCTGGACCCACGACGATCTGGAAACGCTGTTGCGGGACTTTGCCAAGGCCGAGGATGTGAAGCTGGGCAAAGTCGCAGGGCCACTCCGGGCGGCACTGACCGGGCGCGGGGCATCGCCGAGCGTGTTTGATGTCATGCTACTGATCGGGCGGGATGAGACCATTCACCGGCTCGAGGATGCAGCCGTCTGACACTCCCGCGGCAAATGCCCGGACGAGATGTGGGCAGTACGCGTGGGACAGGCCCGGAGGCCCCAGACCGGGACGCATCGTGCCCGGGCCATTCTTGGTCCGCGCCCCGGCCACGCCCGAACTGCGGCTCTGGCAATGCCGGCAGACGGGGTGGCACCCTTCTGCACGCGCACCTTGGGCACGCGCCGTCCGCGTTACCGGATCCGGGCCGGTTGCCGGTCTCTACCCGTTTGGGCCAGAGATCGTCATGAATTTTTCACTTGTTTCGCCCATGATGCAAATCATGTCGAACAAGCCCGCAAGAGGACCCTGTGTCACCGCCGCATCATCACTGCGGTCGACAGCAAAGAAACGACACGAAGACAATTGAACGAGAGGTAGGAAAATATGGCTGAAAACAAACAACCCGCGACGCTGAAATTTGAGGGGAAAACCCTGGAATTGCCGATGCTGTCTCCGACCGCCGGCCCCGATGTCATCGACATTCGCAAACTCTACGCCGAGGGCCATGTTTTCACCTATGATCCGGGCTTTACCTCGACGGCGTCCTGTGAAAGCGACATCACCTTCATCGATGGCGATAAGGGTGAGCTGCTTTATCGCGGCTATCCTATCGACCAGCTGGCCGAAAAATCGCATTTCCTAGAGGTCTGCTACCTGCTGCTCTATGGCGAATTGCCCTCGGCCGAAGAGCAGGAAGATTTCGAAAGCCGCATCACCAATCACACCATGGTGCATGAACAGATGCACAATTTCTTTCGTGGCTTCCGACGCGACGCACATCCGATGGCAACCATGGTCGGGGTGGTCGGCGCGATGTCGGCGTTTTACCACGATTCAACCGATGTCAACGACCCCATGCAGCGCGAGATCGCCTCAATCCGCCTGATCGCCAAGATGCCGACGATTGCCGCAATGGCGTTCAAATATTCCATTGGCCAACCGTTTGTCTATCCATTGAACGATCTGGATTATGCCAGCAATTTCCTGCGCATGTGCTTTTCCGTCCCGGCCGAGGAGTATGAGGTCAACCCGATTCTCAGCCGCGCCATGGACCGGATCTTTACCCTGCACGCGGATCATGAGCAGAACGCCTCGACCTCGACCGTGCGTCTGGCGGGCAGTTCGGGCGCCAACCCGTTCGCCTGTATCGCGGCGGGAATCGCCTGCCTCTGGGGGCCGGCCCACGGTGGCGCCAACGAGGCGGCCTTGAACATGCTGCGCGAAATCGGCACTGTCGATCGCATTCCCGAATATATTGCCCGGGCCAAGGACCGCAGCGATCCATTCCGCCTGATGGGTTTTGGCCATCGGGTTTACAAAAATTTCGACCCCCGCGCCAAGGTGATGAAGCAGAGCGCCGACGAGGTTCTGGACCTGCTGGGCATCCACGACAACCCGACCTTGCAGGTGGCCAAGGCGCTAGAGAAAATCGCCCTTGAGGATGATTACTTTGTCTCCAAAAAGCTCTATCCCAATGTCGATTTCTACTCGGGCATCATTCTGGATGCGATGGGTTTTCCGACCTCTATGTTCACCCCGATATTCGCTCTCAGCCGCACCGTAGGCTGGATCGCCCAGTGGAAAGAGATGATCGGCGACCCCACCCAAAAGATCGGTCGCCCACGGCAGCTTTATGTCGGAGAACCGCGTCGCGATTATGTCGATGTCGAAAAACGCTGAGCAGAAGGTGGCGGGCGGACCCGCCGCCGCCGGGGCCTTGGCAAAACGCGGAACAGCCGGGCCGCACAACGGCACCTGACAGGCAAGCGATTGGGGCGAGAGATTAGGCCAAGAGCACAGGAAACATCATGAAAAATTTGCGTGACCTTAACCGCTATGTCCCGTTTCTGCTGGTCCTCGGCCTGACAATAGCCGCAGCGGTCAATCTGGTCTGGAGCGAGTGGTTCGCACTGCCGGTCATTCTTTTCGGCTGGCTCAGCGCCCTTGGGGTTTATGACTTGCTGCAACGCCATCACTCGATCCTGCGGAATTATCCGGTGATTGGCCATATGCGGTTCCTGTTTGAGGGGATGCGCCCGGAAATCCGACAATATCTTATCGAAAGCGATCAGGACGAAGAGCCCTTCAGCCGCGATGCGCGTTCGATCGTTTACCAGCGCGCCAAGGGGGTCGAGGACAAACGACCCTTTGGGACGCGCCAGCGGGTCTATGACGCCGGCTATTCATGGCTGACCCATTCGGTTCAGCCCAAACATATCGAGGACTGGGATTTTCGCACCCGCATCGGGGGGCCGGCCTGCGCGCAGCCCTATGACGCCTCGATCTACAACATCTCGGCGATGAGCTTTGGGGCGCTGTCAGCCAATGCGATCACCGCGCTGAACATCGGGGCAAAAACCGGCGGGTTTGCCCATGACACCGGCGAAGGCGGGATTAGCCGCTATCACCGGCAGGGAGGCGACCTGATCTATGAAATCGGCTCGGGCTATTTCGGCTGCCGCACGCCGGACGGGCAGTTCGATCCGGAAAAATTTGCCACCCAGGCAACCCTCGATCAGGTCAAGATGGTCGAGATCAAACTGAGCCAGGGGGCAAAACCGGGTCACGGCGGGATGCTGCCGGCGGCCAAGATCTCGCCGGAGATCGCCGAGGCGCGCGGGATCCCCATGGGAAAGGATTGTGCATCGCCCGCCAGTCACAGCGCCTTTTCCACCCCGATCGAACTGTTGGAATTCATCCAACGCCTGCGCGAACTATCCGGCGGCAAGCCGGTAGGCTTCAAGCTGTGCGTCGGCCACAGGCGGGAATTCATGTGCATTGTCAAGGCGATGATGGAAACCATGATCCTCCCGGACTTTATCGTCGTTGACGGCAAAGAGGGCGGCACTGGTGCCGCGCCGCTGGAATTTGCCAACCATATCGGCATGCCTCTGGTCGAAGGGTTGACCTTTGCTCACAACACGTTGCGCGGCGTGGACTTGCGCGACAGAATCCGCATTGGCGCCTCGGGCAAGCTGATCACCGCCTTTGACATTGCCCGCACCATGGCACTGGGGGCGGATTGGGTGAATTCGGCGCGCGGTTACATGTTTTCGCTGGGGTGTATTCAGGCGCAGGCCTGCCACACAAATCGCTGCCCGGTGGGGATCGCTACGCAGGACCCGACACGCCAGCGCGCGGTCGATATCGCCGACAAATCCCAACGCGTTGCCCGATTCCACACCAACACCATGAAGGCTCTGGCGGAAATGACCGGCGCGGCCGGCCTTGAACACCCGCAGGAATTCGGCCCGCGTCATTTCCTGACCCGACAGAACAATGGCGCAATGATCACCGGGGATGAGGCGCATCCCTGCCCGCCCCCCGGTTTCCTGTTGAAACGGCGTGACGATTGCACCCCGGATGAAATGGAATATTACAGCCGCTGGGAACGCGCCTTTGCCGACAGCTTTGCCGCGCGCGATGGCGGAATTTGATCCGCGCCGGCGCCGATGGGCGACGGCCTGCTCCTCTCGGCCCGCCGCCCTCTGACCTGGCCCCGGGCCTTAGCCAAAGCGCCCGGTGATATAGTCCTGCGTCTGGCTGTTCTGCGGGTTGACAAAAATCTGCTCGGTCGGCCCTTCCTCGACGATTTTTCCCAGATACATGAACGCCGTGCGCTGTGAAATCCGCGCCGCCTGCTGCATGTTGTGGGTCACGATGACGATGGTGTAATCGCGGCGCAACTCGGTGATCAGCTCTTCGATCTTGGCCGTTGACAGCGGATCAAGGGCCGAGGCCGGCTCATCCAAGAGCAGGACTTCGGGTTTGACGGCAATGCCGCGGGCGATGCAGAGGCGCTGTTGCTGCCCGCCCGACAGCGCCGTGCCGGAACGGTTGAGAACATCCTTGACCTCATCCCACAGCGCCGCCTGAGTCAGGGCAAATTCCACCCGCGCATCCATCTCGGCACGCGACAGTTTTTCGTAAAGGCGCACGCCAAAGGCGATATTCTCATAGATGCTCATGGGAAAGGGGGTGGGTTTTTGAAACACCATCCCGCAGGTCTTGCGCAACAGGTTCAGGTCTTCGCCCCGACTCAGGATATTGCGCCCGTCCAGCAGAACCTGCCCGGTTGCGCGTTGCCGCGGGTAGAGGTTGTAAATCCGGTTGAAACAGCGCAACAGCGTTGACTTGCCACAGCCTGACGGGCCGATAAAACTGGTCACCTGACGCTCGGGGATGGCAAGGTTGATGTCAAACAGCGCCTGACTGGACCCGTAGAAGAAATTCAGATCCCGCACCTCGATCTTGGCGGCGTCCTCGGGCGCAGGAGTGGTCGGCGAAAGGGCCATGTCGTTGCCTATCGTTGCTTTTTGCCCGGGCGCAGAACCAGACGTGTCACGACGTTCAGGGCAAGCACAGCCACCGTGATCAGCAGCGAGCCCGCCCAGGCCAGATCGTGCCAGTTGTCATAAGGACCCATGGCAAAGTTGAAGATGGTGACCGGCAGGTTGGCCATCGGGCCGCCCATATCGGTGCTGAAAAACTGATTGTTGAGCGCCGTGAACAGCAGCGGCGCGGTCTCGCCCGCAATCCGCGCAACCCCCAAAAGGACGCCGGTCATCACCCCGCTGAGGGCGGCGCGCAGAACCACGGCGCTGATTACCTTCCAGCGCGGCGCGCCAAGGGCCGCAGCCGCCTCGCGCATGGTGTCCGGCACAAGGCGCATCATGTCCTCGGTGGTGCGCACGACCACGGGAACAAGGATGATCGATAACGCCACCGCCCCCGCCCAGCCGGAAAAACCACCGGTCGAGATCACCACCAGCTCGAACACGAACACCCCGATCACGATCGAGGGGGCGCTCAACAGGATGTCGTTGACAAAGCGCACGACACTGGCAAACAGCGTGTGGCGTCCGTATTCCGACAGGTGGATGCCCGCCATCACCCCCAGCGGCGCGCCGATCAGAACCGCCGCCCCGGTCAGCATCAAACTGCCAACAATGGCATTGCGCAGCCCGCCGCCGTCCGAGCCCGGCCCCGGCATGTCCTGCAAGAACAGGGCCAGGTCGAGATGGGCAAACCCTTGTGCAAACAACGTCACCAACAGCCAACCCAGAAAGAACAGCCCAAGCAGGGTGGTCAGAACCGAGGCCGTCAGGTTGATCGCATTGATGACGCGGCGACGGCGATAGATGTTTGCCCCGCGGTGACGGGTGGGTTGAATTGTCATGGCCGGTTCCCTCCCTGTGTCCGGGCAAGACGCAGCAACATCAGCTTGGAGGCCACCAGCACGACAAAGGTGATCACGAACAGCAACAGCCCCAGCGCGATCAGGGACGAGGTATAAAGGCGGCCGTCGGCCTCGGTGAACTCGTTGGCAATGGTCGAGGCGATGGAATTGCCGGGATTGAACAGCCCCACGCTCAGCTTATGGGCATTGCCGATGACAAAGGTCACCGCCATGGTCTCGCCCAGCGCGCGCCCCAGCCCCAGCATGATGCTGCCAACGACGCCGACGCGGGTAAAGGGCAGGATCACGCGCCACATCACCTCCCACCGGGTGCAGCCCAGACCAAAGGCCGATTCGCGCATCTCGCGCGGCACCGTTTCAAACACGTCGCGCATGACCGAGGCGATGAACGGCACGATCATGATGGCCAGAATGATCCCCGCGACCATGACGCTGATGCCAAGGGGCAGGCCCTTGAACAACAACCCGATCCCCGGAATCCGGCCCAACGTATGGGTCAGCAGTGGCTGGATATTCATGCTGAAGAACGGCGCAAAGACGAACAGCCCCCACATGCCATAGATGATGCTGGGAATCGCCGCCAGCAGCTCGATCGCGGTGCCAACCGGGCGTTTGAGCCACGCCGGAGACAGCTCGGTGATGAACAGCGCGATGCCAAAGCTGACCGGCAGCCCCAGCGCCAGCGCAATCGCCGATGTGACCAGCGTGCCGACGATTGGCGAGAGGGCGCCAAAGATCTCGCGCACCGGGTCCCAGGCCTCGGTGGTGACAAAGCCGAAAAACCCGAATTTGGCAAAGGCGGGCCAAGCCCCATAGGCCAGCATCAGGATGATCGCCCCCAGCACCGCCAGAATTGCCGCCGCCGCCAGAAACGCCAGCCCCGAAAACAGCCGGTCCGCCCCGTGGGAGGGGCGCCTGCCATGGGGCGACCCAACGGTGCGGTGCGGCAGATCCGCTGCCCTCTGTTTCAGTTTCTGGTCCATTTGCCCCCCGCTGGCCATGGTCCGTGCGTTACACAAACGGTCCGCCAAATTTCTCTGGCGGACCCGATCCCGACATGCGCTGCGCCACAGGTGCAGCCCGCATGCCGGTTTTGGTTGGCGCGGTTACTTTTGCACCATGTCATCGGTCCAGACTGCCGCGCCGTCATTGGCTTTTATGCTGGCCTTCCATGTATTTTCAACCATCTTGATGACTTTTTCGGGCATCGGCACATAGAGAAGGTCATTGGCCATCTTGGCACCGTGATGATAGGACCAGTCATAAAACTTGAGGACGGCGGCGGTCTTTTCCGGGTTTGCCGCAGCCTTGTAGACCAGAATGAAGGACGCGCCCGAGATCGGCCAACTTTTCGTCCCCGGCTGGTTGGTCAGAAGCAGATAATAGCCCTTGGCCTTGGCCCAGTCGGCACCGGCTGCAGCGGCCTGAAAATTTGCGGCGGTCGGTGCGACATAGTTGCCCTCGCGGTTTTCCAGCAGCGTCGAGGTCAGGTGATTTTGCAGCGCATAGGCATATTCGACATAGCCGATCCCGCCGGGAATGCGACTAACGTAAGAGGCGACTCCTTCGTTGCCCTTGCCGCCCACACCGGCCGGCCAGCTGACCGCCTTGCCAAAACCAACCTTGGCCTTCCAGTCGGCGCTGATCTTGTTCAGGTAGTTGGTGAAGATATAGGTCGTGCCCGATCCGTCCGAGCGGTGAACCACGGTGATGTCGCTGTCGGGCAGCTTGACGCCCGGGTTCAACGCCTGCAGCGCCGCATCGTTCCATTTGGTGATCTTGCCAAGATAGATGTCGGCAAGGGCCTTTTGGCTCAGCTTCAGTTGCCCCGACTTGATGCCCGGCAAATTTACGACCGGGACCACGCCGCCCATGATCTGAGGCCACTGGATCAGGCCGAACTTGTCCAATTCAGCGGGTTTCAGGGGCGCGTCGGAGGCGCCGAAATCAACGGTTTTGGCCTTGATCTGCTTGATGCCTCCACCCGAACCGATCGACTGATAGTTCAGCTTGACCCCGGTTGCCTTATAATAGGCCTCGGCCCATTTAGCATAGACCGGAAAGGGAAAGGTGGCGCCGGCGCCATTGATGGTTGACACACCGGCACTGGCCGCGCCCGTCATGGCAAGTGTCAGGGCAGCTCCAAGCACGGCCCGTTTGAAGTGGTTCAGCATGTTCACATTTTCCTTTTGCGTGATGCACTGGTTCATTGGTTCCGGCAGGAGGCAGCAATCCGCTCGAATGACAATCCACTCAGTGATTCGGGGCTGCACCCAGACCTTGGGGCAGCGATAGCGGTGCTTTGTAAGAGAAATATGACAGGATTGGCAGGGCGCGGGGGGAAAGGATGTCGCAGGGGGGCAGAGGCGTCTCCGGCCCTTAGGAAAACCGCTGGTTCAGCCACGAGATAAAGCTGTCGGTCGTTGCGGCGCGGTTGATCTCGTTCAGCGATTCATGGCGCGTTTCGTCCAGAATATTCAGCGTAACATCGCGCAATCCAGCCTTTTTCAGCCGCGCCGCGAGGTGGCGCATGTCTTGCCCCTTGTTCGAGCAGGGATCCACCCCGCCGCCCTGAATATGAACCGGCATCCCCCGCCCCAGACGGCCAAGGTTGCGGTCATCGCCGCCGTAAAAAACACCGTCGAGAAGATCCAGCCAAAGGCCGACAGACACGTCAAATCCGCAGGCGGGATCGGCAACATATTTGTCTACCTCTTCGGCATCTCGCGACAGCCAATCAAACGCCGTGCGATTGGGTCGAAAGGCCTTGTTCCACGCCTCGAACGTCAACTTGCGCGCCAGATTGCTGACCCCGTTCCGGCCCTTCAGCGACTTTTCCACGCTCAGGATCAGACGCGAGATACGGGCCAGTGCGCCGGTCTCGACGCCGGCGTTCCAGCAGGCCAGCCCATCGACGCGCTCGGGGTGGCGCATGGCAAAATTCAGCGCGATGATCGACCCCATGGAGTGCCCGAAACAGATCACCGGCAGATCGACATTGCGCGCCCGGATGTGCCGGTTGATCGTCAAAACATCCTCGATCACCTTGTCAAACCCGCGCCCAGCGGCAAAAACACCGCGCGGAGAATCCGGGGCGGTGGTCAGGCCGTGACCGCGGTGATCATGGGCAAAAACGGCAAAGCCCTCAGCGCTCAGGGCGCGGGCAAAACGCCCGTAGCGTGCCGCGTGTTCGGCCATCCCGTGATTGATCTGGACGGCTGCACGGACAGGCCCCTCGGGCAGGCGAGAATAGAGGTGCAGGGTCGCGCCGCTGGGGGATTCCAGCGAAGTTTCGATAAACTCCTTGGTCATGCTTTGCTCCTGTGGGCAGTCCATTGCGTGAGGATCTGGTCGGCCTCCAGCCTGCGGGACGGCTGAATCGCCCCCGGCGTGCGGCTTAGTCGGGGGGCTGGGGCGGGTTGGGTCACGCCGTCCTGTTCAACAAAGATGCCGCGCGCCCGATTATGGGGGTGCTCGGGGGCCTCGGCTATCGTCAGAACCGGGGCAAAGCAAACGTCGCTGCCCTCCAGAAGGGCGCACCATTTATCCCGGCTCTTTTGCAGGAACGCATCGCTCAGGGCTGCCCGCAGGCGCGGCCAGCCATCGGGGTCCATCTGGGCGGAAAAAAGCTCGGGGCTGACCCCGGTTTTGCTCAGAAGTTGCTGGTAAAATTTGGGCTCGATCGCCCCGATGGATATGAAGCCGCCGCATTTGCAGCGATAAACCCCGTAAAAATGGGCGCCGCCGTCCAGAATATTGGCCGCGCGCCGGTCCTGCCAATAGCCGGCCTGCTGCATGGAATAGATCATTGCCATCAAATGGGCGGTGCCATCGACAATTGCCGCATCCACCACCTGCCCCAGCCCCGAGCGGGCCGCCTCAAACAGCGCGCAGACCATGCCAAAGGCCAGATACATGCCTCCGCCACCGAAATCTCCCAACAGGTTCAAAGGCGGTACCGGATGCCGCGCCGGGCCGATGGCGTGAAGCGCGCCCGACAGTGAAATGTAATTGATGTCATGCCCGGCCGCCAAGGCCAGCGGGCCACTCTGCCCCCAGCCCGTCATCCGCCCGTAAACCAGCCGGGGAGTCCGCCCGAGAACCTCTTCGGGGCCAAGACCCAGACGCTCCATGACGCCGGGGCGCATTCCCTCGATCAACCCGTCGGCGGCCCCGATCAACTGCCGCGCCCGGTCCAGATCCTGTGGCGTCTTCAGGTCCAGCTCCAGCCAATTTCGCCCCCGGTCAAGAATGTCGTGCTCAAGCCCCAGGATATGACGCGCGCCCTTGCGCTCGATACGCAACACCTCGGCACCCATATCCGCCAGAATCATCGCGGCAAACGGCGTCGGTCCCAGCCCCGCCATCTCGATAATCCTGATTCCGTCAAGTGGCCCGGCCGCCATCGTCACCTCATTTTCACGAACTTGGGGCAGTCTTGTCGCCCGGCGGCGATCTTGCAAGGGAGTCGGGGCGAAAAACACCTTATTATTTCCCGCTTACCCCTCCGCCCTCTTGGCTCGGCAGGGTCGAGGAAAATTTCCGGTAATTCTATACCTTATTGATATTTATTAATTTTATATCCTGTTATCCCATATCAGCGGGCTGAAATTGCCTATCACAGGCCCACTCGGCAGGGTTGGCTCATCGGCGGGACCAACACCGCCAGAACCGTCCAACAGGACAAAACAGCCAAGATTGAACCCGAAAGGAAAAGCCATGAAACCGCAAATCACAGCCACCGTCACCGCCGCCGCAATCGCCCTTGCCGGAGTCAGCGCCGCCCCCGCCAACGCCCTGACCGATCAGGAACGCTTTTTTCTGCTGCTGACCGGCGCGGTCACCTACGCCATTCTCAGCAGCCACAGCACGCCGACGCCGACGCCGCCGGTTCCGGTCGTGCCTCATACCTACTCGACCGGCGGGCTGGCCATCCCGCAGTCGTTCTCGGCCGATCTGGACCACGGCGTTCTGAACAGTTCGAGCGGAGACCTGTGGTTTCGCGCCGTCAGCCCGACGCGCCGCTATCTGCAACCGATCAACGGCGCGCGCATCTCGGTCGGAAGCGGCCTGAGCCGCGGATATGCCGGGTGCTCTGTTGCCCATTATTCCAGCCACAGGGTGCGCCTGTCGCATGTTCCGGTAGGAACCTATGTCTGCGTGAAAACAAACCGCGGTCGAATCAGCCAGTTCCGCATGAACGCGATCAGCGGCGGCATTTTCAAGACCCTCCATATTGGTTACACGACATGGCGCTGACAGAGTGAACGCGACACTTGCCACCGGTCACAGATGCCACACAATCCCGGCAGAATACACGAGTGTCGTCAGAATTCGATCCCAGCCCTCAAACGCCCCGCCTTTTTGGCGGGCGTTTTTGGAGCATACGGCAGGTTGCGGGAAATCCCCGCGCCCGCCCCCACCGAGCCGCCAATGTGTCCTTGCCAAGCACCGCCGGCCTGCCTAAACGGATGGGGAATTTTTCCATATCCAACATCCCACGCCGGAGTTCTCTGCCATGCTTGCCCTCCTCTCCCTCGGTTTTCTGATCGGCATTTCCCACGCCTTTGAGGCCGACCACGTCGCCGCCGTGTCCTCTCTGGTTTCGGGGCGCACACGCATCCCCACCATGATCCGGCACGGGGCCATCTGGGGCATGGGCCACACGATCACGTTGTTTTTTGTCGGTGGCGCAGTCTTGCTCAGCGGCAGCGTGGTGGGGCCGAATTTCGAGAACAGTCTGGAATTCATCGTCGGCCTGATGTTGCTGGGGTTGGGCGGACATGTGTTTTACCGCCTGCGTCGGGATCGGGTGCATTTTCACATGCATGTCCACGACGGCGGCAAGGCGCATCTGCACTTACACAGCCACGCCACCGACAGCGCCCCGCATGATGCTGCGCATCACAGCCACGACCATCCCGACCGCTCGGCCTGGCGGACCCTGGCGGTGGGGATGATGCACGGGATGGCCGGCTCGGCCTCGCTGGTTCTGGTGGCGGCGGCGGCCATGTCCTCGCCGCTGGCCGGGCTGGCCTATATCCTGCTGTTCGGGGTTGGCTCGATCCTCGGGATGGCGATCATGTCGCTGGTGATCGCCCTGCCCCTCAGCTATACGGCCAAGGCGTTGAGCCGGGTCAACACCGGGCTACAGCTTTTGATCGGGTCCATTACCATCAGCGTCGGCGTGTTCAAGCTTTACCAGACCTCGCTGGCGCTGTTTGGCTAATCGGGCCAAAGACAAAATCAGCGCGCTGGACCGGGGCCGGACAGCCCATGGCGCCGGAAAAAAGGCGGGACCCTCGGCCAAAGTACACCCCGACCTTGGGTGAGCGCGCATCACCGGCACCGCAAAATCGCCCCAACCGCGCCGAATCGGGGTGCGACGTCTTGACCCGCGGCCAATAGTTTCTAAAACTGCGCACACAGAATTGATTGACCCGTGACGATAAACGTCAGGGCATATTCCAAAGGGAGACATTCCATGTTCAAGAAACTTGCCGGCGCTGTGCTGGCCGTTACTCTCGCCTTTCCGGCGGTTGCTGCCGATCTGGGCGGTCGCGTGCTGAATATCGGGTCCGACACGACCTATCCGCCGCACGAGTTCATTCAGGACGGTCAGGTCAAGGGCTTTGACGTCGATGTGGTGGCGGCGATCTGCAAGCGCATCAACTGCAAACCGCATTGGATCACCACCGCTTGGGACGGTATTTTCGGAGCCCTCGCCAATGGCCAGTTCGACATGGTCGTCTCTGGTGTGACCATCACCAAAGAGCGCGAAAAGATCGTCGATTTCTCCGACCCCTACATCATCGTGCAGCAAGGCATCCTGATGCGGGTCAAGGATCAGGGCAAGACCATCGACGATTTCAAGAACGGTTCGTTGCGTCTGGCCTCGCAAACCGGCACAACAAACGCGACGCTGGGTGAAAAGCTGGTGGGCCGCGACAACCTGAAGCTGTATGATGCCTTCAGCAACGCGGTGGTTGCGCTGCAAAACGGCGACGTGGACGGGGTGATCATCGATTCGACCTCGGCGGCCGCCTATGAGCAGGAATTCGCCGGCGAACTGACCGTTGCGATCAAAGGCCTGTCCTCGGATCCGCTGGGTCTGGTGTTCCAGAAAGGCTCGCCCCTTCAGGATGCGTTCAACGACGGTCTGGCACAGATCAAGGCCGACGGCACCCTGCAAAAGCTGGTCCTGAAATGGTGGCCGAAATAATCATTTCCTGAATGATGGTCCGGGGCGGCAGGTCGCTGCTCCGGACGTTCTGTTTTCCCACGTCCCTCCCCTTCCCTATCTTCTGAAAGACCGGATCACATGACAGGCTTGATAAACTGGCTGCGGGGCATACGCGCAAGTAACCTGGTTTTCATGTTTGTCGCGCCGGTGCTGATCTATCTGATCGCGGTTTCACGCAATTACGGACCGGCCATCCACGCTGTTCTGGGGATCGAGGACCACCCGTTCACGCTGCTTGGCATCTTTATCCTGTTTGGCGCCCTTGGCAGCACCGGCTTTCTGGCGGCACTGTCGATCCTGCGCTCGATGCGCCCGGACGAACCGGACGAACTGATTCGCCGCCAACGTCTGCGCGCCCTGATCCTGCTTGGCGCGCAATTCTTTCTGGCGCTGGTCCTGATCTACACCAAAGGGACCGAGATCTATGTGACCTCGGTTGCGGTGAACGAGTATGACCCGCGCAGCGTCGACTGGATCATCGTTGCCAACAACAGCTTTGTTCTCGAGGCCGGATTCAAGACGCTTCTGATTGCCGCGACTCATAAATACCTGATGGTTTTCGCTGCCGCCTCGCTGGCCAGCCTGCTTTGGGCGCTGGCGCCGCTCCGGGTGCATCGCAGCCTTGCCGGGCGCATCGCCTGGGTTCTGATTGCGCTGGTGAATTTCACCTTTGCCTTTTACGTCATCATGATCGCCCACGCCGGCTTTGCGGTGGGGCTGATGGTGACACTGAGGGCGGCATTCTTTGCCTATATCGGAGCGTCGATTCTGGGGCTGGTCTGGGCCTTGCTGACCCGCTTTTCCCCCTCACGACGGGCCTCGGTGGTGTTCTCAATCCTTGGCTCTCTGCTGATCCTGTTCTCGATTTTTGAATTCATGCAGCCGCATCAGAACGTCGCCCTAGCCGGCAACCTGAAGGGCAAGATCGGAATCATCGCTGGCACCCCACAGGCGCTGGCCGACACCATTCGCTATGGTGATTTCCAAAAGGTGCCGCCGAAAAAACCGTTCAAGATCCGCTCACTTGCAACCACCGCTCAGGCGCTGGATTTCATCGCCAAGGGCCGGATTACCGCCGCATTGCTGCCGCGCGATCAGGTGGGCAAGCTGCCGGTCCTGTGGGAGACGAACTTTTTGCCCAAAACCACGCAGGCCATTGCTGTTGTTACGCTGGCCATTGGCGTGATGCTGCTGCTGTTGGTGGGAATTGGACGCCTGACCGACGCCCACCCGCTGGCGGTATTCTCGGATTTCTTCGTTGATACGATTCGCGGCATTCCGATGCTGGTCATCATCCTCTACGTCGGCCTGCCACTGGCCGGGGCGCTGAAATCGGCCTCGGCCGGCTATATCGACCTGCAGATGATGACGCGCGGCGTCATTGCCATCGCCATTGGTTATTCCGCCTATATGGCCGAAATCTTTCGCGCCGGGATCGAAGCCATTCCCAAGGGCCAGATCGAGGCCGCCCGAACCCTTGGCCTGCGCGAATTGCAGGTTGCGCGGCTGATCATCATTCCACAGGCAGTGGCCATCGTGCTGCCAGCCCTTGGCAACGAATTCATCGCCATGCTGAAGGACACGTCGCTGGTATCGATCCTGTCGGTGCGTGACCTCACACAGCGGATGCGTGAGTTTCAGGCACAGAGCTTTCTGGCGTTCGAGCCGTTCAACTCGGCAGCCCTGATCTATGTTCTACTGACCCTGCTGGCCGCATCGGGAATCAAGGCGCTGGACAATATCGTGAACCGGAGCCGCGCCAATTGAAGTCAGGCCCCAAAAGCGCACAAGCCGTCAACGCCGTGAATGTGCGCACATGGTATCAGGACACCGGGCTGACACCGCCCAAAACCACCGCGCCCGAGACCTGTGCCGAGCAGTATGACGTTGCGATCATCGGCGCCGGGCTGGCCGGGCTGAGCCTGCTGCTGCGTCTTTCAAAGGCCGGTCTGTCAGCGGTTCTGTTGGAACGAGACTGCATTGGCGCCGGGGCATCAGGGCGCAATGGCGGTTTTTGCACCCCTGGCTGGGCGGCTGATGAAGCCCAGATCCGCCGGGTCATGGGGCCCGAAGCCGTGGCCGAGATGGCCGATCTGGCGGCTTATGGTCTAGACTGGATGCAGGCCCGGATGCAGCAGCCGGATTACGCCGGTTCGCACCCCGTTGATGGCGCGCTGACTGTCTCTCTCAGCGGGCGCCCTCCCCTTGGGCTGGGCGCTGGCGAGAGGCTGCTGTCGGCGGATGCGCTGGGCGAGATCCTCAGCACGCGACGGTATCGCTTTGGCGTATTTTCCAGCGTCGGGCTGCATTTTCACCCGCTAAATTTCATGCGCGCGCTTGCACGCGAGGCGCTGGCGGCGGGCGGCGCGATTCTCGAGCACACGGCACTGCTCTCGGCCCGCCCCGAGGCCACACGGGGCTGGCTGTTGCAAACGCAGACGCGACAGCTGCGCGCGCGCAAGCTGGTCCTGACCACGGGCGGCTATGGCGGCGCGGAAAACCGCTTCTTGCAAGCGCATCTTTTGCCGATCCGCACGTATATCGGCGTGACCGCCCCCATGCCCGAGCTACTGGATCGACACATCGCCCGCAACTGGGCCATCGCCGACACCCGCCGCGCCGGCAATTACTATCGCCGCCTTGCGGACGGAAGATTGCTGTGGGGAATGGCGATTACTGCCTTTGGCACGCATGATCCGGCCACGGTCAAACGCATGGTCGCGCGCGACATTGCAGCGATCTACCCGGCACTGGCCGGCGATATGTCCGAGGCTGAGACCGGCATCGACTATGGCTGGGGCGGGCATATGGCCTATGCAGCGCATTTCCTGCCCTATGTGCGCCAGATCGATGCGAATTGCTATGCCATGACCGGATTTGGCGGCCACGGGATGAACAGCATCCCGGCGGCCGCCAAGGTTCTGAGCGACGTCCTGACGGGTGCCCGCGAGGACACTGGCATTTTCATGCGTATCCCGCCCAGACGCAGCTTTGGCCTGCTGGGGCGGGGGGTTGCGGAACTCAGCTATCGCCTGCGCCAGACCCAGGATGCGCTGGCCGCACGCCTATTGTGATACCACATCCGCCTGCAGAGCAGCATATCACCCCCCCGAGCCGCAAACATCGACAGCACGCTTGCAAAACCCCGCAATATGACGAAACCGGGCCGGGGTCTCGCCCGCAAAACAGGAGTTTCAGAATCACTCAAAGGCGGTTATCTGTTTGCACCTGCCGGAGGAGTGGCAGAGTGGTCGAATGCACTGGTCTTGAAAACCAGCGAAGGTGCAAGTCTTCCGTGGGTTCGAATCCCACCTCCTCCGCCACCCACCTATATAGAATCCTGAAACACGCCCCCTGAGGAGCTTTTTTTCTTTTGGTTTCAAAGGGGTTTAGCCATGGGGTGTGACCATCGGAGACAGCCGGAGGGGCCGAAATTGGTCTCTAAAGGGCATATGTCTCATACCGAGTGAACCTACGCTCAGCCACGTCACTCTAAAAATAAGACGTGTTTACAATGGCTTGACGTTTTTGGGGGAGTGACCTTTTGGAGATTCCGCCCACCCCGCACCTAAACTCCGAACCGGCGCGACAGGTGTTGATTTATAAGGGTTTTTCTGGATTTGGGGGCAGTGTAATTTCCGACCCCTCACTCTTCACCAAACACGGCATCCACCTGTTCGACCCACGGTCGGGCGGCGATCTTGACCAGATCGACGACTCGCACGGCAGAGGGGCGGCGCTGAAGGATGAGGGCCTCCAGAACTTCGGGCGACAAATACGCAAGGCGTAGGTAGCGCGCAGCGAAGGAATCGCTGAGATGCTCGGCGGTCGCGATATCATGTATGGTGGCGGCGCGGCCCTCATCGAGACGCTTCCGCCAGCCAAGGGAACGGCCAACGGCGCGCAAGAGATGGGGGTCCTGGGCGCGGTTTTGCTGCGGGGACAGCCCGTCTGGCGGCAGGATTTTCGGTCGCCCGTTCTTCTTGCGGATATTGAGCGGGATAACGACGCGCAGGGTTTCAGGGGATTTTCTCATGCGGTTTCCTTGGGTTTCGGGGTTAGCATTTCACGAATGAGGCCGGTGATCCCGTCGGTTCTGAGATCAACCACCAGCCCGGCCTCGGTGATGGTGGCGCGCTTAACCAGCAACTGGATGATGCGGGCTTGCTCGGCTGGAAACAGCCCGTGCCAGAGATCATCAAAGCCGGTGATCGCGGCCAAAACCTCGGCTTCCTCGATTTCAACATTCTCGCGATTGAGCGATTGCAAGGCTTGCGCGGCAATGTCGGGCGTGCGCAGAAGGGCGCGGATTTCACCAACTACGGCCTCCTCAACCATGCCCGCGGGCAAGCGGTGCGGACCGGGATCGGTTTCGCCGACGCGGTTGCGCAGAACATCCATTGAGACGTAATAGCGGTAAAGCCTGCTGCCCTTTTTGGTATGGGTCGGGGTCATAGCGGCCCCGCTCGCGCTGAACAGCAGCCCCTTCAGCAGCGCTGGCGTTTGTGCTCGGGTGTTGGCGGCGCGTGCGCGAGGGCTTTCTTCCATGATGGCATGCACCCGATCCCAGAGGTCCTGGCTGATGATGGCATCATGCTCACCGGGGTACGCCGTGCCTTTGTGAATCGCGTTGCCGATGTAAACGCGATTGTTGAGCAGGCGATAGAGAAACCCCTTGTCGATAACGCGCCCCTGTTTGTTGCGAATGGCACCTTGGCGCAGTTCCCGCGTCAGCACAGTAGCAGACCCGAGATCAACGAAACGGGTGAAGATATGGCGGACCGTGGCGGCCTCATCGTCATTCACCACCAGTTTCCGATCTTTGACGTCATAGCCAAGCGGAACCGTGCCGCCCATCCACATGCCTTTTTTGCGCGAGGCGGCGATCTTGTCGCGGATGCGCTCACCCGTGACTTCGCGTTCAAACTGCGCGAATGACAGCAGGATGTTCAGCGTCAGTCGTCCCATGGAGGTTGTGGTGTTGAACGATTGCGTGATTGAGACGAAGGTCACGTCATTGCGCTCGAACACTTCGACCAGTTGGGAAAAATCCATCAACGAGCGCGACAGCCGGTCGATCTTGTAAACCACCACCACATCGATGAGACCCGCCTCAATATCGCCAAGTAGGCGCTGTAAGTCGGGCCGGTTCAAGGTGCCGCCGGATATGCCGCCATCATCATAATGATCCTTGACCAGAACCCAGCCCTCGGCCTTCTGGCTGAGGATATAGGCTTCGCAGGCCTCGCGTTGGGCATCCAGAGAATTGAAAGCCATATCAAGCCCTTCTTCGGAGGATTTGCGGGTGTAAACCGCACAACGCTTGCGTGCGGGGAGCTTTGATACATTCGATCTCATTTTGCACCCCGTTTCGAGTTGCTAAGACCAAAAAACCGAAAGCCGTTCCAGCGGGTACCGGTAATGGCGCGGGCAATGGCGGAGAGCGATTTGTACTGACGTCCCTGCCATTCAAACCCCTGTTTGAGCACGGTGATTGTATGCTCAACCCCGTCCCATTCGCGGATTAGCCGCGTGCCAACAACGGGCGTGCGGGGGTCAGAAATCATCGATTTTCGCACCTTTCCGCCCTCGACCTCATCGACCAGCAGATCGAGCATGCGCTTGGCGGGTTTGCTGAGGCCACCATAGGTCAACTCCTGGATCCGGTGGCCGAGGCGCATGCGCAGAAAGGGACCGCTGTTGTTGGGGGCGGGCGCATCAAACAGGCGCGCCCATTCGGCTTTAAGTTCCGGAATGCCCATGTTCTTAAGGGCATTAAGACGCGCCAGAACCGTTTGATCGGTTTCTGGGTCGTGGCCTGGCTTTGGCAGGCAGGCCTGCGTTTGTTTGCGTTTCAACTGTTTCATCATGGTCTCCAACTCGGTTTTTCGTCACCCGCATGACCGCTCACTCGCACCGGTAAGTCGAGAGAACTGTCTCCGGGTTTCGCAGATAAAACGCTGGACTTTGGCCTGCGCATCCGGAACAGACCGGCGGCCAGAATACGGCCTATTTCAGCGATGCGCGCATCGGGCGACATCTTGTCGGGGTGGAGAGTGTTTCGTCGCGGCTGGGAGCGTGGCATGAAAAACCTTTGATGATCAGGGCTGTCATAAGGTCTCTACTCACGGGTTTAGAAAAATGTCTCATACGAGCAGGTTTTGCGATTGACCGTTAACCATTAACGGAACATACAAAGAACCCTTATAACCCTGCAGGAGAATCAATGTGTCAACCAGCTTGAAGAAATTTGTTAACCCAAAGTTTATCCGCACCGTTGATCTTGCATTGATACAAACACTGCTGAAGCGCCATAAAGGAGCCTTGAACGGGTTTGATCTTGCGACTCTAGACGGGGATGAGGCGCACGCCCGCGAGCGACTGCACGCCTATCTCTTGGGCGCAACGGAGCAATTTCCAGAAGGGCTGATTGCCGATTTTCATCAGATTGCGGACCTCGGGTGCAAGGCGGGGTTGGAGTTGATCCTCACGCACGCCCGTCGACTGGGGGTGCAAATTCTTGCGCCCACCGAGCCAAGCGAAGGCGACGCCCCAAAAGCGCACGATCCCAAACATGTGGCCTTGCGAGTATTTTTGTTTCACCGCGAGGTGTTTGACGCGGCGTATGATTTTCAGGTGCTGAAGACCAAAGCCTCGCTGATTGAATTTGCCGGTCTGAGAGATGGCGTCGCGGCCAAGACCGACATTTCTGATATCGAGCGGTTTCGCGAAGCGGTCACCGCATTTTTCGAGGCTGACATGCGGGGCCGCTATTGTCGCCTGGCGTGTTACGAGGACGGGCGCGACATCAATATCGTGATTGCCTATGGCGCGGTGGTTTCAAGCCTGCCGGTAATTGAGGCTAATGCCGAGCGGGTGATCAGCATGCGCGCGGTCACGCACGCTGTTCTGCGCTATGAAAAGGACGCAGGCATGTTACGCCTTGGCGGCATTAGTCGCACGCGGGCAGCCGACATGGCTGACATGTTTGCAGAGCACCTTCTGGATCAGCCGGGGTTCTTTGCCGGACCCGATGCGCGCCATCTCTATTCGCTGGATGCAGTTGAACGGGCCGCGCCTGATTTTGCCATGACACATGCCCATGATCCGGAGATCGAGGCGGCGTTGCTTACGATGGCAACGGCTGAGTTGTGGGAGTGGGATGCTAGTTCCGGTGGGCGCAAACTGGTGCGGACGCGAAGCGCAAACTCTCCGGCGGGAGATGTTCTTGCTGATTTGTTTGATGTGCCGACTCCGCTTGGCGGGGCATGGCGCCTCAGGGAAATCGGCTTTGACGTTGTGGGCACCTCGATTTTTGACGTTCTGAGCGCGTAGTGGGCTTGTTTCCGGGTGCC
>JALUYI010000045.1 GCA_027013095.1 Paracoccaceae bacterium | reverse complement strand
GCGCTCAGGCGGCGTCCCGGCGGGGCAGGCGTGAGGCTTCGGCGATCAGGGCGGCCAGGATTTCGACGTGGCGCGTAATATGATAGGTTGCATTTCCGCTGCTGCGCTGGGCCTCCATCTGGTGCTCGAGCGCCAGAAGGCTGGCCAGGGCCTGCGACGGGGAGGGCAGGCGTTGCGTGTGTAATATCCGGCGCAGGTCCTTGTCACGCTGATAGCTGGCAGCGGCGATGCGCGCCGCTCGAACCAGCAGACTGGGACGGCGCAACATTCTGAACATTTGAGATAAATCGGACATGGCAGCTCCTTTCGCGAACAGATCGGCGGAAAGAATTGCACAGGATTTTCAGGTGTTGCGTGGTTTTCCGAGCGCCGAACTCATGGTTAATGATTGTTTATTAAATGGAAACAATTTGCATAAAATTGTTTTATTTTAACGAAATGATAAACAATCATAGGTAGAGCCAATTCAATAACAAGGAAAACGGGGGCAGAGATGCAAGTTGACCGAAATCTGGTCGTGCCGGGGCCGGAAGGGCGCGGTTTGCCGGCCTGGGTGCCGGGCCATGTCCGTGATTATTTCGCCCATATCGTCGATGGTTACCCCCTGCGCGAGGTGGCGCGGTCAGGCGGCGGGCACGCCTCGACAATCCTGCGCCGGGTCCGTCGTCTGGAGCAGCGCCGCGATGACCCGCTGGTCGATGAGGCCCTGAATTCACTGGAGGCTGTCTCGCGCCGGGGCCACCCCGCCAACAACAAAGGATCGAATCCCATGATGATGCAGAAGTTTCCCGACACCGTCGCCACGGATGCCGAAATCGCCCGCGAAGGGCGCCGGATCCTGCGCCGCTTGTGCGAAAGCGGCGCCTTCATGGTGGTCGCGGCACGAATGGAAAAGGCGGCCATCATGCGCGAGACGGCGGATGGCAAGCCGGTGCGAATTGCAGTGCTGGAACGCCGCTTTGCCCGCGCCTTTGCCTTGCGAGACTGGGTCGAGAACACAAGGCGCGGCAAGATCAACGTCTATCGGCTCACGGCAGCGGGAAAATCGGCCTTGAAGCGCCTTCTCGCCGAGGAACAGGCCCGGCCGGGCGCGCCCGGATTTTCCCCCGATCCCGATCCGTTTCGGGCCCAGCATGCGGTTCCCGGAGAGCGCGACATTCACGTCACAGGCTACGCCTCGGCGCGCCGGATGCGGGTCAATCTGGGGGAAAGTCCGGTGACCGCCTTGGCCCGGCGCAAGGGCCGCGATGGTCGCCCGTTTCTGGGCGCCGATCTGGTCGCGGCGGCCGAGCGGTTGCGCGAAGATTTCGAGATGGCGCAGATGGGGCCGCGCATCACCCAGAACTGGGACCGTTTTCTGACCGGAGGGCGCAACGGCACCGCGGCGCACGGGATCAGCGGCGCGGCGGGTCCGATGGCGGCACGGGCGCGGGTTGCCGAGGCGTTGCGCGACCTTGGACCGGGTCTTGGTGATATTGCCCTCAGATGTTGCTGTTACCTCGAAGGGATGGAGGCCGCGGAAAAGCGCATGGGCTGGTCGGCGCGCTCGGGCAAGGTGGTTTTGCGGATCGCGTTGCAGCGGCTTAAGGTCCATTACGAGGCCCGCCACGGCAGCTTGTCGCCGATGATTGGATGACATAAAAAACCCGCCGGTATTTGGCGGGTTTATAAGTCGTGGACGCCTCAGGAAGAGGTCAGGCGCCCCAGGTCCGAACGGCCCCGCAGTCCAGATGGACGAAGTCGGAACGGGAGTATTTTCCGACACCGCCGGCGTTGCACGCCAATCCGGCACGGGCCATTTGGCTGACGGAACGTGTGGCAAGTCTCAGGTCAGCCGCCATCCCCTTCATGTGCAGGGAGTTTTTCGCAACAAGCCTTGAATGCCGCCGCAGCAGCGCGTTGGTGCGTGGGCTGCGATAGCCCGACAGCAGAAGATACGGCTCACTGGTGCCCAGCAGCCGGTGTGCGGCGGTTACGATATCGATATTGCGCGGATCCATCCGTACGATTGAATCCTCGCGCCAGTCGCGCATGAAGTAATTGATTTCTTTCAGGGCTTCGCGGATATACTTCCCTTCGATCCAGTAGATCGTGTCCAGCGTCTCGCCGGTTCGCGCCGAGCGCATCGAGATGCGGCGAATATCGCCGGCCCCGCGCAGGATGCCGAAGGTTTTGGAATAAACCGGAGCCGCCGTCACCGCGGTGGCCGCAAAAGCGCCCAGCAGTGAGCGTCTGGAAAGTGATCCGTTAGTCAGTTTGGTCATGGCTTGTTCGTCACGGCTTGCGCCTGTCCCCGTTCTTGATGTCCGCGCATGCGCGCAGACGTAACCCAATTCCCCCAGGTCGCCGCATTTGTGCCACAAATCGAATCAACGTCCAAGGGCAACTTTGGAAACAATTTACAATTTAGGAAGATTTGAGCGAAAATTTGCCGAAATTATGGCATTTGCCCCGAATCGGAACAAATCGTCGGGAAAAGCACGGATTTTAGCGATTTTCCGTCGTGGTTCAGGGTTTCTAGACTTTGAGGGTATCCAGATACAATATATAGTAGTCGTTTCAGGGAACGAGTGAACGTGTCGCAACAGGGAATTATCAACATGTGTGGTGCATACAAGTATCTGGGCCAGTCTTTGGGCCAGTCTTTGGGTCGGTCTTTGGGTCGGTCTTTGGGCGGGGTGTTCGCGGCATTTCTGCTGATCGCCTTTGTCGGCTCTCCGGTTGCCGAAGCGCAGAGCATCGCGTTCAAACAGGCGGTGGCGACGGCTGCGGCCCGGGACAAGGCGATCTCGGCTTTTTATCGCGAGCGCGCCTATGCGCCGTTCTGGACCGGCTTTAACGATGGCGCCCGGCGTCGTGCCTTTATCGAGGCGGTCTCTCGTGCGCGCCAGCACGCCTTACCCGAGGGGCGCTATGAGGCCAGCCGGATTCGTCAGCAGTTCCGCCACATCAGCTCGGCCCGTGAGCGCGGCCTTCTGGAAGTGGAAATGACCCGGACATTTCTGCAATATGCGCAGGATATCCAGTCGGGCATTCTCAATCCGCGGCGTCTTGGCGATGAATTCTATGTCAAACCGCCGCGCCGGGATCGGCTGGCCACGCTCAAAGCCTTTGCCAAAAGCTCACCACGCGCCTTTCTGCGCAGCTTGCCGCCACAGTCGCTGGCCTATCAACGGCTGCTGAAGGAAAAGGTGCGGCTGGAAAAAGTCGTCGGACGTGGCGGCTGGGGGCCCAAGGTGACGGCCCGGAAACTGCGGCCCGGTATGTCCGGCAAGGCGGTTGTCGCCCTGCGCGCGCGGTTGAGCGCCATGGGGTATCAGCGTCTCGGGATCTCGCCGGATTACGACGACAGCCTGCAAGAGGCGGTGCAGCTGTTTCAGATCGACCACGGGCTGAACGCCGACGGGGTGGCCGGGCGCGGAACGCTGAAGGCGCTGAATGTTTCGGCGGGAAAGCGCCTGCAACAGGTGATCGTTGGGCTTGAGCGGCAGCGCTGGCTGAACAAGCCACTGGGGGCGCGCTATATCATGGTGAATCTGGCCGATTATCGCGCCTATGTCATGGATAATGGCAAGCCGACGCTGGAGACGCGCGTCGTCGTCGGTCGCACCGGCAAGGATTACCGCACGCCCGAGTTTGAAAAAATGATGACGCATCTGATCGTCAACCCCGCGTGGCACGTGCCGCAGTCCATCGCTGGGCGCGAGTATCTGCCGCAGCTACAAAAGAATCCCAACGCACTGCAGCGCCTCGGGCTGGAGATGTCCGACGATGCCGGAAACCCGGTGGACCCGACGTCGATTGATTATACGCAATATGACGAGAAGAACTTTCCCTTCAGTCTGCAGCAGCCGCCAAGCGCCGGCAATGCGTTGGGGCGGGTCAAGTTCATGTTCCCCAACCGCTTTAATATCTACCTGCACGACACCCCGTCAAAAAGCCTGTTCGGGCGCGATCAGCGCACCTACAGCCACGGGTGCGTCAGGGTGCAAAAGCCGTTCGAGTTGGCCTATACCCTTTTGGCCAAGCAGAGCGCCGATCCCAAGGGCCTGTTCCAGCGGGCTTTGGCCAGCGGCGAAGAAACGCAGATCAACCTGAAAACGCCGGTGCCCGTCTATTTGACCTACCAGACGGTCTGGGTGACCCCGCAGGGGCGCGCCAATTTCCGGATGGATCCTTACGGGCGGGATCGCAAGGTCTTTGCGGCGCTGAAAAAAGCCGGGGTGGCCCTCGGGTCCATTCAGGGGTAAACCCCGAAAATATGAGATCCGGCCAGCGACAAGAGGACGAAGCTGGCCGAGGACGACGGCACTGGACGGGGCCGGATAGCGCCCGATGGCATTGATCGGCAACGCTGGACGGCGGCGCTGATCTGCAGCACTGATCTGCAGCACAGGGGCGGGCAAACAGATGGGGGCCTCATGAGCATAATCACGGTTCGCGATCTGGCCGAGCGGCTGGAGGCGCAGTTCGCCGGGGATGGCGGGATTGCGCTGTCCGGGGCCTCGGCCCCTGATGCCGCCACAGGGACTCAGCTGGCCTTGGCGATGGATCCCTCCTATGGCGAGGCGCTGGCGCGCGGATCGGCCCGCGCCGCGGTTCTCTGGCCTGGGGCCGACTGGCGCGCGCTGGGGCTGGAGGCGGCGATCTTTGTCACCCGCCCCCGCTATGCCATGGCCGGGATCACCGGCGCGTTCGAGCAGCCGCCAAAACTTACCCCCGGTATTCATCCGAGCGCCATCATCGACCCCTCGGCGCGCATTGCCCCGGGCGCCTCGATTGGCGCATTTTGCGTGATCGGGGCCGGGGTCAACCTTGGCAGGAACGCCCGTCTCCTGTCCCATGTTACCTTGGCTGAAAGGGTGCGGATCGGCAGCGATTGCCTGATTTATTCCGGTGTCAGGATCGGCTCGGACGTGCGAATCGGGGATCGCTTTATCGCCCATTACAACGCGGTTGTGGGGGGGGATGGGTTCTCGTTCGTTACCCCCGAGCCAAGCGCCGTTGAAGAGGCACGCCAACAGTTTGACACCAGCGGGCGCGCCCGAAAGCAAAGCTATGTGCGCATCGCCTCGTTGGCCTCGGTCGAGATCGGGGATGACGTGGAACTCGGGGCGCTGGCAACCGTGGACAAGGGAACTGTCGCCGATACAAGGATCGGGCGCGGCACCAAGCTGGACAATCACGTGCAGGTTGGCCACAACGTGCGGATTGGACAAGATTGTTTGCTGTGCGCCCATGCCGCGGTGGCGGGCTCGACAGTATTGGGTGACCGCGTGGTGCTGGGCGGGCAGGCGGGGGTCGGCGACCATCTGGTCATCGGCAATGACGTGATTGCCGCCGGAGCCACCGCGATCCTTTCGAATGTCCCCGAGGGGCGGGTGATGATGGGATATCCGGCGGTCAGGATGACGCAGAACATTGCCAGCTACAAGGCGCTGCGCCGCCTGCCGCGCCTTTTGGAAAAGATCGACCGGCTGGAAAAACGCGTGGCTGAACTGGACGCCGCGCCCCCCGAACAAGGCACAAGAGGCGGGCATGTCTGACGAGATCACGCAGAAGATTCGCGCGATCATCGCCGCGCAGGCCCTGATCGAGCCGGATGATCTGGACGATTCTGCGTCGCTTGAAACCCTGGGGCTGGATTCGCTGGCACTACTCGAAGTGGTGTTTGCGATTGAAGAGCAGTTTGGCATTTCCATCCCCTTCAATGCCAATGACAGCGCCGGGCAAAGTTTTGACACCTCAAGCGTCGGCGGTATGATCGAGGCATTTCGCGGCCTGATCGCCAAAAGCGCCTAGGCCGAGTTGGCGATGAAACGGGTCGTGATCACCGGACGGGGCAGCATCAACGCGCTGGGGCATGACGTGTCCGAGACCCTGCGCGGATTTCGTCATGCTCGCGCCGGGATCGGGCCGCTGAAGATCCGGGATCTGGCGCGGCTGGGAATACGCATTGGTGCTGCGGTCACGGACTATCGCGAGGACGCATATTTCAGCCGGCAAGAGCTGGCGCTGTTTGACCGCTTTACACAGTTTGCCCTGCTTGCCGCAAATGAGGCGGTATCGGAATCCGGCCTTGCGCCGGAGGGCCGCTTTGACGGGGCGCTGGCCGAGCGCGGCGGTGTGATCCTTGGTACCGCGGGCGGCGGGCTGGGCACGCAGGACGATAATTTTCGTGCAGTTTACAAGGACGGAAAATCGCGGGTGCATCCGCTGGTCGTTCCGCGCCTAATGAACAACGCCGCCGCCAGCCATCTGTCCATGCGCTTTAACCTGAAGGGGCCGACCTATTCGGTGGCGTCGGCCTGTGCCTCGTCAAACCACGCCATGGGGCAAGCTTTTAATCTGGTGCGGCTGGGGCAGAGCCCGGTGATGCTGACCGGCGGTGCCGAAGCAATGCTGTGTTTTGGCGGGATCAAGGCCTGGGAGGGGCTGAGGGTTCTGTCCCCCGACGCCTGTCGGCCGTTCTCGAAGGATCGCAACGGAATGGTGCTGGGCGAGGGCGCAGCGGTTTTCGTGTTTGAGGAGTTCGAGCACGCCCGCGCCCGCGGCGCAAGGATGCTGGCCGAGGTCGTGGGCTTTGCCATGTGTGCGGACGCCGGCGACATCGTGTCGCCGCGAAAAGAGGGCGCGGTGCGGGCCATGCAGGGGGCGTTGAGAGACGCGGGACTTGCACCTGAATCGGTGGGGTATATCAACGCCCATGGCACTGGAACGCGGGTCAATGATCGCAGCGAATCGGCGGCCATCCATGCGGTTTTTGGTGCCCATGCCCGGCATCTGGCGGTGTCCTCGACCAAATCCATGCACGGTCATCTGATCGGGGCCACCGGCGCGGTCGAGCTGCTGGCCTGTATCATGGCCCTTGACGAGGGGGTGATTGCCCCGACCGTCGGCTATCGGGTGCCGGACCCGGAATGTGCGCTGGACGTGGTTGTCAACGCTGCCCGCGAGGCCCCGGTCGAGGTTGCTCTCAGCAACGCCTTTGCCTTTGGCGGGCTGAACGCCGTCCTTGCCCTGCGCCGGGTTTGACTGCCGGATTCGACACGCGTCAAGAACAGGATGAATCACTGCAACCGGGCCTGCGCCTGTGGGCGCGAGCGGGCGTTATGAGTCGAATTATTTCTTCTTTTTCTTCTTCAAGCTTTTCCGGTCGGCAATGATTTTTTTGTTGAGCGCGGCATAGGCCTTGGCGAACCCCTTCAGCGAAAACGCCAGAACGATGGGGTTCTGCGGATTGTTGGCCATGGTAAATTGCAGCTTACCCTCTTTGCCGGTCCGCATGTTTTGCAGCTCGATCGCGGTAAAGCCGATCCGCGCGATACAGCCGATATTGTTGCAAAAGGCATAGGGGTATTGCTTGCCCTTTTTCTTGTCGACGCCAAAGATCAGCCCGTCCGACAGCTGCACACCAAGAGGAATGACCATGGTCGCCCCGGCAATCACTTGGCTGCCCGGTTGCAGGGGGAAAACCCGGATATCGCTGATCGGGTTGCTTTTGGCATCCAGAACCAGCTGGCCGATTTCGCACGGCTCGGGGCCTTTTTCGGTTTTCACGCAGAGCATTTCCCAGCTGTCATAGGTTTCGGCGGTATAGGTCTGGCCGACCTTGACCTTGGGGGGGGCGCCAACCGGGAACTGGGTGGGTTTCGGGGTCGCAGGCGTCTGGGCCATTGACATGCTGGCGGTCAGGGCAACGGCAAGGGCGGTTGTCGCGACGCGGGTGGTGATCTGGGGTTTCATCGGGTCTCCTGGGTGTTGACGGGGGTCGTCTGGCTTTGCGCGGCTCTGGCGTGGGTCTGGGTCGGGTTTTGCCACTTTGACATGGTCTTCAGGCGCTCTTTGCTGTGTTTCATCGCTTGGTTTAGCCTGTTTGGGGGGCCCTGTCAGGCCGAAAAACAGCGCCTGCGGCAGATGTGGCATGTTTGCGCCGATGGGCAAAACCGGTTGCAAAAAAAGAAAAGAGGACGCCTGAAGGCGCCCCTCTCCCCGCATTCGCGGTTCTCCCTGCCGGACCGGCCGACGTGTTCACACTGCGACAATAAAGCGGGTCCGGCAGGGGGTCAACCGCTGAAGTATACACAATTTCGATATTGGTGGGGGTATTGTTTTCATTTCCGAAACAATAACAGGGCGATAACGCCGGGTTGCTGAAAAAAATGGCCGCAGCAGATGTGCGGCCAGTCAACAGGGAGGTACACCCCCGGGTCGAAACAATTCTGATCCGGGATAGGATGACGATAGCATCGAGATATTAAGAATGTATGTCGTTTGCGACATTCCCTCGGGAATTGTAAAAAAAAGGGAATTATATACTTGACTAAATAATTCTGTCCTGCTATAAAACAAGCATGGATATTAAACACAAAGCACCAGGCAAATCATTTCGTAAAGGCATCAGCCTTATCGAATTGTTTGAAATGTTCCCCGATGAACAATCTGCACAAAATTGGCTCGCCAAACAGCGTTGGGGTGACAATCGGTTCTGCCCACATTGTGGGAGTGTTAGGACGAAGGTCAATCCGT
>JALUYI010000044.1 GCA_027013095.1 Paracoccaceae bacterium | reverse complement strand
TAGCCTCCTTAAGAACTTCACCAACCGAGACGTCCCGCAACGGTTGGCGGCGGGGAATGCTCTCACGCCGCGGTGGCTCAAAAGACGAATAGCTGTCGCCGGTGATCGAGATTTCATGGGTCAGCCAGTGATCAATCAACCCGTCCCAGGCATCAGACTGATACCGCTTGTCCTGTTCCTCACGCGCGGCTTTCAGCAACTCCTTGTCCTCAAGCCACCAGATGGCCCCGGCTTTGAACCGATGCACAGCCTCGGCCCAAAGCTGGTCACGATCACGGGCCAGACCCGCAACGTCGATGTCACCACATCGAATAGGCCAGAAGCGCCGGTTGCCGGTCTCGTCGCGCAGATAGGTGTCGGGATTGACGGTGCCGGCAAACACGCATTGGCGTTTGATCTCGACCGTATGGCGGCCATAAGGGGGGCGAAACCGGTCGGTGGTGCGGGTCAGGAACGCCTTGATGCGCGAGACCTCGGCGCGACCGATGGCGTCCAGTTCGGCAATCTCGACGATCCAGACGCCCTGCATGTGGATGGCTGCATCCTTGGAGCCGAGGTCTGGCAGTTCGTCGGTAAACCAGTCCTCACCCGCGAGGATCTTCAGAGCGGTCGATTTACGCGCGCCCTGTGGGCCTTCAAGGATCAGCATGTGATCGGCCTTGACCCCGGGGCGAAAAATCCGCGCCACCGCCGAGATCAGCCAGAGCCCGCCCATGGCGTGGGTCAAATCCGTGGGCGCCGCCCCGAGATAGGTGCTGGTCCAGCGTTCCAGTCGCGGCGTGCCGTCCCAGATCAGCGATTGAAGATAGGTACGGACGGGATGGACGCGAATGTCGCGGGCCACGGCCCCGACCGAGCGGCCCACCACCATGGGGGCCACATTCACCTCGCGCTGCTGCAGCCATTCCGCAGCGCGAATATCATCGGCATCCTCCCAGGGGCGGGGGTAGGCTGCTTCGGTTTCATCCCAGGGCAGTGCCCCGAGTACGACCACTTCCTGACGGAACTCATCAAAGGCGATCATGCCGGCAAATGCAGGATCCGAGTTCAGCGCCATAATGACATTGGCCTCGTTACGCTCCGGCGTGCCGGAAAGATCAAGCCGCAAACGATTAGCCCAGGCTGGCCGTGCGGCGGGTTTTATCAGATCGCCAGTGCTGTTGAGACGGCGGCGCAAGACCCCGAGTTGCTTGTCGAGAATGGAGATAGCAATCCCGGTGCGGATCTTGATCAGCGACAACAGATGCCGCTCTTCCATGGGTTCAAGCCGCGCCTTGACGATGCGTCCCATCAGCGTGCCAAGGGCGGCAAGGTCAGGCGGATTGGTGAGAGCCTCGGTCGCGCCTGCAAGCGTATCGGCTGTGGTTTCAGATGCCGTGGCCGGAACAGCGCTGGGTTCCTCCGTCGTAATCTTCGGCGCGTCCGACTCCTGTGCCGGTGTCGCGTCATAATTGGCGTTCGCCGCCCCTTTGATGAGATCGTCGTTAAAATCATCGCCATGAAGCGGCGTCACGATCCCGTTCGGGATGTCCGCAATGTTCAGGCGGTCAGAAAGCGTAACGCCGGCCTGGCGACCAGCGTCACCAGCATCGGCGTAAATGGTGACGCGCCGTGTGCCTTCAGGCCATTTGAACCGTGCCAACCCATCGGCCGAAAGGGCCGCCCAGACCGGTGTGCCGAAGATCGCATGCGCCGCCAGCGCCGTCTCGATGCCTTCCGCCACACCGAGATGCCCGTCGTCCGGCAACGGGAACAGCCGAACAGCCGCTTCGGCAACGGTCCCCAGCATCTTCTTGCCGGCAGGCGCCTTGCCGCTGCCATCCTCCATGAGAAAGGTGCGGTGAATGCCGCCCACGGGGCTGCCATCCGCGAGACGAGGAACGGCAACCATTCCGGGCCAGCCACGACGGCTTTCGTAATCGGTCAGATCGGGATGAAACAGAAGGTCGGGCGACATTGGGTCCGTGAGCCCACGCGAGCGTAGATAGGTTTCGGCGACGCTGCCGGCCAGCGGCTGGCAGTCCTCCTGAATGCGGCGGATTTCCAGACCATGATCAGGCCGCGCAGGTGCTACCGGTCTCGGTCGAGCAATCAGCTCGCGCTCCATATGGGCCAATCGCGCAGCCTCATCAAACAGCCGTCCGTCGGTCATGCCGGTCGCGTGATAAATCAGATCGATGGGTCCTGCGCGCTCGCCGGTGGCAAAATCAAACCCCCAGCCTGCGTATGGTCCGTCAAGATGCAGAATGCAGGAACCCTCTTTTTGCGCAGGCCGCCCGGTCAGGTCTGCGCATCGAAGCGCCCGCTTGTCATGGGTCAGACGCGCATCGGGGAACAAGGATGGCAGCCAGTCGCCTGCCGTATCGGCAAGCCGGGCCTTGATGGCACGCAGGTCATGACGCGCAGGCGGCGCGAAGACATCGTTGAGATCGATCATGGTCACCCCCTCAGGCCAACAACACAAGGCCGCGCTCGGCGCGGGTGATGGCGGTATAAAGCCAGCGGCGGCGGTCAAGCGCGCTGCGCCCGAGCCCGTCATCCCAGACGATCACGTTTTCCCATTGCGAGCCTTGCGCCTTGTGGGCGGTGATCGCCCAGCCGAAGGTTGCCTCGGTCAGGTGCTTCTTGTCTTTCCAGTCCCGGTCATTACGGGTGCGATCATAGGCAATGTGATCCTCGAAATGGCCTTTGTAGATGCGAAGGCGGCCGGTGCGCTCACCGCGGCCCTCGCGCCCCTCATCATCCGTGCGCCCGACACGGCGACCATCCTCATCCGTCACCGTGGCCGAGAAATAAAGACTGCCCTCATCGACGATATCCTCGAGTGTCAGGAACATCCCGTTGATTAGCCCGAGATCATTCTGGTTCTTGAGGCAGATGATTTTTTCAGCCGCGCCTGAGGGAATCACCGTGCCACCAAGCCCCGCCGCCGCGCGCATGGCATTGTTGAGCTGCAACCGTGTTGCATTCATCCCGCAAATCAGTTGGCCCCCGCTCAGGGCCTGTTTGGGTGTGATATCGCCCTTGTGCATCTTGGCGACATGGGCGTCATAGCTGCCAAAACCGATCGGCTGCCCTTCGCGCGCCATGGTCGCCAGACGAATGATGGCGCTTTCGGCGGCCTGGCGATGGATTTCCGTCAACATGATGTCGGGGGCCACGTTGGTAAATGCGCCTGCGCCCTTGATTGGCGGCAATTGTCCGGGATCGCCGAGTACCAGAATCGGTTTTCCAAAACTCATCAAATCCCGCGCCATGTCTTCGCCCACCATCGAGACCTCATCGAGCACGATCAGCTTTGCATCCGCGGCATCGCTTTCGGGGTTCAGCGCAAAACGCGGCTTTTTCATTGCCGAGAGCGCCTGGCGCATCGCCTCGATGCCTGCCTCGGCTGCTGTGCGCTCAAACCCGATAAGCGTGCGGATTTCGGCCTCCGCATCCCGAACCTTGCGTGCGGCCGCTTCAATCTCTTCCTCGGTCGCCTCGGATACCGAATAGATCAGGCTGTGAATCGTGCGCGCAGGCGTCCCCTTGCGGCTCAGCACCAGCGCGGCCTTGCCGGTGAACGTCGCCGTGACCACCCCGGGCACGCAGGTTCCATCCCTTGCGCTTTGATGCGGCGATAACCCCAATTCATCGAGAACAAACTTCAGAACCGTAGTTTTGCCGCTGCCGGCATAGCCAAAGAGCCGAAGAACCTGCTGCTCACGGGTGCGGGTCGTGAACCAGTCCTTGATCTCGGCAATCGCCGCGGCCTGCTGCGCAGAGGGGGTAAAACTGCTCATGGATGTGTGCCTTTCACAATGTAATCCTTGATCACCCCGCCTTTGGCGGGATCGCCGATCTGGCATTGGCGGATGAATATGCGGCGGCCATCCGCCAGCCTTCGCCAATGACCGCGCCGGATATGCCAGCGCGGGCTCGCATGGGTGCCGCCCTGGGACGGTCTCGCCGCGCGAATGCGATCCGGATCGATGGTGATCTGATGCCAACTCCAGCCCCGCACACCGGCCCTGGCGAATTTGCGGCGCAGGGCGGGTTTGATTTTGCGCGTTTTCGCATCACCTGCATGCGCGAGGATCGTCAGTGCGCGCCAGACGATGCCGGTGGCGACCTCGTTATAGATTGACGCCTCGTTTGGGCCGAGCCTGGGGTTGGGCGTCACCTCGGACCATCCTGGTTTGGCAAAGACCGCATGCGCCAGGCAATCCGTCCACTGGCGCCGTCGCCTGTCCTTGTAGACGAATGCCGCTTCGACCCGGTCCTCGAATTGCCGCGCATAGACCAACAAGGCCGATCGTTCGGGGCTGCGGTCCTTTACCTCAAAAACGACCGCGGGATGGGGCAATTGCAACGGTTTGTTCATGATCAGTGATCGCAGTTCCCCAACCGCATCGCTGTCAAAGGATTCCTGATCGGCAAAATAATAGACTGGCGCGGTTTCAACGCCTGTAAAATGAAAGCCATAGGCGGATTTCTGGCGAAACTGGTCGGCCACCTGTTTGAATTCATAAGCCTCGGGGATCATGGCCTGCGCTCCGTCCAGCATTGCCGCGCCCAGGCGCAGCTTGGGTGCCAATGCCCCGCAGCCATACCGCCTTTGCAAACGACAGAAGTTGGCACGGCTGCCTCGCGGGGAAGAAATTCCTCGACGTCCGAGGCGCGCACCACATCAACGGCGCGGTCACTCATCCGCTGCGCCAACGCCGCATCAAATGGCACGAGTTCGGCGTAAATCTCCTGCGTGTCGCGATTGAGCGCCGTGAAGAGCGCGGGGTTCGGCAGATCGAGATAAGCTTGATAGATCGCAATCTGGGCCGCATAGACCGGTTTGGAAATCGCAACCCCGCGCTTTAGCGTATCCTTCCAGCTTGCCGCCCCGAGCGCTTTTGTTTCCCAGAGCGCCGGGTACGCCATCGATACCGGCCCGCTCAGCAGGCAACCATCGATGTGTCCCTTGAAGCGCCCATCGAGCGCCGAAAACCCGAACTGGCGACCATCGGCGCGTTCGGTACGCAAATCAAACCCCGCAAGCCGCAACCAACTGGCCACCATGTCCTCGCCGCGGTGTCCGGCTTCGAATATCCGCAAGGTCCCGGGGGCAAATTCCTGCCCCTCGTCCCTGGGGGTCGCCAGAAAGTCATACTGGATCTGGCGTAAACACGTGCGCCCAAGCCCGGAGGAGCTGACATAGGTTCGCGGGCGTTCAGCACCGTTGCGCGCTTTCAATGCGCGATCGATGGCCGTACCCAAGGCGACCGTGATGTCGGGGATGGTCTCCGGCGGCAGATACTGCGCGCCTGAGGCGTGGTTCAGATCAATCATGGTCCACCTCAAAACGGAATGGGGTCTGCAGGCAGGCGGCCGTCGCGCTCGGGTTTTGCGCCCTGGGCCTGCATGCTGTCGATGTAGCCGGTGACCGCCGCCTCGATCAGCTGGTCGATCTCGGCGGCCGTGCGATCAAAAAATGGGGCCATGAGGCCAAGGGCATTGAGCGCCTCGGCAAAATCCTTGCGGGCATCCACGATGGCCTGTGCCTCGCGGGCGGTTTTATCGATCATTCCGTAATTCCTTGTTGCAAGCTCCGCGCCGATGTCCTGGCACCGGCGCGAACAGAATTTATAGGAGGGGAACCGGTCCCGCTGCAGGCGCAGGCAGAACCCGAAGCCCCGGGATTCACGCCCGCAGATGGCGCAGGCGCTGGACCCGGAATTCACCACATGAGCAGGTTTTCGAGCTCGGGGTTTTGCCCCGGCGCGTCCCTGATCTTGTGGGACGCCAGAACGACAAAGCGGCTTATGGCAACGGATGCGATGTTTTCGAGATCGGTAAGCCGGAGGCTTGCAATCGGGCGATCCAGTCTTCCGCGGGCTTCGAGCCATTTGCCAATTTCCTTTGCCGCTTCGCGCGTTACATGCGCCTGCCATTCATCGGGGGACATGATCTCAGCTGTTGAGCCAGGCCGGTGCCCCACCCGGTGCGGGCGGCGTGGTGCCCGACTGCGGCTGCGGAGCGGGGGCCTGTGCCGACGCCTGCGCATTCCAGGCCGGTGGCGTTTGTGCGGCAGATTTCCGGGGCGGCGCCTTGACCGGTTCCGGCGTCACGTTCTCGCCACGCATGATCGCCGCGTAAGTCGGCTCATTGGGCAAAACCACATTGGCGAGCTTGTTGCTGTCGCGGTAATTCGGGTTGTCCGAGCTTTCCACCATGATGCGCGCAGCAAAGGTGATCCCATCCAGATGCTTGAGGCCACCGATTACCCGCTTTTCCCGGGCAGCTTCGCTGGTATCTGCGGGATCAAGACTAAGGGCGCTGTCAATCATCGCCCGAAACGTGCTCTTGGAGATGTTCCAGCCCTTGGACTGACCCTTTTCGTCCAGTTTGCCGCCGGCAACGGTGAAGTTCTGCCAGAACTTGCGCCGCGCAAACGGCCCGTCCGTCACCGTCAATTCGCAATCGAGCATTTTCGCATCGCTGTGGCTTGATGCCTTCAGCAACCCGGCGTCCATCGGTGTGGCGCCATTGCTGCCGCCGGGGCGGATTTTCAGCATGACCTTGGCGAAGGTCCCATCGGGGATCAGTTCCCCCATCGGGGCCATTTGCGGGGCGGCGTCATTCAGATCGTAACTCATGGGTTCAGTCCTTTCAGTGAGGGATCGGGGGTGATGGGGGTGGTTGGCGTGGCGGACGTTGCGCGCCCGTCGATCTTGGCAAGCAGCGCCGCGAGATCAGGCGGTTCGGTTACATCGAGCCGACCGGAGCGGTCCTTGGCCGGCAGGCCCCAGGGGTTGCCGGATGTGCAGACCAGACGCCGCGTGCTTGATGTCTCGTCGAGTTTCCAGGCCCCGTCGGCATCCTTGCCAAAAAGCTGCATCGAGAGAACCTGATCGACGATCCCTGGCAATTCGCGGCCAGCCTTGGAGCCTTCCATCTGCGGAACCCAGCTGGAGCTTCCAAACTCGTCGGTCACCTGTTCCAGCACGCCCACAAAGATCACGGTCTTGCCGCGCGCATGCTGAAGGTGCTTCAGCGCCTGGATGACTTCGCGGCCCAGCAGCCCATAGGCGCCGCGGATATCCGGCTTGCCCGTGCGTTCGGAAAACGCCTCACCCTGCTGCTTGGCATAGGCCATGGCCTGGCGCGTCAGATCGGTGATCGAGTCAACGAAGATGATCGAGCGTGCTTTCAGGAATTCTTCCAGCCCGGTTTCCGCGTATTTGGCCTGCACATGCGCGTGATACCCTGCGCCATAATAGCTGTCGGGATGCTGGGCCGGATCCGGGCCTCCGATCAGGATCACAAGGTCCCGGAAATCCTCGAAACTGCGGATGGGAATGCTGGGCCCGCGCCAGTCCTGGACCGATTTCATGCCGGCCTCGAGATCAAAGCACACCGCCTGATCCTCGGGCAGCGTCTTGATCAGCGTGGTTTTGCCGACACCGGGTGGCCCGAAGATCGCCAGCGATGTCTTGTTCTCGGCTGCTGACAATCGTTCGTCAGCGGTAATGATGCGCACTGCCATGGTGCTCTCCTTGGGTTAAATGAAAAGATCAACGGCGGCGGGGGGTGACCGGGCGCCGAAGGGGAACCTGCCCAGCCTTGCGGCCTGGGCGTCCCCGCCGCCGAATTCAGGTGTTTTCTGCCGCCTCAAGCCGGAATGTCGGCTTGCCGCTCCCGACCTTGCGCGCCACGTCAAACCCCTTGCGCCAGCTTTCCGGCAGGGCCGTGTATTTGCGCTCGGGCACCTTCAGTGTGGTCTCGATGAACTCGGCCGGGTTGTCGCCCGCCGCCTCGATGTTGGCGGCGATCCGGGCCAGTTGTTCCTGATCCCATGTCACGCGTTTCGGCAAATCCGCGACCACCGTGAATTCGCCATCGGCAAGACGGACCGTGCCGGTATCCTTGCCGCATGCCCGACGCGCGACGGTGGCGCGGGTGGCGTAGCGCGCTTCAAGTGCCGCGTTGAACCGGGCTGTTGCAGCCCGCAGTTGCTTGCCGGCATAGGTCAGTTCATCCTGAAGACCGGCCAGAAGCTGAACCGGCATCTCGGCCAATTCACCAATCGGCAAATTCAGCATCTCCTCCGTGCTCGGTGTGTTGTCGGGATAGGGCATGGGTTGGTCTCCTTGGGTGAATTGGGATTGGAAGGCGGGTATCAGGCGGCCCGATCGAGTAGCAGTGCGGACAGCGAAGCCGCGGTGGATGTGGATTTTGGCCTGGGGCGGGCGATGGCGATGTAGGCAAACCGGTCCGTGTCGATGCGTTCCTGCACCAGATGGACAAGGCCCGCCTCGCAAGTGCGAAAGGCAGCCCTGGCGAGCGCGGCGAGGCGCTTCCGGTCCTTGTCATTCAGCGTCGACATGCCCGGCATCACGTCGATCCCGAGAAAGCCGCGGTGGTATTCAAGGCGTGCACTGGGTTCGGCCACATCCACCCAGGCCAACAGGTCGATCTCGGAAACAGGCGACTTCAGACGTGTCACAGGCGAATTCATGCGGCCCACCCATCGGGTTGGCGCTCTTGCACCTCAGGGGCCGCAACACCCCCATCGGCCTCAAAGGCCAGAATGTCCGATTGGCGGTAGCGAATATGGCGGCCAATGCGCAAAAACCGCGGCCCATGTCCGTCAGCGCGCCACCGCTCGAGAGTCCGCGGCGTGA
>JALUYI010000043.1 GCA_027013095.1 Paracoccaceae bacterium | reverse complement strand
TTCGGATCGGTTTCACCCCAATTTCCTCAGGGGCCACGAGGTTGTCGCCTTGGCGGATGTGGTCGATTACGAAGATGGGCTTGCTATCGCACCCGAAGTCATGGCCGCACGCTTGATGAAAGGTCCATCGGACAAGGGACCTGTCTGGGTGTCCGGTGATGGCGGCATTCTGATCGTCCACGGCCAATGGCATGAATTCACCGGCGGCAAACAGAAGATCGCCGTTGCCATGCTTGCCGAAGCATGGTGCGATAAAGACCCCGTTCTGCCGGTTGCGCGCATCCTCGAGGAAGCTCAGTGTGGGACATCCGTGCGGCGCCTGAAAGATCTTTTCGGTGGGCATCGCACTTGGCAGGAGGTGATCCGAGAGAGCGGCTCCAGTTGCTGGCTTGAAGTGTGATCCTGCAAAATTGCGAGCATCAGGCCGTCCTTCGGGGCGGCTTTTTTCATTTTTTGGCGCTTTAAGCGCATTCCTCCCCTCTCCCCTCCCTTTCTCCTCCCCGTCTCCTCCCTGAACGTCCCGCATTCTCCTTCGCAGGCATTGGGCCAAACACGAAGGAGTTGACGATGACAGTCACACATTTGAACCAGACCGAACTGGCGGCACGCTGGAAGGTCAGCCCGCGCACGCTTGAGCGCTGGCGCTGGACGGGCGAAGGGCCCGCCTACATCAAGATCGGCGGCCGGGTGGTCTATCGCCTCGAGGACATCGAAGCCTACGAGGTGAGGCGGCAATGCGCGAGCACCGCCGACAAGCCCCGCACGATGTCGGCGTAAGGGGGCGAACATGACGATACCCAACCACATCACCCTCGATGACATCCACCGCATGCCGGTTGGCGAGATCGCGGCACTGCCTGCGGGTCAGTTGGCCATGCTGAAAGATGCGGCCGATGAGCGGCTCAAACAGGCCAAAATGGTCGCCGACTGGCTCGATGGCGCGATTTCCATAAAATACGCCGACCGCGCGGCCGCGTGTCGCCTCGATGCGGGCAAGGACACGGGCAGGATCCACTTCGAAGACGGGGACGTCACGGTCATTGTCGATCTGCCAAAGAGGATCGACTGGGATCAGGCGCTGCTCGCGCAGATCGCCGAGAACATCGCCTCAGCGGGCGAAGACCCGGCGGAGTTCATCGACACGACGCGGAAGGTGCCGGAACGCAAATACACTGCCCTGCCTGAGAGCTGGCGCAAGGGGTTTGAGCCCGCGCGCACGGTCAAAACCGGCAAGCCGAAGTTCCGCCTGGTGCTGGGTGAGGAGGTGCGCTGATGGCTATTTCACTTGCATCTCTCAGCAACACCAGCACGCTCACGCCGCCGCGCGTTCTGATGCACGGCGTCGCCGGTATAGGCAAATCGACATTTGCCGCCGATGCCGACCGGCCTGTTTTTGTCATGACCGAGGACGGACTTGGCAAGCTGCAGGTTCCGCATTTTCCGCTGGCGGCGAGCTATGCGGAGGTGGCCGAGGCGCTCGATGCGCTGCTGAATGAGGACCACGACTTCGGCACGGTCGTCGTTGACAGTGTCGACTGGCTCGAGCCGTTGATCTGGGCTGAAGCCTGCAAGCGCAACGGCTGGGCGTCGATCGAAACCCCGGGCTTTGGCAAGGGTTACGCCGAGGCGCTGACCATCTGGCGCGAATATCTCGACAAGCTAAATGACCTGCGCGACCAGAAGGGCATGGCGATCATCCAGATCGCGCATACCGACATCAAGCGTTTCGACAGCCCCGAGCACGAGCCCTACGACCGTTATGTGATCAAGCTGCAGACCCGCGCATCCGCCCTGCTGCAGGAGCACTCGGACGTCGTGCTCTTTGCCAACTACCGGATCTCGGTCGCCAAATCCGATGTCGGCTTCAACAAGAAAGTCACCCGCGCGATGAGCTCGGGCGAGCGCGTCATGCACACCGAGGAACGACCCGCCTTCCTTGCCAAGAACCGTTACGGCCTGCCGGACACGCTGCCCCTTTCCTGGGCAGAGTTTCTTGCGGCCATGCCCCAACCCGAATGAACCAGACCTGAAAGGACAAACCCATGGCACGTTTTGAAAGCGCCTTTGATGCATCGGGCGTCGAGCCCACCACCGCCTACGAGCTTCTGCCCGCTGGCAAATACCAGGCCCAGATCGTTGAGAGCGAGATGCGCGTAACTCGCAACGGCATGGGCCAGTTTCTCTGGCTTATGCTCGATATTCTGGACGGGCCGCACAAGGGCCGGAAGATCTTTGATCAGCTGAACCTCGTGAACCCGAACCCGACCACGGTGGAAATCGCGCAGCGGACGCTCTCGGCGATCTGTCACGCCACCGGCAAGATGCAGGTCAGCGACAGCGAGGAGCTGCATCTCATCCCGATGACCATTCAGGTGACGGTGAAACCGCCCAAGAACGGTTACGGCGAGAGCAATGCGATCCGCTACATGGTGCCGGAACCCGGCGCGGCGGCTCCACAGGCAACAGCCCCGGCGCCAGCGCCAACGTCTGCACCGACAGTGGCTTCTTCGGCCCCTGCAAAGATGGCCTCGGCTCCCTGGAACAAGAAGGGCTGATCACCTGCGCTGTCCCGGTTCCCACCACCGGGGCAGCGCCCATACACATCTGAGGATATTTCCATGACTGACCTGAACCACGCAGCCCCCGCGGCTGCGACCAGCACCGCTTTGCCTGACGACAAGCGCCGGCTGATCGAACTTGATGATGCCATTGCCAAGATCCGCACCCAGATTGCGACCGCCGATCTGGCACGCCAGCGGGACCAGAAACCGATCGATCCCGACTGGTTCCACCGGGCGCGGACGGCGCTGCGCCATCTTTGCCGTGAGCGGGCCGAACTGCTGGCGCAAGGCACTGGCCGTCGCCGCCGCGAAAAGCTGAAAGATGTTCTGATCGCAATATTGCGCGAGCGCCACGATGCGAACACCTGGGAGGCCCTTCTGGCCGAGGCCCGCGCCCGCCGTGAACGGGGGGATCTGTGATGGCTGAACTTCCCGAAGCCCCCACACCGACGCTGACGGCGATCTATGCCGATTACGAGGCCCGCCAGGGCGATGGTTTTCGCGATCATCTGGGCGCCTCGATCATCGGCAAATCCTGCGCGCGCGCTCTCTGGTATGATTTTCGCTGGATCACGCCTGCACGTCATACCGGCCGCTTGCTGCGCCTTTTTGAGACCGGACAGCTGGAAGAGGACCGGCTCGTGCGCAACCTGCGCGCCACCGGCGCCACCGTGCTCGACGTCGACCCGGAAACCGGCCGCCAGTTTCACGTCGAAGCGCATGGCGGGCATTTCGGCGGCTCGCTCGATGGCGTGGCGCTTGGCCTCCTTGAGGCCCCGAAAACCTGGCATGTGCTGGAATTCAAGACGCATTCGGCGAAGAGCTTTGCCGATCTGACCGCCAAGAGCGTGGTGCTGTCAAAGCCCCAGCACGCCGCGCAGATGCAGATCTACATGCACCTGACCGGCATCACCCGCGCGCTTTATGTGGCGGTCTGCAAGGACACGGATGCGCTCCATATCGAGCGGATCAAGGCCGACCGGGAAATGGCCGAGCGGCTGCTGGAAAAGGCTGGGCGGATCATCTTTGCACAACATCCGCCGGCGCGGATCAGCGAGGATCCCGCCTGGTTCGAATGTCGGTTCTGCAACCACCATGCAGTCTGCCATGAAGGCGGTGGCGCGGCCGTGACCTGCCGGTCCTGTCTGCATTCGACCCCTGTCGGAGCGCTTCCAGAAGAAGTGGGCACCGGTTCTTTGTCCGGAAGCGCGACCGCTCAATCCGCTGGATGGCACTGCGCCCGGCACGACCGGATGCGCGCTTCAGCCGAGCAACGCGCGGCCTGCGAGCGCCATCTCTTCATCCCCGATCTCGTGCCGGGTGAGGTCATCGATGCGGGTGACGATGTCGTCACCTACCGCATGTCCGATGGCACCACCTGGAAAAATGACGCCCGCATCCCGGAGGCCCAATCATGCTGACTCTGCGCCCCTATCAACAGGCCGCGATCACGTCGATCTACGGCTATTTCCAGAACAGCACCGGCAACCCGCTGGTGGTCATTCCTACCGCCGGGGGCAAGAGCCTCGTCATGGCATCCTTCATCGAGGGCGTGCTGAAGGCCTGGCCCGATCAGCGCATCCTCGTTGTCACCCATGTGCGCGAGTTGATCGCGCAGAACCATGCCGAGATGATTGGCCTCTGGCCCGAAGCGCCCGCCGGCATCTATTCGGCGGGGCTCGGCAAGCGCGAAGCGCAGGCGCGCGTTCTCTTTGCCGGCATCCAGTCCGTTCACGCCCGCGCCGCCGAGATTGGCCATACCGATCTGGTGATGATCGACGAAGCGCATCTGATCCCGGGCAAGTCGAACACCATGTATCGGCGGTTTCTCGATGCGCTCTCTGCAATCAACCCGGCGCTGAAGGTGATCGGTCTGACCGCCACACCATTCCGGCTCGACAGTGGTATGCTACATGAAGGAAAGAATGCGCTCTTCACCGACATCGCCTATGAGGCCCCGGTCCGGGATCTGATCGACCAGGGTTATCTCAGCCCGCTGATCTCGAAACAGCCCGAGACCCGGTTTGATGTGTCCAATGTCGGCACCCGCGCTGGCGAGTATATCGCGCGCGATCTGGCAGCGGCCGTCGATCATGACGCGATCACCCGCGCCGCTGTTGCCGAGATCATCGCACACGGTCAGAACCGCGAATCGTGGCTGGTCTTCTGCTCGGGTGTTGAGCATGCGCGCCATGTGGCTGAAGAGTTCCGTCGTCGGGAGATTACATGCGCCACAATCTTCGGGGATACGCCCAAGGACGAGCGCGATGCGATCATCGCCGCCTTCAAGCGCGGCAAAATCCGCGCACTGGCCTCGATGGGGGTGCTGACGACCGGGTTCAACGCACCGGCCGTGGACCTGATCGCGCTCCTGCGTCCCACAAAATCCGCCGGGCTTTATGTGCAGATGGTCGGCCGTGGCACACGCCTCAGCCCCGGCAAGGAAAACTGCCTCGTTCTCGATTTTGCCGGCAATGTGCGCCGCCATGGGCCGATCGATCTGGTGCGCCCCAGACGCCCGGGGGACGGCAATGGCAGAGAGGCGCCGACCAAGGTCTGTCCGGAGTGCGACAGCATCATCGCGCTCTCGGCCACGGAATGCCCCGATTGCGGGTATGAATTCCCGGCGCGCGAGGTGAAAATCGCACCGACCGCGGCCACACTGCCGGTGCTTTCGCCCAAAAAAGCCGAGTGGATACCGGTGCATGGCATTTCTTATGATCGCCACGACAAGCGGGGCGGGCTGCCCTCGCTCAGAGTGACCTATATCTGTGGTTTGAAAAATCACAGCGAGTGGATCTGTTTTGAGCATCAGGGCTATGCGCGCCGAAAGGCCGCTGAATGGTGGCGTAAGCGCGCGCCCGATTTGCCGGTGCCGTTGAGCGTCGATGAGGCGCTCTTGCAAGCGCATCGTCTGGCGCGCCCAAGCGATATCTCGATCCGCCCCTCGGGCCGCTTTTTTGAAATCACCGGCTACAGGTTTGCCCCATGCACCAATCCCACCCCGGCCTCTGCGCCGTCTGCCACCGGGAACCTCGCGGCTTTGGCTGGTTCAACCGGGACTTTGCCCGCACGGACCCCCGGCGCGATGTCAGCCGCAAACAGCTTTGCAGCCGCGCCTGCCAAAACATCTGCCACGGGAGGCAAGGTATGATCGACCCCACCCCCAATGAGAGCGAAGCGATGCGCGTTGGTGGCCAGGAAGGCGGCCAATATCTCGAAAGCATCGGCAAGAGCGATCTGGCAACGTTGTCGGTGGCCGAATGGGACCTCTTCATCGATGCCATCATCACCGCATATTGCGATCACTTGCGCGAGATTGCCGCGCGCGATCGGGCCCGGCTCGATGCCATGACCCCGGAGGTGCCGTTCTGATGGCTGATACATCGTTCATGGCGCGTTTCGGCGCGCGGCTCGTTACCAACGGCTATGCCATTTTGCCAATCGGTCCGGGCACCAAGAAGCCCGGGCAGTTCAAGCGCGGCGCATGGGTCGACTATCCCGAGTGGAACCGCCATGCCGCGCGCCCAACGACCGAGGTCGAAGTTGCGACCTGGTCCGCCTGGCCCGATTGCGGCGTCGGTATAGTTGGCGGCGCGGTTGCTGCGATCGACATCGATATTGCCGATGATGCTGATCTGGCAATCCGCATTGAAAAGCGCGCTCGCGACTGCTTTGGCGATACGCCAGCGCTCAGGATTGGCAAGGCGCCAAAGCGGATGCTGATCTACCGCACGGCCACCCCTTTCCGGGGCATCAAACGCCATCCGCTGGAAGTGCTCTGCCTCGGTCAGCAATTCGTGGCCTATGCGGAGCACCCCGCCACCCACGCGCCTTATGTGTGGCCCGAGGAGGGGCTTGCCGACATCGATATCAGCGACTTGCCAGAGATCACGGCCGAGGCCGCGGCAGCGTTTCTGGAAGAAGCCACGGCGCTGCTTCCCGAAGCCCTGCGCCAACGTGGTTTTGCCAAAGCCTCACCTGACGCCGAACATCTGCGCAGCCACAGCCAGGTCGGCACATTGCCGGCAATCGAGGCGGCGCTTGCCTGGTTGCCGAACGCGGAGCTCGATTACGACAGCTGGATGCGCATCGGCATGGCGCTGAAAGGTGCCCTTGGCGATGATGGCGCCGATTTGTTTTTTGCGTGGTCCGCCCAGGCGGCCAAGGATGTTGCCGAAACCACGGCCAAGGCCTGGGCGAGCTTCAAGCCGGATCGCATCGGTGCAGGCACGATTTATCACCTTGCCATGGAGCGCGGCTGGAAGCCCGATGGGGCGCTGCGGCTCGATGGCTCTGTTGCGAATGAAAGCGTGCATCCGGCCGCGGGGTTGTTGTCGGCCCTCAAGGATGCGCATTCCGAACCTGGCTTGTCTCCGGGCGAGGATAAGCCTGTCCAGTCCAGAGTGCCTCCGGCTCCCACGCTTGATCGGCTGGATGGTGTGTTGAAGCTGATGGTGGATCATATTGTTGCCAGTGCCATTCGCCCGCAACCCTGGCTCGCGGTCGGGGCGTCTCTCACCGCTCTTGGCACTTTGATGGGTCGCAAGGTGCGCACCGAAAGCAATCTGCGCTCGAACCTCAACGTGGTCGGCATTGCCGAAAGCGGTGGCGGCAAAGATCACGCCCGCAAGGCAATCAAGGAGATCTTCGCTCAGGCGGGTTTTGAGGCCCATCTCGGGGGTGAGCGGATTGCCTCTGGCGCCGGGCTGATATCGGCGCTGACACGCCAGCCATCCTCGCTGTTCCAGATCGACGAGTTCGGGCGTTTCATGGCCAATGTGGTCGACAAGCGCCGCGCGCCCAAGCACCTTTCTGAAATCTGGGATCTGTTTACCGAACTGGCGACCAGTGCCGGCACCACCTTCATGGGGGCTGAATATGCCGACCAGAAGGAACGCCCGCGTCAGGACATCATCGAGCCCTGCGCCTGCGTGCACGGCGTCAGCGCACCCGGCCCGTTCTGGGATGCGCTCTCCAGCGGGTCACTTCAGGATGGCAGTCTGGCGCGATTTCTGGTGTTCCGCAGCGATGATGACATTCCCGATCGCTCCCGTCGTCCGGCCTCGCTTTCTGACATTCCCAAGGCGCTGCTGAAAGGTGTCAGGGCCGTGGCATCGGTCGGCGCAGGGGCGCGGGGTAATCTTGCGCAAGCGGGCGCAGCCACCATTCGCCCCGAACCGATCACTGTCCGGATGTTGCCCGAGGCCGTCGCGATCTTTGATGCACTGGACGAAGACATGACCACCCGGCAACGTGCGGCCCTGGGGACAGATCAGGCGGCTGTTCTCGCCCGTGTCTGGGAAAACACGGCAAAAATTGCACTGATCAAGGCGGTGAGTGCCAATCCCCGTGCGCCAGCCATTCGCGGCATAGATGCCGAGTGGGCGCGTGATCTGGTGGCCCATTGTGCCGCCACGCTTCTGGTCCAGGCCGAGCGCTATATCGCGGATACCGAAGCCGAACGGCACCACAAGCGGGTGCTGGAAATCATCCGGAAAGCTGGCAAGAACGGTATCAAACAGCGTGATCTGACCCGCAAATGCCAGTTTCTCGACCCGAAAACCCGGCGTGAGACATTGGACTCGCTGCAGGAGAGCGAACAAATCACGGCATTCAAATCCCAGAGCGGTGGTCGGCCGGCCCGGTTCTATCGCATTGTCTCGGGGACTTATGACAACGTCAAAGTTCCGTCAATTGACGGAAGTTGAAGGGTAAGAACTTGAAAATCTTAAGAAAAATACTTCCGTCAATACGTCAAGCGTCACAAGGAAACAGATACCCCCAGAGAGATAGATACCATGGCATTTTTTGGAGGATCTATGGAAGTGTTGACGTAATGACGTAAGTATAATTTATTAATAATAATAGTACTTTAAGAGAAAAACTTCCGTCAAACTTCCGTCAAATCGACTTTGACGTAAATGACGGAAGTCGATCAGACCTGACCCCCTTTTTCGGGGCCTGGCGAGACCGCAGCCTTCACCGGCCAGCCCTCTCGCCTAGCTCGCCAAAGCGAAGAGGAGGTCGTCATGACCCAATCACACGAACCCGGGCGCAGCACACTTGCGCTTGACCTTGGAACCACCACCGGCTGGGCCTTGCGCGGCTATGACGGGCTGATCACGACTGGCACGGTCAGCTTCAAACCCCGGCGTTTTGACGGAGGCGGTATGCGCTATCTCAGGTTCCAGAACTGGCTCAGCGAAATGGATCGCCTGTCCGGCCCCGTTGCAACCATCTGGTTCGAAGAGGTCCGCCGCCATGCCG
>JALUYI010000042.1 GCA_027013095.1 Paracoccaceae bacterium | reverse complement strand
CTATCTCAAAGCAACGCTTGAGGCTATCGCTGCTGGCCACCCGGCATCCCAAATCGACAATCTCATGCCGTGGGCGTTCAAAACAGCGTCAAGATGAAACCGTTACGGTTTGTGCACACCGCTTACTTTTTTCCCGATGATGCGGCCTTTGTTCCGAGCGGGACGGCGGGTGTGAATGGCAGGTAAGTTTGGTGTTTGCATGGAGGTCACTCCGATCCACCACTCCCTCCCACAGCGCCAATCCGACGTTGGCTCCAAAGCATAGCACATGCAAGTGCCACCGCGGCGAATTTCCAGACCGAGCCCAACCATACCAAATCGCCGCCGTGCAGCGAAAGTCCGCGGCAAGTGGGAATGAAAACATAACGAAGGCCAAGCCGAACTCTCAAGTTTCTTTGTAGAGCGGGCGTTCCATGAAGTAGACAAAGCTGCGCAAGTGGTTGATGATTGAACCGCTCCGGGTTTCCCATTCGACATCTTCCATGGTGCGCCAAGATCGGTGTCGGTGAATGACCTCGGCGTCGTGCCGCCCGTTGATCGTCTCGGCGAGCGCGTTCTGCGATTTCAAATGATCCCCCGGATCATTTGATCCGCTGCGCAGACCATCTTGAACTCATAGGAATCTCCGACACTGCCGACGGATGGCTCGATGCCAGCCTCGGCCAATCGTTCGGTGTATTTGATGGAAACGTATTGAACCCCACGATCGCTGTGATGAATGAGGCCGCTTTCCCCCGCCGGCCTTCGGTCGTAGAGCGCCTGCTCCAAGGCGTCGAGAACGAAGTCGGTCTTGGCGGATCGCGACGCCTTCCAGCCAACGATGCGATCGGCGAAGGTGTCGATTACGAAGGCGACGTAAACAAATCCCTGCCACGTTGACACGTAGGTAAAATCGCTGACCTCTCACCCGGCAGGCGATGCTTGCATCGCTGAGAGGGCAGAGCCGGTTTGGGGCCGGTGCCCGGAATTTCCGGTTTACCTTGTCCGCCGGACATGGCTCTGACTTGTCACTCACCGTGGTCCTGGTTCCTTTGCCACGGATAACTCCCTGAAGTCCAGCCTGTTTCATCGGCCGTGCTACAGTGCAGCGGGCCACGTCAAAGCCCTCACGCCTGAGCTGATGCCAGACCTTTCGCACCCCGTAGACTTTGAGGTTGTCCTCCCAGACACGCTTGACCTCAGGAAGCAGAACCGCATCTCGCTTGGCACGATCTGACGCCAGATCCGGGTTCCTCTTGACCATCGCATGGGCGTGATATGTCGATGGGGCGATTGGCAGAACCCTGCAGATCGGCCAGATATTCAAACCTTGGCCCGAAGGCATCTCGATGAGCTTCAATGAAGGCCGTCATCGTTTCAGTGGGCGGTCGAGCTCCGCCTGAGCAAAATATGCGCTGGCCTTGCGCAGAATTTCATTGGCCTGACGCAATTCCTTGTTCTCGCGCTCCAATGCCTTGATCCGGGCCCGCTCATCAGAGGTCACACCATCGCGCAAACCGCTGTCGGTTTCCGCCTGATGAACCCAGCGGCGCAGCGTTTCCGGGGTGCAACCGATCTTGGCCGCAATTCCCACAAGCGCTGCCGACTGGCTGTCATAGTTGCTCCGGTGCTCGAAAACCATCCGTACGGCCCGCGCGCGCACTTCTGGCGAAAATCTGTTGGCTCTCTTGTTCTTTTCCATAGCTCCAATCTTTCCTCGATTTGGAGCCTCCGGGAAACCCGGTGCGGTTCACCTACATCAAATGGGAATGCCAGGATGCGTGATCGTGCCAAATCCGAATTTCCAGACATGGGGTTTCTTAATCGCGTTTTATGTCCCTTCTTACCCATATACACAAACATTCAACTCAGGCGGGAATGCTAACAGCCCAAAATGATTGCTCTGGGGGGGGCAATTTTCGACGCCTATTGGGGGTCAGTTTTGAATGCTGATTGACACTGGTCCGGATCCGGCCGTCTGGCAAGGCCCTTAGGCTTGTCGCCACGCGCCGCTGTCCAGACCGTCCAGAGACCAGCGCCCGATGCGGGCGCGGATCAGGCGCAGCGTGGGATGTCCGATCGCTGCGGTCATGCGCCGGACCTGCCGGTTACGTCCCTCGGTGATCGTCAGTTCAAGCCAGCAATCGGGGACCGATTTTCGCATCCGGATCGGTGGCGTGCGCGGCCAGAGACCCTCCGGTGCCGGTATGCGTCGCGCCTTGGCCGGTTTGGTCATGCCGTCTTTCAGGCGGAGACCCGCGCGCAGCTTGGCAATGGCTGTGTCCGGGGGCAACCCTTCGATTTGCACCCAATAGGTCTTGGGCATTTTGTGGCGGGGGTCGCTGATCCGGTGCTGCAGGCGCCCGTCATCGGTCAAGAGCAGCAACCCTTCGCTGTCCCGGTCAAGCCGTCCGGCAGGGTAGACCCCCGGAATGTCGATATAGGCCGAAAGCGTCGGGCGCGGGCTGTTCTGGCTGCCGCGATCAGTGAATTGCGACAGCACGCCAAAGGGTTTGTTGAACAGGATCAGGCGGGACATGGGTCGTCTTTTGCCGCAGAGCGGGCGCGCCCACAAGCCCCGACGAGGATCTGTGCGCAGCGGCCGCCGGATATGGCCGCCGGTTGATCACTTCCTCGGGAGATGGTCGCCTTGGCGGTGTTTCATCCTTTTGTGCGGGGAAAAACTGTGCATTCTGGGCGCTATTATGCGTTTGTTTCTGGTGACATCCTTGACCATGGTGGCCTTTGCCGCCAATTCCATTCTGAACCGTTTTGCGCTGGCGGACCATCTGATCGGCCCGGCGGGGTTCGGGGTCTTGCGCCTGTTGTCAGGGGCGGTGATGCTGGCGCTGCTGGTGGCCATTGGCGAGCGCAAACCGGTCGCCCTGACCGAAGTTTCGCCCTTTTCCGTCTTGGGGCTCAGCGCCTATGTTCTGGGTTTTGCCTATGCCTATATCACTTTGCCCGCAGGAATCGGGGCGCTGATTCTGTTCGGGGTCGTGCAGGTCACGATGTTTGCTGGAGCCCTGATCCTGGGCGAGCGGCCCGGGCGCTTTCGCTGGATCGGGGCGGGCGTTGCCTTCGCGGGGTTGATCTATCTGCTGGCGCCATCGGTGGCCGCACCCGATCCGTTGGGCGCGGCGTTGATGGCGCTGGCCGGAGTCGGTTGGGGCTATTATTCGATCTATGGGCGGACGGTGACGCGGCCGTTGCATGCGACCGCTGCCAATTTTCTGTTTGCAACGCCGGTTGCGGCCCTTGTCTGGGCGATTTTCCCGGATCCCGTGGTGCCGGGCGTCCCCGGTGCCGGTCTGGCTATCCTGTCCGGGGCGGTCACATCGGGGCTGGGTTATGCGCTGTGGTATTCGGTTCTGCCCAAGCTGGATACATCCCTTGCGGCGATTGCGCAGGTCACGGTTCCGGTCATTGCAGCGGTTGGCGGGATCCTGTTCCTGTCCGAGGCGATGACATTGAATTTTGCCATTTCCTCGGTTCTGGTCCTTGGCGGAATCGCGCTGTCGATTCGGCGTGGGTAACGGCGCGCCGGGGAAACGGCAGAGGGGGTGCGCGGGTGCAAACCGGGGCGTGATCGCCTCATTCCGGCCTTAATGAGACCAGATTTCTGATTAACACTTTGTTAACGAACCCAGTGTGGTGCGAATCCCCATGAGGAAGGAGGTTGTTATGAAAATACTGGCAGTTGACGACGACACCCTGATTCTGGACCTGTTGAAATCGGTTCTGCTGAATACCGGGCACAAGGACCTTGAGGTGACCAGCTCGGCGGTTGACGCACTGAAAATGGTGCAGCGCAGTGACACGCCCTATGAATGTCTGTTGCTGGACATCCAGATGCCGGAAATGGACGGGATCGCCATGGCGCGGGCGGTTCGCAAGATCAGCGGCTATGAGGAAACCCCGATCATCATGCTGACGGCGATGACCGAGCGGCGCTATATGGAGGATGCGTTTCTTGCTGGCGCGACCGATTACATCACCAAGCCATTCGACGTGCTGGAGCTTGGCGCCCGCATCCGGGTTGCCGCAAAGCTCAGCGAGGCGCATGCCCGGCTTGAGGAAAACGCGCTTCGGCGTGCGGGCGCGGTGCAAATGGGCGAAACTTCGCATCTTAGCCGCGACGAGATGGCGGCGCTGTTTGCCGATGACCTGCTGGGGGCGACGCCGTTGCTCAGCCGTCGCCGTGAGGTTGCCTGACGCCCGTCAGCGGTATGATTCGCGCAGCCACGCTCAGCCAGCCGCGCCAGTGATCCGGTTGATATGGCCCATCTTCCGCCCGGCGCGACACACGCCTTTGCCATAGAGATGCACCGCCACTGCCGGATCGCACGCCAGTTCTGCCGCAGTGCTGAGTGCATCGCCGATCAGGTTTTCCATCACCACGTTGGAATGGCGGCTGCCATCGCCCAGCGGCCAGCCGGCAATGGCGCGGATGTGCTGCTCGAACTGGTCGATGACACAGCCATTTTGCGTCCAGTGGCCGGAATTGTGGACCCGAGGCGCGATTTCGTTGACCAGCAGCCCCTGCGGGGTCACGAACAGCTCTATCCCCATGACGCCGACATAATTCAGCGCGTTCAGGATGTGACCGGCCAGAATGACCGCATCGGTTGACAGCGCCATCGACAGTTTGGCCGGGACCGTGGTGGTTGCCAGTATGCCGTCCTTGTGGTGGTTCTCGCCGGGGTCGAAACAGACGATTGCGCTGTCCATTGCGCGCGCCGCGATGACGGAAATTTCTTGGCTGAAATCGACAAACCCCTCCAGAATTGCATCCTGTCCGGCGAACTGATCCAAGGCGGATGCGGCCTGATCAGCGTTGTCCAGCCGGACCTGCCCCTTGCCGTCATAGCCAAAGCGCCGCGATTTCAGGATCGCCGGTGTGCCGATTGTTTCGAGCGCCGCGTCCAGTTCGTCGCCTGTGCGCACCGCCGCATAGGGTGCGGTTATCAGGCCCAGTCCGGTCAGGAAATCCTTTTCCGTCAGCCGGTCCTGCGAGACGGCCAGTGCGGCGCGTCCCGGGTGGATGGGGCAGATGTCCTCGATCGCCTCCAGAGCCGCGGTGGGGATGTTCTCGAATTCATAGGTGATCACATCGACGGCGCGCGCAAATCTCTGGATTGCCGGGATGTCGTCATAGGCGGCCTGAGTCAGTTGCGCCGCAACCGCGGCGGCTGGCGGGCTTTCCTCGGGGGCGAAAATGTGGGTTTGAAAGCCGAGCCGCGCGGCGGCAAGCGCCAGCATCCGGCCCAGTTGGCCACCGCCCAGAATACCGATGGTGGCGCCAGAGGGCAGGGGGCGGATCATTCCGGGTTCTCCGTTGCTGGCTTATCCGGGATCGATTGCGCCAGTGCGCTGCGCCACGCCTCCAGTCGCGCGGCAAGGGCGGCGTCGGTATTGGCCAGAATGGCGGCCGCCATCAACCCGGCATTGGCCGCTCCAGCGGGACCAATCGCCATTGTGCCGACCGGAAAACCACGCGGCATCTGAACGATTGAGTACAGCGAATCCACCCCTGACAGCGCCTTGGTCTGCACCGGCACGCCCAACACCGGCACCCGGGTTTTCGAGGCCATCATCCCCGGCAAATGGGCCGCGCCCCCGGCCCCGGCGATGATCACCTGAAGCCCCCGCGAAACCGCGCTTGCACCATAGTCCCACAGGCGTTGTGGCGTTCGGTGGGCGGAAACGATCCGCGTTTCGTAACGCACCTCAAGCGCGTCGAGAATCTCTGCCGCGGCCTTCATCGTGGCCCAGTCCGACTGGCTGCCCATGATGAGTCCGACCTTGATGTCTGCCATGATCCGTCCCGCGCCTTTCGTGGTTATGCGATGATGTCAGGGGTCAATTCGTCCTCGATCCGGGCGATCCGGTCCTTGAGGGCGAGTTTTTTCTTTTTCAGTCGTTTCAGCGTCAGCATATCTGCCCGTCCGCTGACATCCAGCGCGGCGATGGCCTCGTCCAGATCGCGGTGCTCGCGGGTGAGAATCCCAAGCTCGACGCGCAGAACCTCCTGACGCTCCATCTCGTGATCCATCTGCGGGGTCTTTGTCATGGGTCTCAATCAAAAAATGGCGCACGCTGCGGGGTTGCCGGATTATAAGGCGGATTGACTGTGACGAAAAGCCGTTGAATCCACGGGATGGCTTGAGATTTTTCTGAAATGCCCCATATTTTTACTGTGGCCGCCGTCTGCGGGGCCCACACCTGAGAGTCGCTTTTTTCCGAGGGCTTGGATCCATGACCAGAATGACCTTTTCATCCTATCCGTTCCTGCTGGGTTTCGAGCAGCTGGACCGTATGGTCGAGCGCAGCCAGAAGAGCGGAAATGACGGATATCCGCCCTATAATATCGAGCAGTCCGGGACCGACCGCTATCGCATCACTCTGGCGGTGGCGGGGTTTGAGGATGACGACATTTCGGTCACGCTGGAAGATCGCCAATTGTTGATCCGGGGGCGACAGCCCGAGGCCGATGAGGGACGGGTATTTTTGCACCGTGGCATTGCAGCCCGGCGGTTCCAGCGCAGTTTCGTGCTGGCCGAGGGTGTGGACGTGACCGCGGCCAACCTTGAAAACGGGCTGCTGCATATCGACCTCAGGCGGCTGCGGCCCGAATCGGTCGTGCAAACGATCAAGATCAAGACCCGCTGAGAGAGGGGAGGCAAAAATGGATCACGAATTCGATTTTGGTGAAGCCGACCGGCGGCCCATCGTCTATGTCCGCCCGGTCGCGGTCGCCGATCTGCCCGCCGCGCTGCAGGCCCAGACCGGAGGGCTGGAACAGCTATATGCTGTGCATAGCGCCGATGGTCAGCGACTGGCGCTGGTCGCCGATCGCAAACTGGCATTTGTGCTGGCGCGGCAGAACGATTTTCAGCCGGTGAACGCGCATTAGCTGTTTCAAGAAAGGGCCAAAGGCCATAGCCCCCCTTGCCGACAGGTGGTGGTGACGGCTGGGGTCACCTGAATTTCGGCGGGCGTTGTTCGACGTTGGCCATCACCGCCTCGATCTGGTTGGGGGCGGCGATAATGTCGGCTTGCAGGCGCGCTTCGGTTGCCAGCCCCTCTGGTCGGGGGGCACTCCAGGTCTGCTCGACAAGGCGCTTGCACCCCTGCACTGCATCTGGTGAGCGCGCAGCCAGCTCTTTTGCAAAGGCCTGCGCCTGGGCCAGCGGGTCGTCGCACAGCCGGGTGACCAGCCCGAGGGAAAGGGCCTCGGCCCCGTCGATGATGCGCGCGCTCATCATCAGTTCCTTGGCCTGATCGGCACGCAAAAGGGCAGGCAGGCTCTGGCTCAGCCCCATATCCGGGATCAGCCCCCATTTCGTCTCCATGATCGAAAAGCGGATGTCAGGGCGAGCAAAGCGGAAATCCGCCCCCAGCGCGATCTGCGCGCCGCCGCCATAGACACAGCCGACAAGGGCCGCAATCACGGGCTGACCGAGTTCCTGCCAGACATGGGCGGGTTTCTGGAACAGGTTGGCAACCTCACCCGCGGGCGGGGCCAGCATCTGCGCCTTGATGTCGTCGATGCGTCTGGCAAGTTCGGGCAACATGGTGGTGTCGATCCCTGCACAAAAGTTGGCGCCCTCGCCGCTGAGAACGACCGCACGCACGTCGCGCCGCCCTTTCAGGCTGTCTCCGGCCCGGCCCAGCGCCTCGAACATCGGAAAATCCAGCGCGTTCATCTTGTCGGGCCGACGCATCGTCACCCGGGCGATAAAATCCGAGACCTCGACGGTTACGCGGTGGGGGTCGATACGGTCGGGCATAAGGGGGTCTCCTTTGTGATCGGGGTGAGAGCATCCGGGTCTTGTGCCCCGGCTTGGTTGCGCTGGTATCACAAATGATCCGTGGTGATCCATGGCCGAGGGCAACTTTCACCTATTTCCGGCCGGTCCGGTTCATCAGGGGCGCAGGTGACACCCCCTTGCCTTTTGCGGCGCGGCCCTCAAGATTGTCCGCCATGACGGGTCGCGGATTCGCGTTGCAGATTCGTCCGGGTGGCCTGTTTTCAGGCGACAGAAATGGGAGGCAAGATGCGTTGGGTCATTCGTATTCTGGTTGTTCTGGTGCTGCTGGTGCTGGTGGGGATTGGTGGGTTTTTCCTGTTTCCGACCCAAAAGATCGCCGATCTGGCCAGCGCCCAGATGACGCGGGCAACCGGGCGCGCGGTCCAGTTCACCGGAGGCGTCCGCCCGGTGGTGTTTCCCATGCCCGGCGTGCGCATGAAGGGTCTGTCGATCGCTAACGTCTCGTGGGGGCAGGCGCCAGCAATGGTGACGGCAGACAGCGTGCTGATCGGTGTCGATCTGGGGGCGCTGCTGTCGGGGCAGATCAGGCTTACCAAACTGTTGATCAAAAACCCGACGATCAATCTGGAACGGGCGCAGGACGGGCGCGCCAACTGGGATTTTGGCGCGGCTGACACAGCGTCCGAACAGAATTCGGCCGCATCGGTTACGGGCAGCATCCCGGCGATTTCTCTGAAAGAGGGGCGGATCACCGGCGCCCGCCTTGATTATCGGGACGCCAGCACCGGTCGGCAGAGCCGGATTTCAGGGATTGACCTTGTGCTGAAGGCTCCGACACCAGCGGGAAAGGCGACAGCGCGCGGGCATTTCCGGCTGGGCCGTCAGACGCTGGCCTTTGATTTGGGCCTGAGCGATATGGGCACGGCGCTGGCCGGTGCGCTGAGCCCGGTTTCGCTGACGGTTTCGGGGCCATTCGGGCAGGTTTCGGCGCAGGGTCGGGCCGGGTTTTCGCCGCCGCAGGCCAAGGTCGCGCTGGCTGGCGATCTGACGGATCTGCCGGCGCTTCTGCGTTTGGGCGGGGGCGCTGGCGCTCCGGCTCTGGCCCTAGGGACGCGCGGAAAGCTGAGCGCGACGGTGACCTTTGCCAATGACAACACGATCTATCTGCGGGCACTGGATCTAACCCTTGGCGCAAATCATCTGACTGGCGCGGCAGATATCGATCTGGCGGAAAAACCCCTGATCAGCGCCAATTTGCAAGCCGGAAATCTGGACCTCTCGGGGGTGTTCGGCGCGACGGCAAAGGCGCCTTCGGTGCCCGCTGGGTCGTCGAGCGGCAGCGCTTGGTCGCGCGCGCCGATTGATACCAGCGCACTGGCGCTGGCCAATGGCGAGATTGCCTTTTCGGCGAAATCGATCGATACCGGGCGCGGAAAGATCGCGGGGCTGCGGCTGAAGGCCCGTCTGGATCGCAGTCGCGCGGTGATTGTCATCGAGCAGCTGAAAACCTACGGCGGCACGGTTGTCGGTCAGGTGGTTCTGAACGGGCGCTCGGGTCTGTCGGCGGGCGCTGATCTGCGGGTTCAGGGCGTCTCGCTGGGACCGCTGTTGAAGGCGGCGACGGGTTATGACCGGCTGACGGCGATGGGGTCGGGGCGCATCAAGCTGTTGACATCGGGCAACAGCATGCAGGCGATGGCCTCGCGGTTGCGCGGCGAGGGCAAGGTCGATATCGGCCCGGGCGAGATCATCGGCTTTGACTTGCTGGGGATGCTTCGCACGCTGGATCCAACCTATCGGGGCAAACACAACAAGACGATTTTCTCGCGCATAACCGGCCGCGCCCGGATCAGGAACGGGGTGCTGCAGAACCGGGATCTGCGATTTGACAGCGCGCTGATGACGGCAAAGGGTGCCGGGAGCATCAATATCGGCCAGCGCCAGATCGACTATCGGGTGACGCCCCTCAGCTATGGCGGGGTGCCGGCGGGCAAGCTGAGCGTGCCGGTCCTGTTCAGTGGCACATGGGATCATGTCAACATCCACCCCGACCTCGGTGGCGCGCTAAAGGGCGATTTGGCGAAACAGCGGGCCAAGATCGAAGCGGATCTGCAAAAGCGGGCGAAAAAGGCAGTGACCGACAAGTTGCAGCAATCGCTGGGGGATGCGTTGAGGCGCCTGCAGGGCGGGAACTGAGCGCCCCCGACCGCCCGCGGCTATTATTCCCCGGCGGTCAGCTCGCGCCCGATCTGTAGGACATCCTTGGTCAGCGCGTCCAGATCTGCCATGCGGGTCCGGTGGTTTGTCAGGTTGACGCGGATTGCCAGTGCCGAGCCGATGCGCGTGTTCGAGGGGGCGGCGCGGCCCTGTTCCTGCAGGCGGATGACGATCTCGCTGTTCAGGCGGTCAAGTTCCGGCCCGCCCAGACCGCCGGGATCAAAGCGAAAGCAGACGATGTTCAGGGCAACTGGTGCCAGCAGAGTAAGTGCCGGGGTTGCCCTGACCCGCTGGCCCAAAGCCTGAGCCTGCGCACAGTTCATCCGGATCAGCGCCCCGAGACGCGTCGTGCCAAAACGGGCAATCTGGTACCAGATTTTCAGCGCGCGAAACCCGCGCGACAGTTCGGGGCCATATTCGCAGGCCCACGGGTTGCCCGCCGCCAGCCCGCGCGCGGCTCCGGCCAGATAATCAGGGCGCTCGGAAAAGGCCCGCCGCTGGTCTTCGGCGGCGCGCATCAGGACAAATCCGGCGTCGTAATTCACATGCAGCCATTTGTGAAAATCAAAGGCCAGCGAATCCGCCCGTTCCACCCCCTCCAGCCGTGGCCTGAGGGTTGGCTCGAGAACCGCAAGCGCCCCAAAGGCGCCGTCCACGTGAAACCAAAGCCCCTCGCGCGCGGCCAGATCAGCCAAGGCCGCCAGCGGGTCGATGGCGCCGACATTGACGCTGCCGGCGGTTCCGATCAGGCAGAACGGTTGCCGTCCGGCGGCGCGGTCCTGCCGGATCATCGTCTCCAGCGCGTTTAGATCCATGCGAAAATCCCCGTCCACCGGCACCGGCCTGAGGGCGTCCTTGCCAAGGCCGAGAATATCGAACGCGCGGGCGATGCAACTGTGCGCCTGATCCGAGGCGTAGGCTACAAGGGGCGGCCCGTTTCGCAAGCCGCTGTCGCGCAGCCCAGTGCCGCCATGTTTCTCGCGCGCGGCCTTGAGTGCCACCAGCGTCGCCATCGAACTGCCGGAAAGGATCAGCCCTCCTGCCCCGGGCGGAAAGGAGAATATCTCGACGCACCACGAGATGACCTGTTTTTCGACCTCGTTTGCGATATGATCGCGCCCGCCCAGATTGGCGTTCATGGCGGCGGCGAAAATGTCGGGGATCAGGCCTTCGGGGGTGCCCGCCCCGTGTACCCAGCCAAAAAACCGCGCATGGGTGTTGCCGACGTCATGGGGCAGGAACTCGGTCACGATCCGGGCCATCAGAGCGTCTGAGTCGGTGCCCTCGCGGGGGAGCGGGGCACGCAACCCATGGCGCAGGCGATCGGGTGGGCGCTGCCAGACCGGCGCTTGGGCGCGGTTCTGAAGGTGGTTGATCGCTGCATCCAGCGCCTCGTGGGCCGTGCGGCGAAACTCGGGCCAGCTGTCCGGCTCGAGGTTGTGCGGCTCATCGGGGCCATGCTTGCCGGCGGCCTTGGCGCCCGCGTTGCTGTTGTCCGCCTGCATCTGCGCATCCCCTCTTTTGGCTTGTTTTCCTCCGTGGTTCTGCCAGTCCCGCCGGCCGTCTGCAAGCGACGCCAAAGCAAAAGGCCGGGTGTGATCCCGGCCTTTCACCTTGTGAGCCCCGTCCCGGACGCGGGTCGGGGCCGAGAGAGCGTATATTTCAGGCCGGTTTGGCCGCGCCGTTTTCAAGGAACGCGCCGGTAAAGCCCATGACCGCGCCAAAGACGATATGCAAGATCAGCGGCAGCACAAAGCCCATCATGCCGAAATGGAGGCCGAAAAAGCCACCGCCGGCCATCGGCATGACCACAATCATCATCATCAGCCATGCGGCGATGCCCAGAACCACGCCCTTTGCGGTCTGGTTGCCGCCCGGAATGCTTCCGTTGGCCAGCGCAAAGATGCCGCCCCAGACGACGGTGCCGATGACGAAATGCGCAACCCAGCCCATGGCGGCCCCGGTGCCCATCATGGCGCTGAGCATGGCGATGATATCCATTTCGGGTATCATGCCGATCATCCCTTTCATGACAAAGATGATTGCCAATACTGCGGATCCGATAAAGCCGCCGATAAGTCCGTTCTTGATACTCATGTGTCCGAGTCTCCTTCCATTAGCGCAGAGTCTTGCGCGAGACGTGTGGCGGAATCATTTTTTTCGTTTCTTGAGTTCCGCCAGCAATACGGGATCCACTGATGATGCTTTCTGGTGCGCCAGCGTGCTTTTGATCAGTCGCGACGTTTGTTGCGTCTGATCCATGAACCCGGTGCAATTCCGGCACATCAGCAGATGCAGGCGGATTTTTGCACGGCTCAGCGGGCCCAGCGTGCCGTCCGTAAAATCCTGCGCCTTTTCGCAGACTTCACGACATGACATCATCAGAGTGTCTCCCTTGTGACCTGACAGGAACATCCTGCCATTACTGTAAAGACTCAGGAGCGGGCCATTTGTTACAAACTTCCTGAAATTATTTTTTGCACCCGTGGCTTTTCTGGCCTCCGTGGGGCTCCGTCTGCGCCTGATCCAGCTGCCGGCGGATGCGCTCACGGGCGCGGTGCAGTTGGATGCGGACGTTTCCGGGGCTGATGCCCAGAAGGGTGGCGACCTCGGCAGCGGCAAGGTTTTCGCGCTGCACCAGATCGAGGATGGCCTGCTGCATCGTCGGCAGGGCCTTGATCGCGTCAGTCACGATCTCCCAGGCCTGTCGCCCGGCAAGGGTGCGCTCGGGGGTGATCTCGTCCCACAGCATCGGAGGCTCGCGCCAGCGCCCGCTGTCGTCAAACGAATCCGGGTCGGTCGTGTCCGCGTCCCCCGAACCCGCCTTTGATGTGTGGTCCAGCCGCACGGTTGTGCGCCCCTCCTGTCGGGCGCGGGTGCGCGCCTTGTTGGCGAGGATAGCAAACACCCAGTTCTTAAGGCTGGATTTCCCCGCAAAGCGCTCGATCCCCGAGATCACTGCCAGCCAGGTTTCCTGTGTCACCTCTTCGGCCACGGCGCGACTGCCGGTCAGGGCGGTGGCAAGGCGGATCAGAGAGGGGTTGAGCGCGCCGAATATTTCGGCGAACGCATCCTCGTCGCCCTGGACCAGTCGCTGACGCATTTCGGTATCGGACATGTCTCCCCCTGAGCGGCAACTTAGGCGCCCGTCGCACCGGACGCAAAAGAAAGTTTTACCGCAGGACCAATGACACTCGGATCGCCAGAACCCCGGCCCTTTTTTGCGGGCCATTGATGGCGAGCTGGAGGCCCCCGGCACAGGTCATTTTGGCAACACAACCAGATAAAAACGCCGGCGCGGTGCCGGGTTGCTTGCCCGATGGCGCTGAATCCTGCCAGCTTCTTCATTTGAAGATTCAGGGAGGCGAAAAAATGATAAAACTGGCGGCTGTTACAAATCTTTTGGCGGCTCTGGTTTTGGCTGGTGCAGCCAACGCTGGAAATATCACCCGTGAAACGTGGAAGGCAACCTGGCCCGGTAACCGATGCACCTTGCAGCTGACCTACGACAAAGCGGATATGGCGGGCGATGTGGTCGTTGAAAAACCTTGTGGCAAGGAATTGCGCAAGGTGCGTTCCTTCGTCTATTCTGACGATTCAAGATCCGAGATGCTGTTGTTTGCTCGCCCCGGTGCGCGCGGCGATATTGTCGGCGGCTTCTCCAAAAGCGGGCGCAACCGGATGGACGGGTTGATCGGAGACGGGGTTGAGGCCTCATTGTTTCTGTCCGCGTCCTCCAGCGTCACCATGAATGGCGGGATCAATCCGTCGTCCAACGGAAACGGGGGCAGCAGCGCCGGAGCGTCCTGCGTGCAATATTCCGACCGTTCGGGATGCGCTGACCGGGTGGATACGAAGAACCCCCGCGTACCGACCTTTCAATCGATCGAGATGCTATCGCTTTCGCACCTGAAAATCTATCCGTTCTCGGGCGGCAACGGATTTGCCAAGAAAGAGAGCGTTGCGCAATATCAGTGCGTCACCGTCAAACGCTGTGAAACGGCATCCGGCGGCAAGGGCGACTGGTGCGAGATCGTCCTGTCCGACGGGTTTTTCACCGGATGGGTGAAACGTCAGGACGCGGATTTCGTTTACCTGCAAAAAGGCTGTGACGGCTGAGCCGCCCGGCGTCGGGGCTTATCGGCGGGTTCCGGCCCGTGCCATCAGGGTCAGCAGGCCCTTGATTAGGTCTTCGGGGGTTGGCGGGCAGCCGGGGATATTGACGTCCACGGGCAGCACCTTGTGGACCCCGCCCAGCACAGCGTAGCTGCCAGCAAAACAGCCGCCGTCAACGGCGCAATCGCCAGCGGCGACGACCCATTTCGGATTGGGCATGGACTCATAGGTGCGCGACAGGGCGATTGCCATGTTGCGAGTCACGGGGCCGGTGACCAGCAGCACATCGGCATGGCGCGGCGAGGCGACGAAATGCAGCCCGAAACGGTCCATATCGTAATAGGGGTTGCCGGTGGCCTGAATCTCCAGTTCGCAGGCGTTGCACGAGCCCGCGTCAACCATGCGAAGAGCCAGACTGCGGCCAAGGGCGCGGCGGGTTTCGTTTCGCAGGCTTTCGCCAAGGGTCTCAAGACCCGGGTCGGTTGGCGCGGCTTCGGTCAGCGGGCGGTGCATAAGGCCCTTGAGCAGCAGGTTTTTCATGGGCTCCCTCCGTTACAGGTCCACGCCCGAATACGAGCAGTTGAATGATTTGTTGCACAGCGGGAAATCGGCGATGATGTTGTCCTCGATCACCGCCTCCAGCAGCGGCCACTGGAACCAACTGGGGTCGCGCATGTGACAGCGGTTGATGTGTCCGCGCGCATCCAGCCCCACCCAGACCAGCACGTCGCCGCGAAATCCTTCGACCAGCCCCAGGCCTTCGCGCTTTTCCTTCGGCTTGGGGAGGGGGGCAAAGATGTCGCCGTCGGGCAGGGATTTCAGAAGCTGGCTTAACAGGCCGAGGCTCTGCTGGATTTCCTCGATGCGGACCCAGATGCGGGCGTTCACATCGCCCTCGCTGCGGGTCGGAACCGTAAACACCAGTTTGGCATAGGGCCCGTAAGGCAGGTCGCGCCGGGTGTCAAAATTGCGCCCCGAGGCCCGGCCGACATAGCCGCCCGCCCCAAAGGAATGGGCAAGGTCGGACCTGAGGATGCCGGCTCCGGCGGTGCGCGCAAGGATCGAGGCGTTGTTGTCATAGAGGTGGACGAGCGGCTCGAACCCGAGGCGAATATCGTTGACCAGCGCCTCAAGCGCGGCCCGCCCGTCCGTGTTCAGATCGACGCTGACGCCGCCCGGAACGATGCAGTCGCGCATGAAACGGTGGCCGAAAACGTTGTGGGCTGCCCGCATTACCCGCTCACGCAGGATGCTGCACTGGGCCAGCATCATCGCAAATGCCGCGTCGTTGCAGATGGCGCCAACATCGTTCAGGTGGTTGGCGAGGCGCTCCAGTTCGGCCATGATCGCACGCAGGGACTGGGCGCGTTTCGGGGCGGCGTGGCCGAGGGCCGCTTCGATGGCTTGTGCATAGGCCCAGCCATAGGCGACGCTGCTGTCGCCCGAAGTGCGCTGCGCCAGTTTTGCGCCCCGCTCGATTGAGGCACCGTGCATCAGGCTGTCGGTGCCCTTGTGGGTATAGCCTAGGCGCTCTTCCAGACGCACGACGGTTTCGCCCTGCCCGGTAAATCGGAAGTGCCCCGGCTCGATGATACCGGCGTGAACCGGGCCGACCGGCACCTGATGCAGCCCCTCGCCGATGACCGGCAGGAATTCATAGGCCGCCTGCGGGGTGTGGCGCGCTGTGGCCTTGCCCAGCGGATTGACAATCTCCCAGGCGCCGTGATCCAGCCACGGCCGGGCGTCGGTCGCCCCCTCGGCAGACAGGCCAAAAAGGTCGGTGATGCTGCGCTCCAGCCGCTGGGCCGGAGGATGCAGCCGCCCCACCGAGGGAAAGCTCTTGCGGCGGTTTTCAAGGCTGACGACGCCGACCCGGGTGTGCTCATCCGGCGCGTTGGGCCGGGCCATCAGCGCCATATGGACCGCCCCGCGGGTGGCCCAGAGGCTGAGCAGGGTCAGCATGCCGCGGGCGGTGTCTCCGGCGGCCTGTTCCCACAGGTGCTTGGTGATCTTGTGGTGCTCGACAGGGGCGCTGCGAAGGCGGGCCGCGTCGGTTGTGATCAGTTCCAGAATCTCGGGCATCAGCCGCTCCTATCCCAACAGTTTCGCAACAGCCTGAAACCAGGCCACCATAGGCCCGGGCAGATAGATCCCCGCCAGTAGCACCAGCCCCATGTGGATATAGAGGGGGACCAGCGAGGCGTGGGCCGGCTTGGTGCTGCCGGTGGGCTCGCCAAAGGCAAACCCGGTCAGGCGCATCAGCAGCGCCCCAAAGGCCAGCAGCAGCCCAGTCACGAACAGCAACGCCAGCGCAGGGGCGCGCTGGAAGGTCGAGCTGACGACGAGGAACTCGCTCATGAAGACGCCAAAGGGGGGCAGCCCGGCGATTGCCAGCACGCCGATCACCAGCGCCCAGCCCAGCACCGGATGGCTATGGGTCAAACCCCGAATCTCGGCGGTTTTCTGGCTGCCCTTGATCTGTGCAATATGGCCAACGGAAAAGAAAATGGCGGATTTTGTCAGGCTGTGCATGACCATGTGCAACAGTCCGGCGAAATTGGCCAGCGGCCCGCCCATGCCAAAGGCAAACACGATGATGCCCATATGCTCGATCGAGGAGTAGGCAAACAGCCGTTTGATGTCGCGCCGCCGATAGAGCATGATCGCCGCAAACAGCAGCGAGACCAGCCCCATCACCACCATCAACGGCCCCGGTGCCAGCGTGTCCGCGTTCGCCGTCATCAGCATCTTGAAGCGCAGCACTGCATAAAGGGCGACGTTCAAGAGCAGGCCAGATAGCACCGCGGAAATCGGTGTCGGGCCCTCGGCGTGGGCGTCGGGCAGCCAGGCGTGCAGGGGCACGAGGCCAACCTTGGTGCCATAGCCCAGCAGCAGGAATACAAAGGCGAGATTCAGGATTTTCGGGTCGAACTCGGCGGCGTTGGGCAGAAGCCGGGTGAACACCATTGCCGCCTGTCCCTCGCCCAGAACCGGCTCGGCGGCCAGATAGACCAGAATTGTTCCAAACAGCGCCAGCGCGATCCCGACCGAGCCGAGGATGAAATATTTCCACGCCGCCTCCAGCGCCTCGGGGGTGCGATAGATGCCGACCATCAGGACGGTGGATAGGGTGGCCAATTCGATCGCCACCCACATCAGGCCGATGTTGTTGGTCACCAGCACCAGATTCATGCCAAACATCATGGTTTGATACATGGCATGGTAAAAGCGCAGGTAAACCGGGGTCAGGCGGCCGATCTCGAGCTCATGGGCGATATAGCTGGCGCTGAAATAGGCAGCGGTAAAGCCGACGAATGTGTTCAGGACGATAAAGACGATGTTCAGCTCATCCACCAGAAAATAGTTGGTCGGCACCGGTCGATCGATGAAAAACAGGGTCATGGCGGCCAGAAAAGTGACAAGGCTTGCGGCCACGTTCAGCCATGAGGTCAGCCGGTATCCCGGCAGGACAAACAGCACCAGCGCGGTGATTGCCGGGATGCCCAAAATCAGGTCAACGGGGTTGAAAGGCAGGCTCATCGTTTTTCTCCCCGGTAGTCGTCCATTACGCTGAGATCAACGGAATCGAACCGCTCGCGGATGCGAAACAGGAAAACGCCGATGACGATGAAGGCGACCAGCACCGAAAAGGCAACGCTGATCTCGACCACAAGGGGCATCCCTTGCGCCCCCGCCGCGGCCAGAATCAGGCCGTTTTCCAGCGACATGAATCCAACCACCTGACTGACCGCGTTGCGCCGGCTGATCATCATCAGCAGCCCCAACAGGACGACCGACAGGGCAAAGGCCATGTCCTCACGCGCGAATGCGCTGGCAGTGGCTGTCAGGTTCAGCATCAGCACGCTGGACAGGGCCACCAGACCCATGCCCGCCAGCATGGTTGCGCCGGTGCCAACGACCTGCTCGACCTGCCGGTGAATACCCATGCGCTGAACAATCTTGTGCAGTGCGCCGGGGATCAGAATCGCCTTGAAAAACAATGCGATACCGGCCGTGACGTAAAGGTGCGGCGCATGTTGGATCGAGGCTTGCCAAGCCACCGACAGGGCCAGCACCATCGCGTGCAGCGCAAAGACGTTCAAGAGCGCATAAAGCCGGGTCTGATAGATCATCATGAAGCTGACCAACAACATCCCACCGGCCAGCATATGGGCGACATCAAAGGAAAGAGTGTTCATCAGAGGCTCCTGGACACAAACAACAACAACGTGCCGAGCAGCGACAGCATCAGCGCCGCCCCCAGCAGGTCGGGGATGCGGAACACCCGCATCTTGGCAATCGAGACCTCGAATGTCGCCAGCGCCAGCGCGCCGCCCAGCATCTTGATCAGGTAATAGACAACCGCCAGCAGATGTGCGGCAATCGTGTCGCCCGGACCGGCCACGCCGAACGGGATGAACAGCGAGACGATCAGCGATAGATAGAGCACCAGCTTCAGCGCCGAGGCCAGCTCGATCATCGCCAGATGGCGGCCTGAATATTCCAGAACCATTGCCTCATGCACCATCGTCAGTTCGAGATGGGTTGAGGGGTTGTCCACCGGGATGCGCGCGTTTTCCGCCAGCGCCACGATCACCAGGGCCACCAACGCCATCCCCAGCGAGACCCTGAGGCCGACATTGCTGCCGGCAAGATAGTGCGTGACCGTTGACAGCTGCGTCGAGCCGGCCAGCAGGGCCAATGAAAACACCGTCAGCATCATCGCCGGTTCGGCCAGCGCCGCAATCATCATCTCGCGGCTCGAGCCGATGCCGCCAAAAGAGGTGCCCACATCCATCCCCGCCAACGCCATGAAAAAGCGCGCGCTGCCCAAGAGCGCGACAATGGCGATCAGATCGGCGCTCCAGCTGAATTGCAGCCCGGTGGCAAAGGTGGGAATGAGGGCCGCAGCGACCCATGTTGCGGCAAATACCATGTAGGGCACGGCGCGAAACAGCCATGAGGCATTGTGGGCCAGAACCACCTCTTTTTTCATCAGCCGCAAAAGATCGCGATAGGGCTGCAGCAGCGGCGCGCCCTGTTTTCGCAACAGCCGCGCACGCATCTTGTGGATGACGCCGACCAGCAGCGGTGCGATCGCCACCACCAGCATCATTTGCAGTCCCTGAACCAGCAGATTAAAGATCATTTCCATAGTGTCAGCACCAAGAGCAGAAGGACGAGCGCCGCAAAGACAACGCTTAGATATTGGCGAATCGTCAGGAATTGCAGGCGGTTGGCCTTGTCGGCCAGCCAGGTCACGGCACCACTGACGCGGGCGAAAAACCCGTCCCAGACCGGATCGCGCAAGCTGACGCTGAATTTTGCCGGGGCGGTGGATCCGGGCGGTGGCATGGTCACGCTCTCGCGGGCGCTGAATATCTTGGTGCCAAAGGTGCGCCGGATCGGCTGGGCGAAACTGGCCGCCCCGTATTGGGTGCTCGGATCGTCCAGCTCAAAGCCGCAATCCCAGGCCGGCGCCCGGCGCAGGCTGCGCGAGGCAAAACGGTGGATGACCCAGGCTGCGAAAAAGCCGGACATGGTCACAAACAGCAGCACCAGAACCCCGTTATATGAGCTGCGCCCCGAGGCAACCGGGGTGATAGTCATCCAGGGATCGGCGCTCTGCACCGGCATCGTGGCCTGCACCAGCGCATGAGAAACCGGCGAGAGCGTATCGATGATGACTCCGGGAAAGACCCCGGCCAGCAGGCAGACCAGCGCCAGAACCGACATCGTGGCCAGCGACCAACGATCCACCTCGCGCGCCGTCTTGGCCACCTCGCTGCGGGCGCGCCCCAGAAAGACGACGCCGTAAACCTTGACGAAACAGGCCGCCGCCAGCGCCGCGGCCAGCGCCAACATGCCGCCAACCCCCGGAGTCAGGATCTTCAGCCCCCAGTCCGGCAGGTCCGGGCTGAGCAGGATCGCCTGAAAGGTTAGCCATTCAGACACGAAACCGTTGAACGGCGGCAGCGCCGAGATCGCCACGCTGGCCACCAGAAACAGCAGGCTTGTGACCGGCATCCGGTGGATGAGGCCGCCCATTTTCTCCATGTCGCGGCTGCCTGTGGCGGTCTGAACCGCCCCTGCACCCAGAAACAGCAGGTTCTTGAATACCGAGTGGTTGAAGATGTGAAACAGCGCCGCCACCATGGCCAGCGCCGCGGCGGCGTTCATATCGTAGTGGCGAAAGGCCATAGCCAGCCCGAGGCCGATAAAGATGATGCCGATGTTTTCAACCGTGTGATAGGCCAGCAGGCGCTTCAGGTCGTGCTGCATCAGCGCGTAGAGAACCCCCATGACCGCGGTCACCGCACCGACCGCCAGCACGATCTCGGACATCCACCACGAGGTGCCGCCCAAGAGGTCAAAGGTCACCCGGATAAAGCCGTAGATTGCCACCTTGGTCATGATCCCGCTCATCATTGCCGAGACGTGGCTGGGGGCCGCCGGGTGGGCCAGCGGCAACCAGATATGCAACGGCACGATCCCGGCTTTTGAGCCGGCGCCCAGCAGCATCAGGATTACCACCACCGAACCCACCAGTGGGGTCTGCCCCGACGCCCGCATGCTTTGAAAATCATAGGCCCCGAGAGGCCCGGCCAGCAGGCCAAAAGCCAGAATGAGCGACATCGTGCCAAAGGCCGCCATGATCAGATAGACCAGCCCGGAACTGCGCACGGCACTTTCACGGTGGTGGGTCAGAACCAGCGCCCAGGACAACAGCGACATCACCTCCCATGACAGCAGAAAACTGAACGCATCATCGGCGATCACAACCAGCAGCATGGCGCCGATGAACGAGGGGTAAAAGGGCAGAACCCGCCAGGGCTCATGCTCATGGCGCCCGTAGCCAATGGAATAAAAGCTGATGATCGAACTGCCAAATCCCACCACGATGACAAAAAAGGCGGCCAGCGCATCGACGCGGAAATGCGCGCCGATCCAGGGCAGGCCGATCGGCAACCAAAGCGTGCTGGCCCCGACATTCATACCCGCGCCGGCGCCGGCAACCAGCGTTGCCAGTCCCACCAGCGCCACCAGTGCGGACAGCACGCCAGCGCTTGCATAGACGATGGTCGAGCCCATGGGCCGGGCGGCAAACAGGATCGAGGACAGGCCCAGAGCCATCAACAGCAATGCACCTGTCAGGACAAGATCAACCGCGCTCATTCCGATTTCCTTTCCGCTTCAGCCGGCGTTTCAAGGTCGGGGCCGGCGCCATCCGCATGTTTCAGCCGGACCCCGCGCCCTTCGCCGGTGCTGGGCACGCCCTCGGCCAACAGTTCAACCCCGGCGCTGTCCAGCGCGTCGATCACGCGGGTCAGGCTTTCGATCACCCCCCGGACCTGTCCTTGGCTGGCCTCCATGCGCTGGATTGTCGGGACAGAAACCCCGGCCCGCTGGGCCAGTGTTTTCTGGTCAAGACCAAGCAGCGCACGCGCCGCGCGCATCTGGGCGGATGTTATCATGGGGTCGATTCTCGTTTGAAATGTCAGGATGGGGGGATAGGCCCCCTGTATAGATATGTCAAACATCAATTCTGCTATAATTCCCATTGATCAAAGATTTTTGCCAAACAGATTGTCGCACCCCGCCCGCTGGGGCACAGTACCAGCATGCGGCGGACCACAAAAGGCGCATTGAAACGGGGGAGAGATGGAGTTTGATTATGTGATTGTCGGCGGCGGCTCGGCCGGATGTACGCTGGCGGCGCGCCTGTCCGAGGACCCTACGGTGCGGGTCTGTCTGCTTGAGGCGGGTGGCGCCGGACGCAGTATTCTGATGCGCGCTCCGGTTGGCGCGGTTGCGCTGCTTTCGGGGCGGCCAAAGATCAGCAACTGGGCCTTTCGGACAGAGCCCCAATCGGGACTGAACGGGCGCCGGGGTTATCAGCCGCGCGGCAAGACTCTGGGCGGTTCAAGCGCCATTAACGCCATGCTCTATATTCGCGGTCAGCGCTCGGATTACGACGGCTGGGCAGCTGACGGCTGTGCGGGCTGGTCGTGGTCCGAGGTCCTGCCCTATTTCAAGCGCGCCGAAAACAACGGCCGGGGCGGCGATGAGATGCACGGCGACAGTGGCCCGCTGCAGGTCAGCGATCAGCAGAGCCCGCGCCCCATCAGCCATGCCTTTGTCGCCGCCGCCACCGAGATGCAGCATCGTCCCATCGCCGATTTCAACCGTGGCGACAACGAGGGGGTGGGCCTTTATCAGGTGACGCAGTTTCACCGCGAACAGGACCGTGGCGCGCGCTGCTCGGCCTCGGCGGCCTATCTGTTCCCGGCGATGGGGCGGCCCAACCTCAGGGTAATAACGCGCGCCCACGCGACGCGGATCCTGTTCTCCAGCGCTGAAGGGCGGCCTCGCGCCTCTGGGGTGGCCTATTGGCAGGGTCGCAAAGACAAGACCGTAACCGCCCGGCGTGAGGTGATCTTGTCCGGCGGGGCCTTTAACTCGCCGCAACTGTTGCAACTGTCGGGAATCGGTGCGGCGGTTGATTTGAAAAATCGGGGTATTCCCCTGCGCCACGATCTGCCGGGGGTCGGGCAAAACCTGCAGGATCACCTTGATTTCATCCTCGCCTACAAGACGCGCGATACGGATACGTTCGGCATTGGTCTGCGCGCGGGTGCGAACCTCTTGCGCCATATCGCCCGCTGGCGGCGGGATGGTTCGGGCCTGATTGCCACGCCCTTTGCCGAGGCTGGCGGGTTTCTGAAAACCGATCCGGGGCTTGATAACCCGGATGTGCAGCTGCATTTCGTCATAGCGATCGTTGATGATCATGCGCGAAAACTGCATATGGGGCACGGTTATTCCTGTCATGTCTGCGTTTTGCACCCGTTCAGCCGGGGGTGTGTGTCGCTGGGCAGCGTCGATCCTCTCGCGCCCCCCAAGATCGACCCCGGATTTTTGTCGGACCCACGCGATCTGGAGACGCTGGTCAAGGGGGCCAAGCTGACTCGCGCGATCATGCAGGCGCCGGCGATGGCGCGCTATTGTCAGCGCGAGCTGTTCATGCGCGGCGACGAAAGCGACGCCGAACTGGCCGAAAACATCCGGGCGCGGGCCGATACGGTCTATCATCCGGTGGGGACGTGCAAGATGGGTGTTGACAAGATGGCGGTGGTTGATCCTCAATTACGCGTTCGTGGCGTTGGGGCCCTGCGGGTCGTGGACGCGTCGGTGATGCCGATACTAACCGGGGGGAATACCAACGCGCCAACGATCATGATTGCAGAAAAAGCCGCCGATATGATTCGCGCCGTTTAGCGGCGGGGAGCGCGCCGAAGGAAGCAGGAGAAGCAGGACATGCACGGAACAATGATGAAAAAGCCGTTGATCATCAGCTCGTTGATCGAACACGCGGCGCGCTATCACGGCGGCACCGAGGTGGTCTCGGTCGAAACCGATGGCCGCGTGACCCACACGACATGGCGCGAGGTCGAGGCCAATGCCCGCCGTCTGGCCTCGGCGCTGGAAAAGCTGGGGGTCGGCAAGGGCGACCGCTGTGCCACCATCGCCTGGAACAACCGTCGGCATCTGGAGATCTATTTTGGCGTTTCGGGTGGCGGCATGATTTGTCACACGATCAACCCGCGCCTGCACCCCGAGCAGTTGATCTATATTGCGAATCACGCCGAGGACAAGGTCCTGTTCCTTGACCGGACATTCCTGCCTGCCGCCGCCAAGCTGCGCGAACATTTGAAAACCGTTGAGCATGTGGTTTTGATGGGGCCAGCGGATGACGAGGCGGCGGCACTCGTGCCGGGCCTTTTGTTTTATGACGATCTGCTGGCCTCGGGGGATGCGGATTATTGCTGGCCCGAGATTGACGAGGATATGCCCTCATCGCTGTGCTATACCTCGGGCACGACGGGCAACCCGAAGGGGGTGCAATATACCCACCGCACCACCGTGATCCACTCGATTGCCGGCAACCAGCCGGACGGGCTGGCGGTTTCGGCCCGCGATGTGGTGCTGCCGGTGGTGCCGATGTTTCACGTCAACGCGTGGGGCGTGCCCTATATCGCGGCCGGTGTCGGGGCCAAGCTGGTGCTGCCGGGGCCGGGGCTGGACGGCGCCAGTCTGGTCAGGCTGATTGACGGGGAAAAGGTCACGCTGGCACTGGGCGTGCCGACGATCTGGTTGGGCCTGCTGGCGGCGCTGGAAGAAAGCGGCAGCAAGGCAGAAAGCCTGAAACGCACGGTGGTTGGCGGCTCGGCCCTGCCACCCTCGATGATCCCCGAGTTTCGCGACAAATACGGCGTCGATCTGATCCATGCCTGGGGGATGACCGAAACCTCGCCGCTGGGGACGATCAACCACCTGCTGCAAAAGCACGAGGCGCTGAGCGCTGATGCGCGGGCAAAAATTCGCCTCGGCCAGGGCCGTCCGCCCTATGGGGTCGAGCTGCGAATCGTCGATGAAGAGGGCAAGGTTCTGCCCGAGGACGGCAAGACCCAGGGCGATCTGCAAATTCGCGGCCACTGGATCGTGGAAAGCTATTTCAAGGCTGGAAAAACGGCACTGACCGAAGACGGCTGGTTCGACACCGGCGACGTGGCGACGCTGGATGCGGATGGCTATATGGTTATCCGGGACCGCTCAAAGGATATCATCAAATCGGGGGGGGAGTGGATCTCGACCGTCGAGCTGGAAAATATCGCCATGGCGCATCCCGGTGTGGCGATGGCCGCGGTGATCGCCGCCAAGCACAAGAAATGGGACGAGCGCCCTGTTTTGCTGGTCGTGCGGGCTGAGGGGGACGCGGTGTCCGAGGCTGATCTCCTGGCCTATTATGACGGCAAAATCGCCAGCTGGCAGGTGCCGGACAAGGTGATTTTCGTTAACAGCCTGCCTCTGGGGGGAACCGGAAAGGTGTTGAAGAACAAGCTGCGCGAGGAATATGGCGACGTGCTGCTGACCGAGGCGGATTCCGGCAGTTGAGGAATGATACGAGGGCGTAGGTGGTGAGGTGAAAGGGGCGCCGCCCCCGACCCTTCGGGTCTCCCCCGGAGTATTTTTGCAAAAAAGACAGGCGCTGGAATGTGGACGGGGCCTGTCTTTTTACGGCCGCGATAGACGCTCTGCCTGGTTAAAAGTTCGTATCTGGCGCGTCTATGCCCTAAGGGGGAAATGTGCGGGCAGTTGCAGCGTGGCGACTTGACGGCGGCGGTTTTCCCACGCATATCCCGGTGGCATGACTGATCTCGCCCATATCCGTAATTTCTCGATCGTGGCCCATATCGATCATGGGAAATCCACCTTGGCCGACCGGCTGATTCAATCAACCGGAACCGTGGCTGCGCGCGACATGGAGGCGCAGCTTCTGGACACGATGGATATCGAGCGTGAGCGTGGGATTACCATCAAGGCCAACACCGTGCGGATCGAATATGAGGCGCGGGATGGGCAGCAATACGTTCTAAATCTGATTGACACGCCGGGGCATGTGGACTTTGCCTATGAGGTTTCGCGCTCGATGCGCGCGGTCGAGGGCAGCCTGCTGGTGGTGGACAGCACACAAGGTGTCGAGGCACAGACCTTGGCGAATGTTTATCAGGCGCTGGATGCAGATCATGAAATCGTGCCGGTCCTGAACAAGATCGACCTGCCGGCGAGCGAGCCGGACCGCGTGGCTGAACAGATTGAGGATGTGATTGGCATCGATGCAAGCGATGCGATTCACGTCTCGGCCAAGACCGGGGTCGGGATCCCAGAAGTTCTGGAGGCAATTGTTGCCCGTCTGCCCGCCCCCAGCGGCGAGCGTGACGCCCCCCTGAAGGCCATGCTGGTTGACAGCTGGTATGATGCCTATCTTGGCGTTGTCGTTCTGGTTCGGGTGATCGACGGGGTTCTGAAAAAAGGCGATCGCATCCGCATGATGAATACGAACGCGGTTTACCCGGTTGACCGGATCGGCGTTTTCCGCCCGCAAATGGATCCGGTCACGGAACTGGGTCCGGGCGAGATTGGCTTTCTGACGGCCAGCATCAAGCGGGTGGCGGACACTGCTGTTGGCGATACGATTACGCATGAAAAACACGGTTGCGCCGAGGCGCTGCCCGGGTTTGCCCCGTCCCAGCCGGTGGTCTTCTGTGGTCTCTTTCCGGTTGACAGTGCCGAGTTCGAGGACCTGCGCGACGCAATTGCCAAGCTCAGCCTGAATGACGCAAGTTTTTCTACCGAGATGGAAACCAGCGCGGCGCTGGGCTTTGGCTTTCGTTGCGGTTTCTTGGGCCTCCTTCATCTTGAGGTTATCCGCGATCGACTGGAACGCGAATACGGGATCGACCTGATAACCACCGCGCCCAGCGTGATCTATCAGATACACATGCGCAATGGACAGGTCATCGAGATGCACAATCCTGCCGACATGCCTGATCTGACCCATGTCGACCATATCGAAGAGCCTCGTATCAAGGCAACGATCCTCGTGCCGGATGAGTTTCTTGGCGATGTTTTGCGGTTGTGTCAGGATCGGCGTGGCCTTCAGATTGATCTGACCTATGCGGGGAGCCGCGCGATGGTTGTTTATGACCTCCCTTTGAACGAAGTGGTGTTTGACTTCTATGATAGGCTGAAAAGTGTTACCAAAGGGTATGCAAGCTTTGATTACCAGATGGCCGGATATCGGGCCGACTCATTGGTCAAGATGCAGATCCTCGTGAATGATGAGCCGGTCGATGCGCTGTCAACAATGGTGCACCGGGATCGTGCCGAGGTTCGTGGCCGCGCGATGGTGGAAAAACTGAAGCGGCTGATTCCGCAGCATATGTTCAAGATCCCGATTCAGGCGGCGATCGGGGGGCGGATCATCGCCCGTGAGACACTGAGCGCGCTGCGCAAGGATGTGACGGCCAAATGCTACGGTGGCGATGCGACGCGCAAACGCAAGCTTTTGGACAAGCAGAAAAAGGGCAAAAAGAAAATGCGCCAGTTCGGCAAGGTCGAAATTCCGCAAAGCGCGTTCATTTCCGCGCTGAAGATGGATGATTGACGCCGCGGGAGCTACGCGGGCGCGCCTGATGGCTGCCGCAGGAAATCCTCGACAGCGGCAAGGAAAGCCTTTGGTTGTTCGGCGTGAATCCAGTGGCCCGCTTTAGGGATGGTCACGAAATTCGCGTTTGGAAATAATGCCTTGATCTTCTCTTTATGATCCTCGCGAACGTAATTCGATGCCTCGCCGGTGATAAATAATGTGGGGCCATAAAACCGGCCTGCAAACTCGGGAAAGCCGATGATTTCTGGCATGTCACGGCGCAGCGCGGCAAGGTTGATGCGCCAGCGCGGGGGGCGTGCGCGCATGTCGAGGCTCTGCAACAGAAAGGCGCGCAAGGTCGGATCGTCAATCTGTTCGGATAGCGCCTCACTGGCCTGACGGCGGCTGGAGAATCGTGTGATGTCAAGGGGTTGCATGGCATCGATCAGGTGGGATTGCGTATGGCTATAGGCAATGGGCGCAATATCGACGACGATCAGGCGGCACAGTCGTTCGGGATGGGTCAGCGCCAGCGCCATCGCCGCCTTGCCGCCCATCGAGTGTCCCAGAACGTCTGCGCGTGTCGTGTTGGCGGCGATGACCTCGGACAGGTCTTCGGCCATGGCGGGATAGGTTTGGCGCGCAAACCAAGGGCTAGTGCCGTGATTTCGCATGTCAACGGCGATGACGGGCCGGGTCTGAGCGAGGGTTTTTGCAATCACGCCCCAATTTCGGGCCGATCCAAAGAGCCCGTGGGCGATGATCAGCGGCGTTCCCCCGGCGGTGCCGAATGTTCTGGTGCTCAGCATTTTCATGTCCTTCATCATCGAAAAAACACCGACCGGCCCGCCGGCGCCGATGCCTTGCGACATAACGGCAAGTCGGTTGCAATCCATGGTCGGCTTGCCCACATAGGGCGGCAGGACCAATTTGTAAACGGAGCCAACAAATGAACATGAGCACTGACGTCACCGTAAAAGGCGGTATGGACGATGTGATCGAAAAGGTCACCAACGCGCTGAAGGATCAAGGGTTTGGAATATTGACGCGAATTGACGTCGATACAACCTTGAAGGCCAAGATCGGCGAGGATTTCCGGCCCTACGTCATTCTCGGGGCGTGCAATCCGAAACTGGCCCATCAGGCGCTGAGTGCCCGGCCTGATGTGGGGCTGATGCTGCCGTGCAATGTGACGGTGGAACAGAACGTCGAGGGTGAGTGTCTGGTTCGTTTTATTGACCCCCATGCGATGATGAGCTTTGGCGACCTTGGTCAGGATGAGACCCTGACCCGTGTTGGTGGCGAAGCTGGCGAAAAGATCAAGAAGGCCGCCGCCGCGCTGGGCTGAATGATGGGGCCGGGCCCCAACCGCTGGCCCTGACCCCGGATTCGGGGCCGGCGGATTTCTTGTTTGAGAGTGCATGTGGCCCTATACTTGCCGCGAGGGAGGTCAGAGAATGTATGAAACATCTCTTGGGTCAGTTACCGCCGAGGTCGAGGACCTTCTTAGCGCGAAATTCTCGGCCAAGGGTCGGAATTTAGAGGGAAAATTGAAGAGCGTCGGCAATCGTCTTCCGCGTTCGATCAGGGCCGATGCGGCCTATCTGGCAGAGGTTCAGGCGCGGTGCCAGAACCCGAAACGGGCCCATGAATACGATCCGGCGCGAGTCCTGAAGGCGCAAAAACACTGTATTGACAAACTGGCAACAATTGACACGGGACGCATTGCCGCTCGGCGACGGCTGGGCTGGTTCACCGGTGTTCTGGTCAACCTGTTTCTGTTGGCGATCGGTTTTGCGGTGATCGTCTCTTATGTTAACCACGGCTGATCCTGCGTCGGCAAGGGCGCGGTTTGGCCCCGGCGGTGAGAGAACGCCGGGGCGGCGGGGCATGGCTCAGAGGCCCTTGGCGCGATAGCTTTTGGCGACGCGGTCGATCGAGACCAGATAGGCGGCCACGCGCAGATCATGCACATCGTTCCGTCTGTGCCAAACTTCGCTCATGGCCTGATAGGCGGCGCGCATGGTGTCGTCCAACCCGGACCGGACAAGCTCCAGTTCACCGGCTCCGTGCAGATAGGCCTCTTTGAAGCCGGGGCTCAGCTTCTGCCCGGTTTCGGTTCCTGCGAGACGCTCCAACTCGTCAACCAGAACTTGGTGGCGGGCCTCTTCCTGACGTCGCTGCAGGCGCCCGAACCTGATATGGCTAAGATTTTTCACCCACTCGAAATAGGAAACAGTGACGCCACCGGCGTTAGCATACATGTCCGGGATGATGACGCAGCCACGTTTGCGCAGAATCTCGTCGGCCCCTGCGGTGATCGGTCCGTTGGCGGCCTCCAGAATTAGGGGTGCCTTGACATTGGCGGCGTTGTGAAGGTTGATCACCCCCTCCATCGCGGCGGGGATCAGGATGTCGCATTCGGCCTCGAGAATTTCGGCGCCGTTCTTGACATAGGTTCCTTGGCTACACCCCTTGACGCCGCCGGTTTCCTTGATGTGGTCGCGCACGGCATCGACGTTCATGCCAGCGTCATTGATCAGGGCGCCGTCGTGTTCGATGATGCCGGTAATTAATGCTCCATCCTCGGTCGAGAGGAAATGCGCCGCGTGATAGCCCACGTTTCCAAGGCCTTGAATGATGATGCGCTTGCCGTCGAGCGAGCCTGACAGGCCGGCGGCGGCCTTGTCATCGTCGTGGCGGAAAAACTCGCGCAGGCCGTATTGCACCCCGCGGCCGGTTGCCTCGACCCGGCCCTGAATCCCGCCGGCATTCAGGGGTTTGCCGGTGACACAGGCGCGCGCATTGATGTCGGTCGTGTTCATCCGCGCATATTGGTCGGCGATCCAAGCCATTTCGCGCTCACCCGTGCCCATGTCCGGGGCCGGTACGTTCTGACTGGGGTTGATCAGGTCGCGTTTGGCCAGTTCGTAGGCAAATCGGCGGGTGATCATTTCCAGCTCATGCTCTTCATAGAGCCGCGGATCGATCCTGAGCCCACCCTTTGAGCCGCCGAACGGCGTTTCCACCAGTGCGCATTTATAGGTCATCAGGGCGGCCAGAGCCTCGACCTCGTCCTGATGGACGCCAAGCGAAAAACGGATCCCGCCCTTGACGGGCTCCATATGTTCGGAATGAACCGATCGGTAGCCGGTAAAGGTTTGCAGCTGTCCGCGCAGGCGCACGCCAAAGCGCACCGTATAGGTAGCGTTACAGACGCGGATCTTTTCCTCCAGCCCGGGCGGCAGGTCCATTAGCGCAACGGCCCGGTTGAACATGATATCAACGGATTGTCGAAAGCTGGGTTCGGCAGGTGTGTTCACGGTAGACTCCCCTCTATCTGTGATGGGCCGATTTAGACCCGTTCGCCGATCGACCACAATGGTTAATACCGCCGACCGATTCCCTGCGTTGATGCTGCTTTTGTACCTACGGTTTGTAACCGAATCCTTACCGTCATAAGGGGGGGACTACGGCTTGTGACGGATTTGTCTAAAATGCGGCACAAAATGGGCAAGGCGGAGCTCCGTTTTTGAAAGGCTTGGAATAATATCAAGGTATAACAGTGTATTATCGCCGAAACCCGGGAACGGGCGGCGATCGCATATGTCATTATTATGTCCACCTTCCCTCAAATTTTTGGCGTCTTTCATGCCTAGTTTCGATGCAAAGGATTCCAGAATTGGGCGTGGGGCGCGAACAGGTTTTGGGTATGAACAGGCTTTGGTCAAGATTGCGGGCACAAAAATTCGGGGCGGACGAGCGGGGCAACGCAACGGTCGAGTTCGTGCTGTGGCTGCCGTTGATCATGGGAATCATCGTCGGCTCGTTTGATCTGAACATCATGCTGATGACGCAGAACAATATGTATACTGTCGCCCGGGATACGGCGCGCCGGGTGTCCACGGGTGAACTGTCGGCGGTGGCGGCCAAGAAATACGCGCTGAAGCAGTTGAATTACATGGGGTTCAAATACGGTGTCGATATCACCAAGGGCACGGATGTGGTGGTGGCGATCAACACGACGCTCAGCAATGTAGCGGTTCTAGGGGTCATGGGCAGCGAGGGCAGCTATGCCCTGAAGGCCAAGGTCACCATGCGGGCCGAACAGTGACCCGCGAGGCGAATAGAGGTGGACCGATGAAACGGTGGTTCGGAGATGCCCGGGCGGGCTTTTTTGCGGACGAACGCGGGATGGTCACCCATCTGGCGCTAACGGTCATGATCTTGGTCCTCCTGTTTGCCGGGTTGTCCGTGGACACGTCAAACGCGCGCCGGATTCGTGGAATCCTGCAGATTGCCGCCGACAGTGCGGCACATGCCGGGGTGATGGCGCTGCCCAACAAGCAAAAGGCGCTGGACGCGGCGCTGGAACTGGCCAACGATAACCTCACCGAGATTTCCAGCGCTATCGCGGTGACATCAAACAGCGTCGAGTTCGGCTCGTGGGACAAGGCGACAAAGAAATTTACCCTGAACGGTACGCCGCGCGATGCGGTGCGGGTCACTGCCCGTCTGTCTTCGGCTAACAAACATCCGGTGCCGACGTTCTTTTTGCGCCTCGCTGGACTGAAAAGCTGGAACGTCGCCGCCCAGAGCGTCGCATTCCGCTCGGCCACCCAGTGCGAGACCGCCGATATCAGCACCGGCGGCCGCTTTGAGCTGGGCTCGGAAGGGGACTTTAGCAACGGCTTCTGTGTCGAGGCTGCTGGTGGCGTCAAGATGGAAGAGCGCAACCGTTTTGACGATGATAACAAGATCTATGTAAAACGCCTCAGCGACGTGCAACTGCCCGAGAACACGGGCATGTCAACGCTGGTCGGGCGTGGCACCGCCAAAAGCAGCAGCACCCTGACATATGGCGATATTTTCGATTTGAAATCGCCGATCGCGCCCGCCTATGTCAGCAATGTCGTGGCGTTGGCGGACAAGTATCTGGATCCCGTTTACGCTGGGCAACCCAGTTATATCAACCCGTCCGCCTCGGTGATTTCAATTAACGCCCGTGATGTGAAATACACGTCTTTTATCCCTGGTCGGATTTATCATGTTAAATGTGGCGAAAACCGCGGCTCCAAGGCGCAATTCTACCGGGGCACCGAGGTCAGCAAGGTCGTGCTGGTGTCAGATTGCCGGATCCAGCTTGGCAAAGAGGCCAGCTTTCAGGACGTGGTAATGGTCTCAAAGAGCAGCAGCTCAAAGGCCGTCTATGCCGCGTCCGAGGTCAAGCTGGGCAAGGATGACTCCTGCGGCGCCGGTGGCGGGGTCAGCATTTATTCCGCCGGTGGGTTCACCTCGGCCTCCAAGCTCAGCGCAAACGGGCTTTATATTTCAGCGGTAAAGGACGTAAAGATCGCAGCCAAAAGCGATGGGATCGCCGGCATCAGCATCGACGCGGGTGGCGATGTGTCGTTCTCGGCCAAGGCCAGCTTTGGAACCTGCAAGAACAGCTTTTCAAGCACGGCGAAGGTTGCCTATCTGTTGGTCAAATAGACGCTGAGCCGAGGTGGTGAGTGCCAGGCGCGCGGAATTATAGGTCTGCGCCCTGAACTCCAACCCCTCTGCAGGGCTTTCCCGCCGCTCTACCGCCACGAAAAAACCGCCCCGTTTCCCAAAGGTTTTGCTGGGTCGCGCCTTGCATGTCGCTGGGTCTTGGCCTTCAATGCGGCTCGAGAGGGAGAAATATGCGTTATTCCGCATTCAAGGTGATCTGGAACGGTCTGGGCGGCAACCGGGGCTGGAAACCCGTGTGGCGCAATCCGCAACCCAGATCCCGCTATGACGTGATCATCATCGGGGGCGGCGGGCACGGGTTGGCGACGGCCTATTATCTGGCGAAAAAATACGGCGTCACCAACGTCGCGGTGCTGGAGCGGGGCTATCTCGGCGGCGGAAATGTCGGGCGCAACACAACGGTCGTGCGCGCCAATTACATGCTGGACGGCAATTCGCAGTTTTATTCCCATTCACTGAAATTATGGGAGACCCTTGCCCAAGAGCTGAACTATAACGTCATGCTTTCGCAACGCGGCTGCCTGATGCTGGCCCATTCCGACGGGCAGATGGATGCGATGGCCCGGCGCGGCAACATGATCCACATGCAAGGCGACGATGCCGAATTGTGGGAGGCCGCGACCGTCCGGCGGCACCTGCCATATCTGGATTTTGACAACGCCCGGTTCCCGATTCGCGGCGGCCTGATGCAGTGGCGGGCGGGAACGGCGCGCCATGACGCGGTCGCCTGGGGCTTTGCCCGCGGCGCCGATCGGCTGGGTGTCGATCTGATTCAGAACTGTGCGGTTACCGGGTTTCATATCCGTAATGGTCGTGTTCTGGGGGTCGAGACGACGCGCGGCACCATCGCTGCGGACAAGGTGGGCATGACGGTTGCCGGGCGCTCGTCCGAGGTCGGGCAGATGGCTGGGCTGCGTCTGCCGATCGAAAGCCACGTCCTGCAGGCGTTTGTCACCGAAGGGCTGAAACCCCTGATCGACACCGTGGTCAGTTTTGGCATGGGACATTTTTATATCAGCCAGTCAGACAAGGGGGGGCTCGTCTATGGCGGCGATCTCGACGGCTACAACTCATATGCCCAGCGTGGAAACCTGCCGATGGTCGAGCATGTGGCCGAGGCGGGCATGGCCCTGATGCCAATGCTGGGCAAGGCGCGGATGCTGCGCAGCTGGGGCGGAATTATGGATATGACGATGGACGGCAGCCCGATTATCGACAAGACGCCGATCGAGGGCCTCTATTTCAACGGTGGCTGGTGCTATGGCGGCTTCAAGGCGGTGCCGGGTTCGGGGGACGTTTTCGCCCATCTGATCGCCACCGGCCGGTCCCATGAGGTTGCCGAAAAATACCGGATTGACCGCTTTCAAACCGGAGATCTGATCGACGAGGAGGGGACCGGCGCGACCCCCAACCTTCACTGAGCGGGATAACTTGATATGCGAATAAACTGTCCTCTGTGTGGCGCGCGCGACAGCCGCGAGTTTCACTATCGCGGGTCCGCCAAGCTGATCGACCGCCCCCTCCCCGAGCAGGGCCGCGCGGCAATGTTTGATTACGTCTATATCCGCGATAATCCGGCTGGGGTGACCCGCGAGCTGTGGCATCATCGCAACGGTTGCCGCGCCTGGCTGGTGGTTGCGCGCGATACCACCAGCCACAAGATCCTGTCGGTCGAACTGGCCGCGGATCGCGGGCGGGTGCGGTCATGAGCCGGCTTGCGACAGGTGGGCAGATCGACCGGACACAGCGGATTCCGTTCACCTTTCAGGGACAAACCTACCTTGGCTATCGCGGCGATACGCTGGCGTCGGCCTTGCTGGCCCAAGATGTGCGTCTTGTCGCCCGCAGCTTCAAATACCACCGCCCGCGCGGCATTTTGACCGCCGGCTCCGAAGAGCCCAATGCCCTTGTCACCATCGGCACCGGCGATCAACTGACACCGAACTGCCGGGCAACCACGCAAGAGATCTATCACGGGCTGGTGGCCCGGGCGCAGAACTGCTTTCCCGGGTTGAGGTTCGACCTGATGGCGCTCAACGATCTGCTGGCGCCGTTTTTTGGCGCTGGCTTCTATTACAAGACATTCATGTGGCCGCGCCCGTTCTGGCGGCGTGTTTATGAGCCCCTGATCCGCCGCTCGGCCGGGCTGGGCGCCCTGAGTGGTGTTGCCGATGACGGGCGCTATGACAAGGGTTTTGCGCATTGCGATCTTCTGGTGATCGGGGCCGGACCTGCCGGGCTGATGGCGGCGCAGGTGGCGGCGCGGGCGGGGCTGGATGTCATTCTGGCGGACGAGGATTTTCTTGTCGGCGGGCGCCTGAATAGCGAAACCCATGAGATCGACGCCATGCCCGCATCGCGCTGGGCGGTAAAAACACGCGCCGCACTGGCCCAGATGGAAAACGTACGCGTGATGCGCCGCACGACGGTGACCGGGGTCTATGATGGCGGCACCTATGGGGCGCTTGAACGGGTCAGCGAACATCTGCCTTCGGGGAGCCATGATGCGCCGCTGCAGATTTTCTGGCGCATCGTGGCGCGGCGTGCGATCCTCGCCTCGGGGGCAACTGAACGCCCCATTGCCTTTGCTGGGAATGACCGGCCCGGGATCATGATGGCCGGGGCGCTGCGCAGCTATGTTAACCGTTTCGCCGTGGCGCCGGGGCGGCGGATCAGCGTCTTTACCAACAATGATGACGGCCACCGCACCGCATATGATCTGGCGGCGGCGGGGCTGCAGATCGCGGCGGTCATCGATACCCGGCCCGAGGCGCGTGCCCTTGGCGATTACCCCCTGATCAGCGGCGCTCAGGTGGTCGGAACCCGGGGGCGCCTAGGCTTGCGCGCGATCACCATCCGCACCGCCGGGGGCCTGCAGGAGATCGCAAGCGACTGTCTCGGGGTGTCCGGGGGCTGGAATCCAGCGGTTCACCTCTCGTGCCACCTGAACGCTCGCCCGGTGTGGCGCGATGACATTGCCGCATTCGTGCCTGCCGAGGCCGCGGTGCCGGGTCTGATCGCCGCCGGCGCGGCGGCAGGCGAGATGTCAACCGCGGGGGCGCTAAAGTCCGGTGCGCACGCGGCCGCGACGGTGCTAAAGGCGCTGGGCAAACGCCCGGTGCAGCTTACCCTGCCCCGAGCCGAGGATGCGCCCATGGCGCTGGAGCCGTTCTGGCATGTTGGCGGCGGTCGCGGTCGCGCGTGGCTGGATTTTCAGAACGACGTGACCGTCAAGGACGTCGAACTGGCCTATCGCGAGAATTTCCGCTCGGTCGAGCACATGAAACGCTACACCACGCTGGGAATGGCCACGGATCAGGGCAAGACCGCCAACATGGGGGCGCTGGCAATCATGGCCGAGATGACGGGCAAGAGCATCCCCGAAACCGGCACCACCACGTTTCGCCCGCCCTATACGCCGGTTCCGCTGGGGGCGCTGGGGGCGCATGGGCGCGGCAAGGGATTTGCCCCCGAACGCCTGACCCCCTCGCACGCCTTGCTTGGCGAAATGGGGGCGCCGATGCTTGAGGTCGGCCTCTGGTATCGTCCCGGATGGGTTCCGCACGCCAATGAACGCCATTGGCGCCAGTCCTGCGACCGCGAGGCCCTGATGGTGCGCGCCAGCGTCGGTGTCAGCGATGTCACGACGTTGGGCAAAATTGACGTTCAGGGCCGGGATGCGGGCAGATTTCTCGACCGGGTCTATTGCAACACGATCTCAAACCTGCCCGTCGGGCGCGTGCGCTATGGGCTGATGCTGCGCGAAGACGGGATGGTGATGGACGATGGCACCGTTGCCCGGCTGGGCGCGCGGCATTTCGTGCTGACCACCACGACCGGGGGGGCCGACATGGTGCTGGCCCACCTTGAGTTTTGCCAACAGGTGCTTTGGCCGGATCTCGACGTTGCCATCGTTTCGGTCACCGAGCAATGGGCGCAGTTTGCCATTGCGGGGCCAAAATCCCGGGCGCTGGTGAACGGCCTGCTTCGGCGCAAGCTCGGCGTCGGGGCGTTTCCCTTCATGGCCTGCGGCACGGTCCGCATTGGCCCGACCACGGCGCGCTTGTTCCGTATTTCCTACAGCGGCGAGCATGCCTATGAGATCGCTGTTCCGGCCCGCTATGGCGAGGCATTGGCGCGGCTTCTGCTGGCGCGCGCCCGGACCTTGGGCGGCGGTTGGTACGGGATGGAGGCGCTGAATGTTCTGCGGTTGGAAAAAGGCTATGTCACCCATGCCGAAATCGATGGGCGGGTGACGGCCGATGACCTTGGCATGGGGCGCATGATGGCCGCCGGAAAGGATTACATCGGCAAAGCGATGAGCACGCGCCCCGCGCTTTGCGCCCCGGACCGAGAACAATTGGTGGGGTTAAAGCCGGCCGGGGCGCTCAAACGACTGCATGGTGGGGCGCATCTGTTCAATCCCGGCCAGACGCCGACACGCGAAAACGATCAGGGGCATATTACCAGCCAGTGTTTTTCCCCGCATCTGGGCCACCCGATTGCGCTGGCGTTGCTGCGCGGGGGGCGCGCCAGGATCGGGCAGAACATTCTCATGGTGGATCATTTGCGCCAAGTGGAAACGCTGTGCGAGATCTGCCCGCCCGCGTTTCTTGACCCGAAAGGAGAGCGTCTGCGTGATTGACCTTGTTCCCAGCTCGCCATTGGATGGGCTCTTGCCCCGGACTGTCGGCGGGTGCAGCCTCAGTGCCATGACCCCCGCCTTCATCACCGCAATCACCGCACGGCGGGGTGCGCAGGCGGCACTGGCTGCGGCTCTTGCCTCGGCCCATGATCTGCGCCTGCCGCCGGTTGGCCGCAGCAGCGGTCGGGGCGGCATGCGCCTCGTCTGGGCCGGGCAGGGGCGGTATTTTCTGTGGGCTGACTGCCCGGCGTCGCCAACCTTGGCAAAGGGTGCCGCACTCAGCGATCACAGCGATGCATGGGTCGTCATGTCCCTGACCGGGGCTTTGGCGCCTGAGGTTCTGTCGCGGCTGTGCCCGCTTGATCTGCGCGCCAGTGTGTTCAGGCGCGGTCACAGCGCGGCGGCCGAGATCGCCCGGATGCCGGGGATCCTGCGGCGCGGCGCAAAAGGGTTTGAAATCGCAGTGATGCGCTCGTTCGCGCAAACCGCAGTGCAGCGCATCGTTGACGCGATGACAAGTGTCGCGGCGCAATCGGAGCTGCCTGATGGATGAAAAGGCGCGGGTAAAGATGCAGGGATGAAGATGCGCTGGCAGGATCTCGCGGATGAGACCACCCACTGCGGACTACGTGCCGCCGTGTCTCCGGCGGGTCAGAAATGGTACCAGCGCCCCGGCTCGAACGGGGGACCTCCTGATCCACAATCAGGCGCTCTAACCAACTGAGCTACGCCGGCACTTGGCATCCGTGTCATGCCCCGCCCGACCTAAGGTTTTCTGAAACGGGGGTCAATATAAAACCGACATCGTGATGTGCTGAAAATAGCCTGGTCCGGTGAAACCTTGCCTGCCTCTTAACTTGAACCACATATCTGTTTATAGGTCCACGCCCTTAGCCACCATTGTCTCAATGCGCTCCTTTGCGGTGTTGGCTGCATTTTCGATGGTCTCAGATGGGGCGTTAGCCCGGATCAGAACAAAAAGGCCCAGAACGATGGTGGTCAACAAATCGGCCTCTTTCTGTGTATCTACGGCGTCAGGCAATTGCCCGTGTTTGCGTGTGTTGTCCAGGGCGTTGCGAAAGGCCCCCGAGAGACGGTCGAAATACCGCTGGACGGCCCACGAGCCGGTCGGGTCCACTGCGCCGAACTCAACCGCCGTGTTGCACAGCAGGCAACCGCGCCCCATGGCGGGGCCGGTTCCTGCCGCGCTGTAGAAATCGAGCAGGGCCGTGATTTCCGCTAGCCCAGCATCGGGCCGTTCCAGAGGCCCAAATCGCGCGTCTATGACCTCTTCATTGTAGCGCGCAAGCGCCGCGTTAAAGAGCTTTTGCATATTGCCGAAATCCGCGTACAGGCTGTAGCGGCTGACCCCGATTTGATCGACCAGCATTTCCACCGATGTTCCGGCAAACCCTTTCTCGCGGAAGATCTGCACGGCTTTGGCCAAAAGCTCGTCTCGGCTGTGTGTTTTCTTGCGTCCCATGTTCAACCCTTATTGACAACGCTGCACGAATATATCAGAATATATGTTCTGATAAACCCTGAATTGGAGGCGAAAGATGGCTGAAAAGGCAACACTGGTGGTCACGGCGATGCCCAACCCCGATGAAATGCCATCGGTCCAGGCCTATCTGAAGGGCGTTTTGCCGCTTTTGATGGCGGCGGGAGGCACGTTGGTAAAACGCCAGAAAGTCGAACAGGTCATCAATGGCCGGTCAAGTGGCATGGTCCTGATTATGGACTTCGACTCGGCAAACGCTGTTTCTGGGCTCTTCGCGTCGGATGCTTATGCCCAGCTTGTTCCAGTGCGCGACAGGGGCTTTTCCGAGATGAACATACTGGTTGCCTCAGATATGTGACAGGAGGCACAATTCTTGCCGTGACCATGATGCGTGGGCATCTGAAGGAGCACAGGCGATGTCTGATGACGGGGATTCCCGATCATTGTGTTGGACAAGCATGACGGAATGACCTGAGGTTCAATGCTCAGGGCTTTAAGGCACGGGCCCCTTGTCCCAGAGGCTTGGCGCCCGGTCGCGTCAAACCACCCCCACAGGTGCCGTTTTGTGCGATTGACGGCGCGGCTCTTGTGAATTCGGCCCCATCAGGGTAGCCATGGCGCGATTTTTCCGAAAGGATCCCTTGATGAGTATCAACTCCGAAAGCAGCGTCGCTGCGAATCTCCAGATCGGCCCGACCTCGTTGGGGATGGTCAGGATCTATATCGAATCACCCGAGATAGACCTGCCTCTTGATTTCGAGCCCGAAGAGGCCGAGGAGATCGCTGAGGAATTGCGCGCCGCCGCGGCCCATGCCCGGGCTGCTAGCAAAAAGCGCTGAATCGACTGTCGGGGTCGGGGTCACAGCGCCCGTGCAGCCGTTGCGCGGCGTTGCGCGCGAATTTCAAGGTCAGGCGTCGGCGGCGCGCGGCATGCAGGTGCCGGGACTGCGGCATGCGCAGGATTTCGGCCCCATAGCCGTCCGCCACGATCAGCCCGTCCTCGGCAGGCAGCAGTTCGCGGGGAAACCCTGCCCCGACCGCCCAGAAATATCGGTCGCACCAGTCGAGATACCCCTGCCACTTGCGATCGCTCAGAAAATCTGCCCGGCTTGATTTACATTCGACGATCCATAATTCTCCTTTCGGTCCCAGCGCCATCAGATCGACCCGCAACCCCCGTGTCGGGACGAATTCCTCCAGCGTCAAAAAATCACACTGACGCAAATGGCGACGAACGCCGCGCGCCAGCATTTGTCCCGGCATCAGATTCTTGCTCATGGAGGTATAAGAACAATATATGAACAAATCGTCAAGCCTGCACAAAACTGTGACTGTCCCTTGTGTCTGGCGGTGCCTCTGCCTAGGTTGAGGCGTGGCGGGTTCTGCCCAATTCGTGAGAGGTCCTTTTCCAGTGGCCTTAAATTTTCGTACGGGAACTGGCTCTGCGACTGGTCGTGGCCTATCGCACCTGGTGCCCACCTGGTTAGACCAGGCTCCGGGAATACCCAACCTCCACGGTTGCGTACGCGGGCCCGCCACGACCTCGCCACAACCCTGATCCCTTGTCCCTCCCCGTATTCCTGATTGCCTCGGGCCTGCGGCGATGGCAAGAACGGCGGGAACGGAGGGGCGGACATGTCGGACACAACCACGGCAAAGGCAGCGGCGCGCAAGCGGGCATTTGCCGCGCGGGCAGCGGCGCATCGGGCGGGGCTGGACGGCCGCGCGCAAACACATCTGCGCTCGTTTTTGGCCGGTCAGCACCAGTGCGACGTGATCGCCGGCTACATGCCGATCCGAACCGAGATCGATCCGATTCCGGTGATGCGTGATCTCCATGTGGCGGGAAAATCCGTTGTCGTGCCGGTGATCGAGGCGGCGGGCCGGCCCCTGCGTTTTGCGCGTTGGAGCCCGGATGCGGCGATGATCGACGGGCCGTTTGGCGCAAAGATCCCGCGATCGGAGGAGTTTCTTGAGCCTGACCTTCTTATTGTGCCGCTGGTTGCCTTTGACACCAACGGCTTTCGCCTTGGCTATGGCGGCGGGTTCTATGACCGCAGCCTCGCCCGCCTCAGGGCCAAAAAGATGACGCTTGCCGTGGGCTTTGCCTACGGCGGACAACAGGCCGAGGCGTTGCCGGTCGAGCCGACAGACCAGCCGCTGGATGCGCTGGTGACGGAAAACGGCCTCAGCCGGTTTTAGGAGGCCGTTCCAAAGCATCTTGTCCTTGGCCGATTGGCCGCGTAATCGTTGCCCATGAAAATATTGTTCCTTGGCGATGTCATGGGTCGGGCCGGGCGCCGGGCCATTACCGAAACCCTGCCGCGTCTGCGCGCCGACTGGGCGCTGGATTTTGTTGTCGTCAATGGCGAGAACGCCACCGGCGGCATGGGGTTGAACGCTGGCCACGCCCAGAGCCTGCTGTCTGCGGGGGCCGATTGCCTGACCCTTGGCGATCACGCCTTTGACCAGCGGGACATGCTGGGCGCGATCGAATCCGAGCCACGCATCCTGCGTCCGCTGAATCTGGCGCGCAGCGCCCCCGGTGTCGGGCATCGTCTGTTCACCGCACAGAACGGCAAACGGGTTCTGGTCCTGCAGGCGCTGGGACAAGTGTTTATGAAAAAGCCCTTTGCCGACCCCTATTCCGCCGTTGATCAGGTCTTGAAGGCCCATCCTCTCGGGCGACTGGCCGCGGCGGTGATCGTCGATTTCCACGCCGAGGCCACCAGCGAGAAAATGGCCATGGGGCATTGGTGCGATGGGCGCGCATCGCTGGTCGTGGGCACGCACACCCACGTGCCGACGGCGGATACGCAGATCCTGCCCCGCGGCACCGCGTTTCAGAGCGATGCGGGCATGTGCGGCGATTATGACAGCGTGATCGGCATGGACAAGGCCGAGCCGATGCGCCGTTTTGTGACCGGCATGAACAAGGAACGATTTACCCCCGCCAAGGGTCAGGCGACGCTGTCGGGCGTATATGTCGAGACCGATGATGCCAGCGGACGTGCTGTCCGGGTTTGTCCGATTCGCATCGGCGGGCGCCTGCAAGAGAGCCGACCGTGAGGCGCGATCTTGGTGCCTTTGCCCTTCTTGGCGTAACCGGCGCGGCTTGGGGGCTGACCCAACCGCTGATGAAGGTCGCGGTCTCGACGGGGTATCGCCCGTTTGGTCTGATCATGTGGCAACTGGTGGTCTCGGCGCTGTTTCTGTCGGCGCTGACGCTTTTTCGGGGTCGCCGCCTGCCACTGGGCTGGCGTTACCTCTGGCGCTATCTGGTGGTGGCGCTGGTGGGTACGGTCGTTCCGAACTCGATCTCCTATGCGGCCTCGGCGCATCTGCCGTCGGGCATTCTTTCGATCGTGATTTCACTGGTGCCGATGTTTGCACTGCCGCTGGCCATCGGAATCGGAATGGAGAGGTTCTCGCCCCCGCGCCTGATCGGAATCCTGCTTGGCGCCACGGCCATTCTGTTGCTGGCCGTGCCCAACAGCAGCCTGCCGGATCCGGCCATGGCGATCTGGGTTCTGCTGTTGATGCTGTCGCCCCTGATGTATGCGATCGAGGGGGTGTGGGTGGCAAAATACGGTCGCCTCGACCTTGATCCGGTGCAGTTTCTACTGGGGGCAGTGCTGGTCGCGCTGGTCTTTGCCGTTCCATTGGCGGTTTTCAGTGGCCAGTGGATCGACATCAGCCAGCCATGGGGCCGTCCGCTCTGGGCGTTGGTGCTGTTGTCACTGATCAGCAGCCTTGCCTATTCCGCCTATATCTGGCTGATCGCGCATGCTGGCTCGGTCTTTGCCGCGCAAGTCAGCTATCTGGTGACCGGGTTCGGGGTCCTCTGGGCGATGTTGCTGTTATCCGAGCGCTATTCGGTCTGGGTTTGGGGGGCGTTGCTCCTGATGATGGCGGGCCTGTTCCTCGTGCGTCCGCGCCAAGCACCCCCTTGCATTTCATCATCATGAGGGCGAGGCTGACCGGAAATGCCGGATCGCCCCGCACGGGCAAGGGGAGCATGACAGCACAGAATGTCGAACCTTTTTGACAGCCAGAATTTTCACGCCATCGCAACCCTCTTGGTGGTGGCGGCGATGTTTGTGCTGTTCTTGCGCGAAAGCTATCCCGCCGAGGTCGTGGCGGTAGCTGGCGCGGCGGTTCTGCTGGGCAGCGGCCTGTTGCCCTATCCGCGCGCGCTGGCGGTTTTCTCGAACCCGGCGCCGTGGACGATTGCGGCCATGTTTATTGTCATGGGAGGACTGGTGCGCAGCGGCGCGTTGCAATGGTTCACCCAAAAGGTTGAGAGCCACGCCGAGCAATCCCCGCTGGCGGTGCTGGCGCTCCTCAGCCTGTTTGTCGTTACCGCGTCGGCCTTTGTCTCCAACACGCCGGTCGTCGTGGTGATGATCCCGGTGACTGTGGGGCTGGCCCGGCGCCTCGGGATGGCGCCGTCGCGGTTGCTGATTCCGCTGTCCTATGCGGCGATCCTCGGGGGGACGCTAACCCTGATCGGCACCTCGACCAACCTGCTTGTGGACGGGGTGGCCCGGGACCTTGGCCTGCAGCCGTTCTCGATTTTCGAGATCACGCCGCTTGGCCTTGTGCTGGTCGCGTGGGGGCTGCTTTATCTGCGTCTGTTTGCGCCGCGGCTGTTGCCGGACCGGATGTCGATGACCAATCTTCTCAGCGACCGCCGCGCGCGCCGCTTTTTTACCGAGGTTGCGGTGCCCGAGGGCTCGACCCTGATCGGGCAAAACCTGCCCGGGATCGACATTTTCAAACGTGATGGACTGCGCGTGGTCGATGTCCTGCGTGGAGACATGTCGTTGCGCCGCTCCCTTGCCGAGGTGGTGCTGGCGGCGGGCGACCGGGTGGTTCTGCGCAGCGGTGTGGGTGAGTTGCTGAGCTTGCAAAAAAATCCACAACTGCGCGAGCTGGACAAGCTGTCCTCGGTCGAGACCACGACCGTCGAAGCGCTGATTTCGCCGGGTTGCAAGATGATCGGGCGTACGCTGGGGGCGTTGCGGTTGCGGCGGCGATATGGCGTTTATCCGCTGGCGGTGCATCGGCGCAACCAGAACATCGGTCGGCAGCTGGATGATCTGGTGGTGCGGGTTGGCGATACGCTGCTGCTTGAGGGGGCGGCCGAGGATATCGCGCGGCTGGCGCGGGACATGGACATGGTTGATATCGCGCGCCCGTCCGATCAGCCTTACCGGCGTCGCCATGCACCGCTGGTTCTGGCGGTTCTGGCGGGCCTTGTGCTGTTCGCCGCCCTTGGCCTTGCCCCGCTCTTTCTGCTGGCAGTGGTGGCGGTGGCGATCATCCTTGTGACCCGCGCCATAGACGCCGAAGAGGCCTTTGGCTTTGTTGACGGGCGGCTTCTGGCGCTGATCTTTTCCATGCTGGCCGTGGGTGCTGCGCTGGAAAGCTCGGGCGCGGTGACGCTGATTGTCGGCGCTCTGACGCCGGTTTTGCGGATGCTGCCGCCGGTTCTGGTTGTCTGGGCCATCTACCTTTTGACCTCGGTTCTGACCGAGCTGGTCTCCAACACCGCGGTCGCGGTGGTCCTCACCCCGGTGGCGATCGGACTGGCCCAGGCGCTCGGGGTGGACGCGCGCCCCTTGGTGGTGGCGGTGATGGTTGCCGCCTCGGCCAGCTTTGCCACCCCGATCGGCTATCAGACCAACATGCTGGTCTATGGGCCGGGGGGCTACAAGTTCAGCGATTTCCTGCGCATTGGCGTGCCCCTGAACCTGTCGGTCGGGCTGTTGGCCAGCGCGATCATCCCGCTGATCTGGCCGCTTTGAGATCAAGTTCGCCGCCGAGCCCTTGAAACCGGGCCCTTGAACCTTTGGCCCTGCCTGTCCTATAGAAGCCCGGACATATTTCTCGCAAGACGGAGACTCCAATGGCCGGCCATTCAAAATGGGCAAATATCCAGCATCGCAAGGGGCGTCAGGATGCGGCCCGCTCCAAGCTGTTTTCCAAGCTGGCCAAGGAGATCACCGTTGCCGCCAAGATGGGCGATCCCGACCCGGAAAAGAACCCGCGCCTGCGCCTTGCGGTGAAAGAGGCCAAATCGCAATCCGTTCCCAAGGACGTGATCGAACGGGCCATCAACAAGGCCGTGGGGGGGGATGCAGAAAACTATGACGAGATCCGTTACGAGGGCTACGGCCCCGAGGGGGTCGCAGTGATCGTCGAAGCGATGACCGACAATCGCAACCGCACGGCCAGCTCGGTGCGCTCGATCTTTACCAAGTCCGGCGGCAATCTGGCCGAGACCGGCGCCGTCTCGTTCATGTTCGACCGGGTTGGCCTTGTGACCTATCCGGCCAGCGCCGGGGATGCTGACACGATTTTCGAAGCAGCGATCGAGGCCGGTGCCGAGGATGTGGACAGTTCCGAGGACGGCCATGAGATCTTCTGCGCGGCGAGCGACCTCAACGAGGTCTCCAACGCGCTAGAGGCGGCCTTGGGGGAAAGCGAAAGCTCGAAACTGATCTGGAAGCCGACGACGACAACGCCGCTGGACCTGGCCGGGGCGCAAAAGCTGATGAAGCTGATCTCCGCACTCGAGGACGACGACGACGTGCAGACGGTGACCGCCAATTTCGACATCTCCGACGAGGTGATGGAGCAGCTCTGACGCACCGTTCCTGCCCTGCGATGACGATTTTGCTTGTGGGGCGGGGCAATCTGCGCTTGGGTCAGTGACATACGCAACGGTATGTCAGGCAAAGCATGGCGCAACCACACACAGCCATACCCGAAACCGGCGCTCCCTGGGTGGGCATCGCCTGGATGGTGCTGACCGGCGTGCTGTTTGTCGCGGTTACCGGGGTCGTGCGTTACATCGGCCGTGATCTGCCGGCCGCCGAGGCGGCCTTTCTGCGCTATGTCTTTGGCCTGTTTTTGATGTCCCCGTTTCTGCTGCGCAGCATAAAAAAGGGCATTGATATCAAAACGCTGGCGGTGTTCTCGGTGCGTGGGTTTTCGCACGCTTTGGGGGTGATCCTGTGGTTCTATGCGATGGCCAACATCCCCATCGCCGAGGTTACGGCGATCGGCTATACCTCGCCCATCTATATCACCATCGGCGGCGCCATCTTTTTTGGCGAGCGCATGGCCGCACGCCGGATGATCGCGATCTTTCTGGCCTTTGTCGGCGCCATGATCATCCTGCGTCCCGGGATTCAGCATATCAACGCCGGGCAGATGGCACAGGTGATCTCGGCGCCGCTGTTTGCGGTCTCCTACCTGATTGCCAAAAGCCTGAGCATGAAAGAGGATCCGACTCTGGTGGTGGCCATGCTCTCGGCCTTTGTCACGCTTGGCCTCGCGCCCTTTGCAATCGCGGTATGGCAGCCGCCGGCGCTGTCCGCGGTTCTGTGGCTGGGCGTGGTTGCGGTGTTTGCAACACTCGGCCATTTCACCATGACCAAGGCGCTGCATGCCGCGCCGCTGATGGTGACGCAGCCCGTCACCTTTTTGCAACTGGTCTGGGCAACGGCCCTTGGCGCTCTGGTTTTTGATGAGCCGGTGGACATCTGGGTGCTGCTGGGTGGCGGCGTGGTCATCACCTCGGTCAGTTTCATCTCCTACCGCGAATGGGTGATCTCGCGCCGTGCCGCAACCCCTCCGGCGGCGGCGATGAAATAGAGGCGGTTGGCTCGCCTTCTCTTCCCCTTTTTTTGGCACAGATGGCTCCTGGCTGTCCCTCTTCCGCCGTCTGCGGCGTTTCTTGATTGACGAGTCAATCAAGACCGGCCAGAAAGAGCAAAACCCGCAAGATCGAGGACTCATGCCCAAACTTGGAATGGAACCCCTGCGCAAGGCCGCTCTGGTCAAGGCAACGATTGCCGAGATCGGTCAGGCGGGCTCGCTTGATGTCACCGTCAGCCAGATTGCCCGCCGCGCCGGCATGTCCAGCGCGCTTGCGCATCACTATTTCGGCTCGAAAGACCGGATATTTCTGGCCGCGATGGCCCATATCCTGAAAAGTTTCGGAGATCGTGTCCGCGCTGAACTGCACGAGGCCGGGACCCCGCGTGAGCGCCTGAACGCCATTATTGCCGCCAGTTTTGATGCGGATGAGTTCCAACCCGAGGTGATTTCGTCGTGGCTGTCCTTTTATGTGCAGGCCCAGAAAAATCCCGGCGCGCGCCGCCTGCTCAGGATCTACACAAGGCGCCTGCACTCGAACCTCGTGTTCAATCTGAAACAGCTGATAAACCCCGCCAATGCCCAGCTGATTGCCGCTGCGGTTGCCGCCCTGATTGACGGGCTTTATATCCGGCAGGCCCTGCGCAAGAACCCGCTGGACCGCTTTCAGACGATGGGTCTGGTCTGGGATTATCTCGACCTGAAGCTGGGCGACGTCAGTCACGGTGCAGTCAAAATGAGCGCCCCGTCACCTCAAGGCCCGAGCCGCCAATGACCGAGGCCGATTTCATCATCATCGGGGCGGGCAGCGCCGGCTGTGCATTGGCCGCGCGCCTGTCGGAGGACGGCAAAAACCGCGTTCTGGTGGTCGAATACGGCGGCTCGGACGCCGGGCCGTTCATCCAGATGCCCGCTGCCCTCAGCTATCCGATGAACATGCGCCATTATGACTGGGGTTTTCAGACCGCGCCCGAGCCGCATCTCGGCAATCGCCGTCTGGCTGCGCCCCGGGGCAAGGTGATCGGCGGCTCCTCCAGTATCAACGGGATGGTTTATGTGCGCGGCCATGCGCGCGATTTCGACCATTGGGCCGCCTCGGGCGCACGCGGCTGGGCCTATCGCGATGTTTTGCCCTATTTCCGGCGCATGGAGCACTGGCACGGCGACCCCGCCCCGGACGCGCGGATCGGGGCCGGGAAGGGCGGGGCTCTCTGGCGCGGCTCTGACGGTCCACTCCATGTCATCCGGGGGCCGCGGCGAAACCCGCTCTACGCCGCCTTTGTGCGCGCCGGTGCCGAGGCCGGCTATGAGGTGACGCCCGACTATAACGGCGAAAAGCAGGAGGGCTTTGGCCCCATGGAGCAGACTATCTGGAAAGGTCGGCGATGGTCCGCGGCCAGCGCCTATCTGCACCCTGCGTTGAAGCGCCCCAATGTCCGGCTGCTAAGGGGGTTGGCAAAGCGCGTGGTGATCCGCCAGCGTCGCGCGGTGGCAGTGGAAATCCTCTGCCACGGACGGACCCGGACCCTGACGGCGCACCGCGAGATCATCATTTCTGCCAGCGCCTTCAACTCACCCAAACTCCTGATGCTTTCAGGGATCGGCCCGGCAGGGCAGCTCCGCGCTGAGGGAATCGAGGTCATCGCCGCGCGTCCCGGCGTCGGACAGAATTTGCAGGATCACCTTGAACTTTATATCCAGTATGCCAGCCTGCAACCGATCACTCTTTACAAACACTGGAACCTCTGGTCCAAGGCGCTGATCGGCGCACAATGGCTGCTGACCAAATCCGGCCTTGGCAGCAGCAACCAGTTCGAAAGCGCCGGTTTTATCCGCTCGGCCAAGGGGGTCGAATATCCCGACATCCAGTTTCATTTTCTGCCTATGGCGATCCGCTACGACGGCAAGGCGGCGGCCGAGGGGCACGGGTTTCAGGCCCACGTTGGCCCGATGCGCTCGGCCTCGCGCGGTGCCGTGACACTGGCCAGCGCCGATCCCGCCGCCCCGCCGGTGATCCGCTTCAATTACATGAGCCAGCCCGAGGACTGGCGCGATTTTCGCACCGCGATCCGTCTGACCCGCGAGATTTTCGCCCAAACGGCCTTCAAACCCTACGCCGGGGCCGAGATCCAGCCCGGCCGCCACCTCAACAGCGATGCCGAGCTTGACGCGTTCATCCGTGACAATGCCGAAAGCGCCTTTCATCCCTGCGGCACCTGCAAGATGGGTGCCCCCGACGATCCGCTGGCGGTGGTGGATCCGGAATGCCGCGTGATCGGAGTCAAGGGGCTGCGGGTCGCTGACAGCTCGATTTTCCCGCGCATCACCAATGGCAATATCAACGCGCCGTCGATCATGATTGGCGAGAAGGCCAGCGATCATATCCTTGGCCGCACCCCGCTGCCCGCGGACCCCCGCCCGCCCTGGATCAGCCCACGCTGGAAAACCGCGCAGCGTTAGGGCGTAGGCCCATTTATCCCCTAACCGATCTCATAGGGCAGCACGTCGCGCTGGTCATGATCGACGCGGATGGCGCGCTCTAATGGCGGGACCGAGCGTTGATGGCATGTGGCGCGCTCGCAAATACGACAGGAAATCCCGATTGGCTGATAGGCCTGCGCATTGCTGACGTCCAGATCGTCGGCATAAACAAGAGCGCTTGCGTGGGCCACCTCACAGCCCAGCCCGATAGCGAGACGACGCATCGGGGCGCGAAAACTGCCGCCCGATTTGCTGATATCCCGCGCCAGACAGAAATAGCGCACGCCATCCGGGGTCTCGGCCAGTTGCCGCAGGAACCGCCCCGGCGTCTCGAAGGCCTGATGCACATTCCACAGCGGGCAGGCGCCGCCAAAACGGGCAAATTGCAGCCGCGTGGCCGAGTGGCGCTTGGTAATGGTACCAGCCTGATCGACGCGCACGAAAAAGAACGGCACCCCCTTGGCCCCCGGGCGTTGGAGGGTGGACAGACGATGGGCCACCTGCTCCAGAGAGGCGCCGAACCGATCCGCCAGAACCTCCAGATCGTGGCGCGTGTCCACCGCTGCTGACAGAAACTGACGATAGGGCAACAGCGCTGCCCCGGCAAAGTAATTGGCCAGCCCGATCTTGCAGATGGCTCGCGCATCGGCCGACTGAAACCGCGCCAGATCCAGCGTTGCTTCCATCAGGTCGGCGTGGTCGATCAGGGCACATTGGTGCAGCATCTGGAACATCTGCGTCGCCACCGGGCTGCGGGCCGAGATCAGCAGGCTTTTGCGCTCGGCATCATACCGCCGCAAGGGGGCGCTGTCGGTAATATGGGTGGCGATGCCGCGCCGGTTCAGGTGATCGGCAACCCGGGCAATCCCCTGCCGCCCGCCAAGGTTTAGACCGCCGGCAAAATGTTCGGCGGCCCGATCCACGGCGTCGATATAATTGTCGCAATAGTGAAAGAAATCCCGGACCTCTTCCCACGGGGACAGGGCATCGCTGCGGGCGCTGCGCCCCAGCATGTCATCCAGCGAGGCCAGACGTTCGTGGCTTTGCCGATAGGCCCGGTGCAGCTCGAGAAAGGCCCGCGCCAGCGCCGGCGCATTGCTGGCGGTCAGGCGCAGGTCGGCCAGTGGTGGACTGATCTCGGCAAACATCGGGTCGGCCAGCGCTTCGCGCATGTCGGTCACGATCCGCTCGGTGTCGCCGCTTGACAGCTCGGTGACGTCAAAGCCGAACTCATGCGCCAGCGCCAGAACTACCCCGGTCGAGACCGGACGGCGGTTGTTCTCCATCTGGTTCAGATAGGGCAGCGAGACCCCCAGCTTGGCGGCGAAATCCTTTTGCGTCAGGCCCAGACGGGTGCGTGTCTCGCGCAGCTTGACACCTGCGTAAAGTTTCTGAACCGCCATGGGTCGGGCTCCGGTCTCTGTTGTTTGCAACTTTGCACCTAGGCAATATTGCCATGCAAATCAAGAAATCTCAGGAGATCCCGCCATCCTCCAGCGGTCCGGCCTGACGCGCAACCCGCATCACATAAAGGATTGTCACCATGGCCAGAACCGAGGTTCCCAGCATCAGATAAAGCAGCGGATAGGGTCCGGATTGTGGTGTCAACAGCGCGCCGGTGACTGCCGCCAGACCGGCGCCGCCCCCCAGCATGATCGCGCCCCCCAGACCCGAGGCGCTGCCCGCCAGACTGGGGCGCACCGACAGCATCCCGGCGTTGGAATTGGGCAGCACCATGCCGTTGCCCAGTCCCACCGTCAGCATTGGCCCAAAAAAGGCCAGAGGAACCATCGCCCCGCCCCAGATCAGGGCCGTGGACAGGCTCATTCCCAGCAGGGTGACGATGGTGCCATAAAGGATCATGCGGTTGATCCCCAGCCGCACCGAATAGCGCCCCGAGATGTAATTTCCGGCCATGTAGCCGATGGAAACGATGCCGAAATACAACCCCAGCTGCGATGCGTTCAGACCAAAGCTGTGGGTGGCCACGAAGGGCGCGCCGCCCAGAAACGCAAAGAATGCGCCCGAGGCAAAGGCTGCCGTTAGTGCGTATCCCCAAAAGCGGCGGGACTTGAACAACTCGGGATAGTCGCGCACCTGTGCCATGAAACTGACCGCGCGCGTGCGGTGCGTCTCGCCAAGGTCAAACCACAGGATCGTCCAGACCAGCGCACCAAGGATCAGCAGGATGCTGAAATTGGCCTGCCAGCCGAACCACATGTCCAGATAACCGCCCACTCCCGGCGCGATCATCGGGACCAGCGACATGCCCATGGTGACATAGCCGATCATGCTGGCCGCCTCGTTGGCCGGGACGATGTCGCGCACAATGGCGCGGGACAGGGCAATCCCCGAGGCGATGGCCGCCTGAATCATGCGAAAGACTAGAAACATCTGGACGCTGGTGGATAGCAGGCACCCCAGTGTCGCCAGCAGGAAAACCAGAACGCCGGTCAGAATCACCGGGCGGCGGCCATAGCGGTCCGAGACCGGCCCGATGATCAGCTGCAATACCCCCGTGACCGCCAGATAGAGCGAGACCGACAACTGCATCAGCGCGTAATTGGTGTGGAAATACGCGGTCATGTTGGGCAACGAGGGCAGAAAGATATTCATCGAAAGCGCCGACAGACCCGCCAGCAGCACCAGCGAAAGGATGTGCGGCGGGGTGCTGCGGTCAAGAAAACGGATCGTTGGCAAGCGCGACATCAGAAAGGCTTAGGTCGCCAGATCGGGGATGTCCATTGCATTTGCAATAAAATTTGCGGCATCGGTTTCAGCCCGGCAGGTTTCGCGACCGGGCGATTCGCCGCGCCACTGGGACAACCTGTTCTCTTGCCGCGCCCCCCATGGGCGGTTAGAGGGGCGACGAAAGGATGATCTTGCGATGTCTGTTATTGCCAGCCGATTGTTGCGCCTGAGGCCCGGGCGGTTTATTTCGGCGCTGCTCTTCTGGATGCTTCCGACGGTGGTTCTAGCCCATGATGGCGGGGTTGAGCTGCCCGAGAAAACGGCCCTTCAGGCCTGGCGCTATGATGCCGACATCTATCTTGTGACGGCGCTGGCTGCGTTGATCTACCTGACCGGAATGTGGCGCCGCTGGCGGGCACGCAACGCCCCGGTCTGGTGGCGGCATCTTCTGTTCTTTGCCGGGCTGGCTCTGGTCTTTCTGGCATTGGAATCGCCGGTCGATCCGATTGCCGAGCGCGCCTTTTGGGTGCACCAGATCCAGCATCTCTTGCTGCGCATGGCCGGGCCGATGCTGATCATGCTGGCCGGACCCGACACGACCTTTATGGCAGGTCTGCCAAAGGCGTTGCGCCACGGCGTTGTGCGCCCCCTTGCGGGCAACGGTGCGATGCAGGGGCTGGGGCGCCTTCTGGCCCGCCCGGTGCCGGTCTTTCTGATCTTTTTGCTGTCGCTGGCGGTCTGGGAATATCCGCCCTATCACGACGCCGCGCTGGAAAATCCGGCGCTGCACTATCTCATGCATGTGACCATGCTGCTGGCTGGGTTGATCTTTTTTCACGCCATTTTCGATCGGCGTTTGCCGCCGGCCTCGCTGGGCTATGGCGTGCGCCAGATCATCCTGCTGCTCAGCGTCTTTTCCAATATCGCCATCGGGGCCGCAACCGCGCTGAAGAGCGCCGTCTGGTATACCGCCTACGACGTCGATGGGCGCCTGTTTTCCCAATCTCCCCTCATGGATGAGCAGATCGGCGGCTATGTCATCTGGGTGCCCGGCTCGATGATGCTGATCATTTCGATCATGCTGGCGATCTATGGCTGGAATGAATCCGAGACCCGCCGCGTGGCCCGTGACAAGGCGATGGCGAGCGGCTCGAACATGGCGGCAATGTTGGCCCAACCCCAAACCGCCGAAGAGCTGTGGATCAAGGTCGAAAAGCCCAACCGTGCAGTGGCCTTCGGGCTGGCCACCCTGACGCTGTCGATCTTTGTGCTGCTGATGTCAACGATGGTGGTGATGCACGCCGCGCAATAGGGGCAGGGTGCTGTCGCGGCGGCTATAATTCGCAGATTTTCAATTAGCAAACACATCTCGCAAAGTGGTTTGCAAATATGCTATGTTTTGCTTTTCCCGTGCCGCGGAATTGGCTAGTCTGCGGCCTGTCGATGCGGGTTGGAAAGGCAAAGGGGCTGTCCATGAAAAATATCTTGCGCGAGCTTGAAAGCCGCCGCAGCGAAGCCTGCCTTGGCGGTGGGCAGAGGCGTATCGATGCACAGCACAAAAAGGGCAAGCTGACCGCGCGCGAGCGCATCGAAGTGCTGCTTGACGAGGACAGCTTTGAAGAATTCGATATGTTCAAGGCGCATCGCTGCGTCGATTTTGGCATGGACAAGGTCAAGATCCCAGGCGACGGGGTGGTGACCGGCTGGGGCACGATCAACGGGCGGCAGGTCTATGTGTTCAGTCAGGACTTTACCGTTCTGGGCGGCTCGCTGTCGGAAACCCACGCCGAGAAGATTTGCAAGATCATGGACATGGCAATGAAGGCGGGCGCCCCCGTGATCGGGCTGAATGACAGTGGTGGTGCCCGTATTCAGGAAGGCGTCGCCAGCCTTGGCGGCTATGCGGATGTCTTTCAAAAGAACATCCTTGCCAGCGGCGTCGTTCCGCAAATCAGCGTCATCATGGGGCCTTGCGCCGGTGGGGCGGTCTATAGCCCGGCGATGACCGATTTCATTTATATGGTCAGGGACAGTTCTTATATGTTCGTGACCGGTCCCGATGTGGTCAAGACCGTCACCAACGAGATCGTCTCGGCCGAGGAACTGGGCGGGGCCAAGACCCACACGACGAAATCCTCGGTTGCCGACGGGGCGTTCGACAACGATATCGAGACCCTGACCGAGGTTCGCCGCCTGTTCGATTTCCTGCCGCTCAACAACCGCGCGGGCGTGCCGGTCAGGCCCTTTTTCGACGACAACGCCCGGCTTGAGCCATCTCTGGACACCTTGGTTCCGGAAAGCCCGAACCAGCCCTATGATATGAGGGAACTGGTAAAAAAGATCGCTGACGAGGGCGATTTTCTGGAGATGCAAGCCGCCTTTGCGGGCAATATCCTGACCGGGTTTATCCGGCTCGAGGGGGCCAGCGTCGGGGTTGTTGCCAACCAGCCGCTGGTGCTGGCGGGGTGTTTGGACATCGATGCCAGCCGCAAGGCGGCACGGTTCGTGCGCTTTTGCGATGCATTTGACATTCCGATCCTGACGCTGGTTGACGTGCCCGGCTTTCTGCCCGGCACGGCGCAGGAATATGGCGGCGTCATCAAGCATGGTGCAAAACTGCTGTTTGCCTATGGCGAGGCGACGGTGCCTAAGGTGACGGTGATCACCCGCAAGGCCTATGGTGGCGCCTATGACGTGATGGCCTCCAAACATCTGCGGGGCGATTTCAACTATGCCTGGCCAACGGCGCAGATTGCGGTGATGGGGGCCAAGGGGGCGGTCGAGATCCTCTATCGTCAGGATCTTGGGGATGCCGACAAGATTGCCGCCCATACCGCCGAATACGAGGGCCGGTTTGCCAATCCGTTCGTGGCAGCGGAAAAGGGATTTATCGACGATGTAATCATGCCCCATGCGACCCGCAAACGGGTGGCCCGGGCCTTTGCCAGCCTGCGCGGCAAGCGGATGGAGAACCCGTGGAAAAAGCACGACAACATTCCCCTCTAGCGGCGCGATGGATGCGAGGATTGGCGCGATCTTGGTGCCTTGCCGGGGGGTGCCGCGGGGCGGCGGCCTTGCGGCGAAAAGACCGCTTGCAAGGGACGCGCCGGGTCTGCGAGAGTCAAGCAGGCGCGAGTGCAATCGGCGTAACTCCGGCGCGCCTTGGCGATCGTCAACAGGTCCGGGTTCGGGGACATGAAGCGAAACACAAAACACCGCCTGCCAAAGCTCGTGCGCTTTTTGGCGCTGCATATGCTCTGGGGCTTTACCTTTGGTTGCGCCTTCGTTCTGGCCCTGATCTGGACCGATTTTCTGGGCGTCGGCAGCCTGCTGGCCCGCGACGAAAGCGGGATTGCCACGTTTCTGCTGTTTTTCCAGACCAGCCTGACCTTTGGCGGCGTCGCCATGGGGGTTGCGGTGATGAATCTGCGCGACGACGGCCCGTAAGGGGGCGGTTTCAGGTCGCGGTGGCGGCGCTGTTTGCCGGGTTGGCCCTGTCGGCAGCGGCGGCAGAGGCAGCACCCAAGGGCGCGGTTACGAACCCGCTCAATCACGCCCTTGACGGCACGATCGCGGTTCCGTCCGGGCAGCTTGTCATTCCTTATGAGGCCCTCTGGGAGGACCACGCCGAGGCCGGTATGCCGCAGGAAACCTGGTTGGTCCTGCGGTTTCTGGCCCCTGATATTGCCCGGGACAAGGGCAAGATCCGCTTTGCCGATGCGGCACCGGATCTCGATTCGCTGTGCAAGGATGTGGGCCTGCCGCTGGCCGCGTTGACCGGTGGCGGGGTCGATCAGATTCTGGTCGTTCTGCTGGATCAGCCGCTGGCGCGTGGAGCGCATAACCCGGCGGTGACGAAATTCATGAGCGCCTACCGGATCAAGACGGGGAGATGCGAATGGGAGTAAGAAACGACATGCTGAAGCACCGGGGATTCCCCTCGCGCCTGCCGCACTCGGATTTCCAGTTCACCATCCGGCGGGCCAATCCCAAAGGCGTAACGCCTCTGATTGCGCGTGATCGTTATGCCGACCGGCGCCCGGCCGACCGGCGCGCCGATGCCGGGTTCATGGCGGCGCTTTGGGCGCATTTTGGAAACGAACCATTTCCACGCGGGAATCTGGACGCCGGGCGACTGAGCTGGCTGTTCGGGCGCGAAGTGATTCCTGCTGAGCAACCCTTTGATAACAAAAGCTATGACGCGCTGCTCAAGATTGATGTCTCGCGGGCGATGGCGTCCTTTCCGGATGTGTTCTCGGAGGAATCGGCATGATTTTGCCTATCGGTTTTGGCATTTGGCAATTTGCCGCCGACCGCCTTGCGCGCCTGAATTTGCCGTTTGGAAAAGCGCGCTTTCGGGCCTATGTTGAGGGTGTGGCAGGGAATTGCGTCTCAAACGCCCTGCCCCAAAGGTTACATCGAGATACCCTTCCCCTCCTTCGGGGCCCGTTCTTTTGCCGGACGGGCCCCTTTTTCCTGTCTTCTGATTTTGTAACCCATGGGCGCGATCCTTGGCGCGTGCCGTTGACGAGGTTGGCCTGATGTTCAAGAAAATCCTGATTGCAAACCGGGGCGAAATTGCCTGTCGCGTGATCGAGACCGCCCGCCGGATGGGAATTGCCACGGTTGCCGTCTATTCCGATGCCGACCGTAATGCGCGGCATGTCGAGATGGCGGACGAGGCGGTGCATATCGGCCCATCGCCGGCGGCCGAAAGCTATCTTTTATCCGAGCGCATCCTGCAGGCGGTGCGCGAGACGGGCGCCGAGGCGGTGCATCCCGGCTATGGGTTCCTGTCGGAAAACCGCCTGTTTGCCGAGGCTCTGGCCGCCGCGGGGGTCGCATTTATCGGTCCCAGCCCACGGGCCATTGAGTGCATGGGCGACAAGATTGCCTCAAAGGAGCTGGCCGCCAAGGCCGGGGTCTCGACCGTTCCGGGGCATATGGGGCTAATTGCCGATGCCGAGCAAGCGGTGCAGATTTCCCGCGAGATCGGCTATCCTGTGATGATCAAGGCCAGCGCCGGGGGCGGTGGCAAGGGGATGCGAATCGCATGGTCCGACAGCGAGGCGCGCGAGGGTTTTCAAAGCAGCAAGAACGAAGCGGCCAGCAGCTTTGGCGACGACCGGATCTTTATCGAGAAATTCATCACCCAGCCGCGTCATATCGAAATTCAGGTTCTGGGCGACTCCCACGGGAACCTGATCTATCTGAATGAGCGGGAATGTTCGATCCAGCGCCGGAACCAGAAGGTGATCGAGGAGGCCCCCAGCCCCTTCATGGACGCCTCGACACGGGCCGCGATGGGTGCTCAGGCGGTCGCGCTGGCGGCGGCGGTCGAATACCAGAGTGCCGGAACGGTCGAGTTCATCGTGGACGCAGCGCGCAACTTTTATTTTCTGGAAATGAACACCCGCCTTCAGGTCGAGCATCCGGTCACGGAGTTGATCACCGGCATCGACCTGGTCGAGCAGATGATTCGCGTCGCCGCCGGTGAGCGCCTGACGCTTGCACAACAAGACGTGCCGCTGAACGGCTGGGCCATCGAAAGCCGGCTTTATGCCGAGGATCCGACCCGGAACTTTTTGCCCTCGACCGGGCGGCTGACCCGCTATCGCCCGCCGGAAAGGGCGCTGGGCGAGGCGGTCCTGCGCAACGATACCGGGGTGTTTGAGGGTGGCGAGATCAGCATGTTCTATGACCCGATGATTGCCAAGCTCTGCACCTGGGCACCGGATCGCGCCTTGGCAATCCGCGCCATGCGCGACGCGCTGGATGAATTCGAGGTCGAGGGGATCGGTCACAATATCCCGTTTCTTTCGGCGGTGATGGATCACCCGAAATTTGTCGCCGGCGAGGTGACTACGGCCTTTATCGACGAGGAATACCCGAACGGGTTTTGCGGTGCGACGCTGGACACAGCGACGTTGCGGCGTCTGGCGGCGGCGGCGGCGGCGATGTACCGGGTGCAGGAAATCCGCGATGCCCGAATCTCGGGGCGGATGGACAACCACGAACGCGAGGTGGGAAGTGACTGGGTGATCTCGCTCGGCGGTCAGGATATTGGGGTGACGATCGACGCCGACCGGGCCGGGGCAACGGTAAGGTTTGAGGATGGCGAGACCCACAGGGTCGCCTCGGACTGGGTGCCGGGGGTCAGTCTGGCGGTGATGGACGTGGACGGCCAGCGTCTGGTGATAAAGGTCGAGCGCACGCCCTATGGCTATCGGATGCGCCACCGCGGCGCTGATCTGAAGGTGCGCGTGCAAACCCCGCGCAAATTCGCGCTGTCAAAATGGATGATCGAAAAGACGCCGCCCGATACGTCGAAATATCTGCTGTGCCCGATGCCGGGGCTGGTGGTCTCACTGGCGGTGGCCGAGGGCGACACGGTCGAGGAGGGTCAGGCCCTGTGCACCGTTGAAGCGATGAAGATGGAGAATGTCTTGCGCGCCGAAAAGCGCGGGGTGGTGGCCCGGATCAACGCCGAGGTTGGAGCCTCGCTGGCGGTGGATGATGTGATCATGGAGTTTGCGTGATGGTCTGGCGTGGTGCCACTTTGGCTTTTGCCCCATCGGGTTTGATTCAAAATGGCGGTATTTTTTACGCCCGGCGCGGGCAATATTCGGCAGCCGTTAACGGGCTACTGAGGGGGGCGGTCTAATGTTCCTTGCGATTGCATATGGGATCGGGCCTGTTGTCCGGTCGGCGCGAGAGGGACTGTGGAGCTTTTTGGAGGTCATCCTTCATATTGGTGCGCATCGCACCGGGACGAGTTCACTGCAACTGGCGCTACGACAAAACCGGCAAAATTTGATGAAAAATGGGGTCGTTTTCTGGGGCCCGCGAGAGACCCGCGCTGGGATGTTCTCGGGCCTGTTGCGCCATCGTCGCGGCCTTGATCTGGCGCGTGAAAAACGGGTGGCGCGCAACCGCGGTCTGATCTCGATCGAATTGCAACGCCTTCAGGCACGTGGTGTCCGGACTCTCGTGATCAGCGAGGAAAACATCATCGGCACAATGGTTGAAAACCTGCGAACCGGGCTGTTGTATCCGGGGCTGGACCGCCGGCTTGGTCCGTTTTTTGACGTGTTTCGCGGCCATCTGGTGCGGGTCGGCATGGCCATTCGGCCCTATGGGGACTACTGGGCCTCGGTGCTGAGCTATGGCTTGCGAAGCGGGCGCGTGCTGGCGGATAGCGAGGTTCTGGAGCGGCTGGCGCGGCTGCCCCGACCGTGGCGACGGGTGGTTGCGGATGTGGCTCTGGCGTTTCCGGGAATTGACATCACGGTCTGGGATTTCGACCGGCTGATCGGGCGCCCGCAGGTCCAGTATCGTCTGCTGACGGCGGCGCGGCGCGGCTGGATCGCGCCGATGACGCAAAAGGCCAACGCCTCGCCCGGGCGCGAGGGGTTGCGCGACTTGCTGCTTGAGCGGGGCCTTGCCTCGGCCGCAGCGATGATCCCGACGGGGGATGGGCCGTATCAGCCGTTTCACGCTGCGCATCTGGCGGCGTTTGACACGCAGTATCAGGCCGATTTGAACTGGCTGCGCAGCCAGAACATGGCACGCGTTAGCTTTGCCGACGGTGACGAGAGAAAACCCGCGGCGATGCGGTTGATCAAACGGGGATTGGGATGACGAACGGGACGAGTGACTGGCGCAAATTGGCGGAAAAGGAATTGCGGGACAAGCCGCTGCAGGATCTGACCTGGCACACCCCGGAAGGGATCGCGGTCAAGCCGGTTTATGATGCCGGTGACCTTGCCGGGCTGGAGCATCTGGACAACATGCCGGGTTTTGCGCCGTTCCTGCGCGGGCCGCGGGCGACGATGTATGCCAACCGCCCGTGGACGATCCGTCAATATGCCGGGTTCTCGACCGCTGAAGAGAGCAACGCGTTTTACCGGCGCGCGCTGGAGGCGGGGCAGATGGGGGTGTCCGTGGCCTTTGATTTGGCCACCCACCGGGGCTATGACAGCGATCACCCGCGGGTCATTGGCGATGTGGGCAAAGCCGGGGTTGCGATTGACAGCGTCGAGGACATGAAGGTGCTGTTTGACGAAATTCCGCTGGACAAGGTCTCGGTCTCGATGACGATGAATGGCGCGGTCATTCCGGTTCTGGCCAGCTTTATCGTTGCCGGAGAGGAACAGGGGGTCACACAGGCGCAGCTGTCCGGGACGATCCAGAACGACATTTTGAAGGAGTTCATGGTTCGCAACACCTATATTTACCCGCCTGAGCCCTCGATGCGGATCGTTTCTGACATCATTGAATACACTTCTCATAAAATGCCACGATTCAACTCGATCTCGATTTCCGGCTACCACATGCAGGAAGCCGGTGCGACGCTGGTGCAGGAACTGGCCTTTACCCTCGCAGATGGGCGCGAATATGTGCGCGCGGCGATTGCCCGGGGCATGGACGTGGACAGTTTCGCCGGACGGCTTTCGTTTTTCTTTGCAATCGGGATGAATTTCTTCATGGAGGCGGCCAAGTTGCGGGCTGCGCGCCTGCTGTGGTCCCGGATCATGGCCGAGTTCGAGCCGAAAAAACCGCAAAGCTCGATGTTGCGTACCCATTGCCAAACCTCCGGGGTCAGCCTGCAGGAGCAGGACCCTTATAACAACGTGGTGCGCACGGCTTATGAGGCGTTGAGCGCCGTTCTTGGCGGCACCCAGTCCCTGCACACGAACAGTTTTGACGAGGCGATTGCCCTGCCCACCGAGGCCTCGGCGCGCCTGGCGCGCAACACGCAGCTGATCCTGCAGCATGAGACCGGGGTCACCCATGTCGTCGATCCGCTGGCGGGCTCTTATTATGTTGAACGGCTGACCCACGATCTGGCCGACGCGGCTTGGGAGCTGATCGAGGAAGTGGATGCAATGGGCGGGATGACCAAGGCGGTGGCCAGCGGCATGCCCAAGCTGAGGATCGAGGAGGCCGCCGCGCGTCGGCAGGCCGCGATCGATCGCGGGGACGAGGTCGTTGTTGGCGTGAATCGCTTTCGTCTGGAGCAGGAGCCAGAAATCGATGTGCGCGAGATCGACAATACGGCGGTGCGTGATGCGCAGCTTGCGCGGTTGCGAAAACTTCGCGAGACCAGGGACGGATCAGCCTGCGTGGCGGCCCTTACTGCTCTTGAGGCGGGGGCGCGCACAGGACAGGGCAACCTTTTGGAGTTGGCCGTCGAGGCCGCGCGCGCGCGCGCAACAGTCGGGGAGATTTCGGACGCCATGGAAAAAGCATTTGGCCGGCACCGCGCCGAGGTGAAAACGCTGGCGGGGGTCTATGGTGCCGCCTATGAGGGCGATGCGGACTTTGCCGCCATTCAGCAGGAGGTCGAGGATTTTGCCGCCGCTGAGGGGCGTCGTCCGCGCATGCTGGTGGTCAAGATGGGGCAGGATGGCCATGATCGCGGCGCCAAGGTCATCGCCACCGCATTTGCCGATATCGGTTTTGACGTCGATGTCGGGCCCCTCTTTCAGACTCCTGAAGAGGCGGCGCAGGATGCCATCGACAATGATGTTCACGTGGTCGGAATCAGCAGTCAGGCAGCGGGGCACAAGACGCTGGCGCCAAAACTGATCGAGGCGCTGAAGGCGGCGGGCGCCGAGGACATCATCGTCATTTGCGGTGGGGTTATTCCCCAGCAGGATTACGATTTCCTGATCAAACGAGGCGTTCGGGCAATTTTCGGGCCGGGAACGAACATCCCCGAGGCGGCGCGAAACATCCTGTCGATCATCCGCGAGGCTCGAGGATGAGGGGGACGACAGCTTGGGCCCGGGCCTCAGGTCCGCGCGCGGGGGCCCTCTTGGCGGGGGCGGGTTCGGGTGCTGGCCAGAAACAGCACCCCATAGCCCAGAACCGCCGATATGATCGAGCCCGCCAGAACCCCGAGACGCACGGCGTTCATATGTGCGTCGGCCTGAAAACTGAGGCCGCCGATGAACAGGGACATGGTAAATCCAATCCCGGCAAGGCAGGCCAGACCGTAGATATGCACCCAGCGGACGCCCTCGGGCAAGCGGCCAAGGCCAAGGCGGATGACGATCCATGTTGCTCCGAACACGCCCAGCTGCTTGCCCAGCACAAGGCCAGCGGCCACGCCCAGCGGCAGCGGTTGAATAAGGTCTCGGGGACTGAGGCCCAACAGCGCAACACCGGCGTTGGCAAAGGCAAAGAGCGGCACGATCAGATACAGGACATAAGGCGCCAGCGCCGTTTCGAGCGCATGCAATGGCGATTTTCCGGTCCGGTCCGTAAGCGGGATGAAAAATGCCGTCAGAACCCCGGCCAGTGTCGCATGGATGCCGGATTTCAGGACCAGAACCCACAGAATTGTCCCCAAGATCAGGGTCGGGGCCACGCGATGCGCGCCGCGGCGATTTTGCCAGAACATTCCCGCAATCGGCAGCAGCGCAAGGGCAATGTAGCCAAGGTTCAGGTCCGAAGTGTAAAACAGCGCGATAATCACGATTGCGCCCATATCGTCGAGAATGGCCAGCGTCAGCAGAAACAGTTTCAGGCCCACGGGCGCGCGGGTGCCAAGCAGGGCCAGAACCCCGAGGGCAAAGGCAATATCCGTGGCCGACGGAATGGCCCAGCCGCGCAGGGTCTCGGCGCTGCCCCAGTTCAGAGCGACAAAGATAATTGCCGGAACCGCCATGCCGCCAACCGCCGCAAGTCCCGGCAACATGACGTCGCTGAATTTTTTAAGTCTGCCTTCCAGCAATTCGCGCTTCAGCTCAAGGCCGATCAGGAAAAAGAATACCGCCATCAGGCCATCGTTGATCCACAGCAGCAGCGGTTTGCCAAGGCCAGCCCCATCCAGCGTAATTGCGAAATTGGCGCCAAGGAAATGCGCATACATTGGCTCCAGAACGCTGTTGGCGGCGATCATGGCGGCCAGCGCCGACAGAATCAAAAGAACGCCTCCCGCCGCATCATGGCGAAAAAAGCGGTTCAGGGCATCCAGCAGCATATCTCTCCGATCATCGGTGTTCGACGTTTGACAGAAAATGGGGCTGATGCCGGATATTTCAAGGATAATGACCCGGATTTCCCGCGTTGTCCGCTGGTTTCTTTTTGGGGAGTTCAGTATAGTTTAATATTAAACCACGTTGAAAATCATCGGGAAGGATGGCGCCATGGCTGAGGACAAAAGCGAGGAACTGCGCAAGGCTGCATTGAGGTATCACCAGTTTCCTCGCCCCGGTAAACTGGAAATCCGCCCGACCAAGCCCTTGGCCAACGGCCGCGATCTGGCCCTGGCCTACAGCCCCGGCGTTGCCGAAGCGTGCAATGAAATCGTCGCCACGCCGAGGAGCGTTGCAAAATACACCGCACGTAGCAATCTGGTGGCGGTGGTCACCAACGGCACCGCGGTTCTGGGTCTGGGAAATATCGGCGCGTTGGCGGCCAAGCCGGTGATGGAGGGCAAGGCTGTCCTGTTCAAGAAATTCGCCGGGATCGACTGCTTTGATCTGGAGTTGAACGAGAACGACCCAGAAAAACTGGCAGATATCGTCAGCGCGCTTGAACCCAGCTTTGGTGCGATCAATCTTGAGGACATCAAGTCTCCTGAATGTTTCGTGGTGGAAAAACTTTGCCGTGAACGGATGAATATTCCGGTCTTTCACGACGATCAGCACGGCACCGCAATCGTCGTCGGAGCGGCGGCCACCAATGCAATGCGCATCGCCGGCAAGAATTTCGCGGATATCAAGGTGGTTTCGACCGGCGGCGGGGCGGCGGGGATTGCTTGCCTCAACATGCTGCTGAAACTGGGGGTCAGGCGCGAAAATGTCTGGCTTTGCGACATCGCCGGGCTGGTTTACAAGGGACGTGACGCTGAAATGACCCCGCAAAAGGCGGAGTATGCGCAAGACACCGACCTCAGAATGTTGGATGATGTGATCGAAGGCGCCGATCTGTTTCTGGGGCTATCGGCCAAGGACGTTCTGAAACCCCGGCATGTTGCCAAAATGGCTGATCAGCCGGTTATTTTCGCGCTGGCCAACCCGTCGCCCGAGATCCTGCCGGATCAGGTCAAATTGGTGCGGGATGATGCGATCATGGCTACGGGGAGGTCTGATTTTCCCAATCAGGTCAATAACATCCTGTGCTTTCCGTTTATTTTCCGTGGCGCGCTGGACGTCGGGGCTACCGAGATCAACAGTGCGATGGAGCTGGCGTGTATCGCCGGAATTGCCGAACTGGCGCGCTCGACCACCAGCGCCGAGGCGGCGGCGGCCTATCAGGGGGAACGCATGAGTTTTGGTCGCGACTATCTGATCCCCAAACCGTTTGATCCGCGGCTGATGGGAATTGTCGCAGGCTCGGTCGCACAGGCGGCGATGGACAGCGGTGTGGCCAGTCGCCCGATCGAGGATATCGCGGCCTATCGGGCCGATCTTGATGGTGCCGTGTTCAAGACCTCGCTGATCATGCGCCCGGTTTTCGAGGCGGCGCGAACCGCCAAGCGGCGGATCGTGTTTGCCGAGGGCGAGGATGAGAGGGTCTTGCGCGCGGCGGGTGCGATGGTCGATGAAACGCCGGATCGGCCGATCTTGATCGGGCGCCCTGAGGTGGTGGCCCGCAGGATCGAGCGTTTCGGCCTGAAAATCCGCGAGGGTGAGCATTTCGATCTGGTCAACCCGCAGTTTGACGAGCGGTTTCGTGAATATTGGGGCACCTATCACGAGCTGATGCAGCGCCGCGGCGTGACCCCGGATCTGGCCAAGGCGATCCTGCGCACCAACTCGACCGCGATCGGCGCGGTCATGGTGCATCGCGGCGAGGCCGACAGCTTGATCTGTGGCACATTTGGTCAATATCTGTGGCATCTGAATTACGTCACGCAGGTTCTGGCCGGCGACGATCTGCACCCGGTCGGCGCGCTCAGCCTGATGATCCTGGAAAACGGCCCGCTGTTCATCGCCGACACGCAGGTCAATCCGGTGCCGACCCCCGCACAGATTGCCGAGACCGTGATTGCCGCGGCGCGCCACGTCTGCCGGTTTGGCGTGCAGCCGAAAATTGCGCTCTGCTCCCATTCGCAATTTGGCAATCTGGGCAGCAACAGCGGAGAACGGATGCGCGCCGCTCTGGCGATTCTGGACAGCGAACCGCGGGATTTTGATTATGAAGGCGAGATGCATGCGGATGCGGCGCTGGACCCGGAAATCCGGGCGCGCGTCTTTCCCAATGCGCGGTTTGACTGTGCCGCCAATGTTCTGGTCTTTGCCTCTACTGACGCGGCCAGCGGGGTGAAAAACGTTTTGAAGATTTCGGCCCACGGGCTGGAAGTGGGGCCAATCCTGATGGGGATGGGGAATCAGGCGCATATCGTGACGCCTGCAATCACGGCGCGGGGCCTGTTGAATATCGCAGCTCTGGCGGGGACGCCGGTACAACATTACGGATGAAAGGAGCGAAGTGATGGGATACCAGGAGGTTTACCAGAGCTGGAAAGACGACCCGAACGGGTTCTGGATGGAGGCCGCAAAGGCAATTGATTGGGTCAAACCGCCGAGCAAGGCGTTGTTTGACGAGAACCCGCCGTTTTACGAATGGTTCAAGGATGCCGAGGTCAACACCTGCTACAACGCCGTTGACCGTCATGTTCTGGCCGGAAATGGTGCGCGCGTTGCGATCATTTATGACAGCCCGGTGACCGGCGCCAAGGCAAAGATCACCTACAGCGAATTGCTGGATCGGGTTTCCCGCTTTGCCGGGGCGCTGCAGGACCGGGGCGTGAGCAAGGGCGACCGGGTCATCATCTATATGCCGATGGTGCCCGAGGCGCTGGTGGCGATGCTGGCCTGCGCGCGGATCGGGGCAATCCATTCGGTGGTGTTTGGCGGGTTCGCCGCAAATGAATTGGCCACGCGCATCGACGATGCCGCCCCAAAGGCGATTATCGCCGCCTCCTGCGGGGTCGAGCCGGGGCGGGTCGTTGCCTACAAGCCCCTGCTCGACGGTGCCATTGAACTGGCCGCGCACAAACCCGACTTTTGTGTTATTCTACAGCGTGACATGGCGCCTGCGACCTTGACTCCGGATCGGGACATTGACTGGGAGAGTTTTAAGGCGGCCGCCACCCCGGCCGAATGTGTGACCGTTCGTGGCGATGATCCGCTCTATATCCTATATACATCGGGGACGACCGGACAGCCAAAAGGGGTCATTCGTCCAAACGCAGGGCATCTTGTGGCCCTGCTCTGGAGCATGAAAAGCATTTATGGCATTAATCCCGGTGACGTTTACTGGGCCGCGTCTGATGTGGGCTGGGTGGTGGGGCACTCCTATATCTGTTACGGGCCGCTCATTCAGGGCAGCACGACGGTTGTGTTCGAGGGCAAGCCGGTCGGCACACCCGATGCAGGCACGTTTTGGCGCGTCATCGCCGAATACGGCGTCAAGGCCCTGTTCACCGCTCCGACCGCCTTTCGCGCCATCAAGCGAGTCGATCCTGAGGGAGAATTCTTAAGAAAATATGACCTGTCCTGCCTGAAGACACTTTTTCTTGCCGGAGAGCGCACCGACCCGGATACGTTGCACTGGGCCGAGGACAAGATGGGTATCCCGGTGATCGATCACTGGTGGCAGACCGAAACCGGCTGGGCCATCGCGGCAAACCCCGTGGGGCTCGAGCATTTGCCGGTCAAGGTGGGCTCGCCCTCGGTGGCCATGCCGGGGTATGACGTGCGCATCCTTGGCGACGACGGTGTCGAGCTGCCCGCCGGCGAGCTGGGCGCGATCGTGATAAAATTGCCACTGCCGCCGGGAACCCTCCCGACGCTCTGGAACGCGGACCAGCGCTACAAGGATTCATACCTCTCGCGGTTCGACGGATATTACGAAACCGGGGACGCCGGTTACAAGGATCAGGACGGCTATCTCTATATCATGTCGCGGACCGATGATGTGATCAACGTCGCCGGTCACCGTCTGTCCACCGGCGCGATGGAAGAGGTTCTGGCCAGCCACAAAGATGTCGCGGAATGCGCCGTGATCGGTGTGGCCGATTCCCTGAAGGGGCAGGTTCCTCTTGGATTTTTGTGTTTGAATTCAGGAGTCGAGAGGCCGGGTGACGAGATCGTCGCCGAATGTATCTCGCTGGTCCGTGACAAGATCGGGCCGGTTGCCGCCTTCAAGATCGCCTGTGTGGTCGAGCGTCTGCCAAAGACCCGGTCAGGCAAGATTTTGCGCGGAACCATGACCAAGATCGCAGATGGCGAAAACTGGAAAATGCCGGCAACGATTGACGATCCGGCTATTCTGGACGAGATATCGGACGCGTTGCAGGCGCTCGGCTATCCGGCCTGAGGCGACGAATTCTCCCGGGGCTAAGGGTGCCTTTTCCCCGGGAGCACAAATTAACGATATCTTAACAACAGGTTAAAGCATCAAATTGGTGCTATTTTGCCATTGCGTTTATGGTAAAGACGCGGCTAACGTTACGTCACATGAAAAATGTGAGGATGCAATGAGCAAGCAAATCCCTGGTTTTCTTGTATTTTTGTTCGCCGTCTTTTTCGGCAGTGTCACCGTCGCCCAAACCGCTCTGACGGTTCAGGATGCCGAGGGAAAGATACAAAAGCGGTTCACCCTGTCCGATTTGCGTGCCTTGCCGCAGACGGATGTTCGGACCGCCAATGAGTTTGTTGACGGAACCCGGGATTTTCGCGGACCGCTGGCCCGGCTGGTTCTGGACCGCTCGGGCGGTAAGGATGCAAAAACCGTTACGCTGACGGCAGCCAATGACTATCAGGTCTCGATTGCGGTATCCGAACTCAGAAAATACGACGCCATACTGGCACTCAGCATGGATGGAAAGGCACTGTCAAAACGCGGAAAGGGGCCAATCTGGATGATTTATCCGATGAGCCAGCATGCCGAATTGCGCGACTCCGTTTATAACAGTCGCCTGATCTGGCAACTGGTCAAGATGGAATACAAGTGAAAAAGGTTCCCATCGTCACGCGGATCGTCGGCGCCGTGATCGTTGCCCTGACGATCTCGGTCGCGGGCGTCGGTTTTTTTGTTGTGCGCAACGATATTGACCAGATGCGCGATGCTGGACGCGAGAATATTCTGTGGGACGCCTTGCAGATCCAGATCGAGCTTATGCGCTTTCAGCGTGAACTGGCGGCCTTTGCCAATGGACGGGGAACGGCCTCGCCCGCTTCGGTCAATGACAGATATGATCTGCTGTGGAGCAGGGTTTCGCTGTTTCGACAGGGCACCGTGGGGGCGCGGCTGCGTGCCTATGACACCGACGGCACGATTCTGTCGGCGTTGTTTGCCAAGATCCAGAAGGTCGAAGATCAGGTCGTCAACCTGAAACCGGGGGATCAGGCCAAAGCGCGGGCGCTCTACCGTGAATTTTCTCCGTTTACCAAAAAGTTGCGCCATCTCAGCCAGACGGTCCTGCATGGCGAGGAAAGCAACCATGCGGTTTTGCGTGAAAATCTGGCACAAAGCTCGAACTTGTTAACCATCATCAGCGTGATCGCTGTTCTGAGCAGCCTCTTGATGATCATCGTGTTTGCCCGCGATTCGCAGCAATTCCGCATATTGGCGCGGGCGAACGAGAAATTGTTGCGCGCCTCGGATCAAGCCAGCCGGGCCAAGTCGCAATTTCTGGCAATGATGAGCCATGAATTACGCACGCCCATGAACGGGGTTCTGGGGCTTCTCGCGCTTATTCGGCAGCAGGGTCTGAGCGGGCATCAGGCCCGCCTGTTGGAGCAGGCCGAGCGCTCGGGGCATCAGATGATCGGCTTGCTCGGGGACATTCTGGATTTTGCCGCTCTGCAGGAGGGGCGGTTGCACCTAGAAAACAAACCGTTTGAGCCCGAGCGTCTGGCCGAAGCAGTGGGCGATATGTTCTCGCCTGTTGCATTGCGCGAAGGTATCGCCTTTTCGACCCATGTCGATCCGTCCTGCCCACCGCAGGTCCTGGGAGATTTTGCCCGACTGCGGCAGGCCCTGACCCATCTGGCAACCTATATTCTGGAGACCGCCGGCACCGAAAATATCACACTGGATATTTCGTGCAGTGCAGGCAAGCTGAACGCTGAAATCTCGTTTGAATACAAAAAAGACGGGCGAGAGTGGCAGCCCTCACTGATCATGGGGGGGGCTGAGGAGACCGAGAATTCTCTGGCCTCAGAGGCCCTTGGCCCGGCGGTCTCACGCGGCTTGATCGAACGCATGGGCGGGCAGGTCCGGCTGAACACCCCGTCAGACGAGAGGATCTCGGTTCTGGTATCGGTCCCGGTCCGGGCGTTGGCGGTCGATGTGCTGCTGATCCGCATTGCCTGTCGCTCGGCGGCCCTCGAGGCGATTTGCAAGGCGGCTTTGCGGGCCGAAAATGTCAAGTTCGTTGCGCCCGATACGCGCCTGATCCCCCATGTCGTGATGATCGAGGCGGGAGGTGCGCAGGAGGCGGTTCTGGCGCGCTCGCTGTCCCGGCTTTACCCCGAGGCGATCATTGTGGCCGTGGGGCGCGCGCAATATCCGGATTTGTTTGACGATATGATCGAGGTTCCCATCGATGTGTCCCGCATCCGCAAGGCGCGGTTCATGCAATTGGCGAGCCGCGCGCCACGGGCGGTTGCCGAACACCACCCCGCAGCCTACGCTGCCTCAAATGAAACGCCCTGAGGAGAGCTCCAGGCCGGCCGGGCCAGTCTGATCCTGTCAACCCGGTCATGCCAGCCCAGTCAAGGAGGATGGGTCACGTCAGAACTTCCAGAAAACCCAGCGATTGAGGGCGATCACCCGGCGCGAGACAAGACCGGATTGTCCCTGCTCTCGCATGATTTGCGCTCGGCCCTGACCGATATTCTGGGCGGGATCAGCCTGCTCAGGGGCAGTGAGCTTGCCCCCGAAATCCAGTTGCAGATCGACCGGATCGAGGCGGCGGCCGGCACCGTTGCGCGCCTTCTTGACAAGGGCCGCACCGATGATCTGCTTGACATTGGCCCTGCGAATGCCCGTCCGGTCAATATCAATCTGGCGGATTTCCTGACCGATCTGAAAAAGCGTTGGGGGGCGCATGCGGCGCAAAAGAACATCGTCTTTCGCGTTGATATGCCCAGAGACCTGCCGGCGATTGCGACCCTGGACCGGGTGACTCTGGAGCGGATCCTCGCAAACCTGATCGAAAACGCGATCAAATACACCGACCGTGGCGAGGTTGTGCTGGCGGTGGATTGCGACGCCGATCTTGCCCTGACATTTGTCGTTGCGGACACCGGCCCCGGGCTGTCTGACGATGCGCTGTCGCGATTGTTCGAATACGAAGGGCGCCCCAAGGATGCCCGAAAACCCGGCAGCGGTCTGGGCCTGTTTATCGCCAAGAAATTGTCCGGGGCGATGGCGGCAAAACTGACCATTTCCAATCGGAACGAGGGCGGCGCAGAGGCGGTTCTGACCTTGCCAAAGGCGCGCTGGTTCGAGCGCAGTTTACGCCGGGATGGCGTCACCGCAACCAGCGCGCACGATGCTCCGGTCCGCCTGGCGGGTGTCAGTGTCCTGCTGGCCGAGGACAACAAGACCAACCAACTGGTGGCGACGCAGATGCTGCAGGCGCTGGGCGCGGATTATGCCGTTGCCTCAGACGGGCTGGAGGCCTTGGAAATGCTCGAGCATCAGCGGTTTGACATCGCGCTTCTGGATATCGAAATGCCGCGAATGAGCGGGATCGAACTGATGCGCGCGATTCGGAGAAAGACCGGTCCGGTTGCAGAAATGCCTCTGGTCGCCCTGACCGCCTATGTCATGCGCGAACATCGCGAGCGGATTCTGGCTGCCGGGGCCAATGGCATCATTGCAAAGCCGATCATGGATCTGCAGGATCTGGGACGGGACGTCCTGTCATTTCTGAAGCCGGATGGGGGCACTCAGTCGCCGTCATCAACCGGCCTGAGCGGCCGAAATGGCGACACGGCGCAGGCCGAGGCGCAGGCTGTCGCGGCCGGTGAAATTGTTGATCGCAGTATAGTTGATCGCAGTATATTTGATGCCCTGATCGAAACCATCGGGCCTGATTCGACGGCCGAATTGCTGGGCAAGCTGCAATCTGACTCTGATTCGGTGGCCGAGGGGCTGGCCCGCGGGCAAAAGACACTGGATCTGGCTGAGATCCGGGCCCAGACCCATATCCTGATCTCCATTGCCGGGGCGATTGGCGCCACCGACCTGCAGCGGCTTGCGCAAGAGTTGAACAGTGCTGCCCATTCCCGCGATCAGGCAACCATCGAAGCGCTCTGTGCCAAGTGCCTGTCTGGCCTATCGGACCTGCAGGCGTTTATACTGGGCGAACAAGCGAAGGAACATCCGTCGCCGTGACGCAAATCAAGGTTCTGCCATGACCGAGCCGGTTTTATTGATCGAGGACACGCTGTCCCTGCAGATGGTCTATGAGGCCGTCCTCGCCAAGGCAGGGTTCTCGGTCCTCAGCGCGGGAACCGCGGCTGACGGATTGGCGATGTTTCAGGCGCATGGGCCAAAGGTTGTGCTGCTGGATCTGATGCTGCCGGACCGGCCGGGGCTGGATCTGATGGCGGACATGCTGCGGATCGCGCCGGATTCGCGGGTGATCGTAATCACAGCCAACGCTTCGATCAACTGGGCGGTCGAGGCAATGCGCGGGGGGGCCTTTGATTTTCTGGTCAAACCGTTTGATGAGGCGCGCCTGATTGCGACGGTTGAAAATGCCCGGATGCAATCGGGCCTGCTGCCGGTGGTCGAGCCCTTTGCGGATAGTGGCGGCGCGCGGTTTCAGGGGTTTATCGGCTCTTGCGACAAGATGTGCGAGATTTATGAAAAGATCCGCTCGATCCGGGGCTCGATGGCGACCGTGTTCATTTCCGGCGAGAGCGGCACCGGCAAAGAGGTCTGTGCGCAGGCAATCCACGACACCTCGACCCGGGCCAAGGGGCCGTTCGTGCCGCTGAACTGTGGTGCGATCCCGCCGGATTTGCTGGAATCCGAGGTTTTTGGCCACCTCAAGGGGTCGTTCACCGGGGCCATTGCAGACAAAGTGGGTGCGGCGGGTGCGGCGGATGGTGGCACATTGTTTCTGGATGAAATCTGCGAGATGGACATGAACCTGCAGACCAAGCTGCTGCGGTTCCTGCAAACATCGACGATCAAGCCGGTCGGCGCCGAGGTGGCGCGCAAAGTGAATGTGCGGATCATTTGCGCCACCAATCGCGACCCTTACGAAGAGGTCAAGGCCGGCCGCTTTCGTGAGGACCTGTTCTATCGGCTGCACGTCGTCCCGATCCACCTGCCGCCCCTGCGCGAGCGGGGCGATGACGTGCTGGAAATCGCGGATCACATGCTGGCGGTTTTCGCCCGCGAAGAAGGCCGCAATATCGAGGCTCTGGACCCCGATGTGCGCGCGCTGTTCCGGCGCCTGCCCTGGCCGGGAAATGTCCGGCAGCTGCTGAATGTTCTGCGCAATGTCGTGGTGCTGAACGAGGGGCGGATCGTGACGACAACGATGCTGCCGCTGGAGATTCTGCACCTGAGCGAAGAAAACGCAACCGCCCTGCCGCAACAACCGGTGCCGACGCTTACCCTGCCCGGAGACGATCCGGTCGCCGGGATGATTGGCCGCCCGCTGGCCGAGATCGAGCGTTTTGTGATCGAGGAAACCATCGCGCGCGAGGGGGGCTCGGTCACCCGCGCGGCGCGGGTGCTGGATGTCTCGCCCTCAACCATTTATCGCAAACGTGAGGCGTGGAATTGATTGCGCCTCGGCAGGCTGGAAATTTGGCGCAATCCACGCCCGGGGTCATTGGCCTTGGTCAAAATAGCGTTTAGGATAGGGCCTTCAGAACCGAAGGAGCGGCGCGCATGGATTTGTTGGAACTTGCCCGAAAAACGCGTGAAAATGCCTATGCACCCTATTCCGGTTTCAAGGTCGGGGCCGCATTGAAGGCGGCGGACGGGGCCATCTTTGCCGGCTGCAACGTCGAGAATGTGGCCTACCCCGAGGGTACCTGCGCCGAAGCGGGGGCAATTTCCGCGATGATCGCCGCGGGGCAGCATGAAATTGCTGAAATCGTGATCGTCGCGGACAGCCCCACGCCGATCACCCCCTGTGGTGGATGTCGTCAGAAGCTGGCCGAGTTTGCCGCCCCCGAGGTGCCGGTCATTCTGGCGGGTCTTGACGGCGAAACGGTGCGCACGACAGTGGGTGCATTGCTGCCCGGCGCCTTTTCTACCACACATCTGGACGCACACTAGATGGACGCGCGCAGGATCCTTGCCCGCAAGCGGGACGCCCAAACCTTGGATCGAGATGAGATCCGCTGGTTTGCAAACGGCCTGGCCAACGGCGATGTGACCGACGCGCAGGCCGGAGCTTTTGCGATGGCGGTGGTTCTGAACGGGATGAGTACCGCCGAGCGGGTGACGCTGACCGAGGCCATGCGCGACAGCGGCACGGTGCAGCAGTGGGATCTGCCGGGGCCGGTTCTGGACAAACACTCGACCGGCGGCGTTGGCGACAATGTTTCGCTGATGCTGGCCCCGGCGCTGGCGGCCTGCGGAGCGTATGTGCCGATGATCTCGGGCCGTGGTCTGGGCCATACCGGCGGAACCCTTGACAAGCTGGACGCCATCCCCGGCTATGGCAGCGAGGTCGAAATTGCACGAATGCGCGAGGTGGTCGAGGTCTGCGGTTGTGCGATTGTCGGGGCCTCGGGGGATATCGCGCCGGCGGACAAGCGTCTTTATGCGGTGCGCGATGTGACGGCAACGGTGGAAAGTGTCGATCTGATTTGCGCCTCGATCCTGTCAAAAAAGCTGGCTGCGGGGTTGCAGGGGCTGGTGCTGGACGTCAAATGTGGCTCGGGGGCGTTTCTGGCAGGCCCTGCAGAGGCCCATGATCTGGCCGGGATTCTGGTCTCGGTCGCCCAAGGTGCGGGGTGCCGCACGGGGGCGTTGGTCAGCGATATGAATGAGCCTTTGGCCTCGGCTGCGGGCAATGCGCTGGAGGTCGAAAATGCTGTTTCATTCCTGCGCGGAGACGCGATTGACGGGCGCCTCTGGGACGTGAGCGTGGCGCTGGGCGGGGCATTGCTGGCGCTTGGCGGCCTTTGCGACAGTGCCGCCGAGGGTCAGCATAAAATTGCCACGGCGTTTCAGAGTGGCGCGGCCGCCGAGCGGTTTGCCCGCATGGTCAAGGCCCTTGGTGGGCCTGCCGATTTTGTCGAGCGGGCAGAGAAATACCTACCCCGCGCTGCCATCGTGGCCGAGGTGACGGTGCCGCGCGCCGGGTTTCTTGGGGCGTGGGACACGCGCGCGTTGGGCGAGGTTGTCGTGCAGCTGGGCGGCGGGCGGCGACGGCAGACGGACAAACTGGATTACGCAGTCGGCCTGCGCGATATTGCCCCCTTGGGGGCGCATCTTGGTGCTGGGGATCATCTGGCGCTGGTTGCTGCGCGGGACCCCGAGTCTCTGGCCCGGGCACGGGCCGGGGTGCTGGCGGCGGCGAAACTCTCTGATACGGCCCCGGATATGGTGCCTCCGATCGTCGAAAGGATAGGGTAATGGCACGGGTTTTTCTGACGGTTCTAGACTCGGTCGGCTGTGGCGGGGCGCCCGATGCAGCGGCGTTTGGCGACCTCGGGGCCAATACGCTGGGCCATATCATCGAGGCCTGTGCCGCCGGGCGCGCGGACGAGGGCGGGCGTCACGGGCCGCTTTCGGTACCGCATCTGGATGCGCTGGGGCTGGGGGCGGCGGTGCGCCTGTCAACGGGAATCGCAACCCCCGGCTTGTCGGCGACTGCGCGCGGGCGCTGGGGCGCGGCCGAGGAGGGTTCGCAAGGCAAGGACACGCCCTCGGGCCATTGGGAATTGGCGGGGGTACCGGTTCCCTGGGACTGGCATTATTTTCCCGAGACCACGCCCGCCTTTCCCGATTCACTGGTGTCCGAGGTTTGCAGGCTGGCCGGAGTATCGGGAATTTTGGGGAATTGTCACGCGTCGGGCGTGCCGATCATCAACGAGCTGGGGGCGGAACATATCCGTTCAGGCTGGCCGATCTGTTACACGTCAGCCGACAGCGTCTTTCAGATTGCCGCCCATGAACAACATTTCGGGCTTGATCGTTTGCTGGATCTTTGCCGCGGGATTGCGCCGGTTCTGCACCAGATGAAGGTGGGGCGGGTGATAGCGCGCCCGTTCATTGGCGATCCCGAGGGTGGCTTTCAACGCACCACCCACCGGCGCGATTTCGCGATTTCTCCTCCTGAACCGACGCTGTGTGATCGGGTGTCCGGTGCCGGACGGCGGGTGTTGGGGATCGGCAAGATCAGCGATATTTTCTCGGGCCGGGGCCTTGGCGAGTCGTTCAAGGGAAGCGGTGATGCCTCGCTGATGGACCGCCTTGTGGCTGAGGTCGGGACGGCCCCCGAGGGTGGGTTGGTTTTTGCCAATTTCGTCGAATTTGATTCCAGTTTCGGGCATCGGCGCGACATTGCGGGCTATGCGCGGGCGCTGGAATGGTTCGACTCCCGGGTGCCCGATCTGATGGCATCGGCGCGCCCGGATGATTTGTTCATCTTCACCGCCGATCATGGCAATGACCCCAGCTGGCGCGGAACCGACCATACCCGCGAGCGGGTGCCGGTCGTGGTGGCCGGAGCAGGGGTTGGCACCGGCGAGATTGGCCTCTGCGCCTTTGCCGATGTCGGGGCCAGCGTTGCGGCGTGGCTGGACGTCCCCTTTGGCCCGGTCGGGTGCAGTTTTTTGTGATTGCGGTTGCTTTGTGCGCTTTCCGTTTGGTCTGACTTGAGTTAAGCAAGGGGAAATGAGGGGGGCCACATGCACGAAAATCTGACAATCGTTGACCATCCGCTGGTGCAGCACAAGCTGACCCTGATGCGTGAGAAAACAACCTCAACCGCCGTTTTCCGCCAACTTTTGCATGAGATCTCGATGCTGCTGGCCTATGAGGTGACGCGCGATTTGCCGATGACGGCCAAGAGTATCGAGACCCCGCTGACACAGATGGACGCGCCGGTTCTGGAAGGCAAGAAACTGGCGCTGGTCTCGATCCTGCGGGCCGGAAACGGGCTGTTGAATGGTGTGCTGGAGCTGATTCCCTCGGCGCGGGTGGGGTTTGTTGGCCTTTATCGGGACGAAAAGACCCTGCAGCCGGTGCAATATTATTTCAAGGTCCCCGAAGAGATGGAAAACCGCCGGGTGATTGCGGTCGATCCGATGCTGGCAACCGGCAATTCTTCGGCTGCGGCCATTGATTTGCTCAAGGGGGCAGGGGCGCGCGACATCCGCTTTTTATGCCTTTTGGCAGCCCCTGAAGGGGTCAGAAGAATGGCCGAGGCCCACCCGGATGTGCCGATCGTGACCGCCGCGCTGGATGAACGCCTGAATGACGTCGGTTATATCCTGCCGGGGCTAGGTGATGCGGGTGATCGTATGTTTGGCACAAAATAGGCGAAAATAAGGCCATTTTCTCTTTACACATTGGTTATATTTCGGCACACTCCCCTGCAATAAAAGGGGGCAATAATGCGGGCAGTAAACGCAGTTCTCATTGGAATCGTGGTTTTTTCGACGGGCTTTTTGAGCGGTTTTGCCGCTGGGGCGCAGACCCTTCGCACATCCAGAGGACCGGCCGAGATTCCACCGGCCAGCTATAAGGGGTCGCAATATGTGGACAGCCGGGGCTGTGCGTTCATTCGTGCCGGATATGGCGGCTCGGTGCAGTGGGTGCCGCGGGTGCAGCGCAACCGGCGTGTGGTGTGCGGGATGTCGCCGAGCAGAGTGGCCGGAGCGCGTCCGGCCCCGGTGCAGAAGGTTGGGCCAAAGGCGCGTCTGGTGCGTCGTTTCAAAGGCGTGACGACAGTTACGGCAGAGCCGCGTTCGCGTCGCCCGCTGGTGATTTCGGCGACGGGAAATACCGTTGCGCGCCCGGCCTATGTGGCGCGCCAACCTGCGCCGCAAAAGATGCGCCGCCGCGCTGCAATCAACTGGCGTACGGTATTTTTGGGCGCGCCTTTGCGCTCGACGGTCCGGCAACCCTCACCTCGGGTTGCGCTTGCAGCGCCGGTCGTCGCGCCTCGGCAGGTGGTCAGGGTTGCGCCTGCCGTTCCCGTTGCCAGCAGCAGGACACACGGCGCTTGGGTCGATCCGGCCCCGATCATCGCGCGGAGCCGGGCCATCGCGCTGGGTTTTGCCACCCGGGGCGCGTCTCGGCAGGTGGTGGTGGCCAGCGGGGCCGCCGTTGCCGCTCGCGCGCCGCTGAAAATCGAGGTAACACCGCAACAGATTCCGCTGCCCCCTGGCTACAAGAGCCTTTTGCCGGCCGAGTTTAATCCTGCCTATCGGGGGCGGGGAACCGCGGCGGGTGAGGCGGCTATGGACCTGCTCTGGACCCAGACCATGCCGCGGCGTCTGATCGACGTGACCACGGGGCGGGATATGACGCGGCAACTGGCACAGATCCACTATCCCTATACTTCGGTGGTTCGGGTCTCGACCCGCTCCTATGTTCCGGCCAACAGCAGCCGTGTGCACAGATCCTACGTGCCCCGGAAAAAACGGATTCTCAAGGACGAGGCTGCGCCTTATAACATGAAAAAGTTTCACAAGGTCAGCGACGTTTCGGCGTTTGACCCCAGTGTTAGAAGGGATGTCGCGCGCAAGACGACGTCGCCCAAGGCCGCAGCCAAGGCGCCGACCGGGACAAGCGCGCGGTTCATACAGGTAGCGACCTTTGGGGTGCCGGCCAACGCCACGCGCACCCTGTCGCGGTTCCGTGCCAAGGGGTTACCGACGCTCTCGCGCCCGCTGCGTCGCGCCGGCCGATCCTATGATATCGTGCTGTTGGGCCCGTTCGCTGACCAGTCGGGTCTGAATGCCGGGCTGCAGAGCGCCCGTCGCGCCGGATTTTCAGACGCGTTTCTGGTCAGATAGCTTCGGCTTCATCCAGAGCCTGCAGGCGCAACCGGGCGATCTGGTGAACCTGATTGAGGGCCTCGCGAAACTCTTCGGCCAGATCGTTATCAAGGCGGGCTTTGAAATTGGCCAGAATCTCGGGGCGGCTCCGGCCCTTGACCGCTAGGATGAAGGGAAATCCGAATTTGTCCCGATAAGCCGAATTCAGGCGGGTGAACGTGTCAAATTCCGCATCGGTACAGGCGTCCAGCCCGGCGCTGGCCTGCTCGGCGCTGCTGTCCTGCGTCAGGTTGCCCTTGCGCGCCAGTTTTCCTGCCAGATCGGGGTGGGCGCGCAAAAGCAGAAGCTGCGGCTCGTAACCGGCGCTTTCGACCTGATTTGCAAATGGTCCGGCCAGATCGGCAGCGCAAGTCGCGTTCAGGTGGCCGCCCTCGTCAAAGCATTTCGCGGCGATCCATGGGCTGTGCTCATAGACGCCGGCGAATCGTTCAAGAAAGGCATCGCGGGAAAGGTTGCTTATCATGGAATTTCTGTCCTAACCAAGACGCGTGGCGAGGTGGCGCAGCGCCAACAGGTAGCCTTGGGTTCCAAGGCCGGCGATCACGCCATCTGCACGGCCCGATACAAATGAATGGTGACGAAAGTGTTCGCGTTTGTGGATATTCGAGATATGGACCTCGATTACCGGGCCGGAAAAGGCGTTAAGCGCGTCCAGAATGGCAATCGAGCTGTGACTGAAGGCTGCCGGATTGATGATGATTGCTGCCGCCTGATCGCGGGCCTCGTGGATATGCTCGATCAGAACGCCCTCGTGGTTGGACTGAAACGCACGGGTTGAAAGACCCAATTCGGTGGCCAGCCGCGCACAGGACTCGATCACGTCATCCAGCGTTTCGTGTCCGTAGATCTCGGGCTCGCGCAGCCCCAGAAGATTGAGGTTGGGTCCGTTCAGAATGTAAACCGTCTGTTGCACGTCATATCCTTTCACGCTGGCAGAATATGGCAATCTTGGCAAAGTTCAACTGCTTGATCGGGTCGCCCCAGATCCGCTGCGGGGGGCCTTGGGAGCCGCCGAGCCGCGGGAATATGACGTCGGTCCTGTACCCTAATGGTGGCCGATGGGACGGGGTTTGGTGTTGGTGCGTCGTGTCTCGGGGATCATCGGCTGGCCATTTTCGGACCTGCAGTAGAGGTCATAGACCACCTCGATCACCTTTCTGGGGCGGTTGTCCGATAGGCTGTAATAGGTGGCCTTGCCCTCACGCCGGGGGCGCACCAGCCCCTCGATCCGCAGTCGCGACAGCTGTTGCGAGACCGCCGCCTGACGCGCGTGCAGAAGGTTTTCAAGCTCAGTGACGGATTTTTCCCCGGACAACAAGTGGCAGAGAATCATCAGGCGGCCCTCATGGCTGATAGCCTTGAGAAAGTTTGACGCCTCATAGGCATTGTCCATGATCTGATCGAGTTCGTCCTCGCTGAGATCATCAGTGATAACCGGTAAGGGCATAGTCCGCTCCGTTGCAGGGTTCGGGCAGGATGTAATTCCTTGATTCGCGAATTACCAGTAACCAGATCAAATTCGCAGGAATTTTTTCTCTACTGTGCGGAAAACGTTGATATTTGCCTGTTTTCTGAGCAGGTACGCCGAAATTGGAAACGGTTTGGGGACTCTTGCCTTGCCACGCCCGAGGCAATAGGACTTGCGAACCGCTCGTCATGGGTTTCGGGCCGGGACTCACCAGTGGGATCGAATGGATGGCAGCGCGGGATTCAGATTGGGCGTTTCGGGCCTATGAGGCGGTGCGGACGCGCCTGCCAAGTGCCCGATTTGCACAATCGCCGGTCATGGTGCCTTCGTTGTTGACGCTGGCGGATCGGTTCGATGCGTTTTTGCTGGATGCTTTCGGGGTTCTGAATGTCGGCGAGCGGGTGATCGAAAGCGCGCTGATAGCGGTTGCCGGTTTGCAGGCGCAGGGCAAGCGGGTGATGGTTTTGACCAATGGCGCGACCTTTCCGGCGCAGGCGGCGCTGGCAAAATACACCCGCCTCGGGTTTTCCTTTGCGCTTGCCGATGTGGTCGCCAGCCGGGATGCGCTGATTGCCGGGCTGCGGTGCCAGAGCGGCGTCTGGGGTGTTATGGCCCCGGCCAAGGCGGATCTGGGCGATATCCCGCTGCAAACCCGGATTCTGGGGTTTGATCCGGCGGTTTACGATGCGGTAAAGGGTTTTGTCCTGCTCAGCACTGCGGATTGGGATGCACAGCGCCAGCAGATGCTGTCCGACAGTCTGGCCTGTAACCCGCGGCCGGTTTATGTCGGAAACCCCGATATCGTGGCCCCGCGCGAAGGAGGGCTGAGCCTCGAACCGGGCTATTACGCCCATCAGTTGGCGGACCGGGCGCCGCTTGACTTGCAGTTTTTCGGCAAGCCGTTTGCCAATATCTATGACCTTGCTCTGGCGCGGCTGGGCGCGATGTCCCGGACGCGGATTCTGATGGTTGGCGACACGCTGCATACGGATATTCTGGGCGGCGCCGCCTACGGGGTGAAAACGGCGCTGGTCACCGGGCACGGTGTGTTTCAGGGGCAGGACTATGCCGCCTATGCCAAGGCCTCGGGTCTGTGGCCCGACTATGTCATGCCCTCGCCTTGAAGGGGCGGCGTTCCGAAGGGTGTTCTTTCGGATTACGGCAGCTGTGGGTCGCTTGAGGGCATCCGAAGAAAGCTGCCGATCAGCACCGTCAGCGCCACTGTGCCGACGGTTTGCGCCAGCATGAAGGGAACCGGCAGGCGCGACAGAAACACCATGACCGGCAGGCTGATTGCGGCCAGCGCCAGCGCCGCCACGATCCTCTGGCGCGGTTGGCGCGGGGCGATCAGGAGGGCGGGAAACAGGAACACAACACTGAGGTAGTGGTACGCCCAGCTGAGCGGGCTGGTCAGCGAAACAAGGATCAAGAGCGCTGGCCAGATGGCACCATAAAGGGTCCGCTCGTCCCGGCTGAGGCGGGCCCCCAGCCAGGCCAGGGCCAGCCCGGCCAGCAGCACTGCCTTGACGGTCAGGCTGGCCAGCAGCGTCTTGCTACCGTAAACCCCGGCGATCAGGACGGCGTTGGCGTGATCCGCAGAGGCCAGCGCATGCAGGTCTGGCGACAGGAACTGCCCAAAGAGAGAGGCAAAATTAAAGGTAATCTGGGTGACCAGAACGGTGTGGGCGATCATCGCGATCCGCTCCAGAAATACAAGGTTCAGGGCCAGCCCGCCGATGGCCAGAGAGGCCAGCGCCAAGACCGCTCCGCTTGCGCCGAAACTGAGCAGCGCCGCGCGTTCACGTCGGCCCAGCCAGATCACGATGAAAAGCAGCGGATAGAGCTTGATCGACGCGGCCAGCGCCAAGGCTATCCCGGCGCTCACCGGGGCCTTGGCCCGGCTGCGTTCGATGGCCAGCAGGATCAGGGCCGAGACCAGAATTTGCGGCTGGTTCTGATAGAGCGCGACAAAGCCGATGGGCGTGATCAGCGCCAGTGCCAGCCCCGCCATGACCCAGCGTGCCAGTGACATGTGCGGGCGCAGGATCCGCCACGCCAGAACTGCAGACAGCGTCATCAGAAGGGCGTTCAGGATCCGTGCCAAAGCAAAAAACTCGTGCGCGCTTATCAGCTTTGTCAGCGGTGCGGCAAGCCCGGCCCAGAGGGGCGGGTAGATATAGGGGTAAAGTTGTAGATCCCCAAGCCCCGCCTGACGGGCAAGATCGGGCCAGCTTTGCGGGATCGACAGATCAAAGAGCGGTGCGGCGGCGGGATAGATCTGGTCAAGATGATGTGTGCCAAAGGCCTGTCCCGCCAGATATAGGGCCATCAGGTCCGAGGATGGCGCCGTTGCGAACACGCCCCACGAGATGGCGACCATGACCATCGTCACAAGGGCCAGCATGGTGGCCTGCCCGCCGATCAGGAAATTTCGGATATCGTCGTTCAAGGTGAGCGCGCCCCTTTACCCCCGGACAGCGCGCAACATCAGATCGACGTTGGCGGGATCGGCATCCGGTGTGATCCCATGTCCGAGGTTGAAGATATAGGGCCCGCCTGCAAAGGCGTCGGCGACGCGTCGGGCCTCGCGCACAAGATCGTCGCCGCCCGAGACCAGCAGGCGTGGGTCCAGATTGCCCTGCACGCAGCCGTCCACCTGCACTGCCTTGGCCGCCCATTGGGCATCCACCGCCGTGTCCAGCGCCACGCAATCCGCGCCGGTCGCCTTGGCAAAACCCTGAAAACGCGTCCCTGCCTCGCGCGGAAAGGCGATGACCGGCACGTCGGGATAAACCGCCTTCAGTCCGGCCACGATCCGGCGCGTGGGGGCGATGGCGTATTTGTCAAATGCGGCGCCTTTCAGCGAGCCGGCCCAACTGTCGAACAGCTTGACCACTTCGGCCCCGGCCTTGATCTGGGCCAGAAGATATTCGGTGGTGGCCGCGGTCAAAAGGTCGATAAGGGCATCGAAACAGGTCGGGTCCTGTTGCATCAGCGCATGAGCCGGCCCCTGATCCGGTGTGCCGCGCCCGGCAATCATGTAGGTGGCGACCGTCCAGGGGGCGCCGGCAAAGCCCATGAAGGTTGTCTCGCGCGGCAGTTCCTCGGCCAGAATCCGCACAGTTTCATAGACCGGGGCCAGATGCTCGTGGATGGCATCGGCGGGTTTCAGCCGGGCCAGATCCGCCTTGGTCCTGATCTGGGAGAGGCGCGGCCCTTCGCCGGTTTCAAACCACAGTTCGGCGCCAAGGGCCTGCGGCAACAGCAGGATGTCGGCAAAAACAATTGCCGCATCAAAGCCATAGCGACGGATCGGTTGCAGCGTTACCTCGGCGGCCAGCTCGGGATTGTAGCAAAGGGACAGGAAATCTCCGGCCTTGGCGCGCGTTTCGCGGTATTCCGGCAGGTAACGTCCGGCTTGGCGCATCATCCAGACCGGGGGCACCGGCAGGGTTTCGCCTCCAAGGGCCCGCATCATCAGTTTCTCTTCGCGCACGCTTGCCTCCATCGTCTTTATCGGCCTTGGGCCGTATGCCCCTCCCTCGGGGTTTGGGGCGGGGATGTCAATGTGTCGTTACGACGTGCCCGGCCGGTTGTGCAGGCACTCAGGCGCTCGTTGGCTGTCCGGGGCGCGGCGAATTTGTCATTGTCAGGGGGGCCAGCGCCCATTAGATGGTGGCGCATGCAAGTTCTCTGGCCCACCCCCGACTCTCCCATGCGCATCGGCACCCGCGGTTCGCCGCTGGCTTTGGCGCAGGCCTATGAGACGCGCCGCCGCCTGATCCAGATGCACAGCCTTGAGCAGAGCTGCTTTGAGGTGATCGTCATCAAGACCACCGGGGACCGGATTCAGGACAAGCCGCTGCGCGATCTCGGGGGCAAGGGTCTGTTTACAAAGGAAATCGAGGAGGCGTTGCTGGGCGGGCGGATCGACATTGCCGTGCATTCGATGAAGGACATGCCGGTGGAGCAGCCCGAGGGTCTGGCACTGGATTGTTTTTTGCCGCGCGAGGATGTGCGGGACGCGTTCCTGTCGCCAAGATTCGAGACGCTAACCAGCCTGCCTGCAGGGGCCAAGGTCGGCACAAGTAGCCTCAGGCGGCGGGCGCAAATCCTATACAAACGTCCCGACCTGAAGGTGGTCGAGTTTCGCGGCAATGTGCAAACGCGCCTGCGCAAGCTGGATGAGGGGGTTGCCGATTGCACCTTTCTGGCCATGGCGGGCCTGAACCGTCTGGGCATGGAGGAGGCGGCAAACTCGCCCGTCGCGGTTGGCGAAATGCTGCCGGCGGTTGCCCAGGGCGCGATCGGGATCGAGCGGCGACGGAACGATGAATCCGTCAAGGACCTGCTGCAACCGATCCATGATTTTCCAACCGGCTATCGTCTTGAGGCCGAGCGCGCCTACCTGCGCACGCTCGACGGTTCATGCGAGATGCCGATTGCCGGGCTTGCCGAGCTGAACGGGGATCAAATCTGGCTGCGCGGCGAGATCCTGCGCCCGGATGGCTCGGAATGTCTGGCCCATGAGGTTCTGGGAGACATCGCCGATGCCAAGGCGCTGGGGGTCGAGCTGGGCAAGGTTCTGCTAGATAATGCTGGACCGTATTTTTTTGACTGACGGCTTTTGGGGGCTGAGGCTTGTTCACAGCAGGCCAGACCTGATGAACCCCGGGGTTTGATCCAAAACCGTATTGGCCTGGCGTTGGCACAACAGACTTGACCCCGGGTGAAAAATAGCTGGAACTGGGCGCGGGATCCTTGCGCTGGAGTTTCGCATCATGAAAATAACCGAACCCGCCCGGCAGATCGATGTGATCCACAAGACTGACGTTCTGGTGGTCGGCTCGGGTCCTGGCGGCCTGGCGGCGGCAATCGCGGCTGCGCGCGCGGGAGTGTGTGTCACGTTGGTTGAACGCTTTGGCTGTTTTGGCGGCAATATCACGGTTGTCGGGGTCGAGGGCTTTGCTTGGTATCGCCATGAAAAAACGGTTGAGGCAGGCGGGATCGGGCGCGAGTTCGAAGAGCGCGCGCGTGACATGGGGGCTGCCGTACCGGAAAGCCAGTCGCTGTCTTATGAACTGGACAGCGAAGGGTTCAAGGTGGTTGCCGACCTACTGGTTGCCGAAGCGGGCATCCACCCCATGTTGCACCGCCAATTCGTCGCCCCGATCATGGAAGGTGACGCGATTACCGGCATTATCACCGAAAGCAAAGCTGGTCGTGAAGCTATCCTTGCGCGTCGGGTAATTGACGCGACGGGGGATGCCGATGTTGCCCATCGTGCCGGCGCGCCGACGAATAAGACGCCGGTCGAAGAAATGCAGGCCGCCAGCGTCATGTTCCACCTTGCCGGCATAAACAAACAGAGATTTCTGGCCGCGGTTCGCGACGACCCACAGACCTATGCCGACTGGGCGGTGGGAGAGTGGGAGATCGAGACCAGCGGCAAAGAGGACAGCATGTTTTCGCCGTTTCTGCGCAAGCCGTTCGAGCGTGCCATCAAGGAGGGGCTGATCCCCGCCCATCTGGTCACCATAGGTGGAACGTGGGGGGCGGTGCATGATACCGGCGAGATGACCTATATGAATTTGGTGCAGCTGGATGGCTGTGATGGCACCGATCCCGATAGCCTGACGCGGTTTGAAATCGAAGGCAGGGCGCAGGTGATGCAGGCGATCAAGGCGCTGCGGGCTTATGCCCCGGGATGCGAGGCGGCACGGCTCAGAAATTTCGGTATGAGCGTGGGCATTCGGGATACCCGCAAGATTGACGCGGTTTACAACCTGACCGAGGACCATATGCGCCATCAGGGGCGTTTTGACGATTCAATAGGAATCTATCCCGAATTCATCGACGGCTATGGCGTTCTGATCCTACCTACGACCGGGCGCTATGTGCAGATTCCATATCGGGCGTTGCTGCCGCAAAAGGTGAAAAACCTGTTGGTTGCAGGACGCGCCATTGGCGGGGATCGGATCGCCCATGCCGGCACGCGCAACATGTCCTGCTGCGCGGTGGTGGGGCAGGGGGCGGGGGTCGCGGCGGCCCTGTCGGTCAAATCGGGTCTCGGGCTTTCCGAATTGCCGATCGCTGTGCTTCAGGCCGAGCTGGGGCGTCAGGGGGTGCGGGTTTTCTGATCAGACCCATTTGGCCAGAGGCGGCAGGCTCATCAACACCGCATCGGCGTCATGGCCGGTTTCAAGGCCGAACTTGGTTCCCCGATCGTAAACCAGATTATATTCCGCATAGAGGCCGCGATGGATCAGCTGGGTGTCCTTGTCGTGGTCATTGAAGGGCGTGTTGCGCCGCCGCTCGGTGATGGGCAGGAAGGCTGGCAAAAAGGCCCGCCCTACATCCTGAGTAAAGGCAAAATCCGCCTCCCAATCGCCGGTTGAATGATCATCGAAAAATATCCCGCCCACGCCGCGGGCGCGGTTGCGGTGGGGGATGTAGAAATACTCATCCGCCCAAGCCTTGAACCGCGGGTAATAGGCGGGGTCATGGCGGTCGCAGTGGACCTTTTGCACGGCATGAAACTCGGCTGTATCCTCGGCGTATTCAATGCAGGGGTTCAGGTCCGAGCCGCCGCCGAACCACCAGCCATGCGGGGTCCAGAACATGCGCGTGTTCATGTGGATTGCCGGCGCATGAGGGTTTTGCATATGCGCCACCAGAGATATTCCTGAGGCCCAAAACCGCGGGTCGTCGGCCATCCCCTCCAGCCCCTTGCGCGCGGCCATTGCCGCCTGCGCCCGGCGGCCGAGCGTGCCGTGAACCGTCGAAACATTGACGCCAATTTTTTCAAACACGCGGCCGTTTCGCATCACGCTCATCAGGCCGCCGCCAGCGTCGCTGTTGTCTTTTGAGGCGCGTCTGGTTTCACGCAGCTCAAAGCGTCCGGCGGGGCGGTCGCTGAAGGGGCCGGTGGTTTGCGTGTCTTCAAGGGTTTCAAAGGCGGATACGATCCGGTCTCGCAAGCCGCGAAACCAGTTTGCGGCCCGGGTTTTATGCGCATCCGTGACGGTATCGCCCATGCGTGCCTCCTGTTTTCTCTGGCATTGGAGGTCTCTTTACCGTGATTTTCCGCTAAGGGCCATATGCCGGTTGCAGCCAAAGCCCTGAGGGGGATAGTCTGTGCCTTGTGGTGGCGAGAGGATGAAACATGCGGGATTTTCTTGAAACACTGGCTGAAATCGTGGGTGCCGGGAATTGTCTGACCGAGGATCAGGCCCGGCAGAAATATGACCGGGACATTACCGGGTTCTACAAGGGCCGCTCGCTAGCGGTGGTGCGCCCGAAAAATACGGCCGAGGTCGCGGCAATCATGGCAGCGGCGTATGGGGCAAGGGTACCCGTCGTGCCGCTGTCGGGCAACACCGGGCTGGCTGGTGGTGGCTATCCCGGAGATGACGGCCGCAGCATTATCCTGTCGCTGGAGCGCATGAACAAGATTGTCGAGATCAACACCAAAAGCCATATCGCCATTGTCGAGGCGGGCGTCATTCTGGCCGATTTGCACAGGGCGGTCGAAGCGCATGATCTGGTCTTTCCGCTGCTCTTCGGGGCCCGCGGGTCCTGCATGATCGGGGGGAATCTGGCCACCAACGCCGGCGGTTCGAACGTTGTGCGTTACGGCAACACACGTGCCCTGTGTCTGGGGCTGGAGGTGGTTCTGCCCGATGGCGAGATCGTCGATATGATGAGTGAACTGCACAAGGACAATACCGGCTATGATTTGCGCGACCTGTTCATCGGCTCGGAGGGCACGCTGGGGGTGATCACCGGTGCCGTCCTGAAGCTGTTTCCAAAGCCAAAAGCCTATGCGACCGCGATGGTTGCGGTTTCGGATATGGCTGCTGCGCTGGCCCTGCTGCACGCGATGCAGGCGGCCAGTGGCGGTGGGGTCGAGGCATTCGAATATATGCCGCGCGGCTATTTCGCGCATTTGCAGGCGATTGATCCAAAGGCGCCCATGCCCTTTGCGCCGCTTGCCGATATCAATATCATGATCGAGGTGGCTGCGACGATGCCGGGGGATGCAACGCCGCTGCCCGATGGCAGCCTGCCGGTGGCCAACCGCCTTGAGGAAACTCTGGCGCGGTTTCTGGAGAGCGGCGAGATTCTCGACGCGGTCGTGGCGCGTTCGGAAGCGCAGCGGGCTGAAATGTGGCGCCAGCGCGAGATGGCTTTTGAGGTTTCGATGCATCTGGGGATGCCGGTCACCAATGATGTAGCGGTGCCGCTGGACAAGGTTGAGGACTTTTTGAATCGTGCGGATGCAAGTTTGCGCCGGGAATTTGGCTCGGTCGAGCCGATCGTTGTCGCGCATCTGGGGGATGGAAACCTGCACTATTCGGTTTGGGTCGATCCTGATGCAAGCGGAGTCATGGATCCGGCGACAAAGACCCGTATCTATACGCTGGTTGAGGACGTGGTCGAGAGCCTGGGCGGCAGTTTTTCCGCCGAACACGGGATCGGGTTGGCCAAAAAGGGCACAATGGCGCGGCGCAAGAACAGGGCCGCCGTTTCCCTGATGCGCCGGATCAAGGCGGCGGTCGATCCTGAAAACATCATGAATCCGGGCAAGACCCTGCCCGAGGGGTGATGCCGCTCATTCGGGGCTGTTGGGCGAAAACGGGTCTTTCGGGTAGGTGACATGTGTCAGGTACAAGCCTTCGGGTGGGCAGACCGGCCCACAGAGAGCCCGGTTTTTTCCTTCGAGGGCCGTGCGGACGTCTTCGGGGCGCCATGCTCCGCTGCCAACGCGCTCGAGCGTGCCCACCATCGAGCGCACCTGGCTGTGCAGGAACGAGCGGGCGCGAAAGCGAAAGCGGATCTCGGTTCCCTCGGGCTGCGGGATCGCCTGCAGGCTGGCCTCATCCAGCGTCTTGACCGGCGAGCGGGCCTGGCACTGGCTGGCGCGAAAGGTGGTAAAGTCGTGCCGGCCCAGCAGATAGCTGGCCGCCGTTTGCATGGCCGCGACGTCCAGAGAATGGGCGATTTGCCAGACCTGCCCTTTTTGGAATGTTGCTGGCGCGCGCCGGCAGAGCAGGCGAAAGACATATGTCCGCTCGATCGCGGAAAAGCGGGCGTGGAAATCGGCGGAGGCCTCGGCGGTGGCGAGAATGGCGATGGGCGCGGGTTTCAGATGATAGTTCAAGGCTTCGGACAGGCGGAATGGATCCCAGCGCCGCGCCAGATCGCAATGCGCCACCTGGCCGGTGGCATGAACGCCGGTATCGGTTCGTCCGGCAGCGGCGACGATGGGGCGCTCGGGCGCGATCATGGCAAGGGCGGATTCAACCGCGGCCTGAACGCTTGGCAGCTCCTTTTGCCGTTGCCAGCCAAAGAAGGGGCGGCCGTCATATTCGATTTTCAGTGCGTAACGGGGCATTCCTGTGCGATACTATTTGCGTGCCGCCTTGCCAATCCCCGTTCGACGGGGGCAGCGCTGCGCAAGTGAGTATTTTTACAAAGAAGATGCAGCTGGACGGTCTGTTTATTGCAATAATTCGGCCTATCTATGGGGGAGTTGAGGAAAGGCAGACGGTTTGGGACTAGCAGATATTGCGGATGTGCTGTCGCGGCGTGTCGAGGACGGCGCGGCGGGGGTGCACGAGGCCTTGTTCGAGCCCGTTATCCGGCTGGGTGTGACGGGGTTGTCGCGCGCGGGCAAGACGGTTTTTATCACCTCTCTGGTTGCCAATCTTCTGGAGCGGGGGCGGATGCCACAGCTGTTGGGGGCCAGTTCAGGGGCGATCCGGGCGGCCTGCCTTCGTCCGCAGCCCGATGATACCGTGCCCCGGTTCGAGTTTGAGCGTCACCTCGCGGCGCTGACGGGCCCAACGCCGCATTGGCCGCAATCGACCCGGTCAATCAGCCAGTTGCGCCTGTCTCTGAGGGTCCAGCCGACGGGGTTTCTGGCTGGGCTTGGCGGGCTGCGCACGGTCCATCTGGACATTGTCGATTACCCGGGCGAGTGGTTGCTGGACCTGCCCCTGATGACGCAGAGCTTTGCACAATGGAGCGCTGAGGCGCTGGATTTGGCGGCGCGCCCAGCGCGGGCGCAACTGTCGGCCGTCTGGCGACGTCGGGTCGAGGCCGAGGACGCCAGCGCGGCGCTGGAGGCGGGGCGCGCGCAGGATCTTGCCGAAGCGTTCCGAGCATATCTGTTGAGCGCCCGCACTGCGGGATTTTCCGCCTGTGCCCCGGGGCGGTTCCTGATGCCGGGGGATCTGGAGGGCAGTCCGGCGCTGACGTTCTCGCCGCTGGTTCGGCCCGAGCGTGCGTCACGCAAATCGCTTTGGAGGGAAATGGAGCGGCGCTTTGATGCCTATAAGGCCAAGGTTGTTAAACCGTTTTTCCGCGATCATTTTGCCCGTATCGACCGGCAAATCGTTCTCTTGGACGCGTTGGGGGCGATCCATGACGGACCGGCGGCGGTAGAGGATATGCGCAGGACCATGCAGGACGTGCTGCGTGCCTTTCGGCCGGGCCGCAATTCCTGGCTGTCGGCGCTCGTGGGGACCCGGGTTTCGCGGATTCTTTTTGCCGCGACGAAGGCGGATTATCTGCATCACAGCCAGCATACCCGGCTTGGGGCAATTGTCGAAGCGATGTTGCGTGAAGCACGTGAACGCGCGGAATTCTCGGGGGCGCTGACGGCGTCAATGCCCATCGCGGCTGTTCGCGCAACCGTCGAAGAGAGCATCACCCACGACGGCCGACGTCTGGATTGTGTGCGCGGGATATTGGCCAAGACTGGCAAACCGGCCCTGATGTATGCCGGAGAATTGCCGCAAGACCCGGCGCAATTATTGACACCGGCCCGGCAGGGGGCGGAAAAGTGGTTGGATCAGGATTTTGATGTTATGCGCTTTTCTCCGGCGCGACTGGAGCTGCGGCCCGGTGAAGGGCCACCGCACATTCGGCTGGACAAGGCGGCCGAGTTCTTGTTGGGGGATCGATTGCGATGAAAGAGAAAAACAGGCCAGTCGTGATCGAACTGGACCCGACAGCGGCGGTTAGCCCGGCGCAGGTGCCGCCGGTGGGGGACAGTGACGCAGCCGGTCCCGGGGCAGGGGCGGCACTGGCGGTTCTGGCCTCGCAGAGGCCGTCGGTACTGGCGCGCGCCTTTTGGGGGGTGGCCCTTGCGCTGGTCGGCGGGATGGTTGCGGTGGGGCTGTGGGATTTTGCCGCAGGCCTGCTTCAGCGCAATCTCTGGCTGGGGCGCGTGGCCATGTCGGGGCTGGCGATTCTGTTGGTGACGGGGCTTGGTCTGGCCTTTCGTGAGTGGGTGGCCTTTGCCCGGTTGAAACGGGTGGATCGTTTGCGCCAACGGGCCGTTGCGGTTGGCGAGACAGGGGATCTTGATGCGGCGCGGGGGTTGATGGCCGAGGTTTCGCATCTTTACCACGGGCGTCGGGACATGGAATGGGCGCTGGAAAACTTACGGGCGCATGGGCCAGATATTTTGGACGCGGAGGGGCTGATCGGACAGATCGAGAGCGATCTGATGACAGGTCTCGATCGCGCAGCGCGGCGCGAGGTCGAGGTGGCGGCGCGTCAGGTCGCCACGATCACCGCCATCGTTCCGCTGGCATTGGCGGATGTGTTGACGGCGCTGGTTGCCAATATGCGCATGATCCGGCGGATTGCCGAGATTTATGGCGGACGCGCCGGCGTGTTCGGGTCGTGGCGGCTGTTGCGTACGGTGATGGTGCATCTGGTTGCAACGGGGGCTGTCTCGGTCGGCGACGACATGATTCAGGCGGTTCTTGGCGGTGGTCTGGTGGGCAAGCTGTCGCGGCGCTTTGGTGAGGGTGTGGTCAATGGCGCTTTGACGGCGCGGGTTGGCGTGGCGGCAATGGATGTCTGCCGCCCGCTACCCTTTGTGGCGCTGCCCCGCCCTGGGGTTACAGCGCTGGTCAAGGGGGCGCTGCGGGGCGTTTTTGGTGCCGCAAAGCCCTGAGTTGACGGTACGCGGGTTTGTCTTTTCAAGGCGCACAACAATGGCACTTGCAAGCGATGGGCGGGCGGGCGCATAGTTTTCCCCGCGCGGATCCGTGGTGGTGATCGGGGGGCGCGCGGCTGTGCAGACAGAATCGGATTTTAGCGGATCAACGGGAGAAAACATGGGACATGCGGCAAGACTGGTCGAAATTTGGCGCGGGCCGATACTGGAATCCCAGCATCGCGGGCATGCGGTGATCTGCGATGCGCGGGGTGAAATCCGCAGCGCGTGGGGCGATCCCGATCTGGTGTTCCTGCCGCGCTCGGCCAGCAAGATGCTGCAAGCGCTGCCCCTGGTTGAGACCGGCGCCGCGGCGCATTTTGGTCTGCGTCCCGAGCAACTGGCGCTGGCCTGTGCCAGTCACAATGGTGCGGCGATTCACACCTCGCGGGTGGTCGAGTGGCGGGACAATCTGGGGCTGAGCGATGATGATTTTCGTTGTGGCGCGCATGAGCCAAAGGACATTGATGCGCGAAACGAGCTGATCCGCGCCGGCAAGGCCCCGTGCCAAGTGCATAACAACTGCTCGGGCAAGCATGTGGGATTTCTGACGGTGACAAAGCATCTTGGCGCTGGTCCCGAATATGTGGACCCCGAGCACCCGTTGCAAAAGGCGGTGCGTGAGGCGTTTGAGGAGATGACCGGCATGGATAGTCCGGGCTATGCGATTGATGGCTGCTCGGCACCAAATTTTGCCACGACCCTGCACGGGATGGCCTGGGCGATGGCGAAAATGGCGGCCGGGGCCACGGGCAGCGACAGTCGTAATCTGGCTTCGGCCCGGTTGGTTGCCGCAATGGCGCGGCATCCCGATCTGGTCGCCGGCGAGGGGCGCTCGTGTACGAACCTCATGCGGGCAATGGGCGGGGCGGCCAGCGTCAAGACCGGGGCCGAGGCGGTGTTTGTGGCGATCCTGCCGGGGCCGGGTCTGGGGATTGCGGTCAAGATCGAGGATGGAACGACCCGCGCTGCCGAAGCGGTCATTACGGCCCTTCTGGTGCGCGAGGGAATGCTCGAGGCCGACGCCCCCGTGGTCCGGCAATACACCTACGGCCCGATCACCAACTGGCGCGGAATCGAAACCGGACATATGCGCGTATTGATTTAGCGCAGACCCCAATCCGGGGTGCGCTTATCGGTGTATCTGCAACCCGTCGGGGCGCTGTTTCAGGACGCGGTGGCGCTTTCCTCTTTGCGGTCGGCGTAGATCATCAGGGGGGCGCTGTCGCCACCAACGGCCTCTTCGTTGACCACGACCTCCGAGACGTTGTCGAGGCCCGGCAGGTCGAACATGGTGTCCAGCAAAATGTCCTCCATGATCGAGCGCAGGCCCCGCGCGCCGGTTTTGCGGGCGATGGCCCGCTTTGCGATGGCGCTCAGGCTTTCGTCGGTAAAGGTCAGTTGCACGTCCTCCAGTTCGAACAGGCGCTGATACTGTTTGACCAGCGCGTTTTTCGGCTGGCTGAGGATGGTGACCAGCGCGTCCTCATCCAGATCGGTCAGGGTGGCAATGACCGGCAGGCGCCCGACGAATTCAGGAATCAGGCCGAATTTCAGGAGGTCTTCGGGTTCGAGTTCGGCAAACATTTCGCCGACCGTGCGCTCATCCTCGTCCTTGACGTCGGCGCCAAAGCCGATGGCGCTGCCCTTGCCGCGCTGGGCGATGATCTTTTCCAGACCGGCAAACGCGCCGCCGCAGATGAACAGGATGTTGGTCGTGTCCACTTGCAGAAATTCCTGCTGCGGGTGCTTGCGCCCACCTTGCGGCGGTACGCTGGCGACGGTCCCTTCCATGATTTTCAGGAGCGCCTGTTGCACGCCCTCGCCCGAGACGTCCCGGGTGATCGAGGGGTTGTCGGATTTGCGGGTGATCTTGTCCACCTCGTCGATATAGACGATGCCCCGCTGGGCGCGCTCGACGTTGTATTCCGATGCTTGCAGCAGTTTCAGGATGATGTTTTCCACGTCCTCGCCGACATAGCCCGCCTCGGTCAGCGTCGTTGCGTCGGCCATCGTAAAGGGCACGTCGATGATGCGCGCCAATGTCTGGGCCAGCAAGGTCTTGCCGCAGCCGGTCGGGCCGATCAGCAGGATGTTGGATTTGGCCAGCTCGATATCGCTGGACTTGGCGGCGTGGTTCAGGCGTTTATAGTGGTTGTGCACGGCCACGGACAGCACGCGCTTGGCCATTTCCTGACCGATGACGTAATCGTCCAGAACCTTGCAGATCTCGGTCGGAGTCGGCACCCCGTCCTGAGATTTCACCATTGAGGATTTGGTTTCTTCGCGGATGATGTCCATGCACAGCTCGACACACTCATCGCAGATGAACACGGTCGGCCCGGCGATAAGTTTTCTGACCTCATGCTGGCTCTTGCCGCAGAACGAGCAGTAAAGGGTATTCTTGCTGTCACTATTGTTGGAGTTCGCCATTGCTCACCTTTACATTGCTCAACATTTCGTACGGGCCTTTGCGACCGCTTGTCGTTCTCCCCCTCGACAGTATGGCAGATTTCTGTGGCAGACAATTCCTTTTGCCGTCACAAAAGTGCAACATTTCGGGTATGGGGGAAATTGGCACCACTCAGCTTTCTTCGTCGTCGAGGTTGCGATGGTTGACGATTTCGTCGATCAGGCCGAAATCCAGGGCCTCCTCGGCAGTCATGAAATTGTCCCGGTCCAGCGCATTTTCCACCTTTTTCAGGCTTTGGCCTGTGTGGCGGACGTAGATCTTGTTCAGCCGGTCCTTCAGTTCCAGAATTTCCTTGGCATGCAGTGCGATGTCGCTGGCCTGCCCCTGAAATCCGCCCGAGGGCTGGTGCACCATGATGCGTGAGTTGGGCAGGCTGAAGCGCATGCCTTTTTCACCAGCGGCCAGCAACAGGGACCCCATCGAGGCGGCCTGCCCGATGCACAGGGTCGAGACCTTTGGTTTAATATATTGCATCGTGTCGTAGATCGACAGGCCCGAGGTGACGACGCCGCCCGGACTATTGATATACATCGAGATTTCCTTGCTGGGGTTTTCCGCCTCAAGGAACAAAAGCTGTGCCACGATCAGGGTGGACATGCCGTCATGCACGGGGCCCGAGACGAAAATGATCCGCTCCTTCAGCAGGCGCGAGAAGATATCGTATGCGCGCTCGCCCCGCGATGTCTGTTCGACCACCATGGGCACAAGGGTGTTCATGTAGGTTTCAAGGGGATCTCTCATCCGGCCTGCCTTTTTGTTTGCTTCTGTCGTCCGCAATACCGGACAGTTCTTTACAGAGTCTTAGTGATGCATATCGGGGCGTGCAAGGGGCGCTGGCAGGATGACGCAGGGCGGACATGAAAAAAGGGCCGCGCGGCGCGGCCCTCTCCGGGTTTCCCAAGGGCTCGGCGGTTATTCGTCGCTGAGGTCTTCCAGTGTTTTCTGCAGCTCTTCCTTGCTGACGGCCTTGTCCGAGACATTCGCCAATTCCAGCACATAGTCCACGACCTTGTCTTCAAAGAGGGGGGCGCGAATTTGTTGCAGGGCTTGTTCATTCTGCTGGATGAACTCAAAGAATTGCTGTTCCTGACCCGGATATTGCTGGGCCTGCTGCATTACCGCCTGCTGCAGCTCGGTGTCCGAGACGGTGATTTCGGCTTTGCCGCCCAGTTCGGCCAGAAACAGGCCGAGGCGCACGCGCCGTTCGGCCAGCTTGCGGTGCTCGTCGGTGATGTCGACCTCGTCGTGGTTGTGGTCATGCTCTTCGGGGTGGTCCTCATGCCAGAGCTGGTGGGCAATCTGCTGGGCTTCGGCCTCGACCATGCTGGGCGGCAGATCAAATTTGACCACATCGTCAAGCGCATCCATCAGCCCCCGTTTCAACAGGGTGCGACCGGCGGCGGCGTATTCGGCGGCGAGGCGGCTTTTGACCTCGTCTTTCAACGCGGCGAGATTTTCGGCGCCGTATTGCTTGGCCAGATCATCGTTGATCTCGGCGGGCTTGGGGGCCTTTACGGATTTGACCGTGCAGGTAAAGACCGCATCCTTGCCTGCCAGATCTTCGGCGCCGTATTCCGCCGGAAAGGTTACTTTGACCTCGATTTCATCACCGGCTTTTGCGCCCACCAGCTGCTCTTCAAAGCCGGGGATGAAAGAGTTCGAGCCCAGAACCAGCGGGTAATCGTCGGCCGCGCCGCCGTCAAAGGCTTCACCGTCCACCTTGCCGAGGAAATCGATCACGACCTGATCGCCGTCCTTGGCTTTGGCGCCCTTTTTGCGGTCCTCGAAATTGTTGGCCGAGCTGGCCAGATTTTCGATTGCTTCATCGACTTCGCCGTCTTCTACCTCGGCCACCAGACGCTCAAGCTGGATTTTCTTAAAGTCCACCTCGGGGATCTCTGGCAGACATTCGTAGGTCAACGAGATTTCGACGTCGTCGCCCTCTTTCCAGTCGGCATTGGTCATTTTCACATCCGGCTGCATCGCCGGGCGGTCGCCGGTTTTGTCGAAATGCTGGCGCAGGGCGTCGTCGATACTTTCCTGCATCGCTTCACCCATGACGCGCTGGCCAAATTGTTTTTTCAGGATCGCCATGGGAACCTTGCCCTTGCGAAAGCCCTTGATCTCGATCTCGGGCTGGGCCTCGACCAGTTTGGCGTTCACCTTGTCTTCCAGCTCTTTCGCGGTGACGGTGATGTTGTGGCCTCGTTTCAGGCCTTCGTTCAGGGTTTCGGTAACCTGCATGGTATCCTCGTGACAAAAGGTTCGCGCGCCGGAACCTGTGGGAACCGGGAATTCAGCCGCCCTTCTAGTGGTGGGGCGGCGTGGGTGCAAGGGGGATTCGGTGAGAGCGGGCTGTGTCCCGGCCCATGGGTCGGCGTGCGGTCAGCCGCTGTCCTGTCGGGCAAGCGGGTGCAACAGGCCGGGAATATCGCGCCAGCCGGGGCTGAGCCGATCCAGCGCGGCCACCAGCGTGGGGTCTGGAAAGGCGGCGCCAAGCGCTTGGTTGCGGGCGTAATTCAGCCGCGCCTTGCCCGCCCCCAGCCGTGCCCCGATGGCAGCCAGAGCATTCGGGCGCAACGCCCGCCGCGCCTCGGGCAACTCAAGGAGCCGCGTCCGGACAAAGGCATTCCGCTTGCGGGCAAAGCGGCTGTCGGGGTTGGCCCCCAGCTCATAATTGACAAAGCCGCCGCCGGTTTTCAGGAATTTCAGGTGCCAATAGAGAAAGCCGGCGAAGACCCGGCGCAAGCGCCCGCGGGCGAATCGTTCAAATCGGCGGTCGTGATAAAAGAACGTGTCAGGAGCGACCTCGAAATAGCCGATGTCGCCGCCGCCCGAGAGCATCTCGTGAGCGGGGATTCCAAGCTCTCCCGAGGTCGCGCGCGCCAGATTAAGACCCGAGAAACACCGGAACAGGCCCGCGCCCAAGCCCTCGTTACGGAGCGTGTGGCAGAGCGGGGCAACGCGTTCGGGGATGGCCAGATGATCATCATCCAGCTTGACAACGATCCTGTGGCGCGTGCGGCTCAGTGCGAAATTCGAGTAGTTAACCATGCTCTGGGGCGAATTTCCCGGCGTGCGGGCATGGGCTGCACTGCCGAGGGGCTGCACCCGGTCGGTATAGTGAAAGACGCGTAATCTGGGTGTGAACTCTTGTGCCAGACCGGCAAGGATGGCGGGGGTGTCGTCTTCGCACTGGTTATAGACTGCGACGATCTCGTCATAAAACGGCATGTGGCTGCGGATCGTTGCGGCAAGGAAATCCGCACCGTTTCGGGTGCGCAGGAAGGCGCTGATCCCGCTCTTGCGCTCGCCAATCGCCAGATCGTCCGGGTGAAACTGATAGCCTGAAACGGTTTCGATCTGCATTTTTGCGCCGCCAGTTGAAAGACCTCTCCCTGCTCTAGCGATCCGGTGCCCCGCAGGCAAGCCGGGGCCGTGGTCGGGCCCAACGCAATGGCCCGCGGTTTCCGGCGATCTGGCTCCGGCCCATCGGTATTTCCGCTGGACTTCTGCGCGCATCCGCGTCATATCGAAGCCATGAATTCTAGGGGTTCGCGATGAAATTTCTGCTGAGAATGCTGACGTGGTGGGGCCGGGAAACCATTGGCACCCAGTTGTTCACTTGGCGCAACGGGATTTATGTCGGTGAGGACGCCGAAGGCAACCGGTTCTATCACGACAAATCCGACACGCGCCGTTGGGTCATTTACAACGGTGAGCCCGAGGCCACCCGTGTGACCCCAGACTGGCACGGCTGGTTGCACCATACATTCGACAGCCCGCCAACATCGGCGCCGCTGCCCCACAAGCCGTGGGAAAAACCTCATCACGTGAATCTGACCGGAACCCGCGCCGCCTATGTGCCGGCGGGTTCGATCCTGCGCCAGCATCCGGTGGAGCGCACGGATTACGAGGCGTGGCAGCCGGAATAACGCCGAATCAAAGGAACAGACGCGATGGCGGAAAATACAACCGAGACCCTGATCGGTGGTGTCGTTCTGGCCGCGGCAATAGGTTTTCTGGTGTTCGCGGCCCAGTCAACGGGGGTCGCCGCGCCTTCTGGCAGCAATGTTTTGCACGCCAGTTTCCGCTCGGTCGAGGGGGTGTCCGTGGGCACGGACGTGCGCATGGCCGGGGTAAAGATCGGCACCGTGACCGGATTGACTCTGGACAAGGCAACCTATCGTGCGGTCGCCACCTTTACGGTTCCTGCCGATCTGGAACTGGCCACCGATACCCAGGCGCTGATCTCGTCCGAAGGGCTGCTGGGGGGGAATTTCGTCGAAATTGTCCCCGGTGGCGCGCCGGGCAATCTGAAGAACGGCGATGAGGTCACCGAGACGCAAGGGGCGGTCAGTGTCGTCACCCTGCTGATGAAATTCGCCGCGGGCGGCTCGAAATGACAGGTTGGCGGCGTGGGTTTGGCCCCGTGACGGTGCTGTTGGCGCTACTGCTGGCGCTGCCGGTTGGGCGGGCCGCGGCCGGCGATCAGCGCGTGGCCGTGGCCGAGGCCGATGGCGGCGTTGTGCGCGCGCTTGACATGCTGACCGGGGAACTGAAAGACATCGAAATAAAGAACGGTCAGACCAAGACCTTTCGCCGTCTGGTCATCACCATGCGGGCCTGTCGCTATCCCGTCGACAACCCGTCGAGCGACGCATATGCCTATCTCATCATTCGTGATGTTCGCGAGATCAAGCCCCGCTTTGAGGGCTGGATGACGGCCGCGTCTCCGGCGCTTAGCGCCATGGATCATCCGCGCTATGATGTCTGGGTGTTGCGCTGCAATATCCCGCCGGGCAAGACCTCAAGTGGCGGTTGACGCAAGAAATCCGCCGGTTTTTCTAGCGCCGCGCGCAGGCGGGTGTGATAGGTCTCGCGGCTGATCTCGATCCCACCGAGCGAGGCCAGATGGTCGGTCAGAAACTGGGTGTCGAGTAGGGTAAATCCGCCGACTACAAGGCGGTCCACCAGATAGGCGAGGGCGATTTTTGATGTATTGCTCTGCCGCGAGAACATGCTTTCGCCAAAAAAGGCCGCGCCAAGGGCGACGCCGTAGCTGCCGCCAACCAGCCGAGGCCCGTCCCAAACCTCGATTGAATGGGCAAAGCCCATATGGTGCAACATCAGGTAAAGATTGAAAATCTCGGCGTTGATCCAGGTTTCCGGCCGGTCGGCGCAACCCTCGACCACGCCCCGAAAATCGCTGTTGATGCGGACCTTGTAGCGCGCGCGACGGATCTCGCGGGCCAGCGAGCGCGAGATATGAAACCCGTCCAGCGGCAGGATTCCGCGCCGGGTCGGATCAATCCAGACGATCTCGGGATTATCGCGCCCATCGGCCATGGGAAAGATGCCCATGGCGTAGGCGCGCAGCACCAGTTCAGGGGTTAGAGGCGGAGATGTTCTCGCGGGCATGGCGCGGCGTCGCCTTGTTCAGGAGTCGCGGCCGCGCTGTGCCAGCCAGTTTTCCAGCCAGTGGATATTGTAATCGCCCGTGCGGATGGCCGGCTCGTTCAGAAGGTCGTGAAACAGCGGCGTGGTCGTGGCAATGCCATCCACGATGAACTCGCCAAGGGCGCGGTGCAGGCGGGCAATCGCCGCCCTGCGGTCCGGCGCATGGACGATCAGCTTGGCAATCAGGCTGTCGTAATAGGGGGGGATCGCATAGCCGTCATAAAGGGCGCTGTCCATGCGCACGCCAAGGCCGCCGGGGGCGTGGAACGTCGTCACCTTGCCCGGGCAAGGGGTGAAATTCGGCAGTTGCTCGGCGTTGATCCGGACCTCGATGGCATGGCCCTTGATACAGAGGTCGTCCTGGGTAAACGAAAGGCCCTCGCCAGCGGCTACGCGGATTTGTTCCTGCACAAGGTCGATGCCGAAAATGGCCTCGGTGACCGGGTGTTCCACCTGCAGGCGGGTGTTCATCTCGATAAAATAGAACTCGCCGTTTTCATAGAGGAACTCGATCGTGCCCGCGCCGGCATAGTTTATCGCCGCGATCGCATCGGCACAGGTCTTGCCAATCCGGGCCCGTTGCTCGGGGGTGATGCCCGCACCGGGGGCCTCTTCCATGACTTTCTGGTGGCGGCGCTGCAGCGAGCAGTCGCGTTCGCCTAGATGCACGGCGTTTCCCTTGCCGTCGCCAAAGACCTGCACCTCGATGTGGCGCGGCAGGGTCAGGTATTTCTCGATATAGACCTCGTCATTGCCAAAGGCCGCCCGGGCCTCGGCTCGCGCCGTCTGAAAGGCTTCGTCCAGATCGTCACGGGTTTTCGCCAGCTTCATGCCACGTCCGCCGCCGCCCGCGGTCGCCTTGACGATCACCGGAAAGCCCATGTCCTCGGCCACGAGCAGGGCCTCGGCGGCGCTCGCAACCGCTCCGGCCGAGCCGGGAACACAGGGAACGCCGAGATTTTTCATGGTGTCCTTGGCGGTAATCTTGTCGCCCATCAGGCTGATATGTTCGGCGGTGGGGCCAATGAATTTCAGTCGGTGATCCTCGACGATCTGCACGAAATTGGCGTTTTCCGACAAGAACCCGTATCCCGGGTGGATGGCCTCGGCGCCAGTGATTTCGCAGGCCGAAATCAGCGCCGGGATCGACAGGTAGCTTTGGGCGCTGGCGGGCGGGCCGATGCACACGCTCTCATCGGCCATGCGCACGTGCATGGCGTCGCTGTCCGCGGTAGAGTGGACGGCGACCGTTGCAATCCCCATCTCGCGACAGGCCCGGATGATGCGGAGGGCAATTTCCCCCCGGTTGGCGATCAGAACCTTGGAAAACATGGCGTGCTGGCCTTTTGGCTTAGTCGATGATGACGAGGGGTGAGCCGAATTCGACCGGGGCACCGTCCTCGACCAGAATGCGTTTCACGGTTCCCGCGCGCGGGGCCGGGATCTGGTTCATGGTCTTCATGGCCTCGACAATGCAGACGGTCTGCCCTTCGCTGACCTTGTCTCCGACCGATACGAATGCCGGTGCGCCGGGTTCGGGTTGCAAATAAACCGTGCCGACCATTGGCGAGGTCACTGCCCCCGGATGTTGTGCAGGGTCGCTAGCTGGCGGTGCGGGCGTTTGTGCGGGCGCGGCTGCGGCGGGTGTCGGGGCAACCGGCGCTGGCGCCGCCACGATCTGTGCCGGTGCGGCCTCGATCTGCCGGGCGACGCGCACATTCAGTGTGTTGTCGCTCCCGTAGTCGCGCACGACCTCCAATTCGGTCAGATCATTCTTGCGCAAAAGCTCGGCGAGCGCCTGCACAAAGGCGACATCGGCCGCGTGAGTTTTACTGGACATGGATCAATTCACCTTTTCATGTTGCCCGTCTTGCAGCGGGCTTGTCCCGGTGATTCTCAATATACGCAAAAACGGGGCGAGGAAAGCATCCGCACCCCGTTTGGCGGTTATTTTGACCCGAAATCGCCGGGAAAGGGCATCAAATCGGCCTGTGCGGCAGGGACCTGACCCTAATTCGTGCGTTCACGCGCGGCGGCGACCAGTTTGCGCATGGTGGCAAGGGGCACGTATCCGCGCAGCATCTGTCCGCCCAGAACGAAGGTTGGCGTGCCGCTGATCTGGAGGCGCAGGGCCAGCGCGTGGGTCTTGGCGATCCGGGCGCTGACCTCGGGGCTGTCCATGAAGTTCATGACCACATCGGCGTCGATCTTGAATTTCTTCAGAATGGCGCGGATCGTCGGCTTGTTCAGGGTGCCGTTGAAGGTGATCAGAAAATCGGTGAGACGGACATAGGCTGCGGGGCCGGCCTTGATCAGGGTGGCTACGGCCATCCGCGAGGAGATGGTCGAGTTCTGCCCCAGAATCGGAAATTCCTTAAGGACGAAACGGATGCGCCCGTCGCTTTTGACCAACTCCTTGACCTCGTTATGGGCGCGTCGGCAATAGGTGCAGCGATAGTCCTGAAACTCGACCAGAGTGATGTCGCCCTTGGGGTTGCCGCCGACATACGAAAACCCATCGTTGAAAATCGCATGGGCGTTGGTGGCCACCAGATCGGCATCACCCTGCGCCTTGGCCGCTTTTTGGCGCTGATCGAGGACTTGCAATGCCTCCATCAGAACCTCGGGGTTATCCAGAAGATAGGCCCGCACCTCGGCGCGAAAGGCGGTGCGTTCGGCCGCGGTCATGTCGGTCAGCCCGGCGGCCGACGCGGGCATGCCGAGCAACGTCAAAAACAGGGTCAGGATCAGGTTCTTCATAAGGTCTCCGTTATTTGAGCGCGACCTTGCTGGTCGCTAGGACGTCCTCGGCGCGAAGCCAGCCGCGAGATCCTCGCGGCAGCAGCCCCTCGGCGCGCGTTGCATTGGTCTTAGCATCCTTGAAGAGGCCGAGTAAGGCATATCTCTCGGCGGTGACCAGCGAGGCCATGCCGTTGTTGCCGTTTTTGGCCCATGCCAGCGCCAGATCGCGCATCATTCGTGCGTCGCGCGGGTCCATTTGCCGCGCCTTTTTCAACACTTTCAGGGCGGCGCGATTGCCGCTTTTTGTTCGCAGGGACAACAGTGCGCGGCCCAGACCGGCGCGAATCAGGGCTTGGCGCGGGGCCAGAGAAACCGCTGTCCGGTAGGATTTCACCGCCCGCTTCGGTTGGCGTCCTTCCAGCAGGATTTGGCCCTTCAACTCGTGATAAAAGGGATCCTTGGGGCGTGCGCGTAAAAGCGTATCCATCAGCGCGATGGCCTCTTTCAGCTTGCCTTGACGGTGCAGGGCGATGGCCCGAGCCATGCGCGTTGCCTCTGATGTATCACCGCGTTTCAGATGGCGCAGGGTCGCGGATGGATTGCCGACAAAGCCGCGAAACTTGGCGCGCATTCGCCCGAACCAATAGGTCATATCCGGCGAAGGCGGTGTGAAATGGCGCCCGCCATAGGCGGCGATGGCGCCCTTTAGGGCGCGGATACGATCCCGGCTGAGCGGGTGTGTGCGGCTGTAGGGGTCCTGTTGCGCCGCTGACAGCACCGCCTGATCGCGAAAGATATCGAGAACCTTGATCGCGGCCCGGGGATCGATCCCGGCCCGGACCATGTATTGTGCGCCGATCTGATCGGCGGTGGCCTCTTCGGCGCGGGTGTGGGCCAGAAAGTTCCGGTTGGCGGCGCTGGTGGTTCCGATCGCGACCCCGGCGGCTGCGTTGCCGCCCCCGCTGGCGGCGATTGCGGCGGCAAGAAGCATGCCCAGTCCGGCGACGGTGTTGGAGCTGCGCCGATTCAGGGTGCGCCGCACGGTATGGCCGCTGGTGATATGGGCCAGCTCGTGGGCCATGACTGCCTGCAACATCGGGATGTCGGGCAGACGCCGGATCAGCCCCGAGTGCAGAAATATGGTGTGGTTGTCGATGACAAAGGCATTCAGTGTCGGGTCATCGACGACCAGAACATCAATGCGCCCCGGGCTGATTCCCGCGGCGTTGAACAGCGGTCGGGCAATCCGGGCCAGAGTCCTTTCGATCTCGGCGTCGCGGATGAGGCCGCGGGCTGTGGCCGGTGTTCCCCCCTGCACCAGAAGGGCGACGCCGATCAGCACGCACAGCAACAACCGCGGGCACGCAAAAGGGTGGGAGCGACGGACCATTGACGTTATCTTCGCCCCCTGAAACAAGCGGATGGAACATATCGAACCTAGGTGAGCTTAGAGAAAAAGTGATGCAGAAATCAAGACGTGGAGATGTCGCTCCGTTCATCGTGATGGATGTGATGGAGGCCGCGCGGCAACGCGAGGAGGCCGGCCAACACATCATTCATATGGAGGTCGGCCAGCCGGCGACCGGGGCTCCGCGCAAAGCGGTGGCGCATCTTGGCGCGGCCATGCAGAGCGACCCTCTGGGCTATACGGTGGCGCTGGGCCGCCCGGATTTGCGGGCCGGAATTGCCGCGCTTTATCAGCGCTGGTACGGTCTGGATCTGTCGCCCGAGCGTATCGTGGTCATGGCCGGATCCTCGGCGGCGTTCGTGCTGGCTTTTACGGCGCTTTTCGATCCCGGCGCGCGGGTCGCTGTGGGAGAGCCGGGCTATCCCAGCTATCGCAATATCTTGTCGGCGCTGGATCTGGTGCCGGTCGGGATTGCCACCGGTGCCGAAAACCGCTTTCAGCCGACGCCGCAGGAGGTCTCGGCGGTGCCCGGTCTGGACGGTCTGTTGGTGGCATCACCCGCCAACCCGATCGGAACGATGCTGGACCGTGTGGCCCTTGGCGGCCTGATCGCGGCCTGTCAGGCGCGGGGCGCGCGGTTCATTTCCGATGAAATCTATCACGGCCTCCATTACGGCGCCCGCGGGGTTTCTGCGTTGGAGCTGTCTGACGAGGTGGTGGTCATCAATTCGTTCTCGAAATATTTTTCCATGACCGGCTGGCGGATCGGCTGGATGGTGGTGCCCGAGGACTTTGTGCGCACGATTGAAAGGCTGGCCCAGAATATGTTTATCTGTGCCTCGCACGCCAGCCAGATCGCGGCGCTGGCGGCGCTGGAGTGCACCGATGAGCTGGAGGCCAACCTGCAGGTCTATCGGCAGAACCGCAGCCTGATGCTGGACGGGTTGCCCCGGGCCGGGTTTGACAAGATCGCGCCACCGGACGGCGCCTTTTACATCTATGCTGACGTTTCCGAGATGACCGAGGACAGTGCGGCACTGGCGCGCGAGATCCTGATCGAGGCGGGTGTCGCGGTTACGCCCGGTCTGGATTTTGATCCGCGGCGCGGGCGTCAGAGCCTGCGGTTTTCCTATGCAAGATCGCCCGAAGAAATCAGGGAAGGTCTGGCCCGTCTTGAAAAATTCATGTCCGCGCGCGGGTTTGCGAAGGGCTGAGGGCGTGTTCTGAAGGCAGGAAGGGTGAACCAAAAACCCCCGGAGCAATGTCCGGGGGCTTGAGCTGAATGTTATTTCTTGCGCGACCACCATCCACGCCGTCTGGGCCGGTCCGGCTCGGGGGCAGCTTGTGTCTCGGCCAAGGCCGGTTCGGGTGCCGGTTCGGGTGCCGGTTCTGGTTCGGTTGCGGACTCGGTTTCAGGTGCCGTGGGCGTGTCCACAGACGCCGCCGCTGACGCAGGCACCGGTGCGGGTTCACTGGCGCCCGAGGCCTCGGGCGCATCGGCCGGCGGGGCAGAGGTTGCCGCTGCGAGCTCGGTTGCCGGCTCGGGCTTTTTGCGTGTGCGCCGTTTGCGTGGTTTTGGTGCCGGCTTTTCGTCAATCTCCTCGGCGGCGTTCTCGGGCGCTGTCTCGGCGGTATCGGCCTCAGGGTCTGCCTTGGCCTTGCGATCGGCGGCCCGCCGCGTGGTGCGCTTTTTCGGTTTTTCCGCAGGTTTGGCAGCCTCTGCCGGGGCGGGGTCGGCCTCGGTCGTGTCCGGGGCGGTCTCTACCGCGGAGGCCGTTTGCGGGGCGGACGCCTCGGGGGCGGTGGTTTCGGGCGTCACCTCTGCGGTTTCGGGGCTTGCGCCCGTGCCCGAGTCGGTATCCGCATCGGTACCATTGTCATCACCAGTTTCGTTGCTCTGGTCGTGGGACGTGTCATTGTTGCGCCCACGTCCGCCGCGCCGCCGTCTGCGCCGACGCTTCTTGCGCGGCGCCTCTTCGCCGGGCTCTTCGCTGGGGGTCTCAGGGTCGGCGGTGATTTCCGCGGACTCATCCAGCAGCGACGTTTCCATGGACACCACTTCGGCCGAGGGCTCGGGGACATTACGGGTCGCCGTCTTGAACTGTTCGATGCTGAAATCCGGGCTGATCAGGGTCGGGTTGGCCTCGATCCGGATGGACAGGCCATAGCGCGCCTCGATCATGGCGACGTGTTCGCGCTTCTGGTTCAGGATATAGTTCGCAATGGGCACCGGAACCGTGAGCAGAACCTCGCGGTGGCGGCGGCGAACGCCTTCTTCCTCGATCTCACGCAGGATTGCCAGCGCAAGGTTGTCGTCCGAGCGCGTCAGCCCGGTGCCGTGACAATGCGGGCAAGGCTGGGTCGTGGCTTCGATCATGCCGGGGCGCAGACGTTGGCGGCTCATTTCCATCAGGCCAAAGCCCGAGATCCGGCCGACCTGAATGCGCGCGCGGTCTGTTTTCAGCTTGTCCTTGATTCGCTTTTCGACGGCGGCGTTGTTGCGCCGGTCCTCCATGTCGATAAAGTCGATCACGATCAGCCCGGCGAGGTCGCGTAGACGCAGCTGGCGGGCAACCTCTTCGGCGGCTTCGAGGTTGGTTTTCAGCGCTGTGTCCTCGATCGAGCCCTCTTTGGTCGAGCGGCCCGAGTTTACGTCGATGGCCACCAGGGCTTCGGTCACGCCGATCACGATATAGCCGCCCGATTTCAGCTGCACATTCGGGTTGAACATGCCGCTAAGGTAGCTTTCGACCTGAAACCGCGCGAACAGCGGCATCGGGTCAGTGTAATGTTTCACGTTCTTGGCATGGGACGGCATGAGCATTTTCATGTAGTCCTTGGCCATGCGATATCCCCGTTCGCCCTCAATCAGGATTTCGTCGATCTCGCGGTTGTAAAGGTCGCGGATCGAGCGTTTGATCAGGCTGCCTTCCTCATAGATCGGGGCGGGGGCGATGGATTTCAGGGTCAGGTCGCGCACCTGTTCCCACTGGCGCAACAGGTAGTCATAGTCGCGCTTGATCTCGGCCTTGGTGCGTTTCGCGCCGGCGGTGCGGATAATCAGCCCGGCCCCTTCCGGGACCACAATGTCATTGGCGATATCTTTCAGTTTCTTGCGATCCGCCGCGTTGGTGATCTTACGAGAGATACCGCCGCCGCGTGCGGTGTTGGGCATCAGCACGCAATAGCGCCCCGCCAGCGACAGATAGGTCGTCAGCGCCGCGCCCTTGTTGCCGCGTTCCTCTTTCACCACTTGGATCAGGAGGATCTGGCGAACCTTGATGACCTCTTGGATCTTGTAGCGGCGTGGGCGGACCTTGCGCCGGGGGCGGATTTCCTCAGCCTCGTCCTCTTGAGCAACGCTTTCAATGTCGGGGTCGGTCGGCTCCGTGGCCTCGTCATCGTGCTCATCATCGTCGTCGTCTTTGGCGTCGTCCTCGCGCTCGGTTGCGGCCTGCTCTTCGGCCCATTCCTTGACCTCATCCTCGTGCAGGGGCGGGGCATCCGGGTCCGGGGCGTCCGGGACGGCTGGGGCCTCGGCGAGGCCTGTAGCTGCGTCGGTTTCCGGTGCGTCGGCACCATTATCGGTGGTCTGGTCGGATTGGGAGTCGCCTTGATCGGTAAAGCCGATGATCGGCTCAAGCGCGTCTTCGCTGTCCACGTCAACGACATTCATGCCGTGAATCGCAGGTGTTGCAACCTCCTCGGTGACCACCGCATCCTGAGCAGCAGCCTTGGCAGCCGCCGGTTTGCGCCGCGAGCGTTTGCGCCCACGCCCGCTTGAGCGGCGCTCATCCTCTTCCTGTTGCTGTTGGACGAGGGCCTTTTCCTCGGCCAGCAGGGCCTCGCGGTCGGCGACCGGAATCTGGTAATAGTCGGGATGGATTTCCGAAAAGGCCAGAAAGCCGTGCCGGTTGCCACCGTAATCGACAAAGGCCGCCTGCAACGAGGGTTCGACCCTCGTGACCTTGGCTAGATAGATATTGCCAGCAAGCTGGCGTTTGTTGACGGTCTCAAAGTCGAATTCTTCGACCTTGTTTCCGTCGACCACCACGACCCGGGTTTCTTCCGGGTGGGTGGCGTCAATAAGCATTTTTTTGGACATGTTCTCTCATGCAGTCCAGACCTTGGCGCCGACAGTTGCGGTGCAAGAGGTCTGATGGACCGTTTCGTTTGGGCGAATGGAAATGCGTGCAACACCAGCGCGGCGGGCATTGCCCCCCGGACGTCTGTTGCTGCTGTTCTCTCGCGTTTCATCGCGGTTTTTCTCCGACACCGCAGTGCGATGCCAATTCACGTGCCCGACTGTTCTTGATCCTGCCGGGCAAACTGTTCGGCCGGTTGGCCTGCTGGTCTTTTCAGAGGTGATCTTTGGCGTGACTTATGGCCCTGCCTGATACATGAAAAAAGCAGCGAATCTGCTTTCGAAGTCCACGGCGCTTCCGCCCAGAACCTTCGCGCGAACAATAGCGGCAAATTGAGAAGAATGACAATGGTGTTTTTCGCTGCCTCTCATATATACTGGAACGCAAGAAAAACAAGGCAGGCGATCAGGTGCGCAAGTTTGGAATTATAGTGGCGTTTATTGTGCTGTCGGCGTGGCTCGGGGGGGCGGACGCGCAGGGTCTGCAGGCGCTGGCGCGACTGGAGGCCCGGGACTCGGCGATAACGGCGCGAATGTCTGGTGATGTCGATGTCGTTCTGAAACTGACTCAGGCGGTGCCATACCGGGTGTTTACACTGCGCAAGCCCGCGCGTCTGGTGATGGATTTCCGCGAGGTCCGCTTTGACGGGCTGCAAAAGACAAAGCTGATTCACACCGACCTGGTTCGCGATCTGCGTTATGGCCTGTTCCGGCCCGGCTGGTCGCGCATGGTTCTGCTGCTGAAGCACCCGATGTCGATATATTCGGCAATCATGGAAACCGACAAGAGCGCCGGGGACGCCCGGATCAGGGTCCGTCTGACCCGCGACCTGTCGCCCGTGACGGGGGGCACGGGGACAACCGGGGCGACAGGCAACACGACAGGCGATTTGGGGGATCGTTCCGCCTCCCGCGACATCTGGGCTTTGCCCGATCCGGTCAAAACCCCGCGTCCCAAGACCCGCCCCACTGGCGATCGCCCGGTTGTTGTTGCCCTTGACCCCGGTCACGGAGGTATCGATCCGGGGGCGGAATATCAGGGGCAGAGCGAGGCGAACCTGATGCTGACCCTTGCGCGCGAGGTCAAGGAGCGACTGGTGCGGACCGGGCGCTATCGGGTTTTCCTGACCCGCAACGAGGATGTCTTTTTGTCGCTTCAGGGGCGGATCAGCCGGGCCCGCGAGGGAGGCGCCGACGTTTTGATCTCGTTGCATGCCGATGCGCTGGCCCGGGGGACGGCCTCGGGCACCACAGTCTATACCCTTTCCAAGGTCGCGTCGAACGCCGCCGCGGCCTATCTGGCGGCCAGCCACGAGCGCGGAGACCTTCTGGCCGGGGTTGATTTGAACCGGCAGGATGACGCGGTGGCCTCGGTTCTGATGGATCTGGCCCGGACCGAGACTATGCCGCGTTCAAAAAAGCTGGCGGCGGCGCTGGTCAGCGGGATCGGTCGGGCGATGGGCCGACTGCGGGCCCGGCCGCGCCTGTCAGCCGGCTTTTCGGTTCTGAAGGCGCCGGACATCCCGTCGGTCCTGATAGAGAGCGGGTTCATGTCCAATCCTGCAGATCTGTCGAATCTGATGAACAAGGCCTGGCGCGCCCGCTTTGCCGATGGCTTGCTGGCGGCGCTGGACGCCTGGAGCCTGAAGGATGCAGCGCAGGCGCGTTTGCTGCGACGCTGAAGTGCCTGCCTGTCCGGGTTTTTGGCCGGTATTTTGGCAAAAAACGGCCTAAATTTGCGGGATCACGTTTTGACGCCGCCAAGGGGGGGGCGTATAGTGGCGGCTACGACTTCCAATTGGGCTGAACCATCGTGCTGCGCGCCATCCTGTCTTTTTTCGGCTTTATCTTTACCTGGATAACTCTTGGTTTGGTCATGGTGGCGGTGGGGATCGGCGCTGTCTTCTGGATTTATGGTCAGGATCTGCCGAATTTCGAGCGTCTGAAGAATTATGAACCCGAGACCCTGTCGACGATCTATTCTCGCGAAGGGCGGGTGATGGATGAATTCGCCCGTGAGCGGCGGATCTTTACCCCCATCGACGAGATTCCCGATCTGGTCAAGCACGCCTTCATCTCGGCTGAGGACAAGAACTTTTACTTTCACCATGGCTATGACCCGCTGGGCATCCTGAAAGCGGTCATCAGCGCGGCCGAGGGCAAACGCCTGCGGGGAGCCTCGACGATCACCCAGCAGGTGATGAAAAACTTTTTGCTGGATGGCTCGCGCAAGGTCGAGCGCAAGGTCAAAGAGATCATTCTGGCCTCGCGGGTGGAAAAGGCGATGTCCAAGGACAAGATCCTTGAACTGTACCTGAACGAGATTTTCCTCGGGCAGAACTCCTACGGGGTGACTGCTGCCGCCCAGACCTATTTCAACAAGACTTTGGAGCAGCTGACCCCGGCCGAGGCCGCCTATCTGGCGGTGCTGCCCAAGGCGCCGTCAAAATACCATCCGGTGCGGCAGAAAAAGCGCGCCATTGCCCGCCGGAACTATGTGCTGCGCGAGATGGCGCAAAACGGCTATCTCGACCCGGCGGTTGCCGAGGCGGCGATGAAGAGCGACCTCAAGACGGTGCAGAGCGGTGATTTCAAGCCGTTTTACGCCAGCCTGCCCCGGCGCGACTATTTTACCGACGAAATCCGGCGGCAATTATCCACAACTTTTGGGCAGAATGAATTCTTTACCGGCGGCATGAAGATTCGTGCCACCATGGACCCGGTCCTGCAAAAAACGGCGGCCCATGCCCTGCGCGCCGGGCTCGAGGCCTATGACCGGCGACAGGGGATCTGGCGCGGCCCGCTGACAACCCTGCCCGCGGACAAGCTGAAAACCGAGGCCGACTGGCGCCGCGCGCTGGCCCGGGTCAAGGCGCCGCGCGACATCGATGAATGGTCGCTGGCGGTGGTTCTGGACCTGTCGAAAAAGGCCGCACGGATCGGCATTGCCGGGGTGCCCGAGATCAAGGGCGGCCACGCCATCCCGATTGAGGACATGAAATGGGCCCGCCCGCTGAAGGCCAATGGCAAGCCCGGCAGGAAGGCGCGCGTGCCGGCGGATTTGCTGAAGATCGGCGATGTCGTCTTTGTCAAAAAGGTTTTCGGGCCGGTGCGCAGCAAGAAAAAGCGCAAGAAGGGCGAAAAGATCCCGCAGGAGTTCAAATACTGGTCGCTTCGCCAGATCCCCGAGATCGAGGGGGCCTTTGTCGCGATGGACACCCAGACCGGCCGGGTGCTGGCCATGCAGGGCGGATTTTCGTATGAGCAGTCGGTCTTTAATCGCGCTACGCAGGCGACCCGGCAGCCGGGCTCGGCGTTCAAACCCTTTGTCTATGCCGCGGCTCTGGATTCCGGTTATACTCCGGCGACCATTGTGATCGATGCGCCGATCGAAGTGAAAACCCCGCAGGGGATATGGCGCCCGCGCAACTCGTCGCACAAGTTTTACGGGCCAACCCCCATGCGCACCGGGATCGTGCATTCGCGAAACCTGATGACGATTCGTCTGGCGCAGGCGGTGGGCATGGATGTCGTTGCTGCCTATGCCGAGAAATTCGGCGTTTACGACCATCTGGGACAGCATCTGGCGAATGCGCTGGGCAGTCAGGAGACCACCCTTTACAAGATGGTTTCGGCCTATGCGATGTTCGCCAATGGCGGCGAGCGGGTCATCCCGACGCTGGTGGACCGGGTGCAGGACCGGCGCGGCAAGACGATCTATCGCCATGATCGGCGCCGCTGTCTCGACTGCAAGGTCGAATCGATTCCGGCCGGGGAATCCCCACGGATCGAGAACAATCGTGTCCGAGTCATGGACCCCATCACCGCCTATCAGCTGACCTCGATGATGAAGGAGGTCATCACCCGCGGCACCGCGGCCGGGCGCGTCGTGCTGAATGTGCCGGTCGCCGGCAAGACCGGCACCACCAACCAGTCGCGCGATGCGTGGTTCATCGGTTATACACCTAATATCGTCGCCGGATGCTATATGGGGATGGACCTGCCCCGGCCGTTGGGTCGCCATGCTTACGGGGCGACTCTTTGCGGGCCGGTCTTTACCGATTTCATGAAAAAGGCCGTTACGCTTTATGGCAGCAGTGATTTCAAGGTGCCGGCGAATGGGGTTTTCGCCAAGATCGACCGCTATACCGGTGAGCGCCTGCCTGACGATGCCACCGGTGAAAATGTGGTCGCGGAACTGTTTCGTCCGGGTCAGGTTCCGGTGTTCGGCGCGCTCAGCGTGGTAGATGGCGGATTTGCCATGGGCTCGAACCTGCCGATCTTTGAACCGGGCCAGAACGACCAGCCCGTGCCCGAGGATAATCCCGAGGTCATTACCCAGCTTGGGGTGAAAAAGAAGATTCCCAAGAGGGCGACATTCGGGTCACTGTCGTCAGGCGGGCTTTATTAGGTGTGTGCCCTTTACGGCGCTCGCGGGCTTGACTAGAAAGCGGTGGCTTTTTAACCCTCTGACAGGTGCTCTTTCATGCGTGCGGAAATCGAGAATATTGTCGCCGATATCAGGAAATCCGTTGACTTGCTCAAGCAGCGGCTGGACTGGGAGACGGCCGAATACCGACTGGAAGAGTTCAACGCTTTGTCCGAGGACCCCAAGCTGTGGGATGACCCCTCGCGCGCCCAAAAGCTGATGCGTGAACGTCAGGCGCTGGTGGACGGGATCGAGACCTGCAAAGGGTTGGAGCGAGACGTTCAGGACAATGTCGATCTGATCGAACTGGGCGAAATGGAGGGCGACGCCGAGGTTGTGGCCGAGGCGGAAAACGCGCTGCGTGCGCTGAAAAAGACCGCCGCCAAGAAGGAGCTGGAGGCGCTGTTGAACGGCGAAGCGGATTCCAACGATACCTTTTTGGAGATCAACGCCGGGGCCGGTGGAACGGAAAGCTGCGATTGGGCCTCGATGCTGGCACGAATGTATGTGCGATGGGCGGAAAAGCACGGCTACAAAGTCGAATTGATGAGCGAAAACCCCGGTGATGAGGCTGGAATCAAGTCGGTCACCTACAAGATTATCGGCCATAACGCCTATGGGTGGCTGAAAAGTGAGAGCGGCGTGCATCGTCTGGTGCGGATCTCGCCCTATGACAGCAATGCCCGGCGCCACACTTCGTTCTCCAGTGTTTGGGTCTATCCGGTGGTGGATGACAATATCGAGATCGACATCAACCCCAGCGATCTGCGGGTGGACACCTACCGGTCATCGGGGGCTGGCGGGCAGCACGTCAACAAGACCGATTCAGCTGTTCGGATCACCCATTTGCCGACCGGTATCGTGGTCACCAGCTCGGAAAAATCGCAACACCAGAACCGGGCGAACTGTATGGCGGCGCTGAAATCTCGTCTTTACGAAATGGAGATGCGCAAACGCAACGAGGCCATCCACGAAGCGCATGAGGCCAAGGGCGATGCGGGTTGGGGGAACCAGATTCGCTCATATGTATTGCAGCCCTACCAGATGGTGAAAGACCTGCGCACCAACGAGGAAACCTCGGACACGCAGGGAGTTCTGGACGGCGATCTGGATGCGTTCATGGGCGCGGTTCTTGCTCAGGACGTTGCCGGAAAGTCACGCGCCGAGGCACAAGCCGACTGAGGCGATGTGCCGGGTCGCGCTTCTGCCACGCGCCGGAACATGCACCGGGTCCGGCCGCTTTGTGCGGACAGCTGAGAACAGGGGGCGTCTGCCCCCTGACCCCCGAGAGTATTTGTGCAAAAAAGAACAGGCCACCACCTGATGCGGCGGGCGGGCCTTGTATGATCCGCCCGTAGCTTTGCGGCGCTGATGCACCGGCGGCCTGCCCGTGGATCTGTTTATTTTCCTGCCGGTGCGGCGGCGGGTTTTGGGGCCGGCTTCTGAGCCGCTGCCCTAGGCGCGGGTTTGCCGGCGGCGGTGTTCAGGGGATCGTCCTGACGCTGGACCGACCCCTCGAAATGGGCGCCGCTTTCGATGGCGATGGTCTTGTGAATGATATCGCCCTCAACACGGGCGCTGGAGGTCAGGCGAACCTTGAGGCCGCGCAGACGGCCGACGACGCGTCCGTTGACGACGACATCGTCAGCCACAATCTCGCCCTTGACGGTTGCACCTTCGCCGACGGTCAGCAGATGCGCGCGGATATCGCCGTCAACCATTCCTTCGATGACCAGATCACCGGTCGTTTTCAGGTTGCCGGTGATGATCAGATCCGAGGACAAGGACGAGGGGGCCGGTTTGGGCTTGGCCGCTGCGGCGCTGGCCTGCGGGGCTGCCGGTTTTCCGGCCGGTGCGCCCGGTGCTGTTGCCGAGCTGCTTTCGCCTGCTACGGGTTTGGGGGATGGGTCGTTGATCTTACTCTTAGAAAACATCTCTGCCTGCCTTGATATATTTCGCGGGGTTGACGGGTCTGCCGCCGACCCTGATTTCATAATGGACATGGGAACCGGTGCTGCGACCTGAACTTCCCATATCACCGATTCGGTCTCCTTGCGAGACCCTTTGCCCTTTTTTTACGCGAATTCTTGACATATGCGCATAGCGGGTTTCGATGCCGCGGGCGTGGCGGATCTTGACGACGCGACCATATCCACCGGCCCAGCCGGCAAAGGCGACCACCCCGTCGGCTGTGGCATAGATGGGAGAACCATAGGCCCCGGCAAGATCCAGACCTTCATGCATGCGCAGCTTGTGCGTCACCGGATGACGGCGCATGCCAAACGGGCTACTCAGGCGAAAGGTGGTTTTCAGGGGCAAGACCAGCGGCGTTTGCTGGGCCCCGATTCGCATCAGGTTCACCTTGTCCATGGCGGCGAGCAATTCGTTTGCTTTCAGCGAGATGGGGTCGGTTGGAGCGCCTTTGGTGGATACTGCCACCGGCAGCAGCGGGCCGCCGATTCCCGAATAGCCGCGCCTAACGTCGCTTAACAGCTTTTTGGTCGAGATCCCGACCTTTTCAAACGCTTTTTGCAGCGGCACCATAGAGACCGTGACCGCGTCCTCGAGGCGGGAAAAAATACGCTGGTTCCGTTCGCGGCTGAGCTTGGCGCGCAGCTTGAGATCGGCCACCCGCTGCCTCAGTTGAATGGTCCTTCTGGCCAGCGTGTCGCGTTCATTTACGGTATCGGAGAGGGCGGCGTTCAGGTAGTCCAACGTTGCCTCGGTTTCGCGGGCAGCTCCGAAACGGGTCTGCGCAGAGCCGGTCGCGGTCTGGAGTTCGGCCAGTAGGCGGTTGGCCTGTTTTTCGGCCCGATCACGTTCCTTGACTGTCTTTTGCAAGGTGTGCTGGATGACCTCTATGCCGGTTTCCAACTCGCGCCGGTGGTCCTCGGAGGCCAGAAGGGCGGATTGCTGGGCCGAGATCTGATCGAGCGCGACGTAAAATCTGGTCTGGGCAGTGCGTGCCTCGCGAGCGCGCTGATCCCGTTCTTTTGCCAGCGCCGTTAGCCGGGTTTCGTAATCGACCTGCTGGGTGCGGGCCTGGACTCGGTTGCCGTCGGCGCTGAGAGCGTCGATCAGAAACACCGACGAGGCAAAAACGGTCCAGCCGAAAAACAGCACCGTTCCCAGCGCGATCCCCATCTGGGTCAGCGGCGTCAGGCGTAGAAAGCGGGTGGTTTTTTCATTTCGGAGGAAAAGGCGTTGCTCGGTGAAATACCGTTCGGCAAAATGATTGAGCTTGCGTTTGACGCGCGATTTCAACGAATTGCCCCCTGGTGGACCCCTGTGAGTGTGGCGGAGCAAATCCATTGTCCGACCGAACCTCGGTTTTTTAGTAAAATGTGGTCGTAGTTTCAACCATTTTCACGATTTCGGATGGGCGGATCGCCGCCGAGTGGGCGAATCGGAAACAATCGGTTTGTCTGGCGGGGATTGATGCGAATTTTCGGTAAATATTCCCTTAACGGGAGCACGGGGACGGCGGTTTGTCGCCGGTTTTTCGCTCACGGGCCGGGGGGCGGCTGTTGCAACCGCGGCAATGTTGCTATTTTAACGGCCATACAGACGAATATGTGGCGCGGGCGAGGCCGGCGTTGGTGTTGAGACCGCGGGCCACATCCGGGTAGGGCATGAAAACTCAGAACGACAATCAGGGCAACAGCCGGGGCCAGCCCCGGAAGATCCGCCACCTGTGGCGCGGTCTGGCGATGTTTGTTGCCCTGAGCATTAGCTTGATTGTGGCGCTTGGTTATGTAGCCCTGACCGGAATCACCGCCCCAGAATGGGTGCGGATTCGACTGGAAAGCCGATTGAATGCGGCCATTCCTGTGGGGCGATTGCATATCGGTGCCATCCGGTTGGCGCCGCTGAATGGCGCCCTGAACCCGCAGATTAGCCTGCTGAGCGTCGAATTGCGGGATGGCAAGGACCGCCTGCGGGCCTTTCTGCCCCGGGTGACCGGGCGGTTTTCCGGCGCCGGGCTGCTGGGCGGTCGCCTGCGGCCGGTTCTGGTGTCGATACGGGATGCGCGCGTTTTGTTGACCCGCGGCGCCGACGGGCAGTTCGATGTCAGTATTGGTGGTCAGACGGGTGGCGCGATTCTGGCCGAAAAGGGGAACATCGGCAGTCTGATCCAATCCTTTGAAGACGTTTTCAAAACGCCGCTGTTATCGGCGCTGAAACAGGTCCAGAGTCTCGGCACGGTGGTGTTTCTCGATGACCGGATGTCCGGGCGCAAATGGACGTTTCGCAACGGCAATCTCGTGATCAAGAACGGCGCAAAGACGCTAAGCGCGTCGGTCACGTTCAAACTGGACACCCGCAACGCCGGGCGCGCCAGTGGACACAGCGACGAGAGCGGAAGCAAGGTCGCCCGGGTGACATTTGGCTGGAGCAAAGAGAAGGGCGGGAAGCGGTCCGAATTTTCGACAAATTTCAATGGGTTGAAAACCGAGGATATAGCCGATCAGGTGGCGGTTTTCAACTGGCTGCGGTTGCTGCAGGCGCCTATCGGCGGCGCAATGACGCTGGACGTGAGCGCGGACGGCGGCCTTGGAAACATGCATGGGGTGCTTGATCTCGGGGCCGGGCGCTTGCGAAAATCGCCGCAGTCCCAGCCGTTCCTGTTTTCCGGGGCCAAGGCCTATTTTTCCTATGATCCGGGACGACAGAGATTCACCTTCGAGCAAATCAATGTCGAGACCGAGGCGGCCAGTCTGCGGGCCGAGGGGCAGGCCTATCTCAGCGATCGGATCGACCGCACGGTGGGCGGGCTGATTGGTCAGTTGAGGCTGTCAAAGATATCGTTGAACCCCAAGGGCGTGTTCGCCCATCCGGTCACGCTTGACAGCGTGGTGATCGACGCGCGTCTGCGCATTGACCCGCTGGTGGTTGACATCGGGCAAATGGTTCTGGTGGACGGCACCACTCGCGTAGTGGTCAAGGGGCAGATCAGCTCGGACAAACCAGGCTGGACGATGGCGCTGGACCTTTCGGCCAACCGCCTGTCAACGCAGCGCATGATCGCGCTCTGGCCGTTAAGCTACAAGGAAAAGACCCGGGCGTGGATGCAGAAAAACGTTCTGGCCGGGGTTTTTGAAAAAATCCACGGCGCGCTGCGACTGCGTCCAGGGCAAAAACCGGTGCTTTCGCTGGGGTTTGATCTGCGCAAGACCAGCGTGCGCTTTATCAAAACCTTCCCGCCAATCGTGGATGGAATCGGCTATGGCGTTCTGGCCGACAACAAGCTGCATATTACCGTGCAGCAGGGGACAGTGACGGCCCCGAATGGCAGCCAGATCAACATGGCGGGCTCGAGCTTTCATATTCTCGACACACGGATAAAACACTCACCCGCCCGGGTCGATCTGCAAACGCAGAGTTCGCTTGGGGGGCTGTTGTCTCTGCTCGACCTCAGGCCGTTCCGCTTTCTCAGCAAATCCGGGGTGGCGACGGATATTGCCCGGGGCACCGTGCAGACCGATGGCACGATCACGTTTCCGCTGTCTGATCGGGTAACGTTCGATCAGGTCCGATTATCGGTCAATGGAGAGTTGCGCGAGGTGTCCTCGGATCGGTTGATCAAGGGCAAACGGCTGAGCGCGCGCCGCCTGACGGGATTCGTGGACAATGCGGGGTTAACCATATCGGGGACAGCGCGGGTCGGGAAGGTGCCAGTTTCAGGGCTTTGGCAGCAGAAATTTGGTAAGAAAAACAAGGGGAAAAGCCGCGTTGAGGGGCAGATTGAATTCTCCAAGGCCTTTGCCGATGAATTCGGCATCAATCTGCCGGACGGCACGATCAGGGGACGTGGTGTGGCGCATCTGGTTGTCCGCTTGAAACGTGGCAAGGCACCGTCATTTCGCCTGTTGTCCGATCTGAACCGGGTGGCGTTGGCGTTGCCGGCGGTTGGCTGGACAAAGCCCAAGAACGAGAAAGGGCAGATGGAAATCGTCGGCCGCCTTGGAAAACCGCCCGAAATCACCAGGCTCGTCCTCAGGACCAAAGGGCTGCGGGCCGAGGGCGCGGTCAAGATCACGCCCTCGGGCAAGCTGGAGGTTGCCAGTTTCCCCAGCCTTGACGTGGGCGGCTGGCTGAAAACTCCGCTGGAAATTCGCCCCGGCGCCGATGGTCAGGCGGCATTTGTGCTGCTTGGCGGCACCATCGATTTGCGCAAAAGCCATTTTTCAAGCACCCCGTCCGTCAACCGCAAGGGAAACCGGATCGATGTGCGTCTGGACCGTTTGATCCTGAGCAAGGGTATCAGCCTGACCTCGGTAGAAGGGGCGCTGAACACGACCGGGGGGGTGACGGGCTCATTTTCCGGGCGGGTAAATGGCAAGACCGAGATCAAGGGAACGATTGCCCCCAACAAGGGCGGAACAGCCGTGCGTTTTACCTCATCGGATGCGGGGGCGGTGATGCGCGATGCAGGCGTGTTCGGGGCCGCAATCGGCGGTCGGCTGGATATGATCTTGACCCCGGCCGGAAAGGCTGGCGTTTACGACGGGACGCTCAAGGCAAAAAAGGTTCGGGTGAAAAATGCCACCGCGCTGGCCGATATCCTGTCGGCGATCAGCGTTGTTGGTCTGCTGGAGCAACTGGGCGGAGAGGGGATCTTGTTCAGTGATGTCAACGCCCGATTTCGCCTGTCTCCAACGGCGGTGTCGCTGCAACAATCCAGCGCCGTCGGGGCCTCGATGGGGTTGACCATGGAGGGAGCCTATAACCTGCAGAGCCACCGCGTCGATATGCAGGGGGTGGTGACGCCGATATACCTTCTGAACGGGGTGCTGGAGCGGATCAGGATTTTTGGTAAGCTCTTTGGCAAGCAAAAGGGCGAGGGGCTGTTTGGGTTCACCTATACGCTGAAGGGTGATGTCGATAAGCCAAAGGTTGGCGTGAACCCGCTGTCGATCCTGACGCCCGGCCTGTTTCGTGATATATTCCGTCGCCCCATTCCCACCGCTGCCGATGTCGCAACGGGAAAGGCGAAAAAAAAGGCCTCGGCGCCACCGGAACCCGCGCTGGGAGGGGACAGATGAAGCTGTCAGACTTTGACTTTGACCTTCCGGAGGGCCTGATAGCCACGCGTCCGGCGCGCCCTCGGCAGGCGGCGCGCCTTCTCTATGCGCAAGACGGAACCATCCGCGATCTTCATGTCCGTGATTTCCCAACCCTGTTGCGCCCCGGAGACCGACTGATTCTGAACGACACCAAGGTCATTCCGGCCCGCCTGTTTGGCCTGCGTCTGCGCCAGAGCGATCAGGGCGAGACTCGGGCAAAGGTGGATGTCACCTTGCTGGCCCCAATGGATGGCGGCGTCTGGCGCGCCCTTGCCAAGCCCGGCAAACGACTGCGGGTCGGGGAAACGATCGTTTTTGACGCCGGGCTGGCGGCCACGGTTATGGACAAGCCGGACGGCGAGGTCACGTTGGGGTTCAACTGCGAGGGCAAAGATTTTGAGCGGGCGTTGGAGCGGGCAGGAATGATGCCGCTGCCCCCCTATATTGCCGCGCTGAGACCGGTCGATCGGCGGGACGACACCGACTACCAGACGGTTTTTGCCGAGAACCGGGGGGCGGTGGCGGCGCCGACGGCGTCCTTGCACTTTGATCGCGCGCTTTTGTCGGCGCTGGCCGCGCGTGGGGTGCAGAGCAGCCGGGTGACCCTGCATGTGGGGGCGGGCACATTTCTGCCGGTCAAGGTCGATGATGTTTCAAACCATCGGATGCACGCGGAATGGGGCGAAGTGACTGAGGCGGCGGCGCGTGAGATCGCCGAGACTCGCGCGGCGGGTGGGCGAATCATCCCGGTCGGAACCACGGCGCTGCGGCTAATCGAATCCGCCACCGATGCGCAAGGTGTGCTCCGTGCGTTTCGCGGTGAGACAGATATCTTCATCACCCCTGGCTATCGGTTTCGTATAACTGACGGGTTGATGACCAATTTCCACCTGCCCAAGTCAACCCTTCTGATGCTGGTTTCGGCGCTGATGGGGCAGCAACGCATCCGCGAAATATACGCCCACGCGATTACCAAGGGCTATCGGTTCTTTTCCTACGGCGATTCATCATTTCTTTTGCCAAAGTAACTGCTTTTTGCAGCCCGACGGGTCGCAGATGAGCACGCGCGCTGTCGCATACAGGCATATACGTCTGACGGAACCCCGCTAGATCGGCCTGAGGTTCTGGTGAAAGGCTGTGCCATGCTGGCTGTTGCGCGAAATTCGTGGCCGTTACTTCTCGGGATGCTGTTCCTGATGTTGGGAAACGGGCTGCAAGGCACCTTGCTGGGGGTGCGTGGTGCCTATGAGGGGTTCTCGACCAGTGCCATGTCGCTGGTCATGTCGGCCTATTTTGTCGGGTTCCTCGGAGGCTCGCGGTTAGCCCCCGAGATGATCCGCCGGGTCGGGCATGTCCGGGTCTTTGCGGCTCTTGGTTCGTTCATCTCGGCGATCCTTATCCTCTACGCCGTGGCCCCTGATCCGGTTGCATGGACCTTGATGAGGGCCGCCATCGGTTTCTGTTTCTCCGGCGTCTATGTGGTTGCTGAAAGCTGGTTGAACGACACCTCGACCAACGAAACCCGCGGGCAGACCCTGTCGCTCTATCTGATCGTCCAGATGATCGGGATCGTCAGCGCGCAGGGCCTGCTGAATGTCGCCGACCCGAACGGCTATGACCTGTTCATTATTTCATCGGTTCTGGTCTCGGTCTCGTTTGCGCCGATCCTGCTGTCGGTCAGCCCCGCGCCTGCCTTTCACCGCACCAAGCCGATGACCCTGAGCCAGCTGTTTCGCGTGTCGCCCCTCGGCTTTGTCGGGGCATTCCTGCTGGGGGCGGTGTTCTCGGCCCTGTTCGGAATGTCGTCGATCTTTGGCGCCGAAATCGGCCTGAACGTCAGCAGGATCTCGATCTTTGTCGCTAGCATCTATGTCGGCGGCATGATCTGGCAATATCCGATCGGGTGGTTCTCGGACCGGATGGATCGGCGTATCCTGATTGCCGGGTTGAACCTGTTGGGGGCGATCACCATGCTGGCTGCGGTTCTGGTGCATGGCAATTTCTTGTGGCTGCTGGCGGTTGCCTTTGTCCTCGGCGGGGTTTCGAACCCGCTTTATTCGCTCTACATTGCCTACACCAATGATTTTCTCGAGATCGACGACATGGCGGCGGCCTCGGGCGGTCTGATCTTTGTCAACGGGATCGGCGCCATTGCCGGGCCGATCATTCTGGGCTGGATGATGGACCGCTGGGGGCCGTTCAGTTTTTTCGCCTATCTCGGCAGCGTTCTGGGCCTGATGGCCGCCTATGCGTTCTATCGCATGACCCAGCGCGCTGCTCCGGCGGTCGATGACCTCAGCGCTTATACGCCGGTTGCGCCGAACGCCTCACCGATTGCAGTAGAGGTGGCTCAGGAGGTTGCGATTGAAATGGCGTTGGAGGAAGACGGCAACAGTGAAGACACAAATGAGGGGGCAAAATAAAATTGCCTTGAAATCGCCTGATTCTTTTCAAACAGTGAGGGAAATTCGCGTGGGTCGCAGTGGAGGGCGCCATGGCTGAAGCAGAATATATCAGGCGGTTCTGGGTCGAGGAGGTCGGCCCGGAGGGGTGGTACCAAGGCTCTGAAGAGCTGGACGCAACCATTCAGGAACGCTTTGGCGAGACCTGGGAAAAGGCTCGCCGTGGTGAGTTCAACGACTGGGCCTGCGACCCGGATCGGGTTCTGTCCCTGATCATCCTTCTGGACCAGTTCCCGCGAAACATGTTTCGCGGATTGCCACATGCTTTCAGTACCGACCGCAAGGCCCTGTGCGTGGCAAAAAAGGCTATAGATCAAGGGTTTGACATGCGGACCCCCGAGCCAGAGCGGCAGTTTTTCTATCTTCCTCTGATGCATTCGGAAAGCCTGACGGATCAGGAGCGCTGCGTGCGTCTGATGACTTCGCGGATGGCTGAATCCGGTGCCGGCAACCTTTTGCACGCCAAGGTCCACCGCGAGGTGATCCGGAAATTTGGCCGCTTTCCCTATCGGAATGAGGCGCTGGAGCGCAACCCCACCACGCAGGAGGTGGCCTATCTGGACGGCGGTGGCTATGGCGAAACGCTGCGCGAAATACAGGCCAAATAGGGCTGAAATGATTCGCGAGCCGCTCCGGCATATTTGAAATATTCTGTAATTTTTCGTGTGATTTATGAAATTATTCGGATTATTTCATCGGTGAGACTGTAACATAATAACGCAGGCGAACACGGTTTGCCCTCCTGTTCAGATTGGTTTAGCGTCAAACCAATTTCAGGCAGGAGAGCGCAATGACCGGCAAGACATTCGACATGATCATCATTGGAGCGGGGCCGGGAGGCTATGTTGCGGCGATCCGGGGCGCGCAGCTTGGTCTGAAGGTGGCCATCGTCGAGCGGGAAAATCTGGGCGGGATATGCCTGAATTGGGGCTGTATCCCGACCAAGGCACTGTTGCGCTCGGCCGAGGTCTTTCACCTGATGGGCCGGGCGGCGGAATTTGGGCTGCGGGCCGACAAGATCGATTTCGATCTGGCTGCGGTGGTCAAGCGCTCACGCGGGGTGGCGGCACAATTGTCGGCAGGCGTCAAACATTTGTTGAAAAAGAACAAGGTTACCGTGTTCATGGGGGTCGCAAAACTGGTTGCGCCGGATCGGGTCACGGTTCAGAGCGATTCAGGCAATCATGAGCTTCGGGCCAAGGCGGTCGTTATTGCAACAGGGGCGCGGGCGCGCGAATTGCCCGGCCTTGAGGCGGACGGCGATCTGGTGTGGTCCTATCGTCACGCGCTGAACCCGCCCCATATGCCCAAGAAACTGCTGGTCATTGGCTCGGGGGCCATTGGAATAGAATTTGCCAGCTTTTTCAATACGCTGGGCACGGACACCACGGTTGTTGAGGTGCTGGAGCGGGTGCTGCCGGTGGAGGATGCCGAGATCTCAAAATTTGCCCGCAAGCAGTTTGAAAAGCAGGGCATGAAGATCCGCGAGAAATCCACGGTGAAAAAGCTGGACCGCGGCAAGGGCAAGGTAATTGCCCATATCGAAAAGGACGGAAAAACCGAAACGCACGAGTTCGACACCGTGATCTCAGCGGTGGGGATTGTCGGGAATGTCGAGGATCTGGGGCTGGAGAGCATCGGCGTCTCGGTCGAGCGCAGCCACATCGTCGTTGACGCACACTGCCGCACAAGCATTTCGGGCGTCTATGCCATAGGCGATATTGCCGGGGCGCCGTGGTTGGCGCACAAGGCCAGCCACGAAGGTGTCGCCGTGGCCGAACTGGTCGCCGGGCTGCCTGCGCACCCGGTCCGCCCCGAGAGCATCGCGGGGTGTACCTATTGTCGTCCGCAGGTGGCCTCGGTCGGCTATACGGAGGCCAAGGCAAAAGAGCTGGGCTATGAAGTCAGAGTTGGCCGATTCCCGTTTATCGGCAACGGCAAGGCCATTGCACTGGGCGAGGCCGAGGGGCTGATCAAGACGGTTTTTGACGCCAAGACCGGCGCCTTGCTGGGGGCGCATATGGTCGGCGCCGAGGTGACCGAGCTGATTCAGGGCTATGTCATCGGGCGCTCGCTGGAGACCACCGAGGCCGAATTGATCGACACGGTATTTGCACACCCGACCCTGTCGGAGATGATGCATGAATCCGTTCTGGACGCCTATGGGCGCGTCATTCACATGTAATCGTCAGGGCCTTGATCAGGAAAAATCACTGCTGATATTCTGCTGATAGGCCTTTACCAGATTGCCGAAACGGGTGAACTTGCCCTCAAAGCTTAGCTCGATTGAGCCGATCGGGCCGTGGCGCTGCTTGCCGATCAGAACCTCGGCGCGGCCGTGCAGACGCTCCATCTCTTCCTGCCATTTCATCATCGCCTCGACGTCGTGGTCACCCGGTTTCTCGCGTTCTTTGTAATATTCCTCGCGGAACACGAACATCACCACATCGGCATCCTGCTCGATCGAGCCGGATTCGCGCAGGTCGCTGAGTTGCGGGCGCTTGTCATCGCGGTTTTCGACCTGACGGGACAGCTGCGACAGCGCCACCACGGGTATGTCCAGCTCCTTGGCGATTGCCTTCAGTCCTTGGGTGATTTCGCTGACCTCGTTGACCCGGTTGTCCTTGGCGCTGGCCGGGCGGACCAGTTGCAGATAGTCCACGATCAGCACATCAAGGCCGTGGGTGCGTTTCAGGCGCCGGGCGCGGGCGGCCAGTTGGCTGATCGGCAGGGCCGGGGTATCGTCGATATATAGCGGACAGGCCTCAAGGGATTTTGCGGCCTCGACAAACCGGCGGAACTCGGTCTCGGTCATGTCGCCCCGGCGGATTTGTTCGCTGGGAACCTCGGCGGCCTCGGACAGTATCCGTGCGGCCAGTTGCTCGGCTGACATTTCAAGGCTGTAAAATCCGACGACGCCGCCTTCGACTGCCCCTTCTGTGCCATCGGGCAACTGCCCCTTTTTGTAGGCCTTGGCGATATTATAGGCGATATTTGTCGCCAGCGAGGTTTTCCCCATCGACGGGCGTCCGGCCAGAATCAGCAAATCCGATTTGTGTAGCCCGCCCAGCTTTTTGTCCATGTCGATCAGGCCGGTTGAAATTCCTGCCATGCCGCCGTCGCGCATATAGGCGGCATTTGCGATCTGGACCGCGTCGGTGACTGCCTTCAGAAAGCTCTGAAATCCGGTGTCCGAACTGCCCTCTTCGCCCAGTTTATAGAGGCGCTGTTCGGCCTCGACGATTTGCTCTTTGGGTTCGGACTGGATGTCGACCTTGGCGGCTTTGCCGGAAATTTCCTGACCGATCGAGATCAGCTCGCGTCGGATCGCCAGATCATAAATCATCTGCGCATAGTCGCGTGCGGCAAAGACCGAGATCGCCGCCCCCGCCAGCCGCGCCAGATAGGCTGGGCCACCCAGCTCGGCCAGACCGGGGTCGTCCTCAAGAAACGCTTTCAGGGTGACCGGCGAAGCCAGAGCGTTCTTCTGGATGCGTTGCGCGGCGATTTCAAAGATTCGCCCATGCACCGGATCGAAGAAATGGGTTTCGTTGATCAGGTTCGCCACCCGGTCGTAGACGTCGTTATTGACCAGCAGCGCTCCGAGAAGCGCCTGTTCCGCCTCGATATTATGGGGCAGCGCCGGGATTTCCCCCGCACCGCCTGCTGCCCCCCCCGTCGCGGGCGTCAGCCCCGGAATGATCGTTGCAATGCCGCTCATCTTTGCCCCCTGAATCTCTGGGTCTCGGTATTCCAGAAACCTGCGCCCGGCGCAATTGGACAGCTCTGGGGAAATCCTGTGGACAAGCTGTGCATGAAAATGCTCCGGCCTGAAAATCCCCCATATAGTAGCAGAGCTACGAAATTCCGCAATATCCTGACAAAGGCCTGCCGCGGATCAGGGATTGTGCAAGGTCCCGGTTCTGCCCGGGGTCAAACGTCTTAGCCGTTTATGGCGTCGATAATCCGGCCAAAGTCGGCGGCCTTCAGCGATGCCCCGCCGACCAACCCGCCGTCAACATTTGCCACGCGGACGATCTCTGCGGCGTTGTCGGGCTTCATTGAACCGCCGTAAAGAAGACGCACCGCATCCCCGGCATCGCCGCCAAAGCGCGCCTTGAGCTGCGCGCGAATGAATTCATGCACTTCCCCGATGTCATCCAGCGTGGGAATACGCCCGGTGCCAATGGCCCAGATCGGTTCATAGGCGATCACCAGAGTTTCCCCCGATGCGTTGTGGGGGACCGATTCGGCCAGTTGCTCTCCAATCACGTCCAGCGTTTTTCCGGTCTGGCGCTGGTCTTCGCTTTCGCCGATGCAGATGATTGTGCGCAGCCCTGCCTGCCATGCCCTGCGGGCCTTGTGACGGACCAGATCGCTGCTTTCGCCATAGGCGGCGCGGCGTTCGGAATGACCCAGAATGACGTATTTCGCTCCCGCATCGGCCAGCATTTCCGCCGAGATATCGCCGGTGTGGGCGCCGCTGGCGGCCTCGTGGCAGTCCTGTCCCCCGACGACTACCGCGGTGCCCTGACAGCGCCGGGCCATCTCGCGAACCAGCGTTGCGGGCGGGCAGAGGACAATCTCGGTGGCGGCCTCGGTTGCGGTGTTGGCATGGCTTTCGGCAAGGCTTGTAGCCTCGTCAAGGGCCGCACCAAGCCCGTTCATTTTCCAGTTTCCGGCCGCCAACTTGCGTCGCATATCCTGCCCCTTTGCTCAAAACCCGCGTTTGTTGAGTGACCCTGCCCCTCGTGTGCCGCGCCCGTCCCTGGTGCCTGCCCAGTGTCCAGATGATGCCCACCCGGTGCCGGATTTAAGACTCTGCCCCAAGTGAATCGTCGAACTTGATGGATTCGCCGCAGCCGCATGATTCGGTCACGTTCGGATTATTGAACCGAAACCCAGATTCCAAAAGGCCCGTCTGATAGTCGATCTCGGTGCCGAACAGGAACATCTGCGCCATCGGCGCAATCATGATCCGGGCACCGTCTTGCTCGACGATCTCGTCATTGGGGTCGATCTCGTCTACGTAATCCATGGTGTATTCCATGCCGGCGCATCCGCCTTTCTTGATGCCGATACGCAGCCCTTTCTTGCCGCCGTTCTGCATCAGGCGGGCAATCTGGCGTGCCGCACTGTCGGTCATGGAAACCGCTTGCTTGCCGGGAATTCCGAACATGGTGAACCTGCTTTCGTCCTGTGTCATTTTAATCTAGGGGCGTGATGATCGCAAAACAAGGCGTCAGAGCGTCGCCGCTGCACGGCTAAGGTTGCCGAGTTTGGTCATGGCGAGGTCGCGGCCAAGAAAGCCAAGGCCGCAGTCGGGCGCCGCAATCAGACGCTCGGGGGGCAGGACATCCAGCACCTCTTGCATCCGGACGCGGATCTCATCAACTGGTTCGACACGGCTGCTGGCGATCTCGACAAATCCGACGATGGCCGTTGTTTTCTGAAACTTTTCAAATAGATCCGTGCCGTTGTGACAGTGGCAATCCTCGATCGAGAGCTGATCGATCCGGCCATCCAGCGCGGCCACCAGATCGTGATAGACCATATGGTCGGCCTTTGGATACTCCGGGTTGTCCAGCCGGTCGGGGTAGCCACAGCACATATGCGAAACCCGCGTGACGCCTTTGGGCAGTCCATGAAAGACGCGTTCGAGCATTTCGATCCCGTAGTCCAGCGCCGCCGCAGGCTTGCGAGCAAAGACCGGCTCATCAACTTGAATATGGCGGCATCCCGCCTCGGCCAGTGCCAGAACTTCGGCATTGAGGGCGCTGGCGAGGTCGCGCGCCAATGCCCTGTCATCATTATAAAAAGCGTCCGCTGTCGTGTCCATGATTGTCAGTGGGCCGGGCAAGGTCATCTTGACGGGACGGGGGCTTGCGGCCTGCGCCTCGCGCCAGTCACGGGGCAAAACGGGTGCGCCGGCCGAAATTTTGCCCCGAATGGCAGGCAGGTCGGTGACATAGGCGCCGTTGCGCATTTCCCGGCGAACCAGCGCCGTAAAGTCAAAGCCGCCCATCTGTCGGCACTGGTAATGAACATAGTTTTCACGGCGCTGCTCGCCATCGGTGGGGATGTCGATCCCGGCGGCGATCTGCGCGGCGACGACCTCTTTGGTGGCGCGGCGAAATGCGGCGTCGTGCTGGGGGGCGTCGCTCCATCGGTTGACGACATCGGCCTGATAGTTGGCCTCGCCCATGTCCACGTGAAACCAGTCGCGAATTGGCACATAGTCGGGCTTGGGGAACGCGCCAAGCGTGGTGGTCAATAGTGGCATCTGCGTTTCCTTTGCCCGGTGTGCCAGTGCTCGGGGGCGGTCGCGCCCAAGCCCCGCGCGCTACATAAAGCCAAGCTCCAGCCGCGCCTCATCAGACATCATGTCCATGCCCCATTGCGGCTCCCACACCAGATTGACGTTGACCGATTTCACCCCAGGCACCGCCAGGACCGCGTCTGCCACCCAACCGGGCATGTCGCCAGCAACCGGGCAGCCGGGGGCGGTCAGGCTCATCGAGATTTCAACGTGGTTTTCGTCATTGATCTCGATCGTATAGACCAGTCCGAGATCGTAGATATTCACCGGAATTTCCGGGTCATGGACCGTGCGGCAGGCGCGAATCACATCGACATATAGCGGGTGATGCGTGCTTGACGGTTTGATCAGAGGCGCGCCTTCCATCTGGATATCCTGCGGCGCGGCTGTCGATTCTGGCGCCGATTCTGGCAATGTTTCGGGCATGTCTTGCTGTCCTGATTGTAATACCTGAGCAAACATATAAGGAATAGAATCCGAAACGTCCAGTGGCGGAAATGCCGCTGCTGTCTTGGCATTGATCGGAAAATGCGCAACAAGGCGCAAAAACGAGGCATGACCATGACCATATCTTTCGGGTTTTCAGTTCACGCAACCGATGGCAAGGCGCGCGCCGGCACGATCACCACCCCTCGCGGCAAGATCCGCACGCCAGCCTTCATGCCGGTCGGAACCGTCGCCACGGTCAAGGCGATGCTGCCCGAAAACGTGCGGGCAACCGGTGCCGATATCCTGCTGGGAAACACTTATCATTTGATGCTGCGCCCGACGGCGGAGCGGATCGCCCGGCTTGGCGGCTTGCACAAATTCATGAACTGGAGCCGCCCGATTCTGACCGACAGCGGCGGTTTTCAGGTGATGAGCCTCAATGATTTGCGCAAGATGACCGAGGAGGGGGTGACCTTCAAAAGCCACATCGACGGCTCGGTCCACCATCTGACCCCCGAGCGCTCGATGGAAATCCAGCGTCTGCTAGGCAGCGATATCGTGATGTGTTTTGATGAATGCACCCCATTTCCGGCGACCGAGGCGGATTCGCTGACGTCGATGCGCCTTTCGATGCGCTGGGCCAAACGTTCGCGCGTGGCCTTTGGTGATCGTCCGGGCCATGCACTGTTCGGCATCCAGCAGGGTAGCGTTTTCCTCGATCAGCGCGAAGAAAGCGCCGCCGCCCTGCGCGCCCTTGATTTTCATGGTTACGCCATTGGCGGTCTGGCGGTCGGTGAGGGGCAGGCGGCGATGTTCAGGGTTCTGGACCACGCGCCGGGAATGTTGCCCGATGACAAGCCGCGCTATCTGATGGGGGTGGGTAAGCCCGACGATATCGTTGGCGCGGTCCTGCGCGGGGTCGATATGTTTGATTGTGTTCTGCCCAGCCGCTCGGGGCGTACCGGGCAGGCCCAGACGCGCATGGGGGCGATCAACATCAAGAATGCCCGTCACGCCGACGATCCGCGTCCGCTGGATGCCGACTGCCAATGCCCGACCTGCCGGAATTATTCGCGGGCCTATTTGCACCATGTCTTTCGCGCCAAGGAGATTATCAGCTCGATGTTGCTGACATGGCATAACCTGCATTACTATCAAGAGCTTATGGAGGGGTTGCGGACGGCTATCGGCAGCGGAACCCTTGATCGGTTCGCGCAGGATTTCGCCGACCGACGCGCCGCGGGGGACATTCCGCCGCTGGTTTGAACTGGGGGCCGCGCTTGGGAAAGACGCACTATTGTTCCACATCGTATTATGCATTATAATTCCACACACCCCAGTGAGGCTGCAGGCATGAGCGAGATCGTGACATTCGGCGGGCAAGTGACCCGCCCCGAGGACCCCCTCAGCCGAGAGCAGCGGCGGGGCGCGGAATTTCTGGTCATGGTGGGGGAACGTGTGCGTGCGGCCCGGGCGCGCAAGGGGATGTCGCGCCGCGTTCTGTCCGAGGTTTCCGGCGTGTCTCCACGCTATCTCGCCCAGTTGGAAAGCGGCAAGGGGAACATCTCGATCGCGCTGCTGCTGAAAATCGCCGTTGCGCTGGACTTCAAGGTCGAGTGGCTGGTCTCCGAGGACGACCCCTGGACCAGCGAAAGCGCCAGCATGCGGTTTCTGTTCGCCAATGCCACCCGTGCGCAGCGGCGGCAGGTTCTGGACCTTTTGGAGACCAGTCGCCCGGCAAACCAGCGTGCCGGACGGATTGCCCTGATCGGCCTGCGCGGGGCGGGAAAATCGACCCTCGGCAAGGCGGCCGCGGTGCGGTTGAACCTGCCGTTTCTGGAGCTTGACGCCGAGATCGAATCCGCCTCGGGAATGCCGGTCAACGAGGTCTTTTCGCTTTACGGTCAGGAGGGCTATCGACGTCTTGAGCGTCAGGCTCTGGAGCGCATTGTCGCCACCCACGAGAACCTGATCCTTGCGGTGGCCGGCGGCATTGTCTCCGAGCCCGAGACCTACACTTATTTCTTGCGTCATTATACGGCGATCTGGCTGCGCGCCAGCCCTGAGGAGCACATGTTACGAGTCCAAAATCAGGGCGATGAGCGCCCGATGATTGGCAACCCCGACGCGATGGCTGACCTCAAGCGCATCCTTGCCAGCCGCGAGGCCCTGTATGCCCGCGCCGAGGCGACAGTTGACACCAGTGGCTCTACTCCCGAGCAAAGCCTGAAGACTCTTTTGGCGCACCTGTCGGTGGTTGTCTGAACGGGCCTGAATGGGTCGGGGCAGGTTTGCTGCCGTTCCAGGCCAAAAGCGGTCCGGCGCAGATCGGACGTTACAAAACCCGCAAACTGGCGTAAAATACGGTCTATTATTAGAGGCGATGGTCCCGCTCCGTCCGGTTTCCCGGCTGATCTGGGCCCGCCAAAAGCGGGAGGACGAAATGAATTTTTTCAAAACAATTCGGATGATGCTGGGAACTATTGCGGGGCTGGCAACGATGGCTTCGGGGGCATTTGCGGTGGAGGCGACATCAACCACAATCCTGAACGTGCGGGCCGGCCCCGGGATCAGTTATAGTGTGGTTGACACGCTTGACCCCGGCGAGGTGGTGAATGTTGGAGAATGTGCCCCCGATGGCTGGTGCTATATTTTTCAGAGTGGCCCCAATGGCTGGGTCAGTTCCAGCTATCTTACCGTGGCTCCGACAAGCTCGGGGGGGACGCCGCCATCCGATTGCTCGCTGCATCTGACCCTTGGCGGTGGCGGGGCGCCGACCCTCAGTCTCGATTGCGGCGCGGGGGGGACGCCGTCTGGCCCAACGCCGACGCCCACGCCGACGCCGACACCCACGCCAACCCCTCCACCGGTGGGCACGCAGGCCTGTTTTTACAACAATAACAACTATACCGGCCCGCAGTTCTGCTATGGGACCGGAACGCTGAATTCGCTGAACGCGTCGTTCAACAACCGGATTTCTTCGGTGCGGGTATATGGAGGCGCCAAGGTCAAGCTGTGTCGGCGCAACAACCTTGGCGGCTATTGCCGGGTGCTGGCCGGCGACCGTCCGGTGCTTGGCGGGGCGATCAACAATGAGACCTCTTCGCTGGTGGTGTTTACCGGGCCGACGCCCGCGCCAACCCCGACCCCACCGCCGGTGCCGCATGCGCCGGTAACCTTTTCAACGGGCCTGATCAGCCTGCACCAGACCTTTATGGCCAATCTGGACAATGGTCACGTAGGGATCGCGGGGGCCGATATCTGGTACAAGGCGATCTCGTCAGTGAACAAGTTCATTGCGCCGCGCAGTGGCGCCCGTCTGGCGCTGGGGAATGGCTCCAACCGGGGCTATGCCGGGTGCCGCACGGCCCATTATTCGCCGGCTCCGATCTCGGTCTGGGCGATGCCGGTCGGGACCTATGTCTGTGTCCGAACGAACGCCGGGCGGATCTCGCAATTCCGCCTGAACGGGTATATCGGCACGACGATGCGCCTCGGCTACACGACCTGGGCCAACTGACGGCCCGGGTTCGGGGAGCGGGGCGCCCGGACGTTCCGTTTCCCGTCGCCTTTCCGCGTTCCGCTCGCCGGCGATTTTCTGCCCGTATCGGGGAAAATCCTGAAAGCCGCGCTTGCCGAAAAGTGGTCAGTTCCTGTATGCCTTTGGCATGACCGATCCAAGATATACGGCGCTTGTCGCCACATTGCCATCGACCGTGCCTTTTGTCGGGCCGGAGACGCAGGAACGAACCCGTGGTGCGCCTTTCGCCGCCCGACTGGGCGCCAACGAAAACGTCTTTGGCCCATCGCCGCGGGCCATTGCGGCGATGAAGCGCGCGGTGGCCGGGGTCTGGCAATATGGTGACCCCGAGAATTTCGATCTGAAACAGGCGCTTGCCGCACATTACGGCATCGCTGCCGAGAATGTTGTGGTGGGCGAGGGGATTGACGGCCTGTTGGGTTATCTCGTGCGGCTGTTGGTCAGCCCCGGCGACAAGGTCGTGACCTCACGCGGGGCCTATCCGACCTTTTCCTATCATGTTGCCGGCTATGGTGGTGAGCTGGTCACGGTGCCCTATCGCGGCGATTATGAGGATCCCGTCGCCCTGATCGAAGCGGCCGCCGAAGCCGACGCCAAGCTGATCTATATCGCCAACCCCGATAACCCCATGGGGACGCACCAGCCCGGCTCGGTGATGGAGGCGATGATTGCCGCCGTTCCGGAGGGCGCGTTACTTGTTCTCGACGAAGCCTATCTGGAGTTCGCCCCGGCAGACACCGCGCCGCCCCTTGACGTCGCAAACAAGCGTGTGATCCGGTTGCGGACGTTTTCCAAGGCCTACGGCATGGCTGGTGCGCGGATCGGTTATGCGCTGGGCGAGGCAGGACTGATCGGGGCCTTTGACAAGGTGCGCAACCATTTTGGGGTGAACCGGCTGGCGCAGGCCGGGGCCCTCGAAGCGCTTGCCGATCAGCGTTACCTTGAGCAGACCGTGGCCAATGTCGCCGAGGCGCGCAGCCGCCTTGAAACGATCGCGACCGAAAACGGCCTGACAGTGGTGCCCTCGGCGGCCAATTTCGTGGCCATTGATTGTGGTCAGGACGGGAAATTCGCCCGGCGGGTCCTGGACGGGCTGATTGCCCGCGGTGTCTTTGTGCGGATGCCGCTGGTGGCCCCACAGGATCGGTGTATCCGCGTGTCGGCAGGCACGCCAGAACTGGTGGAACTGTTTGCCGCCGCTCTGCCAGATGCTTTGAAGGAGGCTACTGAATGACTGATTATCCCCGTGACATGATTGGCTATGGTCAGAACCCGCCGCGCGCGGATTGGCCGGATGGCGCACGAATCGCCGTCAATTTTGTCATCAACTACGAAGAGGGGGGCGAGAATAACATCCTGCATGGTGATGCTGCCTCCGAAGCGTTCCTGTCGGAAATTGTCGGCGCTGATCCATGGCCCGGGCAGCGGCACATGAACATGGAGTCGATTTACGAGTTCGGCTCGCGCGTCGGTTTTTGGCGCTTGCACCGCCTGTTCACGGCGCGGCAGATGCCGGTCACGGTTTTCGGGGTGGCTCTGGCGCTGTCGAGAAACCCCGAGGCCGTCGCGGCAATGAAGGACGCGGGTTGGGAAATTGCCAGCCACGGCTACAAGTGGATCGAATACCGCGATGTTCCCGAAGAGGTCGAGCGCCAGCATATTGCCGAGGCACTCCGCCTGCACGAAGAAGTCACCGGCGCGCGTCCGGCAGGGCTGTATCAGGGGCGAACCTCTGAGAATACCCTGCGCCTGACAATGGAGGCAGGAGTTGAATATTCCGCCGACTCCTATGCCGACGAACTGCCCTATTATGTGGCCGGACCGGATGGGCCATTTCTGATCGTGCCCTACACGCTGGATGCCAATGACATGCGTTTTGCCTCGCCTCAGGGGTTCAACTCTGGCGATCAGTTTTTCACCTATCTCAAGGACAGCTTTGACACGCTCTATGCCGAAGGCGGGCGCATGTTGTCGGTCGGCCTGCATTGCCGTCTGGTTGGACGGCCAGGGCGCGCGGCAGCGCTGGCGCGGTTTCTGGATTATGTGCAGGGGCACAAGGACGTCTGGGTGACTCGCCGGATGGATATTGCTCGCCACTGGAAAGCACATCATGCGCCCGAGTGATGGGCCTCCGGCGGGAGTATTTCTGCAAAAAAGAGGGGCCATGTCTGAAACAACCTACGCCCAACCCGCCGACGGTCTGCCTGCGCAGCGCGAGCTGATGACGGGACGGGCGGTGTTTACCGAATCCTATGTGCTGATCCCGCGTGGGGTCATGCGCGATATCGTGACCAGTATGCTGCCCCACTGGTCCGGGGCGCGGGCGTGGATTCTGGCCCGCCCCATGACCGGATTTGCAGAAACTTTCGCACAATATATCGTTGAACTTGATTGCAACGGAGGCTCGGACGATCCCGAGCCGGATCAGGGGGCTGAGGCGGTCCTGTTCGTGACCTCGGGGGAAATGGAACTTGAGATTGCCGGGGTCTCGCACCGGCTGTCGTGTGGCAGCTATGCATATCTCCCGCCCGCATCGGGCTGGCGCCTGTGGAACCGTGGTGATCAGCCGGCGACGTTTCACTGGATCCGCAAGGCCTATGAGTGTGTTCAGGGGATTGATGCGCCCGACGCCTTTGTGACCCATGAACAGGCGGTTGCTCCGGTTGCCATGCCCGATACGAACGGGGCTTGGGCCACGACACGCTTTGTCGATCCGGCGGATATGCGCCACGACATGGCGGTCAATATTGTCAGTTTTCAGCCCGGCGGTGTGATCCCGTTTGAGGAGACCCATGTGATGGAACACGGGCTTTACGTGCTGGAGGGCAAGGCGGTTTACAAGCTGAACACCGACTGGGTCGAGGTCGAGGCCGGAGATTTCATGTGGTTGCGCGCCTTTTGCCCGCAGGCCTGTTATGCTGCCGGTCCCGGTGTCTTTCGCTATCTGTTGTACAAGGATGTCAACCGGCACCCGGCACTGAGGTTGCCGTGATCCTGCAGGCTGAACCGCTGACGCCGGATGCCTTTGCTCCCTTTGGCGAGGTGCTGGCTGTCGATCCGGCCAAGGCGGTCGAGATCAACGCCGGGTTTACGACGCGATACCATTCGCTGGCCACGGTGGAGAGCGATGCGGATGTGATCCTGTCGATTTTTCGCGGGCGGGTGCGCCCCCTTGAGGCCGCCATGCTCGAACGCCATCCCCTTGGGTCGCAGGCTTTCATGCCGCTTTCCGCGCGGCCGTGGTTGGCAGTTGTCGCCGGGCGTCCCGACGCCAAGGCGTGTCGGGCGTTTCTGTGCCGGGGCGATCAGGGGGTGAATTACCGCTCCGGTGTCTGGCATCATCCGTTGCTGGTGCTGGATCGCGAACAGGATTTTCTGGTGGTGGATCGCGCTGGCCCCGGAGAAAATCTGGAAGAGCATTTTTTTGCGAATCCCTTGATCATTCACAGCTGATTATTCTTCCCTGATCGATTTTTCAGCGGCCAGGGCAAAGGCGTGGCTCTGCGCGGCCTCCAATGCTTCAGACAACATCTGCTGATACGGGGCGAGGGGTGAATTGTCGTCCGGGATCAGGATCGGGGCGCCACTAACAAAGACCATCCGCGAAAACGGCAGGTTGAACTGCATCCGGTCCCACGTTTTCAGGATCTTGCGCCGGGATGTGGTCATGGCAACCGGCACAATTGGCGCGCCGCTTTTTCGCGCCATCAGGACGATGCCTTCGCCGACCTCGCGCGCGACCTTTGGCACATCGGCTGTCAAGGTGACGGATTGGCCGTGCCGCAGGGTTTTCAACAGTTTCAGAAAGGCGCGTGCACCGCCCTTGTTGCGCCCGGCTTCGGTGCTGCCGCTGCCAAACACCAGCGGCACGCCCAGATTGTGCATGGCTTGGCCGATCAGGCGTCCATCGCCGTGATGGGCCACCAGTAGGGTCGGATAATTTCCGGCGGCAAAGCGAAACGCGAAAATAAAGTTCTGCCCGTGCCACGTTGCGTAAATGACCGGCTTTTCGGTGTTGAAATCATGCCCACCATCCACATGCACATGGCGCGAGGTCAGGTTGACAAAACGCAGGTAGAGCGAGATCAGCCAACTGCCCGCCGGGCCGCGCAAAAAATTCTTGATTGCCGCTTTCAATCTGTCGGTCCCGTGTCTGGTTCTGGCCCGACCTTAATGGGCAATTCGGCCCAAGGGAATCCCCATTGACACGGCTATCAGGATGCCTATAACCCGCCCATCCGGTGCGCGCGCCGGACCCATTGGTGTTGGTGGCCCCCGCAAGGGGATGCCTGTCGGGCTATTGCCCTAGGACAACGCCCTTTAGCAACGGCACAAGGCTGTCCCGGTTTCGGATTCAGCCGCGCGGCCAACATAAAGGAGATCAGCCGTGACCAAACGCACGTCTGCCAAGTACAAGCTCGACCGCCGTATGGGCGAAAACATCTGGGGTCGCCCGAAATCCCCCGTCAACCGCCGCGAATACGGCCCCGGCCAGCACGGCCAGCGCCGCAAGGGCAAGCTCAGTGATTTCGGCATCCAGCTGCGTGCCAAGCAAAAGCTGAAGGGTTATTACGGCGACCTGACCGAAAAGCAGTTTCGCCGCATCTATGCCGAAGCCGAGCGGGTCAAGGGTGACACCGGCGAGAACCTGATCGGCCTGCTCGAGCGCCGCTTGGACGCGGTGGTCTATCGCGCAAAGTTTGTGCCCACCGTGTTTGCCGCGCGCCAGTTCGTGAACCACGGCCATGTCACCGTCAACGGCAAGCGGGTCAATATCCCCTCGTACCGGGTGAAAGAGGGCGATGTGATCGCGGTGCGGGAAAAATCACGCCAGATTGCGCTGGTTCTGGAGGCCGCCGCCTCGCCCGAGCGGGACACGCCGGAATATCTGAATGTTGACCACGGCAAGATGACGGCCGAGTTCGTACGGACCCCGGCGCTTAGCGACGTGCCTTATCCGGTCATGATGGAGCCGAACCTCGTGGTCGAGTTCTACGCGAAAAACTGATTTCGCCAAGCCACGTATTTTCGAGCCATAAACTATTGGGGGCCGCGCGTCATGTGCGGCCCTTTTTCGTTCCGACACGGGACGTAAAAAGGCGGGGCCCGGGGTTTTGCAGCACACACGTGGGGATGTTGGCGGTGTGAAATAACGGTGGCGTCTTTTGCGCGAACAGGCTAACCCGTTTGAATGAAGCGTCTTTTCTCAGCTCACACCTTCCCGCTCGATGCGGCCCAGTCGCTTCCATTCTGGCGGCGGCCGGTTGGCTTGCTGTTCGTAATGTCCGCGGCGATGCCGCTGGCGTTTTCGGTCTGGAGCGCGCTTCTGAACAATTTCGTCATCGAGAAAGCCGGATTTGACGGGGCTGATATCGGCTGGCTGCAGTCGGTGCGCGAGATTCCCGGCTTTCTTGCCATCGGGGTGATTGCCGTTCTGATGGTGATGCGCGAACAGATTCTGGGGGTGGTTGCGCTTGTTGCCCTCGGCTTGGCGGTGGCGGTCACGGCACTGTTTCCCAGTTTCGAGGGGCTGTTGGTGACAACCCTGATTTCTTCGCTGGGGTTTCACTATTACGAGACCGTGAACCAGTCGCTGCAGCTTCAGTGGATCGACAAGCGGCGGGCGCCACAGGTGCTGGGCTGGCTGGTGGCGGCCGGCTCGGGGGCATCGCTCTTGGCCTATGGGCTGATCGCGTTCGGCTGGCGCTATCTGGGGCTAAGTTTTAGCACGACATATCTGATCGGTGGCGGCAGCACGGTCTTGCTGGCGATCTTTTGTTTTCTGGCCTATCCGCAGTTTCAGTCCGATACACCGCAGATCAGAAAAATGATACTGCGGCGGCGATATTGGCTCTACTACCTGTTGCAATTCATGGCCGGGGCGCGGCGTCAGATCTTTGTCGTCTTTGCCGCGTTCATGATGGTCGAGAGGTTTGGCTTTCGGGTCGATGCACTGACCCTGCTGTTTATGCTGAACTATATTGCCAATATCGTTTTTGCGCCGTTGATGGGCCGCGTTGTCGGTCGTTTTGGCGAGCGGCTGGCGATGATTCTGGAATATTCGGGCCTGATTGTCATTTTCCTGTCCTATGCCGGGATTTATTATTTTGACTGGGGGGCGATGCTGGCAGCAGGCCTTTATGTCGTGGATCATTTGTTTTTTGCGCTGGCCTTTGCGCGCAAGACCTATTTCCAGAAAATCGCCGATCCGCGCGACATTGCGCCGACTGCAGCCGTCGCCTTTACCATTAACCATATTGCGGCTGTCTTTCTGCCGGTTCTGCTGGGCTATCTCTGGATCGTTTCGCCGGGTCTGGTGTTTGCGCTGGCGGCAGCGATGGCGTTGGCCTCGCTGGTTTTGGTATTTCTGATCCCGCGACACCCCAGCCCCGGGCATGAGACGATCTTTGCCCATGGCGAGAGTACGCCCGAGCCCGTTATCAGATGACGCGAATTCAGGGACGGTTCCTCAGCGGCTCCACCATGGGCCATGTGGTGCGTATGACGCTGGCCGGATCGGTCGGGGTGATGTTCATGTTCCTGATCGATGCGGCCAACCTGTTCTGGATCTCGCTTTTGGGGGTCGAGCGGCTGATTGCGGCGCTTGGGTTTGCCTGGACCATCCAATTTTTTGCGATTTCCGTCGGCATCGGCTTTGGTGTCGCGGCCACGGCCACGGTTTCGCATCTGATTGGCCGCAGCGATCGCGCAGAGGCGCGCCGACAGGCCAGCGTCTGCGGCATCGCAGCATTTGTCGTGCAGTTCTGCGTGGCCGCTCTGATCCTGTGGTTTCGCGCCGATCTGCTGGCACTCATGGGCGCGTCAGGAGAGACCGCGCGGGCGGCCTCGCGCTATCTGCTGATTTCGGTTCCCTCGCTGCCGGTGATGGCGCTTGGTATGATCGGCTCGGCGGTTTTGCGTGCCGAAGGGGACGGCGTGCGCGCGATGATGGTGACGGTGACTTCGGGCCTCGTGTCAATGGTCATCGACCCGGTTCTGATCTATGGCTTGGGGTTCGGCCTTGACGGGGCTGCGTTTGCGCTGGCCACGGCGCGGGTGCTGTCGGCCAGCCTGTCTGTCTATTTTGTTGTCGGTCATCACGATTTGGTTGGGCGGATAGGCTGGCGAGATTTTCGGCGCTTGCTGGGCCCGTTCGTGCTGGTTGCGCTGCCGGTGGTGCTGACGCAACTATCCACCCCGTTTGGGAATTACGTCGTAACCACCGCCATTTCCGGCTTTGGCGACAGCGCCGTCGCCGGTTGGGCGGTGGTCGCGCGCCTGACCGTTCTGGCCTTTGGCGGCTTGTTTGCCCTTTCGGCGGCGATCGGCGGCATTTTCGGGCAGAATTTTGGTGCGGTTCTCTATGATCGGGTTGTCTGGGTGTTTCGCGATGCACTGGTGTTTTGCCTGATCTACACGCTGGCCGCATGGGGCCTGCTTTGGCTATTGACTGATACGCTTACGCGGGCGTTCAGTTTGGATTTCGAGGCTGCACGGGTGGTTGCTGCGTTTACCCATGTCGGGGCGCTCGGCTGGGTTTTTACCGGCGGGATGTTTGTCGCCAACGCCGCTTTTAACAACACGGGGCACCCGCTATGGTCCACCGCCTGGAACTGGTTGCGCGACGGTGTGCTGCTGTTTCCGGCGATCCTGCTGTTCAGCCGCGGGTTTGCCTCACCCGGGGCAATATACGGGCAGGCGATGGTCAGCGCGCTGGTCGGGATTGCCGCTGTCCTGACCTGCTGGTGCTATCTCGGCCGCCTCGGGCGGAAGGCCCGGCCCGAAAGGGGTTGATCGCCTGCGCCGCGCGTGCATATGCTGACCGTTGAGAACAGGAGATCACCACCATGAGCCTTTTTCCCAGATCCCGGGTGCTTGCTCCGCCGGCGGGCCGCAGCGAGCCGATCTCGACCGCCCGGATGCATTTCGTTAATGGTCGCCCGCTGTCCGGTGGGCGCCCCGATGGGCTGCACAGCTTGCTGGTTGGAATGGGCTGTTTCTGGGGTGCTGAGCGTCTGTTCTGGTCCGCAAAGGGTGTCTGGGTGACCTCGGTTGGCTATGCCGGAGGTCTGACCCCGAATCCAACCTATGAGGAGGTTTGCACCGGCAACACGGGCCATGCCGAGGTGGTCGAAGTCGTCTTTGACCCCAAGAAAACCGTCCTGGATCATATCCTCGCCCGGTTTTGGGAGGGGCACGATCCGACGCAGGGAGACCGGCAGGGCAACGACAGAGGATCACAATACCGCTCGGTTCTATATGCCAGCAATGCGGAACAACTGGCAGCGGCCAAGGCCTCGGCCGAAGTTTACGCAAGGCGCCTTGCCGAGGCGGGGCTGGGGCCGGTGACCACCAAGATCGGCCCGCGTCCCGACTATTATCTGGCAGAGGAATATCACCAGCAATATCTGGCCAAGAACCCGGATGGCTATTGCGGACTTGGCGGCACAGGCGTGCGCTGCCCGACGGGACCGGGGCGCGCAACTTAGCAGTCTCTGTCCGGACGCCTTGACGTGGTGGGCGCTGCGCCGTATCCGGCCTGACAGTTGTACAGAACAGGATGGCGCACCGATGACCACGTTTACCGCACTGACGACGCTTGGCTCCAAATCGGCCGCGGATCGGCTGGCTGAGGCCATGGAGGCGCTGACACCGGCGCCAACCGGGGTTGGGGTGCTGAAGGTCGAGGACGGCTCGGGCGTCTGGGAGGTCGGCGGTTATTTCGTCGCCCCCCCGGATCAAGCGGGGCTGGCGTTGCTGGCCGCCGCCTTTGAGGCCCGCCCTTTCTCGGTTTCCGAGCTGCCCGAGGTTGACTGGGTTGCCCATGTTCGGCGTGAGCTGGCTCCGGTCACCGCCGGGCGGTTTTTCCTCTATGGCAGCCATGATGCGGACAAGGTTCCGGATGGGGTCGTGGCGCTGGCCATCGACGCGGCCATGGCCTTTGGCACCGGTCATCACGGCACCACCAAAGGCTGCCTGATCGCGCTGGATCGTCTGGCGGAAAACCGCTTTCAGCCGGTCACGGTGGCCGATATCGGCTGCGGCACAGCGGTCCTTGCAATGGCGGCGGCCAAGCTCTGGCCCGAGGCGGCGATCATTGCCAGCGACATTGATGCGGTTGCGGTGGAGACTGCCACGGCCAACCTGCGCTTTAACGATATGGACGGCGCCTTCCCCTGCGTGACCTGCGCCGGTTTTGACGATCCGACGCTCGCCGGGGCTGCTCCCTTTGATTTGATCTTTGCCAACATCCTGAAGGCCCCCTTGTTGGAGCTTGCCCACGACATGGGCCGCACAAGCCGGAACGGGGGGATCCTAATCTTGTCCGGGATCCTCGATGAGCAGGCTGACGAGGTTATGGCCGCCTATGCCGCCGAGGGTTTTGGGATGATCCATCACGACACGCTGCAGGGGTGGAGCACGCTGACGCTGAAAAAATCGGCGCGTTAAACACCTGGTTACAGATTGTCGCCTATCCTGTCGCCGATATGGCGGACAGGACAGGGACGACTCATGACGGCTGTGGCGCAAAAGAGGCAGCAAGGGCGAACGGAAAACCGGGGCGGCTTTCGCCCTTTGCCGTTTGGTTGGATCGGGGTTCTGTTCCGCCTGATTGCCTCGATCCGCTTTCCATGGCTTCTATTCAACGTTGTCTTTCTGATGATCACGATTCTCAAGGTCGCGATCCTGCTGCAGATCGGGGACTCGCGCTACGCGGCGCGGCTGGCCTCATATGACAAATCCGACGTCACCACGCAGATCGGTGTGGTTGTCATGCGCCCCGACAGCCTGACCTTGAAACTTCGTGACGCGGTGCGGCCCATACTGGAAGACAGGGGGCTGATCCGAAAAAGGGCCACAATCCTGCGATTGCGGCCCCCGTGAGCGGTGTTTGAAATCTTACGCGGGGCCTTCAGAAGGGTCGCGCGCGCCGTGTCATTGCCTCGACATCTGCCGGGGTCAGGCCGATATCGTTCAGTTCATGCGCGCTGAGACGCGACAGGATTTTCTGCGTCTTGCGGGCATCGTTCCACGCCAGCAGCGCGGTCAGGAATTCGCTGCACGCAGAGATCACGCGGTATACGGTAACGGCTCCGAAAGGTGCCGGGCGAGAGGTTTCAAAAGTAGCCATCATGCACTTCCTTTTTTTCAGGTTGGCCGGAGCTGCGCCGGTTTCGCAAAGCGCATTTACGGATCGTGTAACGGTTTGACAATTGGTCATGTTGCATGGCCGGAATGCGTCCATTGCATAGGGGTTTGCTGAGGTTTGAAAGCGACAGAATCGCTGAAATTCCGGCCTGAAAACGACGTAATTTTCGTCTTCGGCGTATTACGGTTTTGCAGGCCGTCGAACTTTTTTTCCCACGCCCTGTCGTGCGCGCAAAAAAAGCCGAACATACTGGTAAATGTTCTTGTTTCGTGCTAGTTGCGCACAATAAGAACAAGACCACAGGGATGTCGGAAGGATGGGGGCAGGATGCGCGTCATGGGAATCGATCCGGGGTTGCGCCACATGGGATGGGGCATCATTGATGTCTCTGGCGGTCGGATAACCCACGTGGCAAACGGGGTGTGCTGCTCTGGCCAAGGGCCGCTGGCGACGCGTCTGTTGCGTTTGCACATCGCGCTGGACGAGGTGTTTGAGCGCCATTCGCCCGATTCCGCGGCGGTCGAGCAGACCTTTGTCAACACCAACGGCGCAGCCACGTTGAAACTGGGGCAAGCGCGGGCGATTGCCTTGTTGGTGCCGGCCGCGCACGGTCTGGAGGTTGCCGAATATGCCCCCAACACGATCAAGAAAGTGGTGGTCGGGGTGGGGCACGCCCAGAAAGATCAGGTGATCCACATGGTGCAGACCCAGTTTCCGACGGCCAGCATCAACGGCCCGGATGCGGCAGATGCCCTTGCGATCGCATTGTGCCATGCGCACCACGCACAGTTTTCCGGGCGTTTGGCGGCTGCTCTTGAGCGGGCGGAGGCGCGCGGCCGATGATTGGAAAGATTAGCGGACGTTTGGAATATCGCGGGGCGGACCATGTTTTGATCGATGTGAATGGTGTTGGCTATATCGTTTACTGCAGCCAGCCGACATTGGCGCTGATGCCGGTCCCCGGCGGGCGGGTTGCGCTTTATACCGATCTTCTGGTGCGCGAAGACAACCTGCAACTGTTTGGGTTTCCCACGCTTGCCGACAAGGAATGGCACCGCCTTCTGACCGGCGTGCAGGGGGTCGGGGCAAAGGTTGCGCTGGCGATTTCAGGCACGCTGGGCGCGGACGGGGTGGCGCGGGCGATCTCGTTGGGCGATGCGGCCGCGATCAAGGCCGCGCCGGGTGTTGGCCCAAAGCTGGCGCAACGTGTGGTGATCGAATTGAAGGACAAGGCCCCCTCGGTCATTGCCATGGGGGCGGCGGGGGCGGTGGAAACCATGCAGGCGGACCGCGAGGTGGTAGCCTCCTCCGTGATCGATTCCGTCGCGCCCGATCCTGCAGAATCCAGCGGTTCTGGGGCTGGTTCGCCCTCCTCGGGACTGGCGCAGGCGGCCAAAAGCGGCGCCGCCGCGGCCCGCGCCGAGGCCCTGTCAGCCTTGGTCAACCTCGGCTACGGGCAGGGTGAGGCGGCCAGCGCCATCGCCGAGGCGACGGCCGCGTCAGAGGCGCCGAACACCCAGACCCTGATCCGGGCCTGCCTGCGATTGCTGGCCCCGAAAGGATAAGGGATGGACGAATCAGACCCGATCTTGCGCCCTGAAGAGCAGCCACAGGATGCGGACCGCGCCCTGCGGCCCCAGACGTTGCAGGATTTCACCGGACAGCAGGCCGCGCGCGCAAATCTGAAGGTATTCATCGAAAGCGCGCGAAAGCGGGGGCAGGCGATGGACCACACGCTGTTCCACGGCCCGCCCGGACTTGGCAAGACGACTCTCGCCCAGATCATCGCCCGCGAGCTGGGGGTAAATTTCCGCATGACCAGCGGTCCGGTGCTGGCGCGTGCCGGAGATTTGGCTGCGATCCTGACCAATCTCGACAAGGGTGATGTGTTGTTCATTGACGAGATCCACCGCCTCAACCCGGTGGTTGAAGAGGTGCTGTACCCGGCGCTGGAGGATTTCGAACTGGACCTCGTCATCGGTGAGGGGCCCGCGGCGCGCACCGTTAGGATCGACCTGCAACCATTCACACTGGTCGGGGCGACGACGCGTCTGGGCCTGTTGACAACGCCGCTGCGCGACCGCTTTGGCATTCCGATCCGGCTGGAGTTCTACACCGAGGACGAGTTGTTGCAGATCGTCACCCGAGCCGCCGGACTTTTGGGGATAAAGGCCCTGCCTGACGGCGCGCGCGAGATTGCCCGCCGGTCGCGTGGCACGCCGCGGGTGGCAGGCCGGCTATTGCGGCGGGTCGTGGATTTCGCCGTTGTGGAGGGAGACGGCAAGATCACACGCAAGGTTGCCGATCATGCCCTCAACCGGTTGGGGGTTGACAAGATCGGCCTGGACGGGGCCGACCGGCGCTATTTGCGGCTTTTGGCCGAACATTATGGCGGCGGCCCGGTGGGGGTTGAGACCATTTCTGCCGCATTGTCTGAGGCGCGCGATGCTGTAGAAGAGGTGGTTGAACCCTATCTGCTGCAACAGGGCCTGATCCAACGCACCCCCCGCGGGCGGATGTTGGGGGCCCGGGCGTGGCGCCATCTTGGGCTGGAGCCTCCTGTGGACGGGGCTGAACCCGATCTGTTTGGAGACGACTGAATGAGCGATGACACCCTGCCTGCCGACCGTATCGAGGCGCTGTTTCGCGCCAAGGACGGCACCTATCGTTTCTCGCGCTGGGGCCGCCCGATTGCCCCGGTGGTTTTTGGCGTGGACGATGAGACGCTGGACCACCTCAAGGATGCCATGACCTCGGTGCTGGGAATTGCCGACATGGCCTTTGTTGAGACCGACCCCGAACTGGGCGCCAATCTGATGTTCTTTTTCTGTCAGGACTGGGATGAACTGGACATGGTGCCGAATCTGGACAAGCTGCTGCCGGATTTCGACATCCTGAAAGGCTCGTTGAAACGCACCGGGGCAACACAATACCGGACCTTCTCGTTCGACGAAAACGGCGCGATCAAGGTCTGCATCGTGCTGCTGCGCTATGACGACTACATGGCCGAGACACCGATCCAGACGCTGGGCGTCGGGCAGATGACCCAGTGCATCCTGTTGTGGGGGGACGAGGCCTTTGACGAGGACAGCCCCATCGCTATCGTTCCGGGCAACGGCATGTGTATCGTGAAACCCGCCTATGCGGCGGTGATCCGGGCGGCGTATGACCCGGCGCTGCCCCCCTCGGCGACCGATCGCAGCCACGCGATACGGCTGGCGGCAAGGGCCGGCAAATTGTTGGAGGGGCTTGAGGATGACCGACAAGACGCATCGGTTTAGGCTGCGGGTCTATTACGAGGACACAGATCTGGCCGGTATCGTTTATTACGCCAATTACCTGAAGTTCATCGAGCGCGCGCGCAGCGAATACATTCGCGCCCTCGGGGTGGATCAACTGGGCCTGAAGGCTGCGGATGGGATCGTGTTTGCGGTCCGGCATATCGAAGCGGATTATCTGGCCAGCGCCCAGTTTGAAGATGATCTCGTGGTCCACAGCCGCATTCGCGCCCTGACCGGCGCACGGATCTTTCTGCAGCAAACGGTGTCAAGGGCGCAGACCCGGCTGTTTTCGGCTGCCGTGACCCTTGTCTGCCTTGCCCAGAATGGGCGTGCTCGGCGGATTCCGGCGGAAATTCGCCAAAAATTGACCCAGGCAGTGGAATAAACGGCTGTTCCCGGCGCAAAAATTTGGTATTGCCCGCTGAGATTTGGTATGACGTCCCAAAACGGAGAATGCCAGACCGGCGGACCTCCAGATAGAGCAGGCTGATGCAACCCGTAGACTTTTCAATTCTCGCGCTGTTCTTGCGCGCCGCTTTCGTTGTCAAGCTGGTGCTTCTGGCGTTGATCCTGTCATCCTTCTGGTCCTGGGCGATCATCATCCAGAAGTTCATCAATTTCCGCATTGCCAAGCGCGACGCCAAAATGTTCCAGCAGGCCTTTTGGTCCGGAGAGCCGCTGGATCTGCTATTTGGCCGAATCCGCGAGACGCCGCGTGGAGCCTCTGAGCGCGTCTTTTGCAAGGGCATGACCGAATGGGAGCGCTCGCGCCGCACCGACGGGCGGATGATCCCCGGTGTGCAGGCGCGTGTCGATCGCTCGATGGACATTGCAATTTCCGAAGAGGTCGCGCGCCTCAATCATGGGCTGACCTTTCTGGCCACGGTGGGCTCAACCGCGCCTTTTGTCGGTTTGTTCGGGACCGTCTGGGGCATCAAGAATGCGTTTCAGGAGATTGCAGCGCAGCAGAGCACCAACCTTGCAGTCGTCGCGCCGGGGATTGCCGAAGCCCTGGTTGCCACGGCGCTGGGCCTTCTGGCGGCAATCCCGGCGGTCATTTTCTACAACAAGCTGTCGGCGGATGCGGACAAACTGGCCGCCGGTCTTGACCGGCTGGCAGATGAATTCTCGACCATCCTGTCGCGCCAGACGGACGCCTGAGCCATGGCTGGAGGGACTCTCGACACCAGTTCAGGGCGCCGCAGTCGCCGCGCACGTCGCCCGCAGCGCCGGGCGATGGCCGAGATCAACGTCACCCCCTTTGTCGATGTGACGTTGGTTCTGTTGATCATTTTCATGGTGGCGGCACCTCTGCTGACCGTGGGGATTCCGCTGAAGCTGCCGAAAACCGCCGCGACGCCGCTGCCGAGCGAGCAGGAAACACCCCTAACCCTGTCAATTGCGGCCGATGGGCAACTGGTTTTGCAAAGCACCAAGATCGCGCGCGATGCTCTGATCCCGCGTTTGCGCGCCATTGCCGTACAGCGCAAGAATGACAAGATATTTCTGCGCGCGGACGGGGCCGTTCCCTATGCTGTCGTGATGCAGGTCATGGGGGCGCTGAACGCAGCCGGATTTCGCAATATCGGTCTGGTGACCGACACCGGAGGCCCGACGCTCGACGGGCGCCAGAACTAGGCGTGGGCGGTGCAAACAGGCACCTATATATCGGGCCTTGCCCATGTCGCCGTAATCGGCTGGGTGGTTCTGGGCAGCGCCATGAGCCCGTCAAAACCCGCTGAGACCTTGCGTGTCAGCTCGGTTTCACTGATCTCAAAGGCAAGTTTTGCCGCTCTTGGCTCACGCGCGCCAAGGCCCGATACCCAGATCAAGCAGCCCGGCGCGCCAAAAACGGGGCCAGCGGCGCCGGTTGTGCCGAAAAAAACCGACGTGGCGCCGGTGCAACTGATGCCGACGTCACAGCCGACGGCGACTCCGGACCACAAGCCCGATCTTGCCTCGCTCAGGGGGCTGGCGCGCACTCGGGCGCAGATCAAGGCGCCGCAGATGGCCCCGCAGGCTGAAACAGACCTGCAGGGCCCGGCGCTCGACCTTCCCAGCGCCCAACTTGACCGGGTCGAGCGCAGCGGCATCCGGCCGAAGTCCCGCGTTGCCATGGTTATTCCGGCCCAACCCAAGGCACCCAAGGTGGACACCCGGGCGGCGCCCAAACCACCCAGCGATGCGCTGAAATCGCGGCAGGTCCAGAAATCGACGACCCCTGACCCAACCGCCACCAAGCCGCTTAAACCGAAGGTCGAGAAAGCCCCCGATCAGGCGTCCACCGAGATCATCACAGAACCCAAGAAAACCCGCAAGAGTGCTGCCCCCGTGGCCACTAGCCGACCACGGGGCCGTCCGGCCAAACTGAGCCGACGCGTGCGTCAGGCGCGCGACATTCAAAAGGCGCTGGCCCGCGCGCAGGCGGCCGCCCGCGCCAAACCGCCCAGTCCGCGGGCGCCAACACCGGCCCCCGCCCCCGTGGGTCCACCCCTGACGCAGGGGGAAAAAGACGGGCTGATCGTTGCGGTTCAGGAATGCTGGAACGTCAATCCGACATCCGAATCCGCACGGATCACGGTTGTGGTCGGGGTTAGGATGGAGAAAAACGGCATGCCCATCGAGTCCTCCATTCGCCTGATCCGTGCCAGCAAGGGCTCGGGTGCCGCACAGAGAAGCGCATTTGGCGCAGCACGACGTGCGATCTTGCGTTGTGCCAAAAGTGGCTACAAACTGCCGATTGAGAAATATGATCGATGGCGCGACATTGAAATGACGTTCAACCCTGATAAGATGAGGATCAAATGAGACCCCTGCATGTCCTCCCGGCGGCTCTGGCCGCGATTTTGTCGCTGTTTCTGGCGCAATCGGTCGTGGCCCAAGGCAAGAGCCGCACCGGGCCCTTGCGCATCGAGATCACCAATGGCGTGATTGAGCCGATGCCCTTTGCCGTGCCGGCGTTCGTAGCCACGACGGCGACGTCTCAACAGGTCGCCAAGGATATCGTCGGGGTGATCGTTTCCGATCTGACGGGCTCGGGCCTGTTTCGCGAAATTCCGCCGAACGCGCAGATTTCGGGAATTTCCAATTTCGATGCGCCGGTGCAATTTGCTGACTGGCAGGCGATCAACGCGCAAGCTCTGGTGACCGGCGCCGTCAGCGAAGGGCTGGGGGGGCGGCTGACAGTTAAATTCCGCCTGTTTGACGTCTTTGCCCAGACCTCGATGGGCGGTGGCCTGCAATTCAGCGGCGGCCGCAAGGACTGGCGGCGCATTGCCCACAAGGTCGCGGACACGGTCTATTCGCGCCTGACCGGTGAACAGGGCTATTTCGACAGCCGCGTGGCCTTTGTCTCCGAGACCGGCCCCAAGGGGCAGCGGATGCGGCGTTTGGCGCTGATGGATTACGATGGCGCGAATTACCGGGCGCTGACCGACGATCGCTCGATCGTGCTGGCACCGCGGTTTTCGCCCGACGGCACTCGCGTTCTCTATACCTCTTATGAAACCGGTACGCCGCAGGTCTTTGTGCTGAACACTCGGACCATGCGCCGCCGCCGTCTGGCCGATACCAAGGGGATGAGCTTTGCCCCGCGGTTTTCGCCTGATGGCAAGCGGGTTCTGTTGTCCCTGTCCGAGGCGGGCAACACCGATCTTTACGTCGAGAATCTGGCCTCTGGCAAACGCACGCGCCTGACGGTGGCACCATCAATCGAGACGGCAGGCAGCTTTTCCCCGGATGGCAAGCAGATCGCCTTCGAAAGCGACCGCTCGGGGGCGCAGCAGATCTATATCATGCCGGCGGGCGGCGGTGAGGCGCAGCGCATCAGCTTTGGTGCCGGGCGCTACGGAACGCCGGTCTGGTCTCCGCGAGGAGATCTGATCGCGTTTACCAATATCAACAACGGCCGCTTTCACATTGGCGTGATGCGGGTCGATGGCAGCGAAGAGCGCCTGTTGACCTCGTCCTTTCTGGATGAGGGTCCGACATGGGCGCCCAATGGCCGGGTTCTAATGTTTTTTCGGGAAACCCGTGGCGTCTCGGGGGCACCGTCCATCTATTCGGTCGATATCAGCGGGCGAAACCTGAAAAAGATTCCGACGCCCGCCTATGCTTCGGACCCGTCGTGGTCGCGCGAACGAAAGTAGCGGCGGGAGATTTCACAAGATGACCGCAGGGAGCCATGATCCGGGCGCCAATGGCGGCAAACCCAAAAAGGGGCGATGATTATGAGAGCAAGACTTGCACTGATTCTGGTGGCCGGCGGGCTGGCGCTTGCCGCCTGCAGCAACGCCATCCCCAACAGCGGGCTGTCCGGGGCCAACGGGTCCTACAAGTCCGACACGGTTGACTATTTCAACACCACGGTGGGCGACCGGGTTCATTTCGCCGTCGATCAAAGCACCCTCGATGCGCAGGCAATTTCGGTTCTTGATGCACAAGCCGCATGGCTGATCAAGAACACGGTCTATTCGATCACCGTTGAAGGACACGCTGACGAGCGCGGCACCCGAGCCTATAATCTGGCGCTTGGGGCGCGGCGCGCCAGTGCGGTCAAGGCCTATCTTGTCAGCAAGGGGGTCAGCGCGAACCGGATTACAACCGTCAGCTATGGCAAAGAGCGCCCGATCGCCCTGTGCTCGGCCGAGAAATGCTGGTCTCAGAACCGCCGTGCCGTGACCGTGGTGCGCGCCGGCGCGAGCAGTTGATCCGATGGCGGTGAACAGAGGCCCCGTCTGGGTTGCGCTTGTGGCGGTGATGTTGCTGACTCCACTGTCGGCAAGCGCACAGACCCGCAAAGAGACCCTTGCCGACATCCGTCAAGAGCTGAGCTTTCTCTATGTGGAAATCCAGAACCTGAAGCGCGAGCAATCCACCACCGGGGTGACGCAGACGTTGACCACTGGGGGTGACACCGAAATCCAGCGCCTCGATGCGCTTGAGGCCGAATTGCAGCGCCTCACGGGCAAGGTCGAAAAGCTGCAGTTTCGCGTCAACCGGATCGTCAAGGATGGCACCAACCGGATTGGCGATCTGGAATACCGTCTGGTCAAACTGGAGGGCGGTGACGTGTCCAAACTGGGCGAGACCACGACCCTTGGTGGGGATGCATCAAAGGTCGTCGTGCCGGTCGTGCCGCAGCCACAGCCCGGCACCCAAGACCTTGCAGTGGCCGAAAAGGGCGACTTTGACGCGGCAAAAGCGGCCTATGACAAGGGCGACTACAAGAAGGCCGCCGATCTGTTTGCGGCCTATGGCACCACCTATCCCGGCGGCAGCCTGACCGCCGAAGCCTATTATTGGCGCGGTCAGGCTCTGGCTGAGTTGAACGACTGGAGCAACGCCGCCCGCAGCTTTTTGCAGAGCTTCAGCGCCACTCCCGACAGCCCCTTTGCACCCAAGGCCCTGTTTCGCCTTGGGGTCAGTCTGGACAAGATCGGCCAGCGAGACGAAGCCTGCCTGACCCTGAACGAGGTCGGGGTCCGTTATCCCGGCTCGGAGTCTGAGACCAACGCCAAGACCAAGATGACCGCCCTTGGATGCAGCGGATGACGGCAGAGCTGACGCGCGTCTTTTCGCAGCGTCTGCAGGAATGCCTCGGCCCGGAGCGACCGGACAAGATCGGCGTGGCCGTTTCCGGGGGCAGCGATTCGACGGCCTTGCTGCACCTGCTTGATGCAACCGCGCCCGCCCTCGGGATCAGCCTTGCGGCCGTAACAGTGGATCACGGCCTGCGCCCCGAATCAGCGGCTGAGGCCCGCGCCGTGCATCGCGCCTGTCAGGCGATGGGTCTGGCCCATGACATCAAAAGGTGGGACCACCCACAACTGAGCGGGAACCTGCAGGCCGCGGCGCGAAATGCCCGCCGCCGGCTGATTGCCGACTGGGCCGGGACCAGCGGCATTTCGGTGGTGGCGCTGGGGCATACGCTGGACGATCAGGCCGAGACCGTCCTGATGCGCCTTGCGCGCGGCTCGGGCGTGGACGGTCTGGCAGCAATGGCGGCGCGCCGCTCGGCGTTGGGGGTCGCATGGATTCGGCCCATGCTGGGGCTGAGGCGCGCCGACCTGCGCGCCGATCTCCGCGCCCGTGGCCTGAGCTGGTGCGAGGACCCGAGCAATGAAAACACCACCTACCTGCGGGTGCGGATCCGAAAGGCACTGGCCTCTCTATCCGAGATCGGCCTTTCCCCCGCGGGGTTGGCCGACACGGCCGCGCGCTTTCAACTGGCGCGGCAGGCGTTGGAACTGGACACTTTTCGGGCGGCGGCCGGGCTGGTCTCGGTTTCGGCGGCGGGTGGCGTCAGCATGCCTCTCACCGACCTTTTTTCCCTGCCCGAAGAGATCCGTCGCCGTCTCTTTGCCCACGGTCTGATGTGGGTCTCGGGGGCCACTTATCGGCCGCGCCTGGACAGCCTGAAACGCGCGCTGGAGAGCGTAAAACAGGGCCGCTCGACAACGCTGACAGGCTGTCTGATCCGCTGTCGCGCCGGGCGGCTCCATATCCTGCGAGAATACCGGGCCGTTCAGAGCCTCAGCGCGCCCGTGCCCCGGCTTTGGGACGGCCGATGGGAATTTTCCGGCCCCCCGCATACGCCCACCGAGCTTTATATCGCCGCCCTTGGGGACAATGGTCTGGCGCAATGCCCGGACTGGCGCGAAACCGGCCTGTTGCGTGAGGAACTGCGCGCCAGCCCCGGCCTGTGGGCAGCTGAGCGCCTGATCTCAGCGCCGCTGGCGGGCCGCGCCGAGGGGTGGCGTTGTCGGCGTGTTCCCGCCTGCGATGATTTCGCACCTCTGGCTTTAACGCATTGAATCTGCCCACCGGATGCCTATGTTAGGGCCAACTGTGGTTCGCCCCGGCGGACCTGTTCCATTTCAAGGAGCCGTGTTTTGGGAAACACACGAAATATCGCCTTTTGGGTTGTGCTTTTCTTGTTGATTGTGGCGCTTTTCAACATGTTCAACTCAAGCTCGGGCGGCCTGTCCTCCCGGACCGAGAATTTTTCGACCTTCATGGAGCAGGTCAACCGCTCCGAGGTGCAGAGTGTCTCGCTGGACGGCGAAAAGATTTACGTTCACGCCAAGGACGGTACCGATTACGTGACCATAAAGCCCGAAGGCGAAAAGGTCACAGACAAGCTGCTGGCCGCCAAGGTTGCAATCAAGGCGGTGCCGCAACAGGCCTCGGGCTTTCTCAGCTTCCTGACACTGTTCGGGCCGGTCTTGTTGCTGGTCGGGGTGTGGATTTTCTTTATGAACCGGATGCAGGGAGGCGGCCGTGGCGGGGCCATGGGGTTTGGCAAATCCAAGGCCAAGCTGCTAACGGAAAAATCCACCAAGGTGACCTTTGACGACGTCGCCGGGATTGATGAGGCCAAGGAAGAACTTGAGGAAATCGTTGAATTTTTGCGCGATCCGCACAAGTTTACCCGACTTGGCGGAATGATCCCCAAAGGGGCGCTTCTGGTTGGCCCTCCGGGCACCGGCAAGACCCTGTTGGCGCGCGCCATTGCCGGTGAAGCCGGGGTGCCCTTCTTTACCATTTCGGGGTCGGATTTCGTTGAGATGTTCGTGGGCGTTGGCGCCAGCCGCGTGCGCGACATGTTCGAGCAGGCCAAGAAAAATGCCCCCTGTATCGTCTTTATCGACGAAATTGATGCGGTCGGTCGGCACCGCGGCGCGGGCTATGGCGGTGGCAATGATGAGCGCGAGCAGACCCTGAACCAACTGCTGGTGGAAATGGACGGGTTCGAGGCCAACGAGGGCGTGATTCTGATTGCGGCGACCAACCGGCCCGATGTTCTGGACCCGGCGCTGCTGCGGCCGGGGCGGTTTGATCGCCAGATTCAGGTGCCCAATCCGGACATCAAGGGGCGCGAAAAGATCCTTGGGGTTCACGCCCGCAAAACGCCGCTGGCACCGGATGTAGACCTGCGAATCATTGCCCGCGGCACCCCTGGCTTTTCCGGGGCCGATCTGGCCAATCTGGTGAACGAGGCGGCCTTGATGGCGGCGCGAACCGGTAAACGTTTCGTGACCATGGAAGATTTCGAGAATGCCAAGGACAGGGTCATGATGGGTGCCGAGCGCCGCTCGATGGTGATGACCGAGGACGAGAAAAAGTTGACCGCCTATCACGAGGCGGGCCATGCCATCGTCGGCCTCAACGTGCCGCAACACGATCCCATTCACAAGGCGACTATCATCCCGCGCGGCCGGGCGCTGGGCCTGGTGATGTCCTTGCCCGAACGGGACCAGTTGTCGGTGACAAAGACGAAATACACCTCGAAAATCGCCATGGCGATGGGGGGCAAGGTGGCCGAAGAGTTGATTTTCGGGCCCGAGAACGTCACCTCCGGGGCCAGTTCGGATATCCAGCAGGCAACACGCATTGCCCGCGCGATGGTGACCCAGTTCGGGATGAGCGAGAAGCTCGGCAATATCGAATATGTCAGCGAGCAGCAAACCTATCTGGGGCCACAGGGTTCGCAGTTTAACGCCGGCCCTGAGGCGCGCAAGCTGATCGACGATGAGGTCCGCCGGATCGTCGATGAAGGCTATGAAACCGCGCGCCGCATCCTGACCGAGCACGCTGATGAGCACAAGCGTCTGGCCGAGGGCCTGTTGGAATACGAGACCCTGACCGGGGCCGAGATTGGCAAGGTGATTGCCGGCGAGCCTCTGAACCGGGGCGAGGGTGAGGACGACACCCCCTCGGGCGGATCGGCCGCCAGCGTGACGGCGATTCCCAAAACAGCCAAGCCCAAGCCGCCAAAGACTGATCTTGAGCCCAACCCGACGGTCTGAAATCGGACCGTCGCCCAAGACGCTGACTCCTAAGACAAGAGACGAGATCCGCCCGGCCACCATGCGCCGGGCGTTTTTGTCCACAGGGTAAAGCGGCGTTTCTGATCCCGAAAATGTCGGCTGTGTGCTGTTGTACACCGTTCTTGCCGTTATACGCGAACAAGGTCATTATTGTCGCGTCACCGAAAGGAAAGCTGAAATGGGATATAAGTCAGACATCGAGATTGCGCGCGAGGCCTCGAAAAAACCCATCCAGGAGATTGGCGCGACGCTTGGCATACCCGAGGCCGACCTGTTGCCATTTGGACATGACAAGGCCAAGGTCTCGGCCGGGTTCATCGCCGCGCAACGGGACAAAAAGAATGGCAGGTTGATTCTGGTGACCGCGATCAACCCCACACCGGCAGGCGAGGGCAAGACCACCACCACCGTTGGCCTGACCGACGGGCTGAACCGGATCGGCAAGAAGGCCATGTTGTGTATCCGCGAGGCATCGTTGGGCCCCTGTTTCGGCATGAAGGGCGGCGCTGCCGGGGGGGGCTATGCGCAGGTCGTGCCGATGGAAGAGATGAACCTGCACTTCACCGGTGATTTTCATGCGATCACCAGCGCGCACAACCTGTTGGCGGCGATGATCGACAATCACATATATTGGGGAAACGCGCTGGAAATCGACGAGCGCCGCGTTGTCTGGCGTCGGGTTCTGGACATGAACGACCGGGCGCTCAGGGATGTAGTGACCTCGCTCGGGGGGGTCTCGAACGGCTTTCCGCGCCAGACCGGATTTGACATCACGGTGGCCTCCGAGGTCATGGCCATTCTGTGTCTGGCCAATGATCTTGAGGATCTGCAACAGCGTTTGGGCAACATTATCGTGGCCTATCGGCGCGACCGTACCCCGATCACCTGCCGGGATATAAAGGCGGATGGTGCGATGACGGTTCTGCTTCAACAGGCGATGCAGCCAAACCTCGTTCAAACGCTGGAAAACAACCCGGCCTTTGTGCATGGCGGCCCGTTTGCCAATATTGCCCACGGCTGCAATTCTGTTGTCGCCACAACGACGGCGCTGAAACTGGCGGATTATGTGGTGACTGAGGCGGGTTTCGGGGCTGACCTCGGGGCGGAGAAATTCATGGATATCAAATGTCGCAAGGCCGGGCTGTCACCGGATTGCGTGGTTCTGGTGGCCACGGTGCGGGCCATGAAAATGAATGGTGGTGTTCAGCGGGCCGATCTGGGGGCGGAAAATGTTGCCGCTGTCACCGAAGGTTGTGCAAACCTTGGCCGTCATATCGGAAATCTGAAATCCTTTGGCGTGCCGGTCGTCGTGGCCATCAACCACTTTGTTACCGACACCGACGCCGAAATTCAGGCGGTGCGCGACTATGTCGAGACTCAAGGGTCCGAGGCCATCCTCTGCCGCCACTGGGAGCTGGGCGGTGAAGGCGCGGCCGAATTGGCCACCCGGGTTGCGCAGATTGCCGACAGCGCGGTGTCGCAATTTGCCCCGCTCTACCGGGATGAGATGCCGCTTTTTGAAAAAATCGAGACCATCGCCAAACGGATATACCGTGCCGACGAGGTTCTGGCCGACAAGAAAATCCGCGAACAGCTGAAGGCTTGGGAAGATGCGGGGTATGGCGATCTGCCGATTTGCATGGCCAAGACGCAATATTCCTTTTCGACCGATCCGAACCTCAGAGGCGCGCCCACCGGGCATTCGGTGCCGGTGCGCGAAGTTCGCCTTAGCGCTGGCGCCGGCTTTGTTGTGGTCATTTGCGGGCAGATCATGACGATGCCCGGCCTGCCGCGTAAGCCTGCTGCCGAGGCCATCCACCTGAATGATCTGGGCCAGATTGAAGGCCTGTTCTAGGGCCGCTATAAGGCGGCCAAGCCCGACGGGGCCGACGTCGCGGGTGGTGCATTCCAGCGAAAAGGGGATAGAAATGGTGGCGAAAATCATTGACGGCAAGGTGTTTGCTGCCGGAATTCGGGAACAGGTGGCCTCGCATGTGGAGCGTCTGAAGGCGGATCATGGGATCAGCCCGGGGCTTGCCGTGGTTCTGGTCGGCGAGGATCCGGCCAGCCAGGTTTACGTCCGCTCCAAGGGGCGCCAGACCGTTGAGGCGGGGATGACCTCGTTTGAGCACAAGCTGGACGCCACAACCACAGAGGCTGAGTTGCTGGAATTGATCGCCGCCCTGAATGCCGATCCCGCGGTGCATGGTATTCTTGTGCAGTTGCCGCTGCCCGCACATCTGGACGAGGCGCTTGTCATCAACGCGATTGATCCGGACAAGGATGTGGACGGGTTTCACATCCTGAATGTCGGGCGTTTGGCCACGGGGCAAAAAAGCATGGTTCCCTGCACGCCTTTGGGCTGCCTGATGATGTTGCGCGATCATCACGGATCGCTGAGCGGGTTGAACGCCGTGGTGGTCGGGCGCTCGAATATCGTTGGAAAACCGATGGCACAGCTGTTGTTGCGCGACAGTTGCACCGTCACCATCGCCCACAGTCGCACCCGGAACATTCAGGATATCTGCCGGCGGGCCGATATTCTGGTGGCCGCCGTGGGCCGCCCCGAAATGATCGACAGCGCATGGATCGGCCCGGGTGCAACGGTGCTTGACGTCGGGATCAACCGCATTCCCGCGCCTGAAAAAGGCGCAGGAAAGACCCGGCTGGTTGGCGATGTCGATTTCGCCAGCGCTCGCGAGGTGGCCGGTGCCATAACGCCGGTTCCGGGCGGTGTCGGCCCCATGACCATTGCCTGTCTTCTGGCCAACACCCTGACCGCGGCCTGCCGCGCACACGGGCTGGATGAGCCAGAGGGGCTGACCGCATAGCGGGTTTAAAGACAGGGATAGATCGCCAGCCAATACTCTGCCCGGTTGTGCGCGCGCGAAAAGCGTATTTTCACAAGGGGTCCGTTCCGTTAGTCGGCTTTGCGCCTGACCTGATGTCCCAATCAATCGGGGCCAGCGTGCCGATCATCTCGACCAGCAGGCGGGGCAGGCGTGTGTCGGCTCCTTCTGGTGCATCGTCAAGGGCGGCCAGAACGTCCTTTTCAAGAATCCCGATCGTATTGTCCGGGCCAAAGCCGTCGCGGGAAAATTCGATTTCGTTAAAGCCCGAGGCAAACCAGTTTTGTCCGGAACTGGCGGCGATCAGATCCAGCAGGCGGTTGGGATTCAGATTTCCTGCGCGCGCCCATTCCAGAACCAGACGCGTCATGACCGTGTTGGAGGCCGCCAGCAGGTTGTTCAGGACCTTGGCGGCCATGCCGCTGCCAAACCCGCCCATCCGGTGAAAGGAGGTGCCCATCGCCTGAAAAATAGGCATCAGCGCGTCCAGATCAGCGGCGTCTCCGCCTAGCATGAATGACAGGCGGCGCTCGCGCGCTCCGATTTCGGCGCCGGACATCGGGGCGTCAATCAGCGTGATCCCCTTCGGCACCCGGCTTTGCAGGGCTCGCACATAGGCCGGGGACAGCGTCGAGCAGATGATAATCCGCTCAAGCTTCGGGGCGATCGAGGTAAAGTTCTGCGCGCCAAACAGAACCTCTTCGGTCTGTGCGCGGTCCCGAACCACGCTCAGCAGCGTTCGCAAGTTGCCGGCAAAGGCCCGAGGGTCGGTTTCGATGTGCTCCGCAAGCGGGCCAAACTGGTGCCTTGGCCGGACATCAAAGCCGCCCGCGTCAAAGCCCGCCGCGATCAGCGCCTGCAGCATCCCTGCGCCCATGCGACCGCATCCGGCCAGACCAATTCCGCGCAGCTCCATTCAGGCCTCGTCCACGAAAAGGTTGGCCCAGGCGCGGTCAATCAGTTCCGGTGACATTTGCGGCGGGATCTCTTCATAGGCGCAGATCGACAGGATCTGGTCGATCAGGAACGGGCCATGAAAGTTGGCATAGACGTGGTTGACCTCGGGGTAGCGATTTTTCAGCAAATGCACCACTGCGTGTTCATCGACGGGCACGCGTTTGGCCTGACAGACCCGCATGAAGATTTGCAAAAAGTTTTCCTGATCAGGGCCGTCGATCTTGATCTTGTATGCAATACGTCGCAAGGCCGCCGCGTCGAACATTTCCGAGGGCTTGTAGTTTGTCGAGAAAATCACCAGCGTATCAAAGGGTACGATAAATTTCTCGCCCGATTCCAGCGCCAGAATGTCATAGCCGCTTTCCATAGGCACGATCCAGCGGTTGATCAACGCCTGCGGGGGCTCGGCCTGCCGTCCGAGATCGTCAACGATGAACACGCCACCAGTGGATTTCAACTGCAGCGACGCCTGATAGGTGCGCGAGACGGCGTTGTATTTCAGGTCCAGCATGTCCAGCGTCAGTTCGCCCCCGGTGATGACCGTGGGACGGCGGCAGCGGACATAGCGGGCATCAAAGCGGCTGCCGCTGCGCCTAAGAGACAGCGTGTCATTGGGGCTGGCCTCGACCTTGTCATGCACGATTGGATCATAGACCGTGATCACCTGTCCCATGTATTCGATGGCCAGCGGCACATAGATGCGGTCGCCAAGCGCGTCGCGAATGCCGTTCGAGATCGAGGATTTCCCGTTTCCGGGAGGCCCGTACATCAGGATCGACTTGCCCGAGTTGATGGCTGGCCCCAACTCATCCAGCAGGCCGTCCGGCAGGATCAGATGAGACATAGACTCGGTCAGTTTCTGTTTTGAAATGGCAATATTTCGCACCGCTTGCCGTTCGGTCTGGGTCTTGTAGGCCTCCAGCGGCACCGGCACCGGGCCATAATATTCCGATTGTTTCAGGGCATCGAGGGCGCGCGACTTGCCACTGTCCGACAGCTCGTAAACCATTTCACTGGCCCCGTGTGCCTCGCGGTTTCCCATCGCTTCCAGCAGCTTTTGTTCGCGCGCCAGCTCGATCAGATCCTGAGTCAGGCCGATGGGCAGGCAGATGGCCTCGGCAATGGCGGATACGGTGAACAGGTTGCGTCGAAACACGGTTTTGAGGAAAATATCCCGTAACATGACCAGCGGCAGGCCGGTGTCCTGCAGGCTGGTGGGTTGCGGAGGGGCCTTGACGTCGATTGCCTGCATGTTCATGGATGCCTCGGTTGTTCTCGCCTGCTGAATGTCAGTCCAGACCCTAAGCATATGGCACAAATTCAACAACAAAAATTAAAGACAGTTTTGCATCTGTGCGTCAGGCATTGTAGCATCGCGCGAAACAAAACAGGGGGCAGACATGGGCAGGCCTTCAGCCGGAGGTTATCTGGCATTCTTGATCTTCGTTCTGATCGTTCAGGCGGCGCTGTTGCTGGGAAAGGGCGTTTTGCTGATCGATCAGCATGAGGGCGATGCGTTGCATTTGCTCCAGATCATCCTGCGCATGGGCGCAGGTGAGTGGCCACATCTGGATTTTACCACGCCGATCGGGATTCTGGCTTTTGCACCGATTTCATGGCTGGTCTCGTTGGGGATTGGGGTCGGACATGCGATCACGGGCGGGATGGTTCTGGTGGCGCTCATCATGGTGCCGGCAATCTGGTGGGTCGGCTATTCACGCCTGTCCACAGCCAGCGCGCTGCTGTTCGGGGCGTTCGTGATCATCCTCTGCACGGCGCTGGTCTATGGGGGCAAGGACGAGGTCAGTTCGATCTCGATGTATTACAACCGCTGGGCCTGGGCAGCGGCATCGCTGCTGGTGATCCTGATCATGGTTTTACCGACGCGTGAGAACGACACCGCCGATGGTCTGGTTGTCGGGCTGGCGCTGTCGTTTCTGGCGCTGTCAAAGATCACCTTTTTTGTCGCCTTTATGCCCGCCGTCCTGCTGGCCCTGATCCTGCGGGCAAAATGGCGCAGCTTGACGGTGGCGTTTCTGGTCGGCGCCGTGGCGGTAGCGGTGATGACGGCACTTGGCGGGGTGGATTACTGGCTGGCCTATATTGGCGATCTCCGCCTTGTCAGCGCATCCGGGATCCGGCCACAGCCCAGTGCCACGCTGGCGGTGCTGTTGATCGGGCCGACTTTTCTGACTGCCAATCTGGTGCTAATTGCCGCCGTCGTCCTGCTGCGACAGGCGGGCCATGGGGTTGAAGGGATCCTTTTGCTGGTGCTTGCGCCGGCCTTTGTTTACGTGACCTATCAGAATTGGGGAAACGATCCGAAATGGCTGTTTCTGGTTATGATCCTGATGCTTGCACTACGTCCGGATCGGCGGATCAACAACGGTTTTGGCTGGAATGTCGGGCGCGCGATGGGGGTTGTGGCGGCTGTTTCCGGAGCGTTGATCCTGCCCAGCGTTTTTAATCTGACGTTTGCCGATATCCGTCATGCGCGCCTGTCGCGCCAAGGCTTTTTTCAGGTGCTGCCGGGCCACAAGAACAGCGATATCGCAATGAAGGCGTCGCGTATGTATGCCCCGGCGCGGCGCGAAGCCTTTCCCCTCAGTGACCCAAAGCTGGCGGCGCTGGTGGCGAAGTCAACTGATCGCAACACCGATGTTCTGTTTGGCCAGCCTCTCAACAAATGCCGGCTGGCGATGGGGCTGGTTGGTGTTTTGCATCAGATGGCTCGAGACCTCGAGACGGTGGATGGCATCAAGGGAAAAACGGTGTTCACAGCGGACACGTTCTCGAACCTCTGGCTGTTCGGCTCGACCGCGCCCCTGAAAGGTGGGGCACCGTGGTACTACGGCGGCAACGCGGGGATGGATCGCGCCGATTACGTTCTGGTGCCGCTTTGCCCGGTGACGCCGCGGGCGCGTTCGCTGGTGCTGCAGGAAATCCGGCAGCGCGCGGGCCAAATCAACCTGCGCGAGGTGATGCGCAACGATCTGTTCATCCTGTTGCGCCGGTTGCCGGACTGAGACGGGCGTTCGGGGGTCGTGTGCCTATCGGGTAAATTTCTTGTATTTGACCCGCTTGGGTTCCAGCGCATCGGCCCCGAGGCGGCGCAGCTTATCCGCTTCATAATCCTCGAAATTACCCTCGAACCACTCGACATGGCTGTCGCCTTCAAAAGCCAGAATATGGGTGCATATCCGGTCCAGAAAAAAGCGGTCGTGGCTGATGACAACGGCACAACCGGCGAAATCCACCAGCGCATCCTCAAGCGCGCGGAGGGTTTCGACGTCAAGGTCGTTGGTCGGTTCGTCCAGCAACAATACGTTACCGCCTTCGCGCAGAAGTTTGGCCAGATGCACGCGGTTGCGCTCACCTCCTGACAGCAGGGACACCTTTTTCTGCTGGTCTCCGCCCTTGAAATTGAATGCCCCGCAATAGGCGCGGCTGTTGACCTCGGCATCCCCGAGCTTGATGATGTCCAGACCGTCGGAGATTTCCTCCCACACGGTTTTTTCGCCACTCAGCGAGTCGCGCGACTGGTCGACATAGCTTAGCTTGACGGTGTCGCCAAAGTCGATGGAGCCCTGATCCGGCGTTTCCTGCCCGGTCAACATGCGGAAAAACGTCGATTTGCCGGCGCCGTTCGGGCCGATCACGCCGACGATCCCGCCGGGGGGCAAAGAAAACGTCAACCCGTCGATCAACAGATTGTCGCCAAAGCCTTTTTTCAGGTCGGTGATTTCGATTACCTTGCCGCCAAGGCGCGGCCCGTTGGGGATAACGATCTGGGCGCGTCCCAGTTTCTCGCGCTCCGATTGGTTGGCGAGATCATTATAGGCGTTGATGCGCGCCTTTTGTTTGGCCTGACGCGCCTTGGCCCCCTGACGCATCCATTCAAGCTCACGCTCAAGCGTTTTCTGCTTGGACTTGTCTTCGCGGGCTTCCTGCGCCAGACGCTTGGCCTTTTGCTCCAGCCAGCTTGAATAATTCCCCTCATAGGGGATGCCACGGCCCCGGTCGAGCTCCAGAATCCAGCTGGTGATGTCGTCTAGAAAATAGCGGTCGTGGGTGACGATCAGGCAGGTGCCCGCATAGTCGATCAGGTGTTTTTGCAGCCACGCGATGGTTTCGGCGTCAAGGTGGTTTGTCGGCTCGTCCAACAGCAGCATCTCGGGCGCCTCAAGCAGCAGACGACAGAGCGCGACGCGCCGACGTTCGCCCCCGGACAGGGTCTTGACGTCGGCATCATCGGGCGGGCAGCGCAGGGCCTCCATCGCGATGTCGATGGTGGCGTCGAGGTTCCAAAGATCGTCGGCGTCGATCTGGTCCTGCAGTTGCGCCATCTCGTCGGCGGTTTCCTCCGAGTAATTCATCGCCAATTCGTTGTAGCGCTCAAGGATTGCCTTTTTGGCCGCAACCCCCAGCATGACGTTTTCGCGCACGCTCAGAGTCTCGTCAAGCTGCGGCTCCTGCGGGAGATAGCCCACCCGCGCGCCCTCGGCGGCCCAGGCTTCGCCGGTAAAGTCACGGTCCAGCCCGGCCATGATCTTCATCAGGGTGGATTTGCCAGCGCCGTTGACCCCAACCACACCGATCTTGACGCCCGGAAGAAAGGAAAGGTGGATGTTTTCAAAACATTTCTTGCCACCGGGATAGGTCTTGGAGACGCCGTTCATATGATAGACATATTGGTAAGAAGCCATGATGCAGGGGTCCCTGTTGCTGTTTCAGGATGCTTTATTCAATGCTACGCCAAAGCGCAATGGCGGGTGATGCGTCTTGGCGGCCGTATCGCCGGGGATGTGCGAGTCCGATGGGGACCCTCAGTAGAGGATCCGCGGGTTCGGACAGGTCGGGTCAGTGAGTATTTTTGCAAAAAAGACCTTGGCGGCGGCGGATTGACAATCAAGGGGTCTCTGCGTTAGGGGCGGAGCGCGCGCAGGTAACAGGCCTGAAGGCGAAATTTGTGGAGAGGAAAATGACCGCTTCAATGAACAGGCGCCGGCAAGTCGAGGGCGTGTTTTATCTTTTGAGTTATATTTTATCGATTCCGGTGGCAAACTGGATGCTGGGGCATGTGGGAACGGCTTGCCCGCCCCACTCGCCCTGCCTGATCCCGGTGGCCCCGGGGATCATGGCCCCTAGCGGGGTTGTCATGGTGGGGCTGGCGCTGGTTCTGCGCGATCTTGTGCAGCGGCGGCTGGGGTTGGTCTGGTCGATCGTCGCGATCCTGCTGGGCGGCGCGCTGAGCTGGCTGATTGCGCCACCGGCTCTGGTTGTGGCCTCGGTTGCGGCCTTTCTGATTTCGGAATTTACCGATCTGGCGGTTTACACGCCTTTGCAGCGGCGGCGTCTGGTTCTGGCGGTGGTGGCCTCGGGGTTTGTCGGCCTGCTGTTTGACAGTCTGGTGTTCTTGCAACTGGCCTTTGGCAGTCTGGATTATCTTGGCGGGCAGGTAATCGGAAAAGGCTGGATGGTGCTGCTGTCGATCCCGGTGATTGCGTGGCTGCGCCGACGTGATGAACGACTTGGTCTGGTGCCGGCATGAGCGGGGCAAAAGAACTGGGCCTTTCGCAACTGGGGCAGGCCAGCGAAGCGCCTGCATCGCCGGACCTCGCGGTTCTGGAGCGTGTCACCAGCCCCCATCAGGACGTTGATTTTCTGGTGCGCTTTACCATTCCCGAGTTTACCTCGGTCTGCCCGGTGACGGGTCAACCGGATTTTGCACATCTGGTGCTGGATTACGTGCCGGATAAGTGGATGGTTGAGTCAAAATCCCTGAAACTGTACCTGACCTCGTTTCGCAACCATGGGGCCTTTCATGAGGATTGTACGGTTTCAATCGCCCGCCGCTTGGTGGACGAGCTGTCCCCGAGGTGGCTGCGGATCGGCGGCTACTGGTATCCGCGCGGAGGCATCCCCATCGATGTGTTCTGGCAGACCGGTGCGCCGCCAGAGGGGCTGTGGCTGCCGGATCAAGGTGTGCCGGGCTATCGCGGGCGCGGATAAAGCGGATAAAGGCGCGGATATAGGCATTGAGGCCAGACGGGGCTTGGGCCAAGCTGGGACCATGCCCCCTGTGCCCGAAGGAGCCAAACGAGCGTGATGCGTCATAATTTTCCCTATGCCGAAGCAGGCCAGCGGATCGGCCTGTTGGGTGGATCGTTTGATCCGCCGCATTGGGGACATGTCCATATCAGCAAGGAGGCACTGAAGCGCTTCCACCTCGATCAGGTCTGGTGGCTGGTGTCGCCGGGGAATCCGCTGAAACGCGAAGAGCCGGCGCGGCTGGATCGCCGGATTGCCGCCGGTCGTGCCTTGGCCGATGATCCGCGGATCGTCGTCAGCGATCTTGAGCGGCGACTGGGCACGCGCTTGACCGCCCAAACCCTGAATCATACGCAGAGGCTGTACCCGGGGGTGCGGTTTGTCTGGCTGATGGGGGCTGACAATCTGGCCACGTTTCACTTGTGGCAGGACTGGCGCGGCATCCTTGGCCGCATTCCCGTCGGCATTCTGGCGCGTCCGGGCCATATGCTGGCCGCGGGGTTATCGCCTGCGGCGCAAATTTTTGATCAGGCCCGCCTGCCTGCGGGGTTTTCGCCAATTTTACCGTTGTGCCCGCCGCCTTGCTGGTGTCTTGTGTCGGGGCCGACGGTCGGCCTGTCCTCAAGCGCGATCCGAAGCAGAGGCGAATGGGCCTTGTGATCGGTTCGGATTCAGGGGCCGCGCCCTTTTTATGGAAAAGACATGCAGGCATGATCGTGAATGGCCATGGCAAGCAGCAGTAGGTTTCAACATCCGGGCCGCCGGCTGATTTTGGCGGCGCTGGCGGTCTGCTTTGCCTCGGTGGTCATGGCCGGGGCTCCGCTGCACTCGATCCGCCCGCAGCCCCGCAGCCTGAAACTGCGTCTGGCCACCGCCCGCCCGGTTTCTGAGATCATTGCCCGGGCGCGGTTGGACGGCAAGGTGGGGTTCGTGGTGGCGGACGCCAATAGCGGCGACATTCTGGAAAGCCACAATCCGGTTCTGACCTTTCCTCCGGCGAGCGTCACCAAGACTGTGACTACGCTTTACGGGCTGGAGACATTGGGAGACAAGTTCCGCTTTACCACCCGTCTGGTGGCGACGGGGCCGCTGGTTGATGGGACGCTCAACGGTGACCTCTATCTGGTGGGGGGCGGAGACCCGACGCTGGACAGCGATGCGCTGGCGGATCTCGTGCGCCAGATCAAGGCCGCGGGTGTGGTTGGGATCAGCGGTCAAACCTATGTCGTTCAGGGCGCGCTGCCTTATACGCCGGCAATCGATCCGGGGCAGCCGGTTTATCTGGGCTATAACCCTTCGGTTTCGGGTTTGAACCTGAATTACAACCGGGTGTTTTTCGAATGGACGCGCCGCAAGGGGGGCTATGAGACGACAATGGACGCTCGCGCCCTGAAATTCCGCCCGCGCGTGCAGCAGCCCAGCATCCGGGTGGTGGATCGGCACATGCCGGTGTTTTCTCTGAATATGACGCCCGGACATGAGGACTGGACCGTTGCCCGACGTGCGTTGGGACGCCGGGGCGGGCGCTGGCTACCGGTGCGCAAACCGGCGATTTATGCGGCCGGGGTGTTTCAGACGATTGCCCGCTCTTTCGGGATCGCGTTGCCGGATTTCCGCGTCGCTTTGCACATTCCCAAGGAACCTGAGACGCAGGTGATTGCCACATGGCAGAGCCGCGAGCTACGCGAGGTGCTGCGGCGAATGTTGAAATACTCGACCAACCTGACCGCCGAAACCGTCGGTTTGACGGCCAGCACCAAGCGCAACGGGCGGCCGGACAGTCTGCGGGCTTCGGCGCGCGAGATGACCCGCTGGGCCAACACGGCCACAGGGACGCAGCACGCGTATTTCGTCGATCATTCGGGTCTGGGGGCGGCGAACCGGATTTCAGCCAGCGATATGGTCAGCCTTTTGCTGCGCGAGGGCTGGGACGGTCCGCTGCGGCCCCTGATGAAGAAAATCCCCTTTCACGACAAGAGGGGACGACCGATGCGCTCCCCTCCAGTGCAGGTGGTGGCCAAGACCGGAACCCTGAATTTCGTCTCGGCGCTTGCCGGCTATGCCAAAACCCGCAAAGGGCGCAAACTGGTCTTTGCGATCTTTTGCGCCGACCTGCCGCGCCGGGCTAAAATTCCGAAATCCCAAAAAGAGCGGCCTCGTGGTGCGCGGGCATGGAATCACCGAGCCAAGAAATTGCAGCAGGACCTGCTCGCGCGTTGGGCCCGGGCCTATGACGGCTGACGACAGTCGCAACCCATGCGAATGACGATAAGGCACCCCCCAAACGCCAGAGAGCCCCGCAGAAGCGAGGCTCTCGTTTGGCAGTATCCCTGAAACCTTAGAAGGTTGTCGAGATTTTCTGGCCGGACAGCTGGGTCTGAATGTCGCTCGACAGATTGTT
>JALUYI010000041.1 GCA_027013095.1 Paracoccaceae bacterium | reverse complement strand
AAAAGGAAATCAGGAAACACGGCGAATACCGCACCGCCCGCCTGGTGCTCGAAGCCTGGGACCGCATGGAGGCGGGTGGTGAATTCAAGGAGTTGGAGCTCTAATCATGCAGGACCAAGCTGACGTGCAAGAAGACGGGGAAATTGCCGAACTCCGGGAAATAAAGGAGGACGTAGACGCCGGGAAAGAGCGAACGGCAAGTGTACGTGAACTTCTTCGATGGTTCGGTGCCCGCCGCCGCCGCTCTGGGGTCGTGGAGCGGATCGAAGCGGAGTTGAGAAAGCTCGACCTACGAACTGACCCTCCTTTCACCACCACCTGGATCGACGCGCAGATATCTTTCCGAAAGCGCGAGGCTGAAGCGAAAGCGGATGCTCCCGCCATGCTCGACGGTGCCAATGAAGAGGCAGGCGACGACATCATAGTCGGCGATCTTCCGGACATGACCTATCTCGTCCGTATGCTCGAGGCAGCAAACCGCGAAGTGGTCAAAGTCAATCCGCAGGATCCGATCGAAACGGCCGTTACACTGATGTTAGCCAATGACTTTTCGCAGCTAGCTGTCATGACAGGCCCACGGGACCTAAAAGGAGCAATCAGCTGGAAATCCATTGGTAGCCGGCTTAGCCAAGGCAAAAAGATCAAAGAGGTCTCTGAGGCCATGGAAAAGGCTGAAGAGGTTCTTGATACAGACTCGCTATTCGAAACAACGAAGACGATCATCAAATGCGAGTATGTTTTTGTGCGCTCGTCAAAGGACAAAACAGTCACGGGCATTGTCACTGCCACCGACTTGAGCGAACAATTCCAAGGGCTGTCAGAACCGTTCCTGTTATTGGGTCGAATCGAGCATCAGATTCGGCGGATAATCGAGAGCACCTTTGATACTGAAACGCTTCGCGCGGCCTGTGATGACGACAACCCCGACCGCAAGGCCAAGATTGAGAAAGCCTCGCAACTTACTTTTGGGGAATACCAGAGAATTTTCGAAAACGAGGGCAACTGGAAGAAGCTAAAGTTTATTGCCTGTCGAAAGACCTTTTGCAAGGAACTGGATGAGGTCCGAAAGCTGCGAAATGAAATAATGCATTTTCATCCAGATGTCATCGAGGATGGCGACTTCGAGCAGCTACATCGTTTCTCGCACTTGTTGGAGAAATTGGAGACGCTTTCAAAATAGGGGAAATCTAGGGCTTGATACTGAGTTGTGGCAACTTGAATTCTGATTGGGGGCAAGACGGCGATATGGGTTTTCTATTCAAGAAATTTTCGCGCTGCTGGAAAATCGAGAGCTTGAGCTGCTTATGGGCGCGTTCCTCGCACGCGATTGACTCTCAGCAATCTGGCTGGTCCTTTTGAAATGGTAATGTGCATGCCGGAAATCGAAGCGCCCCAATCCTTTTACATCCGTCAGGAATGCGACAAGGCCGCGTTCCAGCACGGCTTTCGCCGCGCGCATGGCGAAACGGGTGGCTGGAGGCGCTATAGCTCGACCACCGCACAAGGCGCGCTCTGGCTGGCCGCCGCCGGGGCCGAGGGCCCGTGGTATCTGGCGCTGGATCATTCCGGGGTGGTTGCCGAGCTTGGCCTGCCCCCCGCCGACATGGCTGGCCCCGGCCTTGCGCGTTTCGCCTTTGACTCGCTTGGCGCGCTCTACGAGGCAATGCCGCGCGTCTACCAGCTCTCGGTCAGCCTGCCAGAAGCGCCGCTCGACACGTTCCGCGAAAAGGTGAAAAACCTGCCGCAGAAAACCGAGGCCGAGCGTCTGGTTGTGCAGCGTGTGGGCCAAGACATCTTCCGCGCCTCCCTGATGGAATACTGGCAGGGCCGCTGCCCGCTGACCGGCATTGTCGATCCGGCACTGCTGCGCGCCAGCCACATCATCCCGTGGAAACTGTGCGAGTCGGATGCCGAGCGGCTGAACGTTCATAACGGGCTGCTGCTCTCGGCGTTGTGGGATGCTGCGTTCGACAAGGGGTTGGTCAGCTTCGACGACGAGGGGCGGCCGATGTTCTCTCCCGGTCTCAGTGAGGACGCCCGGGAGGCCCTGCGATGGCAAGCCCCGATCCCGCTCGGCCCCGAGCACCGCAAGCGCCTGGCCTGGCACCGCGAGACGCTTTTCCAGCAGAACCAGCAATAGGATCCGCCCGTGAAACCCCGCTCGATCAACATATTCCTGCTGGACGGCGACCCGAGCGGTATCCGCGTGGCTCAGATTTCAATGTCTACGATCTAGGCGATCGCCTTTCGCCGCAACCAGCTAAAACGTGTGCGTGATACCTTCCCCGAGATCGAGCGCCCGGGGGTGTATATCCTGATCGGCGCTGATGAGAACGAACCCGACCGACTGCTCGCCTATATCGGTGAATCCGAAGGCGTCAGCGGACGATTGGCCCATCACAACTCGAACGACAACGGGCGTGATTCCAAGACCTTCTGGACAGATACGGTCGTCCTGATCAGCAAGGACGAGAATCTGACCAAGAGCCACGCGAGATATGTGGAATCCTGCCTGATCAAGGCCGCCGGAGGTAATCCGCGCTGGTCTTTACCGAACACAAGGATGCCATCAGATGATGCGGGCCGTCTCCCATTGCCGGATCGCGCAGCCATGGCGGAATTCGTGGACCAGACAAAGACGCTCGTCGGGGCCCTGGGCTGGGATCTGTTCCGTGAAATGCGCATCGCCCCAGTTGAGACGGATCATTCTTCCTCAACGTCGATCAAAAATGACAGGGTCGAGAGCCCTGTTTTTTCGTTCAGGGGCGAGGGATTTTCCGCCGAAATGCAGATCGGCCCCTCTGGCGATTTTGTCGTCAAGGCCGGATCAAAAGCACGGGTTCGCACGACGCGAACGATCCCGCGTGGGACGGACGCAATGCGCAAGACCCTGCTTGAAAAGGGCGTATTGCGGGAGGAAGGTGAATTCCTGGTGTTCACGAGTGACTACAGCTTTCCTTCGGCCTCGGCGGCAGCAGCCACCATAATCGGCACGAGCATAAACGGACGCATTCTCTGGAAACTGCCGGATGGCCAAACTTACGCGGATTGGGAGGCCCTCCAGGGCAGCAATGCGTGATACGCGTGACTTGAAGGCGAAGATCGCGCTTAGCTGCCACCAGCTTTCTTCTCGACCGCCCCCAGCAGCCCCTGATCGATTTCCGGGTCATCCCAGGCACCCGCGGCTGCAGCCCACCTATCGATCGTTTCCCGCAGGCTGGGATCATCAGCCATCAGGTGGAAGGTGTACAGGCGATTGACGATCTGGCGCATCAGTGCGCGCATGGTCTCGTCGTCAAGATGCGAGACATCGGTCCAGGGAATTTCCCGGCCTTCGCCATCGATCACCGTAACGTCAGAATAATCCCCGGTCTTGCTGGCCGGCGTGATGCCGGCATGCAGGTCTTCGAGTTTTGTATTGCGCACGCACAGCATGGCGAGGGTTTTGGCCAGCTTGGTTGCAATGCGTTTTTCATCGGCATCGTTCATTCCGCGATCATAGCGCCGGATGGCCGGAAGGGACAGGTGGAAGCATTTCCTGTTCCCGAATTCACCCAAACACCCTCAATTTCACCGCCACGCCTGCAATCAGCGCCAGCAGCAGGCCGGTGGTGACGAGCCGAACAGTGGTCTGCCAGGCGGTGCGGCGCGCCATGCGCAAGGACGCGAGCAGCGTGCGCAGGTCGCGGATGTCGATGGCGGCCTCCGGGCCTTCGAGGCCGACATCGGCCAGCGCCTTGCGGGCGCCTTTCTCGGCGGCGCGAGCGAGGATGGCTTCGAAATCTTCCTCGGGCATGCGGACAAAACCCGCGTCCTTGTGCGGTGGGGTCATGGTCATTTCCTTGTCAGTGATAGATCGATCAAGCGGCCGGCGCTGTCGGTAGGAGGTACTGGATGGCAATGCGCACATCGCCGCCAGTGAAGTTCCCACCGTTGGCCGTCAGCACGATCGGCGTGGGCGCATAGAAGGCCTGCGGGCCGATCACCCCGACATTGGTACTGCCGGCGGCGATACCGAGCGATCCGCCGAACTTGGCCGGAGTACCGGCAATGCCGCAATCATATGAGGTGGCCCCCGTGATTGCCGTGACCGTGCGGGTTGAGACCGCCAACACGATGGCCCGGTCGGGAATTGTGATGGTGGATGTGATGCTGGCACCGGATAACCCCGTCAGCAGTTCTTCCTCGACATGCACACCAATGGCAGCCCCGCTCGGGGCCTGGGCCAGTGTCATGTCGGCCAGCACCGGCGCGGTACCACCCGCCCTCACAAAGCCCGCGAATTGCGGCACGATGTCCGCGTCAGCGTAATACGTCACATAAAGCGTGGTGTTGTGGTTTGCCGAGGGACCAATATGCAAAGCCGGCCCACCAAGATCGACGGTCTCGTCAATCGTGCCAGTATAGCTCCACGCCGCCCCATCATAGGAATGGTAAACGACGATCTTGCTGTCGCGATGGATCAGGCGAAAGTACCCGCTCCAGCCCTCGAATGCGATACCGTTCTGGATGGCGTTGTTGAAGGTGCCCGACGCGTTCCACTTGAGAATCCGCACGCGCGGGGTCATGTCTGAATACGAACCAACGCCCACCGTGACGAATGTTCCGGCAGCCCCCATCAGCACGAACCCGTTCGAGCCCCAGGTGATGGCGGATTGATCCGACGAACAGGCAAACTCGATCACCTCCCAGTTTGCGGGCAGCGGCTTGGTTGCGATGAACCTTGCGGCTTCGGTGCCTGAGGTTGAGGTGATCGTCAGGCCGTTTACGGGGTCATCGGTAATGCTGCCCGCCGCCCCGGTGGTGTTGCGCGACGACGGAAAGTTGGCGGCAAGCGGGATCTCGACGCGCTTGGCAAAGGGATTGTAGGTCACCGGGCCACCCGCCCCACCGCCGGTTTGCAATGCCGACCAGCCGGTGGCACTGTCATAGGTGACGATCCCACCCGCGCCCTGATCCCAAGCCAGCCAGCCGGTCTGGGGGATCAGCCGCAGCCAGGTACCGCCCGAGAACAGCGCGACGGAATCGTCCCACCCGGCCCAGGCGCCGGTGGCGCCAGCCCCCACGATATAGCGATCCCCCTCGGCCGGCGTCGCGGGCGGTGCGGTCAACGCCGAGGAAATCACCGAGAGCTGCACCAGCCCGTCGAGCCGGGACAGCGCCTCGTTGACAGTGACATGCTTCTGGGCCTGTGCGGCGGCGAGCAGCGGCAGGGCAAGGTTGGGGGTGGTCATGTTGCCTCCGAAATCGAGAGGGTAGTTGTCAGCGGCACGCCACGGCCCAGCGCACCGATCTGATAAATGCGAACGTCAACGCTGGTGACGGGCCCGCCGAAGTCGGCAATCTGCATGGCGGCAGTGTAGAGGGCGGTCGGGCCCGCAACCGTCAAGGTTCGCTTGACATTTGCCCCCGACAGAATCTCCAACTCATAAGCCTCACTGACCTCGGACATTGGCGCATCAGCCAGCACCCAGCTGTCGGCGGACAGCGCCCGGTCACGCCGGATCCAGCCGATGGCGAGGTCGCCGTTCGCGAGCCTGTGCATCCTCGCCTGTGCCGGCGCAAAGGGCATAAACCCGCGCCCGTTCGGTGTGAACGCGATTGCCTGCATGATGGCGTCAGAAGGCGCCGCATTGCCCGGCCCGATGCGCCAGTTCCAGGGCAGGCCCAGATCGGCCTCGGTGATGGACAGCGGCTGGACGGCCACGTCGAGGATCACCACCCGCGCGCCTGCCGAGGCCGGGCTACCCATGGCATCCTCGGTGCCACGTTGGCCGCGCAGCAGGTGGGTCAGACGATAACGCCCGCTTGAGACCAGCTCCGCAGTGCCAAACTGGATGATCTCCCAGACGCCCGGCGCGCTTTCCACGGCCAGTGCATTGGCGCCGTTGAGCAGTTCGGTATCGGTGACGCTGACCAGCGGGCCGGAGGTGAGATCGACCAGAACTTCGCTGCCCCTGTCAAAACGCCAGAGCGGCCCGGCGGGCAGATCAGCGGCCAATGTGCCCATCTTTGCAGGCGTGCTCACCGTATCGAGCAATGCAAAGCCCGAATTGCTGGCGCTGCGCCAAATGGCAGCCGTGCCATACCAGGGTTTTGCGAACACCGCCGCATAGGGCTGATGCGCCGGAACCGTGTCAGAGATCTGCGGCAGGTCCATCAGCGCCACCTCGGCCGGGCCGAACACGGTTGGTGATGGCAGGCTTGCCGACCGATATTGCCCGGGTGGCAGATCATAGACCTTTGCATCAGAACGAATGGCTTCGATCGCTCGTGCCCCGGCATCCGCAATACGGGTGATGCGGTAGTCGATCAGGCGGCCGTCATGGCTGAGACTGATCACATCCCCCGGATCCAGCCACAACAACGAAGGTGGCAGCTTTGCCGTCAACGTCTCGCGCCCGACCCAGGCCTCCATCAGGGCGCGGCGGCAGCGTCGGTCGGCTTCTTCCAGCGATACAGCGAGCGGAAAGCTTTCCGAGGAAACGCGTGCTGCCTGCACGGTGGTCCGGCGTGCCTCGACCGTGGCCGTGTCGTATTCTTCATCGGCACGCACCAGCTGCCATTTGAGCGCCTGGGGCAGTTCCGTCTCCTGGCCCCGGGTCAGTTCCATGACCTCGGCTTGTCCATTGCCGACCATCTGATCCGGGGTGATGGTCAGGGCCGCCGCCCGGCCGCGCGCACGAAACACGATCTTGCCGCCGGTCTCGATGGCATCGAAGCCGAAGTGGCGTGCCAGCGTGGCAATGGACGCGCGCGGGCTTTCCAGCGCCGAAACGACAAAGCCCGGTACGATGTCGGAAAGCTCGCTCACGTCGATATCACCACTCTGCAAACCCGCTGCCCGGCACAGATCCCGCACCAGCGCCCCAAGGCCCACGGCGCCAAGTCTGCCGGTCAGCCAATGGCCCAGCCGCCAGTTCGTCGCATCGGCCCAGATATCCTCGCGCGCCGGAAAGTCCGGAAAGGGCCGCGCATCCCAGGTCCAGACCGCGGCCTCGCTCATCTCGATCATCGGCTTGCCGGTGACGGTGGAAACGGGATTGTTCACCGGCTCATTCCAGTACCCCAGCATTGCCTCGAGATAGCGCCGCTGCAGGGCCTCGTCCTGCCAGCCGCGTGAAAAATACGACAGCGCGCTTTCGGACGACTTTGGGTCATAGAACACGTTCGGCTGGTTGGTGCCGCGATCGACAGCCGGGCAGCCGAGTTCCGTAAAGCGGATCGGTTTGCTCTCGGGCACCCAGGCGGTGGGGGTGGGGTTCTCCACCCCACCAGGCCGGTCGTAATGCACACTGCTCCACCACGACCGGATGTCCTTGGGGCGGAAGACCCAGGGCTTGCCGTAGGCGGTATCGGTGATGGTAGTGCGGGTCTGGGTGTCGCGGTCGGCCGTGCTGGCATAGAACCAGTCATACTGCTCCCCGCCTTCAATATTGGCCCTGAGGTAGTCGAGATCCCGAACTGACGCCCAGCCGGCCTGCGCATCGAGATGATCGGTGCCATCCCGCCAGTCCGACAGTGGCAAATAATTGTCGATGCCGATGAAATGCACGTCCGGTGAGGCCCAGAGGGGGTCGAGGTGGAAGAACAAATCGTTTGATCCATCACGGGGGTGATGGCCAAAATACTCGGACCAGTCGGCGGCATAGCCGACAAAGCCGGAGGTGATGGCGGCATTGGCCAGCGAGAACTGCACCGACGGATTGGTAACCGTGATCCCGTCGGTCATGATGATCTGGAGCTGCACCCAGCGGCTGCCCGGCGGAACCGTGCCGCTACCGCTGGTTGGCACAATGGTGTTGGTTGCATCCGAATAGGTGCGTTGGTCAAAGATCAGCGGCGCATAGGCAGGAATAAAATCCGGCGCACCGTTTGCATCCGGCAAACCAAAAGCGCGCAGCTGCAGATATGGCCCACCCCAGACGAAATTCTGCACGGCCGAGAAATCCAGCGTGACCCCACCCGCATCGATATCGGCAGCCGAGATGCCCAGCGCCAGCAGGTCGATATTGACCAGCACCGTGCCACCAGCGCTGGCGGTGCCATCGAGCGTTGTTTGTGAGGGTGCGCTCGGCATGGCGCCGAACACATCGGGGAAAGTTGCCCAATTGGTGCCGCCGTAATCGATAACCCCGGACGGCTCGTCGCCTGGAAAGGCGGGTAGCTGCGTAAGCGGCTGAAAGGCCACGGCAAAGGGGAACAGGCCGGTCGAGACGGTCACGAGGTTGGCGACATCCCCGGCGAGGCGCTTGAGTTCCGCAACCGCCGGATAGCTGGAAGCCCCATCGCGGATGGTGGTCAGCCCCTTGAGTTCCGAGCCCAGCAGGAAGGCATCGACCCCACCTGCCGCAGCACAGAGATGGGCATAGTGCAGGATGAAGCGCCGATAGCCCCAGTCTGTGCTACTACCGATCCACGAAACCGTCTCGCCGGAAACAGAAAAATCAGCCGCAGACGCATTCCCGAAAAACGCCGAAACCTGCGTGCCGGCCGCAGCGGTCTTGTCCACGGTGCCGACAAACCCTGCCGCCGGCGAGCAGGTGATCCGTCCGCGCCAGGGATAGGCGTCCTGGCCCACCCCGGCCGCGTTGTCGGAATACGGGTTGGGCAGCGCGTTGCCGGCTGGCACATCCATCAGCAGGAACGGATAGAAGGTGACGCGCAGGCCGCGGGCCCGGATCTCCTTGATCGCCTCGATGATGGTTGCATCGGACGGGGTGCCACCAAAGGCGAGCTTGCCGGTGGTGTCCATACTGATCTGGTGGGCGTTTGCCCGGCTCACCCCGTTCACCGACCAAATGATCGGCCTGGTCTGCTTGGTGGCATCCTCGACGCCGGGCATGATCCGGCAATTGCCGGCGCGCAGGTCAGTGCCGAACCACGAGACCACCAGCGAGATGCTTTCGATGTTGGGGGCCGCCGCATGCAGCTGCTCCAGCGCCGCAATGATGTCCGGCACACCGTTGGTCGTGTGCACATTCTCGGAGGCCGTCGTGCCACCTGACCCGCGCGACACAGGTGTGGTGCCATAAACAAACTCACCGGTGCCGGGGATCAGGGTGACTGCTTTCAGCATGCCCTCGACGCTGTCGGCCTCGATCAACGGCCGGAACACCTCGAGGGACAGCTGCGGGAGGCGGTTGCCAAACGGCGTGAGGTCGAGTTCCTCGAACATGACGTAGGCCGTGCCACGGTAGGCCGGCGCATTGCCCGTGCCCATCTTCGCCTCGATGAACAGGTCGGGCGTCTGCGCCTCGT
>JALUYI010000040.1 GCA_027013095.1 Paracoccaceae bacterium | reverse complement strand
CGCTGTTAACATGTTCCTTGCCGCTTATGGGGTGTCTGGCCCCGCCGACTGACAATCCGCCCCGCCCCCTTGATTATCCCGAATCCCACACCGGCCCATTGGCCAGCCAAACGAGAAGAGACCCATGTTCAAATATTTCCGCAATGACCTTTCGGGCGATCTGCCCCCCTTGCTGAAGCCGGGCCTTTTGATTGCTGTCCTGATTTTCGCCAGCATTGCGTTTCCCACCATGTCTGCGGCCGAGAACCTGACAAGCGCCTTGATTTCCGCATATCGCAGCAGTCCTCAGATCAAGGCGCAGCGGGCGAATCTGCGCGGCACCGACGAGGATGTGGCCAAGGCCTGGGCAGCGCGGCGCCCGACGCTCAGCGCGCAGGCTTCGGCTGGCATCAACCATTTGTTCGCGTTCAATAGCGACACCCAGTTTGCCACGCTCAGCCTGGCCGCCAGCCTGACATTGTGGGATGGCGGAATGACCGATCTGGCGATCCGTTCGGCCAAGGCCGGTGTCACGGTGGGGCGCGAGACATTGGTTGAAACCGAACAGTCCGTGCTGCTGGCCGCCATCACCGCCTATATGGACATGCGCCGCGACGAAAAGCTGCTGGAAGTCGCCCGCACCAGCCTTGAGGTTGCCGCGCAGCAGGTCAAGGCAACAAGGGACCGTTTTCAGGTTGGCGAAGTCCGGCGCACGGATGTCAGTCAGGTAGAGGCCCGCCTGGCGCTCGCCCAGAGCATCGTCGCCTTGCGGCAGGGAACGCTGGAAATTTCGCGCGAGGCCTATCATGTGGCGGTCGGGAAGTATCCGGGCAGATTGGCGCCGCCGCCGCCACTGCCCAAGCTGCCCAATACCGAAGCCGCCGCGCGTGCACTTGCGCTGAAACGGCACCCCGCCATACGCAGGGCGCAGGCGCTGGTGAAAATCGCCGATCTCAACGTGGCGCGGGCGCGGGCGGCCATGAAGCCGCGGGTCATGCTGCAGGGAAATCTTGGCATCAACGCCAATGCCGTGACGGGGGACACGGCCACCGTGTCGATCGTTGGATCTGTTCCGATCTATCAGGGTGGCAGCCTGACGTCGGCCGTGCGCAAGGCGCAGGCGTTGGCGCAGAAGGCGCGATTTGATCTGCAACGCGCTGGCCAGCTTGTTTCCCAGGGCGTCAATCGGGCCTGGGCACAGCTGGCGATTGCGCGGGCAACCATTACCGCCCGGTGCAAGGAGGTCGAATCCGCGCATATTGCGTTGGACGGTATCCGTGACGAGGCCAGCCTTGGCAGCCGCACGGCGCTGGACGTTCTGGATGCGGAAAAGGTTCTTTTCCAGGCGCAGACAAATCTGGCGAGCGCCCGCCATGACGAGGAAATCGCCGCATACAGCCTGCTGTCTTCGATGGGCCTTCTGACGGCGCGTCACCTTGGTCTTGGTATCAAGACCTATGATCCCGCCACTCATTATCGCAAGCTCGAAAAGGCGGCCGGTCCGTCGAAACGTGGAAAGCTGCTTGACAAGATCCTGCGCCGAGCCGGCAAGGGGTGACGTGTCTGATGCCAAGTCCTATCCGCCGATCCCACGGGAAAACAGTTCCGCGGGGATCGGCCGGTGGCGCGATGCCTTCGCGCTTGTCGTTGGTCAGCATTCAGTATCTGCTCAACCCGCACTGAGGACGCTTCCCCCCGGCGCTTGCGCATCGCGCGGAAAAGTTGCTTGGTTTCCGAAACGACAGCCGTTTAGCTGAACGCAGGAGGCGGCGGCAATCTTGGACAGATCCAAATGACAAACATACCCTCGCATGCCCGCGTCGTCATCATCGGAGGCGGCATCATCGGCTGCTCGGTCGCCTATCACCTGAGCAGGCTTGGCTGGCGCGACGTCGTGCTGCTGGAACGCAAGCAGCTGACCAGTGGCACCACCTGGCACGCGGCCGGGCTGATCGCGCAGCTGCGGGCGACCGCCAACATGACGAGACTGGCGAAATACAGCCAGGAACTCTATGGCCGGCTCGAAGAGGAAACCGGCGTTGCGACGGGCTTCAGGCGGGTGGGCTCGATCACCGTTGCCCTGACAGAGGAGCGCAAGGAAGAGCTGTTTCGTCAGGCAGCCATGGCCCGCGCATTCGGTGTCGAGATCGAAGAGATCTCCCCCACCGAGGTCAAGGCCCGGTATGAACATCTGAATACCGACGACGTGGTTGCAGGTGTTTATCTGCCAAGGGACGGACAGGGCGACCCCGGCAACATCGCGCTGGCCCTGGCAAGGGGGGCACGTCAGTCAGGTGCCCGGATATTCGAGCAGACCAGGGTCACGGGGGTTGCCCGGACCGGGAGGCGGGTAAGCGGCGTCAACTGGCAGCGCGGCGACGAAAGCGGGCATATCTCGTGCGATATGATCGTCAACTGCGCTGGCATGTGGGGCCGCGACGTCGGTCGCATGGCCGGTGTCAACGTGCCGCTTCAGGCCTGCGAGCATTTCTACATCGTGACCGAAGCCATTGACGGGCTGACGCAGTTGCCGGTTCTGCGCGTGCCCGACGAATGTGCCTATTACAAGGAAGACACCGGCAAGATGATGCTGGGCGCGTTCGAGCGCGAAGCCAAGCCCTGGGGAATGGACGGCATCCCGGAGGATTTCGAATTCGACCAGCTTCCCGAAGATTTCGACCATTTCGAGCCGATCCTCAAGGCTGCCGTGAACCGCATGCCCCTGTTGGCCGAGGCGGGCATACACATGTTTTTCAATGGCCCAGAAAGTTTCACCCCGGACGATGCCTATCACCTGGGCCTTGCACCCGAGATGGACAATGTCTGGGTCGCGGCCGGCTTCAACTCGGTCGGGATCCAATCGGCCGGCGGTGCGGGGATGGCGCTTGCGCAATGGATGGAAGATGGCGAAAAACCGTTCGATCTGGGCGATGTGGACATCGCACGCATGCAGCCATTCCAGGGCAATGTCAGCTATTTGATTGCGCGATCCAGGGAAACCCTGGGCCTGCTTTATGCCGACCATTTCCCCTTTCGCCAGAAGGCCAGCGCGCGGGGCATCCGGCGAACGCCCTTCCGCGACCGTCTCGCGGGTCTGGGCGCGGTCTTTGGCGAGGTGGCCGGCTGGGAGCGTGCCAACTGGTTTGCAAACCCCGGTCAGGCGCGCGCATACCGATACAGCTGGGGCCGCCAGAACTGGTTTGGCAATCAGGCCGCCGAACATCGGGCAGTGCGCCAGAATGTCGGCATGTATGACATGTCGTCCTTTGGCAAGATCCGCCTCGAAGGCCCGGATGCCGAAGCCTTTCTGAACCATGTTTGCGGCGCGGATCTTTCGGTGCCGCCGGGCAAGATCGTCTACACCCAGTTCCTCAACCGTCGTGGCGGGATCGAGGCCGACGTGACCGTGACACGGCTTGGCGAAACGGCCTATCTGGTCGTTACGCCGGCGGCAACGCGACTGGCGGATGAAACATGGCTCAGGCGACATGTCGGCGATTTCCGTGTCGTCATCACCGACATGAGCGCAGCCGAAGGCGTACTGGCGGTCATGGGCCCCAATGCACGCAAGCTGATGAAAGCCGTCTCGCCCAATGATTTTTCGAATACGGCCTTCCCCTTTGGCACCGCACGCGAGATCGAAATCGGCATGGGGCTGGCCCGCGCCCACCGGGTTTCCTATGTGGGCGAACTGGGCTGGGAAATCTATGTCAGCGCCGACATGGCGGTGCATGTGTTCGATACCATCCACGAGGCCGGGCAGGATTTCGGTCTGAAACTCTGCGGCATGCACATGATGGACAGCTGCCGGATCGAAAAGGCGTTCCGGCATTTCGGCCACGACATCACCAGCGAGGATCACGTCCTCGAGGCTGGCCTCGGCTTTGCCGTGAAAACCGCCAAGCCATCATTCGTCGGCCGCGAGGCCGTGCTCCGCAAGAAGGAACAAGGGCTCAAGCGGCGGTTGCTGCAGTTCCTGCTGAGCGATCCAGAACCGCTGCTCTATCACAACGAGCCGATCCTGAGGGACGGCGAGATCGTGGGCCACCTCACGAGCGGCGCCTATGGTCATACATTGGGTGCTGCCGTGGGAATGGGTTATGTCCCATGTGCCGGCGAAAGCCCGGATTCGCTTGTTTCCTCGACCTACGAGATCGACGTGGCGGGGACAAGGGTGCCGGCAACGGTCTCGTTACGCCCGCTCTATGACCCTAGTTCCGAGCGCGTGCGAGCATGAGTGGTGGCTACCGCTTAGTGCCGCTGATGGCGCCCGCCCTCTGTCCTCGCCGGCCATGGGGCCCGCGTTTACGCATGTAGACACCGTGCCGATGTGGGGTAGACCCACACGCCGGAAGAATATCAATCAAAAGGCTCAGGGTTGCCCCGCCCACGCCGAGATGAACCGAGCCGCAAACGGTTCGTATCCTGTCTCGCTTGAGCGTAACTGGCGAACGTCCGACCCCGGTCGATTGTCGGCAAACGCGACCGCCATCGAAGTGTTTAGGTTGCGTTACAAAATAATCACGCGTTTTCAAGCGATTACGAAAAATTCACCAAATCACCGCAGTCATGAGGTTCAGAGAAAAATGGCCTGGAGAGACGCATTTGGGCCGTTTTGCGCGGGCGAAGGTGAATGGCCAACCCGCTTAACCCTTGAAAACAACGGGAAAATTATGCGCCTGCGGGGGAAGAGAAACATTCCGCTCAGGACAGTGGCGGAGGACACGACATACCAACGACTTTTTCTCGAAAAGCGGGTTAAAATACTGCGAAAACCCGCAATTAACCGAGCGTTTTCATTCTCTTAGTTCGGTATTGGTGCGGAATTGAGCGGGTCTAAAAGTAACAACGCGTCAAAGCCCGAAATCCTCACGAAACCTGTCGATCTGATGCATCCGCTCGTGCAATACGGCCACGATACCGATGTCGCCATTGCCAAGCTCCTTCCAGTAGACGAAGTGCTTTTTATAGCGGAAAAAGAACCCTTCGACACCGAACTCGGCCGGAATGGGCCGCGACATCACTTCATGCGTTGCTATCTTTTCAAAGGCCTCGAAAAGGCCCGTGATGTAGGTGTCGGCCTGTGCAGCGCCCCACCGGTCGCGGGTGTATTGATAGACTTCATCAATGCGAAACGAAGCCGCTTCCTGAATGCGAACGTTTGCCAACGGCTCAATCCTGGTTTCGTGCGATGACGTCGGCAGCTGAAAGCGGTCCGTAAGAAGAATCCGGCGCAGCGAACGCCCGTGTCAACTCTGCCTTCAGGCGCTCGAAAGCCTGCCGTTCCATCCGCTCCTTGTCCCGGCGGATCAGATCACGGATGTATTCGCTCACATTCTCATAGGAGCCCGTTTCGCCGACATTTGCGGAAACGTATTCGCTGAGCGCTCCGCTCAGCCGGACGGTCATGGTCGTGGTACGTGACATAGATGAAACTCCGTTGCTCTTGTATTCAATATAACCAAAAATGCACACACTACAAGGGGCAAGCCAATAGTTGGAAATTTGCCGCACTCCATGCGATACCAAACCGCCGCACAATTAGCTGTGAATATTCGGGTATTCTCTGCGCGCGAGTGGCGTAACAAATTACGTCATCATGCTCGATGCTTTTGTTCCTCATCACCTTCCTCCCGGCTCACCGGTTGCGCCAGCGCAGCAGTTGCCTGGAAAAACGCGTCCTGCTGCTCGTCTGACATGCCGCGGAACAGTTCCAGAAGCGCGCGCTCGCGCTCGGATTTGGCCTGTGGCGGGGCATCGAGCAGGTCGAACGGGTGGCAGTCGAGCGCTTCTGCCAAGCGATCCACCCAGTCCACCGTCAGCCCCCGGCGGCCTTTCTCGAGATGGCTGATCTGCTGATTGCTCGCCCCCACCATATCGGCCAGGGCCTGAAGGGTCAGACCGCGCGCCTTTCGCAGTTCAGCAATACGGTTTTTCATGCCCGACTTCCTACATTATTCACTTTTTCGACCAGATTACCCCCACTATTGCCCAGGAGCAACCTGTAGGTAAGTAATTGAAAAACAAGGACGCAATCCTACTCGATTCACTTTACTTAACTATTTTCCTACATAATGGATGGACTCTTGATCTACCGTTTCCTACGATCCGGACGAATCAAGCCGCACCTTCCGGTACTTTGGCCTGACGACACCAGGGTTTTGGAAAGGATCGATTTTGACAGCGGCAAAGGAATTATGTGGATCGGAAGAAGACATGCGACCCGTGATCCGGGCGGCCGAATATGTGCGCATGTCGACCGAGCATCAGAAATACTCCACCGAGAACCAAGGCGAAGCGATACGCGCCCATGCCACCACCCACGGCATGAAGATCGTGCGCACCTATGCCGATGCAGGTAAAAGCGGGCTCAGCATCAAGGGGCGCGATGCGCTCCAGCGCCTCATCGAGGATGTCGAAACCGGCGTGGCTGATTTCGAGGTTATTCTGGTCTACGACATCAGCCGCTGGGGCCGGTTTCAGGATGCGGATGAATCCGCCTATTACGAATACATCTGCCGACGCGCCGACATTCAGGTCCAGTATTGCGCCGAGCAGTTCGAGAATGACGGCAGCCCCGTCGCCACCATCGTCAAGGGCGTGAAACGGGCGATGGCGGGCGAATACAGCCGCGAACTGTCGGTCAAGGTCTTTGCCGGGCAGTGCCGCCTGATCGAGCTGGGCTATCGCCAGGGCGGCCCCGCAGGATTTGGGCTGCGCCGCGTCCTGATCGGCGAGAATGGCGAAAGGAAAGCCGAGCTGTCGCGTGGTGAACACAAGAGCCTGCAGACCGACCGCGTCGTCCTCGCCCCCGGCCCCGCCGAGGAAGTCGAGATCGTCCGCAATATCTATCGCCAGTTCATCGCGGACGGAAAACCCGAAAGCCGGATCGCCGCCGATCTCAACGCCCGCGGCATCAAGACCGATCTTGGCCGCGACTGGACCCGCGGGGTGGTGCACCAGATCCTCACCAACGAGAAATACATCGGTAACAACATCTACAACCGCAAATCCTGCAAGCTGAAAAAGAAGCGCGTGGTCAATGCGCCGGACATGTGGATCAGGGCTGACGGGGTGTTCGAGGCCATTGTGGACCCGCAGGCGTTTTACACGGCACAAGGGATCATCCGCGAACGCAACCGCCGTTATACCGATGCGGACATGCTGGAGCGCTTGCGGGGCCTGTTCCAGCGTCACGGCTATCTGTCGGGGCTGGTGATCGACGAGGCCGACAGCATGCCCGCGAGCGGTGCCTATCAGCGCCGGTTCGGCAGCCTGGTGCGGGCCTATCAGTTGGTCGGTTTCACGCCGGACCGGGACTTTCGCTATATCGAAGTCAATCGGGCGCTGCGCATGATGCACAAGGATGTGGTCGCAAACGCCGTTGCCGAAATTGCCGACATGGGCGGTGCCGTCGACCGCGACCCGGCCACCGATCTTCTGCGGATCAACGACGAGTTCACCGCATCTGTCGTCATCGCCCGTTGCGCGCATACCAAGGCTGGGTCTCTAAGGTGGAACATCCGTTTCGACACCGGGCTCGCGCCCGACATCACCATCGCGGTCCGGATGGACAAGGCGAACAGCGCGCCGCGTGATTATTACCTGCTGCCGCTCATCGCGATGACGAAAACCCGGGTGAGGCTGGCCGAAGATAACGGTCTGATGCTCGATGCCTATCGGTTTGACACGCTGGAGAAGTTCTTCTCGCTGGCCGCGCGCACCAAACTATCGGAGATGGTCCCATGACAAAACCGGATGAAACATTGCTCGTGGAAATGGTGCCCATCGAGCGCATCAGCGTTCCCAATCCGCGCGTGCGCAGCAAGGTCTCCTTCGATCAGCTGGTAGAGAGCATTTCCAGGGTCGGGCTGAAAAAGCCGATCACGCTCACGCGCCGAGAGGATGATGATGGCAGCACGGGGTTCGACCTGATCTGCGGCCAGGGCCGCCTCGAGGCCTATGCCAAATTAGGACAAAGTGAAATCCCGGCAATCGTTGAGGATGTCAGCGACGAGGACCGGATGCTGCGCAGTGTGGTCGAGAATATCGCCCGACGCCAGCACCGGCCGCTGGAACTACTGCGCGACATCGGTGAGCTGCGCAAACGGGGCTATTCCGACCGCGAGATTGCAACCAAGACCGGCCTCACCCAAACCTATGTGCAATCCATCGGGCGGCTTCTGGCCGAGGGCGAGACCCGTCTGATCGTGGCGGTCGAAACCGGCCGCATTCCCCTGAACGTCGCGCTCGAAATTGCTGAGGTCGATCTGGAGGGCGCACAGGAGGCATTGGCGAAGGCCTATGAATCCGGTACCCTGCGCGGCAAGAAACTGCTGGCGGCAAAGCGGATTGTCGAGCAACGCCAGCGTCGGGGTAAATCACAAAGGATGGACCGGACGCGAGAACGCGGAAAAAGGCTGTCGTCGGATGCGCTGGTGCGGGCCTACAATCAAGAGGCCGACCGGCAGCGCCTGCTGATCAAACGCGCCGAGATCGCACAGAACCGTCTGTTGTTCATCGTCACGGCCATGCGCTCGCTCTTGGCAGATGCGCACTTCGCAACCTTGCTGCGCGCGGAAAAGCTCGAAACGCTACCACGCCCGCTTGCTGATCTGATAACCGCGGGGGATGCGTGATGGCCAGGCACCACAAGGTCACCATGGCTTTCGAGCCGGAAGGCATTCGCATCGCCCTGACCGACATCCTGCCGGTCAAACAACTGGTGGCATCGACCAAAACCGGACGCAAATACAAACAGATCGCCGCCTCCATCCGCGAAATCGGCCTGATCGAACCGTTGGTGGTTGCCCGCCAAAAGGGACGCAGAGGTGCCTATCTGCTGCTCGACGGCCATGTCCGCCTGCAAATCCTGAAGGATTTCGGGGCGCAAGACACCATGTGCCTGATCGCAACCGATGACGAAGCCTTCACCTACAACAAGCGCATCAGCCGCCTGGCCACCATTCAGGAGCACAAGATGATCCTGAAAGCGATCGAGTCCGGTGTGCCCGAAGACAGGATCGCCAAGGCACTCGACATCAATGTGGCCATGATCCGCCGCAAGCGCCGCCTGCTCGACGGCATCTGTCCCGAAGTCGCCGATCTGCTGAAGGACCGGCATTGCCCGATCGACACCTTCCGCTCCCTGAAGCAGATGAAACCCATCCGCCAGATGGAAGTGGCGCAGCTGATGGTCACCATGAACAATTATTCCGTTCCCTATTCCAGAGCGCTGCTGGCTGCAACGCCGGCCGATCAGCTCGTCGATGCCAAGAAACCCAAGATTGCCAAGGGCGTCTCGCCCGAACAGATGGCCCGTATGGAGGCCGAGATGGACAGCCTCCAGCGCGAAATGAAACAGGTCGAGGTGTCAATCCCGGAGTAAAAAGGGGCCAAATCGCGGTGTAAAACTGGGCCAGTCGGTGTGATTTCGTCCAGCCCCTTGGAACGCGAGGCCATTCAAAGAGCAAGCGCGTTCCAGGGGGCGTTGGCC
>JALUYI010000039.1 GCA_027013095.1 Paracoccaceae bacterium | reverse complement strand
CTTGAGCCGCGCAAGACGCTTGGCAAAATGGGCCAGAACCGAGCGGATATCGCGCCGTACAACCTAGAGCCTCGCCTGCTTCAGACGGTTGTTTTCAGCCCGTATCATCGCGGCGAGATCCTCGCGCCGCGCCACCATATCAGCCAGCTCAGCACGGGATTTCTCGGGCGGGGGCGTGGGCGTAAGCCGCAGGGCCGCGCCCATTTGGGCCAGCATTTCAGCATCCACCCTGTCGGTTTTTGCCAGCCGCCCCGTGGTGTAAACGGCGGTGCTAAGTGCCAGCCTCGCGCTCAAGTAGCACATGCTATAGAGAAACCGGACAGCTTAAATTCTACCCGGACCAGAACGCCCCCAATCACGCGCCGAGCATCGCCATCCGCAAACGCTTTGGTGCCGAGCTGCGCACGGTCTGGAATGCACCCGACTTGACCAAAGCCGAAACTGCACTGGCCGAACCGGTGAAAACCTGCCGTGACACCGCCCCGAAACTGGCCGACCGGCTGGAGAAAAATGTGCCCGAGGGCCTGACCGTATTCTCACGGCCAGAACATCACCACCGTCGATTGCGCACCTCAAACCCAATTGAACGCGCCATCCAGCAGGAGCTCAACCGCCGCACAGTCAAGGTCAGGGTGTTCCCGAGCGAGGAGTCCCTGGAACGCCTCGTCAGCGCCGTGCTGGTCGAGATCAATGAACGCTGGGCTGTCGATACGAAGGCCTACAAAAATGGGAATGCCAGGATGCGTGATCACGCCAAATCCCAATTTCCAGCCAACAGGTTGCTTAATCCAGATGAATAGGCATGAAGGTAAATCTCCTCGTATTTGATGCTGCGCCACAGGCGCTCGATGAAGACGGTGTCGGGCCATGCGCCCTTGCCGTCCATACTGCTGAAAATCTCCGGCTTACCAAAGCGCGCCATGCGTCCTTGAAAGCTTCGACGCAAAACACCGTTTCAAGCGTGATGTCCACCCGCCAGGCCAAAACCTTGCGGGTGGACATCATAAATCTGCGCCAGCTCCGCCAATGTCTGCTTGCCCTTCAGGGCTGCCAAAGCCACATTGGCCTTAAATGCAAGGCTGTGATTGCGTCTCGGACCTCTCGTCATAGTCTTCACCTCTTTCCAGCAATATCGCCGATTTCGAGAAGAATATCCATATATCCCAACTGTTCAGTTTTTCCGAGCCACATCGGCTCGCGGTTGCGTGTCTTATAGTGAAGCCGCCAGCCGTGTGCCTTGGTTGATCGCGCGCTTGGCGTCCAGTTCGGCGGCCACATCTGCGCCGCCGATAATGTGGCAGGCCACCCCCGCCCCTTCCAAAGCATCGGCCAAGCTGCGCTCTGGCAGTTGGCCTGCGCAAAGCACAATGGTATCGGCTTTGATCAGGTGGAGATTTTCACGGGCGTCTCCCTCCGAGACCCACAGCCCCTCGGGGGTGATCTCCTCATAATTCACCCCGCCGACCATCTGCACGCCTTTCATCTTCAGCGCCGCGCGGTGAATCCAGCCCGTGGTTTTGCCGAGGCCCTTCCCAAGCTTCGTTGCTTTCCTTTGCAGCAAGGTTACCGCCCGCACAGGCGGCTCGGGCTGCGGGCCATTGCCCGCCAAGCCACCGCGCGAGATCGACGGGTCGCCCACGCCCCATTCGGCTTTCCATGCCTCAAG
>JALUYI010000038.1 GCA_027013095.1 Paracoccaceae bacterium | reverse complement strand
CCAGCCGTGGCTGTGAAGCGGCATGCATGTTTGGATGCCCCCATTGATGCAAGGCTTTTTTGACCTGTCTCGGGGTGTGATCGGGTGCGGTCATGTTTCAGGCCTCTCAGGTGCAGCTATTATGTGCCGCGGGCCGGTATGGTGATGCGCGGATCGGGTCCAGATCAAAATTGCGAGCTCGAAGCTCTTTGGACGCCCCTGGTTTTCCCAATCCGGATCTTGCCGATCATTTGCCCATACGGGTCATTGTCTTCCTCACATCTCCGACGTTCCGGCGGCCGCGATCAGCAGACCGCGCCGGTCGGATCCCTGTAGTTTTCATCCCTGACGAGCATGGCCCAGATCATGCGCGCCATCTTGTTGGCCAGAGCTATCGCGACAAGTTTGCGCGGCTTGCGGGCGAGCATTCGCGCCAGCCACGACCCGGGCCGGCCGCCATCACGGCCCCTCCAATGCACGACGGACATCGCCCCGACAATAAGAAGGCGCCGGATGTCACGTTGCCCCATCTTCGAGGTGCGGCCAAGCTTTTGCTTGCCGCCAGTCGAATGCTGGCGGGGTACGAGGCCAAGCCAGGCGGAGAAGTCGCGGCCCCGGCGGAACGTGCGCATATCCGGCGCGAAGGCAGCGATTGCCATTGCGCAGACAGGCCCGATCCCGGGCATCGTTTGCAACCTGCGTGCAAGATCGTTTTCCTTGGCCGCTGCGGCGATACGCTTGTCCAGTTTCCCGATCTCGGCGCTGATTTGTGCGATCCGATCAAGGTAGAGCCGCCCAAGATCGCGAACCAGATCCGGCAGAGCGCCCTCTTCGAGCCGCGTTGCCAGGCGTGCGATGTTCCTGACACCCTGGCCGGCGATAATCCCATGCTCGGCGAGATGACCGCGCAAGGCATTCACCAACTGGGTTCGCTGGCCAACCAGCAAATCCCGTGTGCGGAACAACATCGCGCGGGCCTGCTGATCTGCAGTCTTCACGGCCACGCACCGCATGGTCGGGCGAAGGGCCGCCTCCGCCACGGCTTCTGCATCGGCGGCGTCGTTCTTCTGCCGCTTGACGAACGGCTTGACGTAGATCGGTGCGATCAGCCGTACGTCATGGCCATGTCGGGAGAGCTCACGGCCCCAGTAGTGCGCGGTGCCACAGGCCTCCATCGCGACGACACAGGGCGCAAGCGACGCCATGAACTTCGCAAACTGCCGTCGCGACAGCTTCTTGCGGAACAGAACGCGTCCATCCGCCGCTGCTCCGTGAACCTGAAAGACCTGCTTTGCAAGATCGACGCCTACGATGCTAACTTCTTCCATGGATGCCTCCTCCTTCATATGGCGATTTCGACATCGCCATCTTGGCACATTGCGATGCCGTCGGGCGGGGGCATCCACTCCATCAAAAGTGACCCTGAACCGCCCCGGGTTTTCCGGAGGCTATTTACTTCGTCTCAGGCAACCATATCCAAGCCCGCTTTCCTTGCATAGTAGTTTTCCTCGCCCTCAGCGGGCGGGATGTTTCCAATCGGCCCAAGTAGGCGGCGGTTGTTGAACCAGTCGACCCATTTGAGGGTTTCCCATTCGACATCTTCCATGGTGCGTCAGGATCTGCGCCGGTGAATGACCTCGGCCTTGTAAAGCCCGTTGATCGTCTCGGCCAGCCTCGGACCACCTCATCGGACAGCCAGAGCGTGACTGAGCCACGCTGCACGAGGGCGCGGTTGTA
>JALUYI010000037.1 GCA_027013095.1 Paracoccaceae bacterium | reverse complement strand
CGGCGCTCGTAGTTGTCGAGGTCGCGATCAAATTGGCGCAGCGCGCCGATGATTGCGGCATCGATATTGTCCGGCATGCCGCGCGGCATGGTTTCCGGGTCGGGATCGCCCGCATGCGCGGTATGGCCGATGCCCCAGGTCCAAATGCCCCGGCTATCGAGATATGGCCCCGGCACGATGCCCTCATGCTCGGCCAGCTCGAGCAGGCCGTTGATCGAGATTTTCATGATTGTGTTCCTCAGATCAGCCACACGGCCAGCAGCCAGGCACCGACCAGCAGCATTGCCACAAGCCAGACCCGCGCCTCGCGCTTCGCGGATTGCTTCAGGTCATTCCTCATCTCGCCCGACCTCGATTTTCGATCGGCGCAATCTGATAATGTCCAAGATGAAACCCGAGATCGAAATCCCGCCCAAACCGATTACAAAACTTGAAAAACCCGCCACGTCCCCGTCGGGCGCAATGGCGCCGATAACCGGCTTGAGGATCGGCTCGGCCAGCGGCCCAAGATAGATTGCGCACAGACTGCCGACGGCCAGACCGGTCAGCCCCTCGCGCCAATTGTCACGCAGCGTGACCCATCTGACCACGCCTCCGGCCGCGCCGGCGATGGCAGCGCGACCCGCGTCAGAAAACAGCCACTGAAGCAAATCCATTCGTGTCGGGTCTCTCATGTATCCCTCCGTCACGCCGTTGGCGCGGTTGGCAGCAGGTACTGGATTGCGATGCGCACATCCCCGCCGGTGAAACTGCCGCCATTTGCTGTGAGCACGATCGGCGTGGGCGCATAGAAGGCCTGCGGGCCGATCACGCCGACATTGGTGCTGCCGGCGGCGATGCCAAGCGCTCCGCCAAACTTGGTGGGCGTTCCCGCAATACCGCAGTCATATGACGTGGCCCCAGCGATTGCCGTGACGGTGCGGGTCGACACAGCCAGCACGATGGCGCGGTCGGGAATGGTGATGGTGGAAGTCACGCTGGCACCCGTGAGCCCCGTCAGCAGTTCCTCGACCACATGCACCCCGATGGCGGCCCCGCTCGGGGCCTGGGCAAGGGTCATGTCGGCCAGCACCGGCGCGGTACCACCCGCCCCCACAAAGCCCGCGAATTGCGGCACGATGTCGGCATCGGAATAATACGTCATATAAAGCGTGGTGGTGTTGTTGGCCGAAGGGCCGATATGCAAGGCCGACCCTCCCAGATCCGCGGTTTCATCAATCGTGCCAGTATAGCTCCAGGCAGCACCATCATAGGAATGGTAAACAACGATCTTGCTGCCGCGATGGATCAGCCGGAAGTATGCGCTCCAGCCCTCGAATGCGATACCGTTCTGGATGGCGTTGTTGAAGGTGCCCGACGCGTTCCACTTGAGAATGCGCACGCGCGGGGTCATGTCGGAATAGGAGCCGACGCCGATGGTGACGAATGCTCCAGCCGCGCCCATCAGCACGATGCCGTTCGAGCCCCAGGTGATGGTGGACTGGTCCGAGGAACAGGCAAACTCGATCACCTCCCAGTTCGCGGGCAGCGGCTTGGTCGCGATGAACCGCGCGGCCTCGGTGCCGGAGGTCGAGGTGATTGTCAGGCCGTTTACCGGATCATCGGTGATCGCACCCGCCGCCCCGGCGGTACTGCGCGACGCTGGAAAATCACTGGCGAGCGGGATCTCGACGCGCTTGGCGAAGGGGTTGTAGGTCACCGGCCCTCCGGAGCCACCGCCACCCGTCTGCAAGGCTGACCAGCCCGTGGCGCTGTCATAGGTGACGATCCCACCCGCGCCCTGAT
>JALUYI010000036.1 GCA_027013095.1 Paracoccaceae bacterium | reverse complement strand
CCTGAAGTTCACCGTCGAACTGATCGCCCCGATCGCCATGGAAGAGGGCCTGCGCTTTGCCATCCGCGAAGGCGGCCGCACCGTCGGCTCGGGCGTCGTCAGCAAAATCGTCGAATAACGGTTCAATCCCGAATCGCGCGACGGGGGCTGATCCCCCGTCGCACCCATGAAACCTTGAGGCCGAAAGAGGCAAACACATGCAAGGTCAAAACATTCGAATCCGGCTTAAGGCCTTCGATTACCGTGTTCTGGATGCCAGCACGCAGGAAATCGTCAATACGGCCAAACGGACCGGTGCGCAGGTGCGGGGTCCAATCCCACTGCCGCGCAAGATTGAAAAGTTCACGGTGCTGCGCAGCCCGCACGTTAACAAGAAGTCCCGTGAACAGTTCGAAATCCGGACGCACAAGCGTCTGTTGGATATTGTGGATCCGACCCCGCAGACCGTGGACGCGCTGATGAAGCTCGACCTCGCGGCCGGCGTGGATGTCGAGATCAAGCTGTAAGGGGGGCATAGAGACATGCGCTCTGGAGTTATTGCAAAGAAACTGGGCATGACCCGGCTTTTCACCGAGGATGGCCGACAGATTCCGGTCACCGTCCTGCAAATGGAAAACCTGCAGGTCGTGTCGCAGCGTACGGTTGAAAAGGACGGCTATTCGGCAGTTCAGCTTGGCTGTGGTGCGGCCAAGGCCAAGCGGACCTCGGCGGCTATGCGCGGCCATTTCGCCGTTGCCAAGGTCGAGCCGAAACGCAAGATTGCGGAATTTCGGGTCAGCCCGGAAAACCTGATCGAAGTCGGCGAGGAAATCACCGCCAATCATTTTCTGGAAGGTCAGAAAGTGGATGTTGCGGGCACCTCGATCGGCAAGGGTTTTGCCGGCGCGATGAAACGACACAATTTCAGCGGGTTGCGCGCGACACATGGTGTATCCATCAGCCACCGCTCGCATGGTTCAACCGGACAGTGTCAAGAGCCGGGCCGAGTGTTCAAAGGCAAGAAAATGGCTGGTCACATGGGTGCTGCCCGGGTGACGACGCAAAACCTCGAGGTCGTCCGCACTGATATCGATCGTGGTCTGATCATGATCAAGGGCGCGGTTCCCGGCTCGAAAGGCGGCTGGGTTACGGTCAAGGATGCGGTCAAGAAAAAGGCACCGGAAGGCCTGCCCAAACCTGCTGCATTGCGCTCGTCGCTGACGCAGGCGGACGCTCCGGCTCAGGATGCCCCCGAAGGAGGCGCAGAAGAATGAAAGCCGACGTAATCAAACTGGACGCCAAAAAGGCGGGCTCGGTCGAGCTGTCTGACGCGATCTTTGGCCTTGAGCCGCGCGCTGACATTCTGCAGCGGATGGTGCGCTATCAACTGGCCAAACGTCAGGCGGGAACGCACAAGGTCAAGATGCGGTCCGAGACCAGCTATTCGACCAAAAAGATCTATCGCCAGAAGGGCACCGGCGGCGCACGCCACGGTGACCGCAACGCGCCGATCTTTCGCAAGGGTGGCGTTTACAAGGGGCCGACTCCGCGCAGCCATGCGCATCAGTTGACCAAGAAGTTCCGCGCTCTGGGGCTGAAGCACGCGTTGTCGGCCAAGGTCGCGGCCGGTGAACTGGTTATTCTGGACAGCGCCGAACTGAAAGAGGCCAAAACCAAGACATTGGCCAAGGCGATCAAGGATCTCGGCTGGAAGCGCACGCTGGTTATTGACGGTGCCGAGGTGAACGAAAACTTTGCCATGGCGGCGCGCAATATCGACAGCGTCGATGTTTTGCCCAGCATTGGTGCGAATGTTTACGACATCCTGCGCCGGGACACGCTGGTTCTGACAAAGGCTGGTGTCGAAGCTCTGGAGGCTCGACTGAAATGACTGTAAAAGCTGAACTTTATGACGTGATCCGCAAGCCGGTTATCACCGAAAAGGCGACGATGGCATCGGAAAACAATGCGGTTGTTTTCGAGGTTGCGATTTCCGCCAACAAACCGATGATCAAAGAGGCCGTGGAAAGCCTGTTCAACGTCAAAGTGAAGGCGGTCAACACCACCATCACCAAGGGCAAGGTCAAGATGTTCCGCGGCCGCAAAGGCACGCGCAAAGACATTAAAAAGGCCTATGTCACCCTTGAAGAAGGGAACACCATCGACGTGACGACGGGCCTCTGATACAAGCCCTCGAATCACGGCCCCACGCGGGCCGTGTTCATGTTTTATCACGCGGACCTATGGGGCCGTTCACCACAGGGTCAGCCGACCCGCAAGCAAACGGAAAGACAGTTAAATGGCACTGAAGTCGTATAAACCGACAACGCCAGGCCAGCGCGGGCTGGTTCTGATCGACCGTTCGGAGCTTTGGAAAGGGCGTCCGGTCAAATCCCTCACGGAAGGGTTGACCAAAAAGGGCGGTCGGAACAATACCGGGCGAATTACAATGCGCCGCAAGGGCGGTGGGGCCAAGCGCCTGTACCGCATCGTGGATTTCAAGCGCAGCAAGATGGATATGCCAGCCACGGTCGAGCGGATTGAATACGATCCCAACCGCACCGCATTCATCGCGCTGGTCAAATACGAAGATGGCACCCAGAATTATATTCTGGCACCCCAGCGTTTGGGGGTTGGCGATCAGGTGGTGGCCTCAAGTAAGGCAGACGTGAAACCGGGCAACGCAATGCCATTTTCCGGAATGCCGATCGGCACGATCGTCCATAATATCGAGCTGAAGCCCGGCAAGGGTGGGCAGATTGCCCGCGCCGCCGGAACCTACGGCCAGTTTGTCGGGCGCGACGGCAGCTACGCGCAGGTGCGCCTCTCAAGTGGGGAACTGCGTCTGGTGCGCCAAGAGTGCATGGCGACAGTTGGTGCGGTTTCGAACCCCGACAACAGCAACCAGAATCTCGGCAAGGCCGGGCGTAACCGTCACAAGGGCATTCGTCCCTCGGTTCGCGGCGTTGTCATGAACCCGGTTGATCACCCGCACGGCGGTGGCGAAGGACGCACCTCGGGTGGTCGTAACCCGGTCACGCCTTGGGGCAAGCCCACCAAGGGGGCCCGGACCCGCAAGAAAAACAAAGAATCCAGCAAGTACATCCTGCGTTCGCGCCACGCGAAGAAGAAGGGTCGTTAAGATATGTCACGTTCTACATGGAAAGGCCCCTTTGTCGATTCCTACGTCCTCAAGAAAGCCGAGGCGAGCCGGGAATCGGGCCGCAAGGAAGTCATCAAGATTTGGTCGCGTCGCAGCACCATTTTGCCTCAGTTCGTGGGGCTGACATTTGGTGTCTATAATGGGCGCAAGCACATACCCGTCCTGATCACCGAAGACATGATCGGTCAGAAATTCGGCGAATACGCACCGACCCGCACCTATTACGGGCATGCTGCCGACAAAAAAGCGAAACGGAAATAGTCATGGGCAAAGCGAAATCACCTCGCCGCGTGGCGGATAACGAAGCGATGGCTGTCAGCCGCATGTTGCGCACCAGCCCGCAGAAACTGAACCTTGTTGCGGCGATGATCCGCGGCAAGAAGGTTGAAAAGGCGATCGCCGATCTGACCTTTAGTAAAAAGCGGATCTCAGAAGATGTGTTGAAGACGTTGCAATCCGCCATTGCAAACGCCGAGAACAACCACGGTCTGGATGTTGACGAACTGATCGTCGCCGAGGCCTGGGTTGGCAAGAACATCACGCTGAAACGCGGTCGTCCCCGTGCCCGAGGACGGTTTGGCAAAATCCTGAAGCCGTTTGCTCAGGTCACCATCAAAGTGCGTGAGCAAGAGGAGCAAGCATAATGGGTCAGAAAATCAATCCGATCGGCCTGCGCCTTCAGATCAACCGCACCTGGGACAGCCGCTGGTTTGCCAACAGCAAGGATTTCGGCGATCTATTGCTGGAAGACGTGCATATCCGTAACTTTATCAAAAAAGAATGTGCGCAGGCGGGGATCTCGAGCGTTGTCATCGAGCGGCCGCACAAGAAATGTCGCGTCACGATCCGTTCGGCGCGTCCCGGTGTGATCATCGGCAAAAAAGGCGCCGACATCGAAGCCCTGCGCAAGAAAGTGGCCAAGCTGACGGACAGCGAGCTGCATCTCAATATCGTCGAGGTTCGCAAGCCCGAGCTTGACGCACAGTTGGTTGGCGAAAGTGTCGCCCAGCAGCTTGAGCGGCGGATTTCGTTCCGGCGTGCGATGAAACGCGCGGTGCAGAATGCAATGCGCATGGGTGCCCTTGGTATCCGCATCAACGTTGCCGGTCGTCTTGGTGGGGCCGAGATCGCCCGGACCGAGTGGTATCGTGAAGGTCGCGTGCCGTTGCATACACTGCGGGCCGATATCGATTATGCAACCGTCGAAGCCCTGACCGCTTATGGCATCATCGGCATCAAGGTCTGGATCTTCAAAGGCGAGATCATGGAGCACGATCCGCAAGCCCGGGATCGCAAGGCGCAGGAACTGAACGAAGGGGGTGGGCCGCGTCCGCAGCGCCGCTGATTGGACGTCCGCCCTCTGAAGGAGAGAGAAAATGCTTTCACCAAAGCGCACAAAATTCCGCAAGCAGTTCAAGGGTCGGATTCACGGCCAGGCTAAAGGCGGTACCGACCTGACCTTTGGCTCGTTCGGGCTGAAGGCGACTGAACCCGAGCGGATTACCGCCCGCCAGATCGAGGCCGCACGTCGCGCCATGACGCGCCACATGAAACGTCAGGGACGGGTCTGGATCCGTATTTTCCCCGACCTGCCGGTGACGAAAAAGCCGACCGAGGTCCGGATGGGCAAGGGTAAAGGATCGGTTGAATTCTGGGCCGCCAAGGTCAAACCGGGCCGGATCATGTTTGAACTGGACGGCGTAACCAAAGAGGTGGCCCGCGAGGCCCTGCGTCTGGCGGCGATGAAACTGCCGGTCAAATGCCGGTTTGTGGAAAAAGAAGACTGGTAACGGTCGCGGCCACTGCCTTTACTGGAAATGAGAGGACCCCCGGTCGCCGGATCGGGGGTTTTCTTTTGCCCATGCCCTCGCCAAGTCCGCGTCGGCACGCTAAAACCCTGCCATGGCACAGATCAGATCTCTTTTTACAACCCGTCTCTATCAGGCCGCGCTATCCGAACCGGGGCAGGCCCCGACGCCGGATGAGCTGCGCGCGGCCTGCCTGTCAGTGGCCGAGGACGATGTTGCCGGTCAGGTCTGGTCCGAAGAAAACGACTATCCCGGCTATACCTCCTATGCGTCTCTGGATGATCTGCCGTGGCGCTTTCCAGTTTTCTCCGAGTTGGTTGATGTTCTGGATCAGCATGTAACCCGGTTTCTGGAGGATCTTGAATTCGATCTTGACGGCAAGGAGGTGCGCCTTGACAGCCTCTGGATCAACATCCTGCCATCCGGCGGCACCCATGCGTCGCATATCCACCCCCATAGCGTGATCAGCGGCACGACCTATGTGGCGATGCCCGACGGTGCCAGCGCCCTGAAGATCGAGGATCCCCGCTCGGCCCGGATGATGGCCGCTCCGTCGCGCCGACCCGATGCCCGAGCGGAGTTGCGCCCGTTCATCTATGTCGCTCCCAAGGTCGGCGATGTCCTGCTGTGGGAAAGCTGGTTGCGCCACGAAGTTCCCCTGAACATGGCGGACGAGAACCGCATCAGCGTCAGTTTTAACTATGGCTGGGCCTGAACAGAGGCTCGCACGCGCAAAGATATTGCGAAGGGGGCCACCAGAATCGGGCGGGGGCGCCATTTCCCCCCTTGCCAAGTCCTCGGAACACCCCTATAGACGCCACTTCTGACACTGACTCCACCGGAATCAGGGTGACCTCTTGCGGCCCGCCGGTGATGTTGAAAGGATCCTGCGTCATGAACGCACATGAACTACGTGACAAAACACCGGACCAGCTGCGCGAAGAGCTGGCCAGCCTGAAGAAAGAGGCGTTCAATCTGCGCTTTCAGGCGGCCTCGGGCACGCTGGAAAACACTGCGCGGGTCAGGGCGGTTCGCCGTGACGCAGCGCGTGTCAAAACCGTACTGAACGAAAAAGCCGCCGCCGCGGCCAACGAATAAAGGAAGCGTGACATGCCAAAGCGTATTCTGACCGGCACTGTGACCAGCGACCAGAACGAACAGACCGTAACCGTATCGGTCGAGCGTCGTTTCACGCATCCCGTGCTGAAGAAAACCATTCGTAAGTCCAAGAAATACCGGGCGCACGATGCGAATAACCAGTTTAAAGTCGGCGATCAGGTCCGCATTCAGGAATGCGCCCCGATTTCCAAAACCAAACGCTGGACGGTTGTAACCGACGCCTGAGGCGTCGGCATCCAACATCCAGTTTAATCGAAACCGTGGGGCCGAAACTGCAACAGGTCCCCACAGGTCGGGAGAAACCCAATGATCCAGATGCAGACAAACCTGGATGTTGCTGACAACAGCGGCGCTCGCCGTGTTCAGTGCATCAAGGTTCTGGGCGGTTCCCACAGAAAATATGCTTCTGTGGGGGACATCATCGTCGTTTCTGTGAAAGAAGCCATTCCTCGCGGCAAAGTGAAGAAGGGCGACGTTCGCAAGGCAGTCGTGGTGCGCACCGCCAAAGAAGTCCGTCGTGAAGACGGCACCGCCATCCGGTTTGACCGGAACGCGGCGGTCATCCTCAACAATGCTGGCGAGCCCATCGGCACCCGCATTTTCGGGCCGGTGGTTCGTGAGCTGCGCGCCAAGAACTTCATGAAGATCATCTCGCTTGCGCCGGAGGTGTTGTAATCATGGCTGCAAAACTGAAAAAAGGTGACCAGGTCATCGTTCTGGCTGGCAAGGACAAGGGTAAGAAGGGCGAAATCGCCTCGATCGATCCGAAATCCGGCAAGGCCATCGTCAATGGCGTCAATATGGCTATCCGCCATACCAAACAGAGCCAGACAACGCAGGGCGGGCGGATTCCGCAGGCCATGCCCATCGACCTCAGCAATATCGCCATGGTTGACCCCAAGGACGGAGGGCCGACCCGTGTCGGGTTCCGCGTCGAGGGCGACAAGAAGGTGCGTTACGCCAAGAAATCGGGAGAAGTGATCAATGGCTGATTATACCCCCCGCCTGAAGGCGCAGTACAAGGACAAGGTCCGTGCCGCGCTGAAAGAAGAGTTCTCGTACAAGAACGACATGCAAATCCCGCGTCTGGACAAGATCGTCCTGAACATGGGCGTTGGCGAGGCTGTTGCTGATAGCAAGAAAATCCGCTCGGCCGAGGCTGATCTGACCGCGATTGCTGGTCAGAAGGTTGTCGTGACCAAGGCCAAAAACTCGATCGCTGGCTTCAAGGTGCGCGAAGGTATGCCCCTTGGCGTCAAGGTGACGCTGCGCGGCGACCGGATGTATGAATTCCTCGACCGTCTGGTGACCGTGGCAATGCCCCGTGTGCGTGACTTTCGCGGCGTTTCCGCCAAGAGTTTCGACGGGCGTGGCAACTATGCCATGGGCCTGAAAGAGCATATCGTGTTCCCCGAGATCAACTTTGACCAGGTTGATCAGATGTGGGGCATGGACATCGTCATCTGCACCACCGCGAACACCGATGCAGAAGCAAAGAGCCTGTTGAAGCATTTCAACATGCCCTTCAACAACTGATCGCGGCAAGGAGACAGAAACATGGCAAAAACTGCAATGATCCAACGCGAACTCAAGCGGCAACGGCTGGTGGCGAAATACGCCGCCAAGCGCGCCGCCCTGAAGGAAATCGCAAACAACCTCGACCTCCCGATGGAAGAGCGCTTCAAGGCGCGCCTGAAGCTGGCCAAACTGCCCCGCAACTCGTCTGAGACCCGGCTGCACAACCGCTGCCAGATCACCGGGCGACCCAAAGGGTATTACCGTAAACTCAAAGTATCGCGGATCGCGCTGAGGGACATGGCCAGCAACGGCTATATTCCCGGCATGGTCAAGTCGAGCTGGTAAGGGAGGGATAAGACATGTCTGTGAACGACCCTATCGGCGATATGCTGACCCGTATCCGCAACTCATCCCTGCGGGGCAAGTCCACCGTACGCACGCCCGCGTCCAAGCTGCGGGCCTGGGTTCTGGATGTTCTGCAAAGCGAAGGCTACATCCGGGGCTATGAAAAAACGACCGACAAGAACGGTCACCCCGAGCTGGAAATCAGCCTCAAGTATTTTGAGGGTGTTCCGGTCATCCGTGAGCTCAAGCGCGTCTCGACCCCCGGTCGACGTGTTTATGCTGGCGTCAAGGACATCCCCTCGGTCCGTCAGGGCCTTGGAATCGCCATCGTCTCGACGCCCAAGGGTGTCATGTCCGATGCACAGGCTCGTACCGACAATGTCGGCGGCGAAGTTCTGTGCACGGTCTTCTAAGGAGGTCTGCTTATGTCTCGTATTGGCAAGAAGCCGGTCGAACTGCCAAGCGGCGTGACCGCGACTGTGTCCGGCCAGACCGTCGAAGTGAAGGGCCCCAAGGGGGTGCGCAGCTTTACCGCAACCGATGATGTGACGGTGGCGATGGAAGACAACGTTGTTCGGGTCACCCCGCGCGGCAATTCCAAACGCTCCCGCCAGCAGTGGGGAATGGCCCGCACACAGATCGCGAATTGTGTGACCGGTGTGACTCAGGGTTTCAAGAAAGAACTTGAAATCAACGGTGTTGGTTATCGTGCACAGATGCAGGGTAAGGTTCTGAAGCTGTCGCTTGGTCTCAGCCATGACGTGAACTTTGAGGTTCCCTCTGATGTGACCGTCACCGCCCCCAAGCCAACCGAAATCGTCGTCGAAGGTATTGACCAGCAGGTCGTTGGCGAAGTTGCCGCCAACATCCGCGCCTGGCGCAAGCCCGAGCCCTACAAGGGCAAAGGGATCAAATACAAAGACGAGTATATCTTCCGCAAGGAAGGTAAGAAGAAATAAGGAACCAGGCACATGGCTACGACAAAGCGAAATCTGTTCCTTAAGCGCCGCATGCGCGTTCGGAACAAACTGCGTAAATCCGCTGATGGGCGTCCGCGTCTCAGCGTTCATCGTTCGAACAAGAATATCTCGGTTCAGTTGATCGACGACGTCAAGGGCGTGACCCTGGCCTCGGCCTCCAGCCTTGAAAAGGGCCTCGGAGTGGTCGGCAAGAACAACATCGAGGCCTCGGCCAAGGTGGGCGCGGCGATTGCCGAGCGCGCCAAAAAGGCCGGTGTCGAGGTGTGTTATTTTGACCGCGGAGGCTTTCTTTTCCACGGAAAAGTCAAGGCTCTTGCCGATGCTGCCCGCGAGGGCGGCCTGAAATTCTAAGGAGATTACCGGAATGGCCAGAGAAAATAACCGCCGGAACAATCGCCGCGACCGCGACGAAACTCCGGAATTTGCAGATCGGCTGGTGGCGATCAACCGCGTGTCCAAGACCGTCAAGGGCGGCAAGCGCTTTGGCTTTGCGGCGCTGGTGGTCGTTGGCGATCAAAAGGGCCGGGTCGGATTTGGCAAGGGCAAGGCGAAAGAAGTGCCCGAAGCCATCCGCAAGGCAACCGAGGCAGCCAAGCGTGGCCTGATCCGCGTGCCGCTGCGCGAGGGGCGCACCCTGCACCATGATATCGAGGGGCGTCACGGTGCCGGCAAGGTGGTGATGCGCACAGCCCCCGCCGGGACCGGCATCATCGCCGGTGGCCCAATGCGTGCGGTGTTTGAAATGTTGGGCGTGCAGGACGTGGTGTCAAAATCCATCGGCTCGCAAAACCCCTACAATATGATCCGCGCCACCATCGACGGGCTGCAGCGCGAGGCAAGCCCCCGCATGGTGGCCCAACGGCGCAGCAAGAAAGTCTCGGATATCCTGCCCAAGGTCGAGGCGGCCCCTGCCGCCGCAACAGAAACTGCGGAGGCTTGAAAACAATGGCAAAAACCATCGTTGTAAAACAAATCGGCAGCCCGATTCGCCGCCCCGCCAAACAGCGCCAGACACTGGTTGGCCTTGGCCTGAACAAGATGCACAAAACCCGCGAGCTGGAAGATACCCCGGCCATCCGCGGCATGGTCAACAAGATCCCGCATCTGGTGGAGATCATCGAAGAACGCGGCTAGGGCCGGTTTTTCAGGTAAAAGATTGGGAACGCCCTGCGAGTGATCGCGGGGCGTTTTTTGTTTTGCCCGCAATTCAACTCTCGACCTTGGGGAATATTGAAAAAGCCCACCATGTGCTACATGGTGGGCTATACTCTATAGGTCGGGCGTCCGTCACGAGTCCTAGCGAACTTCGCGCTGCCGACGATTGTCCCGACCTTTCGTCTGCCACAGTAGGCATTTAACGAGCATAAGTCAATATGGAGTCAATATAATGAATAGAACCCCACTAATATCAACGCCTCGATTGGAAACCTATAAAAAATATACAAGTGATCCCATGAAAGCTATTGAATTGCACAATATGACCATGCAGGTAGGTTCCTCACTAATGGCTGTCATTGCGCTAATAGAACTAGGATTGCGAAATAAAGTTCATGATCAGATTTTTCGAGACTTCGGTGTGGAGGATTGGATGTTGAACCCGCCAGAGAAAATTCGATTTTGTCAAACGGAAAAGCGTTTGATAACCATTGCGAAAAAACATGCACGAAAAGCGATGTATTCTAAGCTTTCTCATAAAGATAAAAAGGCTTTAGACGAGAGGATTTATCCAATTGGTGTTCCGGCAGGCATCAAACACGAAATCCTGTCGAGAAAGAGGCAAGAAACGTTCGAAGTCAATCAAGGTCAGATAATAGCCCAAACGACAATTCTCTTTTGGAAGCGATTATTCTCGAAAGATTATGAAGAAATGCTCTGGCGCCCGTCTTTGCGTAATATCTTTCCTCTGAAACATATTAGGCGTTCCGATGTATCGTAAACGGTGCGAGCACCCCATCCATTTCCAGCCTTTTGCCCCTCGCAAGATTCTGATCTGATTTGCCGAGATCGGTAATTTGGAGGGTAGCACCAAATGGAGCAACATTTGTTAGGGGAGGCCCAA
>JALUYI010000035.1 GCA_027013095.1 Paracoccaceae bacterium | reverse complement strand
AACAATCTGTCGAGCGACATTCAGACCCAGCTGTCCGGCCAGAAAATCTCGACAACCTTCTAAGGTTTCAGGGATACTGCCAAACGAGAGCCTCGCTTCTGCGGGGCTCTCTGGCGTTTGGGGGGTGTATCCCGATTTTGCGTGCAAAATCTGAAAAATTTACCTTCCGTCCATTATTTTGCCCTATTCACCGTTTATACGGAAACAATCAGGGGGGACATCTCCCCTTTTAAAGGCTTGACAACAAAGATGAAACAGCTGTTCGGCGGGTTTTGGCATGAGGACACAGGGGCAACAACGGATTGGGTGGTCATCACCGGATTTGTCATCGCGCTGGCCCTTTCGGTGGCGTCAGCCCTGTCGCCGGGGTTCGAAAAACGTGGAAAGAACATGGTCGATCAGGTCTCAATCAAAACAAAGTTTTGAATTGGGTTTGCCCGCAATTTATGCGAGTAACGAGACAAAAGAAGAAATAATCGACTATTGTTTGGCAAATCGAGGGGTTTGAAATGCGTATCGTTTTTGCTTTGATCCTGCTGATTGGCATGGGGCTTGCGGGCTTTGCCGTCTATATGGCGCAGGGACGTTTCAGCGAATATCAGTCAAAACTCGAATATCAGAACAAGGCGCTCAAGGCCAATGTGCCGCTGGTCCGGGTCTTTGTCGCCAATGGCCCGTTGAAATATGGACAGAAGCTGAAGAAAAAAGATGTGCGCATCGTTGCATGGCCACAAAATGCCATTCCCGAAGGGGCCTTTACCGACCCCAAGGTCCTGTTCCCCGATGGCGAAAAAAACCTGCGGACGGTTTTGCGCGCGATGGAGAAAGACGAGGCGATCCTCAAGGTCAAGGTCACCAAACCCGGCGAGGACGCAGGTGTTGCCTCGCGCCTTGCCTCGGGCATGCGGGCCTTTACCATCCGTGTTGACGTTGCCTCGGGCGTATCGGGTTTTCTACGCCCGGGCGACAAGGTGGATGTCTACTGGACCGGACGGATCGGCAAGCAGGACATCACAAAGCTAATCCTTGAAGATGTCAAACTGATTGCGATTGACCAAATCGCCAACAGTGACCGCAACAACCCGGTCGTGGCCCGAACCGTCACCGCCGAGGTCTCGCCCGAAGTGGTCGCCAAGCTGGCCCAGGCGCAGGCCACGGGTCGGCTGTTGCTGTCCTTGCGCGGGACTCAGGATACCAGCAGCCTTGGCACCATCCAAGTCGATCAAAACCAGCTCTTGGGGCTAAAGAATCAGACGCTTGAGCCGGCCGTTGCCAAAAAGGTCTGCACGGTAAAAATCCGTAAAGGCGACAGCGTGGTGGCCGTTCCGGTGGATTGCCCGACAAACTGAATGACGGCCAGCTGGCTGCCGGTTGAATCGCTGTGATTTTCCGAGTACGCAAATGTCGTGATAATTTGATCCATTATAGCGTTTCAACGCAGGGTCGAGACATTTCATCGCCAAAATTCCAAGAATGCCATAGGTGTAACAGGGTTTTAGCGATAAGAATATTTTGCCAAAGTGCTATGGATGTAATCTCGGCGGATCTGAACAGCGGATTCCTCCCACCGGGGTCAGGTCAGTCCGGGCGATCCTTACGGGGCCTCGCCTGCTTGTGGCGTTCGTGCGACTTTTAGGCAGCGATCTGCCTGCCAAGCATTTGATTCTTGCAATAAAACCGCTTTTGCAGCAAAGTGGTCGCAGCGGGCAACCAAGACCCGTCCAATCGACGTGATCAGAGAGGCAGGATCACATGAGACTGAGCAGATTATTGCAGGCCAGCCTGTTCGGGCTGGTTCTTGCCGTGAATCCGGGGGCATATGCCCGTGGTGGAGAGGTTCTGAAAATCAGCCGAGGGGCAACCTCAAAGGTGGTTTCGGTCGCATTGAACCGCGCCATCGTGATGGAGAGCGACACCTCCTTTGGCGAACTATCGGTCGCGAACCCAGCCATTGCCGACATTGCAACCCTTTCGGATAAAACGATTTATATCCTCGGAAAGGCCCCGGGACGAACGACGATGACCCTTTTGGCCCCGGGCGGCAAACTGATCACCAATGTCGAGGTCCACGTCGTCCCGGATATCGCCGAATTCAAGGAACGGCTGAAGGAAATCCTGCCCAAAGAGCCAATCGAGGTGCGCACCGCCAACGACGGAATCGTTCTCAGCGGTCAGGTCAGCGGTGCGCGCAAGATCGCACGGGCAGTAGAATTGGGCGAGCGCTACGCCCCCGGGCGGGTCACCAACCTGATGACGGTCGGCGGCACGCAGCAGGTCATGCTGAAGGTCCGTTTTGCCGAGATGCAACGCTCGGTCAGCAAAAATCTCAGCGCCAGCCTCGGGCTGGTCACCCCGGCGGGCACAACAGGGGTCAAGGCGGGGAGCAACAGTTTTGTCAACACCCAGAGCGGCCCCAATATAGCTGGCACCAACGCGGCTCTGAACTATACCGACGGGCTGACAACCACGGGCACCGGTGCCGCAGCGACCAATGCCGGCGCGTTGGGCATCGGATTCAGCGCCGGCGGCGTACAGATGTCACTGCTGCTGCAGGCGCTTGAAAGTAAGGGCATGGTCAAGACGCTGGCCGAACCAAATCTGGTCGCCATTTCCGGGCAGTCGGCCAAGTTTCTGGCCGGCGGCGAATACCCGATACCGGTGACCGACGGCACCACCACCACCATCCAGTACAAACCGTTCGGCGTCGAGATGACTTTTACCCCTGTCGTGGTGGATGACAATCTGATCAACCTGAAGATATCGGCGTCGGTCAGCTCGATCGATTCAACCATTACCGTCACGCAGGCTGGCGGCATTTCGGTAAACGCATTCAAGAAACGGCAGACCTCGACAACCGTAGAAATGCGCGACGGGCAGAGCTTTGCCATTGCTGGGCTTTTGCAAAATGACTTTAACGACAGCATCGGGCAAGTGCCGTGGCTGGGCAACCTGCCCGTCCTTGGCGCCTTGTTTCGCAGCACCTCCTTTGCCCGGCGTCAAAGTGAGCTGGTCATAATCGTCACCCCGCATTTGGTTACCCCGGTGCGCGGAGACGCTCTGACCCTGCCGACGGACCGGGTGCGAATCCCCTCGGAATCCGAACTGTTTTTGCTGGGCAAAACTGCCGGCAAAACCGGCCGCAAAAAAGTGCCCACGGATGTCTCGACCCAGAATTATCAGGGCTCTTATGGCTACGTCATGGAATAACCTCATGAAAATTAGATATAAAATCAACGCATTCATGCTGATTTCCGTGACCTTGGCCAGCGCCTGTGCGCCGGTCAATCGCGCCATGACCGCCATGAACATCACTGCCGGGCGCGAAGTTGATGAAGGTAATTTTGGCGACCCAACCTATAACAACATGGTGGCCCAATCCGCCTATCGCGACCAGAACGGCCTGCTTCTGGACCTGTCGCACAAGTTTGAAAAAGACGTGCCAACGATGATCCATTTCGATTTCGGCAGCGCCCGGCTGGATGCCACCTCACGCGCCATCCTGTCCAAACAAGCGGCCTGGATCCGGCAGTTTCCCGAGATCAAGTTTCGGGTTTACGGCCACACCGACCTCGTTGGAACCGCTGCCTATAACAAGCGTCTTGGGATGCGCCGCGCGCAGCGCGTGGTCTCGTATCTGGTCGCCCACGGCATCAGCCGCCACCGTCTCGAGGCAGTGGTTTCCTATGGCGAAACGCAGCCTCTGGTTGTGACTGAGGGGCGTGAACGGCGCAACAGGCGTACGGTCACACAGGTCAACGGATTTTCGCGGGGCTATGTTGGCGATGGGCTGGACGGAAAATACGCCCGCCTGCTCTATCGCAAATATGTCGGCGTCAGCACTGCTGGCAGCGCCAAAGCGACCAAATAATCCACGATTTAGCCCTGAAAAAGACAAACTTCCCGATCACAAACACAGTCGGAGAACTCTTCACCCGAGTCTGACTGCACGGCAGTCGGCCGAAGCAGTTCAGGGTGGGGCGTTTTCCAAGGCATGGCGGGTTTACCGACCAGCGTGCCTTTTTGGAATAAGGATTTGTCGGGTCGGAAAATGGGTCTGTTGAAAACAAAAGAAGCTGGCATCGAAGCCTGCGCCATCGCGCGGGACATGCAGACCTTTGATTTGTTGATCGAGGATATGGAGGCCGAGCTTGGCGAACGCTGGGGCGGACTGGATTTTTCCGATGGGCTGCTTTATCTCGGCAGCGATGAGGCCCGTGGCCTGAAATTCATCACTGTCGCTGTGGACAAGGAGGACGAAAAGGACCTGACCCCGGTCTCGCGCCTGATTTCGGCCGCGGTCGCCGCACGAATCAAGGTGATTCTGGTCGCCTACGACCTGTCCCCCGCCGCCCTTCACGAACTGTTGCGCCTCGGAGCCGACGATTTTACCCCTTACCCCTTGCCCGAAGGTGCGCTGCATGAGGCCATTGAGCGGATCAGCCGGCCAGCGACCCCGACTCTGGTTGCCAGCGGCGGACCGTCCAATGTCAGCCGGGCAGGCATCATCCTGCCGGTCAGCGGACTGGCCGGCGGTGTTGGGGCCACCACGTTTTCGGTCAATCTGGCCTGGGAACTGGCGCTGCAGGGCGACGAGAGCGGGCTCAAGACCTGCCTGATGGATTTTGATTTGCAGGCGGGCTCGGTTTCGACCTATCTGGATCTGCCCCGCCGCGAAGCCATTTTTGAGTTGATCTCGGACACCGACAGCATGGACCGCGAGGCGTTTTCGCAGGCGTTGCTGTCGTTCAACGACAAGTTGGACGTGCTGACCGCGCCAGCCGATGCGCTGCCGCTGGAGATCCTGACGACAGAGGACGTGACGCGGCTGCTGGATATGGCCGCCTCACTTTATGACTTTGTCATCGTTGACATGCCAAAGACGCTTGTCCAATGGACCGAAACTGTCCTGCAACGCGCCGATATCTTCTTTTCGATCCTCGAACTGGACATGCGCTCGGCACAAAACACGCTGCGCTTTGTACGCACCCTGAAGGCCGAGGAATTGCCATTTGAAAATGTGCGCTTTGCCCTGAACCGAGCGCCGAAATTTACCGACCTCAGTGCACGCGGGCGCGTCAAGCGTCTGGCCGAAAACCTTGATATCTCGCTGGAACTGATGCTGCCCGATGGCGGCCGGCATGTTCTGGACGCCTGTGATCGAGGCTTGCCGTTGGCCGACACGGCGCCGAAAAACCCGCTGCGCAAAGAGCTGTCCAAGGTTGCGAAATCCATCATGGAGCTGACGCAGGAACACGCAAAAGCAAAAGGAGAATTATAAATGTTCTCACGATACAAAAAACGTCCCGAGCAACCGCAGGCCCCGACGGCAACCGCACCCGCGCCGCAAAAACCGGCGATCCAGCAACCGCTAGCAGCCCCCAAGCCAACGCCGACACCGGCCCCAAAGACCCGCGCCGCCAGCGTCCTGCCGCCGGATTCAAAGGAGGCCAAACGCCGCGAGCGTCTGGCCGATATCCGTGTAAAGCTGCACAAGACGTTGCTGGAAACGCTGAATCTGGCGGCTCTGGAACACGCATCGGAGGCGGACCTCAGGGCCGAGATCGAGGCAATCTGTACCGACGGCTTGGCCGAAATGGGCGTCGTTCTGAACAAGGAAGAGCGCCGCACCCTGCATCAGGAACTATTTGATGAGGTCACCGGCCTTGGCCCGATCGAACCGCTGCTGCGCGATGACACCGTCAACGACATCCTGATCAACGGCCCGCGGCAGGTGTTCGTGGAACGCGCCGGCAAGCTGGAGCTGACGTCGGTTGTGTTCAAGGACGACAAGCATCTGATGCGGGTGATCGACAAGATCGTCTCGGCGGTGGGTCGGCGCGTTGACGAAAGCAACCCCTATGTTGACGCCCGTCTGGCTGATGGCTCGCGGTTCAATGCGATGGTCCCGCCGATCGCGGTGGACGGGGCGCTGGTCTCGATCCGCAAATTCAAGAAAGACAAGCTGGGCATTGAAGAGCTGGTCAAATTTGGTGCCTTTACCGAGGAAATGGCCCTGTATCTGCGGTCGGCCGTAGGCAGCCACCTGAATATCGTCGTGTCCGGCGGCACCGGCTCGGGCAAGACGACGACGCTGAACGCGCTGTCGTCCATGATCGCCGACAATGAGCGCATCCTGACCATCGAGGACACGGCAGAACTGCAACTGCAACAGGTTCACGTGGGCCGGATGGAAAGCCGCCCAGCCAACGTCGAGGGCAAGGGTGAGGTCAGCCAACGCGACTGTCTGCGCAACGCCCTGAGGATGCGCCCCGACCGCATTATCGTTGGCGAGACCCGCGGCGAAGAGGTGATCGACATGCTTCAGGCGATGAACACAGGGCACGATGGCTCGATGACCACGATCCACGCCAACAGCGCGCGGGACGCTGTCAGCCGCCTTGAAAACATGATCGCGATGGCCGGCATCGACATGCCGCTAAAGGCCACGCGCAGCCAGATCGCCTCGGCGGTGCATCTGGTCGTTCAGGCCACCCGCCTAATGGATGGCTCGCGCCGGATGGTCTCGATCACCGAGGTGACCGGCATGGAGGGCGACATCATCACCATGCAGGAGATATTCCGTTTCAAACGCTTCGGGATCGACGAGAACGGCAAGGTTCTGGGCCAGTTCGAGCCCACCGGCATCCGCTCGCATTTCTCGGAACGGTTCAAGCAATCCGGCTTTGAACTGCCGAACTACATCTACACGCAAACAGCCGCACAATAGGAGGGTATCATGAGTCCGGAACCAATCATCTATGCCGTAATCTTTGTCGCCGTCCTGATGCTGGTCGAAGGGCTGTATCTGGTCATCTTTGGCAAATCCATCAGCCTGAACCGCCGCGTCAACCGTCGTATCGAACTGTTGGAAAAGGGCAACGACCGCGAGCAGGTGCTGGAAACCCTGCGGCGTGAGCGCGAACAGCACCTCAATTCACTGCGCATTCCGCTGTTGTCGATGATCAGCAAAAAGGCCCAAAAGGCCAATATCGCCTTCAGTCCCAAGGCCCTTTTGATGGTCATGGCCCTTTTGGCCATTGTCGCCTTTGTTGGCCTGACCTTTGGCACTTCGGCCTCGCTGCCAGTCCGCGTCGGAGTCTCGCTGACCATGGGGTTTGGCGCGGTTTACATGTGGCTCAGCAAAAAGGCCAAGAAACGCATGGACATGATCGAAGAGCAACTGCCCGATGCGGTCGAATTGATGGTGCGCAGCCTGCGCGTCGGGCATCCGTTCTCGAGCGCAGTCAACATCGTGGCCCAAGAGGTCGCCGACCCGCTGGGGTCGGAATTCGGGATCATCGCAGATGAGACGGCCTATGGCATGGAAATCACCGAAGCCCTGAACCGCATGGCCGAGACCATCGATACACAGGACATGCGGTTTCTTGCAGTGGCGGTCAACATCCAACAAAAATCCGGCGGCAATCTGGCGGAAATTCTCGAGGGTCTGGCCAAGGTGATCCGCGCCCGGTTCAAGCTGTTCCGCCGCGTCAAGGCCATCACCGCCGAGGCAAAATGGTCTGGCACCTTCCTGTCCGCCTTTCCGCTGCTGGCCCTGATCGGGATCAATCTGGCACAACCGCATTATTATGATGCGGTCATGAAAACACAGTTCTTCATGCCTGCGGTCCTGGCTGTCGGCGTCTTTCTGGCTATCAACATGATCTTCATGCGGATCATGGTCAACATCAAGGTGTAGGGGACAATCATGGCCTATTTCAACACAGTCTGGGATTTTCTGGTCGCGCAACTCGGCCCGCTGGGCCCCTATTATGCGATGGGATTGTTGGGGTTGCTGCTGGTGCTTGGCACGATCCCCATCGTCCTGAACCGGCCCGACGACCCGGTTGACCGCCTGAAGCGCCAAAAAAAGAAGAACCCTGACCACGGCAAGGACAAAGCCGCGGATCAGCCGACATTGCGCTATAAAGAGCGCGGCCCCAATCTGGATAAGTTCGCGTCATTTCTGGAGCCCCAGGATCAAGCCGCCTTTTCCGGTGCGCAACTCAAGCTGGTGCAGGCGGGCTATCGCAACAAGAACGCGGTCAGGACCATGCATTTCCTGCAATTTGCGCTGGCCATCGGCTTTCTCATCGTCGGGGTGCTGGTGGCGCTGGCGCGGATTGATTCCGCAACCATGCAATCCACCCTTCTGACCATTCTGATTCCCGCGGGGGTCGGCTATTACCTGCCCGGATACTGGGTCGAGCGGCGGCGCCAGACGCGTCAGGCCAACCTGACCGAGGGCTTTCCCGATGCCTTGGACCTGATGCTGGTCTGTATCGAGGCCGGGCAATCTCTGGACCAATCAATCATGCGTGTTGCCGAGGAAATCCGTCCGGGGTTTCCCGATCTGGCCGACGAATTCCTGATCGTGGCCAACGAAATGAAGGCCGGCAAGGATCGCGTCAATGTCCTGCGAGATATGGGCGAACGAGCCGGCTCGCAAGACATTTCCGCCTTTGTTACGGTTCTGATCCAATCCGCCAGCTTTGGCACCTCGATTTCCGATGCGCTGCGTATCTATGCCTCGGAAATGCGCGACAAGCGGGTCATGCGGGCCGAGGAAAAGGCCAACAAACTGCCAACCAAGTTGACATTGGGAACAATGATGTTCACATTGCCGCCCTTGCTGATCATCCTGATCGGACCGTCGATCTATAACATCTATGTCATGCTGGCCGTAGGAAAGAGTTGAACGCTTGATGCGATCATGGTGGGGGAAATTCGGGGCTCTGTTGATCCTGACGGCGTGTCAGAACCCGACCAGTGCGACACAGCCCGCGACGCTGATCTCGCGCTCGACGCCAACACCAATACAGGCGCAGAGCTCGGTTGATGGTCTGGCGCTGGGACACCGGCTGATGGCGGCGGGAAAATATGTGCAGGCGCTTGATGCCTACACGCTGGCCTCGGGGCAATACGGGTTGACCGCGGATGTGCTGAGCGCGCTCGGCTCGGCCAATCTGAAGCTGGGCCGCCTGAAAGAGGCCCGGCTGCTGCTGGAGCACGCGGTCGAGAAAGATCCGAAATTCGTCGCGGCATGGAACAACCTTGGGGTTGTCCTGATGGAAATGGGCCATGACGGCGAGGCGCGGCGTGCTTTTCGCAACGCTTATGCGCTGGACAACGGAAATTCCGATCAAATTCGCAAAAATTTGACACTTGCTATCGCAAAATCCGAAAAACCCGCGTATGCTGCGACAAAACAGAACAGGTTCGAACTGGTTCGGCGGGGCAACGGACGCTATCTGCTGCTCTCCACACCGGCAACGAATTAAGAGCAGTAGAGGAAGTCCAGGCAATGCGACTTTTTTCTTTCGGAGTGGTCTGCGTCGCAGGCGCATTGACGCTGTCGGGCTGTTCGGCGCTGAAGAACCCGGGCGTTGACAGAAAGCTGGACGCGGTCAACGTCATCGACGCAACCAACCTGAATGACATCATGCTGACGGTGGCTGACCCCAACGAGGCAGTCAGCTATTTCCAGCGCGCCGTGCAGGAAAAGCCCGACCGGCTGGATTTTCAGCGCAACCTCGCAAAATCACTGGTCCGGGCGAAACGCGCATCTGAGGCGGTTCCGGTCTTTGCCCGGGTGGTGAAAAACCCCAAGGCCACCGATGAAGACCGGGTCGATTACGCCGATGCCCTGATCCGCACCAACGACTGGAAAGGGGCCGAAGCCGAGCTTAACAAGGTTCCGCCGACATTCGAGACCTACAAACGCTACCGGCTGGCTGCAATGATCGCCGACAGCCACAAACAGTGGAAAAAGGCGGACAGTTTCTATGAAACCGCCGCTGGGCTGGCCACCCGACCTGCTGGGGTTCTGAACAACTGGGGATATTCCAAGATGCGGCGCGGCGACTACAAGGCCGCGGAAAAGCTGTTCCTGCAGGCGATCACCTACAACAACGACATGTTCACGGCCAAGAACAATCTGGTTCTGGCGCGCGCTGCGCACGGCGTCTATACCCTGCCTGCGGTGCAGATGACGCAGACGGAAAAGGCAATGCTGCTGCACACCATCGCGCTGAGCGCCATCAAACGCGGCGATATCGAGGTTGCCCGCGGCCTGCTGCAAGAGGCCATCGACACCCATCCCAGCTATTTCGGGGCCGCTGTTCGAACCCTCGCCGCGCTCAACCAGAACGCCAAATCCTAGCCCCGCGCCGGAGCCCGCCTGATGAATCTGACGACCGCCCAAGCCCTCTGGCTGTTTTTGCCCTCGCTGCCCGTCGCCCTCTTTGTGGCTTGGAGCGATCTGAAATTCATGCGTATTCCCAATGTCTCGGTTCTGGTCATGCTGGCGGTTTTTTTGGTCGCCGGTTTTCTGGCCCTGCCGTTTGACGCCTACCTGTGGCGTCTGCTTGGCATGGTCATCATCCTGATTGTCGGCTTTGTTCTAAATGCATTGGGGCTGGTCGGGGGTGGCGACGCCAAATACGCCGCAGCCATCGCGCCGTTCTTTTCCGGCCACGACCTGCGTCTGATCGTGTTGCTGTTTGCGGTCATGCTGATTGCCGCCTTTGTCATACACCGGACATTCCGGCGCATTCCCTTTATCCGGCGTCTGACACCGGACTGGAAATCATGGGACGCGGGCAAGGATTTCCCGATGGGGCTGGCCCTCTCGGGCACGCTGATCGCCTATCTCGCGCTGGCCCTCTAGCGCTCTCTCTCTGTAGAAACGACCTACCCCACATCCTCTTTGGCCACGGACACCGATTTCACCACCGCATGCAGGGTCTGCCCCACCGACAGGCCCAGTCGCTCGGCCGAGCGGCGGGTGACGCGTGACAAGATTCGCTCATTGCCAATTTCCAACTGCACCATCGCTCCGGGCCCGTCGCCAAGGCGCAGCGCAACGACGCGCGCGGGCAGGACATTTAGCGCCGATACACCCGAGAGCGGGGCAAGCGACAGCATGACATCGCTCGCCTTGATCCAGACGTGCAAGACGCTGCCAACGGGCTCGGGGCGGCGGGGCAGGTAAAGACGCCCCCCCGCAAAGGCGATTTCACTGACACCGTCGGCATGGTGGCAGAGGACATGCCCCTGAATAACTGCGCCAGCCTCCTGCAGGCCAAGCGCCGGTGCGCTCTCGGGGTCCGATAACAGATCCGCGGGGGGGCCGGTTCGCGCGACCGTGCCATCCTTGAGAAAGACCACAAAATCAGCAATCCGGGCAACCTCGGCAACCGAGTGGCTGACGTAGAGAATGGGCAGCTCGGCCTCATCACGCAAGCGGTGTAAAAAGGGCAGGATCTCGGTTTTTCGCGCCTGATCGAGCGCCGCCAGCGGCTCATCCATCAACAACATGTCGGGTGAAGAAAGCAACGCGCGCCCGATCGAGACGCGCTGTTTCTCACCCCCCGACAGGGCGTTGGGGCGGCGCTCCAGCAACGCACCGATACCCAGCATATCAACGACGTGCTGCCAGTCGGCCCGCGCCGCTCCCTGTGGCGCAAACCGCTGACCATAGGCAAGGTTCTGGCGCACGCTGAGATGGGGAAACAGCCGCCCCTCCTGAAAAACATAGCCGAGGCGTCGCTTGTGGGTTGGAACAAAAACACGCCGCTCGGTGTCCAGAACCACCTTGTCGCCAATGACAACACGCCCCGAATGCGGGCGCAACAACCCGGCGACGGTGTTGATAACGCTGGTCTTGCCCGATCCCGAGTGACCAAAAAGTGCGGTAACCCCGTCGCTGGCCTCAAAGGCGAGGTCCAGGGCAAAGCTGCCGAAATCGTGTTTTATCTGGACGGAAAGGGTCATGCGCCGGAAATTCTCCGGGCGATCGCGCGCGAAACCGCCTCGGACAGGAACAAGGCGCCAAGGGCAATCGCCACCGAGATCGCCACCAAGCCCAGCGCCCGCCCCTCGCCACCGGGTACCTGCAACAGCGCGTAAATTGCCAGCGGCAGGGTCTGTGTCTGTCCCGGGATGTTCGAGGCGAATGTGATCGTTGCGCCAAACTCACCCATGGCACGGGCAAAGGCCATGATCGCACCGGTCACGACCCCGGGCAGCATCAGGGGCAAGGTGATCGTGGCAAAAACCGACCAGCGCGGCGCGCCAAGGGTCCCGGCCGCCTGCTCCAGCCGCGGATCCACCGCCTCGATTGCCAGACGGATTGCCCGCACCATCAGCGGAAACGCCATCAGCCCCGCCGCAAGGGCCGCGCCGGTCCAGCGAAAGGCCAGAACGATCCCAAAGGTCTGCTCCAGAACCCCGCCAATCAGCCCCCGTTTGCCAAAAGTCAACAGCAGCAGATAGCCGGTCACGACGGGCGGCAGGATCAGCGGCAAATGCACCAGACCATTCAGGATCTGCTTGCCCGGAAAGGAAAACCGCGCCAGGGCATAGGCCACTGCGATCCCGAACGGCAGACTGACGACAGTGGCCCAGAACGAGACCCTCAAGGAAAGGCCCACCGCCTGCCACTCGGCCGGGCTCAGCCATGACACGATGCTCATTTCAACACAACAAAGCCTTGGCGCTCAAACGCGGCCCGCGCCGCTGTCCCACGCAGGAATTTCAGAAAATCCGGAGTCAAGGGATTGCGGCTGTCGGCCGTGGCGGCGACAGGGTAAACAATCGGCCGATGCGCATTTGGCGGAAAGGTCGCCACCACCTGAACACGCGTATCGGCGCGCGCATCCGAGGCGTAAACGATACCATAGGCCGCCTCTCCCGAGGCCACCAGCGCCAGCGCGACACGAACATTGTCCAACTGCACGACCTTGGGCGCAACCGACGCCCAAAGCCCCAATGAGCCAAGCGCCGCCTTGCCATAAATCCCCGCCGGAACCGCATCGACCAGCGCCATCGCCAGCTTGCCCTCTCCGATCATCCCGGCAAGATCAACCTTGGAATTCAGCCGCAGCGGGGTTGCGGGCGCCGCCTTGCGCTGCGCGATCAGAACAAGGTGGTTTTGCAACAGATCAAACCGGCTGCCGGGCGCCAATTCACCGCTTTTCTCCAGAACATCCATCCATTTCCGATTGGCCGAAATGAAAATATCCGCCGGCGCCCCCTGCAATATCTGGCGCGCCAAAAGCGAGCTGCCGGCAAGGGACACGGTCAACCTGTCGCCGGTTTTTGCCTGCCATCGCGTGGAAATCTCGTCCATTGCGTTCTTGAGACTGGCGGCGGCAAAAACCGTCAACCCCCGGGCAAGTAGGGGCGCGGGCATGACGATCAGCCCGCAACCAAGCCCGCAACCAACGATGAACGCCAGAGACCAAGACACATTGCCCCGTTTGCGCCGTGGGCCCTTTTGCCGGGTTTTCCAGAACATTTGCATCCTCTGGACATAGCGAATTCCCAGCCCATGAGGCAAGCGGTTCTTGGCCCCCTGCGCACAAGTGTCCCGGCGCCCCCGGCAGAGAGGGCAACGGGAAAAGACACCGCGAACAAACAGACCGATCAGCCGTCCGAGACTCCCGCCTCGGCAAAGGTGCTCATGCCGGAATGGCAGGCAAGTGCGGCTTGTAAAATGCCAATCGCCAGCGCCCCGCCCGACCCTTCGCCCAGCCGCAGCCCCAGCGACAACAGCGGATCCTTGCCAAGGGCCGCCAACATCCGACCGTGGGCCGCCTCGGCGGACACGTGTCCGGCAACACAATGATCCAGTGCCCCCTCTTTGGCCTGCGCCAGGGTCGCCGCGGCGGCGGTGCAGATAAAACCATCCAGAATGACCGGGATTCGGTGATGCCGCGCCGCGGCAATGGCCCCCGCCATGGCAGCCAGTTCGCGCCCACCAAGGCAGCGCAAGACCTCAAGCGGGTCGTGCAGGCTCCCCGCATGCCGGGCCAGACCTTCGCGAACGACCCGGGCCTTGTTGGCCAATCCCGCATCGTCAACGCCCGTGCCCCGCCCGACCCAATCGGCAGCCTCTTGGCCAAACAGCGCCGCGGCGATGGCCGCCGCCGAGGTGGTGTTGCCAATTCCCATCTCGCCCGCCACCAGAAGGTCAGCATCAGGATCGACCGCCTCCCAGCCGGCACCAAGGGCGGCCAGAAAATCGGCCTCGTCCATCGCGGCCTCGGCGGTGAAATCATGGGTGGGCCGCTCCAGATCCAGCGCCCGCACGGTCATGCGCGCCCCAAAACAGCGCGCCAGTTGGTTGATCGCCGCGCCACCATGTTCAAAGTTCACAACCATCTGCTGGGTCACTTCTGGCGGAAACGCCGAGACACCCTGCGCCGTGACCCCGTGATTTCCCGCAAATATAACGATTTGCGGCGCAGCCATTCGAGGGGCCGGATCGCCCCGCCACGACGCATACCAGATCGCCAGATTCTCAAGCCGTCCCAAGGCGCCCGGGGGTTTGGTCAACTGGCCATTTCGTGCCTCGGCCGCCTCTCTGGCCGCCTGATCCGGGCCGGGCTGTGCCGCCAGAAGCGCCCGAAACTGCGCAACGGATTGGAACGGGATCATCATGTCTTTACCCTTTGGTCATTGATTTGACCTCTGTTTAGCGCCATTCCTTGCAATGAAAAGGCCAAAACCGCAAGGATAGCCCCGATGAGCGACCCAAGGCACGATTCCCCCTTTGCCGCCAGTGACATTGGCGCGGCTTTCAGCCTGTTGACCCGCCTTCCGGTGTCGGTAGATCACGCGCTGGCCGGACAGCGCGCGGCCGAGGCGGTCTGGGCCTATCCGCTGGCGGGGGCGATCTTGGGGGCGCTGGCCGGCATAGTCGGCGGACTGGCGCAGGCCTTGGGCGCACCAGTCGGGATTTCCGCGGCGCTGGCGCTGGCGACGCTGGTTCTGGGCACGGGCGCCATGCATGAGGACGGGCTGGCGGATTGCGCCGATGGGCTGGGCGGCGGACGCGACCGCCAAAACAGGTTGCAGATCATGCATGACAGCCGGATCGGCGCCTATGGCGCAACGGCGTTGGGGCTGGCGCTGATTGCCCGCTGGTCCGGGATTGCCGGGCTGATGTCCGCCCAGCATCTGTTCTGGCCGATGGTCGCCATTGGTGCCGTTTCGCGTCTGCCGATGGTTCTGGCCCTGTTTCTGATCCAGCCGGCCCGACGCGACGGACTGTCCGCATCGTTGGGCATCCCGCCGCCACCCAGCGTTGCCGGCGCGCTCGCTCTGGCGACGCTGATCGGGCTTTTTGCGGTCGGCTGGAGCGTCTTTCCCCTGCTCCTGTGGGGCCTTCTTGCCCCCCTGCCCCTGTTCTGGCTGGCCGGGCGGCGCTTGGGTGGACAAACCGGGGACGTTCTGGGCGCCAGTCAACAACTGGCCGAAATCGCAGCCCTTGCAGTCATGTCCGCCTGACGCGTTTTTGCAGAAAAGCCGCAGCACCGGATGATGCGCGGCTTTTCCAGTGGAAACGGTCAACTTGCAAAAGAAAAACCGCCCTTTGCACCTTCCGAGGCAAACCGGAGGCGCAAACCTTGACGGGTCACTCCGCTCGACCCCGCCTCAGGCGGCGCGAGACACAAGGACGTCGTCAACCTTTTGTTGGGCGAGGATCTCGTCCACGCCATCAACCGCAGCAACCTCGCGGGTCAGGCGTTCGAGGGCTGCTTCGTAAAGCTGACGCTCAGAATAGCTCTGCTCGCGCTGATCGTCGTTGCGGTGCAGATCGCGCACCACCTCGGCAATCGAGATCAGATCGCCCGAATTGATCTTTTGTTCATATTCCTGCGCCCGGCGGGACCACATTGCCCGCTTGACCCGGGCGCGGCCTTTCAGCGTGGCCATGGCCTTGCCAACCAGTTCAGGGCTGGACAAACCACGCATCCCCACCGAATTTGCCTTGGCCGTGGGCACCCGCAACGTCATCTTGTCCTTTTCAAACGAGATCACAAACAATTCCATGCGAAAACCCGCGATTTCCTCTTCTTCGATCGAGACGATCTTGCCAACACCATGCGAGGGGTAAACGACATAGTCGTTGGGGCGGAAATCCGTGTTCTTCCTTGATCTTGCCATTCCGATACGATCCTTTATCAACAGTTTCAGAGCAGCCCCCGGGCGGCGATTGTTCGCGCAATTCGCGTCCAAAACCCTATCTTCGGGCCCCCAAACCGGGTCCAAAGCGGGTTATGTCCATCAATTTCGGTGTCCATGCGCGGCAGCGCTTGTCGTTCGCGGAATATCCCAGGGGCCATTACTCGTTGCCCCCTTATAGCACAAAAAACCGCCCGCTCAAAGTGCTGCGGTGCAGAAACAGCGGAAAATGGCTGGAAACCAAACTGTTAGCGGCGAAAAACCCCGGAAATATGGCGAGTTCATGGCCTCCGGAGATCACGCACCGGCGCCGTTGCGAATCACGATTCGCGGCGCGTCCTTTCGCGAGGTTCAGCCGCCTTCGCCTGGTTTTTCCGAGAAATATTTCTCAAGCTTGCCGGACTCGCCGTCATGTTTGGCCGCGTCGGGCAGCTCGTCCTTCTTGCTGACGATGACCGGCCACAATTCCGAGTATTTCCGGTTGAACTCGACCCATTTTTCCATTTCCGGCTCTGTGTCTGGGCGAATGGCATCAGCTGGACATTCGGGCTCGCACACACCGCAGTCGATACATTCATCCGGGTGAATGACCAGCATGTTCTCACCTTCGTAAAAGCAATCGACCGGGCAAACCTCGACGCAATCAGTGTATTTGCAGGCGATGCAGGCATCGTTGACGATATAGGTCATGTGACCTCCGCAGGATTTCGGTTTTGCTGCGCGTTATAGGGCGCTTTTGGGGGCGCTGCCAGAGGGAAAATGGCCGATCGGGCGGTCTTGACGCTGCGCTGAGGGACGAGGTCCAAAGCCGGGTCGGGGCCGCACTCAGGGTCGCCTCTGTTCAAGCTGCCGGCGGTCTTTCTTGGTCGGTCGGCCCTTGCCGTCAAAACGTGGCGCGGCCAGATCCTGCCCGGGGCTTTTGGGGGGCGACAAATCCTCAAACAGGCAGCGCGCCTCGGCTGCAGGGCCGCGCCGAACACCGGGGGCTAGAACCCGCACGACCCGGATCACGCGCGCCTGAGCAAAAGTCAGCGTGTCCCCCGCCCGGACAGGGGTTGCGGGTTTCAAGACCTTGACCCCGTTCAGCCGCACATGCCCGGCCGAGACGACCTTGCTGGCGCGGCTGCGGGACTTGAAAAACCGTCCGTGCCACAGCCATTTATCCAGACGGATCAGGGTCGGGGGTTCTGCCAATTATCCCTTTTCCTTCAGCGCCATCAGCGCCGCAAACGGGTTGTCTGGGTCGATCGCCTTTTTCTTTTTCGGCGGGCGTGCGCTGGCCTTTTTCGGCCCATTGTCCCGCGGGGGGCGGGATTTGCCGCGCATTTTGCGTCCGCCCTTGGGACCGGGTCGCGCCCCGCCGCGGGCGCGTTTTGGCGCCCAGGTAAAGGTATAAAAGACCTCGATCTCCGGGGCGTCAGAGGGCTTGGGCGTAGGATCGTCAGCCCCGGCGTCCTTTGTTTCACCGGCCGGGAGGTCGGAGTGTTCAGGAGCGATCGGTTCGCCTGACGGCCCCGCAAGCGGCGATTCTGCTGCATCGTCAGCTATCGGCGTATCGGGCGGCGTATCGCTTACCGCAGTCTCTGCTGGCGTCTTGGCATCAGGTCCGGCGTCAGATTCGGTGTCAGACTTGGCGCGGACCTCCTCCGGCGTCGGCGATTCCGGTGCGGGGGCCGGGCGTTTGACCTTTTCACGCTCGCCCCGCGCGACATTATACCCCAGCCCTTCCATCAGGGCGGCGAATTGCTCCAGCGTCATGCCGGTGATCGACAGCATGTCTGCCGTGGCCTCAAAGCCCCCGCGGCTGTCCATCGTGCGGGTCATATCGGCAAGGCGCTCGAGCATGTCGATGCGAATGGCACGCGTCCCGGCCAGACGATACCCGGCCTTGGTGAAATAGCCCGCCGGCGCGCCCGGCACCGCGGGAACCGTCACCAGACCCGGTGGCGGCGCCTCGGGAAATTCATCAAAGCCCATCGCCAAGGACCACAGCACCAAACGCAAACGTGTCGGTGCCGGTTTCAGCATCAGCTGTTGAAAGATCGTGTATTGGCCAAACCGCACGCCATGCCGACGCAAAAGGCCGCGCGCCTCCTGATCCAGCGCCTTGACGTCATCGGCAATTTCCGAGCGCCGCAAAATGCCCAGCGCCTCGACCAGACGAAAGCCCACTCCCCGGGCCATGCCGGTGATCGCAGCGTCGTTCTCGATGGCCAGCAGGGGCTCGAACAAGGTGGCAATCTTGCGCTCGATGAAATGGCCAAGACGGCGGGCGACCTTTTCGGCAACCTCGGGGCCGGCCTCGTCGTCCACAAAGACCTCGACCCCCGGATGCCGGATATCCGGGCCCTTCAACAGCTTGCCCACGGCCGCATCGCCCCACATCAGCCCGCCCTGCTCGGTAAAGTCGATCTCGGTATCCGGGGCGTTATAGAAACGGTCCGAGCGCAGGTTGAATTCCGGCTTCAGCGCCGCCAGCCCCGCCGCTCGCAGGGTTTTGGCCTCGGCAGGCGTTGCATTCTGGTCCTGCTGGAACCGAAACCCGGTCAGACGCCCGATGAACTGCCCGTCCACGGAAACTTCGCCCTTGTTGTTCACGTCAGCCACGAGGCTCTCCTTTTGCTTCAACCGGCGCAGCAGAACGCTGGTCCGCCGATCGACGAATCTTTGTGTCAGACGGTCATGTAACGCATCTGACAGGCGGTCCTCCACTGCGCGGGTTTCGCCCCGCCAGCGGTCCTGATCTTCTAGCCAGTTTTTCCGCTGCGAAACATAGGTCCAAGTGCGGATAAAAGCCAATCTTTTCGACAGTGTGTCAATGTCGCCATCGCAACGGTCGATCTCGGCCATGCGCGCCGCCAGCCAGTCCGCCGGTATATGGCCCCGATCCTGCAAAAACCCCAGCAGGCGCGCCAGCAAAGCCGCGTGTTGCCCGGCGGTGATATTGCGAAAATCGGGCACCTGACAAATGTCCCACAACAGGCGCACGTCCGACGCCGAGGCCATCCGGTCGGCAATTTCAGGCATTTCCCCCAACGTCTTGAGGGCAATCAGATCGTCGGACTCACGGGCGCGCAGCAGCCAGTCGTCGCCGCTTGGAGCCTCCAGCGACGCAATCAGCCTGCCCAGACTGCCAAATTGCAGCTGCCGGTTGCGCCATTGCAAGCGTTTCAGCGGAGTAAAGCGATGTTCCTCAATGGCCGCGACAACCTCGGCGGACAGCGCCGGTGCATCCCCCGTCACACCAAAGCTGCCGTCATTCATATAGCGCCCCGCCCGCCCGGCGATCTGCGCCAACTCGTTGGGGGCCAGCGCCCGCATCCGCCGGCCGTCAAATTTCGACAGGGCGGAAAAGGCCACGTGGTCGATGTCCAGATTCAACCCCATGCCGATGGCGTCCGTCGCCACCAGATGCTCGACGTCGCCGTTTTGATACAGTGCCACCTGCCGGTTGCGCGTCCGTGGGCTGAGCGCCCCCAGAACCACCGCCGCACCGCCCTTCTGACGTCGCAAAAGCTCGGCAATGGCATAGACATTATCAACCGAGAACCCGACAATCGCCGCCCGTGTCGGCATCCGGCTGATCTTGCGCGCGCCGCTATAGGTGAGGCGCGAAAACCGTGTGCGCGACACAAAGCTGACCCGGGGCACCAAAGCGTTGATCGCCCCGCGCATCGTCTCGCTGCCCAGAAACAGGGTTTCGGCGCTGCCCCGCGCGTGCAGCAATCGGTCGGTAAAAACATGCCCACGCTCGGGGTCGGCGCAAAGCTGGATTTCATCCACCGCCAGAAAATCCGCGCCGATCTCCAGCGGCATTGCTTCGACGGTGGCGACCCAATAACGGGTCCGTGGTGGCACGATGCGCTCTTCGCCGGTGACCAGCGCCACCACCGAGGGTCCACGCAGGGAAACGATCCGATCATAGACCTCGCGTGCCAACAGGCGCAACGACAGGCCGATGACTCCGGTCCGGTAGCCCAGCATCCGCTCAATTGCGTAATGGGTCTTGCCGGTGTTGGTCGGCCCCAACACCGCCGTCACGCGCGCTCTTGTCTGGCCCATGCCACCCCCCGCCTTGCCCCCCGCAATGGCGGGATGCCTTTGTTCATAGTCTTGCAGCCGACCCGAACCGCCTGCGCGCAAAGGCAGCGCGAGAAACCCGCCCCCCTTTTTTGCGCGGCCCGCGTCCTGCTGCCCGTCCTATAGCGTGGTATCGCCGATTTTCAACCTGAGTCGCTTGATCGCCTCAATTACGTCAGGGCGCCATGGATGTATAGCCAGCGCCGCGCGGTACGCTTTCAGGGCGTCGGCTGGCCGATCCACCTCTTCAAGGATCATGCCAAGCCCCGCCAGCGCCCCGAAGTGCCGTGGCTCCAGACGCAGGGTCTGGCGAATGTCCCGAACCGCAGGCCCGTATTGCCCCATCAGGAAAAAGGCGGTGGCGCGGGCATTCCAGCCTTCGGCGAAATCGGGGGCATGGTCGATCAGCGCGCTCAGATGTTCGATTGCCGCGGGATAGTCCTTGTCGGCAATGGCCTTGCGGCCGCGGGCCAGCAACAGGTTCATGGCCGCCGAGCCCGACTCGGACCAGATCGCCAGAATTTTCCGCTCGACGGTGCGCCAGTCCCCGTCGATGGGCTGTTTCAATTGAATAAACAAGCTGTCCAGTTCACGCGCCTGCGCCGCCGTTCTCGACCCGGTTCGAGCCGCGGGTTGCGCTCCGGATTGGGCCAACACCGGCGCGCCGACGGCCCATGCTGAAAAAATCAGCAAAACTGCCGCAACGACAGGGATGAATTTTTTGTCAGAAGCTCGCATATCGGTGTCAATCGTAAACAATTCATCATAGATTGCGAGCGAAACACGCATCAACCCGCGGAGGATAACGCATGAGTGAAGTCATAAACAGCGCCGTCGAGGCCCTGAAAGAGAAACTCGGTCAGGACGGCTTTGACAGCTCGGTCAAATTTGAAATCACCGGCGAGGGTGCGGTAATCGTCGATGAGGACGGCGTGCGGGCCGGGGACGAAGACGCCGCCTGCACCCTGACCGCCGATCCCGAGACCTTTCAGGCGATGATGGACGGCAGCCTGAACCCGACATCGGCCTTTATGACCGGCAAGCTGACGGTGGACGGCGACATGGGAATTGCCATGCGACTGGGCTCTTTGCTGGCCTGACATGAAGACCGCCCCGTTTTACAGTGACGTCGCCGAGGCCCCGCCCGGCGAACAGGCCGTCTGGCTCTGTACCGAGGATGGCGTGCGCCTGAGACTGGCGATCTGGAGCGAGGGTCGCAAGGGAACCATCCTGCTGTTTCCGGGACGCACCGAGTTCATCGAGAAATACGGCCGCACCATTGGCGCGCTGCAGTCGCTCGGCTATGCGGTGGCGGTCATCGACTGGCGCGGACAGGGTCTGTCCGATCGCCTGTCTGCGATTCGCACGCTGGGTCACGTCGCGTCGTTCGCCGATTACCAGCAGGATGTGGCGACCATGATGACGGCGGTTCGGGACATGGGCCTGCCCGCCCCCTTCAACCTGCTCAGCCATTCGATGGGTGGCGCCATCGCCCTGCGCGCACTGCAGGACGGGCTGGATGTTGCCCACGCAATCTTTAGCGCGCCGATGTGGGCTCTGTCGATCGACCCGATGCTGCGGCCCGTGGTGCATGCGGTGGCCGCGGGGGGCAGCTCGGTCGGACTGGGTGAGGAGTTCTCGCCCGGGACCAACGCCGATATCTTTCTGGCCACCGCCCCGTTTGAGGGCAACGGGCTGACCTCATCCCCGGACAGCTGGGCCTATCTGGCCAAGATGGTCCGAACCCATCCGGGGCTGGGAATTGGCGGGCCCAGCGTCAACTGGCTGCATGAATCCATTGTCGAGACCCGCGCTCTGCTCCGCATGGAGCCCCCAAAGATACCCGCGATGTGCCTTCTGGGCAGCAGCGAGACGGTTGTGGACAAGCGCGAAGTCCTTGCCTACATGGAAAAATGGCCCGACGCATTTTCGGTCACCCTGACCGGCGGCGAACACGAGACATTCATGGAAACTGCGGCAATCCGGGCCCGCGCAATGGCCCTTCTGGACATGTTTTACACCACCTGAGCGGCGGCGGACCGACCAGCAGGTGCAGAGCGCGGTTTGCAATATGTTTCAGGCAACCTTGGACAGAATCTCCAGCGCCTGTGCGTGCAGCTCGGCCGAGCCCGCGGCGATGATCCGCCCGCCATTATGTGCGGGTCTGCCCTGCCAGTCTGTGACCACCCCGCCCGCCGCGGTCACCACCGCAATCGGCGCCTGAACGTCATAGGCCAGCAGCCCCGCTTCGACCACCAGATCCACCTGCCCGACAGCGACCAGCGCATAGCCATAGCAATCCATGCCGTATCGCGTCAGTCGCACATGTTTGGAGAGCGCCGCAAAGGCGGCCTCTTCGGCGCCGGTGCCAACCTCGGGAAAGGTGGAAAACAGGATCGCATCCCCCAAGTCCACCGAGCGACGGGTGGCCAGTTCGCGCCGACCCAAAGGCCCGACCATACTGTGAACCCCAAAGCCGCCCTCGAAACGCTCGCCTACATAAGGCTGGTCAATGATCCCGTAGATCGGCGCGCCCCCCGCATTGACGGCCACCAGAACCCCCCAGGTCGGGGTGCCGCTGATATAGCCGCGGGTGCCGTCGATCGGGTCCAGAACCCAGGTCAGCCCACTGCTGCCCTGCGACGTGCCAAACTCTTCGCCAAGGATCCCGTCATCGGGGCGGCGCGCGGCCAGTATCTCGCGCATGGCGCGTTCCGAGCCCCGGTCAGCGATAGTGACAGGATCAAAACCATCGGCCAGCTTGTTCTCGGCGGTCAGGGCCGACTGTCGGAAATGACGCAACGTGACCGGTCGCGCGGCATCGGCCAGCGCGTGGGCCACGGAGACAAGTTCGGATTTCAGCTCATTGCTCAAGGCCTGCACGAAAAACCCCGCTGGAATGTTGAGTGCCATTCCAACGGGGTGTCATAACGGCGCCGTCCAGTCAACCGGCCGGACGCCGCAAAGTCGTGTTTGTTCAGGCCGCGTCGCTCAGGGCACGGGCCAGATCAAAAAGCCTGCGCCGCTGATTTTCCGGCATGGCATAATAGGAGCGAACCAGTTCCTGCGCTTCTTTGTCGGCCAAAAGATCTCCGGCGCTGGTCCGCGAGGTCGCGGTTTGCCCATCCCCCTCGAGCCCTTCAAAGAAAAAGCTGACCGGCACGTCCATGGCATGCGCAATATCCCACAGGCGGGAGGCGCTGACCCGATTCATTCCGGTTTCATATTTCTGGATCTGTTGAAACTTTATGCCAACGGCCTCGCCCAGTTGCTGTTGGGTCATTCCGACCATCCAGCGCCGGTGGCGAACGCGTTTTCCGACATGTACATCTACAGGGTGTTTCATACTCTACTCCTTAAGTTCCCTCATGGGTTTATAAAGCAATTTTCATGCCAATTACAGGGACTCCTTGAGAAAATCGGATATTTTCTGAAAAAATCCCGCCTATGCTACTGAATACACGTCTTTTTTTATTTTCCGACAAAAAGACGAAAAAACAAGACGCGGTTTATTTATGCCGCAGATAAAACAATCCACAGGTGTTTTGCATATTGCAATGCAAATTGCAAAACACCCACAGGGTTAATCTTGCATTTTGCGACTCTCGCGCTTGCGCTCATGCGGATCCAGGTGTCTCTTGCGCAATCGAATCGCCTTTGGCGTGACTTCGACCAGTTCGTCTGTATCGATATAGGCGATCGCTTCTTCCAGCGAAAAGCGGATCGGCGTGGTCAGCCGCACCGCCTCATCCGTGCCGCTGGCGCGCACGTTGGTCAGCTTTTTACCCTTCAGCGGATTGACCTCCAGATCGTTCCCGCGTGAATGCTCGCCAATGATCATGCCCTGATAGACCTGCACCTGCGCGCCGATGAACAGCTTACCGCGTTCCTCAAGGTTATAGAGGGCATAGGCAACCGAAACACCGCTTTCCATCGAGATCAGAACCCCGGCGCGACGGCCCGGAATCGCCCCCTTGTAAGGGGCCCATTCGTGGAACACGCGGTTCAGCACCCCGGTCCCGCGGGTGTCGGTCAGAAACTCGCCGTGATAGCCGATCAGACCACGCGAGGGGACATGTGCGATGATCCGGGTCTTGCCAACGCCCGAGGGGCGCATCTCGGTCATCTCGCCCTTGCGCGCCGCCAGTTTTTCGATCACTACGCCGGAATATTCATCGTCAACGTCGATGGTGACCTCTTCGACCGGCTCCAGACGCTTGCCGTTTTCCTCGCGGAACAGTACCTGCGGGCGCGAGATCGACAGCTCGAACCCCTCGCGGCGCATGTTTTCGATCAGAACGCCCATTTGTAATTCGCCCCGACCGGCGACCTCAAAGGCGTCTCCGCCCGGTGTGTCAGTGACGCGGATCGCAACATTCGTTTCGGCCTCGCGCATCAGGCGGGCGCGGATCACGCGGCTTTGCACCTTGTCGCCGTCCTTGCCCGCAAGCGGGCTGTCGTTGATGCCAAAGGTCACGGTGATCGTCGGCGGATCAATCGGCTGGGCCGGAATCGCGGCACTGACCTCGGGCGCACACAGGGTATCGGCCACGGTCGCCTTGGTCATGCCGGCGACCGAGACGATATCCCCGGCCTCGGCCAGATCGATCGCCTGCTGGGTCAGGCCGCGAAAGGCGAGGATCTTGGTCACGCGGAAATTCTCGATCAGGGATCCGTCGCGGCTAAGCGCCTTGATGCTGGCGCCAACCTTCAGCGTGCCGGATTCGACCCGGCCGGTCAGGAGGCGCCCAAGATAGGGGTCGGCGGCCAGAGTGGTGGCCAGCATGCGGAACGGCTGATCGCGGTGCTGCTCTTGTTCGGGGGCAGGGACATAATCGACGATCAGGTCGAACAGAGCGTGCAGGTCTTTACGTGGCCCGTCCAGCGTCTCATCCGCCCAACCGGCCCGGCCCGACGCATAAAGGGTCGGAAAGTCGAGTTGCGCATCGCTGGCATCCAGATTGACGAACAGGTCGAAACACTCGTCCAGCGCACGATCCGGCTCGGCGTCGGCCTTGTCCACCTTGTTCAGAACGACGATCGGGCGCAGCCCCTGAGCCAACGCCTTTTGGGTGACGAATTTGGTCTGCGGCATCGGACCTTCGGCGGCGTCCACCAGCAGAACCACGCCGTCAACCATCGAGAGGATGCGCTCGACCTCGCCGCCGAAATCGGCGTGACCCGGGGTATCAACGATATTGATACGCGTGCCTTTCCAGACCACGCTGGTTGCCTTGGCGAGGATGGTGATGCCGCGCTCGCGCTCAAGATCATTGCTGTCCATGGCGCGCTCGACCGTTTCCTCGTTGTCACGATAAATGCCTGATTGTTTCAGCATCTCGTCAACGAGTGTTGTCTTGCCGTGATCCACGTGTGCGATGATCGCGATATTGCGAAGTTCCATGCCAGCGGCCCTTTGTCTCTGAAGGAAGGTTCCGGCGCGCCATACAGGAGGCACGGGCCAAAGGCCAGAGGCAAATTCGCGCGACCCGGATTTGACCTTGCAGGCGATCGCCGTTTTAGCCCTTATGGCGCAGTCATGACAAAACAACCCAACATGCCCGGCGTGGTTTATATTCTGATGGCAGCAATTGCGCTGGTGGGCAGCAACGGGCTGATCCTGTCGCCGGTTCTGGCGGATATTGCGCGCGACTTTGGCGCCAGCGTGCCACAGACGGGCCGGGCGATGACGGCCTTTGGTCTGGGGACGGCGCTGTCGGCCTTTTGGCTGGGGCGGGCGCTGGACGGTTTTGGAATTGCGCGCGCGCTGCAGGCGGCGATGGTGCTGGGCGGTCTGGGGCAGATCGGCGCCGGTTTCAGCAGCGGCTGGGTGACGCTGGCGCTGGCCGAAGGCGTTGTCGGGCTGGCCTCGGGTGTTGCCCTGCCGGCGATCTATGCCCTCAGCGCCGAGGTCTCGCCCAAAGGTCACGAGGTGCGCACCCTTGGCCGCGTGATCCTTGGCTGGTCGATTTCGCTGATCGGCGCGGTCCCGCTGGGGGCGCTGTTGGCCGATCTGGCGGGATGGCGTCTGATGTTGGGTCTGATCGGGGTGCTGTCGCTGCTGATGTTCCCGCTGACCGGCGTCATTCGCGCCCGTTACGGCGCCCCGCAGGATACGCCTCAGGATACGCCTCAGGATACGGGGCAGGATACGGGGCAGGACCGCCGCCCCCTGCCCCGTCTGGCGCCGCTGTTCTTGCCTGGCGGCTTTGTTGCCTATCTGGTGGCGCTGCTGTTCATGGCCAGCTTTTATGGCATTCTGGCCTATATGGGCGCCCATGTGATCCGGGATTTCGGCGTCTCCACCAGCGGCGCCGGGCTGATCGCGCTGGTTTACGGAGTGGGCTTTGGCTTGGCCTCCTTGATGACCGGCTGGCTGCAGCGGATTGGCGCCGGACGGATACGTTTGCTTGGCTTTTCGCTGGCGGTGGGGCTGTTTCTGGGGATGGGATTTGCGCCTGCTTTTCCGTTGTTCCTGCTGTTGCTGGGACTGTGGGGGGCGCTGAACAACCAACTCCTGAACGGGATTGTGACCGGTCTGACCGATCTTGCGCCGCAATCCAAGGGCGCGGTGCTGGGGCTTTATTCCGCCATCACCTATCTGGCCGCAGCGCTTGGCACCTTTGGCATGGGGCTGTCGCTGTCCCGCTACGGATTCTGGTCACTCGGGGTAATCGGAGCAGCGCTGCACGGGTTGATCGTCTTGCTGTTGCTGGCCGAGCGCCAAAAGCAGCGCGGGCGTTAGGGCATCAGGGGCACCCCCGCTCCACAGGCAAGCTCCTTGGGCCATGCCTCTTGAGTCAGGCAGCACAAACTGGCAAGCAGGTCACGACAAGCCACGAAAGGATACCCCATGCGCGCCATGCAGGTCACAACATATCATGCGCCGCTCAGTTTGCGCGACATACCCCGCCCCAGTCCGGCCCCGGGGCAAGTGCTGCTGAAAAACCACGCGGTTGGGCTGAATTTTGCCGACACGCTGCTGATCGAGGGCAGCTATCAGGAAAAGCCGCCCCTGCCATTCACCTTGGGCATGGAGGTTTGCGGCACGGTCAGCGACCTTGGCGACGAGGTCGAAAACCTGTCAATCGGGCAGCGGGTTGCGGTCTTTGCTGGCACCGGTGGTCTGGCCGAATACGGCCTTTATGACGCGCAGACCTGCGTGCCGATCCCCGACGCCATGCCCGAGGTCGAGGCGGCCGCCTTTCTGATCGCCTACGGCACCTCGCATGTAGCGCTGGATTACAAGGCCCGCCTGCAACCGGGCGAGCGTCTTCTGGTTCTGGGCGCAAGCGGTGGCATCGGTCTGAGCGCGGTCGAACTGGGCAAGCTGATGGGGGCCGAGGTGATCGCGGTGGCGCGAAACGCCGACAAGCTGGCGGTGGCCAAGGCCGCCGGGGCGGACCATCTGATCGACAGCAGCCTTGAGGATATCCGCGAGCGGGTAAAAGCCCTTGGTGGCGCCGATGTGGTTTACGACCCGGTCGGGGGCGCGCAATTCAAGGCGGCGCTGCGGGCCAGCAACCCAGATGCCCGCCTGATCCCGCTGGGATTTGCCAGCGGCGAGATTCCGCAAATTCCCGCCAATATCCTGCTGGTCAAGAATCTGACGGTGATCGGATATTACTGGGGTGGCTATGCCAAGACCAACCCGCGGATCATCAGCGACAGCTTCCGGCAGCTTTTTTCGTGGTATGGCGCCGGGCAACTACACCCCCATGTCAGCCATGTGCTGCCGCTTGAGCGCGCCAACGAGGGGCTGGAGCTGCTGCGCCAGCGCAAATCCACCGGCAAGGTGGTGGTGACGATCTGAACGCGACGGCATGTGGCTTATCCAACAACAACGCCTGCGCCGACGGCAGTTTCGCCGCCTGTTTCACCCGATGCCCACGCAGCGGCGTATCACCCTTCATATCGGTGCGCACAAGACCGGCACCACCTATATCCAGCGCACACTGACGCTGAACCGCACGCGGCTGCCGCTGACGTTCGAGACAGTGCCGCGCCGACACCCCCACCTTCACGCCATCACCCAGACGACGGCGGGCTGCCAGACGCGTGAGGCGGCGCTGGCCGCGGCGGCCGACCTGCGCCTGGAGGCCGAGGCGCTGGCCCGTCGCTTCAGGCGGGTCGAGAACCTTCTGATCACCCACGAGGGCCTGCCCGGTCCCCTGCCCGGCCGCCCGCAATTCAAGGGCCTCTATCCGATGGCACAATACCTGCTGGCACCGATCATCGAGGGGCTGCAAAGTGGCGGGGCCAAGGTGTCGGTCGTACTCTATACCCGCCGGTTCAAGGACTGGCAGGCCTCACTCTATCGCTACCGCTTTATCAAGCACCCCGAGCGCCGTTACAATCCACGGCGCTATGCCGAGCGGACCGGCCTGCCGGGCAGTTGGGACGATCTGATCGCCCGGCTGCGTGCGGGCCTTGGCGATGTGCCCCTGACGGTCATTGCCTATGAAAAAGACCGCCGGACAGGCCTGTTGGGACGCGGCCTCTACCAGATTGCCGGCCTGAGCACGGCTGAGATTGCCGCGCTCAGGCCGCCGCCGCCGCAAAATGTCTCGCGCCCGCAAACAAAAACCGACCGGCATTTCAGGGCCTGAGCGAGCGCCCCCTTGCGGCGCCCTGCCCCTCTGATGCACGAAACCTTACCAAATATTAATCTGCTGCATCCTTGAAAAAGCTGTGGAATCCTCCAATATGTCAGACAGAAGCGGTGCGCGGGTGCGCGTCGCTCGTCCCAATACGCCGGTTATCTTTTTGAGGAGGGTTAAATGGCCGATTTCGAGACAATCCGACGCCAGCGCGCGGGTGTCCAGACAATCGCGATAGATCAAGGTCTGCGCGCCTATATGAACAAGGTCTATGGCCTGATGTCGGTGGCCATGATCATCACCGGAGCCGTGGCCTATGTCGTCGGCAGCAACACCGCCCTGTTGCAGGCCATCTTTGGATCGCCATTGCGCTGGGTTGTCATGTTTGCGCCGCTCGTCGTGGTCATGATCTTTGGTGCCACCATCAACCGGATCAGCGCCGCGACCGCGCAGCTGGTATTCTGGGGATTTTCGGCGCTGATGGGCCTGTCGATCAGCTATATCTTTGCTGCCTACACGGGCATCTCCATCGCCCAGACCTTCATGGTAACCGCCATCGCCTTTGCCGGTCTCAGCCTTTACGGCTATACCACGAAAAAAGACCTGTCGGGCTTTGGCACCTTCCTGATCATGGGCGTGATCGGGCTGATCGTTGCCTCGGTCGTCAATATCTTTCTGCAATCCAGCGCAGTCATGTTCGCTGTCTCGGCGCTGGGTGTGCTGATCTTTGCCGGGCTGACCGCCTATGACACGCAGAAGATCAAGAACGCCTATGTCGTGCACGCCCATAACGGCGACAGCGAATGGCTGGGCAAGTCGGCGATCATGGGGGCGTTGAACCTCTATCTCGACTTCCTGAACATGTTCATGTTCCTGCTGCAATTCATGGGCAACCGGAACTAAAGCGTATCTGGACATCACAGGCCGTCAGGGGAAACTCTGGCGGCCTCTTTTTTTGCGCCATCACAGCCGGGGAAAGTTTGCGAGGGCGCCGATATCAGACGCCCGGCATGGTCTTGATCAAAACATAGATCAAAAGGCCGCAAAAAATTGAAAGCCAGACAATGTAATTGGTCAGATTATGGGCCAGACGGCGCTCGGCGTCGCCAAGGTTGGGGAAAAACCCGACGGCCTTGCGACCAGGCCACAGCAGAATATCAACGATAAGAGTCCAGAGCTTCATCGGCTTGTCCATCACATATTTTCAGGCGTATCGGGCTGATCTGAAAATCGGATGCGGCCCTGTTCGGGACCGCTCATAGCGCAGATGGCCGACGATTTGAAGGCCGAACCGCAGGGCTGCGGCGCTCTGATCCGGTTTGGCCACTGGACGTTGCGTACGCACTTGCCTATAAGCGCGCTCATGGGACAGGTCATCGTGGCGATCATTCGAATTACCGACCCGGCACTCAACCTCTGAGCTGCCGGGACAAGGCGTTTGGATCACCGCGCCGCCCCTGAACCTTCCCCCTGACACATTGACGGAGCCGACACGAATGTGCGCCGATACCCCAGAATACAAAGACACCCTGACCTTGCCAAAAACCGATTTCGCCATGCGCGCCGGCCTGCCCAAACGTGAGCCGGAATGGCTGGCGCGTTGGGAGCGGATCGGAATCTACGACCGCTTGCGCGAAAAGACCGGGCGCGAGGATTTCGTGCTGCATGACGGCCCGCCCTATGCCAACGGGCATCTGCATATCGGTCACGCGCTGAACAAGGTCCTGAAGGACATGGTGGTGCGCAGCCAGCAGATGATGGGGCGGGATGCGCGCTATATTCCGGGATGGGACTGCCACGGGCTGCCGATCGAGTGGAAGATCGAGGAAAAATACCGCGCCAAGGGCAAGAGCAAGGATGACGTGCCGATCAACGAATTGCGCGCCGAGTGTCGCAAATTCGCCGATGAATGGGTCGATATCCAGCGCGCCGAGTTTAAGCGTCTGGGCGTGACCGGAAACTGGAATCACCCCTACAAGACGATGGATTTCGACAGCGAAGCGGTGATCGCCGAGGAATTCATGAAATTCGTCATGAACGGCTCGCTTTATCGCGGCAGCAAACCCGTGATGTGGTCGCCGGTCGAAAAGACCGCGCTGGCCGAGGCGGAGATTGAATATCACGACCACAAGAGCCACACAATCTGGGTGAAGTTCGAGGTGGTTTCAAAAAGTGTCGATGGCACGGCTGTTCCCGCGTCGGATTTGAGTATTTTTCACAAAGAAGACGGGCCGGTTTCTGTCATCATCTGGACCACGACCCCGTGGACAATCCCGTCGAACAAAGCCGTCGCATTCAATCCGAAGATATCCTATGGCCTCTACAAGGTCACGGCAACCGAAGAGGAAAGCTGGACCAGCGCCGGTGATCTGTTCCTGTTGTCGGATACTCTGGCAGCGGAGACGCTGGAAAAATCCCGGGTAACCGCGTTTCAGCGGGTTGGCGATGTCACGGCAGAGGCGTTGGCGGGCCTTGTTTGCAAACACCCTTTTGCCGATCTCGACCCGTTCTGGAGTTATGACGTTCCACTGATCTCGGGCGATCACGTGACCGACGATGCGGGCACCGGGTTTGTTCACACAGCACCGTCGCATGGGGCCGACGATTACGAGTGTTTCGTCGCGCGCGGCTGGACCGACCGGCTGACCCACAATGTCAACGAGGACAGCGCCTTTGAACCCTTTGTGCCGTTCTTTGCGGGAATGCAGGTGTTCGATCGCAAAGGCAAGGAAGGCAAGGCGAACCGGGCGGTCATCGACAAGCTGATCGAGGCGGGCGCCCTGATCGCGCGCGGGCGGATCACCCACAGCTATCCGCATAGCTGGCGCTCAAAGGCGCCGGTCATTTTCCGCAACACGCCGCAGTGGTTTGTGGCCATTGACAAAGAGCTGGACGACGGGATGGGCGCCAACGGGAACACCATCCGCACCCGTGCCCTGACCGAGATCGACAAGGTAACCTGGACCCCGCAGGCCGGGCGCAACCGGTTGTATTCGATGGTTGAAAGCCGCCCCGACTGGGTGATGAGCCGCCAGCGCGCCTGGGGTGTGCCCTTGGCCTGTTTCATTCGCGACATCGCCAAGGGCGAGGTTGAATTGCTGCGCGACGCGGCTGTCAACGCCCGCATCATCAAGGCGTTTCGTGCCGAAGGGGCGGACGCGTGGTATAAAGACGGCGCGCGTGAGCGCTTTCTTGAAGGCGTGGAAAACCCCGATCAGTGGCAGATGGTCACCGATATTCTGGATGTGTGGTTTGACAGCGGATCAACCCACGCGTTCGTTTTGCGCGACCGCGAGGACGGGGCAAAGGACGGGATTGCCGACCTTTACCTTGAGGGCACCGATCAGCATCGCGGCTGGTTTCATTCGTCGCTGTTGCAAAGCTGTGGCACCAACGGGCGCGCGCCCTATCGCGGTGTGCTGACGCATGGCTTTACGCTGGACGAAAAGGGCATGAAGATGTCCAAGTCGCTTGGCAACACCATCGTGCCCGCCGAGGTAACCAAACAATACGGCGCCGATATCCTACGGCTGTGGGTCGCGCAGGTCGATTTTACCACCGATCAGCGGATCGGGCCGGAGATCTTGAAAAACGTCGCCGACAGTTACCGCCGGCTGCGCAACACGATGCGCTTCATGCTGGGCAATCTTGCCGGGTTTGACGAGGCCGAGCGCATCGCGCCCGCCGACATGCCCGAATTGGAGCGCTGGGTTCTGCACCGGCTGGCCGAGCTGGATCATGTCGTGCGCACGGGTTATGCAAAATATGACTTTCAGGGTGTGTTTCAGGCCTTGTTCCAGTTCGCGACGGTGGACCTCAGCGCGTTCTATTTCGATATCCGCAAGGATGCGCTCTATTGCGACGGGGCCCAGAGCATCGAGCGCCGCGCCGCGCGCACCGTGCTGGACACGCTGTTTTACCGGCTGACGACCTGGCTGGCCCCGATCCTTGTATTCACCATGGAAGATGTCTGGTTAAGCCGCCTGCCGGGGGAGGAAAACTCGGTCCACCTGCAGGATTTCCCCGACACCCCCGGCGAATGGCTGGATGAGCCCTTGGCCGCAAAATGGACCGATATCCGGCGGGTGCGCCGCGTGGTCACCGCAGCGCTCGAGGTTCAGCGGCGCGAAAAGGTGATCGGCGCCAGTCTTGAGGCGGCCCCGGTCGTGCATGTCCGCGATGCCAGCGTTCGTGAGGCCCTGAAATCTGTGCCGTTCAAGGATATCTGCATCACCTCGGATCTGGTTCTGAGCGGGGATCCGATCCCCACCGAGGCCTTCCGCCTACCCGAGATTGATGCCGTCGGTGTTGTGTTCGAGCCAGCGAGCGGCGAGAAATGCCAGCGTTGCTGGAAAATCCTGCCGGATGTTGGCGATCACACGCATCCCGGAACCTGCGCGCGATGTGACAATGCGCTTGCTGCACACGAAGAGGCATAAGGCCCGGCCCGCAATCAAACGCGCAAAAATAGAGGCGACCCCGAGGGAGGATCGGGGTCGCCTTGCTTATCGATGCCTCAACAGGGAGGAAAAGGGCATCGAATTCGAGTATTCCGGTGGCTGCGGTCAGCCGATTTTCATCGCTTCTTCCATTGCGATACGACGGATATCGCTGCGGCCGATGCCGATGTCGGCAAGGTCCCGTTCGCTAAGCGGGGCCAGTTCGGCCACAGTGCGGTTGTAAACCCGCCGACGCGCGATCGACGTGCGGAGCGCATCGCGCTCGTGTTTCAGAAATTCGACTGCCCGCGCGAAAACCGATTCGATGCCGCCGGTGTGCTTGATGCTGTAAAACGCCATGAGTCTGTCCTCTTTTTGCTGCGCTGCAGAATATCTTGCTGCGCTACAGCATTTAGAGGTTTTTTCACCCCGGACAACCCGTCATTTTTGCATAGCCGCCTTGTTAAAAACGAAATTCAGGCGTGGGCAGAGACGTCGGCAGCTTTTTTCAGTTCGGTGACGATACTGTCCACCACTTTTTCCAGCAACATCTGATCGTCGCATTCGCCCATGACCCGAACCAGAGGCTCGGTTCCCGATTTGCGGATCAGTAGGCGCCCGCGTTCTTTTAGCGCCGTTTCCCCCTTGCGGATCGCAGCGATCACGCGCTGGTTTTCGGTGGGATCGTTATCCGCCTGAAAGCGGACATTCTTCAACAGTTGCGGAAAGGGATCGAACACATGGGTCAGGGCGCTTGCGGGTTTGCCCGTCTCGACCATGGCAGCAAGGAATTGCAGGCTTGCAATCAGGCCATCGCCGGTGGTAGCGTGATCGGTCATCACGATATGGCCCGACTGCTCGCCACCAAGGTTAAAGCCCCCGGCGCGCATTGCTTCGACCACATAACGATCCCCGACCCCGGTGCGGCGCATCTTGATGTTGCGTCCGCCAAGAAATTTCTCGAGCCCAAGGTTTGACATCACCGTGGTCACCAGCGTGCCCCCGATCAGACGGCCCTCGCGCGCCCAGCGTTCCGCGATCAGGCCCATGATCTGGTCGCCATCGGCGACCTCACCCTTGTCGTCGATAATCATCACCCGGTCCGCATCGCCATCAAGACAAATACCCAGATCGGCACCATGCTCAAGCACACTGCGCACCGCGAGGCCGGTGTTGGTCGAGCCGCAACCCGCGTTGATATTGAACCCGTCCGGTGAAACCCCGACCGGGACCACCTCGGCACCCAGCTCCCACAGCACATCCGGCGCAGCGCGATACGAGGCCCCGTTGGCACAATCGACGACGATCTTCAGACCATCCAGCCGCCCGCGCCCGGGAAAGGTGGTTTTGGCGTATTCCACATAGCGCCCCAGACCGTCGTCAATACGTGTTGCGCGTCCGATATTTTCCGGTGGGCTAAGCGCGATTTCGCCGCGCAGGATGCGTTCAATCTCGACCTCGGCCTCATCCGACAGCTTGAACCCGTCAGGGCCAAAGAACTTGATCCCGTTGTCTTGATGCGGGTTGTGACTGGCCGAGATCATCACCCCCAGATCAGCACGCATGGAGCGGGTCAGAAACCCCACGGCAGGGGTCGGAACCGGCCCCAGCAGCAGCACATTCATGCCGGTCGAGGTCAAACCCGCGGTCAGCGCGTTTTCCAGCATATAGCCCGAGCGGCGCGTGTCCTTGCCAATGACAACACGGTGTTCAGCGGTGTCACGCCGAAAATACCGCCCGACCGCCGCGCCCAGACGCATCGCCACCTCGGCCGTCATCGGATAGGTGTTGGCGCGCCCGCGAACCCCATCGGTACCAAACAGATTTCGTGTCATGGGTTTGCCTTTATATGATTGGGCCTATGCACGGCCTGCCATAGCAGGACCGCTTGTCTGGTTTCTCTTATATCATGCACGCGCAGGAGCTGAACCCCCTGACGCAACCCTTCCAGCCCCAGCGCGATCGAACCGGGCGCGCGCCGCTCGGCCCTGTCCTCAAGGCCGATACGGCCGATGAACCCCTTGCGCGACACCCCCAAAAGAAGCGGGCACCCCAGCCCGTGAAACAGTGAAATACCCCTGATCAGGGCCAGATTATGTGCAAGGGTCTTGCCAAACCCGATTCCGGGATCAACGACAATGCACGTGCGCGCGATACCTGCATCCTCGGCGACCCGAATGCGGGCCTCAAGATGGTCGTAAACGTCCAGCAAGACGTCCCGATAGCGGGGGTCATTTTGCATGGTGGCCGGCGAACCCCTTGAATGCATCAGACAGACCGGAGCCGCCGCCGCGCCCACAACCGCCGCCATGCCGGGATCAAAAGACAGTGCCGAAACATCATTCAGCATAGCCGCCCCGGCCGCGAATGCCGCCGCGGCAACCGCGGATTTGCGCGTATCAATGGAAATCGGCGCACCAATCCCCCGACCGCGGCAAAGCGTTTCGATCAGGGGGGCCGTGCGGGCGATCTCAAGGTCGGGCGGGATGGTTTCGGCGCCGGGGCGCGTCGACTCTCCACCAATGTCCAGAATATCGGCGCCCTCGGTCACCAGACGGCGCGCCTGAGACAGGCTTTTTTCGCGGGTCTCATAGCATCCACCGTCAGAAAAGCTGTCCGGGGTCACGTTCAAAATCCCCATCAGGCGCGGGCGGTCCATACTCAGCCCGCAGAGCGGCGCACGCGGCGTGCTGAGGCGAGACAGGACCGCCTCGGGCACATCCGCCAGACTGACGACGCGGGCGGGTCGGTCACGGCTCAGACACTCAACCTGCGAGAACCACAGCTCCGGTCGGCCGGCCAACCCCAGCGCCTCCGACGGGCGCGGGCCGACGCACACCACGGGGCGGTAATAAATCCTTTGGTCCATCTTTTCGCGCCCGATCAAAGCTGCGCAGGAGATTTCACCACCCGCTGCAGATCGTTGCCAGCCTGTCCCGCGCCCCCCTCGATCAGGACCAGAGAACTGGCCGAAAACTCAGCGGCAAACCAGCGCGCCAGAGCCACGGCATCCAACGCACCCCCCTTGGGTCCGTGGACCGCGTCCAAAACGATTTTCGAGGGGGCCCAGACCGAAAGCTGGCCATGCTTCATCGCCCAGTCCAGCTCGGTGCGGCTGTCCACGACCACGCAGCGCTTGTCTCTCCCGGCCAGAACCCATGCGTTTTGCTCGATCTGCAACAGCAGGATACGCCGGTTTGCCGCCGGTGACAGCGTTTCCGGCATCGCCTCTGGCGCCGCCTCAAGGCAGATGATGGCAGGCAGATCATGGCGCGCAATGGCGTCCAGCCAGCCCGTCAGCCGATCCGAGTATAGGACCGCGTTGGGCAGAAAAATAACCTGCGGGTGAACCAATGTCACGGGGGCTTGCGGGGGCTTGTTCAGATTGCGCAAATTCTCGGCGGCCTCAACCCGGCTGCGCACGATCTCGACTCCCAGCGTGCCGGGGATACGGTCCAGCTTTTCGATTCTGACAAAGACCCGCACGGCCTTTGGGTTGACGAGGATTCGCTCGGCAATACGCTCGGCCAGAGTTTCCAGCAGGTTGATGCGCTCACTGGCAAGCTGCGCGGATATCGCCTCGGTAATCGAATCATAAGACAGCACCTGATCGACATCATCCGATTGCGCCGCCGCGTTGCGAGAAACCTCGAGGACGACGTTAAAACGCACGCGCTGCGTGACCCCGCGCTCGGCCTGAAAGGCGCCGATCTCGACTGCGCATGTGTAATCACGTACCGAGATCCGATCCAGCGGATCAGGTCCGGCGGTCGCGCGCGCACGTAGGTGCGGCAGTTCGAATGCCAGCGCCGTTTCATCCATTCCGATCACCCCGCGGTCCACCGAGCCCATTACGGCAACTATAACGCCGGGGCGCGGTCGGCAATATCCATTTACGTCACAGCAGGCCCGCTATGCGAAGCGCCCGCCCCCCGGGGAAGCCAGTACCCTATCCGACGCGTGAATCGTTTCGGTAAAACTTGTGAACGCCGATTCTGGCGGTCTGGGTCATCTTGTAGGCCCATCGCGGCTGTACCGAGATCGAGTGGTAATAGGTCGCGCCCTTAGTCAGGGTGCGCGGTTCGCCATCCAGCATGATCCGGGCGACCTTGCCCACCTCGCGATACGAGCGCCGATCGCTCATGACCTCAGAACGGCCATCGCAATTATAGGTGAACTGGCAGTTGAACCGGCCATTGCCGGTGCCTTGTTGCACCACGCCGCAGACCGTGTTCGGGAATTTGGGTGAATCCACCCGATTGAGAATGACCTCGGCCACGGCAAACTGGCCCTTCACGCTTTCGCCGCGGGCCTCGAAATAGAGAGCTTCGGTCAGGCATTTCCACTGACGCCCGCCATGCGCGGTGCGCCGCAGGGCTAGTGTCGCGCGGCTATAGCGAAAGTTGTCCGCCCCTGATTTTCGGCGCCCGAACAGCCAGCCAAACCCGACCTTGCGCACCGAGGGGCTGGCCAGACGCAACAGGCGCGCGCTGGAGGTGCGGCGCAGGGTAGCGATTTCCTGTCCCAGCATGGTCACGATCTTGGCATCCAGCGCAGTGTTCGTCTGGCTGCCGGAATTGACCACCTGCGCAGACGCACCGGGAACACCGGCCAGACATATCGCGCATAGGGTCACAAAGCCACGGGCGAAATTCATCGACATAACCTCAATCTCAACTGTTACCCCCGCTCTGGTAACGCCCGAAATAAGGCCTTGGACGGTGAATAGATAGGTCAGGCCCCGAATCTTGGCCGAATTTGTGACAAACAGGCAACAAGAGCAACCGCGTGGATCGCTGGAAATCCGGCTGGCGCTGGGCCCTCGGCCCTACGTCACAACGATATCTTCTGCCTGCTTCTGGGTTCCGCGAACCGCGCTCTGGGCGGCGGCGAGATGGGCGATGGGCACGCGAAACGGCGAACAGGACACATAGTTGAACCCCGCATCGCGGCAAAAGGCGATCGACGCGGGATCGCCGCCATGCTCGCCGCAGACCGACAGAACGATGTCGGACTGGGTATCTCTGGCGCGGGCGGCGGCCATCAGCAGAAGTTCGCCGACACCCTCCATGTCCAGCGTGTGAAACGGGTCCTCCTGAAAAACCCCCTGAGCCACGTAGTCGCTCATGAAACGGCCCGAGTCATCGCGGCTGAGGCCATAGGTCATCTGCGTCAAATCATTGGTGCCAAAGCTGAGAAACGCACAATTCGCGGCCAGATCATTGGCCCGCAGTGCCGCGCGCGGGGTTTCGACCATCGCGCCCAGTCGATAGGTGAATGGCGTGCCCGTCTCGTTCTCGACCGCTGCGGCCACGGCATCGATGCGCGATTTCACCAGTTCAACCTCGCGCGAAGCCGAGACCAGCGGGATCATGATTTCCGGCACCACGGGCGCGCCCTTGCGCGATGCCTTGAGGGTCGCCTCGAAAATCGCCCGCGCCTGCATCTCGTAGATTTCCGGCAGGGTAATGCCCAGCCGCACACCGCGCAGGCCCAGCATGGGGTTGAACTCGGTCAGCTCCTCGGCGCGCGCCATCACCCGACTGACCGGCATGTCCAGCGCCTCGGCCAGCTCCTGCATGGCCTCGCGGGAATGGGGCAGAAATTCGTGCAGGGGCGGGTCGAACAGGCGGATGCAGACCGGCTGTCCCTGCATGATATGAAATAGCTCGGTGAAATCGCTGCGCTGCATCGGCAGCAGCCGGTCGAGGGCGGCGCGCCGGTCCGCCTCGTCCCCGGCAAAGATCATTTCGCGCATGACGATCAGGCGATCTTCCTGAAAAAACATGTGCTCGGTCCGGCACAGCCCGATCCCGTCGACACCAAAACTGCGGGCAATCCGGGCATCGCTGGGGGTATCGGCATTGGCACGGATGCCGATGTCGCGAAATTGGTTTGCCCATGACATCAGGGTGGCAAATGCACCGTCCAGCTGTGGGCGGACCATCGGCACCTCTCCCGCAAAGGCCAGGCCGTTGGTGCCATCGACGGTAATCAGGTCGCCCTCGTGAAACACCCGCCCGCTTTGGGTTGTCAGCTGTTTCTTGCGCAGATCCAGCCGGATACCCGCCGCCCCGACGACGCAGGGCAAGCCGAGGCCACGGGCAATCACCGCAGCATGGCTGGTCATGCCGCCGCGCTCGGTCAGAACACCGCGGGCCGTGTGCATGCCGCGGATATCCTCGGGGCTGGTTTCATGCCGGACAAGGATGCAGGGCTCTTCACGCGCAGCGCTGGCCTGCGCCGCCATTGCAGTGAACACGATCCGACCTGCGGCCGCCCCCGGGCTGGCCGCCAGACCACGGGCAAAAACATCCCCCGAGGCCTCGGGATCGACCTGCGGGTGCAGCAGTTGTTGCAGGTTTCCCGGCTCAACCCGGAGCAGCGCCGATTTCCGGCTGATAACGCCATCCTCGGCCAGATCGACAGCGATACGCACCGCTGCACGGGGGCCACGCTCGGCCGGGGCGGCATCCAGAAGCCACGTCTTACCGTTCTCCACCGTGAACTCAAAGCGCAGCGCATCATGGCAACCAAAACGCGCAATCGCGGCAAATTTCCGCAAGTCCGCAAGCGTCCCGGGGCTGCTGTCCTCAAGCGCGCGCCCCCGTTCATCGTGAACGATATATGACGCGGTCTTTCCCGGCTGCATCGCATCGCGGCCTTGACCCTTTGGCAAATAACGCCCGCGCACAGTGGGGGCGCCGCTGGCGGGGTGAACGAATTGCACAACCCCAGCGCCGCTTTCGCCCCGCCCAAGACCCAGCACCATGCGCTGCACCACCAAGCCCAGCCCGGCGTCATCGGGGGCGCCGTTGGCGCGGCGCAAAATGCGCGCCGTCGTCCCCTCCCAAGCCCGCGCCATCGAGCGCAGGACCTGCGCCAATTGACGCGCCGGATCCTGCGGAAAGGGCTCATCTATCTCGGCGCGGTAAATCTCAAGCGCCGCCTCCAGCGCGTCGCGCGTGCCACAATCCGCCTCACCAATCCCGTCAAAGGCCTCGGCATCCAGACGCGCCACATGAACCGAATAATCCTGCACAAAGCGGCAATAAAGCGCCGTTGCCGCCGCCACCCCGAGACGATGGCAGAGCTTTTCGTGAATGGCGCGGGTCAGGCCCACGTTCAACAAGGTTTCGGGGCCGCCCCAGGCGCGCTCGACCGGGCTGGAGCGCACCGAAACGATGGCCCGCGCACCGAATTTTTCCAACAGCTTGTTGGTGTCCGGAAGATGTCCGGCCGCAATCCGGCGCACCGCTTCGACCGACACCCCGTAGGCCAGAGGAACCGGCAAGCCGAGGCTGCCGAGACGCGCCAAACGGTTCGCGCGCGCGCCAAAACGCTGCAGCGAAACCGCGCCATCCTTGTCAAGTAGTTGAATATGCTCGGGTTTCATAACACACACCTGTTCAGTCCACACCAGAATAGAGCGAACTTTGCAGGAGGCAAGTCATTTTGCTGCACTGCGGCATGATAAAGGCCTGAGAGGTCAGCCCTCGAGTTTCTCAAACCGTGCAACCCGGCCCATGACATCGCGGATACGGTTCAACAGACACAGGCGGTTGCGCCGCACGATCTGGCTGTCCGCATTGACCTGAACGGCCGTAAAAAACGCATCAATCGGCGCCCGCAGCGCCGCCAGAGCCCGCATTGCTGCGGCGAAATCCTCGGCCTCCAAGGCTGGTCCGAGGGATGCTTCGGCCTGATCGAGCGCCGCAAACAGGGCCCGCTCGGCCTCGTCCTCGGCAAACCTGACCTCGGGCGCGCCTTCGTAAAAGACCCCGTCCTTCTTTTCTTCGGCCCGCAGAATATTGTTGGCCCGCTTGAACCCCTGCAACAGGTTCTCGCCGTCATCACTGGCCAGAAAATCGCCCAGCGCCCGGACGCGCTTGACCAGCAGCACCAGATCGTCGTTGGACGGCAGCGCAAGGCAGGCATCAATCACGTCATGGCGGATGTCCTGTTCGCGCAGATAGACCTTGAGGCGGTCGTGAAAAAAGGTCAGCAGATTGACCCGATCCGCCTCCGCATGGCCAAGCGAAAACGCATCCTTCAACCCGATCCGAACCCCATTCTCCAACACCAGCCTTATCACCCCCAGTGCGGCGCGGCGCAGCGCAAACGGGTCCTTGCTGCCGGTCGGTTTTTCGTCAATCGCCCAGAACCCCGTCAGCGTGTCAATCTTGTCCGCCAGCGCCACGGCCACGGAAACCGGCGCGCTCGGCACCTGATCGCCAGGGCCGAGGGGGCGGTAATGCTCCTCGCAAGCCGCCGCCACCTCGTCGGGCAGGCCGGCCTTTTTGGCGTAATATTTGCCCATCACGCCCTGAAGCTCGGGGAATTCGTAAACCATCTCGCTGGCCAGATCGGCCTTGGCAATGCGCGCCGCCTGTTCGGCCATATCCGCGTCTGCCCCGACGCGCGGCGCAATCTCGCGCGCCAGTGCCGCGATACGTGTGATCCGGTCTGCCTGACTGCCCAGCTTGTTGTGAAAGGTCACATGGGCCAGCTTTGCCGCCATCTCCGCAAGCGGCACCCGCAGGTCGTTTTCCCAAAAAAACTTGGCGTCCGACAGTCGCGCAAACAGCACCTTCTGGTTGCCCGCCAGAATGGTCGCGCCCTGATCCGCGGTCTCGCGGTTGGCGACGGTCACGAATTTCTCGATCCGGCCGGTTTTCGGGTTGCGAACGCTAAAGAATTTCTGGTGCTCGCGCATCGAGGTCTGCAAAACCTCGCCGGGCAAATCCAGAAAATCCGTTGCAATATCGCCCATCAGGACCACCGGCCATTCCACCAGCCCGGCGACCTCGGCCAACAGCGCCTTGTCCTCGACCAGCTCCAGCCCCTGCGCAAAGGCCGCGGTGCCGGCGTCCTGCCAGATTCGGCCAGCGCGCTCATGGGTATCCAGGATGACATGATGGGCGCGCAGGCGGCTTTCGTAATCCTCGAACGAATGCACGGCAAAGGTCTTGGGGTCCATAAAGCGGTGCCCCTCAGTCGTTGCTCCCGAGCGGAGCCCGTCGATGTCAAAGACGACTGGTTGGGCCCCATCTTCTTTGCTCAAAATACTCAGAATCGAATGCAACGGCCGCACCCAGCGCAGGGTTCCGCGGCCCCAGCGCATGGATTTCGGCCAAGGAAAATTGCGGATCACATCCGGCAAAACCTCGGCAAGAATATCGGCAACGTCACGCCCCGGCTGCTCCTGAATCGCAAACAGGACCGCACCCTTTTTCGTCTCGCGCGTTTCCAACTGGTCGCGTCTCAGGCCGACCGCGCGTAAAAACCCCTCGATGGCCTTCTCGGGCGCATCGGCCCGCGGGCCGCGCCGCTCGCTTCGGGACGCAGGTGAGCGCGCCGGCAGACCGACCACGCTGAGACACAGGCGCCGGGGCGTCGCAAAAGCAGCGGCAGCCTGATAGTCAAGCCCCGCATCCACAAGCTTCTGGGTCACCAGACGTTTCAGATCATCCGCTGCGCGCTCTTGCATGCGCGCTGGAATCTCCTCGGAAAAAAGTTCAAACAGCAGGTCGGGCATGTCTATTTATCCGCAAATTTCTTGTTGAGCTGACGCCAGGCATAAGCCCGTCCGTCATCATAAACCGCCACGACCTGATCAACCCCGTCGGCAATATTGCGTTTGCTGAGAAAAGCAACCGCCTTGCCACTGGCCAGATCGTCGCTCAACTTCTTGACGTCAAAACATGTGAACCATGACGGCGGTTCCAGCGGGGTCGGCTTTTCATAAACCTTGTAGGTCTCGGTCATCATCGGGATCGAGTTGTCCGCCGTGAAACAGGCGCGGAATTTCAGCGGGCTGGTCTGGGCATCCAGTATCCTGTAGCCGTGACCAAGGATCGGTTGCGTGCCGCCACGCACAAGGGTCATCGGGATGGGAAAATCCTTTGGCGTTGTAATCGTGTAATACGCGTAGTTCTGAAAATACCAGAGGGCCGCGCCAAACATGGCGGCAAAAACCAGCATTCCACCCATCAGATGACTGCCTTTCATGCCGCGTCCGCCCCGGCTGCAGCGGTCTGTATGAACGCATCCGCGCAGGACTTGGCCAGCGCCCGCACGCGCCCGATATAGGCCTGACGTTCGGTCACCGAAATCACGCCGCGCGCGTCCAGCAGGTTGAACAGGTGGCTGGCCTTAATGCACTGGTCATAGGCCGGCTGGGCCATGACGATATGCTTACCGGTCTTGGGGTCCTGCACCGGGTTTGACAGGATCGCCCGACATTCAGCCTCGGCGTCCTCGAAATGTTTCAGCAGCGCATCGGTGTTGGCAATGTCGAAATTATAGCGCGAATATTCCTGCTCGGCCTGCAGAAACACATCACCATAAGACAGTGCGATGGCCGCGTCGGGATCATTATAGGGCATCTCCATCACGTGATCGACACCCAGAACATACATCGCCAGACGCTCCAGCCCATAGGTCAACTCGCCCGAAACGGGGGTGCAGTCATGCCCGCCGACCTGCTGGAAATAGGTGAACTGGCTGACCTCCATCCCGTCGCACCAGACTTCCCAGCCCAAGCCCCAGGCGCCCAGTGTCGGACTTTCCCAGTCATCCTCGACAAAGCGGATGTCGTGCAAATCCATGTCGATGCCGATGGCCTGCAGACTGCCCAGATACAAGGCCTGCAGGTCCGGCGGGCTGGGTTTGATCAGCACCTGATACTGGTAATAGTGCTGCATCCGGTTGGGGTTCTCGCCATAACGCCCGTCGGTCGGACGCCGCGAGGGCTGCACATAGGCCGCCGCCCAGTCCCGGCTGCCAAGACTGCGCAGGGTGGTCGCGGGGTGGAACGTGCCGGCGCCGACCTCCATGTCATAGGGTTGCAGAATGGCGCAGCCCTTGCCGGCCCAATAGGACTGCAATCTCAGGATGACATCCTGAAAACACCGCGGTTTGTTGCCTTTTGCCATGCTGGCGCACCTCTTCAGCCGGTCTGCGCCCGTTCTCAGCCCGCGGGCGCGCGTTCTCAATAGGCAACAGGGCCGCAGGGGTCAATTGAAAGAACCAAAATTGCGGGGTGCATTCGGCGCAGGATTTGATACTGTCCGGGCTGATACGAAATCAATCAGGTCTACAAGGGTTCCGGCGTGCGTAAATCATCACCAATGCTTCTTTTTTCATCCCTCAGCTCAGTCTGGGGACTGGCGGCTGTTGTCCTCATTCTGACCCTGCCGGTATCGGCAGCTCTGGCACAGGCGACGTCATGGATACAGGTGGAATCCCAAAATACCCTGTTGGACACCCGCAATCGGGCGCAGTTTTTTGCCGAAGAGTTTCCCGACACGCATGCCTTTCAGACCACCTCGGCGTGGAACGCCATTGCGCTGGGGCCGATGACTGCCGCCGAGGCACGCTTGCGCCTCCAGCGCCTGAAACAGGCAGGGATGATTCCGCCCGACAGTTTCATTTCGGACGGCAAGTCCTTTCGCACCCAGCTATGGCCATTGAAGGCCAACACCCAAACGACCCCGCAGGTCACTGTTGAAAATCAACCCGCCAACGGCACCTTACTGATCGAGGACGCGCCCGCAACCCCCGCGGTGGCCCCATCGACAACCGCCCCGGCAACCACGACCGCGACCACAACGGCAATCACGCCGCCGCCGCCGACAACAGTGCCCGCAGCACCGACCGCGCCCCCAACGGAAAAGCCCGCGACCAAACCCGCACCGGCAGAACAAACGACAGCACTCGACACCGAGGCATCCCCCCCCGCGGCAGAGCCTGCCCAGCCCATTCCGGACCCGGACCTGCGCGCCACCCGCCTGCTTGAACTGGGCTGGAGCCGCGAACAGAAAAAGCAATACCAGACCTACCTGACCTGGACCGGCGATTACGAAAGCGCCATTGACGGCTCTTACGGGCCCGGCACCCGCAAGGCGATCAGGCAGTTTCAACAGCGCGAGGGCTTTCAGCCCACCGGATTCTTGACCGAAACCCAGATTGCCCTGCTGCAAAGCCGCTTTGAGGCAATACAACAGCGTCTGGGGGTGCAAAAACTCAGCAATCTCGACGCCGGGGTGGAAATCCTTTACCCCTCGAAACTGGTGACCTTTGATCGTTTCGAGCCGCCCTTCGTGCGCTATAAATCGGCCGACGGCAGCGGTGTGCGGATGATGCTGATCAGCCAAAAGGGCGGGCGCGACATGCTGACCGGCCTTTATGACATCATGTCAACCTTTGACGACGTTCCCCCCGATGGCTATCGCAAAAAGAGGCGCGACTGGTTCGTTCTGTCCGGGCGCAACGACAAGGTTGTCTCATACACCTACGCGCGGGTGACAAATGGCACGATCAAGGGGTTCTCGCTGATCTGGCCGCCGGCGCGCGACAATGAAATGCAGCCTCTGGTGACGGCGATGTATGACAGCTTTACGCCCCTGGACAATTACGTGCTGGACGAAAAGCTGGGGTATGGCCAGTCGGGTAAACAGCCTGTTGACCTCAGCAAAGGGCTGGAGATCAAAACCCCAATCCGTGCGGCCACCGGATTTTTCATCAACGCCGACGGCGCGTTGTTGACCAGCAAGGCCAATGTTCAAGGCTGCGGACGCATCACCGTAGGGGACGCAACCGAGATGGTCGTCAAGGCCAGCGACGCAAATCTGGGGCTGGCGCTGTTGGTGCCCAAGGCCCCGTTCAGCCCGAAATCCTTTGCCCTGTTCTCCGGTGAGGCCCCCGCCCTCGGGACCGAGGTTTCGGTGGCCGGGTTTTCGTTCCCCGACGTCATGGACAGCGCCACGCTGAATTATGGCACGGTCACCGACACCAAGGGACCGGCGGGCGATGCGCGGGACATAAGGGTCTCGGCATTTCTGGAAAAGGGCGACGTCGGCGGCCCGGTGCTGGATGACCGCGGCGCTGTCGTCGGCATGAACCTGATCAAGCCCACGCCGGATTCAGGCCTGCCCGAATATGTGAATTTCGCGCTGAAATCTGCCGAGATCACGCCGCTTCTGGAGCGCGAGAATCTGGTCTATGGCACCTCGCGGGCGATTGATCCGGTTGCCCCGGTGGATCTGGCGGCGATGGCCGGCGATTTTACCGCCAAGGTTTCCTGCTGGCGATAAGGGAGCATCGGGGGCAGCAACCCCGGCACCGCGTGATCTGACGCTACAGCATGGCCGGTGTCATGTGAACAAGGGTCGGGCCGTCCTCGTGCAAGGCCCGCGTCAGGGCATCCTGCAGGCCGCCAAGCGAGTTGGGACGCACCGCCTTGGCCCCGAACGCCCTTGCCAGCGCACAGAAATCGGGGTTTTGCGCGGCAACCGCGATCGGGGTAATTTGCGCGTTGGTCATGCAGTCCTCGATCTCGCCAAGCCGACCATTGTCCCACAGCAGAACCGGCAGGTTGAGGCGGTGTTCGACGGCAACCCCAAGCTCTTGCATGGTGGTATGAAACCCGTAATCGCCGGCAATCGCAACCACTGGCGCGGCGCGACCCAGCCCGATCTTACCCCCGATCGCCGCCGGCAGCGCATAGCCAAGGGTGCCAAACCCCGACGGATGATGCCAGAGGCCGGGGCGCGCGGGCTGGACAATCTCGTTGGCGACATAGGCAAACTGGGTCATGTCCGTGTAGACCATGGTCTCGGGCGGCAGCGCCGTCGTAACAGCATCGATGACCGGGACAAGGCCGGGGCGCTCGGCATCCGTGCTGGCGCGAAAGCTGCGGCGCAACCGGGCGATCTCGGCCGCATCCCAACCGCTGGCCGGGGGCTGGCCCTGAAGCCGCGCCAACAAAGCCTCCATCACCGGGCCGGCGTCGCCCAAAACTCGCAGCTCGGCCCGGTGCGCATCGGTCAGCATATCGGGGTCGATATCGATACGCACAAGGGGTGCGCTCCGCCCAAGACGGTCCCGCCAGAGGTCCACTTCGGACAGCGCCGTGCCAATCGCCAGCACAAGATCGGCCGAGGCGATAACGGCGGCACTGTCACCACGCGGCAAGGTCGGGCCAAAGTTGTGCGAATCATTAGCCGCAATCACCCCGCGCCCGGCTGTCGTCACAAAGCAGGCCCCACCCGTGGCCGCCAACAACGCCCGCGCGGCCTGAAATCCCCGGACCGCGCCGCCGCCGAAAATAAACAGCGGACGCGTGGCCTCTTTCAAACGCGCGGCAATCTCATCCAGATCCGGCGCCGAGGCAATTGGCAAGGCCGGGGCGGGACGGACAACAGGCGGCGCTCCGGCCGGGGCGGCCAGCAGATCGAGCGGGATCTGGATATGTTTGGGTCGCGCCCGGCGGCAGGCAAATTCATCAAAGGCCCGGTCGATCAAATCAAATGTTCCGGCCGCATCCGGGGCCGTCACGCTCCAGTCGCAAACGCAAGCGGCGGCGGTTTCCTGATCGCGCATTTCATGCAGCCGCCCGCGCCCCATATGCCGGTCGGCGCGCGGTAGGCAGGACGACAGCACCAGCATCGGCACGCTGTCGGAATAGGCCTGCCCCATCGCCGTCATGACATTGCACACCCCGGGTCCGGTGATGACATGGGCAACCCCCGGCCTGCCGGTCGCCCGGGCATAGCCGTCGGCCATGAACCCCGCGCCCTGCTCGTGGCGGACAAGAACATGGGTCAATCCGGCCTCGGCCATGCCGCGGTAAAGCTCGATATTGTGAACGCCGGGAATTCCGAAAACCGTTCTCACCCCGCGGGCGCTGAGAGCTCGCGAGATCTGCACCCCGAGAGGACGCTGGATGGGCTGTTCAATCCGGGGCATCTCACCTCCGCAGGGCCATTGCTGTCAACCGCATGTCAACGCGCTGAGTAGAAGGATTGCGAGGATTGCCAAGCACTGTCAAGCGCCACCTGCAAGCGTGCAGGAACCTCAGCCGGCGCGGTTGGTGGGATTGCCGATAACGTCCAGAAACTCGCGTCTGAGGTCCCGGTCTGTTCGCAACTCGCCCAGCATGGTGCTGGTCACCATCGAGACCCCCGGCTTGTGAACGCCCCTTGTGGACATGCAGTGATGCTCGCCCTCCAGAACCACGGCAACGCCGCGGGGCTGCAGTACCTCAAACAGGGTATTGGCGATCTGTGCGTTCAACTTTTCCTGCACCTGCAGACGTTTCGAGAACGCATCCACCACCCGGGCCAGTTTAGAAATCCCCACCACCCGGTCCGTTGGCAGATAGCCGACATGGGCCTTGCCAATGATCGGGGCCATGTGGTGCTCGCAATAGCTTTCATAGCGAATGTCCCTGAGGATGACCATTTCGTCATAGCCCTCGACCTCTTCAAAGGTGCGCTGCAACATCGCCGCGGGGTCTTCGTCATAGCCTCGAAACCAGTCGCCATAGGCTCGCGTTACCCGCGCGGGCGTGTCCAGCAGCCCCTCGCGATCCGGGTCATCCCCTGCCCAGCGTAACAGGGTGCGCACCGCCTCTTCGGCTTCGGCGCGGCTGGGACGGACGACGGGGAGCTTGTCCTCGCGTTCGGTTTCAATGGCCGGGTCATGAACATTCATGGTCTTCCCTTCGGTTTCACCGTTTCTTGCGCAAAGATGCGGTTATATCCCCTTTATATCCAGCCTTTTTTGCGTCACGCTTTGGTGTGGTTTGAAAAACAGAGCGACTCGCACCCTACCGCATGAACAGGTAAATTCAATATATTTCTACCTTTGGTTGTTATGCCACGGCCAGCGCATCGGTGATATCACGGGTCAGATCCGACGGATCCTCCAGCCCGACCGAGAGCCGCACAAGGCCATCGCCGATCCCCAAAACCCCACGCTGTTCAGGGCTTAGCCGTTGATGGGTGGTGGTCGCAGGATGGGTGATGATCGATTTGGTATCCCCGAGATTGTTGGAAATCGTGATAATCTTCAAGGCGTTGAGAAAACGAAAGGCCGCCGCCTTGCCGCCCTTCAAATCCAGCGACAGAACGGTCCCGCCTGCGCTCATCTGCCGCTGTGCAAGGGCGTATTGCGGATGCGTGGGCGAAAACGGATAGAGAACACGGGCAAGGGCGGGATGCCCGTTCAACGTTTCCGCCAGCGCCAACGCAGTTGCAGCCTCGGCATTACAGCGCAGCGCCAACGTCTCCATTCCCTTTAACAGCACCCACGCGTTGAACGGGCTGAGGGCGCCGCCGGTATGTTTGAGATAGGGTTCCAGCGTCTTGCGAATGAACGCCTGCGACCCCAGAACCACGCCGCCAAGGCAGCGGCCCTGTCCGTCGATATGCTTGGTGGCCGAATAGATCACGACATCCGCGCCCAGCGTCAGCGTGCGCTGAAAGACCGGGGTGGCAAAAACATTGTCCACCATCAACAGCGCCCCGGCCTCATGGGCAACCCGGGCGACGGCAGCAATATCAATCACCTCAAGCGTCGGGTTCGAGATCGCCTCGAGAAAGAAAACCCGCGTTTGCGGTCGCACCGCGGCGCGCCAGGCGGCAATATCCGTGCCATCGACAAACGTGACCTCGACCCCGAACCGCCGCAGCAGGGTCTCGCAAATATAAAGGCATGATCCGAACAGAGCCCGCGCCGCCACCACATGATCCCCCGCCTTCAGCGCAGAAAACAGCGCGCCATTGACCGCTGCCATCCCGCTTGCCGTGGCAAAGGCATCCTCGGCCCCTTCAAGGGCAGCGATGCGGTCCTCGAACATCCGCACGGTGGGATTGCCGTAACGGGCGTAAATATATTCATCCGCGCCAAGGTGCTGGAATCGGGCCTCGGCGTCTTCGGCGCGGGCATAAACAAAGCCCTGAGTCAAAAAGATTGCCTCGCTGACTTCGTTGTACTGGCTGCGCCGTGTGCCGGCATGGACCAGTCTGGTGCTCGGCTTCCAATTTTCGCTCATCGCATGTCTCCATCTACGCGTCGCAACAAAAAACCCCCTACCGTTTACCGATCGGGGGTTTCTCCGCGACCTCTTTAGTGGGTTTTTTAACGTGGCCCACAATCCGGTAACAAATCGCCACGCCCGCTGCATAGGCTTTTCGCGAGAGCACGTCAAGAAATCATACCCGGCGTGGGCGACCACCCTTGCGCCCGCCGGGATTCGGCTCAATATGGCGCGGAAAATCAAAGAGGCAATCAGATGACAGACCCGATCCAGCTTTATTTCTGGCCAACCCCGAACGGCTGGAAAATTGCCATCGCCCTTGAAGAGATGGGCCTACCCTATGCCCTGAATCTGGTAGATATTGGCGCCGGGGCACAGTTTCAGCCGGATTTTCTTGCGATCTCGCCGAACAGCCGGATGCCCGCCATTGTTGACCCCGACGGCCCGGATGGCGCGCCAGTGTCGATCTTTGAAAGCGGCGCGATCCTGCAATATCTGGCCCGCAAGACCGGCCGGTTTTACGGCCAGACGGCCCGCCAGCGCCTTGTCGTGGATCAGTGGTTGATGTGGCAGATGGGTGGGCTGGGTCCGATGGCCGGACAGGCGCATCATTTCCTGAAATACGCTCCGGCGATGGAGCCCCCGCAGGTCTTGCCCTATGCGCAGGACCGCTACCGCGCCGAGGTTCGGCGCCTTTATGGGGTTCTTGAACGCCAGCTCTTCACCCATGACTTTGTCGCCGGCGATTTTTTTTCGATCGCGGATATGGCCATCTGGCCCTGGGCCTCGCTGTGGCAGGGACAAGAGCAGGATATCACCGATTTCCCCAAGATGGACGCATGGCTTGCGCGCTGCGCCGCCCGCCCCGGGGTTGCCCGGGGCCGCGCCCTCGCCGCCGAGCTGCGCGGCAATTTCAAGGGAAATCGCGAAGCACAAAAGGCGCTGTTCACGCCAAAACCCCGCGACTGATCGCACCTGCGCAGACAGAGTTTATGCGCCTACAGCGTTGCGACAAACAGTTGGGACGCTTTATTCGGGACGGTTCTTGCCCTTATCCTCAAGCGCATAGCGCGAGAACAGCCGCATTTGCAAAAAGAAGAACGCAAACATTGAGCCGGTCAACCCGAAGGTCTTGAAATTGACCCAGGCGTCGGTTGACATGGTGCGCCAGACAATCTCGTTGGTGACCGCCAGCGCTGCCAGATACAGCGCCATGCGTCGGGTGAATATCATCCAGCCTTCGTGTTGCAAGGGCACCGCCTCATCCATGACCAGCTGCAGATAGCTCTTGCCCTTCAACAGCCCCACCCACAGCGTTACCGCAAAGATCGTGTAGAGGATCGTTGGCTTCATCTTGAAAAAGCTCTCGTCGTTGAACCAGATTCCCAGCCCACCGAAGATCACCACCAGAATCGCCGTCATCAGCTGCATCCGCGACAGATGACCGGTGCGCCACCACAGGAATGCCGTCGCCGCCAACAGCACCGGGATAAAGACCGCCGTTGCGACGATAAACCCCTGATACGAGGTGCCAAAGATGTAGAACGTCATGTTCTTGATCCGGCCGTAGCCGATGAAAAACAACAGGATTGGCCCCAGTTCGAGGGACAGTTTCAGGATCGGGTTTATCTTTTTTCGCTGGCTCATGCGCTCCCCCTAACCGACCTTGGCGCCGAATTCCACCAGAACCGCACCGAAAGCGATCAAACCCATGAGAGCGGCCCGCAACGGCCCCACCGTCTCTTTCAGAAACAGCCAGCCGATCAGGGCCGCAAACAGGGTTGATGTTTCGCGCAGAACCGCCGCCTCGCCCACCTTGTCAAGCCGCGTGGCCAGCATGATCGAGCCAAAACTGAGAATCGCGATGATGCCGCCGATCAGCCCCCGTAACATCAACGGCCTGAGGCGCGGCGGGGCTGGCAAACGCCGCCAACGCCAGACCGCAATAGCCGGCAGCGAGACTCCATCTACAACAAAGAACCAGGCCAGAAACGTGAACGGGTCCAGCGATGAACGGATCCCGTAGGCATCATAGGTCGTGTAGGCGGCCACTGAAATTCCGGTCAGAACCGCCAACCCCAGGGCCTGTTGCAAGCGCAGCAGATCAATCGTGGTTTTCCTGAGGTTATAGGCCGCAAGGCCCAATATGCCACCGCTTAGGGCCGCAACCCCCAGCCACTGCATCAGGGTAAAGGTCTCGTTGAAAACAACGGTCGCCGCTGCTACCGTGATCAACGGGCCGCTGCCACGTACGACAGGGTAGACCACGGTAAAATCGCCGCGCGTATAGGCCGAGGCCTGCAACAGCTTGTAGATCGTGTGAATGACCCAGGCCCCGGCCAGAAGGACCCAAATTGCCGGCGTCGGGCGCGGCACCATGAACAAGGCGACGGGCAACATGATCAGCCCATAAACGATGTCAGTGGCCCCCCGGGTCATCCAGGGATCGTGCCGCCCTTTCTGGAGCGCACCAAAAGTCGCATGCAGGATTGCGGCAAACAGCGCCAAAGACAGGGCCAGAACATGACCGTCCGGCGTGCCGGCCAGACCAAGGATCCACTGGCTTATCACGCTGTCATTCCCAAGGTTTCAGCATGCGTGATCCGGGTCTCGCGAATATGCAAAGGGACGGGACGGGGCAAAATCGCGGCTCTGGGCACGGCGGCACCATCCGGCGCATCACACGGGCGCGCCATCGCTCAATCCTCAAGACCGATAAGAGCGCGGGCAAACTCATCGGGATCAAAGGGGGCCAGATCGTCGATCTGCTCGCCGACACCAATGGCGTGAATCGGCAGGCCGAACCTGTCGGCCAGCGCCACCAGCACACCCCCCTTGGCGGTGCCGTCCAGTTTGGTCATGATCAGCCCGGACACGTCCGAGATTTTCTGAAAGACCTCAACCTGATTAAGCGCGTTCTGCCCTGTGGTCGCGTCCAGCACCAGCAGGGTATTGTGCGGGGCCTCGGGATCCTTCTTGCGGATAACGCGCACGATTTTCCCCAACTCCTCCATCAGATCCTGACGATTCTGCAGCCGTCCGGCAGTGTCGATCATCAATAGATCGGCCCCGTCTGCCTCGGCGCGGCCCATGGCGTCAAACGCAAGGCTGGCCGGGTCCGACCCCTCGGGAGCGGTCATAACGGGGACATCGGCACGCTCTCCCCAGACCTGCAACTGTTCGACGGCCGCGGCGCGAAACGTATCCCCCGCCGCGATCACGACGGACTTGCCGGCGGCGCGAAACTGGCTGGCCAGCTTGCCGATGGTGGTCGTCTTGCCCGAGCCGTTCACGCCAACCACCAGCACCACCTGCGGCTTTTTCGCATAGATCGGCAGCGGCTTTGACACCGGCGCCATGATGCGCGCAACCTCCTTGGCCAGCAGCTCCTTGATTTCACGCGCACCCAGTTTCTTGCCAAACCGCCCCTCGGCCAGATTTGCCGTCGCCCTGAGCGCCGGCTCGACCCCCATGTCGGCCGAGATCAGCAGTTCTTCGAGGCTCTCCAGCATCGCGTCGTCCAGAACCCGGCGCGCCGCGGACTGTTCGGCGTCGCGGGTCTGCCCCAACAGGCGTCCGACCAGCCCGGGTTTTGCCGGTTTCTCGGTTTCCGCAGCGGCATTATCCGTGGCGCCGGGGGCCGGGTTCTCGGGCTGGGGCGCCGACGTCTTTGGGGTCGCTGCGTTCAGGATCTCGTCCAGCCCTTCATCCAGTTTCGCGGAGGATCTGAAAAGACGATCTTTGAGTTTAGAAAAAAATGCCACAACGGACCCTTTCACAGACACAGGCTGGGCCAACCCTATTCCGTGTTCCCGATCGGGAAAAGAGGGATCGCCGGTTTTCAGCCCGAGCCTTTCTCCAAGCGAATTCACCCGCGAAGGTCAAGAGCAAATGTCAGGCCCAGATCAACCCGCGGCATTGACCACCCCCCAGAGAATGCCAAGCTGCGCCAGCCAATAGCTGGGCCAGACCAGATAGCTGGCCCGCGCGTGCCAGCGCCCGCCAGGCCGAAAGCGGAATTTCTGCAAGGCCAGAACCGTGTCGGAAAAAACAAACAGCGCCGCCCCGACTGCAATGCCAGGTGCCGCGATGCTGCGGCTCAATTGCGAGGCGCTCCAGGCCATGCCGACAATCGCCAGCACATAAACGGCAACGGGCCCTCGGAACCGGCCGAGACCAGGGGCAATGATTCGAAAAATCGCCACGCCGTACGCCAGCATCAGAGCCAGGATCAGGGCGCTTTCAGCGCCAAAATCCCCCGTCCCGGCAAAATTGAGGAAAAGCGCGGCATAGGTAATATGCGCGCCAAAAAAAGCGCCCATTCCGGCCAGAAAAACACCATCGCCATCGCGCGACAGAAAGGCATCCCCAAGTGCGGACAAAAGCAAGGCCAGAACCAGCAGCCACGGGGCGCTGGACGCCACGGCAACAAGTGCCAGAAACAGGATCGACGCGGTCTTGGAAATCGAGCCGGCAAGCGTGGTCGAATTGCAGTAAACCGCACCGTAAATCACCGCCAGGAGGGCTGCAAAACCAAGATAGAAAAGGGTCAAGCCGGACCACGCCATAGCTTAACAATGCCGGTCCGGAGGCCTGATGACGTGGCGCGGGATCACAGGATGTCCTTGGGGAAATGCGCCATGACCAGACGAATAGCGTTGGGGGCCGCCTGCCCAAGACCGCAAATCGATGCGTCGCTCATCGCCGTACACAACTCCTCCAAGAGGTCGGTCTCCCATGTTTCGTGCTGCATCAGCTTGACCGCCTTTTCGCAACCCAACCGGCAGGGGGTGCATTGACCACAACTTTCATCCTCAAAAAACCTCAGCATGTTGAGGGCGGCATCGCGCGGACGGTCCTTGTCCGACAGCACCACCACGGCGGCAGAACCGATGAAACTGCCGTGAGGTTGCAAGGTATCAAAATCCAGCGGGATGTCATCCAGATCAGCCGGCAACAGCCCCGACGATGGTCCGCCCGGCTGATAGGCCCGGAACACGTGGCCGTCCGCCATGCCACCGGACAGTGCAATCAGCTCGCGAATGGTCAACCCCGCCGGAGCAATCTTGACGCCGGGATTGGCAACGCGCCCCGAGACCGAATAGCTGCGCATCCCCGTGCGTCCGTTAGCCCCGCGTCCGGCAAAGACCTTGCCCCCTTCGCGCAGGATCCGCGTCACCCAAAACAGGGTCTCGACATTATGGACCAGTGTCGGGCGGCCAAAAACCCCCACCTCGGCCACATACGGCGGACGGTGGCGCGGTAGACCGCGTTTTCCCTCGATCGATTCGATCATGGCGCTTTCCTCGCCACAGATATAGGCCCCTGCGCCACGACGCAGATCAATCGTTCCGGGGCGGACCAGCCCCTCTTTGGTTAGTCGGGCAATTTCTTGTTGCAGGATTTTTCGGGCCTCCGGGTATTCGTCCCGAAGGTAGAAAAAGCATTTCCTAGCCCCTATTGCCCAAGCCGCGATCAACATGCCCTCAAGGACGGCATGGGGTGTGGTTTCCAGAAAATGGCGATCTTTGAACGTGCCCGGCTCGCCCTCATCGGCGTTGACGGCCAGATAACGTGGGGCTGCGTTCGCGCGCACGATATCCCATTTTCGCCCGGTCGGAAATCCGGCCCCACCCATCCCACGCAAGCCGCTGTCAAGCAGGATATCGCGGACCTCATCAAAGGTTTTCAGGCCATCCCGCAAGGCGCAAAGGGTGTCATATCCTCCTTTCTCCCGATAGGCATCGTAGCCCTCGAAATCTGGCATTTCGCAATCCGTCTGCCCGGCATCGACAGCGGCCAAAACCCGTGCCGGCGTGGCCTGAACAATATGGTTCTGACCCAGTTCGACCACAGGGGCCATATCACAGCGCCCCATGCAGGGCGCGCGCAAGACGCGGACCTCGGCAGGATCAACGCCGTTTTCCAGCGCCTGTTTCAGCGCCGCTGCCCCGGCGAGTTCACAGGACAGCGAATCGCAAACTCTGATGGTCAGACGTGGCGGCGGCGAATCACCTTCGGGGACGACATCAAAATGGGCGTAAAAGGTTGCAACTTCGTATACCTCGGCTTGAGAGAGGCCCATTTCCTCGGCCAATGCAACAAGGTGGTGCGTCGAGAGAAACCCGTAAGTATCCTGAATCAAATGAAGATATTCGATCAAAAGGTCGGCGCGTCGCGGCCGGTCAGCCAACAGATCGCGGATCGTCGCAAGGTCTTCCTCGGTGGCCTGCCTTCCCTTGGGGCGGGGGCGGCCCCGTCCGGTGGCCGATATCCAGACCCCCTCATCCTTGCCCTTTGCCATAATCATCGCCCCCGTGTTGCCATAAATCCCGCTCGTTTGAATAAGATAACGCGGATCACTGGCGCACTGCAAATACGACATTTCAAGCCGCAAAATCGCGAAAGAGTCCACATGGCACAAGAAATGGCGCAAGAACAAGACCACGCCTGACCGCTCACCTCATCTGTCAATTTCACAAGTTTCGACGTAAGATGCCGGGATCAAAGGTGGCTTTTGACCGGGAGGGGTGGCGATGGTCAGACTGATTCTCATTCTACTGGTTGTGCCGGGCGTCCTGTTGGCGGAAACCCCGCTCAGCCTGTCGCAATTCAAGGCCGTCGCCGAGGGGAAAACCCTTTATTTTGCAACTCCGAGCGGCCCCTATGGCGCCGAGCAATACCTGAAGGGGCAGCGCTCGATCTGGCGCTACGGTGACGGGAGCTGCACCCACGGCGTCTGGTACGCAAAAAAGGACATGATCTGTTTTCGCTATGAGGATGAGACGACCGAACAATGCTGGCGGATTTTCGACGGCCCCGGTGGTCTGGTGGCCCGGGCTGACGGGGCTGGCCCGGGCGACGGCCTGAGGGTTGTCAAGCGCAGCCCCGCACCGCTGATCTGCAAGGGGCCGGATGTCGGAGTCTAGGCGGTCGCCAAGGGCCGTGTGACGGGCAGTCTAGAAGATCATGGAACCATATAAGGGTCAGAACCCTCAGAACAGCTGGCCCTGCCCCGGATCGCGGTGATCGCTTTTCGGTGCCCGTTTGCCACCCGATTTTGCGCCAGCGGAACCGTTCAGCGAAACCGCGCCGTCCTGAAACAGAATATCCAGACCCGTGGCGCGGCGCGCCTCTTTGGCGTGGGTGATAATTCGCCCGTCGGGCTGGGCGCGTACGACCGCAAACCCGCGCTTCAGCGTCTGCGTATAGCCGAGCGTCTGGCGCAGACGCTCGAGCGCGTCCAGTTGCGTGCGCCGACGCTCGGCACCGGCCCGCACCGCCTGATCCAGTTGGGCCGACAGCCGGGTCAGGCGCTCATTCTGCGCCGCGACAAGGCGCGCGGGCGAGGCAGCGCGCAAGGCCGCCCCATTGGCCTTCAGCAGGGTCCGCGGCTGCTGCACCACCTGCCCGAGGGCGCGCACTAGCTGCGCCGAGAGGGTTGCGAGGCGGTGTCTTGACTGTCCCATCCCCTGCTTGAGGACATTGGGGCGCAATCCGGCGCTGGCCCGAGCAAAGACCTGTCTCTTGTTGTGGGTGACAGCTCTCAGGGCGGCCTGCAGGCGCAAGGCCCGGTTGTCCAGCGTCTGTTGCGCCCCGGCCACAAGGTCGATCGGCCGCGGCAGCGCCCGGGCGAGGTCCTTGAGGCGCTGGCGCCGCACATTCAGGCGGCTTTCCTGTGCCGCAATCCGGCGGGCCTCCAGCGTGTTGAGATGGGCCAGCAAGTCGGCGCGCACGGGCACAGCCAACTCGGCGGCGGCGGTCGGAGTCGGCGCCCGTTGATCGGCAGCAAGGTCTATCAGGGTCGTGTCGGTCTCATGCCCGATAGCCGAGATCAGCGGGATGGTGCTGGCGGCCGCGGCGCGAACAACCGCCTCTTCATTGAACCCCCAGAGATCCTCGATCGAGCCGCCGCCGCGCGCAACAATCAGCAAATCCGGTCGTGGCACCGCACCGCCCGGCTGCAATCGGTTGAAACCAGCGATGGCGGCGGCCACGGACGCGGCACATTTCTCACCCTGCACGGGCACCGGCCAGACCAGAACCTTGCGTGGGAAACGATCCCGCAGGCGGTGCAGGATATCGCGGATCACCGCCCCCGAGGGAGAGGTCACAACACCAATCAGCCCCGGGAGATAAGGCAAGGGTTGCTTGCGCTCGGCGCCAAACAGCCCTTCGGCGGCCAACGCCTTTTTGCGCCGCTCCAGCATCGCCATCAGTGCCCCTTCGCCGGCGGGCGAGATATCCTCGATCACCATCTGATAGCGCGACTGCCCGGCAAATGTGGTCAGCCGGCCGGTGGCGATGACCTCCATCCCCTCTTCGGGGCGGTGGCGCAGGCGTGTGGCAACGCCCTTCCAGATAACGCCCGCCAGAACCGCGCGGTCATCCTTGAGGTCCAAATAGAGATGCCCCGAAGCCGGACGCGAAACCCGCCCCACCTCACCGCGGATGCGAACGTGCGAAAATTCGCCCTCGATCAGGCGTTTGACGACGCCGGAAATCTCAGAAACGGTGAATTCCGGGGCATTTTCACCCAAATTCGGGGGATCAATCAGGTCTGGCATCGGGCCTCGCTTGTGTCTTGGTTCGGCTCACCTTAGAACGCCCGCAAGCGAAGGCCAAGCGGGGGAGCCGATGAATATTCTGATCCTGGGAAGCGGCGGGCGAGAGCACAGCCTTGCCTGGGCGATCAAGCAGAACCCGAAATGCGACCGTCTGATCTGTGCGCCGGGAAACGCCGGAATGGCGGCGATTTCCGATTGCGCGACGCTAGACATCATGGACGGCGGCGCGGTGCGCGATTTCTGTCTGGAAAACGCGGTCGATTTCGTTGTCATCGGGCCCGAGGCCCCGCTGGCCGCCGGGGTCGCGGACCGGTTGCGCGCCGCCGGGATCCTGTGTTTCGGGCCATCGCAGGCGGCCGCGGCGCTGGAATCGTCAAAATCCTTTACCAAAGAGGTCTGTGCCGCCGCCGGAGCCCCGACAGCCGGGTGGGCGCGATTCGATCAGGTCGAGGCGGCAGCTGCCTATATCGCCGCGCAAGGAGCCCCGATCGTAGTCAAGGCCGATGGGCTGGCCGCTGGCAAGGGGGTGGTGGTTGCAACGGATGTGGCCGAGGCACAGGCCGCCGCCAAGGACATGCTGGGTGGCGCGTTCGGCGCGGCCGGGGCCGAGGTCGTGATTGAAGAGTTCATGCCCGGCGAAGAGGCCTCGCTGTTCGTTCTGTGCAACGGCACCTCCTGCCTGCCCATTGGCAGCGCGCAAGATCACAAGCGCGCCCATGATGGCGACAGCGGGTCAAACACGGGCGGCATGGGGGCTTATTCGCCAGCGCCGGTACTGACGCCCGAAATCGAGGCCGAGGTGATGGCGCGAATCATCCGCCCAACGCTGGCGGAGATGGTGCGGCGCGGCACGCCCTATCAGGGGGTCCTTTACGCCGGGCTGATGATTGACAAGGGCCAAGCCCGTCTGGTGGAATATAACGTGCGCTTTGGCGATCCCGAATGTCAGGTGCTGGCCATGCGTCTGGGGGCGCAAATTCTGGACCTGCTGCTGGCCACGGCCGAGGACCGACTGCATGAGATCGCGGTAAATTTCGCCCCGGATCATGCCCTGAGCGTGGTCATGGCCAGCCGCGGCTATCCCGGGGCCTATCAGAAGGGCAGCGAGATCCACGGGCTGGACGCCCTGCCCTCAAACTCGCATCAAGAGGTGTTCCATGCCGGCACCAGCGCACGCGACGGGCAGATCACGGCGACCGGCGGGCGGGTGCTGAACATCACGGCCCGGGCCGACAGCTTGCGCGCCGCGCGACGTCTAGCCTATGAGATGGTGGACGCCATCGACTGGCCCGAAGGGTTTTGTCGCCGCGACATCGGCTGGCGGGCGCTGGAGGGGTGAGGCGTCAAGGCATAGACCCATTCAATAAAAGCTCTGCGGATCGATATCGATGGTCAGACGCATGTTGGCAGGCAACTTGACCGCCGCGACCCAGTCGGCAAGAGCCGACTGCAGGGGGGCGGCCCTCTCGGCCTTGACCAGCAAACGCACCCGATGGCGGCCACGGATCCGCGCAACCGGCGCCGGGGCCGGACCATAGACCCGCGCCCCGACCTGTTGCAGCGGAGCGCTTTGGCGCGCAAGCCGGTTGCCGATGTCAAACACTGCCCTCTGATCGGGGCCGGACAGAACGATCCCGGCCATGCGTCCGAAGGGCGGCACGCCAGCAGCCCGACGCTCAGCCGCCTCGGCCTGCCAGAAACCTTCGTCATCGCCCGAGAGGATGGCCATGATGACCGGGTGACGCGGCTGGTGGGTCTGGATCAGGGCTAACCCCTTCTTGTCAGCCCGCCCGGCCCGCCCGGCGACCTGACGCATCAGTTGAAAAGTGCGCTCGGCAGCACGCAGGTCGCCGCCTTGCAAGCCAAGGTCCGCATCAATCACCCCGACCAGTGTCAACAGCGGGAAATTATGCCCCTTGGCAACGATCTGGGTGCCGATGATGATATCCGCCTGACCGCGGGCAATCGCCTCGATGCGCGCCTTGATGGCCTGCGCGGACGCCGCCAGATCCGAGGACAAGATGGCCACGCGGGCCTCGGGAAACAGGGCGGCGGCCTCTTCGGCCAGACGCTCGACCCCCGGACCCACCGGCGCCAACTTACCCTCGACTCCACAGGCCGGGCAGGCGGTGGGAACCGGTCGGCTGGCGCCGCATTGGTGGCAGATCAGGCGGTCCTGAAAGCGGTGCTCGACCATGCGCGCATCGCATTCGCGGCAGGCGATCTGGTGGCCGCAGGCACGACACACAGTCAGCGGAGCATAGCCCCGGCGGTTCAGGAACAACAGCGATTGTTCCCCCGCGCCCAGGCGCTTTTGCATTTCGCCCGCCAGCCGGGGCGATATCCAGTGCCCGCGCTCGGGCGGGTCCTCGCGCAGGTCGATCACGTCCATATCCGGCATTTCAGCCTGACCGAACCGCTGGTCCAGATCGAGGCGGTGGTATTTTCCGGCCCGCGCGTTGGCCCAGCTTTCAAGGCTGGGGGTGGCCGAGGCCAGCACCACCTCGGCGCCACAGATGCTGGCCCTGAGGACGGCCATGTCCCGGGCGTTGTAATGGACTCCGTCCTCTTGTTTATAAGAGGGATCGTGTTCCTCATCGACAACGATCAGCCCCAGCGACGCAAACGGCAGGAACAGGGCCGAACGCGCCCCCACGACGACATTCGCCTTGGCGGCTGCGACCATGCGCCAGGCGCGGCGGCGTTCGGTCATGGTGACGCCTGAGTGCCACTCGGCGGGGCGTGCCCCAAAGCGATCCTCGATTCGCCCAAGAAAGGCCGAGGTCAGGGCGATCTCGGGCAACAGGACCAAGGCCTGACGGCCCGCTTTCAGGCAGGCGGCGACCGCTTCGAGATAAACCTCGGTCTTGCCCGATCCGGTCACCCCCTTCAACAGCCATGTGCCGTAGCTTCCCGCTTCGATCCCGCGCACGATCACATCGGCGGCCTTTTTTTGATCGGCAGACAAGGCCTTGCCCGGTCGAGCTGGATCGAGCGGCGCATAGGGCAGGTCCCGTGGTGCCTGTCGTTCCTGCAGCGCGTTTTGCGCAACCAGCCCGGTGATGACAGAATTCGAGACACCGGCCAGAGCCGAAATCTCGCCGAGGGTAAAGACCTCGTCCGAATGCTCTTCCAGCAGCGCCAGAACGCGCGTGCGGGCGGGGGTCATCCGCTGCGGCAAATCCGGGCCCAGCGTATAGACCCGCCGCATCGAGGCCGACTGCAAAAGGCCCGGCGCGCGGGTGGCCAAGCGCAGCATCGAGGCCAGCGGAGTCAGCGTGTAACTTGCCGCGCGGTTGAGAAACTCACGCATTTCGCCGGTCATCGGTGGAACGTCCAGAACCCGCGAAACCGGGCGCAGGCGGCTGGCGTCGAACCCGCCCTGCCCGGCGCCCCAGACCACGCCCAGAACCTTGCGCGGGCCCAACGGCACCTCGACAAAAGCGCCCAGAGCGCAACCCTCCGGCGGAGCCTTGTAATCCAGCAGGCGCTGAATCGGCTGCGTGGTCAGGACAGCAACCGGCTGCTCGGGTTCAAAGTGGGGTTTCTCACACATTTCTGCCACAATCCCCAAACAAGTGTTTCCACAACGAATCCGTTGCTGTAACATTCCACCAAACAAACGCGGACCGCCAGTGAACGGTCCCGAATATCGAGGGCAGCAGCATGAAGTTTTTCGCCGATACCGCCGAAATCGAGGAAATCGCCGAATTGGCCGCAACCGGGATGGTGGACGGAGTCACCACGAACCCGTCACTGATCATGAAATCGGGACGCGACATTCTGGAGGTGACCCGAGAGATCTGCGCCTTGGTCGATGGGCCGGTCAGCGCCGAAGTGGTCTCGCTAGAGGCTGCCGAGATGATCGCCGAGGGGCGCAAGCTGGCCGAAATCGCCGATAATATCGCCATCAAGGTACCACTGACATGGGACGGGCTGAAGGCCTGCAAGACCCTGACCGGCGAGGGTCGCATGGTCAACGTGACGCTGTGTTTTTCAGCCAACCAGGCGTTGCTGGCAGCGAAAGCCGGAGCAACCTTTGTCTCGCCCTTTGTCGGGCGGCTGGATGACATCAACCTCGACGGGCTGGAGCTGATCTCGGACATTCGCACGATCTATGACAACTATGGCTTTGAAACGCAAATTCTGGCGGCCTCGATCCGCGCGGTCAACCACATATCGGAATGTGCCCTGATCGGCGCCGACGTGGTGACGGCGCCCCCGGCGATCCTGAAAAAGATGGCTGACCATCCGCTGACCGACAAGGGGCTTGACGCCTTCATGCGCGATTGGGCGAAAACCGGCCAGAGGATCCTGTGATGGGGGCCGGGATTGGCGAAGGCGCCGGGCGGGCCGGGGCGGATCTGGCCTCAGCACCTGCGACGGCAAGTGGCTCGGGACACGGCGCACTGGATCTGCTGCGCACGCAAATTCTGGCCACACCCGGAATTATTCTGGAGGATCATGAGGTGATGAAGGCGCTGGCGGACGCGGATTCTCGGGGCCGTTCGGACAATGTCGTCGATCTGCGCGGCATCGCCCTCAGCCGATTGGAAAAGCGTTTCGACCGGCTGGAGGACACACACCAGACGGTGATCGCGGCGGCCTATGAGAATCTGGCTGGCATGAAACAGGTGCAGCGCGCGGTTCTGGCCCTGCTGGAGCCGCTGGATTTCACCGAGTTCCTGCGCAGCCTCGGCGCCGAGGTTGCCGATATTCTGAAAGTGGACGCGATTCACCTGTGTCTGGAATCAGCGCAAAGCGACGCCTCCGAGCAGGAGCGCCTGATCAACGAATACGGTCGGACTCTGGGGTTCTTTGCCCCCGGCAGCATCGAAGAATACCTGACCGAGGGGCGCAACATGTCAGCGCGCCACGTCACGCTGCGTCAGATCTCGCATGCCTCCAAAACCCTTTATGGCGACAAGGCCGCGTGGATCCGCTCCGAAGCTCTGATGCGGCTGGATCTGGGGCACGGAAACATGCCCGGCCTGCTGGTCCTCGGGTCCGAGAACCCGAACCAGTTCCACCCCAATCAGGGCACCGATCTGCTGGCCTTTCTGGGCGGCGTCTTTGAACGCACGATGCGCCGCTGGCTGGACTGATGGCCACGCCGACCTCCTCCTCAGAGCCGGCAACGATGCTTGAGGACTGGTTGCTGCATTTGCGTGCGCTTGGCGGGCGCGCGGACAAGACTATCGAGGCCTACCGGCGCGATGTCAGCGGCTTTCTCGGATTCATGCAAACCTATCAGGGGGCGCCGATAACCCGGCAGCACCTGCAAGATATCGGATTGCGCGAGATGCGCGCGTGGATGGCGGATGCGCGCGAGCGCGGGCTTTCGGCACGCTCGCTGGCGCGGGCCCTGTCGGCGGTCAAGGGGTTTTTTCGCTGGCTGGGGGATATGGACAATTTCGAGGCAACCGCCGTTCTGACCGTCCGCGCCCCCAGATTCCAGGCACGCCTGCCGCGGCCTCTTGCCCCCGACAAGGCGCGCGCCCTCATCGACACCCTTGATGTCCAGCACGACACTGACTGGCTGAACGCGCGGGACGTGGCCGTTGTCACCCTGCTTTACGGCTGTGGGCTGCGCATATCCGAGGCGCTGTCACTGTCGGCCCAACTGACGCCGCTGGGCGAATCGATCCGAATTCGAGGCAAAGGCGGCAAAGAGCGTCTGGTTCCGGTCCTCCCCGTCGCGCGCGAGGCAGTCGATACCTATGTCCGCCTCTGCCCGCACCTGTCGCCAGGCGGCCCGGGGCCGCTGTTTCGCGGCGTGCGTGGCGGACGCCTGAACCCGCGCAGCATCCAAAAGGCGATGGCCGCCACACGCCTGCAACTGGGCCTGCCGGCCAGCGCGACTCCGCACGCCATGCGCCATTCCTTTGCCACCCATTTGCTGGCGGCGGGCGGTGATCTGCGCACTATTCAAGAGCTGCTGGGACATGCCTCACTGTCAACGACGCAGGCCTATACCGCAGTGGATCAGGCCCGTCTGATGGAGGTTTACGCCCGCACCCACCCCGATCTGGGACCGCCTCCGACCCCACCCGCCAAGTAGCGGCAAAAACCCCAGCATGCTATCCGTCGGTTTCGATGCGCTGGAAATTGGCCTAAAAAATCTCTAGAAAGAAAAAATGACAGCCCGAGTTCGCGCCATCGCCGTCCATTTGTTCACCGCCACCGGAGCGGTTTTCGCCATGTTGGCGATGCTGGCGGCAGTCGAGCACAAATGGAGCCTGATGTATCTCTGGCTGGTGGTTGCCTTTGTCGTCGACGGAATTGACGGGCCACTGGCACGCAGGTTCGAAGTCAAAAAATACGCACCCATGTTTGACGGGGTGCTGCTGGATTTGATCATCGATTACCTGACCTATGTTTTCATCCCCGCATTTGCCCTGTTTCGCTCGGGTCTGCTGCCCGGTTGGACCGGCTGGCTGAGCATTATCGTCATCACCTTTGGCAGCGTCATGTATTTCGCTGACAAGCGGATGAAAACCCGCGACAACAGCTTTGCCGGATTTCCGGCCTGCTGGAACATGGTGGTGCTGGTCTTCTTTGTTCTGGCGCCGAATTTCTGGATCACTGTGACAATGGTGGTGATCATCGCCGCAGCAATGTTCACGCCGTTGAAATTCGTCCATCCGGTGCGCACCGTGCGCTGGCGCCCCGTGACCCTGCCCGTGGCCCTGGCCTGGACGGGATTCGCGGGCTGGTCGGCATGGATCAACTTTGCCCCGAACCCTGTGGTAATGACGGGAGTGACGGTGACGTCGCTCTATCTGCTGTTTGTCGGCATTGCCCAACAGATCATCCCCGAGCATCGCGACTGAGCGTCGCTTTCGCGAGGCAAAGACCCCCGGTCATGGGTCGACGCGCTATGTGATGCGGGTGAAGACCACGCCGGTCAGGATCAGGAGCGCCGCCAGATATTTGCCGCGTTCGGCCGCTTCGCCAAAAAAGACCACGCCGATCAGAACCGCAAACAGAACCGAGGTCTCACGCAGGGCACTGACCAGAGCAATCGGCGCCCGGGTCATGGCAAAGACAACGATCCAGTAAGCCAGAAACGAAGCGGCCCCAGCTAAGGTTCCCAGCGCCCAGATACGGCCGGGCTGAGCCCACAGCGCGCGCCCCCGCCCGAGCAAGGCCCAAGAGCCGAACAGCAGACCATCCAGCATGAAGGTCCAGGCGACGAAAACGCTGGCATTGCCCGCCAGACGCGCACCGCTGCCGTCGGTCAGGGAATAGCCCGCCGTCATCGCCGCCGCGCCCAACGCATAGGGCAACAGACGGCGCGATTCGCCTTGGGAAAAAACTCCACGTGCCATCAGCAGGATGCCGCACCCCAGCGCGAAAATACCCAGATACTGCGCCTGCGTCAGCCGGTCCGCCAACCAGATGGCCCCGACCAGTGCAACCAGCATCGGCGCCGTGCCCCGGGCAATCGGATAGACCCGACTGAGATCGCCACGCGAATAGGCTAGGGTCAGAAAGGCCTTGTAGGAGGAATGGAGCACCGTGGACAATGCCAGCCAAGGCCAGACATCATGCCGCGGCCAAGGCAGAAACAGGACCATCAGCGCCCCCATCATGCCCTGTGACGAGGACATGACGAACATGCCCAGAACCTTGTCGCGGCCAAACCGGATAATGGCGTTCCAACCGGCATGAAGCGCCGCCGCCATCAGCACCAGAAGGAAGACCGCCGTGCTCAAATCAGAATCCCTTCGGCGTGCTCAAGGCGCAAGAGGAACAGTTTTGCCTCGATGCCGCCATGCCCGGAGTACCCCCCCGGACCATGGGCGCCAACAACCCGGTGGCAGGGAATAAGGATCGGCAGCGGGTTTGCGCCACACGCCCGCCCCACCGCCTGCGCCGAGCCATCGACATACCCGGCGATCTGTCCATAGGTCTTGGTGCGCCCGTAGGAAATCGACATCATCGATTCCAGCACACCATGCTGAAAGGGGGTTGCCGGGCAGGACAGGGGTAAATCAAACCGCTTCAGACGACCGCTGAAATAGGCCATCAGCTGTGCCCGCGCATCGATCAGCAGCGGCGTTGCCTGGGCCGCCGGGTCCACGTCCAGTCCGTCACCCCAGAACAGACGAGTGATATCCGTCCCCTCCTGAACCACGCACATCGTCCCCAGCGGAGAGGCAAAAGTCAGGCTTTGAGCGATGATTGTCTGCATCCTTTTTTAGCCTCTGGAAAACCGGAACATGGCGTCATTCCGCAAAGGATTACCGCCTTCTGATCCCTTTTACCACCGCCCCCGATGTGGCGCCTGAGTGCCGGCCTGACGCAGAGTTGAACGACCGTGCCTTGCCTTTGCCCGGCACCCCCCTAGGCTGTTGCCATGAAACTGCTTCTGCTTGCCACAACTCTGTTTGGCCTTGTGCCCGCCGCAACAATTGCCCAGATCGGCCCCGTAACACGCAGGCCGGCGGATTTGCGCAAATACGTCGGCAAAGCGTCCAGCCTGTCGTTCATGGCCGCCGGGGTCGGCGCGCTTGATGACTGCCAACAGCCGCTCGAATTTCGCGAGGCGCAGAAAGGCACCCTGCAAATCCTTGAAATCATCTGCCGGGCGGGGGATGAGCCCCGCTTTGCCCGCCTCACCTTCGTGCGCTACACCTCGGCCACCGGCCGCCTGCAGCTCAGCCCCTTTCGGATCGAATTCCTACCCTAGGACCCAGACCCGCCTGTGCCACCTCAACTGGCTATATCCCGATCGCCTCCAGAACCTCAGGCTCGATCACGCGCACGTCGGGCAGGGCCGCGACCATTTCTCGGGCGTTTTGTTCCAGCAGCGGAAATGTGCGGTAATGGCACGGGATCACGGTCTTGAAATTGAAGAACTTCTTTGCCGCAAAGGCGGCCCGTTTCATGTCCATGGTGAAATAGCCCCCGGCACAGAGAATGCCGATGTCGGGATGGTGCAATTCCTCAAACAGCGCCATATCCATCATCACATCGGTGTCTCCCGAAAAATAGATCCGGTGCCCTTCGCCCTCGATGATAAAGCCCGCTTCGCTGCCGGTATAGATCGGCCCGTCCTTGCCATCCACGCTGGAGGAATGGAGCGCGTTGACCAGCGTCACCCGGACCTCGCCCAGCTCAACCGTGCCGCCCTTGTTAAAGCCGATGGTGGTCAGACCGCGGCTTTCTTCCCACCAATGCATGAGATCGTAAATCCCGACCACCGGAATACCCAGTTCGCCCGCGATATCCCCGCCATTGCCGGAATGATCGCCGTGGCCGTGGCTGACAAGCACATGGGTTGCGCCGGTGATAGCCTGGGCCTTGCGCTCTTCGGGGAACATGGGGTTGCCCACCAGCCAAGGGTCCACCAGTAACACCTGATCTGCAATTTCAATGCGAAAGCCGGAATGGCCAAGCCAGATAATTTTCATGTCACTCTCCCTTGCAGCCCTGCCAGCGACTCGCCCGCGCGGCCTTTCTGTCAGGCAAATATCCTCGCCAACGGCGAAAAAGTCCACTATAAGCGCGATGCTTTTCCGGCCAGTGGCCGGGATATGGCGCTTCAACGAGATTTTGAATCGCCAAAGTCCTTTTATCCCGCCTATGGGCATTTTCGCGCAAGGCCGCGTCGGCGGACTCTGCCTTGCGAAGCGCGTCCGTGGCGGGTAAAGGAAGCGCACGGAATGAAGAGGATTTCTCAAGATGTCGATTGACAAGGACACGGCGCGCCGCGTGGCACATCTGGCGCGCATCCGCGTTGCCTCGGATGACCTCGAGGCGCTGGCTGGCGAACTGAGCCACATACTGGGTTTTATGGAGCAGTTGAACGAGGTCGATATCGACGGAGTCGATCCGATGACCTCGGTCACGCCGATGGCCCTGCCACGGCGCGCCGATGTGGTGACGGACGGGGGCTATCCCGACAAGATTCTGGCCAATGCGCCCGACGCCCGCGAGGGGTTTTTCGCAGTGCCCAAAGTGGTGGAGTAAGGCAATGGGCGAGATGAACAAACTGACGATTGCCGCCGCCCGCGACGCCATGCGCGCCGGGGACATGACCTCGACAGAGCTGACGGAGGCCTGCATTCAGGCCATCGAGGGGGCCGATACGCTGAACGCCGTCGTGCACCCGACCTTTGACAGGGCGCGCGCTCAGGCCGCTGCGGCAGACTCGCGCCTGAAGGCGGGCGACGCCCCGGACCTTTGCGGTATTCCCCTTGGCATCAAGGATCTTTACTGCACACGCGGGGTTGCCTCGCAGGCAGCCTCGAACATTCTGACCGGGTTCAAGCCAGAATACGAAAGCACGATCACACAAGGCTTGTGGGATCAGGGCGCGGTCATGCTGGGCAAGCTGAACATGGATGAATTCGCCATGGGCTCATCCAACGAGACCTCGATCTACGGGCCGGTCACCAGCCCGTGGCGGCGCCGAGACACCGATACGCGCCTTACTCCGGGGGGCTCATCAGGGGGCTCGGGCGCGGCAGTAGCGGCCGATCTGTGTCTGGCCGCGACCGGAACGGATACCGGTGGCTCGATCCGCCAGCCGGCCGCCTTTACCGGCATTGTCGGGGTCAAGCCGACATACGGGCGGTGCTCGCGCTGGGGAATCATTGCATTTGCCAGTTCGCTGGATCAGGCCGGGCCGATGACAAAGGATGTGCGCGATGCGGCGATCCTGCTAAAGGCCATGGCCGGACACGACCCCAAGGACAGCACCAGCGCCAACCTGCCGGTGCCGGATTTCGAGGCAGCGCTGAGCGGCGATATCCGCGGCAAAAAGATCGGCCTGCCAAAGGAATACCGCCTCGAGGGGATGCCCGGCGAGATCGAGTCGCTCTGGGCGCAGGGGGCGGACATGCTGCGCGACGCGGGGGCAGAGATCATCGATGTCAGCCTGCCGCACACGAAATACGCCCTGCCCGCCTATTATGTGATCGCCCCGGCCGAGGCCTCGAGCAACCTTGCGCGCTATGACGGCGTTAAATACGGCCTTCGCGCGGCGCTCGATGCAAACGAAGGCATCACGGAAATGTATGAAAAGACCCGCGCCGAAGGGTTCGGGGCCGAGGTTCAGCGTCGGGTGATGATCGGAACCTACGTCCTGTCCGCCGGCTTTTACGACGCGTATTACAACCGCGCGCGACGGGTGCGGGCCTTGATCAAGCGCGACTTTGAAACGGTCTTTGCCAGTGGCATCGACGCGATCCTGACTCCGACCACCCCCTCGGCGGCATTCGGCCTTGGCGAGATGGCCGATCAGGACCCGGTCAAGATGTATCTCAATGACGTGTTCACGGTCACGGTCAACCTTGCCGGCCTGCCGGGGGTCTCGGTTCCCGCCGGGCTGGACAAGGACGGCCTGCCCTTGGGCCTACAACTGATCGGGCGCCCATGGGAAGAGGCCGATATGCTGAATTCCGCCTATGTGCTGGAACAAGCTGTCGGGTTTGTTTCAAAACCTGAAAAATGGTGGTAAGAGGCTGAAAACAGGATATTTCCAATCCGGAGGGAAATAATGCGCCGCCGATCACCATTTTTTGCACTGTTGATCCTTGCCGCCTGCGAGACCGCGCCATCCGCCACCCCGCCGTCTGACAAGGTGGCCGTTGCGGATACGCAGCAACCCGTCGCCACGCAGGCGAGCGATCAGACCGCCAGTCAAACCGCCAATGCCGATACGGCAACCGCCACGAACAGCGCGACCGATCAGGGCAAGACGGCGGATGCTGTGGCCCTTGTCACCACGAACCATCCGAAGATTTCCGATACTCAGGACTTTGGTGCGGTGACCGAAAAGGTCTCGATCGAGCAGGACAAGGCGCTGCTGCAGGCCCAGCGCAAGGAATTCAAGGTCATTGCCCCGACCAAGCTGCCCAAGCGGGTAAAGACCATCAGCGTCGTGCAATACGCACTGAGCACGACAAACCCGCTTGGGGTAAAAAAATACTCGCGGTTCAACCCGTTGGGCGCACAACTGGCAAAACGGAACTGTGCGCGCTATGATGAATCAGATCAGGCGCAGCTGGCCTTTCTGCGCGCGGGAGGGCCACGCCGGGATCCGCTGAACCTTGATCCGGACGGTGACGGGTTTGCCTGTAGCTGGTCGCCGGACACCTATCGCAAACTGGTCAAGAAATAGGATGCCCCGCAGGGCTGTCCCAAGGTCCAAGCCCCGAGGCGTAGACGTGAAGGCGACAGAAATCCACTCGCCAAACCACGGTCCGCGCCGACATGGAAAACCGCCCGACATGGTGGTTTTGCACCACACTGCAATGCAAACCAGCGCCGCCGCGATGGCCCGACTGTGTGACCCCCGGGCCGAGGTTTCGGCGCATTACCTGATCGCCGAAAGCGGCGAAATCGTCCGGCTTGTCAGCGAAACCCGTCGAGCCTGGCACGCGGGCACCGGACGCTGGGGGCAGGTGCGGGACGTAAACTCGCACTCAATCGGGATCGAGCTGGCTAATAGCGGGCCGCTGGCCGGATTCCCGCCGTTCAGCGCCGCACAGATGGATGCGCTTGACGAACTGCTGTCCACAATCCTTGCCCGCTGGCAGATCCCGCCCGAGCGCGTAATCGCCCATTCCGACATGGCCCCGGCGCGAAAGGCCGACCCCGGACCCAAATTCGACTGGCAGCGCCTTGCGCGTCAAGGCCTGTCGGTCTGGCCCGCCAACCCGAGGCCGGTGTCACCCGACCCGGCCCTTTTTCGCGCCGCATGCACATCAATCGGCTATGATCCCGAGGCGTCGCCAGAGACCCTTCTTGCCGCCTTTCGCCTGCGCTTTTTGCCGGGGACAACGGGGGCGCTGGATGGGCAGAGCATGGCGCGGGCCTGTGATCTGGCGGCACGCTTCCCCGTTGACCCGAACCTCGGCAGGCCCTAGATCAACCCTGCGCGGATGGCTGGATGATCGCGTGCGGCACCCCCGCGCGAGGAAAGTCCGGACTCCATGAAGAAAGGGTGCCGGGTAACGCCCGGCCGGGGCAACCCGAGGGAAAGCGCCACAGAAAACAGACTGCCCCCACATGGGGGTAACGGTGAAAAGGTGGGGTAAGAGCCCACCGGAGGGCTGGCAACAGGCCTCGCATGGCAAGCCCCACCCGGAGCAATGCCAAATAGGGACCACACGGCGCCTGCGTCAGGGTTTCTTCAGCCCGGTGGTCCGGGTCGGCAGCTTGATCCTGTTGGCAACAGCAGGGCCAGATGAATGATCATCCAGAAGGGTTCAACGCCCTTTGGACAGAATCCGGCTTACAGGCCATCCGCGCGCCTTTGCCCTTGACTGCAGGGCGCACGCGTATAAAAGGCAGGTTCCAGATTTCAGGGCGGCAATTTGAGTCGCCAACACGCGGGCCGCCCGCGACAGGAGACTTAACATGGCCAAGCCAACCACAATCAAGATTCGCCTGAACTCGACCGCCGATACGGGCCACTTTTACGTGACCAAGAAAAACGCCCGCACGATGACCGAAAAAATGGTCGTTCGCAAATACGACCCGGTGGCGCGCAAGCATGTCGAATACAAGGAAGGCAAGATCAAGTAGGCCCAGCGCCCTCTTGCTCCCTTCCTCGACCCACGGCCTCTCCTCCATGAACGCAAGGATTTGCACCCGCCACGCCCCCGAACGCGGCGGGATTTTGCGTGCGGGGTCAGGTTCTGGCGATCACAGCGCCCGTCGCGCCCGCAGCGCCGCCGAGATCGTCCCGTCGTCAAGATAGTCCAACTCTCCGCCGATCGGCACGCCTTGGGCCAGCGATGTCACCGCGACGCCGGTTCCGTGCAGCTCATCGGCGATGTAATGCGCTGTCGTCTGCCCATCGACGGTGGCGTTCAGGGCCAGAATGACCTCGGTGATGCCCTCCTCGCGCACGCGCCCGCGCAACAGCGGTATGCGCAGATCGTCCGGCCCCACATTGTCCAGCGCCGACAGCACCCCCCCCAGCACATGGTAGCGCCCGGCAAACACGCCCGAGCGTTCCATCGCCCAGAGATCGGCGACATCCTCGACGACGCAGAGCGTGCCATTGGCGCGTTTTTCTGACGCGCAGATCACACAGGTTTCCCGGGTCGAGATGTTTCCGCAGGTCACGCATTCGCGGGCGCTGATCGCCACCCGTTGCAGGGCGGAGGCCAGCGGCTCCATCAGGACGCCCCGCTTTTTGATCATGCTGAGAACAGCCCGGCGCGCCGAGCGCGGTCCAAGCCCCGGCAATCGGGCCATCAGCGCAATCAGCGCCTCGATATCGCCGTCAGGGCCGGTCACGACGGCCTCCTCAGAACGGCAGCTTCATGCCCTGAGGCAGGTTCAGCCCTTCGGTCAGCTTGGCCATTTCCGCCGCTTGCGTCTCGGCCGCCTTGGTCTGGGCGTCCCGAACCGCCGCAACGATCAGATCCTCAAGCGCGTCCTTGTCGTCAGGGGTCAGCAACGACGGGTCAATCTCCAGCGCCTTCAGGTTGCCCTTGGCACTGGTCGTGGCAACAACCATCCCGGCGCCGGACTGACCAACCACGTTGATCTGGTCCAGACTGGCCTGAATCTCGGCCATCTTGCCCTGCATTTCCTGCGCTTGTTTCATCATCTTGGCCATGTCGCCAAGGCCACCCAGACCTTTCAGCATTGCGGCTCCTTTTCCTTTTTGTCTAATCCCGTTCAAACGGGTCCCAATCATCGGCGGCATCCTCGGGGTCGATGGGCAGAACGGCCGCGGAATCATCCGCGGTTTCGCTGCGCACCTCACGGATTTCGGCCCCCGGAAAATATTTCAGAACCTCCTGCACCAGAGGGTGCGTCATCGCCTGAGCCTGCAGATCGTCCCGTGCCGCACGGCGCGTTTCGGCAATCGTTGCCCCGCCCCCGTCGTTGACGACGCTGACCACCCAGCGCACGCCGGTCCAGCTCTGCAACCGGCGGGCCAAATCGAGGGCCAGATTGCGCGGGGTGTTTTCTGTCATCTGGAATTCGATCCGTCCGGGACTGTAGCGTACCAGACGGAAATTGTCCTCTATCTCGACCAGCAACTGCATGTCGCGATTGGCCCGGATCAGGGCAACGACGTGCGTAAAGCTGGGAAACCGGGCAAGGGCGGCCTCGGGGGCTGGCACGGCCATGGCCAGCGGCCCGCCGCCATGCGTCGGCGCCGGGTGTTGCTGTCTCGATATCGGTACGCTCCCCGCATCTTGCGCGCCTTGTGCGCCGGCCCCTACACCGGGAGCGTCGGTTCCACCGCCGCCACGACGGCCAGCCAAACCGCCGCCGCCAACTGGCATGCCCTGCAGTTTTCGCACCAAATCTTCGGGGTCGGGCAGTTCGGCAACATGGGTCAGGCGGATGATCGCCATTTCCGCCGCCATCATGACATTGGGTGCGCTGGCGACCTCTTCCAGCGCCTTCAGCAGCATCTGCCACATCCGTGTCAGTGCCCGCATGGACAGACGCGCGGCCATCTCGGCCCCGCGCGCGCGCTCGTCCGGGCTGACGGTCGGATCCTCCAGCGCCTCGGGCGTAATCTTGATCAGCGACGTCCAATGGGTGACCTCGGCCAGATCCCTGAGCACCGCCATGGGATCGGCCCCATCGGCGTATTGCGCCGACAATTCGTTTAGCGCCGCAGCGGCCTCGCCCTTCATGACCAGATCGAACAGGTCCAGAACCCGCCCGCGATCCGCCAGTCCCAGCATCGCCCGAACCTGATCGGCGCCGGTCTCACCGGCCCCGTGGGCGATGGCCTGATCGAGGATCGAGACCGCATCACGCATCGACCCCTCAGCGGCACGGGTGATCAGCGCCAGCGCCTCGTCCGAAATTTGCGCCCCTTCCAGATCGGCCAGTTTCCTGAGATAGGCCATGGTATCCTCGGGCTCCATCCGGCGCAGATCAAAGCGCTGGCAGCGGCTGAGGACGGTTACCGGAACCTTGCGGATTTCGGTCGTCGCAAAGATGAATTTGACGTGTTTTGGCGGTTCTTCCAGTGTTTTCAACAGCGCGTTGAAAGCGCTGGTCGAAAGCATGTGAACCTCGTCGATGATGTAGATCTTGTAGCGCGCCGAGGCCGGGGCATAGTGAACGCTGTCCAGAATATTGCTGCGGATATCATCGATGCGGGTCTGGCTGGCGCCGTCCATCTCGATCACGTCCACATGGCTGCCTTGCATGATCGAGACGCAGTGTTCACAGTGCCCACATGGCTCGGTCGTGGGGCCGCCCTGCCCGTCCGCTCCGATACAGTTCATCCCCTTGGCAATGATGCGCGCGGTGGTCGTCTTGCCGGTGCCACGGATGCCCGTCAGAATGAACGCCTGCGCGATCCGTCCAGCGGCAAAGGCGTTTTTCAGGGTGCGGACCATCGCCTCCTGACCGACAAGATCGGCAAAGGTGGCCGGACGGTATTTGCGCGCCAGAACCTGATAGGTTTTCGTCTGTTCGGCTGTGTCGCTCATTTCCCTTGCCCGCTGCCCGTCTGGTCCTCATACCTAATGCGGGGTAACCGAAAAGGCGAGTCCCTTGAGGGGTAAAGATGGCGTTCAAAATAAAAACCTTGCGGCTGGAAAATGGGGCTCGACTGGGGATCTGCCCACTGCCCGGTCGTGACGGCAACGGGCTGGCAGATCTAGCAACGATAGCGCAATGGTCACCGGAGTTGGTCATCTCGATGACCCAGACTGTGGAAATGGAGCGTCACAACATGGCCGATCTCGGCGCTCTTTTGGAGCAGATGGGAATTTCATGGCTACATTTTCCGGTGCAAGATTTTTCCACGCCCGCCGCGCTGGGCTGGGCACAGGTTTCCCGTCACCTGCATCGCGTTCTGGACGCGAAGGGCGCGGTGCTGGCCCATTGTTACGGAGGGCAGGGGCGCTCGGGCATGGTTCTGTTGCGCCTGATGGTCGAGCGAGGAGAGAACCCGCCAACGGCGCTGGCCCGTCTACGTGAACAGCGTCCGGGAGCCGTTGAGACCGACGCGCAATATCGCTGGGCAACCGCACCTTGCGGGGCGGCCGAGCGCCGGTAAAATACGGGGAAAATTTGCGGAAAGATCTGGCATGGAAAGGGTGAGAGGCTGGACAACGACCCAAACGGGACTCGTTACGGCTGCTTCCTTCCGGACCTGACCGGGTTGGCGAGGCGTTTGCCCGCGCCAACCTCTCGCCGCGTTATTTAGGGGATTCGCGCCGCAACGACAAGAGCCAAGAGCGCGCGGCATGGCATCCGGGCCGGGGATGGTAGAGCGGGGCGGTCATTCTCTTCTTGTCGCCAGACCGAGGCTGCGGTTAGGATCGGCACAAAGGCGTCGGGACGCGGGCACAAACAAAGGGTTACGACCAACAAGCACACCGCTGAAATCGGCGTTTTCAGCCGGATATTGAGGATAGGACGACATGAAACTTGCCGAGACGGTCACCTTTGGCGGACCCGGACTGGAGCGGGCCGCCGAATTTCGCACCGATCCCCAGAAAATCGCCGCCCTGCTGGGGGCGAGGGATGCGCGGGTTCTGCCGGTCTGGCGTGGCAAGCCGCTGTTTTGCAATGAAACTTGCGATGCGCTGCAGCTGCTTGCCCCGGATCACCAAATTTTTGCGGACGCGCCCGAGCCGGCGGTCTTTTTGGGTTTGGACGGGGGTCTCCCGATCTTTGGGCGCGACATTTCCGGTTGGGCCGGACCCGTGGACGAGCCGGTCGGCTCAAGCGGCTTTCACGATCAGTCGATACAGCAGCACCCCTCGCTTGCCACGGACTGTCGTTTTGCCGAACTGCGCATCCACATGGCCCGCCTGCCCGCACCCCAAGCCAGCCTTGCAGTCACGGCGACCGGGCTGTTCACATGGCACCACACGCATCGCTTTTGCCCCAATTGCGGTGCTGCAACCGAAATCGCGGCGGCCGGATGGCAGCGCCGCTGTCCGGCCTGCGCGCGCCTGCATTTCCCTCATATCGAGCCGGTTGTGATCATGCTGATCACCCATGGCAATGACCTATTGATCGGGCGCTCTCCGGGTTGGCCCGAGGGCATGTATTCCCTGCTGGCAGGGTTCATGGAGCCCGGCGAGACCGTCGAAGCAGCCGTCCGGCGCGAAGTCTTTGAGGAAACCGCCGTCAGGGTCAGCGCCGTCAGCTATCTTGCCAGCCAGCCCTGGCCCTTTCCCGCCAGCCTGATGATCGGCTGCCGGGGCGAGGCCACGACGCGCGAAATCATCATCGACGAAAAGGAGATCGAGGACGCCTGCTGGGTCTCGCGCGAACAGGTCATGGACGCCTGGGCCACCAAAAGCAGCACCCGTATCGCCGCCCGCAAGGGGGCGATTGCGCATTTTCTGATCCGGAACTGGTTGTCAGATACCCTTGATTAAGACACAGTTGATTAAGATAAAGTGGATAGATATCAGAACGACAGACAGCGGAATTCATTGCATGAAATTTAGCGGGAAAACGGAAATAGAGGCCTCTCTGACGACGACCTTTGCGGCCTTTGCCGATTTTGACGCCTTTGAACGGGACGCAACGCGGGCCGGAACCAGAGTGGCACGCACCGACGATCTGATCAGCCCCGGCCCCGGGATGATGTGGGATATTCAGGCCGAATTCAGAGGCAAGCCGCGCAAGATCGAGGCCGAGCTGGTAGATTACGATCCGCCAAATTCACTGGATTTCAAGGCCGTCACCAGTGGCTTTGACGCAACGGTCCGGGTCGATCTGGTCCCCTTGTCGGCCCGCCAGACCCGGGCGCAGATCTCTTTTGACATCCGCCCAACCTCGTTGGCCGCGCGTCTGATGCTGCAGTCTGCGCGACTGGCCAAGGGGCGTCTGGCGCGAAAGTTCCACCAGCGCCTGGCCCGTTTCGGGCGCGATCTGGAAAAACGGATTCAGTCCGCCTGAGCGGCCAGCGCCCGACGGTTACTATCGGCGGGGTAAACGCCGAGGATTTTCATATAGGAGGTGAAAAATTCCAGCTCCTCCAAGGCCAGACGCACCGCGGGATCGTCCGGGTGCCCCTCGATATCGGCATAGAACTGGGTGGCGGTGAAGGACCCTCCGACCATATAACTTTCCAGTTTGACCATGTTGACGCCGTTGGTGGCAAAGCCGCCCATGGCCTTGTAGAGCGCAGCCGGAATATTGCGCACACGAAACACGAAACTGGTCACCATATCAGTGCCGCGGCGCGTGTGATCCGCTTCGCGCGACATGATCAGAAAGCGGGTCGTGTTGTTCTGGTAATCCTCGATATGGCGGGCCAGAACCTCAAGGCCGTAAATCTCGCCGGCCAGTTCGCTGGCAAGGGCGCCTTGGGTCGGGTCCTTGGCCTCGGACACATGCCGGGCCGAGCCCGCCGTATCCGCCCCGGTCACCGCCCGGATCCCGTGTTCGCCCAGAAATCCGCGGCACTGGCCCAGCAGGACGGTGTGGCTGAGCGCCGAGGTCACGTCCTCAAGACGCGCGCCGGGCACACCGAGCAGGTTGATATGGACGCGCACGAAGGCCTCGCCAACGATGTGCAGTCCCGAGTCCGGCAACAGGTGGTGAATGTCCGCAACCCGCCCGTAGGTCGAGTTTTCCACCGGCAACATGGCCAGATCGGTCGCGCCGGTGCGCAAGGCCTCGATAGCGTCTTCGAATGTCGCGCAGGGCACCGCCTGATGGTCGGGCATCGCCTGATGGCAGGCCTGATGCGAATAGGCCCCCGGCTCACCCTGAAAGGAAATTTTCTTGTTCGGTGCGTTCATTGGCAACTCTTGCGTCTCTGGGCGTTTCGTCGCGGCTTCTACACCTTGCAACTGGCAAGGGGAAGCGTTTAGAAAGGCGCAGTTTTCGGGACACGCGGTTTGATCCGCTCATCAGGATAGGAAAGTCATGTTCAATACCACGACTCTCACAAAATATGGCGGGGCGCTAGCCGGGGCGCTGCTCGTTTTCCTCCTCATCAACTGGGCGTCGGATTCCATCTATGGGCTGACCAAACACGAGGGCGAGGCCAAACCCGCGTATGTCATTGAAACGGCTGAAGCCCCGCAACCCGCAGAGAAAGCCGCGGCCACTGCCCCATCCGAGGCCGACATTCTGGCGGCCGGCGACGCGGCAAAGGGCAAGAAGGTGTTTTCCAAATGCAAGGCCTGCCACAAGATCGAGCCGGGTGTGAACGCCACCGGCCCGTCACTCTATGGCGTGGTCGGACGTGACGTGGCCAGCGAGCCCAAATTCAGCTATTCCGGTGCCCTGAAAGGGGTGGGCGGCAAATGGACTGTGGCGCGCCTCAGCACATGGCTGAAAAAACCGCGGGATTTCGCCCCGGGAACCAAGATGGGCTTTGCCGGGCTGAAGAAACTGAAGGACCGGGCCAACGTGATTGCCTATCTGGGAACACTGGCACCCGCCGGAGCCCAGAAAGCGGCAGCACCGGCGGCCGCTCCGGCAAAAGCCGCGGCGCCGGCCCCTGCCAAGGCTGCACCGGCAGCACCGGCCCCGGCGCCCGCACCCAAGGTCGCCGCAGCAGGGGACCCCGCCAAGGGCAAGAAGGTCTTCAAGAAATGCAAGGTCTGCCACAAGACGGTTGCCGGGGTGAACGGGATCGGCCCGTCGCTGTTTGGCGTGGTCGGGCGCCCCGTCGCCAGCGAAGCGGGTTATTCCTATTCAAACGCGCTGAAAGGCCTTGGCGGAAACTGGACCGAAGCGCGCCTCAGCGACTGGCTGAAAAAGCCCCGGGATTTCGCCCCGGGAACCAAGATGGGCTTTGGCGGTCTGAAAAAAGAAAAGGATCGCGTCAATATCATCGCCTATCTGAAGTCGCTCTCGAATTGAAGACACGCAGGATATGCTGACCAACAGCCGCCCCACAACGGGCGGCTGTTTTCTTTTACAGGGTTGCAAGAAATTTCACGCAATCGCGTCTTGCAAAAAAGGTCTGCTCACTTTTACCTTGGGCGGGCAAATCTGCTCGGCCACCTGCAGGGGCGGGCCCAGAAAGGGACACGTGACATGAGACATCCACGCACCAGACATCCCCGCATTGCCGCCTGCCGCCGCCAAGGGCGCAAAAATCCGGCGTCGGCGATGCTGCTGACGGGAATTTTGCTGATCGCGTTTGCCGTCCTCACCGCCCCGGTCCGGGCCGGGGAGAAGATCATCAAATCCTACGGGATATCGACCTTTGGCGATCTGAAATACGGGCCGGATTTCAAGCATTTCGATTATGTGAACCCCGCGGCTCCCAAGGGCGGTGAGTTCTCGACCTGGGCTTTTGGCACCTTTGACAGTTTGACTCCCTATATCCTAAAGGGCAACGCGGCAGACCTGTCCACCATCTTCTTTGACAGCCTGATGACCGGAGACGCTGACGAACCGGATGCCATGTATGGCCTTGTCGCCTCGAGCATCGAGTATCCCGAGAGCCGCCAATGGGTCATTTTCAACATTCGCCCAGAGGCGCGCTTTTCCGATGGCTCCCCGGTCCGGGCCGAGGATGTGGTGTTCTCGTTTCACGCGCTTTTTGACAAGGGCCGCCCCAGCTTCAAGGTTACCCTATCGGACATCAAAAAGGTCGAGGCCCTAACCCCGCTGCGAGTAAAATTCACGTTCAAGAAAGGCGCCAACACCCGCGAATTGCCAATGACCGTTGCCGGGTTGCCGATCTTTTCCAAGGCCTATTACGCAACCCGCGACTTTGCCCAGAGCACGCTTGAGCCGCCCTTGGGCTCGGGGCCCTATATGCTGGAAAAAGTGGTGCCAGGAAAAACGATCATCTACAAAAGGCGCGCCGATTACTGGGCCAAGGACCTGCCGGTCAACGTCGGGCGCTACAATTTCGATAAGATCAGGATCGAGTATTACACGGATTATACGGCCGCGTTTGAGGGCTTCAAAGGCGGCTCGTACAACTACCGTGAAGAGTATCTGTCCAAGCTCTGGGGAACCGCCTACAATTTTCCGGCCATTCAAAAGGGCTGGGTCAAGAAGGAACAGATCAAGGACGGCAACCCCTCGGGAACACAGGGCTTCTGGTTCAACCTGAGACGGGCAAAATTCAAGGATCCACGGGTGCGTCAGGCGCTGGGAATGGCGTTCAATTTCGAATGGTCGAATAAGGCGCTGTTTTACGGCATTTACGATCGTACCGACAGTTTCTGGGAGAATTCCTATCTGCAGGCCCAAGGGATGCCCACGAAGGCCGAACTGGCCATTCTGGAGCCGCTGCGCAAGGATCTGCCAAAATCGGTGTTTACCAAACCGGCGTTCACGCCGCTGGTTTCCAAACCAACCAAGCTGGACCGGCGGGTGTTGCGTCGCGCCGGCCGACTGCTGGATCAGGCCGGCTGGAAAGTGGTCAACGGCGTTCGCCAAAACGCCAAAGGTGACAAGCTGGAGGTCGAAATTCTGAACGACAGCCCCTCGTTCGAGCGGATCATGAACCCCTATATCGACAACCTGAAACGTCTTGGCGTCGTGGCCAGTCTGCGCAACGTTGACAGCGCCCAAGAGGTCGAGCGCGAAAAAACCTTTGATTTCGATATCGTCGTTCGGCGCTATACGATGTCGCTGACCCCGGGGATCGAACTGCGCGGAATGTTTTCAAGCCGGACGGCCAATCTGCAGGGCTCGAACAATATCGCCGGGGTTGCCAACCCGGCCATCGACAGCCTGATCGATACAATTGAAAAGGCCGATAGCCGCAAAAAGCTGAACGTCGCCGTCAAGGCGCTGGACCGCGCCCTGCGGGCAATGCATATCTGGGTGCCACAATGGTACAACCCCTATCACAACATCGCTTATCTGGATGTGTTCAGCCGGCCAAAGAAACCGGCACCATTTGCGGTGGGCGAAATCGATTTCTGGTGGTATGACAAGGCAAAAGAGGCGCGGCTAAAGGCGGCTGGCGCCCTCTGAGAACAGGATAACCCGAAATATGGGCGCGTATATCATCCGGCGGATATTGTTGATGATCCCGACCTTGCTGGGGATCATGATCATTAACTTTGTCCTCGTTCAATTCGTCCCCGGCGGCCCGGTCGAGCAAATCCTCAGCAAGTTGGACCAGCAGAGCAGCGCCACTGCCCGGATTGCCGGCGGGGGCAACGAGGCGGGGGCCGCCAGCCCCTCGGTTCAATATCAGGGCGCCAAGGGGCTGCCACCGGATTTCATCAAGAACCTGAATAAGCAATTCGGATTTGACAAACCGCCGCTGCAGCGCTTCCTGCTGATGATGCGCGACTATGCGCGCTTTGATTTTGGCGAAAGCTATTTCCGCTCGATCAGCGTCATCGATCTGGTCAAGGAAAAGCTGCCGGTCAGTATCTCGCTGGGGCTCTGGACCACCCTGATTGCCTATATGATCTCGATTCCGCTGGGCATTCGCAAGGCGGTCAAGGATGGCTCGACCTTCGACACATGGACTTCGGGGGCGATTATCGTGGCCTATGCGATTCCGGGGTTTCTGTTCGCGATCCTGCTGCTGGTGCTGTTTGCCGGGGGCTCTTTTGTGAAATGGTTTCCCCTGCGTGGCTTGACCAGCGAGAATTTCGCCGACATGACGCCGTTAATGCAGATCAAGGATTACCTCTGGCATATCGTGCTGCCGGTCACCGCCAACACCATCGCGGCCTTTGCCACGTTGACGTTGTTGACCAAGAACAGCTTTCTGGATGAAATCAAGAAACAATACGTCATTACCGCCCGCGCCAAGGGCCTGTCTGAGCGGCGGGTATTTTATGGCCATATCTTTCGCAATGCCATGCTGATCCCGATCTCGGGATTTCCCGCCGCGTTCATTGCCATCTTTTTTACCGGCTCGCTGATTATCGAGATCGTGTTCTCACTGGATGGCATGGGTCGGCTGGGGTTCGAAGCGGCCATCAACCGCGACTATCCGGTGCTGTTCGGCACGCTTTACGTTTTCGGGATGCTGGGCCTTTTCGTCAATCTGCTGTCGGACCTCACCTATGTCTGGGTGGACCCGCGCATTGATTTTGCGAGCCGCGAAACATGAGGGTTTTCCGCGAGGGATCCCTTTCGCAGCGGCGCTGGCGCAATTTTACCGCCAACCGCCGGGCACTGTGGTCGTTGTGGATTTTCGGAATCCTGTTCACGATCGCCCTGTTTGCCGAATTCGTCGCCAATGACAAGCCGCTGCTGGTTTCATATCGCGGCGAAATTCGCGCCCCGGCCTTCCGATTCTACCCCGAAACCGCGTTTGGAGGCGAGTTTCAGACCGAGGCCGACTATCCCGCCCCCGAGGTGCAGTGCCTGATCGTGACCGGCGGGCTGGACGCCTGTTTCGACGACCCCAAGGGGATCATGGCCGATGCGGCGGACGGTGTTGTCAACGGCAAGAAAATCCAGAAAGGCTGGCTGCTCTGGGCGCCGATACCCTACAGCTTCAACACCATCAATTACGATGTTCAGCCCGCACCGGGCGCGCCGGATGCCAAGCACTGGCTGGGGACTGACGATCAGACCCGCGATGTGCTGGCGCGGATCATCTATGGGTTTCGCATTTCAACCCTGTTTGCCTTTTTCGTGGTTGGCGTCAGCTCGGTTATCGGCGTCGCGGCAGGCGCATCGATGGGGTATTTCGGCGGCTGGGTTGATCTGACATTTCAGCGCGTGGTCGAAATCTGGGGCAATATTCCCAGCCTTTACATCATCATCATCCTGTCGGCCATGTTCACGATGGATTTCACCCTGCTGGCCATCCTGATCGCGCTGTTCAGTTGGACCTCGCTGATCGGCGTCGTACGGGCCGAATTCCTGCGCGCGCGAAATTTTGAATACACCCGCGCCGCCCGGGCGCTGGGGGTTGGCGACTGGCGCATCATGTTCCGCCATATTCTGCCCAACGCCATGGTAGCCACCCTGACCTTTGCCCCGTTTCTGATCACTGGCGCCATCGGCACCTTGGCCAGCCTCGATTTTCTCGGCTTTGGGCTGCCAGCCTCTTATCCGTCGCTGGGCGAACTGGCGCTGCAGGCCAAGCAAAACCTGCAAGCGCCCTGGTTGGCCTTTGCCGCCTTCACCACATTTGCCACCATGCTGTCCTTGCTGGTGTTCATCTTCGAGGGCGTGCGCGATGCGTTTGACCCCAGAAAGACCTTTCAATGAGTCGGGAAAACGAGAGGGCGGGCAACAGCCCCCCGCCGCAGGGTCGCCAGATCGGTGAGGTGATCCTGACCGTCAAAAACCTTGAGGTCTCTTTTGGCGCCGCCCCGCCCGTTGTGCGCAATGTCAGTTTCGATATCCGCGCCGGGGAAACCGTGGCGCTGGTCGGTGAAAGTGGCTCGGGAAAATCGGTTACAGCCCTGTCCACGGTCAAGCTGCTGCCCGACAGCGCCGAGGTCAGCGGCTCGGTCACCTATCGCGGCACGGAAATGATCGCCGCCAACGAGCAGACTCTGCGCCGGGTGCGCGGCAATGACATCAGCTTTATTTTTCAGGAGCCGATGACATCCCTGAATCCCCTGCATACGCTAGAGCGACAGATCGGGGAAAGCATCGCACTGCATCAGGGGCTAACTGGCCCGGCAGCGCGGGCGCGCATCGTCGATCTGTTGAACAAGGTCGGTATTCGCGATCCCGAAGGGCGCCTGTCCCACTATCCGCACCAGTTTTCCGGCGGTCAGCGCCAGCGCATCATGATCGCAATGGCGCTGGCGAATGAGCCGGATATCCTGATCGCAGATGAGCCGACCACCGCCGTTGACGTCACCATTCAGGCGCAGATCCTCGACCTGTTGGCCAGCCTGCAACGCTCGGAAGGGATGGGCCTGTTGTTCATCACCCATGATCTGGGCATCGTGCGCAAGATTGCCGACCGGGTCAACGTCATGCAACAGGGGGAGATCGTCGAAGCGGGCGATGCGCGCGCGATCTTTGCCAACCCCCGGCATCCTTACACGAAAAAGCTGCTGGCCGCCGAGCCCAGCGGACGGCCCGCTCCCGTGCCAGCGGGCAGCAAAACGCTGCTGTCGATCAAGGATCTGCGCGTCTGGTTCCCGATCAAACGTGGCGTCTTTCGCAAGGTTGTGGGGCACGTGAAGGCGGTCAATTCAGCGACGTTCGATCTGCACGAAAGCGAGACCATCGGCATCGTAGGGGAAAGCGGCTCGGGCAAAACCACGCTGGCGCTGGCGGTCATGCGCCTGATCTCCAGCGAAGGGCCAATCCTGTTTCTGGGGCGCGACATTCAGGGGCTGAAGAACAAGCAGCTGCGGCCCCTGCGCAAGGATATCCAGATGGTTTTTCAGGACCCTTACGGCTCATTGTCACCGCGTCTGACGGTCGAGCAGATCATCGCCGAAGGGCTGGAGGTTCAGGGCCTGAAACCGGGGCAGGACAAACACCGCATGGTGGCCGATATCCTGACCGAGGTCGGCCTGAAACCGGAGATGATGGAGCGCTACCCGCACGAGTTCTCGGGCGGCCAGCGCCAGCGCATTGCGGTTGCCCGCGCGATGATCCTGCGCCCGCGCGTCGTGGTTTTGGATGAGCCGACATCGGCCTTGGACATGACCGTGCAGGTCCAGATCGTCGAACTGCTGCGCAGCCTGCAAGAAAAGCACAAGTTGGCCTATCTTTTCATCAGCCATGACCTGAGAGTGGTTCGGGCGCTCGCACACAAGGTCATGGTCATGAAACTGGGCGACTTTGTCGAGCAGGGATACAGCGATCAGGTGTTTGAGGCGCCAAAGACGGATTATACCAAAACCCTGATGGCGGCGGCATTCAACAAAACCGATAGCCCGTCCTAGGGCCAAGCCCCCTCAATCCCCGAAACTGCGCCGTTCAGCGAGGTAAGGCTGGGTTTGGCGGGCCTCTGAAATTGCGTCCTTGTGCAGCGTTGCCTCAAGAATGGTCGCCTCGCGCCCGCCGGTGGCCTCGGTCGTCCCTGTGGGCGAGATGATGCAACTGCCGCCAAGACAGGCCTCCGGGCCGTTGTTGTGGGCCCAGTTTGCATAAGCAACGAAAACGCCGTTTTCCAGTGCCCGGACGGGCACCAGCTTTTCCGCGACACCCTCGCGCCCGACCCCAAGGGCGGCCGGAACCACAAGCAGCTCAGCCCCGTTCAACGCCGCATGGCGGGCAACCTCGGGATGCTCAAGGTCACGCCCGATCAAGACCGCCAGTTTCCAGCCCTGATAGTCAAAGACCAGCGCCTGATCCCCCGGGACAAAGGCCGCGCCGTCCGTCCCTGCACCCGGATAGAGGGCGCGGTGGTTGGTGATGGCCTTGCCCGTTGCATCAATGAACATGGCAGAATTGGAATAGCCGCCCTCAACAGCCTCGGGATAGCCAAAAACAATCGCGATTTCGTGCAGAAACGCAATCTCGCCCACGCGCTCGGCGTATTCTCCCTGCGCCGGTCGCGCCGTCTGTTCCAGCGGTTCGGATAGTCTGTGTCCGCACAGGGTAAGTTCCGGGCAAATCAGCAGCTCTGCGCCGGAATCCGAGGCGCGCTCGGCGACCATATCCATCCAGCTCAAACGCGCATCGGCACTCTCATGACGGTCGCCCGCCTGAAAAATGGAAATCGTCAGATTGTTCATCACCGCAATATGAACATCCCCTGCCATTTTGCAACGCAAAACCGGCACCGGCGTGATTTGGACGGGGCCAGCTGCATAAGCCCGCCTCCCAAACCTTCACCCTATATGGCCAGGCTGTGGCCGGCGGCATCCATGCTGTAGGCGTCAAACTCGCGGGCGATCATCCGGGTCAGGGGCTGGCCCTGTGGCGTGATTTCCAGCACCGCGTTGGTCTGGCGCGTGAACGGCGAAAACTTTTGATGAACGCGCGCCAGTTCCAGCCGCAGATCGACCTCGACCTCGTCAAACTCGGCCTCAATCTTGTCAAGATCCACGCGGAACGCGCACATCAGTTCTTCGATCACACGGGCCCGCAACAAGTCATCCCCGGCAAAGGCATGGCCGCGCGCGGCTGCAAACTTGCCGTCGCGCACCTGCGCAAGATAGCCTGCGGTGGCGCTGACATTTTGCACATAACCCTGAGGAAACCGTGAAATCGCCGACGCCCCGAGGCCGATCAGCGTGTCACAGCGGTCATCGGTGTAGCCCTGAAAATTCCGCCGCAGCCGACCTTCACGCGCGGCAACATCCAGACCGTCGCCGATCTTGGCAAAATGGTCGATCCCGATCCCGCTATAGCCCGCATTAAGAAATAATTTGCGCGCCGCGTCGTAAAGGTCAAGGCGCGAAATCGAATTGGGCAACCGGTCCTCGGGAATCATCGTTTGCCGCTTGGCCATCCACGGAACATGGGCATAGCCATAAAGCGCGACGCGGTCCGGCCCGAGGCTGATCAGCTTGCGCGTCGTGTCCTCGATGCTGGCCCTGTCCTGATCCGGCAAGCCGTAAAGAATATCGGTATTCAGGCTGTGAATCCCCCGTGCCCGCAGCTTTTCCGCCGTCGCTGCGGTCAGTTCAAAGCTCTGCTCGCGGCCGATCGTCTTTTGAATTTCCGGGTTGAAATCCTGAATGCCGATGCTTGCCCGGTTCATGCCGGCGGCCGCAAGCGCATCCATGCGCGCCTCGTCAACCTCGCTGGGGTCCACCTCGACCGAAAATTCGGCCCCGTCGGCAAACGGCATGAACTGCTTGATTCGCCCGGCCAGCATTTCGATCATCTTTGGCGAAAGGATGGTCGGTGTCCCGCCGCCCCAATGGAGGCGCGCAAGGGTCACACCCTCGGGCAGAGCCAGCCCGACCTGCCCGATATCCTCCATCAGCGTCCCCAGATAGGAATGCACAGGGTCGTCCGTGCGCACGCCTTGGGTCCGACAGGCGCAGAACCAGCACAGGCGCCGGCAGAACGGAATGTGGACGTATAATGATATGGATGCGCCCGGTTTGACGGCACGCAGCCAGCGTTCGAACTCGGGCCGCTGCACCCCGGTGGTAAAGTGCGGAGCAGTCGGATAGCTCGTATATCTGGGAACCTTCGATTCAAACAAACCGAGGTTGGCGAGTTGTCTATTGTCTGTCATTGTCGTATCTAGGGGTGTATGTTCCGACCTTACCTTGATCAAGATCAAATCCAAGGATAATAATGAGCGTCCAGGCCAATTTGTTAGCCGAATCCTCCTGCGAGAGTTGTCCGATACGGTATCGGGCGGTCTGCGCGCGCTGTGAAGAGGACGAATTGGCGCTGTTGGACCAGATGAAATCCTACAAGACCTACGCACCGGGGCAAACGATCGTCTGGGCCGGAGACAAGGTGCAGTTCGTCGGCTCGGTAGTCACCGGGGTGGCGGCCCTGTCGCAAACGATGGAGGACGGCCGGCGGCAGATGGTCGGCTTGCTGTTGCCCAGCGATTTCGTTGGCCGCCCGGGGCGGGATTACGCCCCCTTTGACGTAGTTGCGGCAAACGAGGTGACGCTGTGCAAATTTGCCAAGGCCCCGTTTGAAGAACTGCTGGGCCGCTCGGCCTCGATCTCGTCGCGGCTGCTGGAAATGACCTTGGATGAGCTGGACGCAGCGCGGGAATGGATGTTGCTGCTCGGGCGCAAGACGGCGCGGGAAAAGATCGCCAGCCTGCTGACAATCCTGGCGCGGCGGGACGCCCATCTGCGATTGGCCTCGGCCAGCAGCAATGTGCGCTTTGACCTGCCGCTTTCGCGCGAGGCGATGGCCGATTACCTTGGCGTCACGCTGGAAACGGTCAGCCGACAAATCTCGGCGCTGAAACGGGAGGGCATCATCGAGCTGGAGGGGAAACGCCACGTCACCGTCCCTGATTTCGCCCGCCTAATGAACGAGACCGGAGACGATTCCGACGGCGGAATGCTGACCTGAGCGGCCGCGCAAGGTTTTTTCCGATCCCGCCCCCGGCTTTGGCGCGTTCAATGTGCCATGAAGACCGGGAAGGTTGCCGTTTGCAGCATGTCGCGGGTTGCGCCACCCAGAATGGACTCGCGAAACCGCGAATGACCATAGGCCCCCATGACCAGCAGGTCGGCGCCAAAATCGGTCACGTGCCGTTCGAGCACCTCGACCACCTTGGGCATCGTCCGGGCCAGAACCGTCACGGTCACATTGGCTCCGTGCCGGGCCAGCATCTTTGACAATTGCACCCCCGGGTCGCTCTCGTGCTTGTCATGGCGACCGGGATCGACGATGGCGATATCGACGGCTTCGGCCGCGACCAGAAACGGCATCGCCGCCCGAATCGCGGCGAGAGCTTCGGCGCTCTGGTTCCAGGCCACGACGATGCGCTTGCCGGGCAACTCGCAACCTGTCGAAGGACAAACCAGAACCGGCGCGTGCCCGTCAAACATCACGCTTTCCAGAACCAGCGACGCGTCTTCCCCTGCCCCACCGGCGTAGGGCGATGGCAAAACCACAAGGTCGCTGTAGCGTGCGACCGAGCCGACCGCATAGGAAATCCCGCTGATCTGGGCCACCATCGGGTGGCAGGACCAGTTGATTTTGGCTGCGTCCAGCATCGCCCGGGCCTCGGTTTCGAATTTCTTGGCGTCATCGCGGGCCATCTGCATCCCGTCATCCATCACCGATGGCGCTGCTCCGGCGTAATAGAGCCCCGGTTGAATTCGGTCCACACCAAGGCACAGGACCGTCAGGTGCCCGTCTTCGGCCGCCACCATACGCGCGGCCATATCGACGGCGGCGTGGCTCTGCTCGCGGGCGTCCCACACACTCATTATCGTTTTATAGGCCATTCAAAGACTCCTTTCTTGTGGGTCCGATCATGGTATATATAGCGAAGTCTTCGCCTCAATGACATGAATCAATCGGACAATATCGCACAGTCTCTGTTCAGACTTTTTTGACATAGATCAAAGAATCTTCGCGCCGGTTTGACCAGTTGTCGTCTATGGTCGGGACCAGATCGCGACCAGGACAGGTGCGCGCAAAAAAACGAAGGGACACTCGATGCTGGACTACTTGAAACTGATTGTGTTGGCGGTCATCACGCTGTTTGCGGCGATGGCAGCCAATTTTGCACATGATTTTGCCTTTGAGCTACATGCGATCCTGATCGTCATAATAGCCGGCGGCCTGTTCATCTACACGCTGCGGCACACCAACGATCCACCAAAACCGGCACCGACCGGCTATATGGACGGGGTCATTCGCGCCGGGGTGATCGCCACCGGGTTCTGGGGAATTGTCGGCTTTCTGGCCGGGACCTTCATTGCCTTTCAACTGGCCTTTCCGCACCTCAATTTCGAGTTCCTCCAAGGTTACGGCAACTTTGGGCGCCTGCGGCCGCTGCACACATCAGCGGTCATTTTTGCCTTTGGCGGCAACGCCCTGATCGCCACCTCGTTTTATGTCGTGCAGCGCACCAGTGCAGCGCGGCTCTGGGGGGGCAACATGGCGTGGTTCGTGTTCTGGGGCTATCAGCTGTTCATCGTGCTGGCCGCGACCGGCTATCTGATGGGGGTCACCCAGTCCAAGGAATATGCCGAGCCGGAATGGTATGTGGATATCTGGCTGACCATCGTCTGGGTCGCCTATCTGGCGGTGTTCTTTGGCACCATCCTGAAACGCAAGGAAAAACACATCTACGTGGCCAACTGGTTCTACCTCAGCTTTATCGTGACGATCGCGATGCTGCACGTCATCAACAACCTCGCTGTGCCGGTATCGATCTTTGGGTCCAAATCCGTGCAGCTGTTTGCCGGGGTGCAGGATGCGATGACCCAGTGGTGGTATGGCCACAACGCGGTCGGGTTCTTTCTGACGGCCGGGTTCCTTGGGATGATGTATTACTTTGTGCCCAAGCAGGCCGAACGCCCGGTCTACAGCTATAAACTGTCGATCATCCACTTCTGGGCGCTGATCTTTCTTTACATCTGGGCCGGCCCGCACCACCTGCACTACACCGCCCTGCCCGACTGGGCACAATATCTGGGCATGGCCTTTTCCATCATGCTGTGGATGCCCTCCTGGGGTGGTATGATCAACGGACTGATGACCCTTTCGGGGGCGTGGGACAAGCTGAGGACCGATCCGATCCTGCGGATGATGGTGATCTCGGTGGCCTTTTATGGCATGTCCACCTTTGAAGGTCCGGTGATGTCGATCCGCGCTGTCAACAGCCTCAGCCACTACACCAACTGGACCATCGGCCACGTGCATTCCGGCGCTCTGGGCTGGAACGGCATGATCACCTTTGGCGCACTTTACTTCCTGACCCCGCGCCTGTGGAAGAAAGAGCGGCTTTACAGCCTGTCCATGGTCTCGTGGCACTTCTGGCTGGCCACCATTGGTATCGTTCTTTACGCCAGCTCGATGTGGGTTGCGGGGATCACCCAGGGCCTGATGTGGCGCGAAGTCGATGCGCAAGGCTTTCTGGTGAACTCGTTTGCCGACACGGTCGCAGCGATGCACCCGATGTATATCATCCGCGGACTGGGCGGGGTTCTTTACCTCACTGGCGGGGTGATCATGGTGGTCAACCTCTGGAAGACCGTCACCAGTGCACCGGCCAAATCCGACCTGACCGCCTCTGCGGTTCCGGCTGAATAAGAGAGGCAGAGAAACATGTCGTTACTATCAAAACACAAGTTCATCGAAACCAACGCGACGGTTCTGCTGATTCTCAGCCTGCTGGTCGTTTCGGTTGGCGGTCTGGTCGAGATCGTTCCCCTCTTTTACATCCAGAACACCATCGAAAAGGTGAAGGGCATGCGCCCTTATACCCCGCTGGAGCTGGCCGGGAGGAACATCTACGTGCGCGAGGGGTGCTATCTCTGCCACAGCCAGATGATCCGCCCGTTGCGCGACGAGGTCGAACGCTATGGGCCGTATTCGCTGGCCGCAGAGTCGATGTATGACCACCCGTTCCAGTGGGGCTCGGAACGCACCGGCCCTGATCTGGCCCGGGTTGGAGGACGCTACTCGGATGAGTGGCACGTCCACCACCTGACCGACCCGCGCTCGGTTGTCCCCGAGAGCGTGATGCCGACCTATGGCTTCATGCTGCATGACGTCATCGATGGCAAATATATCGCCGACGTGATGAAGACCAACCGCGAGGTGGGTGTCCCTTACACGGATGAGCAGATCGCCAACGCACTGGCCGATTTCAAGGCCCAGGCCAACCCCGATGCTGACACATCCGGGCTCCTGAAACGCTATGGTGACAAGGTCAACGTGCGCAACTTTGACGGCCAGCCACAGCTGACCGAGATGGACGCCCTGATTGCCTATTTGCAAGTTCTTGGTACGATGGTTGATTTCTCGACCTTCATTCCAGACGCAAGCCGCTGAGGGGAGGGCTGAACATGGACAAGTATAATATCCTGCGGGAATTTGCCGAAAGTTGGGGCATGTTTCTGATGCTCTTTGTCTTTCTTCTGGTGCTGGTCAGAACCTATCTCCGTCCCGGAGCCAAGAAGAAATACGCAGAAGCCGCCAACATCGTTCTGCTGCGCGGTGACAATCTGGAGGATGATCTGAAAACCATCGACGAGACAAACCCGACCCCCCGGAAGGAGACCCGGACATGAGCAAGAAAGACGACAAACACCCCGAGGTGCCAACCACGGGTCACAGCTGGGACGGGATCGAAGAACTGGACAACCCGTTGCCGCGCTGGTGGCTGTGGACGTTCTATGCCTGCATCGCCTTTGCGATCTACCTGTTCATCTGGTATCCCTCGTGGCCGATCTCGACAAAGGGGGCCTGGGCTGGCCTTGGGCATTACAGTTCACGCGCGGATGTCGCCAAGGAGATCAAGAAATATAACGACGCCAATGCCGCTGTGGACAAGCGTCTGGCCTCGGCCGATCTCAACGCCATCGAGAAAGACCCCGAGCTGAACAGCTATGCCATGAACGGCGGCGCGGCGGTGTTCCGGACATGGTGCGCCCAATGTCACGGCGCCGGGGCCAACGGGGCCAAGGGCTTTCCCAGCCTGATCGACGACGACTGGCTCTGGGGCGGAACCATTCAGGACATCCACCAGACGGTCAGCCACGGCATTCGCTATGCCGCCGACCCGGACACGCGCGATTCCGAAATGCCAGCGTGGGGCGACCAGCTGTCCAAGGCAGAGATTGCCAATGTCGTTCAATATGTCCTGTCGATCTCGGGCGGTCAGGCCGACAAGGCGGCCGCCAAGGCCGGGGCCACGGTGTTTGCCGACAATTGCGCGGCCTGTCACGGCGAAGATGCCAAAGGCGGGCGTGATTTCGGTGCCCCGAACCTGACCGACGCGATCTGGCTTTATGGCGGCGACGTCAAGACCATCACCAAGACGGTCACCTACGGCCGCAAGGGCGTCATGCCCGCATGGTCCGGCCGTCTGAGCGAATCGCAAATTCGTCAGGTCGCCACCTATATTCACCAGCAAGGCGGTGGTGAATAAACACATGTTCTCCGGGCGCTCCCTCTTGCGCCCGGAGGATCCGGCACCGGCTCCCCCGTCCTGTTCACACCGTAGGGGAGCCGGTGTCTTTTATGACCTGCGACGACTTTACGCGCTTTTCCCAAGCGCCGGGCCGCACCAGTTTCTAGAGTAGCACAACACCAACCCAGCCGACAAATCGCGAAACCAGTCGCGAACAGGCCCAAGGATTTCTCAGGATGACAAACTCTGCCGAAGAGCCCCCGAAACTTTATGCCGCACAGGAACCGATCTTTCCGCGCCGGGTTTACGGTTTTTTCCGCAGCCTGAAATGGAGCCTGATGATCGTCACCCTTGGGATCTATTATATCACTCCGTGGATCCGCTGGGACCGGGGGCCAAACCTGCCCGATCAGGCGGTGCTGATCGATCTCTCTACACGTCGATTCTTCTTTTTCTGGATCGAGATCTGGCCACAGGAATTCTACTTTGTCGCGGGCCTTCTGATCATGGCGGGGCTTGGTCTGTTTCTGTTCACCTCGGCGCTAGGGCGGGTCTGGTGTGGATATGCCTGTCCGCAAACCGTATGGACCGACCTTTTTGTTACTGTCGAGCGCTGGATCGAGGGCGACCGCAATGCCCGCGTCCGCCTTTACAAGGCCAAGTGGGACGCCCACAAGATTCGCCTGCGCCTGACCAAATGGTTTGTCTGGCTTCTGATCAGCGTCGCAACCGGCGGGGCTTGGGTGTTCTATTTCGCCGACGCCCCCACCCTTTTGCAACAGCTGGTGCATGGCAGCGCGCCTTATATCGCCTATGTGTTCATCCTGTCGCTGACCGGAACGACCTTTCTGTTCGGCGGGTTTGCCCGCGAGCAAATCTGCATCTACATGTGCCCGTGGCCGCGAATTCAGGCGGCGATGATGGACGAGGACACGATCACCGTCGCCTACCGCGCCTGGCGGGGCGAGCCGCGCGGCAAGCATCGCAAATCCGCGGATGCCGACAAGTTGGGCGATTGCATCGACTGTAATGCTTGCGTCAATGTCTGCCCGATGGGCATCGATATCCGCGACGGGCAGCAACTGGCCTGCATCACCTGCGCATTGTGCATCGACGCCTGCGACGGCATGATGGCCAAGGTCGGCAAGCCCCGCGGCCTGATCGATTACATGGCCCTGACCGACGAAGCACGCGAGCGCTCGGGAAAACCCCCCAAACCTGTCTGGAAACACATCCTGCGGCTGCGCACGATCATCTATACCGTTCTCTGGGCCGGGGTCGGGGCATTCCTGATCGCCGCCCTGTTCCTGCGCTCGAACATCGATTTCAACGTCTCGCCGGTACGCAACCCGGTCTATGTGACGCTTTCGGACGGCTCGATCCGAAACACCTTCAACTTGCGGATCCACAACAAGCAGGGTCAGGCGCATCGGTTCATGATCTCGGTCACGCCAAAAGGTATTTTCGGCACCACCGTTCAGGGACAAAAGGACGGCATGGTTACGGTTCCTGCCGACGAGACTGGCTCGCACAAGCTGTTCGTAACGGCATTTCGCAATTCACCGGCGGCTAAGGCGGGTTTGACAGACATCCGCATTTGGGTCGAAGATATGGAAACAAAGGACCGGGTCTACAAGGACACCGTCTTTAACGGGAAAGGACGCTGACATGGCTGTGCGTAAATTTACCGGCCGGAAATTCCTGTTGGTGGTTGTCTCGTTCTTTCTGGTCATTATTGGCGCAAACTTGTCGCTGGTCTATGCGGCGCTGGGAACGTTCCCAGGGCTTGAGGTGCACAACACCTATGTCGCCAGCCAGAATTTCAACCGCGACCGCGAGGCGCAGATCAACCTTGGCTGGCACGCCAAGACGTCGTTTGACGGCAAGGTCCTGACCTTGCAAATTCGCGACAAGACGGGGGCCCCCGCCCGGATCACGCTGCTTGAGGCCACGGTCGGGCGCGCCGCCTATGACTGGGCCGATAAAAAGCTGACCTTTGCACAAGGGGCGCGCCCGTACCGCGTTCCGCTCAGTCTGGCGCCGGGAAAATGGGAGGTCCGTTTTACCGCAACCGCGCCCGATGGTGAAAAATTCCACCAGCGCCTGCCAATCTATGTGACTCGCTGAGCATGGCCCCCGAGGTCCTCCCACGCCCGGCGGCCTGCCCAGCCTGTGCCGTCAGCCCCGCCGAGGTTGCGGCACCCGAGGCCGCCCCTGATGGCGGCAATATCATGCTGTCGGTTCCCACGGTCCATTGCGCAGGTTGCATCTCGGCGGTTGAGCGCGGGCTGGAAAAGGTCGAGGGCGTCTCGGAGGCGCGGGTCAACCTGTCGCTGAAACGGGTCAGTGTCAAAGCCGATGAATCGATCAGCCCTGCCGATCTGGTTGAGGTCCTCTCGGGCATCGGCTATGAAGCGCATGAGTTGGAACCCGCCCTGCTGGCAGAAGCGCGCGTTGATACCGGAGGGCGCGACCTCTTGATGCGTCTGGCGGTTGCCGGTTTTGCCGCCATGAATGTCATGCTGCTGTCGGTGGCAGTCTGGGCCGGAGCCGAGGGGGAGACGCGAAACCTTCTGCACTGGTTCTCGGCCCTTGTCGCCCTTCCCGCGGTGGGGTTTGCCGCCCAACCCTTTTTCAGGAACGCGCTGTCTGCCCTGCGTGTGCGGCGGTTGAATATGGACGTGCCGATCTCGCTGGCAATCACACTGGCCGCAGGCATGTCGCTGTTTGAAACCATGGCCGGGGGACGTGACGCCTATTTCGATGCGGCCTTGTCCCTGACCTTCTTTCTGCTTGCCGGGCGCTATCTGGATTACCGCACCCGTGCCAGCGCCCGCTCGGCGGCACAGGAACTGACCGCTCTTGAGGTTCCTCGCGCCCTGAAACTGGTGAACGGGCAAGAAGTGATCACCGATGTGGGAGCCCTGAACAAGGGCGATATCGTCATCATAAAACCCGGGATCCGGGTGCCTGTGGACGGGGTGGTTCTGAGCGGCGAAAGCGAGATCGACCGCGCCTTTCTGACCGGCGAAAGCCGACCGGCCTATGTCGGCCCGAACCAACCGATCAACGCCGGCGAGATCAATCTGACGGGCAGCCTGACCATGCGAGTCACCGCCCAGGCAAAGGATTCAACCCTGCAGAAAATGGCCAGTCTGGTGGCGCTGGCAGAAAGCTCACGCAACAGATATACCTCGCTGGCCGACCGGGCCGCCGCCATCTACGCACCGGGGGTCCACCTGCTGGCTGCCGCCGCCTTTGTCGGCTGGTTTCTGCTGACCGGCGATCTGCGGCTGTCCATCAATATCGCCATATCGGTCCTGATCATCACCTGCCCCTGTGCGCTGGGGCTGGCTGTCCCCGCGGTCACAACAGCAGCCAGCGGACGTTTGTATCGTCAGGGTGTGTTGCTGAAAAACGGAACCGCGCTGGAGCGTTTAGCCGAGGTCGATACGGTCCTGTTTGACAAGACCGGCACGCTGACCCAAGGCACGCCGCGACTGGTGTCAGCGGACACCATTGACGCGCGTGACCTTGCCCTCGCCGCCAGTCTTGCGCGGCACAGCGCCCACCCTCTGGCGACGGCGCTGTTGACCGCCGCACAGGACCGGGGTCTGGCGGTCGACCTCCCCGGGCTTGATGCCGTCAAAGAGGTTCCCGGATATGGCGTCCGGGCGTATTTGAGAGGCGTTGAGGTCCGTCTGGGGCGTGCATCATGGGTCGGCGCCAGCGCGGGGGAAACCACCGCAACCTATCTTCGGCGCGGGGACGGCGAGCCAATCATGTTCGCCTTTGCCGATGCCCTGCGTCCCGGCGCTGCCGATCTTATTCCGCAGCTCTCGGCAATGGGCCTGAAAACCGTGATACTGACAGGTGACACGCAAATGGCCGCTGAAGCGGTTGGTGGCGACCTTGGCCTCGATCAGGTCATCGCCAATGTCCTGCCGGATGAAAAACTCGGCAAGATCACCAGTCTGGGCGAGCAGGGTCACAAGGTCCTGATGGTAGGTGACGGTCTGAACGACACTGCCGCCCTTACCGCAGCCCATGTCTCGATCTCGCCAGCGTCGGCGCTTGACGTTGCGCGGGTCGCTTCTGATATCGTGATTCTCGGGCAGGATTTCTCGGTAATCGCGGAATGTGTGAAAACCGCCCGCTCGGCGCGGCAACGGGTCAAGGAGAATTTTGGCCTCGCCGTGATTTACAACGCCATCGCCATACCTGTTGCCCTGCTGGGGCTGGCCACCCCCCTGCTTGCGGCGCTGGCGATGAGCGCATCCTCGATCACGGTGACTCTCAACTCGTGGAGGCTGCGTTAATCATGCAAATCATCGCCGTACTTATTCCGGTTTCGTTATTTCTGGGGGGGCTTGGTCTGGCCGCCTTTTTCTGGATGGTCAAGGCCGGCCAATTCGACGATCCCGAGGGCGACGCGAACCGCATCCTGCGTACGGATTATGACGACCACCCCAAAGAGTGACCCGCGGCACCCAAGACGTCGCCGAGGCGTTGCTTTGTTCATACGCAGGGGATATTACCCGTTCGGGCCGATCACCACGCAGGACCGTTGCCACGCATTAAGGCGGCTGCAGGCGCGCTCTGCCGACGCCCGGCTGAGGCCGACGAAGTGCGCCTGATACCGCCCCGCCTTTGGCACCACCTTGCGCAACGCGCCATCCAGAGAGCTGAGGTCCATCAACGCCGTTTGCAACAACAGTTTTTCTGCCTTGTTGCGGGTTGGTAATATCCCGATCCTAACGTCCCACTGGCGATCCCCTGAGGAGGTTGACACGCGGGTGATCACCTTAAGCCCGTCGTCCCGTGGGGCCGGACGGAGCGTTGCGGTCTCGGCCTGACTGGCCGTGACATCCGGGGCCTCGCTCTGGGCCTTTTTCACGGCGTCTCCGATGGCCAGCATCAGTTTTTTTGTTTCCAGCTTGCTGCGCACCGCCCGTGGCCGTGGCCTTATGCTGCGCGTAACCGCACCCGAGGCCAGCAACACCGGCTTTGGCCGACCATAGGTCGGCAAGGCTGGCTTCTGGATCTTGACAAAGGCCGGCGCACGACGAAAGCCGAGGTCCAGAAGCTGGGCCATTTTGGCGTTGCGCATCGCGGTCGAGCGCCCGCCGAATACGACGCCGATAATACGTTTCTGGCCACGCCGCGCCGAGGCCACCAAATTGAAACCGGCGGCCTGCGTATATCCGGTCTTGATCCCGTCCGCACCCCGGTACGAGCGCAGGAACCGACGGTTGGTGTTGTGCACGATCTTGCCACCGGCATTGGTCTTGAGACGCGAAAACAGGTTGTAATATTGCGGAAAATCGAAAAACAGATGCCGCCCCAGAATGGCCATGTCCCGCGCCGTCGAGAGATGCCCGGATCGGGTCAGACCATTGGCATTTCTAAAGGTTGTGCGGGTCATCCCCAGCGCCTTGGCGGTCCTGTTCATCCGTCGGGCAAAACCCGCCTCGCTGCCCCCGACGGCCTCGCCAATCGCAGTGGCCGCGTCATTTGCCGACTTGACCGCCGCGGCGCGAATAAGATAGCGCAGCTTGATGCGCTGACCGGGGCGCAAACCCAGATGGGACGGCGGCTCGGCAGCTGCCTTTTTGGATATCCGAACCACCGTATCCAGCGTGATTTCACCGTTCCGAATGGCCTCGAAGGTCACATAAAGGGTCATCATCTTGGTTAGCGACGCCGGATAAAGACGGGTATCGGCGTTGCGCGCATAAAGAACCTTGCCGTCCCGCGCATCGATCACGATGGCGGCAAACGGTGCAGCCCGCACCGCAGCACCCGCAAACACGAGCACCAGCGCAAGGAAAAACCCGCGAATAACCTGCCTTGCCATCGGAACTCCGACGATGAACTGCCTCAAGAGCCACTGTTTGCGCGACTTCTTTTGTTGTGATCCGACCGTAACATGTGACTTGGCCCAATAAAATCATTTTTTCCCTTTGGGTGGTGACGAACGGTCGATTTTGCCGCCAGCCCGAATGAGCCAATCGACCTTGAATCGCCGAATTCGGAAAATATAACTGGAATTTTCGCGCCGCAGACACTAATTCATTTTTTACCATTTCTGACGTATACTAAAGAATGTGCAGCACATGAGTCACGCGGAGGGACCCTTGATCCCCTTGGTCATGACAGGTTCAGACGACAAGGACGGCAATGGCGATACCGCCGTTGTTACCCGAACGCGCGAAAAAACCAAACGGCCTCCGCTCTACAAGGTTCTGTTGTTGAACGACGATTACACGCCAATGGAATTCGTCGTCTATGTTCTGGAGCGGTTTTTCGGCATTTCCCATCAACACGCGGTTGACGTCATGTTGACCGTTCACAACAAGGGGGTCGCCGTCGTGGGTGTTTTCTCGTTTGAAATTGCAGAAACCAAGGTCGCGCAGGTGATGGAATTGGCGCGCCGCAACCAGCACCCTCTTCAATGCACCATGGAGAAGGAATAAGGCCCGCGCCTTATACGCATCATGCCGGTGTCCCGCCTGAATATAGCTCTTGAGCGGTCCGAACTGGTCTTGCCGCAAACCGGCGAGATCGCCGTTTTTCGGGCGCAGACCGATTTTAACTACGATGTACTGCCGGCCAACCGACGGCGGTTTTTCAACAGCTTCAAACCCCAGCATGACGGCCTGCAGGTCCAAGGCCCGGCAGCGCCCGACGTCCCCAAAGAGGGCCAATTTGGCGCCAGCCTCGTTCATATCACCCGCTCCAAGCAGGAGACCCTCGGCCTGATTGCCAAGGCACTGCTGGCAACCGAAGCCGGGGGGCTAGTGATCGTTGACGGGAACCGCACCGACGGAATCGACTCGATCCACAAGCATTGCAAATCCCACCTGCCCCCGGACGGCAGTCTGGCCAAGCATCACGGGCGGATCTTCTGGATCCGGCGTCCCGTGGTTCTGCCCGACCCCGTACTGGCATGGCGCGACGATCTGAACCTGGCCCGAAACAAGGACGGTTTTTTCAGCGCTCCGGGCATGTTCTCGCCAGCCCGTGCCGACCCCGGATCACTTTTGCTGGCCGCGCATTTTGATACGCGTATTGCCGGGGATGTGGCCGACCTTGGCGCCGGATGGGGCTGGCTCAGCGCAGCGGCCCTGAAAACAGCGCCAGACATCAGGCGGATTGACCTTTTTGAGGCCGAAAAAACCGCGCTTGAGGCGGCGCGCCAGAATATTGCCGATCCACGGGCCACGTTTCACTGGGCGGATGTCGTGCAGATGGATACCGACCCGCGATATGACGCAATCCTTTGCAACCCGCCCTTTCATCAGGGGCGCGCCGCAACCCCGTCGCTGGGCCTTTCCTTTATCGAAACCGCCGCCCGCCTGCTAAAACCAAAGGGCACGCTGTGGCTTGTCGCCAACCGGCAATTGCCCTATGAGGCAACGCTGGATGCCCGTTTTGCGCATATCCAGACGCTGGAAGAGACCCATCATTTCAAGGCGATCCTCGCCGCCCGCCCCAAGAGCAGCCGACCCCATCAATCCGCGAATTCCGCCGCCCCGGCCCGAACCGGCCCGCGACGGAAAAGGAGATAACCATGTCGTTTTCGATTTCCGGAAAATCCGCTATCGTCACCGGATCGGCGAACGGCGTCGGGCTGGCCATTGCGCGACATTTCGTGACCCAGGGGGCGCGCGTCATGTTCGCCGACATGGACGAGGAAAAACTGGCCTCGGAGGTCGACGCAATCTCGGCTGAAGAGGGTGTTGCCCGCTATTTCGCCGGCGATTTGCGCCAGCATCTGACGCTTGCCAACCTGTTGTCCGCAACCCTTGCCGAATTTGATCGCGTGGATATTCTGGTGAATGCCAGCCGGCAGGTTCTGACCTCAAATCCACTGGACCCCAAAGAGGACGCCTTTGAAACCTTGATGGAGCAAAACGTGGCCACCAGCCTGCGTCTCAGCCAGTTGATCGCCAAACGCATGATCAAGCAGGCGCAGGACGATGAACAGGCCGAGGGCAATATCGGTTCGATTGTCAACCTGACCTCAATTGCGGCCCGGCGGACGCGAGCCGACCTTCTGGCATTTTCGGTCAGCGCCGCAGCCTTGGATCAAGTTACGCGTTCGATGGCGGTGGCGCTGGCCGAACACCGCATACGCGTGAACGCCGTGGCTATTGGCAGCGTGATGAGCGCCAGCCTGCAAGGCAAACTGCGCGAGAGCCCGGACATGCGCAATCGCGTAACCGAAATCACCCCAATGCACCGGATCGGCGAGGCCGACGAGGTCGCCGAAGCGGTTCAGTATCTGGCCTCGGACTGTGCCGGTTTCGTGACGGGTCAGATCCTGACCGTGGACGGCGGGCGCACTCTGATTGATCCAGTCAGTGCCTCGGCTCATTAGGGCGTAGACCCATCAAGTGCGCGCCGTTCAATCCTCGGCGCTGTTCTCGTCGTCGTCCTCACCGGACTTTGGCAGGTTGAACAGGCTCTCTGCATCCAGAACCTCCGAGGGCTCCTCCTTGGCGCTGTCTGAGCCGGACAGAGTAAAGGTTTCCAGCCCGGACATGCTGGCGGGGATCTTTGGCTCGGTGTCCATCTGCAACGACTGCTCGGTCGAGACCAGCTTCATGCGTTCGTCATTGGTCATGACTTCGCCACCCTTGGTCTTTTTGGCCGCCGCCCTGCGCACCGCCTCATCCAGTTCAATCTGCTTGCACATGCCCAGAGCGACCGGGTCAACCGGCTGAATCTGCGAAATGTTCCAATGGGTGCGATCGCGAATGGCCTGAATCGTCGGTTTGGTCGTACCGACCAGCTTTGAAATCTGGCTGTCGGCCAGCTCGGGGTGAAATTTCACCAGCCACGCGATTGCGCTGGGGCGGTCCTGACGCTTGCTGAGCGGCGTATAGCGGGGGCCCTTGCGCTTTAGTTCGCCCTCGGCGGCAGGGTTATATTTCAGCTTCAGCTTGTGGGCCGGATCCTTTTCGGCCCGCTCGATTTCCTCGGGGTCAAGCTGGTTGTTGGTGATCGGATCAAAGCCTTTGATCCCCACCGCAACTTCGCCATCGGCAATCCCGTTGACCTCCAGCTCATGCAGGCCGCAGAAATCGGCGATTTGCTTGAATGTCATGCTGGTATTATCCACCAGCCAGACGGCGGTTGCTTTTGCCATGATGGGCAGGGCCATTGGGGTACCTCGTTTCAAACACATCTTCCCTGATCGGTGAAACCGGCTGCGGAATTCCGCGACTGTCCGTTCTCAAAGGGGAATTACCGGCGTATATAAAAGGTATCGGCGAAAAATAAAAGGGGGATTTCATGCTTCGCCTGAGCGCATTCGTGCTGTTGTCCGTCCTGATGATTGGCCATGCGGTCGCCGGGGGTAAAACCGTGGCGGGGAGGTTTGACTATTATGTGCTGTCGCTTGACTGGTCCCCCAGCTGGTGCGCATTGGGCGGCACATCCCGTGGCGCGGCGGAATGTGCTGCTGGGCAAAAGCGCGGCTTTGTCCTGCACGGGTTGTGGCCGCAGTTCGAACACGGCTGGCCTTCCTATTGCGATACGACTGCGCCCCCGCCAAGCCCCGGGATCAGGGAAACAATGGCGCAGATCATGGGGTCACCAGCGGCGGTGGCCCATCAATGGGACAAACACGGGCGATGCGCCGGGCTAAGCGCAAAGGCCTATTTCAACACCGCGCAAAAGGCCTTTGAGAGGATAAGACGGCCTGCGATTCTCAGGCAAATTCTGCGCCCGGTCGCGCTGCCCGCCTCGGTGGTCAAGGCCGCATTTCTAGAGGTTAACCCGACGCTGAAACCGGACATGATCAGGCTAAGCTGCAAAAACGGTTACTTTCAAGAGGTCCGCATCTGCCTGTCCAAGGCCCTGACACCCCGCGCCTGCGGGGCTGACCTGCGTCGGGATTGTCGCAAAAAGGTCCTCTTTCCGCCGCTACGCTAACCTCCCAAAGCCGCGGGTCAGGGGGCCGGGTCATCCATTGTCAGCACAATCTTGCCGATATGATTCGTCGTCTCAAGACGCCGGTGTGCGTCCGCCGCCCGTTCCAACGCAAAGGTCGAATCCATCACCGGCCCGACCCGCCCGCAGGCCAGCAACGGCCAGACCTGCGCGCGTAGGGCCGCCGCAATCCCCGCCTTGGCCAGATCGCTTTGCGGCCGCAGGGTCGAGCCCGTCACAACCAGGCGTTTGGCCATGATCTGCGCAAAATTCAATTCTGTGATCGGCCCGCCGAGAAAAGCAATCATCACCAGCCGTCCATCCGGAGCCAACAGCCTGATATTGCGGGATATATATTCACCTCCGACCATATCGAGGATGATATCCACCCCATATCCGCCGGTTGCAGCCCGAATTTCAGCGACAAAATCCGACTGCTTGTAATTGACCACCAGTTCGGCGCCAAGGTCCCGACACACACGACATTTTTCATCCGAGCCGGCAGTCGCAAAAACCCGCGCGCCAAAGGCGTTGGCCAATTGAATGGCAGTTGTGCCGATCCCCGACGTTCCACCGTGAACAAGGAATATCTCGCCGCCTTTCAACCCGCCACGCATGAACAGATTGGAATAGACGGTGAAATAGGTCTCACACAGGGCGGCAGCCTGACTCATTTCCATACCTTTCGGGATAGAAAGGGCATGGTCTTGATTTGCAACACAAAATTCAGCGTAACCTCCGCCCGGCAACAGGGCGCAAACCTGATCTCCGACGCGCCATTTGGTGACGCCGGGGCCACAAGCGGCCACCTCGCCTGCGCCCTCGAGCCCGGGCAGATCAGAGGCGCCGGGCGGCGGCGCATAGCTACCCGCACGCTGCAACGCATCAGGCCTGTTCACCCCTGCAGCGCGAAGGCGAATCAGAATTTCGCCAATACCGGGCGTCGGAACGGGGCGGACGGCTTGGGTCAAAACATCGGGACCGCCGGGCCGCGAAATTTCGATGGCGCGCATTGTGCGGGGTAAACGCATAGGTCTTATCCTTTTGTTATCTTTTTTCAGCCATAAATCCGGGGAGTTCATTTTTTCCGCGCGGGTTTGGTGCCGTGATTCGCTCCAGCAACCGCCCCGGTCCACGCATGAACCCCTGAAAGAAAGGATTGTCTCTGACCCCACTCTTGAATTTCTCAAACTGCATGACGTTCCCGATCCGCCGGTCGAGAAACTGCCAGGTGTCGCTGTGCTCCACGCTTTCGTCCCCCAGCCAGTAAAGCAATGTGGACGCATAAACCGCCGACAAAATCGCGCGCTTACTGTACCAGTTCAGATCGTCCGAGCGGTCGCCAAGGGTCTTCCAGATCAGATCCGCCGTCCCCCAAATCGCCGCTGAACCCTCCGAGGCATGATGCGGCGTGGAAAAAAAGGTGATGCTGCGGCGAGCAACCTCTCGGTCAGGAATTGCCTCTATCCGGAATCGTACCCCCGTTGCCACCCGGGCGCTGTACCGCAGGGACGCCAGATCGGCAGTTTGCATCCGCTGCACCATTTCGCAGTCCCCTTGCCGGTGGAAGGCCAGCGCCAAATCCAGAACGCCGCGCGGAAAGGCGAGGTGGGCAAGACCCATTGCCACCCCCGAATCGCGCATTGCTGCATGAAATGTTTCCTCGCTCCAACCATCAAAGGGAACGTGCGTCATCGCCGCCGAGATCATTGCATCGCGGGTTTCGGCCAAATGATCCTCTTCAGTTTTCTGCTGTTTTTCAGGCACTGGCGGCGCTCCTCATTCTGGCGGCTGTGGACAAAGGAAGTCCAGCTTGTTATATGGCGCCTTCCTGCAAATCTTGAAACATTTGCTTAGAAAGGTGGTGACACCACATGCAGGTATCGGTTCGCGACAACAATGTCGATCAGGCGCTTCGTGCGCTCAAGAAAAAACTGCAACGCGAAGGCGTTTTTCGTGAAATGAAGCTCCGGCAACATTACGAAAAACCCTCCGTCAAGAAAGCCCGTGAAAAGGCCGAAGCAGTCCGACGCGCGCGCAAACTGGCCCGTAAAAAGGCCCAGCGCGAAGGTTTGCTCTGAGCAACGCCTTCAGCAAACGAACCGGCGGGGCTGCCCCGTCCTCTGAGACCCCCCGAGGCTTGCCCCGGGGGATTTTTTTTGCGTCAGATCACGCACCGTGCAAATCTTTGCCAATATCGTCCTGATAGATGACGCGCGTCGTGACTCCGGGAATTTTTGCCATCGCCTCAAGCGCGCTTTTCGGCCAGATGCTGACTGGAAATTTCTCAAGCCCCGGAATCTGGTTTAGGAGGTGCGAAGTGGCGTTGGCGCAGAACCCGCTGGGGGTTGCGCCACGTTCAACCGCGGCACGGAATATCTTTTCCGCAACGGCAGGGGGCACGACCAGCGTCTGCATGACCACGCGAAACCGTTTGCGGGCGTGATAGTCGATGTAATATTGCAGCATCTTTGGCGTCATCCCATAGAGCATATCCGCCCGCTCGGGGACCGCCCTGTTGAACCACGTTCCGGCCGGATCATAAAGAACGCGCTGAGAGGCATTGATCAACAAGGACGAATGCCCCGCCGCGTTATTGTCATTGGCGACGACCGTCATCAAGGTAATCGACGTTGGCCCCGGCCCCTTGTAAAACGCTTGCGCCACGCGGGCGTCCGAGGCCCAGGGCAACTGCGCGGCGCACGCGCCCAGAACCGCCAGCGCGAGGAAAGCAAAGACCAGTTTAAGGCGGGGCATGCGAATTCCTCCGTGAATAATCAAGACGTAACCTGCTCTGCTCGTGCCGCCACCCCAGGGATCATGGACCTGGTTAATCGTACTCGTAAATCTTGTCCGTTACAATTCCGGGGAGGGTTGCAAATTCCTTCATCGCCCGAACCGGGAAAAGGGTCGGTTTGATCGTTTCAAAGCCGGGCAATTTGTGCAAGATCGTGGTCACGCTTTCGGCGCAAAAGCCGTCGGGAACCGCACCGTGGTTTTTTGCCAGCTGATAGGCCTGCTCGGCGACATCGGGCGAAACGGTAATTTTCTGGGTCACCACGTGCCATTTTTTCCGCGCGTGGAACCCGTAATATCCGCGCAAGACCGGCGGAGTCATTCCGTAAACGAAATCGTTGCGTTCGGGTGCATCCTTGTATTTGAAGTTGCCCGCGGGGTCGAACACCACCCGCTGCTCGGCATTGATGACCAGTGCCGTATGGCCCCCGGCGCCGGTCTTGTTGTTGATCACCGTGACCAGAGTCAGGGACGGCGCGCCTTTGTCGACATAGGCGGCGCGGGCAACGGCATCGTCGCTGGCCCAGACCCGTGGCTTTGTGCAGGCCGATATCGCAACAAGCAAGACAAGTGGTAGTAATCGTCGCCAACCGGCCATGGAGACCCCCGTTTCTTTATCCAACGCGGCCCCAGACCAACCGCTGAGGCAAACAGCGCCATAAATCAGCCGCAAGCTCAACCCCCGCCGGCACGCCTTGTACGACATTGTTGCAGCGGAATCGCACAAGCCACAAATTTGTGAAGACCCAAACCGGATTATTTCACCAGTTCAGGTCACCGCGCCCAAAATGTTTCCGTTTTCCAGACAGTCAGCTGTTGAAAACAGCCAGGAAAATCAGAACGGCAATCACGATTCCGGCCAGCCACATTGCGCCTTTGACGAATCCGTGAAAGGTTTTTTCCTGTTGTTCGATATTCATCGTGCCATGTTTGAATTCGGCCATACTTCCCTCCGTTGTTTTTCGCCCCAACTTATCCGTAAATCCGATGCAGACAACTGCGGCGCACAGTCCTATGCCCTAGAGCGCGGGAAAAGGCAACGGAAACGATGGGTGCGCGGCTCTCAGATCATTTTCCACAGTAAGGCGTCGTCATCGCGGCGCGTGCGCGAGATCTCGCCCATGTGGTAGAGGTGGTTAAGATGTGCGATCGCCTCGACCAGTGCCAGACCATATTCCCCGGTCCCGATCGGGCGCTTAAAAAGGGTCGTGAAACATTCGGCGGCGGTGTGGGGTTCGCGCAGAAAAAGGCGCAGGCGTTCCAGCGCACCGTGGTGGTTTTCAATCAACTGACGCATGCGGGCGGGCAACCCCGTGAAGGGCAGCTTGTGGCCCGGCAAAACCAGGTGCGAATCTTGGGCAAAGCCCGAAAGATATTCGCAAGAGGCCAGCCATTCCGCCAGCGGGTCAGCCTCGGGTTCGGTTGCATAAACACCGATATTGGGGGAAATCGAGGACAGGATCTGGTCACCGGAAATAACCAGAGGCTCCTCGCGGCACCAGAATGTTGCCTGTTCCGGCGCGTGCCCATTGCCGATGCGCACATCCCAGCGCCGTCCGCCAAGGGTGATCACATCGCCAGCCTGAACCCGCCGGAATCCGACCGGCATCGGGGCCACGACATCGGCAAAATTGAACGGCCTCTCGGCCTTGCGCTGCGCATAAATCAGGGGATCCATTCCGCCCTGCCGATAGTGAAGCAATGCTTCCTCGCTATGGACCGCCTGCTCGTCCAGAGTCAGCATCCGTGCAAACAGCCAAGCCGTCCGGGTGGTCCAAAGCTCGGCCCCGAACCGGGTCTGAAACCAGCCCGCCAGCCCAACATGGTCGGGATGATGGTGGGTAACGATGACCCGGTGGACGGGCCCTCCCTGAAGGGGACCGTCGATCAACGCCTGCCAGAGATCGCGCGATTTTCCCGACGCAAATCCGGTGTCAATTACGCTCCAGCCTTCGTCCTCCTTCAGGGCATAGACATTGACATGGTCCAGTTTCATCGGCAGGGGCATCCGCATCCAGAGGATCCCGTCGGCAACCTCGACTGCCTCCGCGCCCTTGGGCGGGGTCGCAAACGGGTGGCGAATCGGCTGCAAGGGCGCATCCATCAACTCTGCCCCGCCAAATCCTCGGCCGACAGGGCATAAAGCTGATCCGCCCCCTCGCGCGCCTCGGCACAGAGGGCGTCAAAGGCGATCATCTGACGGCGAATAAAGGCCCGCGCCAAGGCCGCGCGCGCACCCCTGTTACTCGTGTCTGGGGCCAGATCCGCCTCGGCCAGCGCCGCTTTCAGCAGAAAATGCCCGCCAAGACCCAACGCAAAGGCCTGCAGATAAGGGACCGCACCGGCAAAGCGTGCCGTCACGTCCGTCTGCTCGACCATCCAACCGGTTGTCGCGATCAACCCCTGAACCGCCGAGTCAAGCAAGGCGGCCAGATCGGGGAATCGCACTTCGGCGGCGGCGACCGTCTTACTCATATCGTTCAGGATGGCATAGGCTGCGGCGCCCCCGTCCATCAACTTGCGGCCAACAAGGTCCATCGCCTGAATGCCGTTTGTGCCTTCGTAGATCGCCGTCACCCGGACGTCGCGCAAATACTGGGCAGCGCCGGTTTCCTCGATAAATCCCATGCCGCCGTGGACCTGGATACCAAGGCTGGCCACCTCGATTCCGGTATCGGTGCCAAAGGCCTTGGCAATAGGGGTCAGGAACGCGGCGCGGGCGGCCATGTCCTGACTGTCATTGGCCTTGGCCAGATCCGTTGCAACGGCGGTTTCATAAATGATGGCGCGGGCCGCGGCGGTTCTGGCCTTCATCGCAACCAGCATCCGGCGGACATCGGCATGCTCGATGATGGTCCCCTGACCCTCGGGAACCGGGGTCTTGCCCTGTTTTCGCTCCATGGCATAGGCCAGCGCGTGCTGAAAGGCGGCCTCGGCCACGCCCAGCCCCTCGGTTCCGACACCAAGGCGGGCGTTGTTCATCATCGTAAACATCGCCTTCATCCCGGCGTTTTCCGCCCCGACCAGCCAGCCGGTCGCCCCCTCATAGGCCATCACCGCGGTGGGTGAGCCGTGAATCCCCAACTTGTGTTCCAGCGAGACCACCCGCAGGCGGTTTGCCTCACCCGGTTCGCCATTTGCATCGGGCAGGTATTTCGGCACCAGAAACAGGGAAATTCCCCGCGTTCCGGCGGCAGCCCCGGGCAGACGCGCCAGCACCAGATGGCAGATGTTGGCGGCAAAATCGCTGTCGCCCCAGGAAATGAAAATCTTTTGTCCGCTGATTGCGTAGGTGCCGTCGTCATTCGGCGCCGCCCGGGTGCGTAGCGCCCCAACATCCGAGCCCGCCTGCGGTTCGGTCAAATTCATCGTTCCACACCACTCGCCCGAGATCAGCTTTGGCAGAACCAGCGATTTCAGCGCGTCGCTGGCGTGATGCTCAAGCGCCTCGATCTGCCCCTGCGTCATCAAGGGGTTCAGCGACAGCGCCAGGCAGGCGCTGCTCATCATCTCGTTCAGGGCCACCGCCAGCGTTTGCGGCAGGCCCATGCCGCCATATTCAGGGCTTGCCGCCATGCCGATCCAGCCGCCTTGGGCAATCGCGCGGTAACCTTCGGCAAAGCCTGGGGATGTGCGCACAACCCCGTTGTCCAGAACCGCGGGGGTCTGATCGCCACTGCGTTGCAACGGGGCCAGAACCTCTTCGGACAACTTGCCACCTTCGGTCAGGATCGCCGCGCACAGATCCGGGGTTGCCTCGGAAAACCTTGCACTGGCGCGGACCCGGTCAAATCCGACCACATGGTCAAGCAGGAACTGTATCTCGGAAATCGGTGCGGTATATGACATGTTTTCCTCTTGCTTGCGGGCTGATAAATTGCGTCGTCGCGGATCAAACGGTATGAGAGCGGCAATCCATGGGCAGAATACAGGGGCTTGCCCGGCCATAACAACCAAAACGTGGCGGCACAATGGGCGCAATCAGGACCGAGATGCTTTTGCCGGATCAGGCCGGCACCCGCCGCGCAATCGCCCTGTGGCGCGCAGGCGCTCTGGTCGCCTTTCCAACTGAAACGGTATATGGGCTGGGCGCGGATGCCAGCAACGCGGCTGCGGTTGGGCACATCTTTCGGGCCAAGGGACGGCCGACGACAAATCCGCTGATCATCCATGTTGCCGATATTGCCACGGCCCAGCGCTATGCGCATTTCTCCGACGATGCGCAGCGCTTGGCCGATGCCTTTTGGCCGGGGCCGCTGACGCTGGTTCTGCCAGTGCGCGAGGGGGAAGGCCTGTCGCCTCTGGTTACGGCCGGCCTGCACGACGTTGCCATACGCATACCGGATTCGACGCTGGCGCGCGACCTGTTGGCCTGGTTTGGCGGTGCGATTGCCGCCCCCTCGGCCAACCCGTCCGGACGGATCAGCCCCACCAGCGCCGCCCATGTCCGCGCTGGTCTAGAGGGGCGGATCGAGGCCATTCTGGACGCGGGCCCCTGCACGGTTGGGGTCGAATCAACCATCGTAAAGCCCGAGATCCCGGCCCTTCTGCGCCCCGGAGGCCTGCCCGTTGCGGCGATCGAGGCCGCACTGGGCAAACCCTTGAGCCATGGCGCAAATGCGTCAAAACCCACGTCTCCCGGGCAAATGCTGTCTCATTACGCGCCCCGTCTTCCGCTGCGACTGGAGGTAACCTCGCCGGACAGGAGCGACCTTTGGCTGGGGTTCGGTCCGGCCTGTGACGGGGCCGCGCTGAACCTGTCCCCCAGCGGCGACTTGCACGAGGCGGCCAGCAATCTGTTTGCCCATTTGCACCGGCTGGATACGCTGGCAGCCGCTGGAACGGCGCGCTCGATCGCTGTTGCTCCGATTCCCAAAAGCGGCCTTGGTCAGGCCATCAACGACCGGCTGGCCCGCGCCGCGGCACCGCGAGATCAGAAACCGGCGTAATCTGCCCGGACCTGTCTGCAGATCTCATAACGCCTCCCTCGGGGCTCGGCGCGATCCCGACCTTGCGCGATGTTGCCAACGAGACCTGCACCGGGTCTATTGCGTCAGGCCGAACCGCCCTCGGCCGACAGGAACATCGGTGAAATTCCAAGGCTGTCCAGTGCCGCCCGCCACTTGGTCGCATCGGCCAGATCAAACACCAGCTCGGGGCGAGCTTCGCATGTCAGCCAGCCGTTCGCCTGTATTTCACTCTCCAACTGCCCCGGGCCCCATCCGGCATAGCCCAGCGCCAACAGGCACGAGCGTGGGCCCTGCCCTCTGGAGATATCTTCCAGAATGTCGATTGTCGCCGTCATCCCGAAGTCATCACTGACCCGCAAGGTGGATTCGGACGTGTCATATTCCGCCGAATGCAGGACAAAGCCGCGACCATGTTCGACCGGCCCGCCAACATGGATGCGGATTTCCGGCGTTTCTGGCGCGGCCGTGATGTTCAACTGCTTCAGAAGGTCGGAAAATTCAAGATCGGGCGCCGGCTTGTTCACAATCAGGCCCATCGCCCCGTCACCGGAATGGGCGCAGACATAGACCAGACTGCGAGCAAACCGCGGATCTGTCATCGAGGGCATCGCAATCAACATCTTGCCATCGAGATGGCCGTTTTCAATCATCGGTTCCATAACGACAAAGATGATCCCCGGCGCGTCCGGTTTCAAGTGGGAATCGCTGAGCGGGCCCTTTCATGTCTCTCAAACGTGATTTTCACTTGTCCGGGCTGCGGGTTAATGTCCGCCTCAAAGGGGACCCCGATGATGAAATCAATTCTTTGCGCCTTGCTTATCATGCTGGGCCTTGCATCTCCGGGCGCGGCGGCTGTGGTCGAGATACCGGATGCCGGCGCGGTGGCGGACGTTAGCCTGATCGGCGGCTGGCGGCTGGACAACGGGCATATCATGGGGGCCTTGCGGGTGACCATGGCACCCGGCTGGAAAACCTACTGGCGCGCCGGGGGCGGAACCGGCATTCCGCCGCGCTTTGACTGGGCTAACTCGGAAAACCTGGCGGGTGTCACGCTGCACTGGCCCAGCCCGCATTTGATCACTGTCGAGGGGGTGACGGTGATCGGCTACAAGAACGAACTGGTGCTGCCCATCGAATTCACCCCCAAGGTTGCCGGTCAGGATATCACTGCCCGCGCCCGCCTTCAGATCGGAATATGCAAGGACGTCTGCATCCCGGCCTCAAAGAATCTGTCCCTGTCCTTGAAGGCCAGCGCCACCGAGCCCAACTTTCTGATCCAGTTGGCCCTTGCGGACCAGCCGATCAATCCCCGCGCCGCGGGCCTCAACGCGCGCAGCTGCCGTCTGGAAAAGACCGAAGACGGCTATCGCTTGACCGGTCGATTTTCCCTGCCCCACAAGGGTCACAAACCCGAGATGGTGGTGTTTGAAACCCCGGACCCGGACATCTGGATCGCCAGCGCCACCACCAGCCGAAAAGGCGCGACGCTGGAGGCCAGAGCCGACATGATCAGCCTTTCGGGCAAAGCCTTTTCACCAAACCCCAAGGCCCTGCGAATCACCGTTATCGGTGAAGATCAGGCAATCGAGATGTCGGGCTGCCGCATCGCACGCCCATAGCCGCCCGCATCAATAGCAATACTCATCGTAAATCTGGCTCAGATCACCGTGCCAGGGGCCGTTATATTTAGCCAGCAACTCATCAGCCGGGGAAATACCGGTCCTGACGGTTTCCTCCAGCGCATGCAGATAGGGCACTTCGTCCTTGAGAGGGCCGCCTGGCTCGGCCCGCGCGCGCGCACCCAGACCTGCCTTTGCCAGCTCCAGCACTTCCGCCGCCAGATCCAGCATCGGCCGCCCGCCAACCTCGGCGTGGATTCCGCCAACCGAGGCCATGACTCGCCATTGTTCACGCGTTTCACTGTCCCAGTCCTTGCAGATATCCCAGGCTGCATCCAATGCGCCCTGATCGTATAACAGCCCGACCCAAAAAGCAGGCAGTGCGCACAACCGGCCCCACGGGCCTCCATCGGCACCGCGCATTTCCAGATATTGCTTGACTCTGGCCTCGGGAAACAGGGTCGTCAGGTGGTCGGCCCAATCGGAAAGAGTGGGTTTTTCGCCAGGCAGCGCCGGTAATTCGCCGCGCAGGAAATCGCGAAAGCTCTGGCCCAGCGCATCGATATATTTGCCGTCCCGATAGACAAAATACATCGGCACATCCAGCGCATAGTCAACCCAGCGCTCAAACCCCATACCATCCTCGAACACAAACGGCAGCGTGCCGGTTCGCGCCGGATCAAGATCGCGCCAGATCCGGCTGCGCCAGCTTTGGTGGCCGTTCATCTTGCCCTCGAAAAACGGCGAGTTTGCAAACAGCGCCGTTGCAACAGGCTGCAAGGCTAGCCCAACACGCAGTTTTTTCACCATGTCGGATTCCGATGAGAAATCCAGATTCACCTGCACCGTACAGGTGCGATACATCATCTGCGTGCCGTGGCTGCCAACCTTGCCCATATAGCCGGTCATCAGATGGTAACGCCCCTTGGGCATCACCGGCATCTGTTCATGGGTCCACTCGGGCGCCGCCCCCAGACCGATAAACCCGGCGCCGATCTTTTCGGCCACCTCGCGCACCTCGCGCAGGTGTTCGGAAACCTCGTTGCAGGTCTGATGAATGGTCTCCAGCGGCGCGCCGGACAGTTCGAACTGCCCCCCCGGCTCGAGACTGACATTGGCGCCGTCCTTTTCCAGACCAATCAGATTGCCGCCCTCACGGACCTCGGACCAGCCAAAGCGGTCGCGCAAACCCTCCAGCATCGCCTTGATCGAGCGCGGCCCCTCATAGGGCAACGGCAGATGGGTGTCCTTGCAATAGCCGAATTTTTCATGTTCGGTGCCGATCCGCCACTGCTCGCGCGGCTTGCAACCCTCGGCCATATATTCGGCCAGTTGTTCGTGATGTTCGATCGGGCCGCCGCCGGATTGAGGAATGGACATGGTCGGGTTCTCCGCTCAAAGGTGTTTCGGACTCGGCCTTAACGGGTCAACGGGGGGGGTTCAAGTCAGGCGCAGGAATCGTCCAGTGCCACGCCAGATCACTTGTCGGTGATCGACAGGTGCGTGCACGGCGGCGATCAGTTTGGCCTGATCCACCCCCGGCAGCGCCGAAAACGCATCAAACAGCTGATCCGCGCCGGTTGCGGTGACGGGAATATAAAGGGTCGGCCCGTCGGACTGCTTGAGAACCCACAGCCGCCCCGACCCGGCCGTGGGACGAATCTCAAGCCGAGTCATGGCCTCGAGATCGACAAAATCACCGCCCTCCGAGGTCAGATAGCTGACCCGGCGCTCGGTCACATCGACCAGCCCGGGGCCAGCATTTTCGGCCGCAAATTGCGCCCGCCGGAACGCCGCCCAGCCCGCTGCCAGCCCGGCCAGCGTCAGGGAGAGGCCGATCAGCTCCAGCATCCAGTCGTACCGCCCGTAACCCCGCCAGAACAGCCAGCCCCCCAGCGCCGCGACCAGCGCCGCGCCCAAAGGCTCACCCCAGCGGGACAGCCATTTTTTCGTCTGAGGGCGCAAGAACCCGCTCATCGCCAGTCCCCCCATCTGGATTGCCACAGCGCCAATGCCGCAACCGCCGCGGTATCGGCACGCAGGATTCGCGGCCCGAGGCTGGTGGTCATGACATCGGGCATTTGACGCAAACTCTGGCGCTCGTCTGGGGAAAATCCTCCCTCGGGGCCGATCAGGATGGCCCATTGCTGCGCGTCGGACGCGTCCTTGGGCGTTGCGCTGGTTCCCGCCAAGGCCTCGTCGCAGAACAAAAGACGTCTCCCGGCGGGCCAGTCGCCCAACAGACGGTCAAGCGGTTGCAGAGGCTCGATGGTCGGCGCATGGGTCGCGCCGCATTGCTCGGCCGCCTCGATTGCATGGGCCTGCTGGCGCTCGACACGAAACCGGTCCGAGTTGGTAAATCGGGTCTGCACCGGCAGGATGCGGCGCACGCCCATCTCGGTTGCTTTTTCGACGATAAAATCGGTGCGCGCCTTTTTGACCGGCGCAAACACCAGCCAGAGGTCCGGGGGCAGGGTTTGTGGCGCGCTCTGCTGCACACAGACAAGGATGCCCTTGCGTTTGCCGACGCTGACCACCCGGGCCGTCCACTCACCGTCGCGGCCGTTGAACAGGGCGACCAGATCGTCGGCCTCCAGCCGCATGACGCCAAAAAGGTAATGCGCCGCGTCGCGCGACAGAGGGACCGCTTGCCCCGGGCCCAGTTCGGCGTCTACAAACAGCCTGACTTTTGCTCGTTTTCCTGCCATAGGCCCTTTTATGTCCCAAATATCACGAACACCAGAGCCTCAGGCGCAATCGGACCCGGACGGGCGCGTGGCCGATGCCACCCGACGCAACTGGGTGGACCGGCTGGCGCCACGCGCAACGCGCCCCTACCTTCGCCTTTCGCGCGCCGACCGTCCTGCCGGCACGTGGCTTTTGTTGCTGCCCTGTTGGTGGGGGCTGGGACTGGCAGTGGCCGCCGATCCCGCCGGAGGCCGCCTGAGCGACCTCTGGATTGCGGCAGGCTGTGCGATCGGCGCATTTCTGATGCGCGGAGCCGGCTGCACGTGGAACGATATCACCGACCGCAAGATCGACGCAAGTGTCGCCCGCACACGCTCGCGCCCGTTGCCGTCAGGACAATTGCGCGTCCGTCAGGCGCTGGTCTGGATGGTGGCGCAGGCGCTGATCGCCTTTGCCGTCCTGCTCAGCTTCAATGGAGCGGCGATCGCTCTTGGCATTCTGGCGCTGGGGCCAGTGGTCATCTACCCGTTTGCCAAGCGCTTTACATGGTGGCCGCAGGTGTTTCTGGGGCTGGCATTCAACTGGGGTGCGCTCTTGGCCTGGGTTGCGCATGCCGGGCAACTGGGCTGGCCGCCGGTGTTGCTGTATCTCGCCGGGATTTGCTGGACACTGTTTTACGACACGATTTACGCCCATCAAGACAAAGAGGACGACGCCCTGATCGGGGTCAAATCCACGGCGCGCCTGTTTGCCGGCAAAACCAAGGCATGGCTAGGTGGCTTTTTTGTCGGAGCGATCCTGCTGCTGGCTGGCGCGGTCATTCTGGCACTGGTCGCGCAGGGCAACCTTGGGGCAATGCTGGTCGCGCTGCTTGGCGTCTGGGCGTTTGGCTGGCACCTTGCCTGGCAGCTTCGTCAACTCGACATCGACAATCCCGAGAATTGCCTGCGTTTGTTTCGCGCCAACCGGGATGCCGGCCTGATTCTTGCGCTGTTTCTGGCCGTCGCCGCCGTGCTGTGAGCGATTGCTGATTGATTGCCCCCGGCCAAGCCGCTAGAAAATTCTGGCACAGGCAATGGAGCACCCTGAAGTATCATGCAAAAACCGGCTATTTTCATCGGCGCAGTGGCGATTGTGCTGGCTGCTGGTGGCAGCTTTCTTGGAGCCCGCCTGATCGCAAATTATGTTGAACGCAGCTCGACCCGACGGGCCGAAACCGCGTTGCAGAACGCCGGATACACGTGGGCGCGGGTGCAGGCGGATGGTCTGCTCCTAAGGGTCAGCGGCCCCGCCCCTTCGGAAGTTGCGCGCTTCAAGGCACTGTCGCTGTTGAAAAGCACCGTCAGCGCGGCACGGGTCCGCGATACGATCAGGATCGTCAGCGCCAACACTCTGGCGCCGCCGCTGTTTTCGCTGGAACTCTTGCGAAATGACGACGGGATCTCGCTGATCGGCCTCATACCCAAACAGACCGGCAGCGCACATGTGCTGGACCAGATCAAGGCGGCCAGCGGCGGCGCAAAGATCACCAACATGCTTGAGACTGCCGATTTTCCCAAACCGAAACACTGGGATGCCGCGCTTGATTTTGCCCTTGGCAGCCTTGGCGCGCTGCCGCGCTCGAAAATCTCGCTAACCGCCGATAAGGTGGCAATTACCGCGATTACCGACAGTGCCGCGCAGAAAAGACAGATCGAGGCCCGGCTGAGGGCCAGTGCCCCCAAAGGGATCGTGCTGGCTCTGAAAATCACCGCTCCCCGACCCGTCATCACCCCGTTCAGCCTGCGACTGGTCAAAGACGCAACGGGGGCGCGCTTTGACAGCTGCTCGGCCGATACCGCAGAGGCCAGAGACGCCATTCTTGCGGCAGCGCGATCCCTTGGAATAAATGAAAAGGCGGCCTGCACGGTTGGCCTTGGAACCCCCAGCCCGCGGTGGAAAGACGCGGTCGTGGCGGCCTTCAAGGCAGTCAAGGCGCTCCATGGCGGCGAATTGACATTCTCTGATGCCGACATCACCCTGATTGCCCCCGAGCAGACCGAGCAGGCCGATTTCGACCGAGTGACCTATGATCTGGAACAGGCTTTGCCGGACGTCTTTTCCCTGCACGCCGTGCTGCCCCCCAAACCGGCGAAACCGGGGGCCAAGGCCAAGGCCCCGCCGCCGGAATTTCTGGTCACCAAAAGCCCCGAAGGCCTTGTGCGGATGCGCGGACGTCTGCGCAACGCGCGCAGCAGGTTGTCGGTGCACAATTTTGCCGCCTCGATCTTTGGCGCCGCAAATCTGCATGATTCGACCCGCCTCAATGCCAACCTGCCCGATGGCTGGCCAGTCCGCATCATGGTCGGGCTGCAAGGTCTGGGCAAACTGCACAACGGCCTTTTGACCATCGGCCCGCGGCTGGTCGAACTAAAGGGCCGCACGGGTCGCCCCGAGGCCAAGACCGAAATCACGCAGCTGTTTTCGCAACAACTGGGCGACGGCCTGCGCTACAAGATCGACGTCAGCTATGATGCCTCGCTACATCAGCAGAAAGTCATGCCGACCCCGCAGCAATGCGTGGACCGGATCAACGGCATCCTGAAAAAGAAACAGATCGTTTTCGGCCCCGCCTCGGCCCGAATCGACGGCGATTCCATGGCAACAATGGAAAAGATCGCCGAGGCTATGAGCGACTGCGCCGATGTCCACATGGAAATCGCCGGCTACACCGACAGTCAGGGGCGTGAAAGCATGAACCTGACCCTCAGCCAGAGCCGCGCCGAAGCGGTTCTGGACACCCTCCTCAGCCTTGATGTGCTGACCAACAATCTGACCGCCAAGGGCTATGGCGAGGCCGACCCGATTGCCGATAACAAGACCGAAGAAGGGCGCAAGGCCAATCGTCGAATCGAATTCCATCTGATCGGGGCATCGGGCGCACCCGCGGCAACGCCCGATTCCACGCCATCCGGGACCGCCGCAAAGACAGCGCCCGAAACTGCACCAAAATCGGCGGCTTCAGCAAAACCCGCCGCCGGAAACACCAAAGCCCCATCCAAAAAACCGGAGACAAAACATGGGACGAACTGAACTGGTCATCATCATGGCGGTCATCCTCTTTGTCGCGTTTCTTCTGGGCTGGCTTGCCCATCTTCTGATTCACCGTTTCAACCGGGTCGGGACGACAAATATCGCTGATCTGGACCAGATGGCCAATGCCCTGCACGAGGCCGAGGAGGCGCGCGATCAGGCCGTCGCCTATTTGCAGAAACGCGAGGCGGAACTAAGCAGCATGTTGGGGCAGACGCAGGCCGAGCTGCAGGCGGCCATGGATGGGTTGGGCGAAGCGCGCCGCGAGGCCGCCGAGTTGCGCGCCTATATCGAGGCCAACAGCCAGGGCGCTTGACAGTCGCAGACGTTGAGCTGTGCCGCTACCAGCGCTCTAGCGCGGTTTCGTCGGCAGCTTTGCTTTCCACCCAGACCTCGCCATCGCGGGTGATCTCTTTTTTCCAGAACGGCGCCCGGGATTTCAGGTAATCCATCAAAAATTCGGCGGCCGCAAACGCATCCGCCCGATGGGCCGAGGCGGTGGCCACCATCATGATCCGCTCGGCCGGGCGCAGGCGGCCGAAACGGTGAACGATCAGGCAGTCATCCAGCGACCAGCGGCGGCGGGCATCGGCCTCGATCGCCTCCAACGCGGATTGGGTCATGGCCGGGTAATGCTCGATCTCCATGGCCTGCAGATCAGCGGCCTTGGTGTCGCGCACGATGCCGGTAAAGGTCACGATCGCGCCCGCCGACGACCCGCCAAAGCCGGCCAGCTCATGCGCCATGTCGAAATCTTCTGCCTGAACGCGAACACTCATCTCAACCTCCGGTCATCGGCGGGAAAAAGGCCACCTCGCGCGCCCCGGCCAGCGGGGCATCAACGTCAACGAGGGTCTGGTCCAGCGCCACACGAATTGCCGACATGTCGGAAAAGGCCAGTTGATAGCGCTCTTCTCGGGCGCGCAATTCCTCGATCAGCCCGGCAACAGTCGTGGCACTGGTTTCGACCTGCTCCTTGGGCAACCCGACCCGCTCACGCACCCAGGCGAAATAGACCACGTCAATCATTGGTATTTTCCTCTTGCAGATATGGCAGCGACTTTCGGAAATAGTCAAATCCCGTCCACAAGGTCAACAGGGCAGCAAGCCACAGGAGAGCGACCCCCGAATATTGCGCAACAAAAAACCCGTCGTATTTCCAGCGCAGGCCAAACAGGTCCTGCTCGGCACCGCTCAGGATCGCCTGCGTCATCTTCTTGGTAAAGCCAAAGGCGAGAATGCCGAAATAATGCTCAAACAGCCCTTGAGCAAACAAAACTGAAATGGCCACCATCTGCGCGGCGGTCTTCCATTTGGCCAACCGTGTCACCGCCAGATTTGCCGCGCCCCCGCCCAGATATTCGCGCAAACCAGAGACAAAGATTTCCCGGAACATGATCAGCGCCGCCGGGATCAGGACCATGGTGGCCTCATCGAGGCTGACCTGCCCCAGCGTAAAGGCCCGACCGTTCATCAGGTAAACCAGCAGCAGCAGCGCAATCGACGTCATCGCCTTGTCGGCAATCGGATCCATCATCCGGCCAAAGGCGCTGACCTGCTTCCAGACTCGGGCCAGATAGCCGTCCAGATAATCTGTCAGCGAGGCCACCACAAACAGCCCCAACGCCAGCCAATCCGAGATCGGGCGCGGAAAAACAAGATAAGCAACGACCAGAGAGGGCGCGGCGACAAGCCGCCCAACGGTCAGGATATTTGGCAAGGTCCAGCGCATCAGATGTTCCGAAATTCGAGTGGTTGGACCTTTTCTAACCGCTCAACCGCGCTCATGGAAGAAGTCATGAATAGTTTCTGCAAGTGTATCTGAAATGCCCTCGACCGATTTCAGGTCGGCCAGCGCCGCCCGCGCCACTGCCTTGGCCGAGCCGAAATGGGCCAGGAGCGCCCGCTTGCGCCCCGGCCCGACGCCGGGCACCTCGTCCAGAGGGTTTGCGCCCATCGCCCGGGCGCGTTTCTTGCGGTGGGTGCCGATGGCAAACCGGTGGGCCTCATCCCGCAGACGCTGAATGAAATAGAGCACCGGATCGGTGCGGGCCAGCGCGCGCGGTCGGTTGGGCCGGTCGGGAAAATAGAATTCCTCCTTGCCCGCATCCCGATCCTCGCCCTTGGCGACACCGATGAACGGAACATCGCTGATGCCCAGAGCCGCCATGATTTCGGCCACAGCACTGACCTGCCCGGCCCCCCCGTCAATCAGCAAAAGGTCGGGCCATGCGCCGCTTTGTCGCTGGGGGTCCTCTTTCAGCAGGCGTTTGAAACGGCGGGTCAGCACCTCTTTCATCATGCCGAAATCATCGCCGGGGGTCAGATCATCGCCCTTGATATTGAACTTGCGGTAGGCGGATTTCACGAACCCCTCGGGGCTGGCCACGATCATGGCGCCAACCGCGTGTGCCCCCTGAATGTGGGAATTGTCATAAACCTCGATCCGCTCGGGGCGCTTTGGCAGATCGAACGCCGCCGCCAGACCGTCCAGCAACCGCCCTTGGGCAATGGTTTCGGCCAGACGGCGGCCCAGCGATTCGCGCGCGTTGCGCAGGGCATTCTCGACCAGTTCGGCCTTTTCGCCCCGTTGCGGCAACAACAGCGTCACCTTGCGCCCCAGCTTGCCGCTCAACGCGTCGCGCATCAGGTCCATATGCTCAATCGGCGTTGACAGCAAAATCATCCGGGGCGGCGGACGGCGGGCGTAAAACTGGCCCAGAAATGCCTCCATCACCTCGGGCGCCTCGGCCCCTGAACCGGTGCGCGGATAATAGGCTCGATTGCCCCAGTTCTGGTGCGCGCGGATAAAGAACACCTGCACACATGCTTGCCCCCCCTCCTGATAAAGCGCGATGACATCGGCCTCGGCCACGCCGGCAGGATTGATCCCCTGGGCAGATTGCACCTGCGTCAAAGCCCGGATCCGGTCGCGCAGAGCGGCGGCGCGCTCGAACTCCAGCGCCGCGCTTGCCCGGGCCATCTCCGCCGCCAGATCAGCCTGGATACGCGTCGTGCGGCCGGACAGAAAGGCGCTGGCCTCATCCACCAGACGCCCGTATTCGGCCTCGGAAATCTTTCCCACACAGGGGGCCGAGCAGCGGGCAATCTGGTGCAGCAGACACGGGCGCGTGCGGGTCGAAAAAACCGCATCCGTGCAGTTTCTCAGCAAAAAGACCCGCTGCAACTGGTTCAGCGTGCGGTTTACCGCGCCAGCGCTGGCGAATGGCCCGAAATAATCGCCCTCTTCGCTGCGCTTACCACGGTGCTTTTTGATCTGCGGAAACGGATGCGCGCGTGAAACCAGAATATTGGGAAAGCTCTTGTCGTCGCGCAGCAGCACGTTGTAGCGCGGTTTGAGCTGCTTGATGAGGTTTTGCTCCAGCAACAAGGCCTCGGTCTCGGTCTTTGTCGTCAGAAACATCATCGCGGCGGTTGACGCCACCATCCGCCCGATCCGCGCCGTGTGCCCGCTGGCCCGGGCATAGGAGCTGACCCGCTTTTTCAGGTTCCGCGCCTTGCCGACATAAAGGACCGCACCCTTTTCATCCAGCATCCGGTAAACCCCGGGCGAGTTGTCCAGCGTTTTCAGATACGCCCGGATACGGCGATAGCCGCGCGCCTGCGTCCCGCCGCCCGGGGGCGCGGCCTCTTCGTCAAACTGGGTATCCTGATCCGGCCGTGTCATTTCAACTCGATACTAAGGCGTAGGAATTCCGCATGTTTGCAGCGCGAAAACCACATCGCGCTTGTTCGCAACGTGCCATGGGTGATTCTTTCCACCTGTTCTCCAGTTTGTTTCCAGAATCAAGACAAAACCTGTCCACCAAACCTGTGGATAAAGCTGAGGATAACAATCGGTCATCGGCAAAAATCCGTTTGAAACATGGCGGTTCCTCGTTTTGCTTAAATTTTAGGCACATTATTAACATACTGTTTTAAAACAATAAAAAATGCAGACCGTGCCAAAATACTGAAAACATTAATGAAATATAACTTCTTCGTTACCTGTCGATGGCCCGTGGACAAGACCCGATCCGCGCAAGGTCAAAATCTACTCGACGCCCAGAACATCCGGGGTTTCCCACGCCAGATGCTGACCCGCATCAATGCACAAAAGCTGGCCCGTCAGGGCGGGCGCATCCAGAATATAGGTCATGGCCCCGACAATATCCTCGGGATTGCTGCCCCGTTTCAGGACCGTCGCCCGGCGCTGTCGGGAAAAATGCGCATCCGACTGTCGCGCCCCCTGCAATGTCGGCCCCGGCCCGATGGCGTTGACGCGGATATCGGGGGCCAGGGCACGGGCCGCGGTTTGCGTCAGCGTCCACAACGCCGCCTTGGCAATCGTGTAGGTCATGAACTCGGGCGTCAGTTTGCGCACGCGCTGGTCGATCAGGTTGATTACACAGCCCGAGGCCAACGGCTCGGCCTGCGCGTCCCGCGCCCCCTTTGGCACCTGTCGCGCGAAATGCTGGATCAAAACGAAAGGCGCGCGCAGATTGCTTTCAAGATGGCGATCCCAACTGTCGCGGGTGGCTGTGTCGAGCGTATCATATTCAAAGATCGAGGCGTTGTTAATCAGAACGCCAAGCGGCGCCCCCAGCGCCTTTGACGCGCGCCCGATCAGCGCGTCCTGATCCGCAGCACACAAGAGGTCCGCCTGCACAGTCACTGCCTTGGCCCCAAGGGCGCGGGCATCCTCGGCGGTCTCTTCGGCGGCGACCCCGGAATCGGCGTAATGGATGGCGACATCATACCCCTGCCGGGCCAGCGCCAAGACCATCGCCCGCCCGAGGCGTCTGGCCCCGCCCGTCACCAGCGCTGCTTTGCCCATTGTCAAGACCGCCCTCCCCCCATGTTCCTCAGGTCAGCAACATGACCACATAGGCCACATAAAATGCCGTCAGGACTGCCCCCCATTTCCGCGTGATGTTGCGGCGCAAAAACACGAACGGGGCGATAGCAAGGGCCGCAGCCAGCATGACCCAGAGGTCAAAATGCAGGATGCCCGGCGGAATATCAAGCGGTCCGAAAAAACTGGTGATCCCCATGATTCCGAGAATGTTGAACATGTTCGAGCCGATGGCATTTCCCATCGCCACATCGCCATGCTTACGAATAGCAGCCATGACGGTCGTTGCCAATTCCGGCATCGAGGTGCCCAACGCCACCAGCGTCAGACCGATGGCGGCCTCGCTGACACCAATCTCGCGGGCAATTGCCAGCGCCCCCTTGATCAGCAATTCCGCCCCCAGCGGCAGGCCGATCACGCCCAGCAGGATATAGAGGCCGATCTTCAGCCACGGCATCTCGGGGTCGGCGCCCTCAATCTCGCCGGGGATTTCGCAAACCTCGCAACGCTCGGCCTCACGATGCTTTTGCGTGGCAAAAAAGGATTCCAGCAGCATTGCGCCCATCAACGAGATCAAAATCACGCCATGCCAGAACCCAAGCGGCCCGAGGTAACTGAGCGCGATGAAAATGACGGTTGTACCCATCATGAAACTGTAGGTTTTCCGGCTGTCGCATTTGGCCGAGTTGATCCCGGCAAACAGCGCCGGTAGCCCCAGAACCAGCAGGATATTGGCAATGTTCGATCCAACCACATTGCCAATGGCAAGGCCGGGCAAACCGTTCATGGCCGATTTGATGGCTACCAGCAGTTCCGGCGCCGAGGTGCCAAAGGCGACGATCGTCAGGCTGACAATCAGCGCCGGAATCCCCAGCCGTAGCCCCAGATTGACGGCACCGCGCACCAGAACATCGCCGGAAAGCAACAGCAGAACTAGACCGGTTACGGCAAAAAGAATGTCCATGCTTTTTTCCAGTCCCGATCCGGTTTTGTTAAAACCTAGTGATGCTTTTCACAGGCACATGGCCCCTCACCCAGAATGTAGCTGCCGCATTTCGGGCATTTCCGGGAATTCAGAATTTTGGGCTTTTTCAGCCTTGAGTTGATCTTTGGTGTTTTCAGCCGCCCGAACATCGCTAGCACGAGTATTCCGATCAAAAACAGCAGGACGACGCGGACAACCATGATCACATTCCATATTGCGCCCAGAGGGCCCGATCCTCGATTCCCCCCAGCACATCCGAGGCAACCTGGACTCCAAAGCGTCTGAGCAGTGGTTTTTTGGGACCATGAACCACAAAACGGGTCTTGTCGCCAAAGATTTCTTTCATCGTCGGCACCAGATGCCCGATGTCGTCGGCAAGGCCCACATCCACGGCGCCCGCCCCGATCCAGATTTCACCAGTGAACAGATCGTCACCATTCAGTCGATCGCCCCGGCGGGTCTTGATTTGAGAAATGAACGCGGCGTGAATCTGGCTCTGCAATGCCTTCAGCCGTTTCACGTCGCCAGCGCGCTCGGGGCGAAACGGGTCCAGCATCGACTTGTCCTTGCCGGCGGTGTGAACGCGTCGCTCGATCCCGTGGCGCTGCATCAATTCGGAAAACCCGAACGAGGCCGAGATCACACCGATCGAGCCGACGATCGAGCTTTGGTCCACATAGATCCGATCCGCAGCCGAGGCCAGCCAATAGCCCCCCGAGGCGGCGACATCCTCGACGAACGCATAAACCGGGATGTTCTTTTCCTCGGCCAGTCGCCGGATCCGCGCGGCAATCAGGGACGACTGCACGGGCGATCCCCCGGGCGAGTTCAGAACCAGCGCCACCGCCTTTGGCCGACCCTTGCGAAAGGCCCGCTCGATCAGCGGCGCCAGTGTGGCGTCGTTCAACCCACCTGCCCCGAACCGGGCGGCGCTGGCAATGACACCCTGCAGGCGCAGAACCGCAACGCGCGGCGATTTTTTCAAGGATTTCGGCCAGAGTGTCATGTTGTTGGATTTAGGTACTGAATCCCGCAAGAACAAGTCGAAAGCCGATCTTCACCGCAACAAGGTCTGCAACGTCACCATTTCAGCGCAGCGCGCCCTGAAAATGCCCGCCAACGGCACCGGCATGTGGCCTAGATTGCCAAAAACGCGACGTTATTTGTGGGGTCGAGGTCGAAATAACGCTACACGTTTTGCGTTCTTTTCAGTAAATCAGGCAGCAAGATTCGTTTGTTTGTTCCAATTCTGGGACGCCCAATCAGGAGAAACGCAAAATGAAGGTGCTGGTGCCCGTCAAGCGCGTGATCGACTACAACGTGAAAGTGCGCGTCAAAGCGGACGGAAGCGGTGTTGATCTCGCCAACGTCAAGATGTCGATGAACCCGTTTGATGAAATCGCCGTCGAGGAGGCCCTGCGCCTGCGCGAGGCAGGCAAGGCATCGGAAATCGTTGCCGTTTCGATCGGTGTCAAACAGGCGCAGGAAACGTTGCGGACGGCGCTGGCGATGGGTGCGGACAGGGCGATCCTGATCGAGGCCACAGATGATGTTCACACCGATATTGAACCTCTTGCTGTCGCCAAGCTGCTGAAAGGCGTTGTCGAAGCCGAGCAGCCCGGGCTGGTCCTTTTGGGCAAGCAGGCGATCGACAACGACATGAACGCCACCGGGCAAATGCTGGCCGCCCTGCTGGGCTGGTCACAGGGAACCTTTGCCTCGAAACTGGACATCGAGGGCGACCACGCCCTTGTCACCCGCGAGGTCGATGGCGGCCTGCAAACGATCCGGGTCAAGACACCGACCATCGTGACCGTTGATTTGCGCCTGAATGAGCCGCGCTATGCCAGCTTGCCTAACATCATGAAGGCAAAGAGAAAGCCGTTGGATATCAAGACCCCGGCGGATTATGGCGTGGACATCAGCCCGCGTCTGGAAATCCTGAAAACCTCCGAGCCGGCGGCGCGCAAGGCGGGAGTCATGGTCAAGGATGTGGCCGAACTGATTTCGAAACTCAAAGACGAAGCGGGGGTTCTGTGATGGCGGTTTTACTTTTGGCCGAGGTTCTCGGCGGCGAGATTTCGATTGACCAGACAGCCAAGGCGCTGACCGCGGCCAAGGCGCTGGGCGAGGTAACCATCCTTTGCGCATCAAACGGCTGCAGCGACGCCGCCAATGCCGCGGCAAAGCTGGACGGCGCGGCCAAGGTCCTCTGCGCCGACGATCCCGAATACGGCAACAATCTGGCCGAACCTGTCGCAGATCTGATCGTTTCGCTGGCCGGAGATTTCACCCACATCGTCGCCCCGGCCACCTCGGCGGCCAAGAACATTCTGCCCCGCGTCGCGGCCCTGCTGGATGTCATGGTGATTTCCGATGTGACCGGGATCGTCGATGGCGATACGTTTGAACGTCCGGTCTATGCGGGCAATGCGATCCAGACGGTGAAATCCAGAGATGCAATAAAGGTCGTTTCGATCCGCACCTCGACCTTTGATGCAGCGACTGAAACCGGCAATGCCCCGGTTCAGTCGATCTCGGCGGCAGCAAACCCCGGTCTTAGCGAATGGGTCGAGGATAAGGTGCAGGCAAGCGACCGACCCGAACTGACCTCGGCCAAAATCGTCGTGTCCGGCGGGCGGGGCGTCGGCTCGGAGGAAAGCTTTGCAATCATCGAGGCGCTGGCGGACAAGCTGGGCGCCGCCGTCGGGGCCAGCCGCGCGGCTGTCGACTCAGGCTTTGCACCAAACGACTGGCAGGTGGGTCAAACAGGCAAGGTCGTCGCTCCTGACCTTTATATCGCCTGCGGGATCTCTGGCGCGATCCAGCATCTGGCCGGCATGAAAGACAGCAAGGTGATCGTTGCCATCAACAAGGACGAAGAAGCGCCGATTTTTCAGGTCGCCGATTACGGTCTGGTGGCAGACCTGTTCGACGCGGTTCCTGAAATGACCAAACTGCTCTGAGCCGCAAACCGCAGGCCACCAGTTTGACGGATTGCCGGCGGACCGTCCCTGAACCGGTCCGCCACGATTTTGTCCGGCTTTGGGCCGTGCGTGGGGTCTGACTCTCAGGATCCGAACCTACAGCAACGATTGCAAGACCGGGGCCAGAACCCGGGCAACCTGCGCATGCACCACGGGCCCCGGCAGCGCGACCGCGGCGCGGCGCTCGCAGGGGAGAAAAACCATGCCCTCGGTTCCCGACATATCAGGGTCCTGCGGAACAATGCATTCAACGACCTTGGTGACCAGCGGGCTGAGGCTGTCCACCATCTCCTGATTAACAAACAGCGGCTCCTGACCCGGCGCGCTGACCGGCCCCTCGGACAAGACATCGCCGGGCGCGTGATCCGAGATCCACAGCAACACCGTCTTGCCCTCGATCATCTCGATCAGCGATTTCATCCGGGCGGTCCAAGCGGCGCGCAACTCTTCGACAACAAGGGCAAAGCTGGTCTCATCGACCCGACGCAGCGTATTCAACAGATGCCGCGTATAGTGAATGTCAGTGAACTCGACCTGCCGGTAAAGAATATGTAACGAGTCCGATGCCCGCACAAAACGGTCATTGTGGCGGGGGTGAACCATGTAATAGCGGTTCGACACGTTATGAGCCCCGGCCACGGCCAACACCGTCACCGCCGCATCCGCGCAAGCCAGCAGGACCGAAGGATCGCGAAGATAGCTTTCCACCCCAGCATTCAGCGCCGAGAAATTGGCCGAGACCACCCCCAGTTCCTCCTGCAAGAGATCCGGATAGGGGCGGGGCACAAATTTCCCGTAGGTTTCGCTGGACCCGAGAAAAACGTTATATGCGCTGGAAAAATCCGGTCGCGGTCCGCGAAACAGGGTTTTCGACCTGCCATAACGATACAGTTTATAGTCCAGCGATCCGTGCTGAAGACAGTCGTTCTTCATTTCACTCACCCATGTTTTCACTTCACCCACGGGCAGGGTCGCGCAAGTTTCTTACCAAAAAGCTAAGCCTAAAACTTGAACCAAACCGGCCCTCCAGTATGGGCTTGCCAGTGCCCCGCGGACAGGAATATGGTGCGGCAAATTCGACCAAAGGCGCAGGCAAGGAGCACGACATGCAAATCAGGACCGTCGGAATTGTGGGCGCGGGTCAAATGGGAAACGGGATCGCTCATGTCTTTGCGCTGGCCGGATTTGACGTCCTGCTGAACGACATTTCCACCGAGGCACTGAGCGCCGGGATCAAAACCATCACCGGCAACATGACCCGGCAGGTCAGCCGCAACAAGATCACCGAAGAACAGATGAATGCGGCCCTGGAACGCATCACCACCACCGAAACCCTGTCCGATCTGGGGCAGAGCGACCTGATCATCGAGGCGGCAACTGAAAAGGAAACCGTCAAGCAATCCATTTTCGACGCGTTGCTGCCACATCTGAAACCCGAGACCATTCTGGCGTCAAACACGTCCTCGATCTCGATCACCCGGCTGGCCAGCCGCACCGACCGGCCGGAACGGTTCATGGGCGTTCATTTCATGAACCCGGTGCCGGTGATGGAACTGGTCGAACTGATCCGCGGCATCGCAACCGATGAGCCCACCTTTGACGCCTTGAAAGAAGTCGTCAAACGGCTGGGAAAGGTGTCCACGTCAGCCGAGGATTTTCCAGCCTTTATCGTGAACCGAATCCTGATGCCGATGATCAACGAGGCAATCTACACCCTTTACGAGGGCGTCGGCACAGTCAAGGGAATCGACACTTCGATGAAGCTGGGCGCACATCACCCGATGGGGCCGCTCGAACTGGCAGATTTCATCGGGTTGGACACGTGCCTTGCAATCATGAACGTGCTGCACGAAGGCCTTGCCGACACCAAATACCGGCCCTGCCCGCTGTTGACCAAATACGTCGAGGCAGGTTGGTACGGGCGCAAAGTCGGGCGCGGCTTTTACGATTACCGTGGGGATGAGCCGGTCCCGACCCGCTGAGGGGGGCGTCTTGATCAGCCCTTTTTCCCTAGACTAAGGGTCCGCCTGCGAAGGTCGGCCATGAACCCGCGTGGATCCTTGGCCCAGAGGTCGATCTCGTCACGCTCGATCGGCGCTCCGATAATCGGCTTTTGCGGCTTGTTCATCGTGTAGGCAATCTCATGCAGCAACAGCCCCTGCCGGATTGTCACCGACAGTTTGTTGGCCAGATGAAACCAGCGGCTGTTCTGGCCGGGGAAAAAAATCGGCACGACGCGAGCCTTGCTTTTCAGGATCATCTTGGCGGTAAAGGGCAGCCAGTCCGCCTCGACCGCCGCATCGAACCATCCGGGCGAGGTGGCCACCTGACCCGCCGGAAACAGAATGATCGCACCGCCATCGGCTAGATGCTGCATTGCAACCTTGCGCATAGCCAGATTCATGCGCACCGAGTTCGGTTCGTGCGGAAAGGCGACCGGTAGCATGTGATACTGGATAATCGGCACATTTGTCAGCAAGGAGCGGGTCAGTATCTTGAAATCCTGACGCACGCGCCCGACCAGTTCCGCAAGGATCATCCCGTCAACCAGCCCGCAAGGATGGTTCGCAACGATCACCACAGGGCCTTTTTCGGGGATGTTTGCAATCTCTGACTCAGGGGTTTGCAGATCGATCCCCAGCAAATCAATGGCGCGTTTCCAGAAATGCTGGTTATCCACCGGACCGGCCGCCTCGAATTTTCGCACGAGGCGCAGCAGCGTCAGCTTGCCGGTCAGCATCTCGATCAGGCGGATCGTGTTGGCCTTGAACGGATTTGTGAATGTCCCCGCATAAGACAGGTTTCGGCCGTCATAGGGCCGATCATCCAAGGGGGAGACATCGTCTGGCACCGGGAACAATCCTTTTCGAAGCGCGACTCTCGGCGCGATGGTTTCAGGCCTCTTCACCGAAGCGGTTCTTGACCAACAATTCAAGGGCATCTGCAAGGCCTTCAGCCTCGGCCCCTCTGGCTTTGACCACGATCTCTGTACCCTTGGAGGCCGCCAGCATCAATAGCCCCATGATCGAGTCACCCGAAACCGTCATCCCGTCGCGGCTGACCCAGACATCGGCGTCAAACTTTTCCACCGTCTCGACAAATCGCGCCGAGGCCCGCGCGTGCAGCCCTTTAACATTGATGATCGGGAATACCCGCTCGATATGCTCATCCATGAAGCTAGGCCTGTCCATTACAGAAATCGATGTATTTACGCCCGGCTTCTCGGGCCACCCTGACGGCCTCTTCCACCGGCGCATAGCGATTTTTTGCCAGCTTGACCAATAGCGGCAGGTTCGCACCGTAAAGGACCTTGCGGTCCGGGTTTCGACAGGCAGGCAAAGACAGGTTTGAGGGGGTGCCGCCGAACATGTCGGTCACGATCACGACCCCCTGACCGGCATCAACGGAATCCGCAGCGTGTAAAATCTCGGCTTTTTTCTGATCGCGGTCGTGGTCCGCCTCGATCGAGACCGCACGAACACCGCTCTGCCTGCCCACCACATGCTCCATCGCTGCCAGATACTCTCGGGCCAGACCACCATGGGCGACAATCACAATACCAATCAAGCGTTTCTTCCTACTGGCGCCTCTGCGCGCCCCCCCGCACGCCGTTCCAATTCCCGGTGGCGAATAGACACCTGCCAGCCCTGCTGCGCAAGCCCCTTTGCCAAGGCCTCGGCGACAAAAACTGAACGGTGTTGCCCGCCGGTACATCCAAGGCCGAGGGTGAAATAGGATTTTCCCTCATCCCGATAGGCAGGCAGAAGGGTTTCCATCAGTCCGAGTGAACGCGCAAGAAAGTCGTCAAACCTCGGATCCGCCTGAATATAGGTGGCCACATCGGAATCGCGGCCGTCCAACTCCCGCAGCGTCTCCTGCCAATGCGGGTTGCGCAAAAAGCGGCAATCCAGCACCATGTCCAGACCGTGCGGCAGCCCGCGCTTATAGGAAAAGGACTGCACCTCAAGCGCCATGCCCTGACCCGGTTCGCTGAAAAACCATCGCGCCAGTTCGGCCCTGAGATCCTGAGGGGCCATGTCGCTGGTGTCGATCAATATATCGGCCCGATCCCTGAGGGGGCGGATCAGGTCGGTCTCGCGCTCGATCCCGACCAGCGGCGAAACGTCCGGCGCCAGAGGATGACGGCGGCGCGTTTCCGAAAAGCGCCGTTGCAGAACATCGCTGGCGCAATCCAGATAGACCAGTGAACAATCGAATGCCGTATCCCGGGCGATGATATTTACCACTTCGATCAGGCTGTCGGTTCCAAAGTCCCGGTTGCGCACATCTACGCCCAGTGCCAGATGGCGCGTCATCGGCGGGCCGGCCAACAGGCGCGGCAACAGGGTCAGCGGCATGTTGTCGATGGCCTCGAACCCGAAATCCTCAAGCGCATTGATGGCTGTCGATCGTCCCGCCCCAGACGGGCCGGTGACCAGAACCACCTTGAACATATGGCGGTAATTTTTTGGCTTTTCAGCAGACATCTAACCGACCCGACCCGATTTCAGATATTGCAGGATTGCCGGTGCAAGGTTGACAGTCCCGCGACCGCAGATCAACTGAATTTTGACGCCGAGGATCACAAGCGTGCGAGCCGGCGGCAATCGTTCGGCCTCGGCCCGCTCCAGATCGACGGCCAGAGCTACCGGCGTCGCGCCCGCAGGCTGGGCCGCGATAAGACCGATGCCGCGCGCCTCGATCTGCCCGCGTATCGCCGCGGGTGCATCGGCAAACAGGGTAGCGCCCTGCCGAAAAACGATTGTCTGGTCATCGGACACCAACGCCGCGCCGCGCGACATCAGATCAAGCGCCAGCGCCGATTTTCCCGCCCCCGACGGCCCCAGCAACAGGACCGCTGCTCCATTCAACGCAACTGAACTGGCGTGCAGGCAGTCGCGCGCGCCCGCAGCCGTCAAGGGGCCTGTCAGGCGGCCAGTCATCAGATCGGAAGGCCGACCACGAATCGGGCACCCAGAGGCTCGGACGTGACATCGTCACTGGTCGGGCGGATATTTTCGGCCCAGATCACCCCGCCATGCGCCTCGACGATCTGGCGCGAAATTGCTAGGCCAAGGCCCGAATGCTTGCCGAAATCACCCTCCGGCCGGTCAGAGTAAAATCGCTGGAAAATCTTGGTCAGGGCATCCTCGGGAATGCCGACCCCGGTATCCTCGACCACCACAAGCACGCGGTTTTCACGCCGACGGGCCCAGATCCTGAGGGCATCGCCCTCTTCACAAAACGAGATGGCGTTGGTCAGAAGATTGACGAAAACCTGTGCCAGGCGGGATTCCAGCCCGCGCACAAGGATCGGTCGATCCGGAAGATCGGCGATAAACTCGATCCCCATCTCGGTTGCCTCCTGTTCGTGAAAGGCAACAATATTTTTCAGCATCATGATCAGGTCAAAGGATTTCATTTCCTCCTTGACCAGTTCGCTGTCCAGACGCGACGCGTTCGAGATATCCGAGACCAGCCGATCCATACGCCGGACGTCGTCCTCGATCACACTCAGCAGCTTGGCCCGGTGAACGTCGTTTTTCGAGGATTTCAGCGTATCCACTGCCGCGCGCAGTGAGGAGAGTGGGTTTTTCAGCTCATGCGCCACATCCGCGGCAAAATGTTCGTTCGATTCGATGCGGTCATAGAGTGCCGAGATCATGTCCCGAAGCGCGCCGGACAAGCGCCCGATCTCATCGGGTCGGCCGGTCATGTCGGGAATGCGAATTCGCCCCGGGCGCATCCGGCGGGCGTTTTTCACCTTGCCCACTTCGGCCGCCTCGGCCAGGTCGCGCAGAGGATTGGCAATCGTGCCCGCCAGAACCAGCGACAGGCCGATGGACACCAGTATCGCAATGACGAACATCTGCAGCACCTGCTCGCGCTCGGTGCGGGCCATTTCGTTGATCTCGCCGGCCGCGGTTGTCAGAACCAGCGCTCCGACCACCTGTCCGCCCCGCCTGATCGGGGTCGAAACGGCAAACAGGAGGTCGCCATTGGGGTCGCTGACGCTCTTGCTTTTGGTCTTGCCCACAAGGGCAAAGGGGACGACCTGAGTGGCAAGATCCTTATCGCTGACCACCTTTTCGGTGTTTCTGCGGCCCAGAAAATTCGCCGCTTTTTCCCACAGGCTGTTCAGCATACCGGTAATGAACGTGCCATAAGGGGCACCTGACGACGCATTTGCCCGCGCCCCGTGCTCTGACGGCAGGCGGCCCGAAGTACCGGCCACCAGATCCTCATTGTTGTTGTAGATGAACATCTTGATGCCGCGTGGCAGATCCAACCCGCTGAGGGCGCCCCTGCTGGCCGCCACGACATCCGAGGCCGGGTTTGACCCTGTTTGCGGCAGGCGTGCCTCAAGAATTCGGGCAATCAGACGGGCCTCGGTCACAAGGCTTTTTTCGCGCTGCCCCACCAGACCTTCACGAAACTGGTTGAGGTATAGCACCCCGCCCACCAAAACCACCAGCGCAAGCAGATTGAAGGTCATGATCTTGCGCGCCAGCGGTGATCGGTTGAGCAGGATCCAGCCTCTTTTTTCGTGGGGGATCTCGTCTTCGGCCTGATCGTCCTGACGGGCGCGCTCATCCCAATCGGCCCCAAGGATTATGTCGGGGTCGGCGGCGGTCTCATGTGTCTCTGCGTCGGATTTCGACACAATTTTCATGCCTCGGTATACCTGTAACCAATTCCGTACAGGGTTTCGATAGATGCAAAATCCTTGTCCACGCTGCGCATTTTCTTGCGCAACCGTTTGATATGGCTGTCTATTGTCCGGTCATCCACGTAGACCTGATCGTCATAAGCAACATCCATCAACTGATCGCGGCTTTTTACAAAACCGGGGCGCGAGGCCAGTGCTTGCAATAGCAAGAATTCGGTCACCGTCAGGCTGACGCTCTTGCCCTTCCAGGTGACCGAGTGGCGCAGCGGGTCCATGACCAGCGAGCCGCGCTCGATCAGCTTGCTTTCCAGCGGCTCGTCGCCCTTGTCCGAGGCCAAGGCCTCCTGTCGACGCAGAATGGCGCGGATGCGTTCAACCAGCAGCCGCTGCGAAAACGGTTTGCGCACATAATCATCCGCCCCCATCCTGAGGCCCAGAACCTCGTCGATCTCGTCATCCTTGGAGGTCAGAAAAATCACCGGCATATCGGATTTCTGCCGGATACGATGCAACAGGTCCATGCCATCCATCCGCGGCATCTTGATATCCAGAACCGCGATATCGGGAAACTTCTGACCGAACCCGTCGAGGGCCGCCTGACCGTCATTGTAGGTGACAACGTTGTAACCCTCTGCCTCCAGAGTCATTGAGACGGATGTCAGGATATTCCTGTCATCGTCCACCAAAGCGACTGTTGACATTCGCTTGCCCCTTTACTGCCCAGTTATATTTTTCCGGCATTTTCCTTGTAATGACCCTTGGAATCAACTGTTAAGTGCTGTGACCGCGCCCGGTTACCGACAAACAAACGCGCAAATCGATAATATATGACTAATTTGTCGCGGATTTTGCCGTGTTTTTCACCCGGCCGCGCCAAAGTCGCCCCTTTCCCCTACGGTATCTCATGGTATACAGACCGCGTTCCCGGTCAGGGGGCACGGTCCCGGCGCGAAACTCTCCCCTCGTGCCGCGGGGTGACAGGATAACTTTCATGCGGGGCATGATCTTCCCCGCGTTTTCGGAGCGAAAAAATGACGACAGGACGGGTAAACCCGGCCCATACGCTGGACGCGATGGGCATCACTGGTGTTTCAAACGCATATTACAACCTTCTGGAGCCTGCCCTCGTGCAGGCGGCGCTCGAGCGCGGCGAAGGCACGCTTGGGCTTGGCGGCGCGCTGATGGTCGCAACCGGCCAACACACGGGCCGCTCGGCCAAGGACAAATTCGTCGTGAAAACGCCCTCGGTCGAAGGAAATATTTGGTGGGAAAACAACCCGCCGATGGACGCGGATGCATTTGACCGGCTTCAATCGGACATGATTGCCCATCTCGCCGGCAAGGATGTGTTCGTGCAGGACCTCTTTGGCGGCGCCGATCCCGCCCATCGTCTGGACACCCGCGTCATCACCGAGCTGGCCTGGCAGAGCCTGTTCATCCGTCACATGCTGCGCCGCCCCGAACGCCATGAGCTGGATCACTTTACCGCACAATTTACCATCATTTCCTGCCCCAGCTTCAAGGCCGATCCGGCGCGCCACGGCTGCCGCAGCGAAACCGTGATCGCGCTGAATTTCGACAAGAAACTGGTCCTGATCGCGAACTCGGCCTATGCGGGCGAAATCAAGAAATCGGTGTTCACGATCCTGAATTACCTGCTGCCCGAAAAAGGCATCATGCCGATGCATTGCTCGGCCAATCACGCCATAGATCGCCCCGCCGACACCGCCATTTTCTTTGGCCTGTCCGGCACCGGAAAAACCACCCTGTCGGCGGACCCCTCACGCGTTCTGATCGGCGATGATGAGCATGGCTGGTCGGACCGTGGCACCTTTAATTTCGAGGGCGGGTGCTATGCCAAGACAATCAACCTGTCGCCCGAGGCGGAACCGGAAATCTACGCCACCACGCATAAATTCAGTTCGGTGGTGGAAAACATGGTGTTTGATCCCGAGACCCTCGTGATCGACTTTGAGGACGACAGCCTGACCGCCAACACCCGTTGTGCCTATCCGCTGAACTATATTTCAAACGCAAGCGAAAGTTCGCTGGGCGGGCAGCCACGCAATATCATCATGCTGACATGCGATGCCTTTGGCGTGCTGCCACCGATTTCGCGCCTGACACCGGCGCAGGCGATGTATCATTTCCTCAGCGGCTTTACCTCAAAAGTAGCGGGAACCGAACAGGGGATCGATGAGCCTCAGCCGACGTTTTCAACCTGTTTTGGCGCGCCCTTCATGCCGCGCCGTCCCGAGGTTTACGGCAACCTCCTGCGGGATCGGATCGCCAAATCCGGCGCCACCTGTTGGCTGGTCAATACCGGCTGGACAGGGGGCGCCTATGGCACCGGCTCGCGCATGCCGATCAAGGCAACACGGGCGTTACTGGCCGCCGCACTTGACGGTTCACTGAACTCGGGTGAGTTCCGCAAGGACCCGAATTTCGGCTTTGAGGTTCCGGTCTCGGTTGACGGTGTGGCCGACATCCTGCTGGACCCGCGCCGCACATGGGACAATCCCGACAGCTATGACCGGGACGCGGCAAAGCTGGTGTCGATGTTCGCCGAAAACTTTGCCCAGTACGAGGCCTATATCGACGACGACGTCAGGGCCATCGCCCTCGGCTGATCGACGCGAACGGCATGACAACAACATGACGAAAACGCCCCGTTGGACACATCGGGGCGTTTTTTATTGGGCTACCTCAGGCGTCGGGACCACTGCCGGTGCGCCTTGCCATTCTGGTACGAAATATAATCACGGTCCACATAATAGCCGAATCTATCGACGGTAAATGTGCCTTTCTCGCTAAGGGCGTTGCCGCGATAAAGCGTGTAATGCCAAAACCCGTTCCTGACCAAGGCGGTCCAAGTCATGTGATGTGAGCGTCCGTTGACATCTGTTTCCACATAGGTGCAACGGCCAACAGTCAACGAGCAATCGCTGGGGCTGAAGGTCATTGTTCGCCCGTTAAAACGGGCCTTGACCGCCTCACCGCGCGCATTTGCCCAGAACCGCAGCGACAGGGGCTGGCCGCGCGAGGCGTCGCGCCGGAAATCAAGCACAAAAAGCCCTCCCTCGCAGCCGCGAAACGTCACCGTGGTCTTGCCGTTGTCCGCCTGCCAGCGGGTCACGTCACCAACCCTCTTGGCGGCAAAGTTGAAATTTGGCTGTGCAACCGCCGGGACGAATGACGCCAATACGGCAATCACCGCCCCAAAAACCGTTTTCATGAATAAACTCCTTTCAAGAAAATTCCTTAACCAAAAAATCCACGTCTCAGCAAATTCAATCCCGCGATAACCAAAACCAGCAGGGTCAGTTTGCGGAACAACTCCTGATCCAGACGGTCATGTACCCTGTTGCCCAAGGTCATGCCGATAATGGCTGGCAAAACCAGAAATGCCGAAAACGGAAGGGTCCGAACATTCAGCAACCCGGATTTCAAATGCGCTGCCACAAGGATGACCGAGCCAAGCAGAAAGGTGATCGCCAAGGCGCGGACCTGCTCGGCCTTGGGGATATTCAGAGCCAGCAAATAGAGGATCAGGGGAGGCCCCCATACACCACTGAGGCCGCCAATCAGCCCCGACACGATGGCAAGAGCAACCTCGACACGGTTCCGATATGCCGGGTCAAAGCGAAAGCGGACCCCGAACACCTGCAACAGGCCAAAGACCGCGATGATCCCGCCCAGAACCACAAACAGAATCTGATCTGGCACCACGACGACCAGCTGCGCCGAGGCAATCATCGTCACCGCAAAGACAAGGTTAAAACGCCAGTAAAGCCGCAAAACATCCAGCGCAACACTGCGCCCGCCGCGCATGGTTTGCCAGATATTCGTGACCAATGTCGGTAACAACAAACCGGCCACAGCCATATCCGCAGGCATGAACGAGGCCAGCCCGCCGATCATGATCATCGGCAATGCAAAGCCGACAGCGCCCTTCACAAAGGCCGCAAACAGGGCAATAAAAAACGACGCAACAAGCGGCGCGATCCCGAAATTCTGGATCAGGGAATCGATAAGATTCATCAGTATTTTCCCGTGGTTGGGCGCAGCGTGACAGCCCCGGAACGGATTTGCAACGCTCATTATCTGTCGCATAGGAACATTTTTGCGCAATTTACTTGCGCTGCGGCGCAGCATTGTCTATGTCCCGAAAAAGAATAATACGCCCGCACAATCACACGCCGCGCCGTCAGGCCAACATTCTACGCGACCACGACAACAGGACAGGACCCATGCCACATTCGCCCGCCAAAACGCCGCTGCCTGACGACCTCCTGACCCAATGCCAGCAGTCCCTGTCTGCGGCTGAACTCTACCTTTCAGCTGCCCGCACGGCGGTGCGCGATATCGTGGTAAAGAACGGGAGAGTCTCGGGGGCGGCCCTTGCAGAGCACCAGTTCGCAGCACACAGCCTGTCGTGGATTGCGACCTATGTTCAGGCCCTGCAGCAAATGCACAACTGGGCCCGGCGGCTGGATGACAGCGGGGATTTCGGTGAGATCGAAGGGCTGATCCTGCAAATTGCGTTTGGCGAATATCTCGGCCAGCTCAGGGGCGGCATCCCGATGAGTCAGGGTGAATTCGCGCGCCCGCAGGACCTTGGCCTTGACCCCAAGAACACCGGGCTGGACGAGGCCAGCGTGTTGGCCCTGATCCGGAATGGCAACAGCGCATCGGCGCGCGCCCGTCTGGCCACCTTGATGCAGGAACGCGAGGGCAGCCCCACATTCGGCGCCACCGGCCTTGATGACGAGCTGGAGATGATCCGCGACCAGTTCCGCCGCTTTGCCGAGGACAAGGTCGTGCCCTACGCCCATGAATGGCACCTGAAAGACGAATTCATCCCCATGTCGATCATCGACGAGATGGCCGCACTTGGCGTCTTTGGCCTGACCATCCCCGAAGAATATGGCGGCTTCGGCTTTCCCAAGGCGGCCATGTGCGTCGTATCCGAGGAACTGTCGCGCGGCTATATCGGCGTTGGCAGCCTTGGAACGCGCTCGGAAATCGCGGCCGAGCTGATCCTGTGCGGCGGCACCGATGAACAGAAACGGCACTGGCTGCCCCTGATCGCCAGCGGCGAGAAACTGCCCACCGCGGTGTTTACCGAACCCAATACCGGATCCGACCTCGGCTCGCTGCGCACCCGCGCCGTGCGCGAGGGCAATGATTACGTCGTCACCGGCAACAAGACATGGATCACCCACGCCGCCCGCACCCATATGATGACCCTGCTGGCCCGCACCGACCCCGACAGCGACAACTATGCGGGGCTTTCGATGTTCCTGGCCGAAAAGGAACCGGGCGACGATGCCAACCCCTTTCCCACCCCCGGCATGACGGGTGGCGAGATCGAGGTTCTGGGTTATCGCGGCATGAAGGAATACGAAATCGGCTTTGACGGGTTTCGCGTGCCTGCGGCCAACCTGCTGGGCGGTGTCGAGGGGCAGGGTTTCAAGCAGCTGATGCAGACCTTTGAAAGCGCCCGCATCCAGACCGCCGCGCGGGCCATTGGCGTGGCCCAGTCGGCGATGGAACTGGGGTTGAAATACGCCCACGAGCGCAAACAATTCGGCCAAAGCCTGATTGCCTTTTCGCGCGTCAATTCAAAACTGGCGATGATGGCGGTCGAAATCATGGTGGCACGGCAGTTGACCTATCACGCGGCACAGGAAAAGGATTCCGGTCACCGGTGCGACCTTGAGGCGGGGATGGCCAAACTGCTGGGCGCCCGCGTGGCCTGGGCGGCGGCTGACAATGCCTTGCAAATTCACGGCGGCAACGGGTTCGCGCTGGAATACCCCATCAGCCGCGTCTTGTGCGATGCGCGGATCCTGAACATTTTCGAGGGGGCAGCGGAAATTCAGGCAAACGTGATCGCGCGGCGTTTGCTGGCCTCTTGATCACAGCCGCTCAAGCTGGCTCAACAGGCGGCCCCGCGCCGCAGGCAGGCAGGCAGCACCCAGCGCATGAGCGAGGGAATGCTCCAGAAAATACCCGGTCGTGCGCAGGCTCTGGGCGATATTGTCGGGGCTGGGAAACGGCAACAGGCGGTCGGCCCATTCCCCGGCCCCCTGACGCGAAACCGCTCGACCCGTGCGCGGCGAGACATAGATCAGATCATCGCACCGCCCGGTCACCGCACAATGGGACAGGTCCAGACCAAAGCCAAGCTCGCTGAGCAACGCCAATTCCCACAGCACATAATGACGTGGCCAGTCGGGCGATGAGGTCAACTCCTGCAAAAGATCCTCGGTCACGCTGAACAAGGCCGCATGGGGCGCGCGTTCGGGCAGGGCAAAGCGCAACAGCGCGCAGATCGCGTTCAGTCCCGCCAGCGCCAGCCGGTCCTCCATGATCAGGGCCGCCCGAGAGCGGATCGGCTCGACCCGAAAGCTGCCAATATGGGCATCCAGCCGCGCCCGCCATGTCAGCGAAAGGTCGGCACCCTGCTGCAGGATCGGCGCCATGCGTCGCGAGGCCCCGCCCCGCACCACACCGGCATGACGCCCATGCGCGCGGGTAAAGACGTTGATGATCGCAGCATTCTCACCATGCGGGCGGGACGAAAGCAAAATTCCCTGATCCTGCCATTCCATGTTACACGCCAGCCAGAAAATCCGGGCCCGAAAATCCCGGTTCGTCAAGAAGGTGCCGACCGGCCTTGTCTTCGACCTCGATGATCCAGAGGTCAGGATCAAAGCGGAGTTGATCACGCAAGGCCTCCTCGACCTCGCCATCGCGCCCCTCACAGAGGGTAATCCAAAGGCGATCTCCACAGGCATCAAAACTGCGCTGAAAGGCGGCGGCGTGTCCATCCAGCGTGTTCAGCTTGACCATGACATTCCCTGCCGTCTCATCCCCGCGCGCGACGACAAACGCCGGAATATTGGCCAAACGCAAACGGGTCAGATAGGCATCAACCCAGAATTTCGCGCTGAGTCTGGGCATCAGGTCCCGTCCTTGAAATCCAGTCCCATTTCGTCATAACGCTCGGCCTCTTCCTGCCAGTTCGGGCGCAGTTTGACCTGTAGAAAAAGATGCACCTTGCGCCCCAGAAATTCCGAGATTTCCTGACGCGCGGCGGTTCCAATGGCCTTGATCGTTGCCCCTTTCGGCCCCAGCGCAATCCCGCGATGCCCCTCGCGGGTGACATAGATCAGCTGGTCGATACGAACCGAGCCATCCTTGCGCTCGTCCCACCGCTCGGTCTCGACGGTTAATTGATAAGGCAGTTCTTGATGGAGCCGCAGAGTCAGTTTCTCACGCGTGATTTCCGCCGCCAACTGCCGCAGCGGCAGATCGGATATCTGATCTTCGGGATAGTGCCAGACCCCCGTGGGCACATTTTCAGACAGCCACGCCTTCAGATCATCGACCCCGTGACCCTTTTCCGCCGAGATCATGAAGGTTGCGGAAAAATCGAAGGCCGCGTTCATTTTCGTGGTCAGAGCCAGCAAGGTTTCGCTCTTGACCCGGTCGATCTTGTTGATCGCCAGAGCAACAATCTGGTCCTTTTGGCGTCGCTCGGCCAGAACATCCAGGATCGCCTGTACGCCGTCGGTCAACCCCCGGTTTGCCTCGATCAGAAGAACCACGATATCGGCATCCGCGGCCCCGCTCCATGCGGCGCTGACCATGGCCCGATCCAGCCGACGACGCGCCCGGAAAAGACCCGGGGTATCAACAAAGACCAGTTGCGCCGGACCCTCGATGGCAACACCGCGAATGCGGGCGCGGGTGGTCTGCACCTTATGCGTCACGATCGAGACCTTGGCCCCGACCATCCGGTTCAAAAGGGTCGATTTCCCGGCATTCGGCTCACCTATCAGAGCGATAAAGCCACAGCGCTGGTCAGGCATCATGCCCCTCCAATTCATCCAGAAGTTTCCGGGCCGCGGCCTGCTGGGCCTGACGTTTCGACGGGGCCGAGGCGGTTGCGGTCTGCCCACTTTCCAAGCGGGCCGCGATGGTAAAGACTGGCGCGTGATCGGGGCCTCTGCGATCGATTTCCTGATAGGTCGGCGGCTGCTGACCCCGGGCCTGCGCCCATTCCTGCAACACCGTCTTGGCGTCGCGCGCATCGGCCTTGGTGCTGGTGATCCGTTCGCCCCACAGGCGTAGGATCAGGTCGCGGGCAATGGCAAAACCGGCGTCCAGATAGACGGCCGCGATCACCGCCTCAGTCGCATCCCCCAGCAACGCCTGTTTGCGCCGCCCGCCCGACATCATCTCGGAGCGACCCAGCTTCAATCCCGCACCCAAGCCATATTCCTCGGCAACCTCGGCGCAGGTTTCCTTGCGCACGAGGGAATTGAAGCGCGGCGCCAACTGGCCCTCGGTGGCCTTGGGATCAGCGGCCAGCAAGGCCTCGGCAATCACCAGCCCCAGCACGCGATCGCCCAAAAACTCAAGCCGCTGGTTGTCCGGGCGCGTGTTTGACGCCAGGGACGCGTGGGTCATCGCCTCGATCAGCAGCTCGGGCGCGCCGAACTCATGCCCAATCCGCTTGGAAAAGGCCTGAAGGTCGGCCGACAGTTTCACTCGATTGCCTTGAAAAAACGGTCTTTTCGCCATGTCCAGAACGCCAGAATCGAGCGCCCGGCCGAGGAAAAGATGACCCGGTCAGCGCGCCCTTCGAGGTTTTCAAACGGAACAAAACCGACCCCGCCAATGTTGCGGGGAAAGCGGCTGTCCTCGGAATTGTCGCGGTTGTCACCCATGAACATGTATTGACCCGCCGGAACAGTAAAGACCTTGGTATTGTCGGCAAAGCCGTTGTCAACAATGTTCAGGATGTCGTGCTGAACCCCGTTCGGCAGGGTTTCGCGGAACCGTTGTTTCTTGCAGATGTCGCCAAGGGCTACCGGATCGTTGGCGCAGCTCGGGGTGTTTCCTACTGGACCCTGCGGCAGCTTTGGCTCTTCGAAAATGCCCGCCGGTTCGACCTTGACCGGCTTGCCGTTGATGTAGAGCAACCCGGCCTTGACCTGAATGCGATCTCCCGGCAGGCCAATCAGGCGCTTGATGAAATCGGCATGGGTGACCGGATGTTTGAATACGACGACATCGCCGCGCTTGGGTTGGCTGGCAAAAATGCGTCCTGAAAACGGGCAGGCGGAAAACGGGCAGGAATAACGCGAATATCCATAGGCCATCTTGTTGACGAACAGGAAATCACCGACCAGAAGGGTGTCTTTCATCGAGCCTGAGGGAATCCAGAACGGCTGATAAAACAATGTGCGGATCAGCCCCGCAAGGAGCAACGCATAAACGATCGTCTTGATCCATTCAAAGACGCCATCGTCTTTCTTGGTCTTCTCTGCCATCTGGTCCTGCCTGTAATCCTGATTGATGCGGGCGTCATGGCCCCTGAAAGGCGTGAAGTCAAGCTCCTGCGGGGTAGGCCTCGATCACCACAAAGGCCTGCGCCCAGGGGTGATCGTCAGTCAGCGACACGTGGATCCGCGCCTCCATCCCCGGCGGGGTCATATGCGTGAGGCGCTCGGCGGCCCAGCCGGTAAGATGCATGCGCGGCTGGCCCGAACGAAGGTTTGTCACCGCCATGTCCTTCCATGAAATGCCCATCCTCAGCCCGGTGCCCAGCGCCTTTGAGCACGCCTCTTTCGCCGCCCAGCGCTTGGCGTAGGTTGCGGCGGTATCGCGGCGCCGCTCGGCCTTGGCCTGCTCGGTTTTGGTAAAGACCCGATCCCGAAAGCGGTCCCCAAAGCGCTGAAGCGTGCGTTCGATGCGCTCGATATTGGCCAGATCGGTGCCCACGCCCAGGATCATCGTTGTTGCCCTGTTCTGGCGGGAAACGGCGCAGCCGGGGCTGCGCCGTGCCTCCGGCGGGAGTATTTTGGCAAAGAAGAAGGGGACGGGGCGATCATCTCGGCCAGCGCCTGCGGGTATCATTCGGTATCATTTTCTGCTCCGCCGTCATTTTCCTGCCGGTCGGACCTTGGCGCTGACCTTGCCCGTCGCCTGGTTGATGGTCACGCTCAGCCGGATCGGGCGCGTAACGCCATCGGCGGGCGAAAACGCCTTGCCTGTCAGGCGCAGGGTGAGGCCGCGCGCAGGGTTGTATGACGCGCGCATGGCGGCGAAATCGAGTGCCGCAAAGCCCAGCGCGCCGTCAAGCGACACCAGCCGACACTGGCGCGCGCCCATCTGATCGCGCGGGGGGGACAGGACAAGCAGGTCAAAGGCGCCGGAGGCCGGCTCGATACTGTCGAGCAGCGCCACCCGCACCGCGCCGTTGGAAAAGCTGCGGCTGTTGGCGGACCAGGGCTCGACGATGGCGTCGGGGCGCGCCCGCTGGTCGCAATCGGTCACGCTTTGTGCCGCCGAAAAGGAGGGGATGGCGGCCGCTGCGAGAATGAAAGATGTCAGGGCTAGATCGGGCAAAGAGGGTTTGCGCATGTCGTTTACCTTTCTCTGTTTCAATCTTTCTGTGCTTGCGCCCGCGCCGCGTCCATCAGGCGGCGCATTTCGGCCATCGCCGCGGGCAGGCCGACGAAAATGGCCTCGCCGATCAGGAAATGACCGATATTGAGTTCGCGAATCTCGGGCAGCGCGGCGATGGGCTCGACGGTGTCATAGGTGAGCCCGTGGCCGGCATGAACCTCGAGCCCCAGCGAGGTGGCATAGGCGGCCATTTCGGTGAGGCGGCGCAGTTCGGTGTCGCGGTCGTCAAGGCGGCCCTCGGCATGGGCGTCGCAATAGGCACCGGTATGCAGTTCGACAACCGGGGCGCCGATGCGGGCGGCAGCCTCGATCTGGGGCTTGTCGGCGGCGATGAAGATCGACACGCGACAGCCCGCCTCGCGCAGGGGGGCGATGAAATGGGCGAGGCGATTTTCCTCGCGCGCGACTTCGAGCCCGCCTTCGGTGGTGCGTTCCTCACGCTTTTCGGGCACCAGGCAAACCGCATGCGGTACATGGCGCAGGGCGATCTGCTGCATTTCGGGAGTTGCCGCCATTTCGAGGTTTAGCGGGATGGTGAGGCCCTGCATCAGACGTTCGATATCGGCGTCACCGATATGGCGGCGATCCTCGCGCAGATGGGCGGTGATGCCGTCGGCGCCGGCCTGCTGGGCCAGAAGTGCCGCGCGCACCGGGTCGGGATAGGCGCTGCCGCGGGCATTGCGCACGGTGGCGACATGGTCGATATTCACGCCTAGGCGCAGCGCGGCAGTTGTGGTTGCATCTGAAGTCGTCATCGAGACCGTCCTGAAAAGTGATTCCCGCTGCCAGCCTATGCCAATCAGCTGTCGCCGTCAGCCTTTTTGACCGCTGTTCCCCGCCGCTCGGCCCGACGTTTTTCAAGCCGGCGCTTGCGGGTGTTTTTGTAAACCGTGATGATCGGAAGGCTAAGGAAATAGCTGGCCGTGGCGGTGATAAGCCCCGGGCCCAGACCACCCAGAAAATAGGGCAGGAGGACGCGCGCGGCAAATTCCCGCAGGCCCGTCCAATCGGCCGTGCTGGAGGTGAACAGCGCCTTGAAGTTCAGCCAGAAATCGGTCGTTGCCTGCGCAAACAGCGCCAAAATCGATGCATGGACCATCGGATCGTTGGGAGAGCCCAGCATCCAGTGCCCCAAAGACAGCGCGATTGCGGCGATAAAGGGAAAGGTCAACGGGTTGCCAAAAAACGTCCCAAGAATGGCGGCAAGGACGTTGCCGCGAAACAGCAGGGCAAGGCTGGCCGCCAGCACGAAATGCAGACCAAAGAACGGGGTAAAGCTGACCAGAACACCAAAGGCAATACCGCGGGCGATCTTGTGGGGCGTGTCCGGCAGGCGGCGCAAACGGTGGATGACATAGCTGGTGGCCCGCTTCCAGCCACCGCGTGGGTAAAACAACTCGGCAAACCAGCGCCCCCAGGACAGCTTTTCTCGTCTTTTGAAAACCATCAGTTTGACCCCGAGCCGCCGCAGAACCCGGGCTGCCTTTCCTCGTTACGTTTACGCCCCCGCCTCGACGGGTTTTCTGTATCTGGCCACCTGCGCCACGTCTGAATCCGCGTCAACCGCGGTAAGGACATTATGCAAATGTTCAATATCGCGCACCTGAATATCCACCAGCATCCGATAGAAATCCGGCTTTTTATCGGTGAAATGCATGTCCGAGATATTCGCATTCTGCTCGCCGATCAATGTGCAAATATGACCAAGCGTCCCGGCGTCATTCGCCAGCGTGATATCCAGCGTCACGATGTGCTCCGGGGCATGTTCGCCATCGCTCCAGCGCAGGTCGATCCAACGATCCGGCTGCTCCTCGAACTCGACCAGAGCGGGGCAGTCGATGGTGTGAACCTTGACCCCCTTGCCGCGGTAGGTAATGCCAACGATCCGCTCGCCGGGCAAGGGTTGGCAACAGGAAGACATCTCGGCGGTCTGCTCTTCGCCAAGGCCGATCATGGCGCTCTCGGCGGCCACGGTTTCCTGCGGTTCGTTACGGTCAAGCTCAGGATAGAGAAGGGCGACCAGTTCTCGCCCGGACATCTCGGCATTTCCCAGCATGGCCAGAACATCCAACGGGTCGTCAACCGCCATTTGTCGGGCGGCAGTGGCCAGTGCTTTGTCGGTGACCTTCTTGCCGACGTGTTCAAACGCGACCCGGGCCAGTTCGCGCCCCAGACGCACCGCCCCTTCGCGACGCTCTTCGCGCAGGGATTTGCGGATCGCCGATTTTGCCCGGCCGGTGACGGCGATATCCATCCAGGTCGATTGCGGGCGCTGCCCCTCGGCGGTGATGATATCCACCGACTGTCCGTTCCTGAGCCGCGTCCACAACGGCACCCGGAGCCCATCCACCTTGGCACCAACGCAGTTCAGGCCGATGCGTGTATGAATGGCAAAGGCAAAGTCGATCGGGGTTGCCCCGCGCGGCAGTTTCACCACCTCGCCCTTGGGGGTGAAACAGAACACCTGATCGGGGAACATCTCCAGCTTGAGATGCTCCATAAAATCGTCGTGGTCATCGGCCTGCCCGACCCGTTCGGTCAGGCCCGTCAGCCATTTGAACGGATCCACCGCAAACGGGTTCTCGACCCGCTGGCCGTCCTTGTAGGACCAATGCGCCGCAACGCCCGCCTCGGCGACCTCGTGCATCTGGCGCGTGCGGATCTGCACCTCGACCCGCTTGCCGTCGCGCCCTGAAACGGTGGTGTGGATCGAGCGGTAACCGTTGCTTTTCGGCTGGCTGATATAGTCCTTGAAACGGCCCGGCACCGCGCGCCAGCGTTGATGAACCGCCCCCAGCGCGCGATAGCAATCCTCGAGATTTCCGGTGATGATCCGAAACCCGTAAATGTCGGAAAGGCGCGAGAACCCCTCCTTCTTTTCCTGCATCTTACGCCAGATCGAATAGGGCTTTTTTTCGCGCCCGAACACATCCGCGGCGATCCCCTGCTTGTCCAGAACCAGACGGATATCGTTGGTAATCTGCGGGATCAGATCGCCGGTCTGGCTGCGCAGGGTCAGAAAGCGGCGCATGATCGAGGTCCGTCCCTCGGGGTTCAAAACGTGAAAGCTGAGGTCTTCGAGTTCCTCGCGCATGGACTGCATCCCCATACGCCCGGCAAGCGGCGCAAAGATGTCCATCGTCTCTCGCGCCTTTTGCTGCTGCTTTTCCAGCGACATGTGCTTGATCGTGCGCATGTTGTGCAGCCGGTCGGCCAGCTTGACCAGAAGAACGCGCAAATCCTTGGACATGGCCAGCAGAAGCTTGCGAAAATTCTCGGCCTGTTTGGTCTGGCTTGAGTGCAGTTCGAGGTTGGTCAGCTTGGTCACCCCATCGACGAGTTGGGCGATTTCGTCGCCAAACCTTGCGGCAACCTCACCATAGGTCGATTTCGTGTCCTCGATGGTGTCGTGCAAGAGGGCGGTAACGATCGTTGCGTCATCCATCTGCTGCTCGGTCAGGATGGCGGCAACTTCGACGGGGTGCGAGAAATAGGGTTCGCCCGAGCGGCGCATCTGGCCCTCGTGCATGGCCTGACCATAGCTGTAGGCATCGCGGATCAGGTCCGCATTGCTTGCCGGGTTGTAATTCCGAACCAGATCGACAAGGTCTTCTACATCGATCATCGGTGCCGCTCCTCGGGCGGGCTGGGCGCCATGCGAACGGCGCCGGGCCATAGTTCGCGCCGTCAGTGCAGCGCGGGGCCTTATTTCATTTCCTGGGCTTCCATCAGGGCGCGGAGCAGGTTTTCCTCGGACATGTCGTCCTCGGGCTTATCCTCTTCGGCGCCCCCCATCAGCAGAGCCATCTGGTCTTCTTCCGGCTCGTCCACCTCGATCTGAGTCTGGTTGCTCTGGATATAGCTTTCGCGCAACTGATCGGCGGTCAGGGTTTCCTCGGCAATCTCGCGCAGGGCGCAGACCGGGTTCTTGTCATTGTCGCGCTCAATCGTCAGCTCCACGCCAGCGGACAGTTCCCGTGCACGGTGGGCGGCCAGCATGACCAGCTCGAACCGATTGGGAACCTTATCAACGCAATCTTCAACAGTAACTCGGGCCATCTGGCACTCCATTTGATCGAAACGGACGGAAGAACCTGCTTCCTATGGGCATTTTCCGGGGAATTCAAGCCAAAACGCCGGCCTATTTTGCCCAAGCGTTCACTTTTTCGCGCCACTTTTCCGGCACCCGGTTTTTTGCGGCCTTTGCAGGGCGACAGGTCATGGTGCAGGGTCAGCTTTCGACCCGCCGGATCCCTTCCAGCAGCTGCGGGTCCAGCTGTTCCAGCATATCGGCAACGCTGCGCCCCCAGACGGGGTGGCACCAGTCCGGGGCGATATCCATGAGCGGGACAAGGACAAATGCACGCTCATGCAAACGCGGATGGGGCAGGATCAACTGTTCGGGCGTCGCCTGACGCTGGACGTCCGGCGACAGCTGGGCCCAGTGTCGGTAGGTTGCGAGATCGGGCAGGATCAGGCCGCCATAATCCAAGAGGTCAAGGTCCAGAACCCGCGACTCCCAGCGGGCGCGGCGTGTTCGGCCGAGATGCTGCTCGATCCGGTGCAAATGCGCCAGCAACGCCGCCGGGCGCAGCGATGTTTCCAATTGCGCCGCCGCGTTCACATAATCCGGTCCTGATCCCGCCGGATAGGCCGGCGTCAGATAGAAGCGACTGACGGCACCCAACCGCACCGCATCCGTTGCCAACAACCTGAAAGCGACACGCGCCGTTTCCAGCACGCCTCCGGCTGCAGATGGCAGGTTTGCGCCCACGGCGATGATACATTTTGTTAATGAAACGTGATTTTTTTGGGGTTGCAGCACCATGGAATTTCCTTATCCTCACCCCGTCGTTTCAACGATGATTTTTCACCAGTTACCACTCAATAATTCATTGTTGAAACATCATTTTTAGAGGGAAAAAACATTATGTTTTATCGCGACGAGAGGCTGGCCCTCTTCATAGACGGCTCAAACCTGTATGCAGCAGCCAAGGCGCTGGGGTTCGATATCGACTACAAACTGCTGAGGACCGAGTTCATGCGCCGGGGCAAATTGCTGCGCGCATTCTACTATACAGCACTGCTGGAGAACGATGATTATTCGCCCATCCGGCCGCTGGTCGATTGGCTGAACTACAACGGCTTTAACATGGTCACCAAACCCGCCAAGGAGTTCACCGACTCCATGGGGCGGCGCAAGGTGAAAGGGAACATGGACATAGAGCTGGCCGTCGATGCCATGGAGCTGGCGCCGCATGTGGACCACATGGTTATCTTTTCGGGCGATGGCGATTATCGGCCGCTGGTTGCGTCACTGCAGCGTCAGGGCGTGCGTGTGTCGGTGGTCTCGACCATCCGCAGCCAGCCCCCGATGATCGCCGATGAACTGCGCCGACAGGCCGACAATTTCATCGAGCTGGATGAGCTAAAGGATGTTATCGGGCGCCCACCACGGCCTGACAATCACCATAGCCGCTCGGAACGGTTTGAAACCGTGGACGACTAGGGCATAGCCCCTGCGCCGCACCCGCAAGATACTATCATGACGGGTGCGGCATTTCTGGCCTCTTCCATTGCGTTAATTCTCTTGCCGTCGACACGCCCGGCGTTATAGCCTCGCTCCCGTGGTCAATCAGAATTGGGAACTTGCGTAATGGAATGTCCTGCCCGGCTGTCCTGCAGCCTGCTGTTTGTTGTTTTTTTCACCCTACCTGCCGCCGCGCAGACCGTCGCTCCGTGGCGGTATATTGGGTCGTGGCAGACCTATAGATACGCCATTGATAACTCACAACTTTCCTGTCAGGCAATCCAATGCAGTCTCGGTGTTTGCGGGATGGACAAATATTTTCTGCTCTTTACCACGCCAAAGATAAAATACACGGTCCCGATGTTCAATTACGGGCGCATGGTCGAATGGGCGACGCAGGTCAAGCTGGTCATCGGCCACAAGACCTTTATTCTGGAAAACCTCAAAACCAAGCCGAACAAATTTCTCGAGCCCCTGTACCGTCGCGACGTAAACGGGATCGTCAAAGCCTTGCTTGCGCTTGAAAAAGCAGGTCCGGGCGCCAAGTTTTATGTGATCGATACTCATGGCTACAAGCGCCAGTTTGCCGCGCGGGGCACCCGTGAGGTCCTGCGCGAGTTCAAGCGCTCGTGCAAAACTCCCCTGCCCTGACAGGGGTTTTGCCTGTGATGCCGCCTGATTAACCGCTCCTAAGGGTGCGCGCCCCGATTTCGCGCGCGGTATTTTTCATTGTGGCAGCCGCCCTGCCCCGCTAAGAGATCGGAAAAACCCGGCGCGATTGGCGCCATTTCGCAAAGGCGGGAGAGGGGCAAGAATGACCAAGCCGGACATGACCTTGTATCTGGCCGCGCCGCGCGGGTTTTGCGCTGGCGTTGACCGGGCCATCAGGATCGTTGAACTGGCCATCGAGAAATGGGGCGCACCAGTTTATGTCCGCCATGAGATCGTCCACAACAAATACGTGGTCGATGAGCTCCGAGCCAAGGGGGCCGTCTTTGTCGAGCATCTCGACGATTGCCCCGACGATCGCCCGGTGGTCTTTTCGGCTCATGGTGTGCCCAAATCCGTGCCCGCGGCAGCGCAGCGGCGAAATATGCTATTCATCGATGCCACCTGCCCGCTGGTGTCCAAGGTTCATATCGAGGCGCAGCGTCATCATGAAAACGGGCTGCAAATGGTCATGATCGGCCATCAGGGGCACCCCGAGACCGTCGGCACCATGGGCCAGCTTCCCAAGGGCGAGGTGCTGTTGGTGGAAACTGCCGACGACGTTGACGCGCTAAAGCCGCGCGATCCGGCGCGTCTGGCCTTTATCACCCAGACCACGCTGTCCGTGGATGATTCCGCCGATATCATCGCCGCCCTGAAGCAGCGCTTTCCGGCGATCGTCGGCCCACACAAAGAGGATATATGTTATGCCACCACCAACCGGCAGGAGGCGGTCAAGGCCGTCGCCCCGCATGTCGATGCGCTGCTGGTGATCGGCTCGCCGAATTCGTCCAACTCGCGGCGTCTGGTCGAGGTGGCCGCCCGCGCCGGGTGCGGTTATACGCAGCTTGTGCCTCGCGCCGGGGACATCGACTGGCGCGCGCTGGACGGGGTCCGGGCGGTCGGGATCACGGCTGGGGCCTCGGCGCCGGAAATCCTGATAGACGAAGTCGTCAATGCCTTTTCTGCACGCTACCGGGTGCAGCGCAAAATCGTTGAGACTGCCACTGAAAATGTCGAATTCAAGGTTCCACGCCTGTTGCGGGAAGGCGCGTGATGGCCGAGCTGTTTGCCTACACGGACGGGGCCTGCTCGGGGAACCCCGGTCCCGGCGGCTGGGGCGTGTTAATGCTGGCGCGCGAAGACGGCAAGACCGTCAAGACCCGCGAGCTCTGTGGCGGGGCGGCGGACACCACCAACAACCGGATGGAGCTGATGGCCGCCATCTGTGCGCTTGAGGCCCTCGCCCGCCCCTCGCGCCTGACCATCGTGACGGACAGCGCCTACGTCAAAGGCGGCGTCACTGGCTGGATTCACGGCTGGAAAAGAAATGGCTGGAAAACCTCTGCCAAAAAGCCGGTCAAAAACGTGGACCTCTGGCAGCGGCTGGACCAGGCTCAGGCCCGGCATCAGGTCACTTGGGAGTGGGTCAAGGGGCACGCGGGTCACACCCAAAACGAACGCGCCGATGAACTCGCCCGTCAGGGCATGGCCCCATATAAACCGTCATAAAGAAAAGCGCGCCCCAAGGGGACGCACCTCTTTTTGTCACCGCTGTGGGCCTGCGCCCTGAGGTTTAGGCCTTTGGAGGGGGGCGGGCAACTCGTCCGCCCGATTACGTGCCTCAGGCGGCAGCCTTGGCGGCGTGCTGACGCTCGCTTTCTTCGCGGGACAGGGCAACCGATGTGCGAACGCCACGGCCAACGAATTCCATCATTCCCTTGACGCAGCGCTCATTCGGGTCGATTCCGGCACAGGTCAGAACCTCGCGCCCGTCGCGGGACCGCGCCCAGCGGGCAATCACCTCGGGACCATTGCCGTATTTCTTGTCATCCGCGATGGCATCGTCCAACGCCGCCAGCACGACGGCAGCAAACAGTTTGCGCGCGCGTGAGCCCTGATCATTCGAGAACGCGGTTGCATCAACGTAATCAAACATACGTCGTCCTTTTCATTTTGCTCTTGTCTTTTTGGCTTGAGCCGCAATATGACCGTTTTATTGCGATTCGGGTGTGCAATTTCGGAATACCACATATGCGCTTAACGCATAGCTTGCTCACAAGTTCTTCATATCCTGACGACATCTTGCCTCACCACTGCTGTCAGGATATAGGTGCGCCTCAATCAAGTTCAAGCAATTCGCAAGGTTATCCTCAAATGGCCAAGATCAATGGCAACGAAATCCGCCCCGGCAATGTTCTGGAACACAATGACGGCCTGTGGGTGGCCGTCAAAGTCAGCCACGTCAAGCCCGGCAAAGGTGGCGCCTTTGCTCAGGTCGAGATGAAGAACCTGCGCAACGGCAGCAAGCTGAACGAGCGCTTTCGAGCCGCCGACAAGGTCGAAAAGGTGCGCCTTGAGCAAAAGGATCAACAGTTTCTTTACGAAAACGACGGTATGCTGGTGTTCATGGACACCGAAACCTATGAGCAGATCGAACTGCCCGCCGACATTCTGGGGGATCGGCGGCCGTTCCTGCAGGATGGCATGACCATCCAGATCGAGTATTACGAAAGCGAGGCACTGAGCGCATCTCTGCCCCAAAAGGTGACCTGCACCGTGGTTGAAACAGAACCTGCCGTCAAAGGGCAAACTGCGGCCAACAGCTTCAAACCGGCGGTTCTGGACAATGGGGTGCGGGTCATGGTGCCTCCCTTTATCGGGCAGGATGAGGCGATCATCGTCAACACCGAAACGATGGAATACGCCGAGCGGGCCTGAATCTCAGGCGACGTTCCGCAAATCTTGGCGAATCTCGACCCCCAAGGCCTTGCAAATCTGCCGGGTCATGTGGGGCTTGTTGAGGGTGTAGAAATGCAAATCCTCAACCCCCTCGTCGATCAACTCGGAACAGATCTCGGTGGAAATCGAGATCGACAGCAGCTCTTCGACGTCGTCGCGCCGCGCCTTGGCAAAGGCATCATCCATCCACGTCGGCAGAACTGCACCGCAGCGGGCCGAGAACCGTTTGGTCTTTTCCCAATCCTCGATGGGCAGGATGCCGGGGATGATCTTGCCCTGAATGCCTGCCTTTTCAGCCCGATCACGAAAGCGCAGGAATGATTCGACATCGTAAAAATACTGGGTGATCGCGCTATTGGCGCCGGCGTCGAACTTGCGTTTCAGCATGTCAATGTCCGAGTTTTCGTCCCGCGCCTCGGGATGCGGGTCCGGATAGGCCCCGACGCGGATATGAAAGAGGTCAAGACCGGCCAGCGCCTCGACCAGCTCGACCGAGCTGGAAAAACCCTCGGGATGGGGCACGAACGACGCCTGCCCCTTGGGTGGATCGCCGCGCAAGGCGACGATCTCCTTCACTCCAACCTCGGCGTAACCTTTTGCAATTTCGAGGGTTTCCTCGCGTGTTGCATTTACACAGGTCAGATGCCCGGCCACGTTCAGCCCGTAATGCTTGATCAACGTGCCCAACGCCTCATGGGTCAGCTGGCGGGTCGAGCCCCCAGCCCCATAGGTCACCGAGACAAAAGACGGGGCTAACGGCGCCAGCGTGCGCACCGAATCCCACAGGCGGAAACTGGCCTCAAGGGATTGCGGGGGAAAAAACTCAAAAGAAACATTCAAGGCGTTCTGCGTCATCACGGGCTCCGTCAGGTTGATAGGCTCTTGTCTCACAAAAGTGATTGTGAGACAAATTCATAAAAATAATGATCTTTATGAGCGAAATAGGATATGTATCTGGAATTGCGCCATCTGCGGTCCATAAAGGCTATTCACGACATGGGCGGGCTGGCCCGCGCCGCAGAGGTCCTGAATGTCACTCAATCGGCTCTTTCCCACCAGATCAAGGGACTGGAGGAACAGGTCGGCCTTGACCTGTTCGTGCGCCGCACAAAACCTCTGAAGCTGTCGGCGGCAGGCATGAAGATGCTGCGCATGGCCGAACGCCTCCTGCCCGAAATCGAAGCCCTGGAAGAGGAATTCAGCCGCCTCAAGCAGGGGCGGACCGGCCGTCTGCACATCGCCATTGAATGTCACGCCTGTTTTGACTGGCTGTTCCCGGTGCTGGAATTGTTTCGCCGAGCCTGGCCGGATGTCGATGTGGATATCCGCCCGGGCCTTGCGTTTGACGCGTTGCCCGCGCTCTTGCGCGAAGAGGTTGATCTGGTAATTTCCTCCGATCCCGAAGAAATTGCCGGGATCGAGTTCAGCCCGCTTTTTGACTATGAACCGGTCTTCATCGCCTCGTCAGGCCATCCGTTGGCCAGCAAACCGTTCATCGAGGCCGAGGATTTTCGCGACCAGACCCTGATCGCCTATCCCGTGGACAAATCCCGTCTCGACGTTTTTTCCCAGCTGCTGATCCCGGCCCGGATCGAGCCCCGCGCCATTCGTCAGGTTGAACTGACCGCCGTTATCATGCTGCTTGTCGCCAGCAACCGGGGCGTGTCGGTCCTGCCGGACTGGGTGGTGCGCGACAGCCGTTATAACCATGAATATGTTACCAAACCGCTGACCGAACACGGCCTGACCCGACGCCTCTATGCGGCCACACGCAGCGAAGACACCGCCCTGCCCTTCATGTCGCATCTGATCCGTCTGGGCCGAAGCGAGCCCCTGAAACTGCAACGGCGCGAGACTTAGCCCTTGGCGCCGGAGCGGCAAGGGATTATAGGGCGCAACTGACATTTCCAAAGGATAGAGCCATGTCGCAAGCCAGTGCGAACCTCAACATCATGATCAAGGCCGCGCGCAAGGCCGGACGCAGCCTGGTTCGGGACTTTGGCGAGGTCGAAAAACTGCAGGTGTCCAGCAAAAGCCCGGGGGATTTTGTCACCAAGGCCGATCTTCGCGCCGAATCGATCATCCGCGAGGAACTGACGGAAGCGCGCCCCAACTATGGCTGGCTGGGCGAGGAAAGCGATGAGGTCAAAGGCGCCGACCCCACGCGCCGCTGGATCGTCGATCCACTGGACGGGACCACGAATTTTCTGCATGGCTTACCGCATTGGGCGATCTCGATTGCGTTGGAACACAAGGGCGAGATCGTCTCCGCCGTTGTTTATGACCCGGCCAAGGACGAGATGTTCACGGCGGAAAAAGGTGGCGGATGCTGGCTGAACGATAGCCGCCTGCGTGTGTCCGGGCGTAGTCGGCTGATCGAAATGATCTTTGCCACCGGCCTGCCCTTTGGTGGACGTCAGGACCTGCCCGAGACCCTGCAGGACCTTGCCCGCATTCTACCCACCTGCGCGGGCGTGCGCCGATGGGGGGCCGCGGCGCTGGATCTGGCCTATGTTGCCGCCGGACGCTATGATGGGTTTTGGGAGCGCAACCTGCATCCTTGGGATATCGCGGCCGGCCTGTTGCTGGTCAAGGAGGCCGGCGGCCTGTCCGAAGCCATCCGTCCCAGCGGCTTGATCCTTGACGACGGCGAAATCATCGCCGCCAACGAGGCCATATTCAGTACATTTGCAAAACTGGTGCGCGATACGGACAGATAGGACCCTAGTGGGGTAAGATCAGGGCAGAGAGCCATAAACCACAAATTTCCAGAGATACCGGATTTCAGGGTTTTCCCGCGATCGTCAGGCCGACACCGCCTGCCTCCATCCCGTCTCCTGCGCGCTCGAACCTAAGATAGGCCAGCGCCCTGTTTTTGCTGACCGTGCAAAGGCGCCCAACCTCTTTGCCGTCGTGTGTAATCGGCGCGCCCGGCGTCAACGGGCGCTCGGCGCAGACCTGCACCAAGCCCTTTTTCAGGCTGGTCTTGTGCTTCATTCGGGCGGTCACCTCCTGCCCGACATAACAGCCTTTCCTGAAATCGACACCATTCAGGCGCTCGAACCCATGCTCCAGAATATAGGATTCGTTTGCAATCAGCTCGACCCCGGTTTCGGGAATGATATGCTGAACGCGCAGGGCGGTCCAATCGGTCTGGTCGGCAGGGATTGGCGCACGGTCGTACTGCCGCCAGCCCAGCGCCGGATGACGCGGATCAGGCCAGGCCCCTTCAGGTTTCTTGCCAATTCCCCGGGACATCCTGAGCGCGCTCTGCGTCAATTTCACATCGGCGCGAAGTCGGTACATCGCAAGACGTGCGGCCAAAGCGTCGGCACAATCGGCCTTCACATCCAGATAAATGGCATCGGCGCGCGCAAACATGAAAAAATCGAACAGGTATTTTCCCTGCGGAGACAACAGCGCCGCATAGACCAGCCCCTGATCCAGCTTGGTGACGTCATTCGTGACCAGCCCTTGCAGAAAATCCCGCCGGTCCGCGCCAGTAATCTCCAGTATCCTACGACTTTCCGACATGATTCCTCCTGCCCTGTTTCGCTTTCAATATAGGGGTCGCAGACGCACAAGTCAGGAGGTATAACGGCAAAATCACAAGCCGAAGGAGGGCAAATGCGCGCGCCGTTGAGTGTCATCATTCCCACGCGCAATGCCGCTGCAGGTATCGGCCCGACCGTGGCCTGTCTGTTCGAGGGGCTCGACGCCGGCCTGATCCGCGAGGTCATCATCAGCGACGCGGGCTCAAACGACGGAATAAAAGAGCTGGCCGACAATCTTGGCGCATCGTTTGTGAGCGGCCCCGGCGGGCGGGGCGGACAGCTGCGGCGCGGCGCCGAGCAGGCCGGTGGCGACTGGTTGCTGTTCTTGCACGCCGATACCGAACTGTGCCCGGGCTGGAGCGATGAGGTCAGGCAGCATCTGATGCACCACCCGGGTCTGGCCGCAGCCTTTCGCCTGAGCTTTCGCGCTGCGGGTTTCGCCCCCCGTCTGGTGGCCAGTTGGGCCAATCTTCGCAGCTCATTGCTTGGCCTGCCCTATGGCGATCAGGGGCTGCTGATTTCGCGCTGCCTTTACCACAAGATCGGCGGTTATCCCGACATCCCGCTTATGGAGGATGTCGCCCTTTCCCGCGCCCTGAAAAAGCGCATCCGTCTGTTGCCCGGCCGCGTAAAAACAGATGCGACACGCTATGAAACCGGCGGCTGGGTGCGACACGGTGCGGGGAATATCCGGCGCCAGATCCGGTTTCTTGCAAGGGGGCCTTCGGAACATCTGGGTCAGAATTACCACGCAGAAAACCCAGAGAGGCGGCGTTAGGGCGGGGCTAATCCTCGCTGAATTGCAGGCGGTAAAGACCGGCATAAAGGCCGTCACGCGCCAGTAATTCCTGGTGCGTGCCCTGATCCACAACCCGGCCTTTGTCCATGACAACGATCTTGTCAGCGTGCAGGATCGTAGCCAACCGGTGGGCGATGACCAGCGTCGTGCGCCCCTCGGCCAGCGCATCCAGTGCCCGCTGAACGGCGGCTTCGGACTGTGCATCCAGCGCCGAGGTCGGCTCATCCAGCAAAAGGATCGGTGAGTTTCTGATCACCGCCCGCGCGATGGCCACCCGCTGGCGTTGCCCCCCGGACAGGTTGGAGCCACGCGGCCCCACTTCGGTCTCGAACCCCTGCGGAAGACGGGCGGCAAAATCGCTGACATAGGCGGCATCAGCAGCGCGGCGAAAGGCCTCTTCGTCCAGATCACTCTGCCCTAGAATGATATTTTCTCGCAACGTCTCGTCAAACAGCGCCGCATCCTGCGTGACCACCGAGAACAACCCCCGAAGCTGGTCCAGAGCCATGTCGGCAACCTCGATCCCAGCGATTGAAACATGGCCCGAGGCGGGCTCGACCAGACGGGTCAGAACATTGAACACGGTGCTTTTCCCCGCCCCCGACGCGCCGACCAGTGCCGTCGTCTGACCAGCTTTCGCGGTAAAGCTGAGGTGATCCAGAACCGTTTGATCCCCGTAGGCGAACACGACGTCATCCAACTCGATATCCCCCAACTCACGCGGAGGCGGGACCGGGTTTGCGGCCTCCAGAATACCGGGGCGAGCCTCAAATATCGCGTAAAGCCGCTCGAGGCTGGCCTGCGCCGCCTGCCAGAGGCCCGAGATGTTTCCCAACCGCCGGAGGGGTTCAAAAATCAGCGCCATGGAGGTGAAAAAACTCATGAATTCGCCGATGGTTTTTTGCCCGTCGATAATTTGGTAGCCGCCGTAAATCAGCACCCCGAGAAAGCCGACCCCCGCTACCAGATCCATCATCGCCGGAACCCCGGCCTGCCCGGCCTCGGATTTGATCTGCGCGCGCACATAGGCGTTGATCGTATCGGAAAAGCGCCAATCCTGTTGCGCCTCGAGATTGTTCAGCTTGATCGGATTGATGCCATGGAAAATCTCGTCAAGACGCGTGGAAATCAGCGCCGCCGTCTGCCGGGCATGACGTGTGGTCCTGTGGATCAGGCTTTGCAGCAGATAAACCGGGATAACCAGAACGGGCACGCCGGCAATGGCCACAAGCGTCCAGACCCAGTCGATGGACAGTGCAACCCCCAGCAACGTCACCAGCGAAATGATGTCCCGGCCAAGCGATGTAAACACCGCCGACCAGGCCAGCTGAATCGCCTGGGTGTCGCCACGGACCCGCTCGATCAGAGCGCCGGGGGCATTGTCCTGAAAAAACACCGTGTCCAGCCGCATCATGTGGCGCACAAGGTCGCTCTGCATCGCCGCCGTCGCCCACTGGCCGATGGCCGCCATCAACACCCGCTGCCCGAACCCGCTGAACGCCCGGGCCACAAAAATCCCGAAAACACTCGCCCCGACCCAGATCACCGCGCCCTTGTTGCCAGCCACAAAGACCTTGTCGAACATCGGCCCAACCATATAGCTCATCAGGCCCAGCATCGAGCCCTCGATTGCCATCAGGATAAATGCAGCGAAAATCCACCAGATATGGCGGCGAAAGTAATCGCGCCACAGCCACAGCGGCAGGCGCAGCCCGCGTGATGGCGTCAGTGACTGAAGCAGTTGCGTCATCCCAACCACCGCCGGCTACGGGAGCGTGCGGCGTGAAACTCGGCGCCGATGGCCTTGGGATCATATTCGTTCATCAACCAGTCCCGGAATGAAATCGCCGAAGATTCGGTCCTTTTGCGATATTTTTCAAGGCAAGCGTCCAGTATTCCCTTGTCCGACGCACGGATGTGCAAAAACCGGAACCCCAGCTGCTTTTGGGCAATCTCGATCGGCGCATCCTTGACCAACAGCAGATAAAGGGCCGAGGCAAAGCCGGCCCGATCAGCCCCGGATTTACAGTGCAGAACGAACGGGCGGGGTAGATTGCGAAAATGCTTTTCAAGGGTCAGGATGGTCTGCAGGCTGGGCAATTCGGTGGCCGACAGGTTGAGATCGACAAGCTCCAGCCCCAAGGTATCACAGGCCTCGCGCTCAAAAAGATAATAGGAATACCGGCTGGTGCCCCGCAGGTTCAAGACCGCTTTGATCCCCCTGTTGGCATAGGCTTGCAGCCGCCGGCCCGAGGGCTGGTTCGAGCGGAACACATCCCCGTCAACCGCATAAAAATTGGTCCAGAACACCCTGAGAAATCCGTGATCGACCCATGTGAAATGCCGCTGTGCCTGCGCCCGCTTGTCCGGTGTCGAGATATCATCGCCAAATGACTCACGCCATGAGCGTTCTTTATCTTCGAGGAATTTCAGGGCTTTGGACAGCATGGAAACCGTGTCATCAGGAATGCGCCGCTTGCGATCAAGGTACGGCGGAAAGGGTTTACAGCCCTTACCCGAAAGCCGTCTGACTGACAAGGCGGGCAACGTTTGAGCAAACCCGATTGACGCGCACAAACGCGCAGCATAGGCATGTCGTAACCAAACCAAGGATGGGACATATGACGCTGAGCAACGGTCGCAGTTATCTTGCCATTCCGGGCCCCTCGGTTGTACCGGATCGGGTCCTGAACGCCATGCACCGGGCATCCCCGAATATCTACGAAGGGCCGCTCCATGACATCGTGGATTCGATTTTCCCCGACCTGAAGGCGCTGGCCCGCAGCAGCGGCAACGTCGCTATTTACATCGGCAACGGTCACGCCGCGTGGGAGGCCTCGTTGGTCAATATCTTTAGCCGCGGCGACAAGGCCCTCGTGCTGGCCACCGGCGCCTTTGGGTTTGGCTATGCCGAGGCTGCGAAAGGGTTGGGGATCGACGTTTCCATTCTGGATTTCGGGCGCCGCACCGGCATTGATCTGACCCAACTCACCGACGTCCTCAAGGCCGACCGAAACCACGAGATCAAGGCCGTCATGGCAGTTCACACCGATACCGCCACAAGCATCCGAAACGATATTTCCGCACTGCGCGGGTGCCTTGACGACTGCGGCCACCCGGCATTGCTGATGGTTGACTGCATCGCATCGCTCGCTTGCGACCGCTTTGAAATGGACGGCTGGGGGGTGGATGTCATGGTCGCGGCCAGCCAGAAGGGCCTGATGACCCCGCCCGGATTGTCGTTCGTGTGGTTCAATGATCGTGCCGCGGCGGCACATGGCTCCGCTGGGCTTGTGACTCCGTACTGGAACTGGACCCCCCGCACCGAAAGCGGAGAATTCTTTCGCAAGTTTTGCGGCACGGCGCCGACACAGCACCTTTATGGGCTGCGCGAAGCCCTTGACATGATCCTGCACGAAGAAGGACTGGAAACCGTCTGGGCGCGCCACCAAAAGCTGGCGCAAGCCGTCTGGGCGGCGCTGTCCCGATGGGGGCAAGAGGGCCCACTCAGAGCAAACGTATCGGACCAAAGCCTGCGCGCACATGCGGTCAGCAGCGTCTCCATTGGCGCGCCTCACGGGCGGCTATTGCGTCAGTGGCTTGAACAGAACACCGGGGTCACCCTGGGGATCGGCCTTGGCATGGCAACCCCGCAGGACCCGGACAGTGATGGGTTCTTTCGCATTGCCCATATGGGGCACGTCAACGCGCATATGACGCTGGGGGTCCTGTCGGCTATCGAGGCCGGATTGATCGCGCTGGATATCCCGCACGGAAGCGGCGCCCTAAGTGCAGCGGCCGAAATGGTGGCCAGCGCTTGAAGGATCAGTCCGGTGATCGGGCATCCTGTCAAAAATTCAGCCGTACCGTGACCGAGCCCAGCATTTGCCCGCTGGGCTGCGCCTTGAATTCCTTACCCAGCCACGTCAGCCCGTAAAAAACCGAGGCCCTTTTGCCCTCTTTGTAAAACCCGGCCCGCAGGCGCACCCTTGGCGAGGTCACGATATAGCCGCCTGACCCGGGCAAATAATGGCTGCTGGCGACATAGGCAACATCGCCACCCAACAGAAAGGAAAGCCCGCGCGGGCGATCCGATTTCAGCGCACTCACGCGTTGGCCGGTGGTGGGGTCGCGAACCAGAAAATCACCCCGCCCGGACGGGCCGAAGGTGATGTCCGTGCCAATGCGCAGAAAGGTTTCAACCCCGGCCTGAAGCTCGACAAAGGGGCGAACGGCGACACGGCCCCGACCCGTGTCGGGCAACGTGAAGTCCCGACCCATTTCCATATTCAGGGTCGGATAGACCGCGTTTCCCAACTGGCTGCCAAGAACCTTGATCGAGCGCATCCCGATGGCGCGGTGGACATTGTTCTGAAAGGTGCCCAGCCCCGTCTGCGGACCGGTCACAACCAGATCGAGCCCGAGGGACAGCTGGGCTCCTGCGGCCTCCATGTGGGTAAAGGCTCCAAACGAAAGCGCCCCGACATAGGGCCGGTCAGTGCCGAGAACCGGGTTTTGCAAATTGGCCGGCGCGATGATCTCGCTGCGGATCCGATATTCGATCAAATCCCCGAACCCAGTTGGCAAACTGCCGTCCCAACTCCGCCCGCGGATGGCGCTGACCGTGTAGCTGCCGGTTCGCCAGCGGTCATGTCCATCGCCAATGGCATCATTGCTGAACAGCCGCGCCTTGCCCAGCCAAACCCTCTGGGCCGACACGTCACCAGCCTGCACCGCAGACGCCGCACCCGCGACCGTCATCAAGGCAATCAAGAAAAGACCGCGCATATCCCGCCCCTGTCAATTTTTGTCCCCTCAAGCTGTGGAGGGGCAACGTGGCAACAATAAGGCCGGAATATTGTAATCAGGCAACAGTCAGGAAACGATTAACCACATTTGCTGTAGCCACATTCCAGACAGGTCTTGCACCCTTCGACCATTTGCATGGCAACCTGCCCGCAACTGGGACAAACCGCAACCCCCGGATGCGAACCGACGGCCGCGACACGGGCATTCGGGTGAGGATCCATCTTCAGGTGCCCCCCCTCCTTGATAAAGCCGATGGCGACCATGTGCCGCTCGATCACCCCGCCGATTGCGGCAAGGATGGAGGGGATATACTTGCCCTCAACCCACGCACCGCCGCGCGGATCAAACACCGCCTTCAATTCTTCAACGACAAAACTGACATCGCCGCCGCGCCGGAACACCGCCGAGATCATCCGAGTCAGCGCCACCGTCCAGGCGAAATGCTCCATGTTTTTCGAGTTGATGAACACCTCGAACGGACGACGGTGACCGTTCATGATGACGTCGTTTATAGTGATATATATGGCGTGTTCGCTTTCGGGCCACTTGATCTTGTAGGTCTGCCCCTCCAGAGTTTCCGGGCGGCCAAGGGGTTCAGAGATATAAACAACATCGGCCCCTTGATCCAGCTGCGGCGCGGCTTCGGATGTGTCCGACACGCTCAGCACACTGCCGGTCACCGCATTGGGGCGGTAGGTCGTGCACCCTTTGCAGCCGCTCTCCCAGGCGGCCAGATACACCTCCTTGAACTCGGTGAACGGGATATCCTCTGGGCAGTTGATGGTTTTTGAAATCGAACTGTCCACCCATTTCTGCGCCGCGGCCTGCATGCGGATATGGGCAAGCGGCTCCAGCGACTGGGCATCGACGAAATAATCGGGAAACGGCGCATCCCCATATTTCTCACGCCAGAGACGCACGGCGTAATCCGTCACCTCTTCTTCGTGGCGGCTGCCATCGTTTTGCAGAACCTTGCGCTTGTAGGACCAGGCAAAAACCGGCTCGATCCCCGAGGAAACATTGCCGGCATAAAGGCTGATGGTGCCGGTTGGGGCAATCGAGGTCAGCAGCGCATTGCGAATCCCCTTTTTGGCGATCGTACGGCGCACGTCCGCGTCCATGTTCTGCATGGTCGGACCGGCCAGAAATGCGTCGCGATCAAACAACGGGAACGCGCCTTTTTCGGCGGCAAGATCCGCAGACGCAAGGTATGACGCCCGGGCGATCCGGTGCAGCCACGCCTCGGTCTGCGCCGCGGCGTCCTCTGAACCATAGCGCAGGCCGACCATCAGCAGCGCATCGGCCAGCCCGGTGATCCCAAGGCCAATCCGGCGCTTGGCGCGAGCCTCTTCGGCCTGTGCGGCCAGCGGAAACCGCGATGCATCGATTACGTTGTCCATCATCCGAACCGCCGTGCGTACCAGAGCATCCAGTTCGTCGCCGTCGATATGCGCATCCTTTTCAAACGGCGCCCGAACGAGACGGGCCAGATTGACCGAGCCCAGCAGGCAGGCGCCATAAGGCGGCAGCGGTTGCTCGCCGCACGGGTTGGTGGCGGCAATGGTTTCACAATAATAAAGGTTGTTGCGCTGGTTTATCCGGTCGATAAAAATCACTCCCGGCTCGGCATAGTCAAAGGTCGCGCGGGTGATTTTTTCCCAAAGTGCGCGGGCGGAAACGGTCTTGTGAACCATGCCGCCGAAAACCAGATCCCAGTCGGCATCCGCCTTTAGCGCCTCCATGAAGGCATCGGTCACCAGAACCGACAGGTTGAACATGCGCAGGCGCGCGGGATCACTCTTGACGGCGATAAAGGCCTCGATATCCGGGTGGTCGCATCGCATGGTCGCCATCATCGCGCCCCGCCGACTGCCCGCCGACATGATCGTGCGGCACATCGCATCCCAGACATCCATGAAAGAGAGCGGCCCCGAGGCGTCCGCGGCCACGCCCTTCACATCCGCTCCCTTGGGGCGCAGGGTGGAGAAATCATAGCCAATTCCCCCGCCCTGCTGCATGGTCAGAGCTGCCTCTTTCAGGCTTTCGAAAATTCCACCCATGGAATCCGGAATCGTTCCCATGACAAAGCAGTTGAACAGCGTGACATTTCGGCCCGTTCCCGCTCCGGCCAGAATCCGCCCAGCCGGCAGAAACCTGTAATCCTTCAGCGCATCATAAAAAGCCTCGGACCATTTTTCGGGGTCCGCCTCAACCGCCGCAACGGCATCAGCCACACGCCGCCAACTGTCACTGACATTTGTGTCAACGGGGGTTCCATCGGGCGTCTTGAATCTGTATTTCATGTCCCAAATCTGATCTGCGATCGGGAGTGAAGGTCTGCTCATGGGGATAGGTCCATCCTTTGCCGGGCACCACTGACGAGGACGTTCGAGACTACGCCGCACGGGTCCCTACGTCAACGGGCCGATACGCAATAACCGGGCCGGAGGTCACAGGATGCACGCACAACACGTCCACCTGCTCAAGCTTTGCGTCGGCATCGAAAGCGTGTCGCAGCTTGAGGAATATCGCGCCAAACAAAGGGCGCAGGCGCGGAGCCTTGGCCGCCCGGATGAGACCCGCCACATAACCCGCATGCGCCCCAGACGCGAGGCCGAATTGCTGCGCGGCGGTTCGCTCTACTGGGTCATAAAGGGGGTCATTCTTGCCCGTCAGAACATCCTGCGGCTGGAAACAGAGGACGGCGAGGACGGGATCCGCCGCTGTGCCATCGTCATGGCACCCGAGATCATTCGCACCCAAGCCGCCCCCCGACGCCCGTTTCAGGGCTGGCGATATTTGCCTGCGCAAGAGGCACCCCCCGATTTGGGCGACCGACAAAAAGCGGATGAGAACCTGCCCGATGCGCTGCGCCTTGCCCTTGGTGAAATCGGCGTCCGGTAACCGACCGGCCGCCTTTTGCGCCTATCCGAAATCGCCCCGGGCCAGTTGGGTTTCACGCTGCTTTTCGGCATCTTTTTTCCGCTCTTTCTGCGCCATATCCAACATGCGAAAAACCGTATCGCGCCGACCCTCCATCATCGCGGCAACCGCCCGCGCCTTTTCTGCAGCTTGCCCCGCCTGTTCCGCCTCATGCGTGAGAGTTGCCAATTTTTGCGCGCGCCAGAGCAACCACCTCTCGACCGCCAGATGATCCACCGGGTCCGTGTCGGCCACCGGGGTCTGCTGCAACCCCGCCATTTCGCGGTAGATCTTGTCACAGGCTGACCTCGCCACAAGAAAGTCGCCAACCGCGTGGCGGGCCTTCAGCTCCGAAAGGCGCGCAAGTTTTTTCAGCTTTTCAATTCGGTTCAAACCCGCCGCGCTCCTCTCAGGTTACGTATTTTTTCGGCGTAACGAATGGCCGCGGCAACGGCCTTGTAGTGGTCTGCATGTATTTCGTCGCCGACATCCACATCGGCAAAAATCGCACGCGCCGTCGGTGGATCACGGTGGATCGGAACCCCGGCGCGGTTTGCGACCTCACGGATTCGCGCCGCAATTTCATCAACGCCCTTGGCTATGCAGATCGGCGCGGCGGCGCTGTCGCGGTTCCACTTCAGGGCAACCGCATAGTGTTCGGGATTGACAATGACAACATCGGCGCCGGGAACATCCGAGATCATTTGCCCGGTCGCAATGTCCATCCCGCGTTGCCGGCGGGTCTGTTTCAGATGCGGATCCCCCTCGCTTTCCTTGGCCTCATCAGTGACCTCCTTACGCGTCATCATGAGTTTGCGCCTCTGCGCAAAGACCTGCCAAAGATAGTCAAGCCCGGCGATGGCAACCGAAAGGGCCAGAACAAACCACAAAAACCCGACCAGTTTTTCCCCGATCAGGCCAATCACGGCGGTGGCTTCGCCGCGGATGCTCCCGACCATGGTGTCCAGATTTTGCTGAAAGAATACTCCGGCGCCGATTGACACGATCATAAGTTTGACCAGACTTTTTGCAAACTCGAACAAGCCGTTCAGGCCAAACTTGTTCTTCAGCGCCGATATCGGTGAAATCCTCGAAAGCTTTGGCGCTATTTTTGTCGGCGCAAAAACAAAGGCGCGCTGGGCCAAAACCGCGAGCAGGACGAACAGGGCCGGCAAAATGAACATCGGGGCCGATTGCGTTACGATCTTCACAAGGGCCGAGCCCAGCACGACCTGCCCGCCGGGGGCAAAGAGCACCTGCGAGATCGTCTCGGGGCGGGACAGAAAATAGGACAGGCCCGCCCCGAGGTTTTGTCGCATATCCTTACCAAACAGGATCAAAGACAAGATGAAACCCAGATAAATTGCCGCCGTCGAAATATCTGTGGATCGGGCAATATCACCTTTCTTGCGCGCATCCTGCAGACGCTTTTGCGTCGGTTCATGAGACTTCTCGCCACCTTCAGATTCACCTTGGGCGCTCACCACGATACTCCGGGAAAATTCGCAAGTCCGGCGTCAAACCTTGCAAGCCATGAAACCAGAATAAGCGGAGTCGCAATCGCCAAAAGGATCAGACCACCAAGAGTGATTGCAGGGGCGCCGATAAAAGCAACCAGAAGCTGCGGCATCGCCTTGTTTATAACCCCGATCGCGACGTTATATACGGTAGAGGCCAGAACGAACGGCGCTGCCAGACTAAACGCCATTGAAAACGTGTGGGATACGTTTCCAATACCCCAGCTTGCGACCTCTCCAGGGGCCGGAAGCACCCCAAACTTCAAGACTTGGTAGGATTGCGAGAGTGCCAGCGCCAGCTTTACATGCAGACCGCTCATCATCGCCAGAGCCAGTCCGCCAATGACAAAAAGCGCGCCAAAGGACGGCATCGGGTCCGGGGTCGCGCCGCCGCCGAAAATTTGGGACAATGATGTCGCCTGTGCTGCAATTGTTCCCGCAATTTGCAAGGCATTGACAAACAATCGAAAAAATATCCCCAACAACAAGCCCACGACAATTTCGGCGAAATAGGCCGAGGGAGACAGCACGCCATGTGGAAACCACGGGGCGGATTGGACAAGTGGCAAAACCACCAGCGTAAACATGATCGCGGTGACCAACCTGACCCGGACGGGGATGGTCCTTTCGCCGAATCCGGGCATCAAGGCCATTGCCGCTCCGACCCGTAGAAAAATGGCAAACGCTACCAGAACATCGGATTGCACAATCTGCAACAGGGGCTCGATCCCGGCAGCGACGCTCATGCAACGCCGACCAAGGACGGTTTGGCCGTCAATCCGATCTCGTCAAAAGAAAAAACCGGCGCATGGACACCCTTTGCCTGCAGCACCGTTCGCACGAATTTGCGTCGGCGCGCCGAGGCCACAACCGCCGGAAAAATACCGTTTTGTGCAGCACTGGACAGATTGTCGGCAATGGCGGTAGCCAACCGATTGAAATCGGTTGGCGGAAGAGCAATCTCGGGAATTCCCGATTCGTTTGGCAATGCGTATTTCTGGAAAATCTCCTCCCATTCCGGGGCCAGTTGAATCAGCGGCAGGGTCCCGTCTTCGCGCTTTAGCTCGGCGACAATCTGAAACCCCAGTCTCTGGCGCACAAATTCAACGATTTCCTCAAGGTTGCCATATCGTCCGCGCGCCTCGGCGATCGAATCCAGAATAAGCGGCAGGTTCCGGATCGAGACCTCTTCCTCCAACAGCATCCGCAGGACGCCTTGCAACATTTCGAACGGAACTTTTTCAGGGATCATCTCGTCCAGCATTCGCTGGTTCATCTCGGCACGGGCGGGATCGGAAATATTGACAAATTCGTCTAGAATTTTCTTTAAGCTGCGGTAATTCAGAAGGCGCGCGAAATTTCTCTTGACCACCTCCAGCAAATGCGTTGCCAAAACCTCGGGAGGAGAAACAACCGTCAGCCCGGACAGAACCTCACTCTCTCGCTCGGCCTCGGAGACCCAGCGCGCCGCCGCCCCATAAACGGGCTCGCGCACCAGACCATCTCCAGAGGGGGCATTTTCCCCCTCATTCAGGAGGACCAGCACCTTGCCCGGCTCCAGTTTGTCGCGCGCCTGCTCAACCCCTTGGACGCGGATCGAATAGGTCCCTTCCGTCAGCCCCGGGTTATCCGTCAGCCTGATTTCCGGCATGATCAAGCCATAAACCTTTGCCACGTGGTTGCGCATGTTTTCGATGCGGGCGTCCAGACCGGTTGCCGGATCCATCGCCATGGAGACGAGGTCAGAGGCGAATTCGACATGTATTTCATCTAGCTCCATGCGATCGCCCATGGATTTTTCCTGCGGCGCAGCGTCAATCACCGCCTCTTCTACAATAGGTTGCATGCGGATTTTCCGGTGCTGGAAAAACCCGAAACCCGTTAACAGAATCGCGCCGACAAGAAATGGAACAAACGGCATCCCCGGAACCAGGGCAAAAAGAAACATCAGGATGCCAACCGCAATCAAGGCGCTGGGGTGGCGACCAAACTGCTGGAACAATGCCTTGTCCGCCGCGCCCGTAGTGCCGCCACGCGACAACAGTAACGCCGAGGCAATCGAGATAATGACCGCAGGGATTTGTGAAACAAGTCCATCGCCAACGGTCAGGATCGAGTAGGTTTCCAAGGCCTTGGACAAAGGCATGCCGTGCAGAAAAACTCCGATGATCAACCCCATGACGAGATTCAGCATGGTGATCAACAAACCGGCAACCGCATCGCCCTTGACGAATTTCGAGGCCCCGTCGAGCGAGCCGAAAAACGTCGTCTCTGCCAGTTCGGTCTCGCGCCGGCGCTTGGCCTCTTCGTGATCAATCGCCCCCGCAGCCATGTCACTGTCGATCGCAAGCTGCTTGCCCGGCATCCCGTCAAGGGCAAAGCGCGCGCCCACCTCGGCCATTCGTGCCGCACCCTTGGTGATCACCATGAAATTGACAATCAGCAACACGCCGAACACCACAAGGCCAAGAAGAACACTGCCCCCCATCACGAATTTTGCAAACCCTTCAATGACATGGCCCGCCGCCCCTGGGCCCTTGTGCCCCTGCCCGATGATCAGCTTGGTCGATGAAACATTTAGCGAAAGGCGCAACATCAGGGACGCCAGAAGGACCGTTGGAAACGCCGAAAAATCCAGTGGGCGCTCGATGAACAGGGTCAGGGTGAAAATGAGAATTGCCAGCGCAAACGATGTCGCAAGGCCAATGTCGAGAACCCAGGCCGGCATCGGCAATACCATCATCACAATGACCGCCATCAACGCCATCGCCAGCAAAATTGTCGGCTGGAAAATCCCGGCGATCGTACTGCGCTGCGGCGTCACCATGATCAGAACAACGACCCCCTCAGAGGCGTAATGAGCGCCGATGTTCCATGTGCAACCGACAAGGCAACCAGAGACCCAGCAGATCGCTCGGAGTCGGCTGCAACCACGAAAAACGGATAACGGTTCGGCCTCCGGGCCTTGGGCTGGGGTTCGGCCGCTGCAGTCTCGATCGGGCGATGCCCCGGTTCTGCTTCCTTCCACAGGTCGGCAAACCGGCGCATGTAGCGTTTCGCATAGCGCGGCGTCTTGGAATGATACGCCCCCGCCGCTGCGGCCCAATCGTGCTTGTTCTGATACAGCTTTTGCAGGAAACGCGCCGCATAAAGAGCATTAATCCGCGGCTCGAACATCTGGTTCAGCGTGGAAAAATTCCTGCCGTGCCATTTGAAGTTGATCTGAAAGCAGCCGACATCAAAACTGCGTGCGCCCCGGTCATAGTTCTTTTTCGCGAAGGTCAGCGCACTTTTGCGGTCGGGGAACCACCGCCCTTTGCCCTCCATGTTCACGGTCCATGCCCACGGCCTGAATTGGCCGTCAATTTTTCGCCCCGTCTCGGTTCGGGACAGGGCCTTCAGCACGCCAAGGGGAACCCCCGTCATCCCTGCCGCATAGCGGGCCGCAATATCGCACGCGTCGGCCCCCGAGTGCCGCGATTCGGCAACGGCGGGACCGAACGCAAGAGCCGCAGCGACCCATGTTATTGCCAGTGCTAAGGCCCAGGCGGGCAGGCGAATTTCTTTCACCGTCCAGTTTCCATTTCTCATCAAAGGCACTGACCACCATCGGGTCGAGCGCGCGGAGCGCGAGAATTCCCCGCAATCCCCTGCCAACAGGTTCAACCCGAGGTTAAAACGATAGAGGTTTAGAAAAGGTAACCGATCCAGCGCCAATCTGGATTTATGGGAAAATTTTCGGCGGGCAGAAAATCTGCGCGATGGCCGCGATGAACACATGTTCAAGGGTTGAACGTCGCTCGCGGGCATGTCACCTTTGGACATGGAAAAACAAGAAACGCCCCCCCCGCTCAAGTCATGGCCAGACTCGGCCGCTCGTTTGGTTGCTGTTGCCGCAGGCCGAAGCCCGGCCGATCTGGTGATCAGAAACTGCCAATGGGTGAATGTTCACTCTCGCGAGGTGCTGCCAAACAGCGATCTGGCCATCGCGGACGGGCGATTTGCCTATTGCGGACCGGATGCCAGTCATTGCATCGGGCCAGAGACGCAACTTCTCGATGCCAAGGGCGAATATGCGATTCCCGGGCTTTGCGATGCGCATATGCATATCGAATCGGGGATGCTGACACCCGGACAGTTTGCCCGCGCGGTGATCCCTCACGGGACCACCAGCATGTTTACCGATCCACATGAAATTGCCAATGTTCTAGGCCTTTACGGTGTGCGTCTGATGCATGACGATGCGGCGTTGCAGCTTGTCAATATCTTTACGCAGATGCCCTCATGTGCGCCCTCGGCGCCGGGGCTGGAAACCACCGGGCATGAGCTGGGCCCCGAGGATGTTGCCGAGGCCATGAGTTGGCCCGGAATCATCGGGCTTGGGGAAATGATGAACTTTCCCGGGGTGATCGGTGGCGATGAAAAGATGTTGGCCGAGATCGCCGCGACCCAAAACGCGAACAAGACCGTTGGCGGGCATTATGCCAGCCCCGATCTCGGGCCGAATTTTCACGCCTATGTTGCCGGCGGACCTGCCGACGATCACGAAGGCACGCAGGAGGCCGACGCCATCGCGCGGGTCCGGCAGGGAATGCGCGCGATGCTGCGTCTGGGCAGCGCCTGGTATGACGTCAAAAGCCAGATCACGGCCGTCACCGAAAAAGGGCTGGATCCGCGCAACTTCATCCTCTGCACGGACGATTGCCATTCCGGCACATTGGTCAATGACGGGCATATGAACCGGGTTGTGCGCCACGCCATCGACTGCGGGTTGGACCCGTTGATTGCGCTGCAGATGGCAACGATCAATACCGCTTGCCATTTCGGGCTGGAGCGCGAGCTGGGCTCAATCACCCCGGGACGGCGGGCCGATGTCATTCTGACCGACGATCTGCGAACCCTGCCAATCAACCGGGTGATTGCGCGCGGACGCACGGTTGCCATGAACGGCGTGCTGCAGATCGAGAGCGCCCCGTTTGACTGGCCCGAGGACACGCGCCACACGGTCAAGCTGGGCAAGACCCTGACCAAAGCCGATTTTGCCATCCACGCCCCCGAGGGGGCCAATACCGCTCGAGTCAAGGTCATCGGAGTGGTGGAAAATCAGGCGCCAACCAAGCTGTTGCATGCGGATCTAGAGGTGATTGACGGTCTGGTCACCGGAAACGAAGCCCAAGACATCTGCCAGATCGCCTTGGTCGAGCGTCATCGCGCCACCGGAAATGTCACCAATGCCTTTGTCTCGGGATTCAACTACAAGGGGCGCATGGCGATGGCCAGCACGGTTGCCCATGATAGCCACCACATGATTGTCGTCGGCACCGACCGCGAAAACATGGCGCTGGCGGCAAACCGGCTGGGCGAGGTCGGCGGCGGAATCACCGTCTGGAAGGACGGGCGCGAACTGGCCTTGGTAAACCTGCCGATTGCCGGGCTGATGTCGGATGCGCCCGCCGCCGAGGTTGCCGCCGCCGCCGACAAGATGGTCGCGGCGATGGCAGAATGCGGGGCAACAATCAACAACGGCTATATGCAGCACAGCCTGCTGGCGCTGGTGGTCATTCCCGAACTCAGGATTTCGGACAAGGGGCTGGTGGATGTCACCCGCTTTGAGGTCGTGGACCTTTTCGATGAGGTGGACGCATGAGCCATGAACGCCAGCGCCTCCCGCTGCTGACCCCAGCAGCGCAACCGGCCCAAAGCTTTACCTCCGCCGAGCTTGCGGTTGCAGAATTGCAGCGCCTCTATGACGAAGCAACCCTGTTTCTGACCGAGAATTTTCAATCGGTATTGAAAAGCGGCACACCGACCGCCAGATACCGGGCGTTCTATCCGGAAATCGAGATCACCACCAGCAGTTTTGCCCATGTGGACAGCCGCCTGTCCTTTGGCCATGTCGCCGAGCCGGGAACCTATGCCACCACCGTCACCCGGCCCGATCTGTTCCGGGACTACCTGATTCAGCAGATCTCGCTCTTGCTCGACAACCATCAGGTTCCGGTCATCGTCAAGGCCAGCGAAACACCCATCCCGGTTCATTTTGCCCTGAAAGACGACGCAGAGGTCACCGCGGGAACCGGCGATAGCCCAGATTTTCCGTTGCGGGATATCTTTGACGTGCCCGATCTGGCCACCACGAACGACGAGATCGTCAATGGATTTCTGACCCGAGACGAGGATTGTGTCGGCCCTCTGGCCCCGTTCACAGCGCAGCGCGTGGATTATTCGCTAAAGCGGCTGGCGCATTATACGGCGACACAGCCGGAACATTTCCAGTGCCACATCCTGTTCACCAACTATAAATTCTATGTGGACGAATTCGCCCGCTTTGCCGAGGCCGCGCTGGCCGACCCCGCCTCGGGCTATACCCAGTTTGTCGCGCCGGGCAACGTGATCTTTGGTCGGGGGGACAAGGTGAGCGATGCGGGTTTGACGCCGCAAATGCCGGCTTTTCACCTGAAACGCCCCGGTGGCGACGGCATCACGTTGGTCAACATCGGGGTCGGGCCGAGCAACGCCAAGACCGCCACCGATCATATTGCGGTCCTGCGTCCCCACGCATGGTTGATGCTGGGCCATTGCGCGGGGCTGCGCAATTCGCAAAATCTGGGCGATTTCGTGCTGGCGCATGCCTATCTGCGCGAGGATCACGTGCTTGATGATGATCTGCCAGTTTGGGTGCCCGTCCCGGCACTGGCCGAGATACAGATCGCGTTGGAACACGCGGTCGAGGATGTGACGCAATATTCCGGCTATGACCTCAAGCAGATCATGCGCACCGGCACGGTTGCCACCATTGACAACCGAAATTGGGAATTGCGTGACCAGTCCGGCCCGGTGCAGCGCCTCAGCCAGAGCCGGGCCATCGCCCTTGACATGGAAAGCGCGACCATTGCCGCCAACGGCTTTCGGTTTCGTGTCCCTTACGGCACACTGCTTTGCGTGTCCGATAAACCGCTCCACGGTGAGCTAAAACTCCCCGGCATGGCCACCGAGTTTTACAGCACGCAGGTCAAAAAGCACCTGCAGATCGGGATTCGGGCGCTGGAATCGCTGCGCGAGATGCCCTTGGAGCGCCTGCATTCGCGCAAATTGCGCAGTTTTGAGGAAACCGCCTTCCTCTGAGGTGCGGATTTAGGCCGAAATCAAGAAAAAACAGCAAAAACCCGAAAAAACTGCCCCACAAAAGATTGAGTCGCCCCGCATGATCTAGTTAAATGCGGCCAATGAACCTCAAGGGGTCGTATAACAACTAACAGGAACGAGACCATGACAAAACCAATGACAAAGACCCAGCTTGTAGCAGCCCTGGCCGAGGCAACAGGCAGCGACAAGGCCTCTGCCAATCGGTGCCTCGAAGCGTTGAGCTCAATCGTATCCAAAGAGGTCGCCGCAGGAGGCGCGGTCACTCTGCCGGGTCTGGGCAAATTCATGTGCCGTGATCGCCCCGAGCGGATGGTGCGCAATCCAGCGACAGGCGAGCAGTTCAAGAAAGAGGCCGACCGTGTGGTCAAGGTGACCATCGCCAAGGCGCTGAAAGACGTCATCAACAGTTGATCCCGTCACTTGGGGTTTTCCGGGGTTTTCTATTAACCCCGGAGCTGAAGGCATCTAAAATGTTTCGACAAATTGTCGAGATATTCTCATAGCCAAAAGCCCGGGAACGTCAAAGACGCGGCAGGGTTTTGGCAAGTTGATATTTTGTCCAAACACTATAAGGTCGCCGGAAATCGGCGGCCTTTGCTTTTTTTCAGGAGCGCCGGGGTCGATATTAAATCACTAGCGCTGCGGCTGGCCTCATAGCGACGGGACTTTTGGCGGTTCACATCGGCAAATCAGCGCAGCGCAAACCGGTACAACCCAAACCGGAAACCTGCGCAAGTGACGCTATTGTGATCCAAGGTCAGAAAACCGTGTCATGACCTTATTCCAAAATTCCAATATGTCAGTGCAAAGGATTTTGGGGACGTTGTGATGGATCTGGTATTTGGATACCTTGCTGGGCTTTTGACACTGATTAATCCATGCGTGTTGCCAGTCTTGCCCATCGTGCTGGGCTCGGCCGTGCAATCAAACCGCAACGGGCCGCTGGTGCTGGCGGCAGGCATGGGCCTGTCCTTTGTCGCGCTGGGGCTGTTTGTCGCCGTTCTCGGACAGGCGGTGGGGCTGACACCCGAGTTGATGTCGCAAATCGGAGCGGTCCTGATGATCGTGTTTGGCGTCGTTCTGTTGGTGCCCAAACTGTCCCACGGCTTTGAACTGGCCACGGCGGGCATGGCATCGGGGGCGGACAGCCGGATGGACGGGCTGGACCAGTCCGACCTGAAGGGGCAGTTTCTGGGCGGAGTCCTGCTGGGAGCGGTCTGGTCCCCCTGCGTCGGCCCGACATTGGGCGGTGCGATCTCTCTGGCCTCGCAGGGTCAGAGTGTCCTCTGGTCCGGGTTGATCATGCTCAGCTTTGCGCTGGGGATCGGGACGATCATTGTGGCACTGGGGTATGGAACCCGCAGCGTGATCATGCGCCGTCAGGCCCAGCTACGCCGAATTTCAAGCGTTGCAAAACCCCTGATGGGTGCGGTTTTCCTGTTGGTCGGCGCGATGATCCTGTTCAAATGGAACTACATCGTCGAGGGCTGGCTGCTGGATATCACACCTTACTGGCTGCAGGATTTTTCCGTGATCCTTTAGCGCGTCCCCGCAATTTGAATGAAGAGGAGAACAAGATGAAAAGACGTGATGTCATCGCTTTGGGCATGGCCGCGATTTTGATGCCAAGCGTGGCGCTGGCCAAGGTCCCTGCGCCAATCGAGTATCAGGACGAAGGCGAAGTCGCCAAGCTGCTGTCGCAGGGAAAGACGGTGTTCGTTGTTTTCTATACCGATTGGTGCTCGACCTGCCGCGCCCAGGAACGGGTGATTGAATCGCTGCGCCAAAGCAACCCGGCATACGACAAGAATATCGTGTTCGTAAAAGTGAACTGGGATTTCTATTCGATCTCGAAAATCGCCAAGAAATATAAGATCCCGCGGCGTTCGACCCTCCTGATCCTGCGCGGCAACAAAGAGTTGGGGCGCATCGTCGCCGGCACGTCAAAACGGCAAATTCGCCAGTTGATGAACCTCGGGCTGGCAAACGCCTGACTGCAAAAGGTGCAGGATCGGGGGCGGGTCAGCCGATCCGCCCCTGATTTTTTCCCACCTGCCCGCGATGCAGCAGGATGTGGTCCAGCAGCACGCAGGCCAGCATGGCCTCACCTACCGGAACGGCACGAATCCCGACGCAGGGGTCATGGCGGCCCTTGGTCACGATCTCGACCTCATCCCCGGATTTGGTGATGGTGCGACGCGGCTTCAGGATCGATGAGGTTGGCTTGACCGCGAACCGGCAGACGATATCCTGACCGGTCGATATGCCGCCAAGGATCCCACCGGCGTGGTTTGACGAAAAAATAGGCCCATCCGGCCCCATGAAAATCTCGTCGGCATTTTCTTCGCCCGTCAGGCTGGCCGCCTCCATTCCGGCACCAATCTCGACTGCCTTGACGGCATTGATGGACATCATCGCGCTGGCAATATCGGTGTCGATCTTGCCATAAACCGGCGCGCCAAGACCCGGGGGAACCGCTTGGGCCACAACCTCGATGACGGCGCCAACCGAATTGCCGGATTTGCGCAGACCGGCCAGAGTATCCTCCCACCGGCCAGCTGCCGCGGCATCTGGCGTCCAGAACGGGTTGCGCACGATCTCGGCCATATCCATTGCCTTGCGGTCGATCCTGTCGGCGCCCATCTGCACCATATAGCCGATGATTTTCAGCTCGGGCGCAAGCACACGCAAGGCCGCGCGCGCCACCCCTCCGGCGGCCACTCGGGCGGCGGTCTCGCGTGCGCTTGATCGCCCGCCGCCGCGGTAATCGCGGATACCGTATTTCTGCCAATAGGTAATATCCGCGTGACCCGGTCGGAATTTGTCGGCGATCTCCGTATAATCCTTGCTGCGCTGATCGGTATTTTGGATCATCAACTGGATCGGTGTGCCAGTCGTACGCCCCTGAAACACCCCCGAAAGAATCTCGACCTGATCGGCCTCCTGACGCTGGGTGGTAAAGCGGTTCTGCCCCGGTTTTCGCCGGTCCAGCGCCTCTTGCAGCATCGCTGCATCCAGTGGCACGTTTGGCGGGCAGCCATCTACCGTAGCCCCCAGAGCGGGGCCGTGGCTTTCCCCCCAGGTGGTAACGGTAAACATGCGGCCAAAGCTGTTTGTTGACATGGGCACCTCTCCTCTGTTGCGTGGTTATGCCCGACCGCGCCCAGCCTGCCAAGCGGTTTGCGTCCTCTCTTGCACCTTTGAAAAAGGCGGCCTATGGTCGCCCCACCTCGGGGGGCCTTTTGGCTGAGATGCATCCTTGCAGACCCGTTGAACCTGAACCGGATAATACCGGCGGAGGGAAGGTAGACAGTCTCGTCCTCTACCAGACCTGCGCCTGTGGTCATGATGGAGGACCAGATAATGTTGAAAATGTCCCTGATTGCTGCAGGACTGGCACTGACCCTAGCGGGCGGTGCGGGTGCTGCGGACAAACCAGTGCTGAATGTTTACACCTACGACAGTTTTGCTTCGGAATGGGGGCCCGGCCCGGCGGTCAAGAAAGCGTTCGAAGCGGTTTGTGGCTGCAATTTGAAATTCACCACTGCCGGCGATGGCGCCGCATTGTTGGCGCGTGTCGAGCTTGAAGGCGCGCGCAGCAGCGCAGATGTGGTGCTGGGGTTGGACACCAGCCTGACCGCGAAAGCCGCCGCAACCGGGCTGTTTGCCACTGTGAAAGACGGGCGGAAAACCGACCTGCCGGGAGGCTGGAATGACCCGTTGTTTCTGCCCTTTGACTGGGGTTATTTCGCCTTTGTCTACGACAAGGCCAAGCTGAAGACGGTTCCCCACAGCTTTGCCGATCTGGCCGCAGCGCCGAAATCCCTGAAAATCGTGATCGAGGATCCGCGCAGCTCCACCCCCGGTCTGGGCCTGTTGCTGTGGGTGAAAAAGGCCTACGGCACCCGTGCACCGGAAATCTGGGCCGGGCTAGCGCCGCATATCCTGACCGTAACCAAGGGCTGGTCGGCGGCCTATGGCATGTTCCTGAAGGGTGAGGCCGACATGGTGCTGTCCTACACCACCTCACCGGCCTATCACCGGATTGCCGAAAATGACGACAGCAAGGCATTTGCCCGCTTTTCCGAGGGGCATTACATGCAGATCGAGGTCATGGGGCAACTGGCCAAGGCGCCCCACCCGGCGCTGGCCGCGCGGTTTCTGGCCTTCATGCAGTCCGACAAGGTGCAGTCGATCATTCCGACCACCAACTGGATGTATCCAGCAATCCTGCCAAAATCCGGGCTTCCCGACGGATTTGACGCAGCTTTACCGGCAAAGGATGCACTGATCTATAGACCGGATGAGGCCCAGGCCGTGCGCGCGGCGGCGCTGGAGGAATGGCGAACCGCGCTCAGCAAATGAAACTCTGGCCGGGGCTTGGCGTTGCAGCACTGCTGAGCGCCCTCAGCATCGGAACGCTGGTGATGGTGGCCCTGAAAGCACAGGGCGGAGCAACCTTGGGGGCGGCGGACTGGGCCGCCATCCGCTTTACCCTGACGCAGGCGATCCTGTCTGCCGTGCTCAGCGTCCTGCTGGCCATTCCTGTTGCCCGGGCGCTTGCCCGGCGGCAGTTCCGGGGGCGGCGCAGCCTGATCGCCCTGCTTGGCGCTCCGTTCCTATTGCCGGTCATCGTTGCGGTGCTGGGACTGTTGTCGATCTACGGGCGCAACGGTCTGTTCAGCGCGGCCCTGCAGCTGGTTGGCCTTGGCCCGATCAGCATTTACGGTCTCAAGGGCGTTGTTCTGGCGCATGTTTTTTTCAATATGCCGCTGGCCACACGGCTGTTTCTGCAAGGGTGGCAGGCAATCCCCGAGCAGCATTTTCGTCTGGCCGCGCAGCTGGGAATGCGCACTGGCGACATCAACCGCAGACTTGAAACGCCAATGCTGAAAGAGGTGGCGCCCGGCGCTCTGGCGGTCATCTTTCTGCTTTCGGTGACCAGCTTTGCGGTGGCGCTGACGCTTGGGGGCGGACCGCGGGCGACCACGATCGAGTTGGCCATTTATCAGGCCTTTCGGTTTGACTTTGACCTTGCCAAGGCCGCGCTGCTGGCGGTCGCGCAGTTCACAATCGGCGCGCTGGCCGCCTATGGGGCGTGGAAACTGGCCGCCCCCACCCGTTTTGGCGTATCGTCCGGCGGCCTTCGGGAACCGGAGCGCTGGGATTGTCAGGCGCGCTCGGTGCTTCTGCGCGATGCAGGGGTGCTGCTGGCGGCAATGCTGTTTTTGTTTTTGCCGCTTATGGCGATATTTGCAAGCGGCTTGGCAGGGCTCACGGCACTGCCGCTGTCAGCACTGGGAGGGGCCATCCTGCGCTCGGTTCTGGTCGCATTTGGGGCCGCTGGCCTGACCCTTTGCTTTGCTCTTGCGCTGGGGTTTGCAATCGTTCGGCTGGAGCGATCCCATGCCCAAACCGCCGGGTTGATCGAAGGCCTTGGCGCTCTATTCATTGCCGCCTCGCCAATGATGATCGGCACCGGCCTGTTCATTTTCCTGTTCCCCCTCGTCGATCCGGTCGCACTGGCCCTGCCGATCACCGCACTGGTCAACGCCACCATGAGCCTGCCGTTCGCCTTGCGCGCAATCCTTCCCGCACTCAGGCAGTCCGAGCAGGGGTTTGGACATCTGGCCGACAGTTTGGGGATGCAAGGCTGGGGACGGTTTCGCCTGCTCACATGGCCGACGATCCGGCGGCCGGCACTGTTTTCAACCGGCCTTGCCGCGGCCCTGTCCATGGGTGATCTGGGGGTCATCGCGCTTTTTGCCGATCCGCAATCGGCAACCCTGCCGTTGATGCTCTACCGGTTGACGGGCTCATATCAGATCGACGCGGCCAATGGCGCGGCGTTGATTCTGGTCCTGTTATCGTTCACCCTGTTCTGGATTTTCGAACGCGAGGCAAACCGTGAAACTTGAGCTGGATCACCTGCTGATCCGACAGGGAACGTTCAGCTTGAGGGCGGACTGGACTCTGGCCCCGGGGGACAAATTAGCTCTGATCGGACCTTCGGGTGCGGGGAAAAGCACACTATTGTCGGTGATCGCGGGGTTTCTGGCCCCCAGCGCCGGGCGCATCCGCTTGGGCAATCAGGACCTCAGCGACCTGCCCCCGGCCAAGCGTCCCGTCAGTCTGCTGTTTCAGGAGAACAACCTCTTTCCCCACCTCAGCGTCGCTGAGAACGTCGGCCTCGGGCTGGATCCGTCGTTGCGTCTGACGCCCGGGCAACGGGCGCAGGTTTCGGCCAGTCTGGTGCGTGTAGGCCTGCGCGGGGACGAGCAGCGACGGCCGGCGGACCTGTCGGGCGGACAGCGCCAGCGGGTCGCCTTGGCCCGTGCGCTGTTGCGCAAAAAACCGCTGTTGCTACTGGATGAACCCTTTGCCGCCCTCGGGCCCGGGCTGCGTCTTGAGATGCTGGAGCTTGTCAATCAAATCGTGACCGAAGGCGGAAAGACCCTGATCATGGTCACTCACGACCCGCAGGATGCCCGCGCAATTGCCACGCGGACGGCGTTGGTCGCCGAGGGGGTGGCGCAGGCGCCGGTCGCAACCACGCAGTTCTTTTTGCACCCGCCTGCAGCGCTGTCGGCCTATCTCGGCCGATGAAAAAGGGCACGCCGACGGCATGCCCCTTTCAGAGGTGTTCTGTGGTGTCGGCCTCAGCCTTTGCGTTTGGGGCCTGACCACAGCTGCTTGTTGCTGAGATACAGAAGTGCGCTCAGCAGAACCAGAAACGAGACCACCAGCAGACCAGTTTTCTTGCGAATGGTCATCTTTGGCTCGGCCGTCCACATCAAAAAGGCGGCAACATCCTGCGCCATGCTTTTTGCATCATTCGGGCTGCCATCGGCAAACTCGACCTGTCCGTCCTCAAGCGGCGGAGCCATGCGGGTCCAGCCGGCGGGGAAAACATGGTTTTCATAAAGGGTGGATCCGGCCAGCTCCTTGGATTTGCCGGTAAACCCGGTAACGAAGGAGGCGATATATTCAGCCCCGCCCATGCCTTTGACAATCTGGTTTATCCCCAGCCCCATCGGGCCATGAAATCCGGCGCGCGCCTTGGCCATCAGGCTGAGGTCCGGCGCCCCGACCGAAGTGTTGGCCGGGAACTTATCCGAGGGCTTGGCGGGCCTTGTGTCCCCATTGCCATCATCAACCTCCAGCTGGGCGGCATAGGCCTTGACCTGATCCTTTGACAAGGCCGGGCCACCGACATCGCCCAGATTTCGCAGCGAGACCTGATGAATCCCGTGGCATGCCGAGCAGACCTCGGTAAAGACCTGCAGGCCGCGCTGTAACTGGTGCTGGTCATAGGTCCCGAAGGGGCCCTCGAACGAAAACGCAAAGTCCGTTACATGCCCGCCTTCGCTGGCCTGAACACCGCCTACCCCAAGGCCGAATGCAACGAGTGCTGCGAGTATGGTACGTTTTGTCATCTCGACTGTCCTCTTATCCAAATCATTCAGCCGCGGACGCGCTGGCGTCCTTGGGCGGGTAATGCGAATCGAAATCCGCCTCGATGGTTTCGGGCACCGGCAGGGGTTTTTCCAGCAGTCCCAAAAGCGGCAGGATCACCAGAAAATAGCCGAACCAGTAGGCTGCGCCGATCAGGGAAATCCCCGCGATCAGGCTGCTCGGCGGCTGCGAACCGCACCACATCAGAACCAGAAAATCCAGAACCAGAAGCCAGAACCACCATTTGAAGCTGGGGCGGTATTTGCCCGAGCGCACCCGTGAGGTATCGAGCCAGGGAACCAGAACCACCGCGATCAGGGATCCGAACATCGCGATCACGCCAAAGAACTTGGCATCGACAATGCCGCCGGTGATGAAATGGGCAAATTGCACGATCCAGACATCCGAGGTGAACGCCCTGAGAATCGCGTAGAAGGGCAGGAAATACCATTCAGGCACGATATGCGCTGGCGTCGACAGCGGGTTGGCCTTGGCATAGTTGACCGGCTCGCCCAGATAGTTCGGCATGAAATAGACGATCGCAAAGAAGATGGTCAGAACCACGCTAAGGGCGAACAGGTCCTTGACCACGAAATAGGGCCAGAACGGCAGGGTATCGCGTTCGGCCTCTTCCTTGGAGCCACGCCGCACCTCAACCCCGCTGGGGTTGTTATTCCCGGTCGTGTGGAAGGCCCAGATATGGACGGCAACCAGCGCTGCCAGAACGAACGGCAAGAGGTAGTGCAGCGAAAAGAAACGATTCAATGTCGCGTTGTCAACGGACGGCCCGCCCAGCAACCAGGTCTGCAGCGTTTCGCCAATCCCCGGGATTGCCCCAAACAGGCCGGTGATCACGGTGGCGCCCCAGAACGACATGTTTCCCCAAGGCAAGACATAGCCCATGAATGCGGTGGCCATCATGGCAAAGTAGATCAACATGCCGATGATCCACGTCACCTCGCGCGGCGACTTGTACGAGCCATAATAAAGGCCGCGGAAAATATGCAGATAGACCGCAAAGAAAAACAGCGAGGCGCCGTTGGCATGCGTGTAGCGCAACGCCCAACCGGCGTTGACGTCCCGCATGATCCCCTCGACCGAATCAAAGGCCAGCGCGACATTGGGTGTGTAATGCATCGCCAGAACGATACCAGTTGCGATTTGCAGCACCAGCGCAAAGGCCAGAACGACACCCCAGATCCACATCCAGTTCAGATTCTTGGGGGTCGGAATCATCAATGTGTCATAGGCCAGACTGATGATGGGCAGCCGCTCGTGCAGCCATTTCTCAAACCCGGTCTTGGGTTCGTAATGATCGTGTGGAATACCAGCCATTTTGGTTCTCCCTTAACCCAGTTTGATGGTTGTGGCGTCAACGAATTTGTTGACCGGAATTTCCAGGTTTCGCGGAGCAGGCCCTTTGCGAATACGTCCGGCCGTATCGTAGTGCGAGCCGTGGCAGGGGCAGAACCAGCCATCGTAATCGCCCGCGTTGTTGCCCAGAGGCACGCAGCCAAGGTGGGTGCAAATACCGATCATCACCAGCCATTCGCCCTCTTTGTCGAGGGTGCGGTTCTGGTCGGTTGCCTTGGCACCGGGGTGGTTTTCATTCTCGGCGTTGGGATCGACAAGGTCGCTCAGCTTGACGGCGCGCCCTTCTTCGATCTCTTTCTTGGTCCGGCGCCGGATGAACACCGGCTTGCCGCGCCACTTGACTGTCAACTGGGTGCCGACCTCGACATCGCCAACGGGAACTTCGATGGACGACACAGCCAGAACATCTGCACTGGGGTTCATTTGGTCGACCAGCGGCCAGACAGCTGCGCCTGTCGCAACCGCCCCGGTGGCCGCAGTGGCCACGTAAAGGAAGTCCCGGCGCGTGCCTTCGTTGTCTTCTGCGTGAGACACGAGATTTTCTCCTTTGCCCGGCCCACTTAGCTGGGCCAAATACCTTCACCCGGAGTCAGGTTGCCCCAAGACTCCTCGGGCGTTACTACATCCTCGAAACGCCAAGGTCCAGCGGACATTCGGGCGCAGCAAGCAAAGGCAGGAATTCGGGATGAGGCTGGCCGTATACCAACCGGATATCGCCCTCAATCTGGGGGCCATGATCCGGATATGTGCCTGTTTCGACGTCCCTCTCGACGTTATCGAGCCTTGCGGCTTTGCGCTGTCGATGAAGGTGCTGAAACGGGCCGCGATGGACTATGCCCAAAGGGCCAGCGTCCTGCGCCATGTGTCATGGGAGGCATTTTTGGCACAGCCTGCTTTTACGCCACCGGCCGCCGGGCGTCTGATCCTGCTCAGCACATCAGCGCCGGTGGACCTGTGGGATTTTGCCTTTCGCGCCGACGACACCCTGCTGATGGGCCGCGAAAGCGCTGGCGTGCCGGACGCGGTTTCGGCACGATGCCAGCAGAGCGTCCGGATCCCGATGCCGGGCGGCGGACGCAGCCTGAATGTCGCGGTCAGCGCCGGGATCGCCCTGTCCGAGGCCCTGCGCCAGACAAGGAGAGAGTGGGAATGAAGCGTGTGATCGAGAGGCTTCGACGCATGAGCCAGACCACCAAGGCCCGGCTGATCCTGCTGGCGCTGGTCATGACGGCGGCACTCTCACCCAAACAGGTGGAAAAACTGGGCGACAATTTCCAGATCGCGCTGCCGGTGATCGCCCTTGGCTGCTCGGTCGTGAATGGCGAGACCGGTGATTTCATGCTGCGCTACCTGTCGCAATGGGGCGTCGTTCAGGGGTCGAAATACGCGCTGGGGGATGCGGCCATCAACCGGCGTCCCAACGGCAACTCGCATGGCATGCCCTCGGGCCACACGGCAACGGCGGTCTTTGCGGCCAGCAATCTTGTGCATCAGTGCATTACCGGAAACCCGGTAGTCAAAGCCGGAGTCATCCTGACCGCGGTTTTCGTTGGAGAATCCCGCATCTACGCCAAGGCCCACAACATCTGGCAGGTGCTGATCGGGGCCCTCGTCGGCTGGCTGGGGGACCGCGCGTTCAGGCGCCGCTCGCTGGCCAGATGGTGGCGGCGGTGGCGGGGCTGATAGCCTGTGGTTTATTGGTCTACGCCCCGACAATTATTGGAAACACTTTATTCTGTGGGAACCGTTACCGACATGCTGTCCCGTGCGGCAAAGGCCGCCTCCCATGCGGCCAACCGGGGGCGTCCCTCGCGCCAGTTTCGCGCACCGTGACGGAAATCGAGATAGGCCAGCGCGCAACCCAGCGCCACCTGCCCCATGTCAAGCGGCCCGCTCAGATAAGATATCTACTCACCGGTCTCGATGGCGTCCAGCGCGCGAGTCACCTTGGACCATTGCCCGGCGATCCACGGCTCAAAGCGGGTCTCATTGGGACGCAGCTTTGCTTCATAAACCATCAGGATTGCCGCATCGACAATACCATCGGCCATGGCCTCGAGTGTTAGACAATACCAAAGGCGCGCGCCGGATGGATAAAGCTGCCCCCCCGCACGCGCGTCCAGAAAGCGGCAGATGACTCGACTGTCAAACAACGCCGGACCGTCAGCGCGGGTCAGCGCCGGAATTTTGCCCAAGGGATTATGGGTGGTCGGCATGTTGCTGGCATCCAGTGGCGAGCCTGCCGCCGCCACCAGTTCGACATCCTGAAGCTGCCCTGTTTCGCGCAACAGCACCAAGACTTTGCGCGCGAATGGAGAGGTCTTGGAATAATATAACCGCATCTGCTGGCCTTTCGTTGAATGATCCCTGACGGGGCGACATCAGGCGCAGTCTGGCAAAAGCAGCACGCCGTTGCAAATCAATCCGGCAAAACGCGCATCGCCTCGGCCAGGGCGGCATCCGTAACCATGTCAGCCGCAGCCAGACGCGCAGGTGCAGCCTTGTTCTGGGAAAGTTTCCACGTCGCCTCGACATTCGTTATCGACAGCTCCACCGGTAGAATCATCCGCACCATGCGCGCCAGAGCCGCATCATCCACCTTATCCACACGCCATATCGGTTTTGGCAGAAGACGTGTTTCAAAAAATGCCGATAATCGGTCAAGGTGCGGGCGCAACAGCTCGACCGGTTTTGCCGTCAGCTCTCCGGTCAGATGCACGGCCACGTAATTCCATGTCGGCACCTGATCTTTGGCCTGATACCAGTCTGGCGAGATATAGCCATCTGCGCCGCTGACGATCAGGCGGGCAGCCACCGGCCCGGCACCAAGCAGGCCCGCAATGGGGTTGGAGCGCACCAAATGCGCCTCGGCCCGCGTGCCGTCCTCGGCCAGCAAAAAGGGAATATGACTGCACAGTGGCGCGGGATCGGCGTTGACACAAATCACTCCAAAACCCCGTGCGCGGGCAAAGCCCAGACTGGTCGTATCAGATACTTGGCGAAAGACCGGATTTGGGTGCATCGGGAGCTATCCTTTTTTCGGGCTAACCGGCGTTGCCAACAACTCTGCCCCGGCGCGGCCATTGATTTCTACCTCGACAACCTGCCCGACCGGCAGGTCAGCGTCAAAACGGACCGGGGCGAACCCTTCGGTGCGGCCCATATGCGGGTTTTCCAGCAGGACATTGGCCCGCTTGCCCCGCTGTGCATCCAGATAGCTGGCAACCTGCGTGTTCCCGATCTCTCGGAGCCGCGCCGCGCGCTCCTTGATGGTAGCCCGCGCAACCTGTGGCATTCGCGCCGCCGGGGTTCCGTTGCGAATCGAATAGGGAAAGACATGCAGCCAGGTCAGGTCACAGGCCTCAACCAGCGCACAGGAGTTGTCAAACATCGCATCGCTCTCGGTCGGGAACCCGGCGATGATGTCGGCGCCAAACACGATCTCGGGACGGGCCGCGCGCACCGTCTGGCAAAAGCGGATTGCATCTTCGCGCAGGTGCCGCCGTTTCATCCGCTTCAGGATCATGTTGTCGCCCGCCTGCAAAGAAAGATGCAAATGCGGCATCAGGCGCGGATGATAGCAAATCATTTCGATCAAGAGGGGATCGACCTCGATCGAATCGATTGACGATATTCTTAGCCGGGGCAAATCGGGAACCGAGTCCAATATGCCGTTGACCAGATCGCCAAGCCGGGGCCGCTCGGGCAGGTCACCGCCCCAGCTGGTCATATCGACCCCGGTCAGCACGATCTCGTTAAACCCCTTGTCGCGCAGCCGCTTGACCTGCTCGATGACCACCGGCGCAGAAACCGAGCGCGAATTGCCACGCCCATAGGGGATAATGCAAAAGGTACAGCGATGATCGCAGCCGTTCTGGACCTCGACATAGGCGCGGGCACGGGTGCCAAAGCCGTCGATCAGCGGGGGCGCGGCAGATGTGACCTGCATGATATCGGCAACCTGAACCGCATCGTTTATCCCGCCTGCCGCCAGTCTGCGCCAGTTTTCTGCCCGCAGCTTTTCATCATTGCCAAGAACGTGATCGACCTCGGGCATCGAGGCAAAATCCTGCGGATCGACCTGTGCGGCACATCCGGTGACAATCAGGGTGCGCTCTGGATACGCGCGCCGCAGCTGGCGGATTTTCTGTCTGGCCTGCCGCACGGCCTCTTGGGTAACGGCGCAGGTGTTGACGACGATCGCGTCTTTTAGTTCTGCAGCCTCTCCGAGATTGCGCATGGCCTCGGTCTCGTAAGTGTTGAGCCGACAACCGAGGGTTTCAAAAAGCGGAAGAGAGCCACTCATCCCAGCGCATCCAGGTAGGCCGGAACAAAGACGCCATCAAAGACATGCGCCGTCGGCCCGGACATCCAGACCCCGTCCTCGCGCCAGTCGATCAAAAGCGTGCCACCATCGACATGCACGGACACCTTGCGTGACGTCAATCCGCGCCGCGCCGCGCCAACCACGCTGGCGCATGAGCACGAGCCACTGGCCAGCGTCACCCCCGCGCCCCGCTCCCAGATCTTCAGGCGGATCTCGTGCCGGTTGATCACCTCGACAAACTCGACATTCGTGCGTTCGGGATAAAGGGGGTGGTGCTCAAATCGGGGCCCCTCGGTGGTCAGATCGACCGCGGCGGCGTCTTTTACGAAAAAAACGCAATGCGGGTTTCCGATGCCCAGTGCGGTCGGATCGCCCTCAAGGGGCAGATGCAAAAGATCAACCTCGCGCGCCAGCGGAACCTCGCGCCAATCAAGCTGCGGAGGTCCCATATTGACCCGGTAAATCCCGTTTCCGGCGTCCTCGCAGTAAAGCAACCCGCGCTCGGTTCTGATCGTCAACTGCGCCGCGCCGGTTTCCTGAAACAAAAGCCCGGCAACGCAGCGCGTCGCATTGCCGCAAGCCGCTGAAAGGCTACCGTCCGCGTTCCAGAATTGCAGGGCTGCATCCGCATCTGCGCCATCATGAAGAACGGCCAGTTGATCAAAGCCGACGCCAAAATGCCGGTCTCCGATGGCGCGCGCCACCTCGGGTGTTACCGGGTTGCTGCGCCCGCGCGCGTCTATGATGACAAAATCATTGCCAAGCCCGTGCATCTTGCGAAACCGGAGTCCGGTCTTTTTCCAATCCTGATCCATCCCGCGCATATAGCCCCTTGCCGCAGCTTTGACCAGTTCTGCGACCCGCCACCGGGGAGGCCAATATTTTCCCCGGATTGACGGAATTTCCCCTTGACCATCAACGCCACCCCTTATACCTACCCGACCTTAAGCGGCGTTGCTTGTCGGACCGGAATTTTCGGTGTTCGGCAAAACGCGCAGCTTGGCCTTGTCGGAGCCTTACGGGTTCTGCACAAAGGACAGATGGAGGGGACAGACGGTCCCGTCGATCAAATGATGGGCCGGTAGCTCAGTTGGTAGAGCAACTGACTTTTAATCAGTAGGTCTCGGGTTCGAGCCCCGACCGGCTCACCATTAAAATCAATAGGTTACACATGATTTAGGCCGGTGGCCCTCACAAAAGCAGTCTGTACAGCATTTCGACAAGGAAACCTGAGGTGGCTGCGTCTGCGGTACTGTAACCTGAGGTCTCCTCTTTCCGGCAGAATTGCCGATTTCGAGCAGAATTTCCACTTATCCCAACTGTTCAGTTTTCCCGTGTGAACCGCACCGGGTTTCCCGGAGGCTCCAAATCGAGGAAAGATTGGAGCTATGGAAAAGAACAAGAGAGCCAACAGATTTTCGCCAGAAGTGCGCGCGCGGGCCGTACGGATGGTTTTCGAGCACCGGAGCAACTATGACAGCCAGTCGGCAGCGCTTGTGGGAATTGCGGCCAAGATCGGTTGCACCCCGGAAACGCTGCGCCGCTGGGTTCATCAGGCGGAAACCGACAGCGGTTTGCGCGATGGTGTGACCTCTGATGAGCGGGCCCGGATCAAGGCATTGGAGCGCGAGAACAAGGAATTGCGTCAGGCCAATGAAATTCTGCGCAAGGCCAGCGCATATTTTGCTCAGGCGGAGCTCGACCGCCCACTGAAACGATGACGGCCTTCATTGAAGCTCATCGAGATGCCTTCGGGCCAAGGTTTGAATATCTGGCCGATCTGCAGGGTTCTGCCAATCGCCCCATCGACATATCACGCCCATGCGATGGTCAAGAGGAACCCGGATCTGGCGTCAGATCGTGCCAAGCGAGATGCGGTTCTGCTTCCTGAGGTCAAGCGTGTCTGGGAGGACAACCTCAAAGTCTACGGGGTGCGAAAGGTCTGGCATCAGCTCAGGCGTGAGGGCTTTGACGTGGCCCGCTGCACTGTAGCACGGCCGATGAAACAGGCTGGACTTCAGGGAGTTATCCGTGGCAAAGGAACCAGGACCACGGTGAGTGACAAGTCAGAGCCATGTCCGGCGGACAAGGTAAACCGGAAATTCCGGGCACCGGCCCCAAACCGGCTCTGCCCTCTCAGCGATGCAAGCATCGCCTGCCGGGTGAGAGGTCAGCGATTTTACCTACGTGTCAACGTGGCAGGGATTTGTTTACGTCGTTGACAATTGAGGAGATTTTGATGAAGAACAAGAGATATAGCGATGCGCAGATCATGGGCATTCTGAAGCAAGCTGAGAGCGATGTCCCCGTGTCAGAACTGTGCCGAGAGCCGCTGCCCGCAGAGTTTACAAAGTAAATCCCGAGAGGGATGGCATGAGCAGCGCGAGTTTTTATAAGTGGCGAGCGAAGTTTGGCGGCATGGACGCGTCGATGATTTCTGAACTGAAGGCGATGGCTGAAGAGAACCGCTGCCTAAATCCGGCTGGCAAAGGACGGGAACTTTACCACCGCCTTCTGGCCGAGCTTGACCCGGTCGATCTGTGTTGCGCCAATGCGTACGGAAAGAACCAGCGGCGCATCGGCCGGAACGATCTCTGCAACCTGTCCCCCCGGGGGAACCACCGCGCCAACCGTGAACACGCGCATCCCGTAGACAATGCCGGCCATCGGCGCCTTGAGGGTCAGGCGTGAAAGGCGTGTCTCGACAACGCGCAGTCGCTCGCGCAGATCCGCCGCCCTGGGCTGCAGGGCGCGCAGATCTCCCTGGGCGGTCTCGCGCCATTTCGTGATATTGGCCAGGCGTTCGATCTCGTATCCGGCGATGGTGCTTTTCGCTTCTGCAATACCCGCTTCAAGTTCACCGATCATGCCGTCCAGCCGCGCGGCCTCGCGTTCAAGGGCAGAAACTCGCGACGCCTGGGCAAGACCGCGTTCCAGAAGGTTTTGCTGGGTCTCGAGCTCGCGGTTTATCAGCGCCAGCTGTTTGCGCCCCGCCGCCAGTTGACGCTTGCGCCCGGAAACCAGCGCCCGGGTCTGGGTCTTGCGCTCGTCAAGCTGGGAAAGCATCTGCTTGCGGGCCATCTGCCGTGTCTGGAACAATGCGGCCTCGTCGGCAAGAACCTTCTCCAGGGCCTTGTCCCGCCGGGCCGCATCGCGCAAGCCCTTGCGAAACCGCAGAGCATCGGTGCCCCGGATTTCCGCCGCAAGCCGGTCAAGGCGTGCCTCGGCCTCGAACAACTGCCGGCGCAGCTGCTTTTCCTGCGCGCGAAGCTGGGTGTCATCAAGACGGATGATCGGTGCCCCGCGGGCAACCCTGTCGCCGTCATGGACGAGGATTTCCGCAACAATTCCCCCGTCGCGATGCTGGACGACCTGGCGACGCGACTTGACCTCGACAAATCCCGAGGCCACGACCGCCCCGTTGATCTCGGTAAACGCGGCCCAGGCAAGAAAAGCCCCGACGCCAAAGACAAGCACCGCCAGGCCGAACAGCACGCTGCGGCGGGGCGACCAGATGTCAGCCATGGCTCGGAGCACCCCTTTGCGTTGCAGCGGCAAGAACCGAGGGCGATCCCTTGATGAAGCGGCGCAATACCTCGTCGCGCGGGCCGAACGCCCGCATTCTTCCGCCTTCCAGCAACAGCACGTTTTCGCACGCGGCGAGCGCCGAGGGGCGGTGCGACATGATGAGAACGGATTTGCCCGCCGCCTTGGCCGCGGCAATCGCACGGTTCAGCGCCTGTATGCCCGGATCGTCGAGGCTGGAATTCGGCTCGTCCAGGATCAGAACGACCGGATCCCCGTAAAAGGCGCGAGCGAGCCCGATGCGCTGGCGCTGCCCCCCGGACAGCCGACCGCCGCCCTCATGCAGGACGGTTTCATATCCATCGGGCAGCGACAGGATGAGCTCATGGGCGCCCGCCGCCTTGGCCGCGCGCAGGATGTCTTCCGAGCGCGCCTCCGGGTCGAACCGCGCGATGTTCTCACGCACCGTGCCGGCAAACAGCACGACCTCCTGCGGAAGATAGCCGAGATAGCGTCCCAGTGCTTCCCGGTCATATTGCCCGAGCGTGGCCCCGGAAAGCCTGATTTCACCGCGCAGCACCGGCCATAGCCCGGTCAGTGCGCGTGCGAGTGTTGATTTGCCCGAAGCGCTCGGCCCGATCACGGCAATGGCCTCGCCCGGGGCAAGCTCGAAGGAAACCCCCTGCAGCGCGGGCGTTCTCTCACCGGGGGGTGCGGCTGCAAGATCGCGTACGCTCAGCCTGGCCGAGGGCCGAGGCAGGTCCATGGGCGCGCTTGTGGCCGGCACCGCCGAAAGCAGAACCGACAGCGATTTCCAGGCCGTCATGGCCCGTTGCACCACCGCCCACTGGCCAACCGCCTGCTCAACCGGGGCAAGGGCGCGCCCCAGCAGGATGGAGCCCGCAATCATAGCACCCGGTGTCAGCTGCCCCTGCAGCACCAGCCACGCCCCGAGCGCCAGAACACCCGACTGCAGCAAGAGCCGGAACGCCTTGGTCGCGGCCGTCAATCGCCCGTTCAGATCCGAAGCCGACATCTGTGCGCGCAAGGCCTCGCTGCGCAGCTGTTCCCAGCGCCCCGCAAAGGGCGCGGCCATGCCCAGCCCGACCACGGTCTCCACATGCTTGCGGCTTTCCTCGGTGCGTGCTTCGGCCCGGGCCGCCAGCTTGCCCGCCCTCATCTGGGACTTGCGGGTCATCCACTGGTTGGCAAGCGCAAGAACCAGAAGAACCAGCCCGCCCCCGATGGCGGCCCATCCCAGCCATCGGTGAAAAAAGAACAGGATCGCCAGAAAGACGGGCGTCCAGGGCAGATCGAACAGCGCGCCCAGAACCGGTGACGCCAGCAGGGTCTGGATGCTGGCCAGATCCCTGTGTCAATCCCGGAGTAAAAAGGGGCCAAATCGCGGTGTAAAACTGGGCCAGTCGGTGTGATTTCGTCCAGCCCCTTGGAACGCGAGGCCATTCAAAGAGCAAGCGCGTTCCAGGGGGCGTTGGCC
>JALUYI010000034.1 GCA_027013095.1 Paracoccaceae bacterium | reverse complement strand
GGTGAACTCCAAAATCGTATCGTTTTTCATGTGGCATATCCTTTTCTCTCTGAGAATCGCGGCGCGTCAACACCGCCATGATATGCCACCCAATCACCCCATCACCAACTTTCGGGCATTGCTCAAGTTTCGTGGGGATTTTACATTGGTGGATATCAACCCGCCCAAAAATGGCTCAAAGATCGCAAGGGGCGTATGTTAACATTTGATGATATTTTGCACTACCAGAAGATCATCAAAATTTTATCCGAAACAGATAGGATTATGAACACGATTACGATGGACCTGACTTAGATTACAGGGTTTGATTTAGTTAAGTATATAAGCCCCAAAAAAAAAGATGATGTCCGAAAACTGGCGGTTACTGCATCGGTAGGCGGATCGGAAACCGCGCCCGGATCCGCCGCTCTAGCGCCGGGTCAAAGGCGGCCGCGGAGGGCTGCGAAAGGATCTGGTGTTTTCGCGCAATCGCCTTTTTGACCAGATCGGGCTTGTTGTTCTCGGCCCATTCCTTGGGCGAAGCGCGATCGCCAAGGCGCGGATAGATATAGTCGCTCTGCATCAACCCTAGGGTCTGCGCGCTGCCCAGATAATGCCCTGGCCCGTCCAGACAGGAGGCGCGCATGGCGGCGAGGGACAGGCTGTCCTCGGTGACCTCGATCCCCCGCACGCAGCGTAGCGATTGCCCCAGAAGGTCGTCGCCGATGATCAGGCTTTCGTGGCAGAACCCCAGCAACGACGCGTGCATCCCGACCGCCTCATAAACCAGATTGAGCCCGGCCAGCCCGGCCATCACGTTGGAATGCGCCTGCTCGTATCCCGCCTGCATATCTGGCAGCTTGCTGTCGGCAATGCCCGCCGGCGCCCCCCCCGGAAGGCCATAAAAGCGGTGCATTTGCGCGCAACCCGCACTCAGAAGCGCCTGTTCGCCCGAGCCGCCGGACATCGCCCCGGTGCGCAGGTCCGAGACAAACGGCCAGGTGCCGAAAATGGCCGGATGTCCGGGTTTTACCGCGTTCAGATAAACCAGCCCGGCCAGACATTCGGCCGTGGCCTGCACGATGGCACCGGCAAGGGCGGCAGGGGCGGTGGCGCCCGCCTGACCCGCGGACAGCAGCAAGACCGGCATCCCGGCGGCGATACAGGCCTCCATCGTGACGCAGGCTTCGGTTGCGAATTTCATCGGCGGCACCACAAAGCAGATCGAGACCGAGGCAAAGGGGCGGGCACGCCAAGCCTCTTCGCCACCGGCGATCTCATGCAAAAGAGACATGCAACCGGGCACGAAATCGGGCTGGCTAAAGGAAGTTCCCACGTGCTTGCCCGTCCCCGCGCAGGACGCGTAAATCGTGTTCAGGTCCATTTCAAAATTGTCGGCAATATCCCGACAGACCATCGGGCGCTGAAAAAAATGCACGTTATCAAGGGTATTGACGATCTTGGCTGCATCAAACAGGTCCTGCACGGTGCTGTCGCGATAGCTGCGCTCAAGCACCTCGACCAGATGCACGGCGGCTCCGGCGGTGCCGTAATGAACCCGGGTACCGCCAAGCTGCATGTCATGGCCGGGATCGCGCGCGCAAAGGGTGATGTCGCGCGCCGCCTTGTCGAGGGCCTCGGCAACCACGGCGCGGGGAAAACGCAGGCGCGCATCCTCGCCCAGAACCGCTCCGGCGCGCTGCATGTGGGCAACGCCCGACGCGGGCGCATCGGCCAGCCCGATCTGTTCCAGCGCCGTCAGGGCGGCCTCGTTGATGGCCTGCATGTCGGCGTCGCTCAGCGGGCGGTATTGCCCGCCGGACAGCCCCGGTCGCACCGGGCGCAGTTCCGAGGCCAGCGGTGCCCGGCGCAGGGCAAGGCGCGCGGCACGGCCTCCGGAGCGTCGAGAACGAGAATTGCTCATCGTCAACCCTTTGAAAAAACGGGATAAAGATCCCAGTATCCAGCAGGTTACGTGGGCCGGGGCAGGGCGGTCTTGCCCGTTTGCGTCAGTGGCGTCGCTTTTGCCCCTTTTGCCCGGGCGCGGTTCGACGGCAAAGCTCGTCATGGACCGCCATCACGTCCTCACGGGTGCAGTCGAATTGTCCGACGCTGACGCGGATGACGAACTGTCCGGCGTGGGTGGTCTGGGTCAGGTAGATGTGTCCGGCGTCGTTGATCTCATCCAAAAGCGCGGCGGTGGCGCGGTTGGCGTCCTGTCCGGGCGGCGCGTATTGAAAGGTGAACAACGCCAGCCGCGGCGCGCTGGTCACGGTGATATGGGGCAGCGCGGCGATCTTTTCCGCCAACTCCTGCGCCCAGGCGACATGGTTGCGGATGCGCTGGCGCAACCCCTCAAGGCCGTAGGCTCGCAGCAGGAACCACAGCTTCAGCGCCCGAAAGCGTCGGCCCAGCGGAATCGTCCATTCGTTGAAATTGGTGATTTCCTCCTGCCCGCTGGTTTTCAGGTAATCGGGGCGCAAACCCAAGGTGCGGATCTGCGCGGTGGGATCGGCCAGAAACTGGACCGAGCAGTCGAACTGCGCCCCCAGCCATTTGTGCGGGTTGAACACCACGCTGTCAGCGCCATCAACACCGGCCCAGAGGGGGCGGAACTCGGGGCAGATCATGGCCGAGCCGGCCCAGGCGGCATCGACATGGCTCATCAGGTCGTGGGCGCGGGCAATCTTGACGATGTCCCCCACGTTGTCACTGGCCCCGATCGAGGTTCCGCCGACACAGATCACCACACCGGCGGGCCGATATCCCGCCGCCAGATCGGCCGTTATGGCGGCCTCCAGCGCCGCCGGCCGCATGGCAAAATTGGCGTCTGTCGCCACCTTGACCAGATTTTCCTGCCCGATCCCGGCGATACGCACGGCCTTGTCGATCGAGCTGTGGGTCTGGTTTGAGGCATAGATCCGCAGACGGGTCTGCCCGCCCAGCCCCTTTGTGTTGCCGCGCCAGTCCAGCGCGCGCTCGCGCATGGTCAGAATGGCGGACAGGGTGGCCGAGGTGGCGCTGTCCTGAATGACCCCCGAGAAATGCCCGGCAAGGCCCAGCGCATCGCGCAGCCAGTCGATCATTCGGGCCTCGATCTCGGTGGCGGCGGGCGAAGTCTGCCACAGCATGCATTGTGCCGCCATGGTGTTGGCCAATTGCTCGGCGACCATCGAGGCGGGGGCGGCGTTGGCCGGGAAATAGGCGAAAAAACGCGGATGCTGCCAATGGGTCATTCCGTCAGGAACGATGCGGGTGAAATCGGCAAAGATGGTCTCCATATCCTCGGGCTGTTCGGGGGCCTTTTCGGGCAAGAGAGCGGCGATATCGCCGGGAGCAAGCTGCGCGCGCACTGGCCTTGTGCGCAGCCCGTCCAGATATTTCTGGCCCCATTCCGTCGCCCGGTTCGACCATTTGCTGAAATCCGATATCTTCATGTTATCCCCTGATTTTGCCCCGCCCTATCCGGCCAGCCCGGCGGCAAAATCGGCCAGACGCTTCAGGGCGTCAGCAAAGCGGCGGTCCTCGACGGTCATTGCCACCCGAACATGTCCCGCCGCGGCGTGGCCAAAGCTTTCGCCGGGCATGACGGCAATCCGTTCGGCCTCAAGCAGGCGATAGGCAAAGTCCTCACCGCTGAGGCCGGTCGCGCGAATGTCCAGCATCAGATACATTGCCCCCGACGACGGAACCAGCGACAGCGCATTGGCCCCGGCCAGAATTTTCTGGCCCAGACGCCGACGCCGGGCAAAGACCTCGGAAACGTCGCGCTCCAGCGTATCACCCGCGTTCAAGGCAAACAGTGCCGCATCCTGAATGAACCCCGGCACCCCGTAGGTCGTGCAGGTCGAAAGGTTGATCAGATGCGTGACAATGTCCCGGGGCGCGATGATCCAGCCAATGCGTGAGCCGGTCATGGCGTGGCTTTTGGACATCGAGCCGATCACCAGCGTGCGGGCCGCCATGCCGGGGAGGGCGCGCGGCGACAGATGCTGCCCTTGCCATATCTGGGTGTCATAAACCTCGTCGGAGATCAGCCACATGTCCCGCGTGGTGACGAAATCGGCAATCATCGCAAGGGTGTCGGGCGCATAGACGACGCCGGTCGGGTTGTTGGGGCTGTTGATCAACAGGCTGCGCGCACCCGTTGGGGCGCTCTCAAGATCGTCCTTCGTCGGCTGAAAGCCGTTTTCGGCGCGGGTCGGAACCGGCGTTGCATTTGCCCCCGCGGCGCGGATCGTGCCGGGGTAGGTGGTGTAATAGGGATCGAGATAAAGCGCCACATCACCGGTGTCACAGACCGCCATATGAGAGGCAAACAACCCCGCCTGACCGCCGGTGGTCACGATCACGTTGTCGGATTCGGTCTGGACCCCGGTTCGCGCCGTAACCCGCCGGGCGATGGCCTTGCGCAGGGCCGCCGAGCCGGGCACCTCGGCATAGCCGGTGTTGCCCGACAGTGCGCTCTCGTGCATGGCGCGCAGGATTGCGGGGTCGGTCTTGCGGTCGTGCTCGCCGATGGTCAGCTCAAGCACATCCTCGCCCGCCGCCTTCATGGCGCGCGCCTTATAGAAAACTCCCCAGCCGTCGGCCTCACCGCCCAGAATATTTTCGATCCGTTTTGAAATCCGCATGGTCTGTCCCGTCTTGCCCCAAGGCGGCAGCGCATCACGATTCTGCCCCCCTTGGCAAGAGGAATATGCGCGGGCCACGCGGTTCTGGAGTTTGCAAACCGGCGCGCGTTTGATAGGTGCGGAGGGACAAGGAAAAAGAGACCGACCGATGAGCCAGATCAAACTGCACAACACCCTTACGCGCAAGAAAGAGGCGTTCACGCCGATTGATCCGAAAAACGTGCGGATGTATGTCTGCGGCCCCACGGTTTACGACCGGGCCCATATCGGCAACGCGCGTCCGGTGATCGTGTTTGACGTGCTTTACCGGCTGCTGCGCCATGTTTACAGGCCGGATCACGTTAGATATGCACGCAATTTCACCGATGTGGACGACAAGATCATCAAACGCGCCGCTGCAAGCGGGCGGGCGATTGACAAGATCACTGAGGAAACGATTCGCTGGTATCACGAGGATATGGAGGCGCTCGGCACCCTCAGGCCGGATGTTGAGCCGCGCGCAACCGCCTATATCCCCCAGATGGTCGCGATGATCGAGGGGCTGGTTGCCTCGGGCCATGCTTATGAGGCTAAGGGGCATGTGCTGTTTGATGTCACGTCGGATGCGAAATACGGCCGCCTGTCGGGGCGCTCGATTGACGATATGATTGCCGGTGCGCGGGTGGAAATCGCGCCCTATAAGCGCAATCCGATGGATTTTGTGCTGTGGAAACCCTCAACCGCCGATCAGCCGGGTTGGGACAGCCCTTGGGGCAGGGGGCGCCCCGGCTGGCATATCGAGTGTTCGGCCATGAGCTATGACGTGTTCGGCGACAGTTTTGATATTCACGGCGGCGGCAATGACCTGATGTTCCCGCACCACGAAAACGAGATCGCGCAAAGCTGCTGCGCCCACCCCAAGGGCGATTTCGCCCGCGTCTGGCTGCATAACGAGATGTTGCAGGTCGAGGGGCGGAAAATGTCGAAATCCTTGGGCAATTTCTTTTCGGTGCGCGAGTTGCTGGATCAGGGCGATTTTGGCGAAACAATCCGTTACGTTTTTCTAAGCACCCACTATCGCAAGCCGATGAACTGGACCGAAGAAAAAGCAAATGCCGCCGAGTTGAAGCTGATAAAATGGCACAATGAAATTTCGGACTGCAACTTCCTTGATGACGAGGTTACTGCCGACTCTGTGAGTCCAGAAATCATTGAATACCTGAAAGACGACCTCAATACGCATATGGCGTTGTCCCATCTGGATGCTTTGGATGGATTAATTCCAGATAAGTTTGATCGGGCTTTGCAACGTGCAGCGGACCTGAAATTTTTGGGCCTTTGGAGCGAAAAAATGTTGAATCGCAGGGGCGGTATTGGTTGGTTTGACGGGAAAAAATACGAGGCAATGCTTGCCAATGCACGTCAGTCGGCAATGAAGACCAAGGATTTTACCGAGGTTGACAGGATCAAGGCGATCCTGCTGGCCGCCGGGGTCGAGGTGCAGATGGGCAAGGACGGGGTAAATCTGACGCTAAAGCCTGATTTTGACGTCGCGAAACTAAAGGAACTCGATTGATGGCGAAAGCTGCAACAGAGGTCAGCGCGCGGGCCTCGGGGTGGGGGCATAGCGCCCTCCCCATGGGGGAGGTCCGGGCGCTGACCGGGCCGCAAGCGCCCCGGCCGGGGTTTGTCGGAAAGGGCGCATCGTGACCTCTGAACGCCTCTATCTTTACGACACCACCCTGCGCGACGGCCAACAAACCCAAGGCGTTGATTTCAGCGCCGAGGATAAAATCCGCATCGCCCAGGCGCTCGATCACCTCGGCATTGACCATGTCGAGGGCGGCTGGCCCGGTGCAAACCCCACCGACAGCGCGTTTTTTGATCGCGCGCCCACCCTGAAATCGGCGACCTTTACCGCCTTTGGCATGACCAAACGGGCAGGGCGCTCGGCTGAGAACGACGATGTTCTGGCGGCGGTCCTCAATGCCGGCACGCCCGCCGTTTGCCTTGTGGGAAAAACCCATGATTTCCACGTCACAACGGCGCTCGGCATTGGCCTTGAGGAAAACCGCGACAACATTTCCGCCAGCATCAAACACCTTGTCCACGAGGGGCGCGAGGCGCTGTTTGACGCCGAGCATTTCTTTGACGGCTACAAGGCCAACCCCGATTACGCGCTGTCCTGCCTGCATGCGGCCTATGATGCGGGGGCGCGCTGGATCGTTTTGTGCGATACCAACGGCGGCTCGATGCCCGAGGAAATCGCGGCCATTACCCGCGCGGTGATTGCGGCGGGCATCCCCGGGGATCACCTTGGCATCCACACCCATGACGACACGGGGCAGGCGATTGCAAACGCGCTGGCGGCGGTCAGGGCGGGCGCGCGGCAGGTGCAGGGCACGCTGAACGGCCTTGGCGAGCGCTGCGGCAATGCCAACCTGATTACCCTGATCCCGACGCTGATGCTGAAACCGCCGTTTCGTGACGCGTTCACGATCGGTGTCAGCCATGCCGGGTTGGCCAGCTTGACGCGCCTCAGCCGGATGCTGGACGATATCCTGAACCGCGTACCGCAAAAATCGCTGCCTTATGTGGGGGCCAGCGCGTTCACCCACAAGGCGGGGTTGCATGCCAGCGCCATCCTGAAAAACCCCGCGACCTATGAGCATATCGACCCGGCTGTCGTCGGCAATACCCGCATTGTGCCGATGTCAAATCAGGCCGGCCTCAGCAATCTCAGGCGTCGCCTCAACGAGGCGGGGATCGAGGTTAAGGCCAATGACAGCCGTCTGGCCGACATCCTGACCGAGATCAAATCGCGTGAGGATCGCGGCTTTGCCTATGACACTGCAGAGGCCAGTTTCGAATTGCTGGCGCGCCAGCATCTGGGCCTGTTGCCGACGTTTTTTGAGGTTAAACGCTATCGTGTGACGGTGGAGCGGCGCAAGAACAAATATGACCAGACGGTCACCTTGTCCGAGGCCGTGGTGGTGGTCCGCATCAATGGCCGCAAGGTGCTGTCGGTTAGCGAAAGTCTGGATGAGACCGGGCGCGACAGCGGGCCGGTCAACGCGCTGGCCAAGGCGCTGGCCAAGGATCTCGGCCCCTATCAGGCCTGTATCGACGATATGCGTCTGGTGGATTTCAAGGTGCGCATTATCGACGGTGGCACCGAGGCGGTCACCCGTGTCATCATCGACAGCGAGGACTCCGCGGGGCGGCGCTGGTCCACGGTCGGGGTCAGCGCCAATATCGTTGACGCCAGCTTTCAGGCGCTTTTGGCGGCAATCACGTGGAAGCTGATCCGCGACCGGCAGGAGGCCCCGGGGTGAGCATCGACGCCTGCGCCGCGCTGGTGCAAAAGGGCGATCCTGACCGGTTTGTGTCGCTGATGACCGCCCCCGCCGAAGGGCGCGCACCCTTGCTGGTGCTTTACGCATTCAACCTTGAAATCGCCCGTGCCCCGTGGCTGGCGCGCGAAAGCATGATTGCCGAAATGCGCCTGCAGTTCTGGGACGACGTTATCGCCGGCGCGCTCGAGGGTCGCGCCGCGCCGCCCCACGAGGTCGCCGCACCGCTGGCCGATCTGGTGGCCCGTGGTGCCCTGCCTGCGGATCTGTTGCGGGATATGATCGAGGCGCGGCGGCGTCACGCCCTTGATCCCGCGCTTGACGAAGGCGAGCGCCTCACATGGTTTCTTGACGAAACCTCGGGGCATTTAATGTGGCTTGCGGCGCATCTTCTCGGTGCTCCGCCCGAGGCACAGCCCGTGGTCCGCGATCAGGCATATGCCAGCGGATTTGCGGCGCTGCTGCTGGCGGTTCCGGCGCTGAATAGGGCGGGCAAGGCGCCGTTTGCCGCGACCTCGGAAAGGGCGCTGGGGCAGGTGGCCGCTAGCGCGCTGGCGCGTCTGAAACAGGCCCGCGCTGCCCGCACCTATGTGCCAAAACGCGCCCACGCCGCCCTGCGCGCGGGTTTTTTTGCCGCCCCTGTTTTGCGTCGCGCCATTGGCGACCCCGCCCGTATTGCGGCGGGCACGCTGGGCCAGTCGGATTTTCGCAAACGCCTGCGCCTGATACGCCTTGAGTTGACGTCGCGCTGGTAAGTGCGCCTTCAGCCCTGCGGCTCAGACCTCGTCGGGGCGCAGCCACAGCCACAGCAGCGCACCTCCGGCAAGTGCCAGAAACGGGATCATCGCCAGATTGACCGAATCCCAGCCCTCCAGCACCGATCCGCCCGAACAATTCATCAATCCGCCAGAGGCCAGCGAGGCCACAGTCACCATGCCAAAGACGATCATGTCGTTCAGGCCCTGAATCCGTCCACGCTCTTCCGGGGTGTGGGCGCTGGCCAACAGCGTTGAGGCACCGATAAAGCCAAAGTTCCAGCCCACCCCAAGCAGCACCAGCGCGCCAAAGAAATGCGTCAGGTCGATCCCGGACAGCCCCACCAGACCGGCTCCGGCCAGAATGACCAGACCCGCGGCGATGATCCGCTCGACCCCGAATTTGGCGATCAGGGCGCCAGTGAAAAAACTGGGAATATACATGGCCAGAACATGCGCCATGACCACATCGGCCGCGTTGCCCTTGGAAAAGCCGCTGCCGACAACTGCCAGTGGAGCCGAGGTCATCATCAGGTTCATCAGCGCATAGGAGACCATCGCCGCAATGATTGCCACGGCAATTTTTGGCGTGCGCAGCATCTCAAGACGGCTGCGACCATGCACGTGCCCGGCGGGCGTCTTGTCGGGGATGGGAATGTCAAGGAACAGAAACAGGCCCGAGCCGAAAATATTGATCGCAATCACCGTCAAATAGGTGCCCAGAAAGGGGATTGCGGCCGCATCCACCGTCACCTTGATCATCTGCGGCCCCAGAACTGCCGATAACAGGCCCCCCGCCATGACATAGGACATCGCCTTTGGCTGATAGGCGGCCGAGGCGGTATCGACCGCGGCAAAGCGGTAAAATCCCTGCGCCGACATGTAGATACCCGTCAGGTACGAGCCGACCAGAAACAATGGAAAGGACGAAACCGTTAGCGCATAGGCCGAAATTCCAGCGCCCAGCGCGCCACCGGCCGCGCCGATGAAAAACCCGGTTTTGCGGCCAAAATGCTGCATTACTTGGCTCATCCACGGGGCCGTTGACATCGAGCCGAACACGATCAGCGAAATCGGCAAGGTCCCCCAGCAGGGGTTGCTGGCCAGAGATTGTCCCGCCAGACCGCCGAGAATAAAGATCATCGGCATCTGCGAGCCCATGACGGCCTGCGCCAGAACCAGCACGAACACGTTGCGTCTGGCGCGGGAATCGGGATTGTTTACATCTGTCATGGCCCAAGACCTACCCGTCGGTATGTCAAATGCCAAGCGCATTTGCGCCTGTAGCGCTGCAAGGATGTCGCAGGCCGACCTGCGCCGGTGTTATGGCTCGCGGTCGATCAGATGGGCAAAGCTGCCACTGCACCGGCCGTGGATCAGCCCCATCGGTGCCAGCGGAGTATCGGCGGCATCAAAGGCCTGAAAGAGTGGCTCTCCCCGGGCCATGAGGGTGGTGGCGTAATGAAACTCATGTCCGCGATAGCAGCCGGGAAACACCCCTCCCTCGGCCCGGAGCCGGCGATAGCCCAGATGCAACCGGGGGTGCGCGAAACTGGTCTCAAGGGCCAGAAGACCGGCCATTTCGTGGTGCTTTCCGGCGGCGTCGATCAAGCCCGATCCCATCACCATATAGCCGCCACATTCGCCATATATATCAGTCGAGTACGAGGCTTTCTTAAGGCCGTTAATGAAGGTTGTTGCGGCGGCGATCCGGCCGGCATGAAGCTCGGGGTAGCCGCCGGGCAGAAGGATCAGATCGGCCTCGGGCGGGGCCTGATTCTGGAGCGGTGAAAAAAATGTGATCACAGCCCCGGCCTTGCGCCAGTCGGCCAGCAGATGCGGATAGGCAAAGGCAAAGGCCTGATCGGAGGCAATGGCGATTCGCTGCGCGGGTGGCGGCAGATGCGGTCGATCCGCCTCTGGGGCAACGGGCAGAGGGGTGGCGAGGCTTTGCAACAGTGCAAGGTCAAGGGACGTAGCAACGTGATCCCCAGCCCGGTTCAGAAATCTCTCAAGATCGGCGTGCTCAGCAGCCTGCACAAGGCCGAGATGTCGCGCCGGATGGGCCATCCCGGGGTCGCGGGCAAGGGCGCCGATGACCGGCAGGCCCGTCTCGTCCAACGCTCGACGCAGCATCTCCTCGTGGCGCGGGCTGCCGACATTGTTCAGGATCAGCCCCACAATCCGGATCTCGGCGCGGTGGGTTTGAAAGCCGCGAACCAGCGCTGCAATCGACTGACTCTGGCGCGCGCAATCCAGCACCAGCACGACCGGCAGGCCAAGGTGGCGCGCCAGATCGGCGGTGGCACCCTGTCCGTCGGGAGGGGCACCGTCAAACAGGCCCATCGCCCCTTCGATCAAGAGCAGGCCATCGCCGGCAGCCAGCGAAACCAGCCGCTCAGGCGTCATGGCCCAGGCGTCGAGGTTGACGCAGTCGCGCCCCGAGGCGGCGGCGTGAAAGCGCGGATCGATATAATCCGGCCCCGATTTGGCCGAGCGCACAAAGAATCCGCGGCGCGCCAGAGCGCGCAGGATCCCCAGCGTGATCGTCGTCTTGCCGCTGCCCGAGGCGGGGGCGGACAGGATCAGGCCGCGGGGCGTGCCGGGTGTTTGGCCGCCAGTCTTGTGCAAAGTCGTCATGGGCGTCTTATGGCAGGCCGAGAGGTTCGGGAAAAGGGGGCTCTCTGCCCTTGGCACCGCTGCGGGCGCCGTCCTATAGTCGGCCCATGACAGCGCCCATGACGGACAAGCCCCATACTGCACTGCGCCGCGGCTGGACCACCGGAGCCTGTGCCACCGCCGCCACCAAGGCGGCTCTGACGGCGCTCTGGAGCGGCGCCTTTCCCGAGGCCGTCTCGATTGCCTTGCCGGGGGGGCAGACGCCGCAATTCCGTGTCGAAACAATGGCAAAGGGGCCGGGCTGGGCGCAGGCGGGGATCGTCAAGGATGCGGGTGATGATCCCGATGTCACCCACGGGGCGCTGATCTGCGTGCGTGTCGCGCAATCGTTGCCGGATCCTTCATCGGGCCGCACATCGGAGGGTGTGTCCTTTGTTGCCGGAGAGGGGGTTGGAACAGTCACACGGCCCGGATTGCCGATTGCGGTTGGCGAGGCGGCAATCAACCCGGTTCCGCGCCAGATGATGCGCGCGGTTGTGGCCGAATTGGCGGCCGAAACCGGGCGGTCGGGGGATGTCACCCTGACCGTCTCGATCCCCGGCGGGCAGGCGCTCGCGGCAAAAACGTGGAACCCGCGGCTGGGGATTGTCGGCGGCCTGTCCATTCTGGGCACCACCGGGATCGTGCGACCGTTTTCCTGCGCGGCGTGGATTGCCTCGATTCACCGGGGGATCGATGTGGCCCGCGCTGCCGGTCTTGGCCACGTGGCGGCCTGCACGGGGGCGACATCTGAGAAGGCGGTGCAGACGCTTTACGCGCTGCCCGATCACGCCATGCTGGACATGGGAGATTTTGCCGGCGGCGTGCTGAAATACCTGCGCCGGCATCCAGTGGCGCGCCTGACCCTTGGCGGCGGCATCGGCAAGCTGACCAAGCTGGCGCAAGGGGCGCTGGATTTGCACTCGGCGCGCAGTCAGGTGGATTTTGCCGCCCTTGGCGCACTCGCCCGGGCGCAGGGGCTGGCGGATGTTACCAAAGCGCACACGGCGCTGGAGGCGTTTGATCTCGCCGGAGACGGGCTGGCCGCTGCCCTAGCCGAGGCGGCGCGACAAAAGGCCGATGACATGCTGGCCAAAAGCGGTTGCATCGTCGATGTGGTCATGGTTGACCGAAGCGGCAAGATTATCGCCAGAGCTGGACCGACGGAGTGATGCACATGAACCTGTTGTTGCTGGCCGGAAGCGGCGAATCCCGCGCCATTGCCACTGCCCTGAAGGGGGTTTCTGGGCTTGGGGTCCGCGCCTCTCTTGCAGGGCGGACCAAACGGCCGATGGCGTTGGATTGCCCCACGCGTATCGGCGGGTTTGGTGGCGCCGAGGGGTTTCGTGGCTATCTTTGTCAGGAAAAAATTGACGCGGTGCTGGATGCCACCCACCCGTTTGCGACGCGCATGAGCGCCACCGCCGCCACGGTTTGCCATGAGCTTGGCTGTGCGCATCTGCAACTGCTGCGCCCGCCGTGGCGTGAGGATCCGGTGCGCCCGTGGCTGCACGCAACATGCGAAGCGGATGCGGCGCGCCACATCCCCCCCGGCGCCACCGTGTTTCTGGCCACCGGCCCGGCGCGGATCCGGGATTTTGCCAATCTTCAGGGCCGCCACCTGATCTGTCGACGGATTGATTCGCCGAAGCATCCGTTTCCGTTTCCCAACGGGCAGTATATGGTGGCCCGTCCGCCCTTTGATGTTGCAGAGGAAAAGGCCTTGTTTCAAGAGCTTGGCGTTGATTGTCTGGTCCTGCGAAACGCCGGCGGCGCGCCAAGCCGCCCGAAACTGGACGCGGCGATAGAGTTGGGCCTGAAGGTGGTCATGATTGACCGTCCCGCTCCATTGGATTGCGCGCGCTGCAACAGCGTTTCGGCGGCGCTGGACTGGGTTCGCGCCCGCCTGTCTGATGTCCACCCGTCTGATGTCCGCCTGTCAAATGGCTGAGCGTATCATCGAGAGGCAGGCCGACCTTGACGAGGGGGTGGCATGGCTGATTGCACAGGAGCCGCGCTTTGCCGTGGCGCTGGAGGTGGCCGGGCCGTTGCCGCTGCGCCGCCGTCCGGGTGGGTTTGCGGCCTTGCTGGGGGCGATCGTCGCGCAGCAATTGTCGGTGGCCTCGGCGGACGCGATCTGGGCGCGGTTGGAGGCCCGGGGGTTGACCCGACCCGAGGCGGTGTTGCAGGCCGACACCGAGGCCCTGCGCGCCTGTGGTCTGTCCGGTCCCAAGATCCGTTATGCACGCGCACTGGCCAAAAGCGGTATCGATTACGAAGCGCTGGCGGTGTTGCCCAGTGAGGAGGTGATCAAGCAGCTTGTTGCCATTACCGGCATCGGGCGCTGGACGGCGGAAATTTATGCGATGTTTTCGCTGGGGCACGCGGATGTGTTTGCCGCCGGCGATCTGGCTCTGCAAGAGGCCGCGCGGCTGTTGTTCGGGCTGCAAGTGCGCCCGAGCGAGGCCGAGATTCGCAAGATGGCGCGCCCTTGGTCGCCGTGGCGCGGGATTGCGGCACGTGCGCTCTGGGCCTATTACCGTGCCATCAAAAACCGGGAAGGGATAAGATGAGAGCGTTAACCTCTGCGCGCGTCGGCGCACATTCGGGGCAGGGCAAGAGCCTTGTCATTCTGGTTCACGGCTATGGCGCGGATGGGCAGGATCTCTTGGGTCTGGCGGATCCCCTGGCGCCGCATTTGCCCGATACGGTATTTCTGGCCCCCAATGCACCGAACCGCTGTTCAAACAATCCCCTCGGGTTTGAGTGGTTCCCGATCCCCTGGCTGGATGGCTCGACCGAGGATGAGGCCAAGGCCGGGATGCAGGCCGCGCTTGAGGATCTGAACGGGTTTATCGATGCGGCCATTCGGGATGAAGGGGTGGGCGCCGAGAACACGGTTCTGCTGGGCTTTTCGCAAGGCACAATGATGAGCCTGCACATCGGCCCGCGCCGCAGCCCCTGTCTGGCCGGAATTGTCGGCTTTTCCGGGCGTCTTCTGGCCCCTGAACGTCTGGCCGCCGAGGTGGTCTCGCGTCCCCCGGTGCTGCTGGTCCACGGCGATCGGGACGACATGGTTCCGCCCGCCTCGATGCCCCAAGCGGCAGACGCCCTCAGCGCGGCAGGGTTTGAGGTCAAGACCCATGTTTCCCCCGGTATGGGCCACGGGATCGCCCCAGATGGTCTGGGGGTGGCGATGGGTTTTTTGCGTGAAAAACTGTACACAACCCCCTGAAACAAAGTCGATAATAAGACTTATCCACATGTGGATAACCCGCCGTTTTTCAATCGGAGCGCTGATCTTTCGTCTTGCCTGTCCGATTTCGCGGGATATAGTTTGCCGTGACGGCGCCACGCGTGGGCCAAGGGTTGACCCGGGGCGTTGGGCGGAACTTGGCCGCAAATCGGGTCGCCGGACAGGAGGGAATGCGAGGACATGGACGGGCATATGGAGGGCCATTTTTCGTCGCGTTTCGTGCATGACCCGCCGGCGCTTGCCCATCATCCGGCGCTGGTCCTGAACGCCGATTATCGCCCGCTGTCCTATCTGCCGCTGTCGCTGTGGTCATGGCAGGGCGCGGTCAAGGCGGCGTTTCTGAACCGGGTCTCGGTGGTGGCGGAATATGACGCCGAGGTGCACGCGCCCTCGATCAGCATCCGCATCCCTTCGGTCGTCGTCCTGAAGGATTATGTCTCACCGGCGCGTATGCCTGCCTTTACCCGCTTTAACCTGTTCTTGCGCGATTCCTTCAGGTGCCAGTATTGCGGCAGCGAGGGGGATTTGACCTTTGACCATGTGATCCCCCGCGCCCGTGGCGGTCGCACGGTCTGGGAGAACGTGGTGGCGGCCTGCGGCTCATGCAACGTCAAAAAGGGGGCGCGCAGCCTCAGGCAGGCGGGGATGCGGCTGAAACGTCCGCCGCACCGGCCCAGCGTGGCCGAGTTGCACAATCTGGGCCGCAAATTCCCGCCCAACCATCTGCACGAAAGCTGGATGGATTTCCTTTATTGGGATGCCGAACTGCAGTCTTGACCCCGATGAACCTTGGCGCGGGGCCTCTTGCCCGCCTCAAGCCAGGCGAAAGGCCCGCAGCCAGGCGCCGGTCAGGACCAGTGATAAAATTCCGTTCCAGCCGGCCATTGAGATACCCAGCATGCTCCATGCGATTTCGTCGCAGCGTACCAGCGGCGCAGCCATGATCTGATCCATCAATTGCTTGGTTGAAAGACCGGTGATCCCTTGGGACGTGCATGAGGTGGGGCCGGTCCACCAGCCCTGTTCGACCCCGACGTGGTACCCCGCCAGCACCGTGCCATAGGCCAGAATCAGCGCTCCCAGAAGATACAGCCAACGGTTCGGGCGCAGCGCGATCAAAACCCCAAGCGCCAGCGCAATTCCGTGCGGCCAGCGCTCCAGCAGGCATAAATGGCACGGCGCCAACCCGCCGATATATTGAAATCCGAAGGCCCCGGCCAGCATTACGCCGGACAACAGGGCCGCCAGTAGGGCGGTGTTTTTTGCCGAAATCGTCGCCAGAAATGTCATAGATACCTCACCACATAGAATCCGCCGATCAACAGCGCGACGAACAGCGCAAACATCAGGCCAAGCCGCTTTTCGATGAAATCCCGGATCGGCGCGCCAAATTTCCACAACAGCGCTGCCACGATGAAAAAGCGCAGCCCCCGCGCCACGATCGAGGCCAGAATGAACACCGGCAGGCTGAGGCCGGTTGCCCCCGAGGTGATGGTAATGATCTTGAACGGAAACGGCGTCACCCCGGCAACCAGCACTGCCCATGCGCCCCAGGCGTTGAACTCGGCCTTGAACTGCGCGACCGCTGCGGTCTTGCCATAAAACGCGATCAACGGCTTGCCCACCAGATCATAGAGCTGCGCGCCAATGAAATACCCGAACAACCCGCCAACGACCGAGGAAACAAGGCAGACCGTGGCAATCAGAAAGGCGCGGCGCGGCGCGGCGATGATCATCGGAATCAGCAGGACATCCGGCGGAATGGGAAAGAACGAGCTTTCTGCAAAGCTGATGACAGCCAGCGCCCAGAGGGCGTATTCCGAGCCCGCAAGCGAGATCGTCCAGTTGTAGAGGCGCTGCAGCATTGGGTCTCCTCGTCGGTGTGCGCCTCCTTCCACCATGCCAGCCCGCTGCCGTCAAGGTCGGAGGCCTGCGACGTCTCGCGCCCCCGGGGCCCGGCATCGCCCCACCAAGCCGTAGCGACTAGCCGAGCAGATGCCTGAATCGCGACCAGAACCCGCCAGAGCCGCCCTCGTCCAAAAGCCGCCTGAGGTCGGCCTCCAGCCCCTTCAGGTCTGGCGCGGCGGTGAACAGAGACGTGACCAAAAGGCGTGATTTTCCCGTTTTGTCAAAGACATATACCGCTGCCCCGTGGCTGACCTCATAGGGCTTATCGCCCTTGGCCGGGGTGACCGAATAAAGCAACCGATAGCGCTTGGCCAGCGCTGAAAGCGCCGTTTCATCGCCGCGCAGCCCATCCACTTGCGGCGCGAAATAGCCGACGAACTGCCTGAGGCTGTCCTGCGTGTCACGGGTGGGATCGACCGTCACGAACAACACCCGCACATCCTTGGCAGCTGCGCCCAGATCGTCCATCGCCGTTGACAGGTTGGCCAGCGTTGTCGGGCAGATATCGGGGCAGTTGGTATAGCCGAATGCAAGGATCACGACCTTGCCAAGGTAATCCTTTGCGCTAACTGCCTTGCCGTCATTCACGCGTGTCATCTGAAAGGAGAGCGGCGGCAGGGCGCCGTCCAGCGTGGTCTCATGCCACGGCAGGTCCTGCCGACACCCCGCTAGTGCCAGCAGGGTCAGGATCAGGACAAGCGGGCGGGCAAGCGGATGCAGTCGCATATGGGGGCTCCTGTGTCAGGCGTGGGGGTGTGACGGTGTCGTTTTACGCCACCCGACGACCTTTCGCTAGGGGAGGGGAGGTGCGACATTTTTCGACCCCAGCGCCAAAAGGTGCAGGGCGTATGCAAGCCGATTTTGCGCGCGCCGGATCGCGGCGGAAAGGTGCGGGGTTTTACTGCGACAAAATGTCATGTCGTTTGTATATGCAGTAATGAGCATATGCGTTGAAACGCATTTAGGTTGGAGGCCATCATGCAAGGTATTCAAAACGTCGGCGATCGCAAACATGTCCTGGTGCTCGGCGGCAATTTCGCCGGGCTCGGGGCGGCGCAGAAAATCCACGATTATGCCGGCGACAAGGTGGAAATCACCGTGATCGACCGCAAGGCCTATCTGGATTACATCCCCAACATTCCGCTCGAGATCTTCGAGGGGCGCGATCCTTCCATGACCATGCACATGGATCTGGTGGATGCGCTGAAGGCCGATGGCATCGCCTTTCGGCAGGCCGAGGTCGAGGCGATCGATGTCAAGGCGCAGACCGTGAGTGTGCGCCCCAACGAGCGCCCCGGCGCCCCCGTTCACCGGATCGGCTATGATTACCTGGTGATCGCCCTTGGCGCTCGGCTGGCGCTGGACGATATCGAGGGTTTCGCCGAATACGGGCACACGGTGACCGATGCGTTCCACGCCAACCGTTTCATCGACTACATGAAACACGGCTACAAGGGCGGCCCCATCGCCGTCGGCTCGGCCCGTTTTCAGCAGGGCCTCAGGGGCAAGCCGGACTGGCTGCCGACGGCGCTGGCCGCCTGCGAAGGCCCGCCGGTGGAGCTGGCGCTTTCGCTGGGCCACTGGCTGAGCGAACGCGGCAAGGGCGGGCCCGGCAACATCACGCTGTTCACCCCGGCCGAGATGATTGCCGAGGATGCCGGCGAAAAGGTTGTCGAGCAGCTTCTGGCGGCGGCGTCCGAGATGGGCTTTCACTATATGAACAAGGTCGCGGATATCAAACGCCTCACCGCCGAGGGGATCGAGTTTGCCGACGGGCGCAGCCTTGAAACCGAAGTCAACCTGGTCTTGCCCAACTGGAAGCCGCACGCTTTCCTCAAGGGCCTTCCGATCAGCGACGAGGTGGGCTTCATCATCACCGACCTGAGCATGCGCAACCCCGATTATCCCAACGTGTTCGCCTGTGGCGATGCGGCGGCGATCACGGTGCCCAAGCTGGGTGCCATCGGCCATCAGGAAACCGAGATCGTCGGGCGGCAGATCGCCAAGGACATGGGCACCATGCCCGCCGAAAAGGCCGACGCGCCCTGGCAGCCCGAGGTGGTCTGCATCGGCGACATGGGCGGCGGCAAGGCCTTCTATATCCATTCGAATTCCTGGTTCGGCTTTGGCGGAGACATGCAAATCCTGAAAATGGGCCGCACCGCCTATGCGCAAAAGGTGCTCTACAAGGAGGCGTTCTTTCGCAATGGTGGGCGCATCCCGAACTGGAGCTTGCCACTGGCCGAATGGGCATCGGAAAAACTGCCATTCTGAGGGCGTGCGCGATGACAACCGAAATCAGGGTACTCGGCGCCGGCTGCGCCAAATGCAAGGCAACGCTGGCGCTGGCCCGCGAGGTGATCGAGGCCGAGGGGCGCGATGCGCGGCTGGTCAAGGTCGAGGACATCGCCGAGATCATCGGCCACGGGATCATGTCAACGCCGGGCATCATGGTGAACGGCGAAATGAAGATGGTCGGCAAGGTGCCAAGCCGTGCGCAGCTGCGTGAATGGCTCGAACAGAAATAACAAACCTAGAATCAAGAGAGTAAGATAATGAAACCACACATAAAATTCCACTTGGTGTTCTCCTTCGTTATGGGGGCGCTAATGATTTCGGTCATGACGCTGATCATCACCGCCGTGAACCTCGGCTTTGGGGACGGCTTTTTTGCCCATTGGCTGCGCGCCTTTGCGGTAGCCTATGCGATTGGCGTGCCCGCGATCTTTCTGATGGCGCCGGTCGCACGAAAAATGACTGGCGGATTGCTGGGTATTGAGCCTTGAGGGGCGGTCAGGCACAGGAGGGCACAGGATGCTTGAATACAGCGTAAATGCACGGCGAATTGACGGCCACGGCGCGGTGGCCCGCACGGGTGATGCCGAGATCATGCTTGACACCGACCCAAAGGGCCGCGCCGATGCCTTCAATCCGGCCGAGCTGTTACTGGCCAGCCTCGCGGCCTGCATTTTGAAGGGCACCGAGCGGGTGATCCCGCTGCTGGGCTTTGATCTGCGCGCGATCGAGCTGCGCCTGAATGGCCAGCGTCAGGACAGCCCGCCAAAAATGGTGCGGATCGACTATGAAATCGTCGTTGATACGGACGAAAGCGACCAGCGCATCGACCTTTTGCACCGCAATCTTCGCAAATACGGAACCATCTACAACACGCTGGCCGATGCCACTGCGCTGCACGGCACCATCCGGCGAAAATCATAAATCAAGGGGCCATGAGCGCCCCGAAAGGAGACACCATGTCCAAGACCGTCCTACATCTCTTTCATGCCGATCCGGCCTCGATGAAAACCGTTCCGGCGCTGGCCGAACGTATCCACGACTCCGGCGCCGGTGAGCTTGAAGTTTTCATCTTCGGCCCGGCCGAACAGCAACTGACCAGCCCGGATGCGCCCGAGTTCAACAGCATGGTTGACGGGCTGGTTTCTGGCGGTGTCGCGGTCAGTACCTGCATCGGTGTGGCTCAGCAAATGCAGGCCGATGAGGCCCTGCGCGGGCGCGGCCTGAAGCTGGAAAGCGCCGCTGTGGCCTTTCCGCGCTTTGCCGCCGAGGGCGCAACCGTGTTCAGTTTCTGAGCCCCCACACAGAAGAGGTCAAGCGGATATGAACTCGCAAGTCCAGATGCCACCCGAGCGCCATTTCATCGACCGCATCGGCTGGCTGCGCGCCGCGGTGCTGGGGGCCAATGACGGGATCGTCTCGACCGCCAGCCTGATCGCCGGCGTCGCCAGCGCGGGTGTGTCCTCAAACGAGGTCCTGTTAGCGGGCACTGCCGGGCTGGTTGCCGGGGCGATGTCGATGGCGGCGGGCGAATATGTCTCGGTCTCGTCGCAGTCCGACAGCGAAACCGCTGACCTCGCCCGCGAAAGCGAGGAATTGCACACCCAGCCCAAGTTCGAGCAGCGGGAATTGGCTGACATCTACGTCAAACGCGGGCTTGATCCCGACCTCGCACAAAAAGTGGCCGCTCAAATGATGGCCAAGGATGCGCTAAAAGCCCATGCGCGCGACGAGCTTGGGATATCGGCGGCGTCCGAACCGCACCCGATTCAGGCGGCGCTTTCTTCGGCGACTTCTTTCACCGTCGGCGCGGCGCTGCCGCTGGCGGCGGTGGTTTTTTCGCCCCAGTCGTGGATTGCGCCTAATACAACCGTTATCTCGGTGCTGGCACTTGGAATACTGGGGGGCCTTTCCGCTTCGACTGGCGGTGCGCCCGTTGTGAGGGCGGTGGTGCGCGTCATGTTTTGGGGCGCTGCCGCGATGGCCGCTACTGCCGCGGTCGGGGCGCTGTTTGGAACAAATGTCGCGTAGGCAAGACATTCAAACCTACGACAGCGAAAGGAAAACCAAGATCGTCTAGGGTGTCGGCTGCAAGCGCTGCGCGCCCCTCAGGTGCCCCGCGACATTGCGGCAACGCCGGTGCGGGCGATTTCCGACAGGCCGAGCGGGCGCATGAGGTCAACGAACGCATCGATTTTTTCGGGGGTCCCGGTGATCTCGAACACAAAGCTTTCCAGCGTCGTGTCCACGACCGCGGCGCGAAAGATTCCCGCAAGGCGCATCGCCTCGACCCGTTTTTCGCCGGTGCCCGCCACCTTCAGCATGGCCAGTTCCCGCTCAACCGAGGCGCCCTCGACGGTCAGGTCATGGACGTCATGGACCGGCACGATCCGGGCCAACTGCGCCTTGATCTGCTCGATCACCTGTGGGGTGCCAGTAGTAACAATGGTGATCCGCGACAGATGCCCAAGGTGGTCCACTTCGGCCACCGTCAGGCTTTCGATATTATAGCCGCGCCCCGAGAACAGGCCGATGACCCGGGCCAGAACCCCGGCCTCGTTGTCCACCAGAACCGCCAGAGTATGGGTCTCGATGGTGTCGCTCAGCGGGTTTTTCAGATCATAGGCGCTGCGCCGGGACGCGCCTTTTTTCAAGACCAATGCAGACATCTGCGCTCTCCTTAAACCAGAACCGCGCCGCCGGTGTCGATAGCACCTTCGGTGGTCGCGTCGCCCAGCAGCATTTCATTATGGGGCTTGCCCGACGGGATCATTGGAAAACAGTTCTCGTGTTTTTCCACCCGGCAGTCCAGAATGACCGGGCCGTCATGGGCGAGCATGGCGTTGATCGCATCATCCAGATCGTCGGGATGCTCGCACAGGATCCCCTTGCCGCCAAAGGCATCGGCCAGCTTGACAAAATCCGGCAGCGCCTCGGACCAGGAATGTGAGTACCGCTCGCCATGCAAAAGCTGCTGCCACTGGCGCACCATGCCCAGACGCTCGTTATTCATGATGAATTGCTTGACCGGCAGGTCGTATTGCGCCGCCGTGCCCAGCTCCTGCATGTTCATCAGGAACGACGCGTCCCCGGCAACATTGATGACCAGCGATTGCGGATGCGCCACCTGCACCCCGATCGAGGCAGGCAGGCCGTAGCCCATGGTCCCCAGCCCGCCAGAGGTCATCCAGCGGTTGGGATCCTCGAACCCCATGAACTGGGCCGCCCACATCTGGTGCTGGCCGACTTCGGTGGTGACATAGCGGTCCATGCCCCGGGTCAGCGCCTCGAGCCGCTGAATGGCGTGCTGGGGCTTGATCACACTGTCGGAATTGTGAAAGCCAAGGCAGTTGACCGCGCGCCACTTGTCGATTTGCTGCCACCAGCCGCGCAGCGCTTCGGTGTTGGTCTTGCGGCCCCGGGATTTCCAGATTTTCAGAACGTCCTCGAGCACATGGGCGACATCGCCAAGGATCGGGATCTCGACATGGACCACCTTGTTGATCGAGCTGGCGTCGATGTCGATATGGGCCTTTTTCGATTTCGGCGAGAAATCCTCGAGCCGCCCGGTGATCCGGTCGTCAAAGCGCGCGCCAACATTGATCATCAGGTCGCAATCATGCATGGCCAGATTGGCCTCATAGGTGCCGTGCATCCCCAGCATTCCCAGCCAGTTCTTGCCCGAGGCTGGATAGGCCCCCAACCCCATCAGGGTCGAGGTGATGGGAAAATCGGTGCCGGCCACCAACTCACGCAGCAGCTGGCTGGCCCCGTGGCCCGAGTTGATGACGCCACCGCCGGTATAAAACACCGGCTTTTTGGCCTTTTCGATGGCCGCCACCAGTGCGGTGATCGCGTCGATATCGCCTTTGACCTGCGGTTGGTAATGTGAGCGCGGCACCTTTTTGGGAGGCGTATAGCGGCCCGTGGCAAACTGCACATCCTTGGGAATGTCGATCAGAACCGGCCCCGGGCGCCCCGATGTCGCAACGTGAAAGGCAAAGTGGATGGTCTCGGCCAGCTTGTCGGTGTCCTTGATCAGCCAGTTATGCTTGGTGCAGGGGCGGGTGATGCCGACGGTGTCGGCCTCCTGAAAGGCGTCGGTGCCGATCATGAAGGTGGGCACCTGTCCGCTGAGAACGATGAGCGGGATCGAATCCATCAGCGCATCGGTCAACCCGGTGACGGCGTTGGTTGCCCCCGGTCCGCTGGTCACCAGAACCACCCCGGGCTTGCCAGTCGAGCGGGCATAGCCCTCGGCGGCATGAGTCGCCCCCTGCTCGTGACGCACAAGGATATGGCGGATGTCGCTCTGCCGGAAAATTTCGTCATAGATCGGCAGCATGGCGCCGCCGGGATAGCCGAACACCGTATCGACACCCTGATCTTTCAGGGCCTGAACTACCATCTGTGCGCCGCTCATCTGACGGGTCATCTGCGTGTCTCCGTTTTATCCCCGGACGTCCCTCTTGGGCCGGGTTCTCTGGGTCGGGCATCATGGACCGGACCCGACATAAAAAACCCCCGAAACCGACGGGGGCGCAGGGAACCGACGGCGAACCCGTCAGTGCGCTGCGCGCCAAACCACGATTACGAGTCCAATATTGATGCCCCAGCTCCTTTTATTTCGGCGCAGACTATGTGTCTGAAAAGATGGCGTCAAGCGGAATTGCTAAAGAAAATATTGCAAATAGGCAGGATTGCGCAATTAAATTATCAAAAATAGTGATCTCGGGGAATAACGGAAAAGAAAATCACGTTTCTGCGTTATGCCCAAGGCAAAAACACGACGCCTTGGCCTCCCCTTGGTCGATCACACCGCGGGGGCAGAGATCATTTTGTCAATCATGATATCACGCGTGTGGCGAAATCAGCCGACAAAGGCCTTTTCCAGCACGTATTCGCCGGGCTCGCTGTTTGAGCCCTCGCGCATCCCGACGTCTTCCAGAATGGCCTTCATATCCATGTTCAGCCCCATCGAGCCGCAAATCATCACCCGATCTACCGCTGGATCAAAGGGGGGCACGTTGAGGTCGGCAAACAGTTCGCCGGACTGGATCAGATTGGTGATGCGGCCCATTTTCGGGGTCTCTTCGCGGGTCGAGGTGGGATAGTACCACAGCTTGCCACCGGCGATTTCCCCCATCAACTCGTCGGCAAGGATGCTGTCGACGACATGGCGCGAGAAATGCAGCGCCGAGGCCGAACGGGTCGTGTGCGTCAGGATCACCTGATCGAATTTCTCGTAAACCTCGGGATCGCGTACCAGCGAGGCAAAAGGGGCGACCCCGGTTCCGGTTGCGATCAGATACAGACGTTTGCCCGGTAGTAGTGCGTCGATCACCAATGAGCCGACCGGCTTGGGGCGGATGATGATTTCTTCGCCGACCTTGATATGTTGCAGGCGCGAGGTCAGCGGTCCGTCGGGAACCTTGATCGAGTAGAACTCGAGCTCTTCTCCCCATGAGGGTGAGGCGATGGAATAGGCCCTCAGCAACGGTTTGCCGCGCCCATCCATCAGCCCGATCATCAGGAATTCGCCCGAGCGGAACCGCAGCGACAGGGGCCGCGTCGTGGTGAACGAGAACAACCGTTCATTCCAGTGGTGCACCGACAGCACGGTCTGCGCGTCCGGCAGGCGGGCGGCCTTTAGCTCGGCGTCGCTTTGCAGGCCGCTTGCACGGCCGATGGGCAGGTTACTGGCGTCGTTCATGACAGAAATTCCATGTGTCTGCGGTTGTTGCCGGTGTCCGGGCCACTTCTAAGGGGCCCGGAGCGGCTTGGCGATCAGGCAAAATGGCGCAAGCGCGCCTGATAGCTGTCCCGCTCTGGCGGCAATGCCGCACGCCACTGGGCCTCGGGTTGACGGGCGGCGCGCGCGGCGCTGATCTCGACCTCGTCACAGCCGACCTGACGGGCCAACGCATACTGGTCGGGCATGACCTCACCCCAGAGCCGCAGGCGACCGACAAAGCCCAGCAGCCGCAGCAGTCGCGCCTGGCTAAACGCACGTCCGTCGGTCGGATTGGGTAGATGCAGCCGGATCAGGTCGATCCCGGCGAAATCTGATGGCAGTCGGTGAATATCAAAATCAGGCGCAATATCAATTGCTTGTGCCGCATTGTTCGAGCCCCCGCACACCTCGGGTGGTTGAAATCCGAATGGCCAGTCCTCGGGCGCAAACCCCCGATCGGTGACAATCACGCTCATCTCTCGCGTCCTTCCGGAGGCGGCAGATGCAGACCGCATTCGGTTTTCGGCAACCCGCGCCAGCGTCCGGCGCGCGGCGCTTCACCGGGTTTTGTCGGCGTTGTGCAGGGGCGGCAGCCGAGCGAGCTAAAGCCTCGTTTCGTCAGCGGATGCAGTGGCAAATCGTGACGGCGGATATAGGCCCGCAGGTCCTGTGGCTGCCAATTGGCCAAAGGGTTGATCTTGAGCCGGGGCGAATCACCCGCGCCGGGATCGACCTCGAACAGCGGCATATTCTGCCGCTGCCCCCCCTGAAACCGCTTGCGCCCGCTGATCCACGCATCAAAACCGCGCAAGCCGCGCTCCAGAGGCTGGCGTTTGCGCAGATCGCAGCAGGCATCGGGATGAAAAACCCGCAACATCCCGTCCGGATCCCGGTGAAACAGGGTTTCACGCCCCGGGCGCAGGACGCGCAGATCTCCTAACCCCAGCCGGTCCGCGACCTGCCTCTGATAGCTGAGGGTTTCGGCAAACAGCAGTTCGGTATCGATAAACAGAACCGGCAGGTTGCGATCGAGCCTTGCAATCATGTCCAAAAGGACGATTGAATCCACCCCAAAGGACGAGACCAGTGCCAGCCGACCGATCGCGGCATTGTCAAGGCAGCGCGCCAAAAGGGTCTCGGTGGACTGCGCGGCAAATTCGGCGTTCAGCTCGGCAACCCGGGCGCTCAACGGTGGGGTTGGCTGTTCAAGCGGCATGGGGCCTCTCCTTTTTACGGTCATAAATCGCCGATTTGAACGGTTCGGTGCCGATGCGACGCACCACCGCGATAAAGGTCTCATCCGCTGTCTTTCGCCGCGCCAGATAGGTTTCGATCAGGGTCTCGATCGCCGGCAGGATGGCCGTGGCCGAAAATCCGGGGCCCAGTGTTTGCCCCAGAGTCGCGGTGCCGCGAGGATCACCGCCAAGGGTGATCTGATAGCTTTCCTGCCCGCCTTTCTGTAGCCCGAGAACGCCGATATGGGCGATATGATGATGCGCGCAGGCATTGATACAACCCGATATCTTCAGGCTGACAGGGCCGATGTCATGTGCCTGCTTCAGGGCTTGAAAGCGGCGCGAGATGGCCTGTGCCAGCGGAATCGAGCGCGCCGTGGCCAGATCGCAATAATCCATGCCGGGGCAGGCGGTGACGTCGGAAATCAGGCCGACATTGGCGCAGGCCAGACCGGCGGGCAGCAGCGCCGCATAAATCGCCGGCAGATGGGCGCGGGGAACATGGGGCAGGACGATGTTCTGCTGGGGCGTGACGCGCAGATCGTCATAGCTGCAGCGCTCGGCCAGATCGGCAAGCAGGCGCATTTGTGCAACGTTCGCATCCCCCGGGGTCGCCCCCGGTGCCTTTAGCGAGATCGTCAGTACGGCATGATCGGCCCGCTTGTGCGGGGTTGAATTGGTTTCGATAAACGAGCGGAACGCACCGTTTCGGGCGATCTCGGCGTGATAGGCGTCAAGCGGCAATTCGACAAATCGGGGCGGGGCAAAATCCTGCTCGATACGACGTAACACCTCGCGGTCGGCTCCGCCAAAGCTGGCGCGAAGCAACAAAAACCGCTGTTCGATCATCGCCCCCAGACGCGCGGCGCCAATCTCGTGCTGGGTAATCTTGACGCGGGCCTTGTATTTGTTGTCCCGCCGTCCCAGCGTGTTGTAAATCTGCAGGATCGCCTCGAGATAGGGCAACACGTCCTCAAGTGGCAGAAAGTCGCGCAGCACGCGCCCGATCATCGGCGTGCGCCCCAATCCGCCCCCGAGATAGACGGTGACGCCGCGCGCCCCGGCGTGGTTGCGCACAAGGCGCAGGCCGACATCGTGCAGGCGAATGGCGGCGCGATCCTCGGCCGCGCCGGTCAGGGCGAATTTGAACTTGCGCGGCAGATAGGAAAACTCGGGATGGCCGGTCGACCACTGCCGGATCAACTCGGCCAGGGGGCGCGGATCGTCGGTTTCATCCGCTGCCGCGCCGGCAAACGGGTCGGCGGTGACGTTGCGGATGCAATTGCCGCTGGACTGGATTGCGTGCAGATCGGCGGCGCCGAGGCGTGCCAGTATCTCGGGCACATCGCCAAGGCGCGGCCAGTTGAATTGCACGTTCTGGCGCGTGGTGAAATGGGCATAACCCCGATCCCAGCGCGCCGCGACATCGGCAAGGGCGCGCATTTTCCGGGCGTTGAGCCCGCCATAGGGGATCGCGACCCGCAGCATATAGGCATGCAGCATCAGATAAAGCCCGTTCATCAGGCGCAAGGGGCGAAACTCGTCCTCACTGAGAGAGCCGTCAAGCCGCCGGTTTAACGCATCGCGAAACCGGGTGCGGCGCGTGGCGACATAGGCGCGGTCGAAATCGGTGTACTGATACATGGCTGCTTCCTTTTTGGGCAGAACGGGCTCAGGAGGACCCGGACATCTGTTTGCCCAGAGGGCGGTTGCCGGGGCCAAGGCTGCGCAGGCGTTCGCGCAGGCCCCGTGGCAGGGGACGGCCCAGAACCTCGTCCATTTCGCTGACATAGGCGCCGATGACGGTATCCGGGTGCAGGCTGCAGCGGGCCTCCTCGGCGTGCTCGGGGTGGTGGAACAGGCGCGCATAGGCAAGCTGGCGTTGCCAGCGTCCGTTGTGGCCAAGATAGATGACGTCGCCCTCCAGCAGGTCGCTGGCGGTGACCACCCAGCAGCGGCTTGCGCTGCGGGGATTGGCGCGTGGCGGGGGCATGGTTGCAGACCTTGACCGGGTATCAGGCGGCGTTGGACAGTGAGGTTCGTTGGCCGCCCAGCCCCGCCTTTTGCAGGGTCTCAAACAGCGGCCGCAGCAGCGCCAACGGCACGTTTGGCAGGCGGATTGAAACGTCTGCCGTCAGCCGGATGGTGCCGTGGCCAAAGGCCTCGGCGGCCTCGGCGACGGCGCGCAGTTCAGGGGCGCTGAGGCGATGGTCCAGGGGAATGATCACCATCCGATAGCCGTGGTGGCTGTGGGCGAGGGTGAAGCGGTCTACAAAGGTGCGAAACGTCGGGCGGTTCTCATAGCTGGTGGTAAAGCGGTCGCTGGGCAGCTCCAGCAGGCGCGGCGGGTGGGGCCGCGGCGTGGGCAGCGCGGCGCGCTCGGCACGGGTTGCGGGGGTGTCAAACAGAACGCCTCCACCGGGGGTAAAGCGAACTGCGCCCCGGCTTTCGGCCAGATCGGCAATGGCGTTTAGCAAAGGCGCATCCAGAATATCGCTGTCTCCGCCAAGGTCAAACGGCAGGGTGGGCAGATTGGTCAGGCTGTCGGGCTGCGGGCTGCGGGCGTGCTGAAAGGTGCGGGCGTCGTGGCTGTGCGAGGACATGGTCATGGTGGTTCTCCGGGTTCGCGGCCGCGCTGATGTTCGCGGCGTTGCCCTATATAGAATATTATTCTGATAAAAAGGCTAGATACCCACGAAAATAAGAAATATGTTATTACTATATGCTATAATCAGGAATAGAATCCTGAAATCGGAGGTCCCACGATATGTCTGTCCAGCTTGACGAAACAGATCGGAAAATCCTTTTTGAGCTGCAGCGCGACGCGGCGCAATCGCTGGATGAAATTGCCCGAAAAACCGGCTCATCCAAGACGCCGGTGTGGAATCGGATCCGCAAATTGAAACAGCGCGGGGTTATCCGAAAGCAGACGGTTCTGCTGGACCCCGAGGCGCTGGGGCTGGAGGCGTGCTTTTTCGTTCTGGTCCGCACCAGCGCCCATGATTCCGACTGGCAGGCGCGGTTTCTGGAAACCCTGCGCGCCCGCCCCGAGGTGCTGGAGGCGCACCGTCTGGCCGGGGACGTCGATTACATCCTGAAGGTGCGGGTGCGCAATGCGCGGGCCTATGACGAATTTTATCAGGCGCTGATTGCGCGGGTCAGGATATTTAACGTCACGGCGCTGTTGTCGATGGAAGAGATCAAGGCCACCACCGAATTAGACCTGACGTCGGCGCCCTAACCCCTCTCGCCGGGCACCGCCTGTTTTTGTCCTCAGCCAGCAAGGATGCGCTCGATCATCTCGGCGGTGTCGCGCGACAGACCGGGCTGTGCCTGCAGGCGTTTCAACTGGGTTTCGATCTGGCTCCGGCGTGTCTGATCAAACCAGCGCCAGCTGTCAAAGGCCGCGCAGAGCCGCGCGGTCGTTTGCGGGTTGATCGGGTCCAACCGGATCAGCCAGTCGGTGACAAAGGCATAGCCCTCGCCTCCAGCGGCGTGAAATCCGGCCGGGTTCATCATTGCAAACCCGCCCAGCAACGCCCGCGCCCGGTTCGGGTTTTTCCAGTCGAAATCCTTGCGCGCCGCCAGCCTGCGCATGGTTTCAATGGCGGCCTCGGGCGGGGTCAGGTTGGCCTGCAGCGCAAACCATTTGTCAATGACCAGCGCGTTATCCTGCCAACGGGCGAAAAAGCGGTCCAGTTGATCGTCGGCCTGACCGGCGCGAATCAGACACGAGAGGGCGCCGAGGCTTTCGGTCATGTTGTCGGCGGCGGCAAAGCGCTCGGCCGCGGCGCGGGCGTTGTCAATCTGGCTGAGCAGCCCCAAGAGGGCGGCGCCAAAGGCCCGTTTTCCCGCGTCTTCTGCTGCCGGAGAATAGGGGCCGGTGACGCGCATCTGCTCCAGCAACCGGGGCAGGTCGGCGCCCAGTTCGGTTGCCAGCGCTTGTTTCAGGCTGTTGCGGGCGTGGTAAATTGCCAGTGGATCGGGGGTTGCGCCCTCGGCGGCGATCTTCTGGGCAATGGCGGTTTCGGAGGGCAGCGCCAGCGCCAGCGCCCGAAAGGCCGGCGCAAGGCTGTCGTCCAGCGCCACCCGGTGCAGAGCATCAAGATAGGTCGGCTGGGCCGGATCACCGCGGGTCGCCATTGCGATCAGGGTATCGCGGGCCAGGGTTTGCCCCGCTTCCCATTTGTTGAACGGATCGGTGTCATGGGCCAGCAGAAAGGCCTGGGTTTTCGCATCGATCCCGCTGTCCAGAATGACGGGGGCCGAGAAATTCCTGAGGATCGAGGGGATCGGGCGGCTGGCAAGCCCTTCAAAAACAAAGCTCTGCTCGGCGGCGGTCAGTTCCAGAACCTGCGTCTTGACCACCTCGTCGCCGTTCGCCGACAACAGGCCGGTGGCGATGGGGATCAACTGCGGGCGCTTGTTTTTTTGCCCCGGCGTTGGCGGGTTGCTCTGGCGAAAGGTCAGCGTGTAGGTGCCGTCGCGGTAATCGTCGCTGACGCTGATCCGCGGGGTGCCGGACTGGCTGTACCACAGGCGAAACTGGGTCAGATCGCGACCGGTTGTCTCGGCAAAGACCGCCAACCAGTCGTCGATCGTGCAGGCCTGCCCGTCGTGGCGGCGAAAATAGAGGTCCAGCGCCCGGCGATAGGCCTTGTCGCCCACCAGTGTTTTCAGCATGCCGATAACCTCGGCCCCTTTCTCATAGATGGTAGCGGTGTAGAAGTTATTGATTTCCTTATATTCCTGCGGCTGTACGGGATGCGCCAACGGGCCTGAATCCTCGCGGAACTGGCGCGCGCGCAATTGCTGCACCGAATTGATCCGCTTGACCGGGCGGCTGCGCTGATCGCCGGAAAAGCTTTGGTCACGAAAGACGGTCAGCCCTTCTTTCAGGCTCAGCTGGAACCAGTCGCGGCAGGTGATTCGATCGCCGGTCCAGTTGTGGAAATATTCATGTGCGATGATCCCCTCGATCAGTTCGTAATCGGTGTCGGTGGCGGTCTCGGGGCTGGCCAGAATGTATTTCGAGTTGAAGATATTCAACCCCTTGTTTTCCATTGCGCCCATGTTGAAATCATCCACCGCAACGATCTGGAAAAGGTCCAGATCGTATTCGCGCCCATAGGTCTCTTCGTCCCAGCGCATGGCCCGCTTGAGGCTGTCCATGGCATAGGCGCATTTCTCGCGATCCGGCGGGCGCACCCAGATTTTCAGCGCCACCTCGCGCCCCGACATGGTGATAAAACTGTCGTCAAAGCTGACCAACTGACCGGCCACCAGCGCGAACAGGTAGCTGGGCTTGGGCCAAGGGTCATGCCATTCCGCCCAGCCGGGGCCACTGGCGACGGGATTGCCGTTGGATAGCATGACCGGTTGATCGCCTTCGATGCGCACGTGAAAGGTGGCCATGACGTCGGGGCGGTCGGGATAATAGGTGATCTTGCGAAACCCTTCGGCCTCGCATTGGGTGCAGAACATGCCGCGCGAGGTATAGAGCCCCTCAAGCGCGGTGTTGGCTGCGGGGTTGATCTCGACCTCGGCCTCCCAGGTGAAACGCTCGGGCAGGTCGTTGGCGTCAAGGCTGAGGCCGGTTTCATCGACCTTCATCCCGCTGGGGGCGGTGCCGTCGATCCGGGCCCAGATCAGGCGCAGGTTTTCGCCATCCAGCCGAAACGGGCCGCTGCCGGCGGGATTGCGCTGAAAGTCGATTTTTGAAATTACCCGTGTGGCTTGATCATTCAGGTGAAAAGTCAGCTCGACCGTGTGAACCAGAAAGGCCGGGGGCCGATAGTCGGCAAGGCGTGTCGGCGGTGCTGCTGTGGGTGTGGTCATGGGTGTGGTCTCCGTTGTTTGCCGACAGGTTAGGGCTCTTGTCGGCAGGGGCAAGCGAGAAATGAAAGGGGGCAAAAAATGCCAAGGCCGCCATAAACGGATTGTGCAGGGCCGGTGTTTCCGATAGGAAACCAATAAAACTCGGACATACGCCAACATGATGAACGGGCAGGACAGGAAAATGACCGATCGAATCGAGAAATTCGGCTTGCGGATCGCACCGGAACTGGTTGACTTCATAGAGAGAAAGGCAATCCCCGGCACGGGAATTGCGGTTGAGGATTTCTGGCGCGATCTCGCTGGCCTTTTGCACGATTTCGGCCCCGAGAACCGTCGCCTGCTTGAGCGGCGCGAGGCCCTGCAAGCGCAGATCGATGCATGGCATCTGGCGCATAAGCATGAGGATTTCGACCCCGCCGCCTATCGCACCTTTTTGCGCGATATCGGCTATCTGTTGCCCGAGGGCGCGGATTTCACGATCGAAACCGAAAATACCGATCCTGAAATCGCCGAAATCGCGGGGCCGCAGCTGGTGGTGCCGATCACCAACGCGCGCTATGCGCTGAACGCTGCGAATGCGCGCTGGGGCTCGCTTTATGATGCGCTCTACGGGACGGACGCGTTGGGCGATCTGCCCCCGGCCGGGGATTATTCCCCCGAGCGCGGGGCCCGGGTGATCCGTTGGGCCAAGGCGTTTCTGGACGAGATCGCGCCGCTCAGGACCGGGGCGTGGGCGGATCTGGCCAATGTCGATGAGATCGCCGATGCGCTGGTGGACCCGGCGCAATATGCCGGGCGCACAAAACACGGAATTGTTCTGGTCAACAACGGCCTGCATATCATGATCATCGTGGATTACGGCAGCCGCATTGGTCAGGGCGACCCGGCGGGCATTGCCGATATCATGCTGGAAAGCGCGCTGTCGGCGATCATGGATTGTGAGGATTCGGTCGCTTGTGTCGATGCGGCCGACAAGGTGCAGGCCTACACGAACTGGCTGGGGCTGATGCGCGGCGATCTGGAAGAGCAGGTCACCAAGGGCAAGCGCAGCTTTGTGCGCACGCTGGCACGGGATCATGTCTACACCGACCGCGATGGGCAGCGCCACCGCCTGAAGGGGCGCGCGCTGATGCTGGTGCGCAATGTCGGGCACCTGATGACCAACCCGGCGATTCTGGATCGCGACGGCAACGAGGCCTACGAGGGGCTGATGGATGCCATGATCACGACACTCTGCGCGCGGCACGATCTGGCCCGCGAGGGGGGAAATTCACAGACCGGCTCGGTTTATGTGGTCAAGCCAAAGATGCACGGCCCCGAAGAGGTCGCCTTTACCGACAAGCTGTTCAGCCGGGTTGAGGATGCGCTGGGGCTGCCCCGATACACCGTCAAGCTGGGGATCATGGACGAAGAGCGCCGCACCAGCGTCAACCTCAAGGAATGTATCCGAGCCGCCCGCCACCGCGTGGCCTTTATCAACACCGGCTTTCTCGATCGCACCGGCGATGAGATCCACTGCTCGATGCAGGCCGGCGCGATGATCCGCAAGGGCGATATGAAGGACACCCCGTGGATCGCCGCCTATGAGGACAACAACGTCGATGTCGGGCTGGCCTGTGGCCTGCAGGGGCGGGCGCAGATCGGCAAGGGGATGTGGGCCATGCCCGACCTGATGGCCGATATGCTGAAATCCAAGATCGCCCACCCCGAGGCCGGAGCCAACACCGCCTGGGTGCCCAGCCCGACGGCGGCGACGCTGCACGCCACCCATTACCACCGGGTTGATGTTCGCGCCCGTCAGGCCGCGATCCGCGCCAACGGTCGCCGCGCTGCCCTTGACGATCTGCTGACGATCCCCGTCGCCCGCGGGCAGAATTGGTCCGAGGCCGAAATCACCGCGGAACTGGAAAACAACGCGCAAGGCATCCTTGGTTATGTCGTGCGCTGGATCGATCAGGGTATTGGCTGCTCAAAAGTGCCCGACATCCACGACGTCGCCTTGATGGAGGACCGCGCCACCTGCCGGATCTCCAGCCAGCACATGGCGAACTGGTTGCATCAGGGTGTGGTCACAAAAGAGCAGGTCCTTGCGGTCCTGCGCCGGATGGCGGCGGTGGTGGACAGACAGAACGCCGCGGACCCGCTTTATCAGCCGATGGCCCTGGCTTGTGACGGCATCGCCTTTTCAGCCGCCCGCGATCTGGTGCTGAAAGGGACCAGCCAGCCCTCGGGCTATACCGAGCCGATCCTCCACGCCAGCCGCCGCGCCAAAAAAGCCGCCGGGAGCTAACCCGTAACCCCTGGGCCATCAGGCCCCGCAGGGCGTGGACAATCTCGATGTTTTTACTCGGAAAAGGACTGGACCGGTTCCGGTGATTGGCCTATGGTCGCGCCGGTCACGACACAAGAAACAGGACAGGACATGACTCGCCCGATCATCGGTCTCATTGGAAACGAACAGATCGTCGGGGGCGACTATCATGTGCAGGGGACCGGAATCATCAATATCAGGGCGGTGGCCGAGGTGGTCGAGGGCCTGCCCCTGATGGTGCCCGCCGATCCCCGCTTTGTCGATGTGCCAAGCCTGCTGAACGCCTGCGACGGCTTTGTTCTGACCGGCGGGCGGCCCAACGTGCATCCAAAATATTACGGCGAAGAGGCAACCGAGGCCCACGGGACCTTTGATCAGTGCCGCGATCTCTTGGTGTTTGACATCGTGCGGGCGGCGGTGCGGCGGGGGCAGCCGGTGCTGGGAATTTGCCGCGGCTTTCAAGAGATGAACGTCGCATTTGGCGGTTCGCTCTACCCGGAAATCCGCGATCTGCCGGGGCGTATGAACCACCGTATGCCGCCCGAAGGCACCATCGAAGAGAAATTCGCCCTGCGCCATGACGTGACTCTGATCCCCGGCGGTGTTTTCGCAGAAATTCTGGGGCAGACCCGGATCCGGGTCAATTCGCTGCACGGACAGGGCATCAAGAAACCGGGACCGCGCGTCGTTATCGAGGGAACCGCGAGCGACAGCACGCCCGAGGCGCTCAGGATCAAGGACGCGCCGGGCTTTGCGCTGGCGGTGCAATGGCACCCCGAATGGAACGCCGACCGGGATCCGGTTTCGCGCCCGTTGTTTCAGGCCTTTGGTGCGGCGGCCCGGGCGTGGCAGGCGGGCGACAGGACCGCGACACGCCCGAAATCGGCCTGAGCCGAGCAATCAACGGCATGCCCGAACCCATCCAGAGCGTCGCTTACAAGATCGGGGACAAGCCGTTTCACGCCTTGACGGCCGGGGCCCCGGATCGCCCGATGATCCTGTTCCTGCACGGCTTTCCCGAATATTCCGGCGCGTGGCGCGAGGTGATGGAGCTGCTCGCCGCGCGATTTTTCTGTGTCGCCCCGGATCAGCGCGGCTATGCCCGCTCGTGGCGGCCTCAGGAGGTTTCGGCCTATGACGCCTCGGCGCTGGTTCAGGATGCGCTGGCCACCATCGATCATTTCGGCGGCCCCCGGCGACAGGTCATTCTGGTCGGGCATGACTGGGGGGCGTCAATTGCCTATGCGCTGGCAATGCGCGCGGCGGCGCGGGTGTCACGGCTGGTCGTTTTCAACGGCGTGCATCCGGCCCCGTTTCAGGCGGCGCTGGCGGCGGGGGGCGCGCAATCAAGGGCCAGCGCCTATATCACATGGCTGCGCCAGCCCGGTGCTGCAGAGGCGCTGGCGGCGGATGATTTCGCCCGCCTGTTCACCTTTTTCGGGGCCGGCATGGACATGCGCTGGCTGACCGAGGCCCGTTGCGCCGACTATAAGCGGGCCTGGGGCGGGGTCGAGGGATTGCGGGCGATGATCAACTGGTATCGGGCCTCGCGCCTGCTGGTCGCGGCACCGGGGCAGCCGATCCCGCCCGAGGACCTGCCCCGCTGGCCGCCGCAGCGCCTGCGCATCGCCATGCCTCATCTGCTGGTCTGGGGGATGGCGGATCAGGCCCTGCTGGTGCAATCCCGCGCCGGGCTTGCCGAGTATTGCGACGATTTCAGCCTGCAGGAGGTTCTGGATTGCGACCACTGGATCATCCACCAGCGCCCCCGTTTGGCGGCCGAGGCCATCGCGCGCTTTGCGGCGTCATGATCGCCTAACGCTGCGCCAAGGATGCGGCGCTGGTGGTGCTGCGGTGCGCATCTGTTGGCGGTGGTTACGTTTTTACTTGTGATCCGGGGGAAAACTTGTGCAAATCAGATCACGAAAAACAGGGAGAAAATGAAAACAGATGACATCCTATTTGAAAAATACCCCCGACCGAGACGGATTTTTTGGCGATTACGGCGGTGCCGAACTGCCGCCGCCGCTGGTGCCGCATTTCAAGGAAATCCGTGAGGCCTATGACCGGATCTCGCGCTCGGCCGAATTCATTCGCGACCTGCGCTATGTGCGCAAGCATTTTCAGGGTCGCCCGACCCCGATCTCATATTTGAAGAACATCTCGGATTCGCTGGGCGGGGCGCAGATCTATGCCAAGCGCGAGGATTTGAACCACACCGGTGCGCACAAGCTGAACCACTGCATGGCCGAAGCGTTGCTGGCCAAGCACATGGGCAAGACCAAGCTGATGGCCGAGACCGGCGCCGGGCAGCATGGCGTGGCGCTGGCCACCGCGGCGGCCTATTTCGGCATGGAATGCGAAATCCATATGGGCGAAATCGACATCGAAAAAGAGGCCCCCAACGTCACGCGCATGAAACTTCTGGGGGCCACCGTGGTTCCCGTCGGTTTTGGCGGCCGCTCGTTGAAAGAGGCCGTGGACAGCGCCTTTCAATCCTATGTGCCGCAGGCCGACAAGGCGCTGTTTGCTATCGGCTCGGTGGTGGGGCCACACCCGTTCCCGATGATGGTGCGCGATTTCCAACATGTGGTTGGCGTCGAAGCGCGCGAACAGTTTCTCGACATGGTCGGGGTTCTGCCCGATATCGTCACCGCCTGCGTTGGCGGCGGATCAAACGCGATGGGGCTGTTTTCCGGCTTTATCGACGATGAGGGGGTCGCGCTTTACGGCGTTGAACCTCTGGGAACCTCCTCGAAGCTGGGCGAGCACGCGGCGACGATCACCTATGGCGTCGATGGCGATATCCACGGTTTTCGCACGCTGGTCTTGCAGGACGAGGCCGGTGAGCCAGCGCCCGTTCACACCATTGCCTCGGGTCTGGATTATCCGGGCGTCGGGCCCGAGCACGCCTATCTCAAAAAAACCGGGCGGGTCAATTACACCGCTGCGGATGACAAGGAGGCGCTGGCGGCGTTCTTTGCCTTGTCGCGTCAGGAGGGTATCATTCCGGCTCTGGAAAGCGCACATGCGGTGGCCTTTGCCATGCGCGAAGCGCCCAAACATCCCGGCAAGGCGATCCTGTTGAACCTGTCGGGGCGCGGCGACAAGGATATCGATTTCGTCGTCGAGAATTTCGGCGTCGGCGAGGCGTAAAACAGGTTGCGAAAGGCTGGGTTCTGGCCTTTCGCACACCAATGGTCAATATCGGATGGTCCCGAGGTTGGCCCCTACCGCCGCCACAGGACCGGCATGAACAGGGCCAGAACCACCATGATCTCGAGGCGTCCGGCAATCATCGCAAAGACCAGCGTCAGCTTTGAGCCGTCATTCAGCGGAATGAAATTGCCCGACGGCCCGATAATCGCTCCCAGCCCCGGCCCGACATTGGTCAGCGCCGTCAGCGACCCCGTCAGGGACACCACGAAATCATTTCCCAGCGCCCCGAGGATCAGTGTTGACAGCCCCAGAATGCCCGCAAACGCAATGGTCAGGACCAGCGCCGAGCGGAAAATCCCCGGATCGACCGTCTTTCGCCCGTATTGCATCGGGAAAACCCCGCTGGGGTAAATCATTTCCCGCAAGGACGAGCGCACCATTTCGACCATCACGATAAAGCGATAGATCTTCAGCCCGCCCGCAGTCGAACCGGCACAACCGCCAAAGAAGGTCAGCAAAAAGAACAGCGGCGGGGCAATATAACCCCATGTCGTATAGTCTCCGGCGGCAAATCCGGTGGTGGTGACGATGGAAATGACGTTGAAAACATCCTCGGCGATATGGCGCTGGCTGAATATTGTGGCGCTGTGACGCTCAATCGCGACCAGAATGACGGCGCTGGTAATAATGACGAAAAAACCGATCACCTGCGGGTCTATCACCACCTTTTTTCGGGTGAAAAACATCATCACATAGAGGGTAAAGGGCAACCCGCCGAGCGCCATGAAGATCGCCCCGACCCAGATTGTCGAGGTGTTTCTGAAATAGCCGAATGACGCGTCATGAGTGGAGTATCCCCCAGTTGAAAGCGTTGTCATCGCGTGGTTGATGGCGTCAAACGGGCTCATGCCGCTGGCGATATAGCCAATGATGCAGAGCGCCGTCAGCAGCAGATAGACCAGCAGCACTGATTTCGTGAACTCGATAAAGCGGGGCAGGGGGATGTCGAACTTGTCCGAGCTTTCCATGCGAAACAGTTGCAGCCCGCCGACCTTGAGAACCGGCAGCAGCAGCAACCCCACTGACAGGATTCCGAGCCCCCCAAACCATTGGATCATCGAGCGCCACAAGAGGGTGCCGGGGTCCAGCGCATCGAGCCCCTTCATCACCGTCGAGCCTGTGGTGGTATAGCCCGAGACGCTTTCAAACAGCGCATCGGTAAAACTGAGATGCGCCGGACCAAAGATCAGCGGCGCCACCGAAGCCAGCGGGATCAACCACCAGAGCATGTTGACCAGAATGATCCCGAACCGGCGGGTAAAGCTGCGCTGGGAATCATTGGTGGTAAAGGCCACCAGCATCGACAGAAACCCGGTCAGGGCGGCGGATTGCAGAAACACCAGCCAGGCGGTGTTGCCATCCAGAAAATTGACCAGCCCCGGAATAAGCATGGTCCCCGCGATGACCAGCCCGACAAGGCTGGTGGCGTGAAGGGCGCTGCGTAAATCGTTGTACATCGGGCCTCGGGTCCGGGCGGGCCGTGGCGGGCCCCGTTATTCCACCCGGCAGGAAATACCCGATTGGCGGCCGGAAGAAAATGAAAAACTTGCGCGATTCGGGGCGCGGGTCTGGGGCTTGGTGATTGTCAACAGGCCCTAGCGTGACAGGGTCATGGTGTTGCCGCTGATCTGGATATTGGAAAAGCGCGACAGATAGCTCATGCCCAGCAACGAGCCCTGCATTTCCCCATCATTCACCCAAGCGCGTACCTTGTGGTCGGTGAACGGACCAAAGCGCACCTCATCCAGCGTCACCCGGGCCGTGCGCACCGTGCCGTTTGCGGTCTGGGCGGTCAGGTAATAGGCCAGCTTGTCGGGGTCGATCCCCACCCGCCTTGCGTCCTGCCGGCTGAGGACAAGGTTGGTGGCGCCGGTATCGACGACAAAATCCACCGCGACGCCGTTGATTTCAAGACGCGCGTAGAAATGCCGGTCCGAGGCCCGCCGCAGCGCGATTTTCTGCCCCCCAAGCTGGGTCATATTGACCGGCATAAGCTGTTGACGCAGCGAATCCTTCAGCCCGTAGAGGATGATCGCGCCGGCAAACAGAAACGACCACAGGATGGCTTGTTGCAGGGTCTTGTTCAGGCGCTGGCGGTTCTGAGCGAAAAACCAGCCGCCAACGACGACGCCAAGCAAAAGCAGATAGACCAGCTGGCCGATCGAGTCACTGCTCATCGCAAGCGTCCTTTCGGGCGTCAAGGGTTTCCAACGCCTCCAGCCACAGGGCTTCGGCGCGCAACAGCGCGCTCTTCAGTTCGGCATGTTTGGCCTGCAGGGCCTTCAGTTTCTGGCTGTTTTCTGGCTGGTAAAGAGCCGCGTCGGCAAGGCGCAGGTCCAGCTTTTTTCGCATCTCTTCCAGCTTTCCAACCCGGGTTTCACAGTTTTTGACCTCGGCCTCCAACGGTGATTTGCGCCCGCGCGATCGCGTTGGAGCCTTGGGTTTCTTGCGTTGCCCTGTGGCCTCATTCGATTTGCCCGACAGCGCCCCGCCGCTGCCCCGTTCGCTCAGCAGCATCTTGCGGTAGGCGTCCATGTCCTCGTCATAGACCGAGACCCCCCCTGCGCGCACCAGCCACAGCCGATCCGCGGCCAGCGAAACCAGATGCGGGTCGTGGCTGACAAGGATCACCGCGCCGCGATAGTCGTTCAGCGCCAACACAAGGGCCTCGCGGCTCTGGATGTCCAGATGGTTCGTCGGCTCGTCCAGAATCAGGATATGGGGTGCATCGATGGTGGCGATCAACAGTGACAGGCGCGACTTTTGCCCGCCCGACAGCCGCCCCACCTCGGTCTCGGCCTGAGCCGCCCCCAGCCCCCCGGCGGCAAGGCGCGCGCGCACCCGCGCCGGGGTCTCGTCGGGGCGCAGGCGGCGGATATGCTGGATCGGGGTTTCATCGAGGGTCAACTCATCCACCTGATGCTGGGCGAAATAGCCGACGCGCAGCTTCGCAGCGGTGTTCATTTTCCCCGAGAGCGGCGCAAGTTTGCCCGCCAACAGCTTGGAAAGGGTGGATTTTCCCTGACCGTTGGCCCCCAGCAACGCGATCCGATCGTCCTGATCGATGCGCAAGGTGAGGCGGCTGAGAACCGGCACGCCGTCATAGCCGACGCTTACGTCCTCAAGCTTGATGATCGGGGGGGACAGCTCTTCGGGCGAGGGAAAGGAAAAGGTCACTGTCGCTGCATCCCGGGCCAGCGCGATCGGGGTCATCTTTTCGATCATCTTCAGGCGGCTCTGGGCCTGTTTGGCCTTGCTCGCCTTGTAGCGAAAGCGGTCCACATAGGATTGCAGATGCGCGCGGCGGGTGTCCTGTTTCTTTTGCGCCGCCTGCAGTTGCTCCAGACGCTCGCGGCGCATCTTGTCGAACTGGTCATAGCCACCGGACCAGAGGGTCAGTTTTTGCGCTTCCAGATGCAGGATCGACTTGACCGAGCGGTTCAAAAGCGCCCTGTCGTGGCTGATCACCAGCACCGTATGCGGATATTTCGCCAGATAGGTCTCGAGCCAGATATTGCCTTCGAGGTCGAGATAGTTGGTCGGTTCGTCCAGCAACAGGATGTCCGGCTGGGCGAACAACACGCCGCCAAGGGCGACGCGCATCCGCCAGCCGCCTGAGAAATCCGCCACCGGGCGGGCCTGCGCCGCCTGATCAAAGCCCAGGCCAGCAAGGATCATCGCCGCGCGGGATTCCGCAGAATAGGCGGAAATGTCGTGAAGGCGCGCGTGAATGTCGGCAATGCGCTGTGGATCGGTTGCGGTTTCGGCCTCGGCCAGCAGGCTTGTGCGTTCGGTGTCCGCGGCCAGAACCGTGTCCAGCAAACTGTCACGGCTGGCGCGGGCCTCTTGTGCGACGCCGCCGATCCGGGCGCCGCGCGATACCGTGATCTCGCCTCCCTCAAGGGTCAGTTCGCCGGTAATCAGGCGAAAGAGGGTCGTCTTGCCGGTGCCGTTCCGTCCCACGAGGCCGACCTTGTGGCCACGTGGAATAAGGGCGCTGGCCCCTTGAAACAGGGGCCGCCCCTCGATGGAATAGCTGATATCGTCGATCCGTAGCATGGCGGCATATGCGCTGATCGTCGGGGCGCTGTCAACGGCGGGCGATTCGCGGCTTTTCAAGCGCCAAGCCACATGGTAGGGGAGCCGCCAGAACCTTGCAGAGACAACTCCCGAAAGGACAGACAATGGCCCTGGAACGCACTTTTTCGATCATCAAGCCCGATGCCACCAACCGCAACTTGACTGGCGCGATCAACGCCAAATTCGAGGCCGCCGGCCTGAGGATCGTGGCACAAAAACGTCTGCACCTGACCAAGGCGCAGGCCGGTGTCTTTTACGCCGTCCACAAGGAACGGCCGTTTTATGACGAACTTTGCACGTTCATGTCCTCGGCGCCGATCGTGGCGCAGGTGCTGGAGGGCGAAAACGCCATCGCCAAGAACCGCGAAGTGATGGGCGCGACCAACCCCGCCGACGCCGCCGAGGGCACGATCCGCAAGGAATTCGCCCTCAGCATGGGCGAGAATTCGGTCCACGGATCGGACGCGCCCGAGACCGCGGCCGAAGAGATCGCCTATTTTTTTTCCGGTCTCGAACTGGTCGGCTGACGGGCCGGGCGCTAAAATCGAAACACAAGAATACCGGGGCCGGAACGCCATTGACGTTGCGGCCCCGTTTTTTACCTACTCAGCCAAAGCGACCGGCGTGTGATCGGCGCGGCCTTTACTCCGCTTCGAGGATCGAGCAGTAGTTGGCGACGCCCGAGCCCCCCATGTTAAAGATCATCCCCAGTTCGGCACCGTCTTTCTGGATGCCGCCAGCGCTGCCGGTGACCTGTGCGGCCATCAGCGCGTGCATCGAAACCCCGGTCGCCCCCACCGGATGGCCTTTGGCCTTGAGGCCGCCGGACAGGTTGATCGGCAGGCGCCCGTCCCGATAGACGCTGCCCTCGGCAATGGCGCGCGCGCCCTGACCTCTTGGCACCAGCCCCATCGCCTCATAGGACAAAAGCTCGGCAATGGTGAAACAGTCGTGCACCTCGGCAAGGTCGATATCCTCCAGTGTCACGCCGGCCTCGGCATAGGCGCGCCGAAAGACCTCGGCCGGGCCATCAAAGGCCAGAATATCGCGTTTTGACATCGGCAGAAAGTCGTTCACATGCTGGGCCGCACGAAAGCGGACCGCACGCGGGAAATCGGCAGCCATGTCCTCGGCCACCATCACCAGTGCCGCAGCGCCGTCGGTGATCAGCGAGCAATCCGTCAACCGCAGGGGCGGGGCCACCAGCGGGTTCTTTTCGCTGACCGTGTTGCAGAACTCGAACCCGACATCCTTTTGCATCTGCGCCAGCGGGTTCAGGGTGGCGTTCTTGTGGTTCTTGGCGGCAATGTGTGCCAGTGTCTCAGACTGGTCGCCGTATTTCTGGAAATAGCTGTCGGCAAAGCGGGCAAAGGCCTGCGGAAAGGAAATCCCCGCTTCTTCGGCATGGTAGGCGGCTTGCATCAGGCTTTCGGTGACGCCTTTGGTGTCCAGTTCGGTCATCTTTTCGGCGCCAATGACCAATGCCACCCGGGCGTCTCCGGCGCGGATGGCGTTGCGGGCCGTGTAAACCGCCGCTGAGCCCGAGGCGCAGGCGTTTTCCAGCCGCGTTGCCGGGGTAAAGCGGAAATCATCGTCGATCTGCAGCACCAGCGAACTGGCAAAGCTGTCCTTGACCATTCCGGCGTTGAAATTGCCCAGCCAGATCCCGTCCACATCGCGTGGCGTGATCCCGGCGTGCTCCATCGCTTCGACGGCGGCCTCGCGGATCAGATCTTCCAGTGACTTGTCCGTGTGGCGGCCAAATTTCGTGTGCCCCCAGCCAACGATACGTGCGTGCATGATCGACTCCTGTGATTGTCAGATTGCCACCACAGTAATCGCCCCGGCAGGAAGGTTCAATTCGGGAAATTTCCTCGAGGTCAGGGGGCGGAAATGACGTCGGGTCGAGGTGGTGACGCGGCTTTTGCTGAGGGTTGAAATCCGTCTGATCCGGCGTCATGCTGATCGCGAAGAATCGCTTGCCGGCGGAAAATCACCGGCATGAGGCTCGTGGGATTTTCATGGAAAGTGGCAACATGCGTTATCTTGCACCCAAGACCGTGACCGAGGCGGCCCAGCTGCTGGCCGACAGCGACGGGATCGCTCGTGTTCTGGCCGGCGGCACCGATCTTTTGGTCCAGATGAAGGCGGAAACGATCGCACCTGATCTGCTGGTCGATATCAAGCATATTCCGGGGATGCGCGAGATTACCGCCGAGGCTGGTGGCTGGCGGATCGGCGCGGCGGTGCCAGGGGCGCACATCAGCGAGCACGCGGGGCTGAAGGCGGACTGGCCCGGTGTGGTCGAAGCTGCCGCCCTCATCGGATCGACACAGGTGCAGGGGCGCGCGTCGATCGTCGGCAACCTTTGCAACGCATCGCCCGCCGCGGACAGCGTTCCTGCGCTGGTGGCCGCCGATGCAAGGGTTCAGATCACCGGCCCCAAGGGCACGCGCGACTGCGCTGTTATCGAGATCCCCGTCGGCCCCGGCAAGACGACGCTGCAGCGCGGTGAAATCGTCACCGCGGTTCTGTTGCCGGCGCGCACGGGGATTGGGGCGGACGCCTGCTTGCGCTTTATTCCGCGCACCGAAATGGACATTGCGGTCTGTTCGGCGGCGGTCAACGTAACGCTGGATGAAAGCGGGCGCTGCAGCGCCGCGCGGGTGGCGCTGGGGGCGGTCGCGCCGGTGGTCCTGCTGGTTGAGGAGGCGGCCGATATTCTGGTTGGCTCGCGGCTGGATCGGGCAACGCTGGAGCGCCTGCAATCGGTTTGTTCCAAGGCCGCCCGCCCCATTGATGACAAGCGAGGTACGGCCGAGTTTCGCCGCGAGGTGGTTGGCGTGATGGCCCGCCGGGCGGCCCGTCTGGCGGCCGAACGAGCCACGGCAAAGGCAGGAGAAAAAGCATGAGCAAGACCCATGTCACCACCACCATCAACGGCACCCGCACCGAGTTTCTCTGCGAGGCCAACGAAACCCTGCTGACGGTTCTGCGTGATCGCCTGCACTTGACCGGCGCCAAGGAGGGCTGCGGTTCGGGCGACTGCGGGGCCTGCTCGGTGACCCTGAACGGACGCCTTGTGGCCTCGTGTCTGGTGCTGGGGGTCGAGGCGGAAGGCGCCGAAATCACCACCGTCGAAGGGATGGCCGAGGGCGGTGAGCTGCACCCGTTGCAGCAGAAGTTCCTTGATCTTGCGGCGCTGCAATGCGGGGTCTGCACGCCCGGTATTCTGGTCGCGGCCAAGGCCTTGCTGGAAAAAAATCCCGATCCCAGTGAACAGGAGGTCCGCTACTGGCTGGCGGGAAATCTCTGCCGCTGCACGGGATATGACAAGATTATCAAAGCGGTCCTCGCGGCGGCGGCGGACCTTCGGGGGGCGGCATAATGGCACTGGATGAATATGAAAAACGCGATTTTCAGGTGATCGGCAGCCGTCCGGTGCGCCCGGACGGGATCGACAAGGTAACCGGGCGCGCCCTTTACGGGGCGGATGCCGTCCTGCCGGGGATGCTGGTAGGAAAGGTTTTGCGCAGCCCCCATCCGCACGCCAGAATTCGCTCGATCGACACCCGGGCCGCGGCGGCCCTGAATGGGGTGCGCGCGGTGGTGACGGGCGCCGATTTTGGCGAAATCCGCAAGGGCGAGACCCGCAATGTCGCCGAAAACGCCATGGCCTTTGACCACGCCCTTTATGATGGACATGCGGTGGCGGCGGTGGCTGCAACCTCCGAGGCGGTTGCACGCGAGGCGCTAAAGCTGATCGAGGTCGATTATGAGGTTTTGCCCCATGTGACCGAGATCGCGGCGGCCATGGCGCCGGGGGCGCCGGTGGTTCACGCCGGCTTTGTCGAAGACAGTGTGCCCGACGGGTTCAGCGAAAATGTCACCGCCCGCCATGAGTTTGGGCACGGCGATCTTGAGGCCGGCTTTGCCCGCGCCGACAAGGTGATCGCGCGCACTCTGAAAACCGCGGCAACCCATCAGGGCTATATCGAGCCGAACGCCTGTCTCGCCAGTATGGGGCCCGATGGTCGCGGCGATTTGTGGTGCTGCACGCAAGGGCATTATTTCGTCCGCCAGCTCTGCGCCGAGATCATGGGCATTGAGGAGAGCCGACTGCGCGTCACCGCCAGCGAGATCGGCGGCGGTTTTGGTGGCAAGACCACGGTTTTTGTCGAGCCGGTCGCCCTGATGCTGTCCAAAAAGGCGGGCGCCCCGGTCAAGCTGGTGATGAGTCGCAACGAGGTGTTTCGCGCATCCGGCCCCACGGTCAGTTCGGAAATCGACGTCAAAATCGGCATGACCCGGGACGGACGCATCACCGCCGCAGAGGCCGAGCTGCGCTATCAAGGCGGGGCGTTCCCCAACATTACGGTGATGTTTGGGGCCATGGCCGCCTTTGCCGCCTATGACCTTGGGGCGGTGCGAACCGTTGGCTATAATGTCCTGACCAACCGTCCCAAACAGGCCGCCTATCGGGCTCCGGGCGCGCCGATGGCGATCTATGCGGTCGAGTCGGTGGTGAACGAGCTGTGCGAAGAGCTGGGGCTGGACCCGCTGGAAGTGCGCCTGAAAAATGCCGCGCGCAAGGGGACCAAATCCTCATACGGGCCGACCTTCAACGACATCGGGCTGGTGGCGACGCTGGAGGCGGCGCAGGCCCACCCCCATTACCGCGCGCCGCTGGGGCCCAATCAGGGGCGGGGGCTGTCCTGCGGCTTCTGGTTCAATTTTGGCGGCAACACCTCGGTGTCTCTGAGCGTCGATATGGATGGTTCGGTTAGCGTCACTGAAGGCAACCCGGATATCGGCGGCTCACGCGCGTCAATCGCGATGATGGCGGCCGAAGAGCTGGGCATCCCGTTTGAGCGTGTGCGCGCCATCGTTGCCGATACCGCCTCGCTGGGCCACAATGATGTGACCGATGGCAGTCGCGTGACCTTTGCTGTCGGGCTGGCGACGATCAAGGCGGCGCGGGCGGCCAAGAAAGAGCTGTGCAAACGTGCTGCAATGATGTGGGGAATCGACGAAGAAGCGGTCACCTGGGAGAATGGCTGTGCCAAGCCCTCGGGCCCCAATGCTGGCTCGTTCGAGCCGCTTCCGATCGAGAAAATCGCCCGCAAGTCGCCGCGCACCGGAGGGCCAATTGCAGGTCATCACGAGGTCAACGCCGAAGGGGCAGGGGTCAGCTTTGGCGTGCATCTCTGCGATGTCGAGGTCGATCCCGAGACCGGCCACACCAAGATTCTGCGCTATACGATCTTTCAGGACGCGGGCAAGGCAATCCATCCGGATTACGTTGAGGGTCAGATGCAGGGCGGCGCCGTACAGGGAATCGGCTGGGCGCTGAACGAGGAATACATCTACGGCAAGGACGGTCGCCTGCAGAACCCCGGTTTTCTGGATTACCGCATCCCGGTGGCCTCGGACCTGCCGGACATCGACACCGTCATTCTGGAAATCCCTAATCCGGGGCATCCTTACGGGGTGCGAGGGGTTGGCGAAACCGGCATCGTGCCCCCGCTGGCGGCGGTCTCGAACGCGGTCAGCCACGCCATCGGCACCCGCCTTTATGAGCTGCCGATGTCGCCACCGAAAATCCTGAAAGCGATCCGGGAGGGCTGATATGGTTGCTGTCACGCTCTGGGGCAGTTTGCGCGCGCTGACGGACGGACAGGCCGAGATCGAGGTCGAGGCGAGCAACTTCAAGGAGGTGTTGACCGCCCTTGAGCAACGCTATCCGGCGCTGGCGCCGCAGTTCGAGCGCGGGGTCTCGATGGCGATTGACGGGGTGATTTACAAAGAAAGCTGGGCCACCCCGGTCCGCCCGGACAGCGAGGTCGTGCTGATGCCGCTGATGGTTGGCGGGTAGTCGGCGACGACGTTTGCGTGCCGAGACCGGCGTACTTGCGGCCAGATTGGCAGAAAATTCTTGGTGCGGGTGAAGGGACTTGAACCCCCACGCCTTGCGGCGCCAGAACCTAAATCTGGTGCGTCTACCAATTCCGCCACACCCGCATTGGCCGCTCTTTAGCAGAGCGACACTGGTCCGGCGAGAGAAAATTTTCCATTCCGGGATCTCCGCTTGCATCGCCAATCGACGATTGATATATCGCCAATTGACGATATAGCAGATTCAGGGATCCGGCATGCCGAGCAAATCCACCTCCCCACCCTCGGGCGCAGACCAGAGCGAGTCCATCGCGGCGCTCGCCAAGGCATTGGCGCATCCCGCCCGGGTGCGAATCGTGAAGGTTCTGCTGTCGCGTCCCGGCTGTATCGGCGGCGATATCGTCGATGAGGTTGGTCTGGCCCAATCCACCGTCTCGGAACATCTGCGAATCCTCAAGGATTCCGGTCTCGTTGTGGGTCAGATCGAGCGGCCGCGCATCTGTTATTCGCTTGACCCTGCGGCGCTGGCACCGCTGCTTGGCCTAATTGAACGCATCACCACCCACAGCGAAACCGACAACACGGGTGAAACTCCGTCCTGTTACCTGCCCAAAGCCCGAGACGTCGCAAGCCGCAAAACATGACCGGAAAGATGACCGACACCCCGCGCCCCGACTGCCGAAATTCGCTGACGTCCTGCGCCCCATTCATCATTGAAGGACCTTGGAAATGCTCCTTGCCCTGTTGATTTTCGCCGCCACGATCACGCTGGTCATCTGGCAACCCCGTGGCCTTGGTATCGGCTGGAGCGCCTCTGCGGGCGCCGCGCTTGCCCTTCTGAGCGGGGTCATTCAGCCCGGCGACATCCCGGTTGTCTGGCACATCGTCTGGAATGCGACCGCCACCTTTATCGCCATCATCGTGATCAGCCTGCTGCTGGACGAGGCGGGGTTCTTTGAATGGGCGGCACTTCATGTAGCGCGCTGGGGGCGCGGCAACGGCCGGGCCCTGTTTGCGCTGATCGTGCTGCTGGGAGCGATGGTGGCGGCGTTGTTTGCCAATGACGGCGCGGCCCTGATCCTGACGCCGATCGTGATGGCGATGCTGCTGGCGCTTGGCTATGGGCCGGGGGCAACGCTGGCCTTCGTGATGGCGGCCGGGTTCATCGCCGATGCGTCCAGCCTGCCGCTGGTGGTTTCGAATCTGGTCAATATTGTCTCGGCTGATTATTTCGGTCTGGGATTTGCGCGCTATGCCAGCGTGATGGTGCCGGTCGATCTGGTGGCGATTGCCGCCTCGCTGGCGATGCTGATGGTGTTTTTCCGGCGCAACATTCCGCGCCACTATGAGGTGGATCAGCTGCGCCGGCCGGGCGATGCGATCCGCGACAGGACCACGTTCCGCGTTGGCTGGCTGGTTCTGGTGTTGCTGCTGGTGGGCTTTTTCGGGCTCGAGCCCCTTGGTGTGCCGGTCAGCGCCGTTGCCGGAGGGGCGATGCTGATGTTGCTGGCGGTTGCAGCGCGCGGCAAGGTGATCGACACCCGTAAGGTCCTGCGCGAGGCCCCGTGGAAGATCGTCGTGTTCTCGCTGGGCATGTATCTGGTGGTTTACGGCCTGCGCAATCAGGGGCTGACCGGCTATGTTGCGCAGCTGCTCGACGGTTTTGCCATTGGCGGTGTCTGGGGGGCCGCCTTTGGCACCGGGTTCCTGAGTGCGCTGATGTCCTCGGCCATGAACAACATGCCAACGGTGTTGATTGGGGCGCTGTCGATTGATGCCAGTTCCGCCAGCGGCGCGGTCCGCGAGGCGATGATCTATGCCAATGTGATTGGCAGCGATCTTGGCCCCAAGATCACCCCGATCGGTTCGCTGGCCACGCTGTTGTGGCTGCACGTTCTCGCCCGAAAGGGCATGACCATTACTTGGGGATATTATTTTCGCGTCGGCCTGGTGATGACGGTGCCGGTGCTGGCGGTCACGCTGGCAGCTCTGGCCCTGCGTCTCGGGCTGGGCTGACCCCCTCTGCTGCGTCGCTGGCGATAAATCCACGAATGGGACGACGGACCCTCAGGGCACCGCCTGTGGTGCCCCGACGGAGCCGCTGTTGGGGTTGGCGCGTTCAGCCCAGACCACAGTCACGCGCCAACGCGTCCGCCAACCGATCCAGCGCCTGTCCCAGCGCGGCCCGTGTGCAGGCGATGTTGACACGGGCGAAACCGGCGCCCTCGGGGCCAAAAGACAGGCCGCGCGTCGCGGCCCATTTTGCCTGGTTTCGCAAAAATGCGTCCAGATCATCAGGGGTAAGGCCAAGCTCGCGAAAGTCAAACCACAGCAGAAATGTACCCTCCGGCTCGATCAGCCGCACCCCGGACAGGTCCGCTAGGCGGGCCCGGACCAGCTCCAGATTGCCGCTGATGTAATCAATAGCCGCATCCAGCCACGCGTGGCCCTCGCGATAGGCCGCCATCATGGCCACGCTGGCAAAAGCGTTGTTCTTATTCACCGTCAAACGGCTGTTTTCGGCCTGAAACGCGCGTCGTCGCTCTTTATCCGCGATGACCGTGAAGGAGGAGCAGCAGGAGGCAATATTGAAACTCTTGGCCGGAGAAATGCAGCTAATGCAGTTTTTGGGGTCAATCGTGGCAAACGGCGTGTATTCGTGCCCCGAAAAAGTGATGTCACCGTGAATTTCATCCGCCACCACCAGCACGTCATGGCGGCGACAGATGGTGGCCAGCCGTTCCAACGCGTCGCGCTGCCAGACTCGGCCGACCGGGTTATGCGGATTGCATAGGAACAACATCCGTGTCGAGGGATCAGCGGCCAGTGTTTCCAACCCGTCAAAGTCCATCTCGTATTGCGCGTTTTTCAGGATCAGCGGGTTTCGGATCACGCGCCGGCCATTCTCGGAAATTATGTCGAAAAAATCAAAGAACACGGGTGGTTGTACGATGATGCCATCACCGGGCCCACTGAACAGGCTGGCCGCAACGGCAAGGCTGTCCAGAACATTGGGGGCACGCAGGATGGTTTCAGACGCGATTTTCCACCGGTGCCGCGTTTCGAACCAGGCGACGAGGGCCGGGATCAGGCCTTCGGGCACGGCCTCATAGCCAAAGACGCCGTGGTCCAGCCGCTCTTGCATGGCACTCTGAATTTGCGGTGCGACACGAAAATCCATGTCTGCGACCCCCGCGGGAAACAGCTCTGAATCTTTTGTGCCCAACACCATTTTGTGCCATTTTAACGCCGGAACCGCGTGACGGTTGATCTTTGCGTCAAAATTGAATCCAGTGTTCATGCAAGGTCTCCTTTGGCACCGAAACCGGTCCCTCGGGCGGATCAGGGACGTGGAACTTATGTTGGTAAATGCCAACTTAATAACTGGGCTATCGGGGGTATTGACGCGTGTCAACAGAGGGGAGTTGGCGCAATAAAGCATCCATGGACCGGAATAGTGCCATAGCCGCGTTCGAGGCATCTGGCGGTGCTGAAACGGGCGGGGCTAATCACGCTATACGCCAGCGGCGAGAGGTTGGTTGGGCGGCCAATCTTGACCGCGTCAATGATTCGGTGGGCTTTTGGTGAACGATCACTGCAAAGACCGGGTCACAAAATACCGTTCAGGCCTGCGGTCCGCGGTATGATCAGGCGTCCCAAAAGGTTTTTCTAGGGGCTGTTCCAGGAGGCCAAATTCAATACTTTCAAATCGTAGGACTGGAAAATGATGCGTGAGAGTTTCTGCCTTTCCTCCTGCGGGATGGCGCCTGAACGGGCATAAAATGCCAAGAGTTTGAATGCCTTCGATTGTTCGTGACGTGACACTCTTGCCAGAATGATGTCCTTGACCAATCTCGGGCCAAGACTTTGTGATTTATATTGAAAGCCGTAAGACTCGGCAAAGGACAAAATCGTGTCTGAAATTTTCCAATTTCGCCGCCGTCCCTCTTCGAGAAGCAAGGCCAGGGCCTTGCCTGATTGCGGGCCATGTCCAAAGGCTAGGTTTGTCAGGGTTTGTTGTGATGTTTCTGGTGGATCTGTCCGCAGCAGAAGGCGGGCCATCTCGAATTCGTAGCCGGGGGGGCGTATTCCGGGCGCGCGTTCGATCGTTGCCACGATTTTTTTTGCCAAACCGATTTCGCCGGACCCCGTCAGTCGGGAGAGCAGTATGGCCCCGGTTCGGGCCCGGATATCGACCGGCAGATCAGCCAGAACATGAAGGAGAGCCGCGGCATGTTTTGGGGTGGGATGCAGGCGGCCTGTCTGCGCAAGAGTGGCCCAGAAATAGAGTTGTCCGGGGCACGCCTTTTGTTTTTCCAGAGAATTTCCTTTCGTCCCGCGGCCGGTTTCCAACAGCTCCGCCATGTCTCGCAATATTTCGGGATGCACTAATCTGGAGCCATATTTTTTGATCAGGCCTCGTGCTTCGGTCCCGAACCCTTCGGCGATATAGAGGCGAATGAGGCGGTTCAGAGACTTTAGGTTGACCCTATCGAATTCTCCCAAAAGGGTTGCTCGCAGCCGGGAAATTTGTTGTGTCGGTGGATTTTTTCCCAACCATTTTTTCAGGTCGATAAAGTCAGGCGCAAGGCACGCAGCTGTCTTATCGGCCGAGCGGGTTTTTTCTTGTTTGAGATGTTGCGCATCAAAAGCGGACCTCATCAAGAGGTTTGACGGTCCGACTATTGGATGCTGTTGGTGATCGTTTGGTACTCGCGGTTCGGATTGAGATCGTAAGTTCTGGTCCGTGACGTTGGCTAGGGGGTCGAGAAGGGCCGTTCCGGGGATAATCAGAGGCTTTTCCGGTGCGTTTATTGGCGCGATCAGGCCATCGGCCATTGCTTTTGCCAATTTTTTGACAAGATCGCGTTGCGCGGTGGAGCTATGCCCAAAAGTTGGTGACGCTGTAATCAGGCGGCATGTTTTTCCTGCTTGATCCCGTCCTTGAATTCAACCCCCTCGATAATTTCTGGCAGGCGAAACGCGCCATCGAGTTTGCGCCAT
>JALUYI010000033.1 GCA_027013095.1 Paracoccaceae bacterium | reverse complement strand
CGAATCGGTTTCCATCATGTTTCAGTGTCCTTGAAGTTTCGTTCGCATCGTGTTTAGTGTCTGTAGCTGATACAGGCTCAAGAGGGATTTTATGGCTGGAATTCACAGAACCGTGAAAGGGTTGCGCCGGATCGACCTGTCCCGTGCGACCGGCTGCAATCTGGAGACCATACGCTATTACGAAAAGGTCGGTGTTCTGCCGGATCCTCCACGCAGCGCCCGCGGGTATCGAGTCTATGACCAAAGCCATGTCTCGCGCCTCGGTTTTGTCATGCGCGCCCGGGATCTGGGGTTTACCCTTGAAGAGGTGCGTAGCCTGCTGTCTCTGGTGGATGGTGGCGTGCAGACCTGCGCCGGGGTTCAGGCGGTTGCCAGCAATCATCTGGACAATATCCGCAAAAAAATCGCCGATCTCAGGCGCATCGAAACCGTTTTGGCCGACACGGTCGCCAAATGCAGCGGCAGGGATGTGCCCGATTGTGCAGTCGTTGATGCGCTTAGCGATGGATTGTGACCGGATGGGTCCAGAGCCTGATCGTTGAAATCGCGGCCCTCGCGTCAACCTTTTAATGCCGGCCGTTTTCCCCTAGGTTTGCAGAAATACGGCAATGGGGGTGCCCGCGATGACCATAGATTTGCAGATCAACGGAGTGCGAAAAACGGTCGATGTGCCGCGTGAAATGCCCCTGCTTTGGGTGTTGCGCGATACGCTGGGCCTGACCGGGACCAAGTTCGGCTGCGGCATCGGGGCCTGCGGGGCCTGCACGGTGCAAATTGGTGGCAAGGCGGTGCGCTCGTGCTCGACCGCGGTGGGCGAGGTCACGGCACCGATCACCACCATCGAGGGGCTGGGCACGCCGGACAATCTTGCCATCCTCCAGCAGGCGTGGATCGCGCATCAGGTGGCGCAGTGCGGTTATTGCCAGTCGGGGCAGCTGATGCAGGCGGCAAGCCTGCTGGCGAGCAACCCCGCGCCCAGCGATGCCGAGATCGATGCGGCGATGCAGGGCAACCTCTGCCGATGCGGAACCTACCCACGGATCCGGGCGGCGATCAAGGATGCCGCCAAAACCATGCGGGGGGCCTGAGCCATGAGTCGCACCAGCACGATTGCCCGCCGCAGTTTTCTGATCGGCTCGGCCGCCATTCTGGGCGGTGTCGCCTTTGGCAGCTACAAACTGTATCAAAAGCCCGAGAACCCGCTGCGTGCGGGACCGGGACAGACTGTGCTGACCCCCTATGTCCTGATTGATGGCAACGGCGTCACGATCATCGCGCCACGCGCCGAGATGGGGCAGGGCATCCAGACGACCTTGGCGGCGCTGGTGGCCGAAGAGCTGGACGTTGCGTGGCAGGACATTACCGTCATGCATGGTCCGCCCGGTGCCGCCTATGCCAACCGGATGCTGCTGGAGGCGGCGTTGCCGATCAAGGATTATCAGCCGAGATCATCCTTTCAGCAGGCGTTTGAGGGGATATTGCAGGAGGTTCCGAAACTTTTGTCCCTGCAGGTCACGGGGGGCTCGTCGTCGATCCCCGACGGGTATGAAAAGATGCGCGCCGCCGGGGCCGCTGCTCGCCATGTCCTGATTGCCGCTGCCGCCGAAAAATGGGGGCTGGCGGCGGCTGAGCTGAAAACTGCCGACGCCACGGTCATTTCCCCAGATGGCCGGAGCGTCAGCTATTCAGCGCTGGCCGGGGCTGCTGCCCGCATCACCCCGCCCGGCAACCCGAGGCTCAAGGCGCGTGCCGATTGGCGCTATCTGGGCAAATCCATGCCGCGAAAAGACATGGTCGCCAAGACCACGGGGACTGCAACCTATGGCATCGATCACTGGCAGGACGGAATGCTGTTTGCCACCGTGCGCATGTCGCCACGCCTCGGGGCCGGGATTGCGTCGTTCGATGCGCAAAAGGCCAAGGCTATGCCGGGGGTGAAAAAGATCGTTGATCTCGGCACCGGCATTGGCGTGATTGCCAGCAACACCTGGCTTGCATTTCAGGCCGCGGATGCACTGCAGATAACGTGGAAAGATGCCCCCTACCCACCGGAAACAGAGCAGATCTTTGCGCGGATCTCAGCGGCGTTTTCAGCCCCACCCAATGCGGTTCTGCGGGACGATGGCGACAGTGAAGCGGCGCTTGCCCGTGCCGATCAAGCTGCGGTCGTCACTGCCGAATACCGGGTTCCATTTCTGGCCCATGCGACGATGGAGCCAATGAATGCCACCGCCCTTTACGAGGGTACAAGCCTGACGCTCTGGGTGGGGAACCAATCTCCGGTCATCAACCGTGACCACGCCGCAAGGGCTGTCGGCCTGCCGACCGAGGCGGTCAAGGTGGTGACCACGTTTATGGGCGGCGGGTTCGGGCGGCGCGGGGAATATGATTTCAGCGTTCTGGCCGCGCGGCTGGCCCGGGAAATGCCCGGCATCCCGGTCAAGACCACGTGGAGCCGCGAAGAGGACATGCGCCACGACTATTACCGCCCCGGCGCTATCGCCCGGATGCGTGGAGTTATGGGGCCGACGGGGCCTCTGGTCCTTGACGCACATATTGCTGCGCCATCGGTCACGCGGCAATCTTCGCGGCGTCTGGCGGGGTTTGCAACGCCGGGGCCCGATCGCGGTCTGGTCGAAGGCGCGTTTGATCAGCCCTACGGTATTCCCGACTACAGGGTTGCCGGTCATATCGCTGATCTTGCCGTTCCAATCGGATTCTGGCGGTCGGTTGGTAACTCCTACAACGGGTTTTTTCACGAAAGTTTCATGGATGAACTGGCGCATGCAAAAGGTCTGGACCCGGTGGCCATGCGCCTTGACCTGATGCGCAAGGTCCACATGCCCTCATTCAAGGTCGTCGAGCGTGTCGCCGAAATGGCGAACTGGACTGGCAAGACCGAAAACGGCGTCGGCCGCGGGGTTGCCTTTACCTATTCCTTTGGTGCCCCGACCGCCGAGATCGTTGAAATTCGCCAAACGGCCGAGGGGATCCGGATTCACAAGGTCTGGGCGGTGACCGATGTCGGCGTGGCGCTTGACCCGCGTAATATCCGCGCGCAGGTCATGTCGGGGATCATCTTTGGCCTGTCCGCGGCGGTCAACGGAAAGATCACCTTTGCCAATGGCGAGGTCGAGCAGGGAAACTTCCCCGATTATGATCCCTTACGCATGCACAATGCCCCAGCCGTTGCGGTGGAGGTGCTGGAAAACCAGTCGCGGATCAGCGGTATCGGCGAGCCGGGAACCCCGCCCTCGATGCCGGCTCTGGCAAATGCGGTGTTCGATCTGACTGGAAAACGGGTGCGCGAATTGCCGCTGAACCGGCTGGCCGATTTCATTTGAGCCGAGATTGCGCGCAGCTATTGGGCCGCCAGAGTTTGAACCTCTAACCCCTGCAGATCATCGTATTTTGCTGCGTAATACGCGGCATTGCGGGCCAGATCGTCCAGCGACGACAGGATGAACTCCACCTCGGTATCCGACATCAGAAAGCTGAGGTTCAGGCGGGTAAAGCCGGGCTTGGCCGCGTCATTACCATCGAGGACAGCGCGTCGAATCTTGGCCGAGGTGGCGTCGCTGATATTCAGCAGGCGATGCACATAAGGCCCCGCGCAGGCGCAGCCCCCACGCGCCTGAATGCCGAAATGATCGCTGAGCATGCGGGTAAACAGGTTGTGGTCCACCAGCGCGCCCTGCCTGTCGCGCACCAGAAAAGACAGGATGGGCAGGCGCGCCTTGTCGGTGCCCCCCAGCAGGATCAGGTTGGGGTGGTTGCGAAACAGAGCCATCGCCCGGGCGCTGAGATCGCGGTTGCGCGCGCTGATGGCCTCTTGCCCGAGGCTGTCCTTGACCATGATGGCAAGGGCGGCGCGAATATCGCCGAGGATATTGGGGGTGCCGCCTTCCTCGCGCTCTTCCAGACGCGAGGCATAATCCTGCACGTGGCGATTGACAAAGGCGACAGTCCCCCCTCCCGGCGCCGAGGGGATCTGTGCGCTGACTGCGTCCCGCCGCACGATCAGAACGCCAGAGGCCCCGGGGCCGCCGACGAATTTATGCGCAGAAAGGGCGACGGCGTCGATAAAAAGCCCCTCTTCGGGTTGCATGCGGATGCGCAGATAGGGGCCGCCGCCGGCATAATCCCAGACGATGCGCCCGCCGGCAGCCTTGATCAGCCGCGTGACCGGGATGACATCTGTGGTGATGCCGCTGACGTTGGAGGCCGCTGAGAACGCGCCGATCAACATTCCCGCGCCCGCAAGCGAGGCCAGCACCTCGGAGAGATGGCTTAGATCCGGGCCGCCGCGCCTTGGGTCTTCGGAAATTTCGATCACTGTTGCGCCACTTTCCCGCCACGGCAAAAGGTTCGAGTGGTGCTCATACGGGCCGACGAGGACATGCACCTTTTCCCCCGCCGCGATGGCCTGTTTCACCCCAAACAGGTGAACCAGCTTGTTCAGGGCTCCGGTTGCTCCAGCGCCGCTGAAGATTGCCGCATAGCGGCTCTGATCGGCCCCGGCGCTGTCAAGAATGATGTCTCGCGCCTGTTCACGCAGACGCGTCATGAAGCCGCCGGTAAAGGAGGCCTCGGTGTGGCTGTTGGCATAAAAGGGCAGGATTTCATCCATGATCAGGGTTTCGATCTGCCTCAGGGCGCGCCCGGAGGCGACGTAATCGGCATAGACCAGCGGTTTTGGCCCAAAGGCCCCGGGAAAGGTCGCGCCCGCACCGATCTGCCCGGCGTGAATTGTCGCGGCAAGGTCGGGGGTGGTGGCAAGGCGGGCGGCAAAACGGCTGAGGGGGGTTTGCTGCTGCTCTGAGGTATTTCCATCGGCTCTATCGGGCATTGGTGACTCCATTCCAGCTTGAATGGATTATATGAATGGAATAGTAGAAGATCATGACAAAGTTCATATGGTATTTGTACGAATAATGGGTCAAACAATCGAAAAACATCCAAAAGTAGATCATATTGATCGAAAGATTCTAGACTGTCTGCAGCGCGATGCGAATCTGTCCCAGCGCGACGTCGCCGAGCGGGTGGGCCTGTCCCAGAATGCCTGCTGGCGACGGTTGAAACGTCTTACGGACGCCGGGATCCTCAAGGGGTCGCGGGCCTGTGTCGATGGCCGCGCGCTGGGTCTGGATCTGACCGTTTTTGTCATGATCAAGACGCGGCACCATTCGATGGAATGGTCCGAGCGCTTTCGCAAGCATGTCGAGACCATCCCCGCGGTTGCCGAATTGCACCGGATCGGCGGCGATTGGGATTACATGCTGAAAATCGTGACCCGTGGCATGGCCGGATATGACGCGGTTTACCGACGCCTGATCACCGGCTTTGAGCTGGAAACGATCACCGGGTTTTTCTCGATGGAGACCATTCTGGACGACCGACCGCTGGACATCGGTTGAGCGCGCCCGGCCTTGAAGCGCCCGAGGCGCACCACGAGCGTTGAAATTTTTGGGGGTGCCTGATACGATCACGGTGGCAGGAGAATACAGGCAGACCCTTACCAAACCGGGAAACAGTTGCGTTGGGGGTGTGATGAAAACGGGTCAAAGTCGTATGCGAAAAGGCGCGGGCACATTTGTTGCCGTGCTTGGTTTGTTGATGATGTTGCTGCCCGGTCAGGCTGCTGCGGGCACCAATCTTTTGTATATTCTGGACGCTTCGAACTCGATGTGGGGGCAGGCCGGGGGGCAGAGCAAGATTGCCACGGCCAAGCGCGTCATGGAACAGTCCCTTGCAACGCTTGCGGATTCGGTAACTCCGGGCCTTATGCTTTATGGTCACAGGCGGCGCAACGATTGCTCGGATGTTGAACTTGTGGCGCCCCTGGGCACGGCCTCGCGCGGGCAGTTGACGACTCTGATTCAGAAAATCTCACCAAAGGGAAAGACGCCCATCGCCCGGGCGCTGGAAATGGCCGGGAAGGCGTTTGCAGGGCGGCTGGAGGACAACAACGCGGTTCTGCTGATCTCTGACGGGATTGCGACCTGTGGGGGCGACCCTTGCGCTGTGGCCGAAGAACTGGCCAAACGGGGGATCAGGCTGCAGATCAACGTCGTGGGGCTGGACGTGGACAAGAGCGCCCGGGCGCAGCTGACCTGCATCGCCAAAGCGGGCAACGGGCAGTATTTCGATGCCCGCAATGCCAAGGATTTCAAACTGGCCATTGCCAAGGTTCAAAAACAGACCGTCGCGCGCAAGACGCCGCCCAAACCAGCCCCTAAACCCAAGGCGCAACCGCTTTATTTCGAGGACCAGTTTGATGGCAATGCCCTGTCCGCGGACTGGATCATGTTGAACCCCGACCCGGAAACCTATCTGGTCGAGGATGGAGTTCTGACATTGGTTGCCCATGACGGTCTGCCAACGGGGCAGGCCCGGGGAGTCAATGTTCTCAGCCTGAAAAAGCCCTTGCCCAAGGGCGACTGGAGCGCAACTGCCCGGATCCTCTTTGCGCCGCAAACCATGGGCGAGCGGGTGTCGTTTGGTCTGGCCGGCAAGGAGGACGATGGGATTTTTGCCCAGATGGTTGCCGACACCGTCAATTACGACAAGACCAATATCAATCTTGATGCAGTCAAGATCAGCCACGGCAAACGCACTGGGTTCAGCCGCACGGTCTATTATGTCACCGGCCGCAATCTGGCCGCGCGCGGACGGTTCTTTGGCGCCAATATCACTGCGGTCGATCTGCAGCTTTCCAAGCACGGGCGCAAATACACCGCCCGGATGCGCGTTGAACCCCGACCCGGGGTGGGCGGCGACAGCGTTCCTGATGGCAAATGGAAACACGTTCAAAGCCTCAGTTCGCTTAGGTCTCCGGGGGATCACCTGATACTGAGCTTTGGAAGCCGCAGTTCGGACTATCTGCCGCACGGCGGTGAGGGGGTGATCCGCGTTGACTGGATCAAAATATCGACTCCCTAGGAGGTATTTGACAGATTTTCAGCAGTTGAGAGGAAGATATGAACATGGTGACGGTGAAACGGACAATCCTTGGCGCGGCGCTTTCGGTGCTGGCGGCCTCTGCACAGGCCGGGATCTATTTTCAGGACGGGTTTGACGGCGATAGCCTGTCAAAGGACTGGACGATCGAGCGTGAAAACCCTGACAATTATGTCGTTGAATCAGGGGGGTTGACGCTGCTGGTGCCGGACCGGACCTCGCCGCTCTATGGCAAGGCGCCCAACACGCTGGTTCTGACCAAGCCGCTTCCAAAGGGCGACTGGACGATGACCGTCAGGCTGAAATTCACCCCCCAAACCATGGGCGAGGAATTCCGCATGGGGGTTGCCAAGGATGCCAAGAACGCCCTGTTCTCGATTTTCTGGCTGGATACGACGAATTATGACAACACCGATATCAACCTGATGGCGCGCAAGCTGTCGCATGGCAAAAAGACATCCTTTGGCACCACGCTTTACAAGATCAGCGGGCGTAACCTTGAAGGGCGGGGGTCGGTCTTTCCCGAGAATATCGCCGCGGTCGATCTGCAACTGCAAAAGAAAAAGCATAATTATATCTCGCGGATGCGTCTTGAGCCGGTTTCCCCGGGCTCTGACGGGGCACCTGACGGGAAATGGCACGAAGTGCAAAAGCTGACGTCGCTGCGTTCGCCGGGAAATAAGGTTTTTCTGACGTTTGGCAGCTACAGTTCCGACTATTTGCCGCACGACGGCGAAGCGCTGATCGTGGTGGATTCGGTGACTATCGAGACGCCATGAACCATCGGTGGATCCGGAGCCGGCTACCGGGGCAGGGCGGGCGGTTGCGGAAACGAGAGTCAGCCGGCCCATGCCTTGGCGTCAGGGGTTTGCACCAGACGGGGCGTTTGGATCCGTGCCGGGCTTGACCAAGACCAGTTCGGCTGTGATCAGGACCGGGTTTTTCCCCTCGATCAGAGCGCCGCACATGTGCTGGCCATCCAGCCCGACAAGGCAGACCTCAAGGTCAACGGTTGCGTGCTCGAGGTCCACATGTCCGGCTGTGACGAGGGCCTCGGTGGCAAAGCTGTCCATGACGCGCCCGTCGGTGAAATGGGCGCCAATGATGCTGCCGACCCCGTGAACGTTGGCCTGTTGCCAGCCCGCGTTTTGGCAGCAATCCGCCACCGCCCTGCAAATGTCCGTATTCGGTCCAACGCGCAACAACAGGCCGTTGAAATCGTCCGGCGGCGGCAAGATTGCCCGTGGCTTGAACAGATCAAAGCGCGTTTCGGGATCGCCCACGCGTTCAAACCGCGCGTGTTGAAACCCCAGCGCGGTTACCGTGACGGGAGCTGAGGGAATGCAGGTTTCAATCAGAAAATGGCCCATCAACGGCACGCCATCGGCACCCTCGAGAATGCCGTGGCAGTGAAAGAATGGCTGACCGTCGCTCTGGCCACAATCAATTCCCGCATCAACGATTCGCCCCGGCATTGCCGGATATCGCGTCGGCGAATACCACGCGACGTGATCGCGGTCGGGCGATTGATCCGGAATCACATAGCTCAGGGCCGAGACCGGAACATCCCGGATCCTGACATAGCCCCCGGCGCTTTTGTGGCGCGCAAGTTCCTGCGGCAAGGATTTTGACAGGGCGATGCCCGCAGGCAGGTTCAGAACAATTTCGGTTACCTTGCAGGCGGCGGTCTCGATCGCCTCACCACGGGGGCCGGGTTGGGTGATTTTGCGGGGCGGCGCGCTCAATTTTCATGCCCTTGCGCAGATTTTTGCTGCAGATAGGTTTCACGCACCAGCCGTTTCGGGATCTTGCCATATCCCGATTTTGGCAGGCTGTCCCAGAACTGAAAATCCTTTGGCATCTTGTAGCTGGCGATCTTTGCCTTCAGGAAATCGCGCAGCTCGGCCTCCGAGGGAGGGGGGGTGCTGTTGGCGACACAGACGGCCACACCGATTTCGCCCCATTTCGGGTCGGGAACACCGATCACGGCAACCTCCGAGATGCCGGGGTGGTTCAGTATTTTTTCTTCGATTTCACGCGGGTAGATATTCGATCCCCCCGAGATATACATGTCGGATTCGCGCCCGGTGATATAGAGAAACCCCTCGGCGTCCATATGGCCCAGATCGCCGGTCCTGAACCAGCCGTTTCGAAACGCCTTGGCGTTGGCCTCGGGATTGTCCCAGTAGCCGGCAAAGACCGCCGGGCCGATCACGCAGATCTCGCCGGTTTCTCCGGGGGCAAGCGGAGTGCCATTCCGATCCTGAATTTCGATCTGGATTCCGGTCCGGGCGTAGCCACAGGTCCCCGGGCGTGGGTCATGCGCGGCGTCATGCAGATGGCGCGGTAGTACGGTGATATTTCCGGTCACCTCGCCCAGCCCGAAATATTGCACCAGAACCTGCCCCAGCTTTTGCAGCGCCAACACTTGATCGACGCGATACATGGGCGCGCCCGCATAGATGACGGTTTTCAGGCTGGAGTGATCTACCTGATCGACTGCAGGGTCCTCGACCATCATTTTCAGGATGGTCGGCACGGCAAACAGGTTGGTAACGCGATATGTTTCGACCAGCTGCCAGATCTCGGCGGCGTCAAAGTGGCCTGCTGCGGGCAGAACACTGGTTGCGCCGCGTGCCATCGCCAGTATCGCGTGCAGGCCCGCCGCATGGGTCAGAGGGGCCACCACCAGCGCCGTGTCGTTCTCGTCCATTCCCGGCATCAGATCGGCAAGATGGTTGGTGACGACAAACCCCATCTGCCCATGGGTCAGCACCGAGGCCTTGGGCTTGCCAGTCGTTCCCGAGGTAAAGAACAGCCAGCAGGGGTCGTCGCGCTGAACCGCGGCAACCGGCACCGTTTGGCCCAGATTGGCGGCGACAATCCCGTCATAGTCGGGACCGAACGTGGCCGCGCCGATGGCGATCGTAAAGGCGACGCGCGATTGACAAATGGCTGCGTGCTGAGGAAAGTCCGCGTGGCAGATCATCCCTTTGGCGCCGCTCAGTTCGGCCTGCCATTCGATATCGCCCGGCATACCTCGGAAATTTGCTGGTACCCAGATTGCACCCAGCTGAAAACAGGCCAGCATGCTTTCAAACAACTGGTTGCAGTTGGGCGACTGAACGAGGATGCGGTCGCCCTTGGTGACGCCATAATCCCGCGACAACGCATGAGCCATGGCGTTGACGCGGCTCCAGAGCGTCTGCCAGCTCCAGCTTTTTTCGCCCCAGATCATGGCATCGCGGGCGGGAAACCTCTGCGCCGACTGCCGGGCGAAATGGGCAAGATTCATGACGCGCGTGGACGGAGGGGTGACGGGGGGGGGTATTGCCATGCTCGGTCTCCCTGCAGATTATTGTTGCCCTAACCTGAAAATTAGTATGACGCGCGACGGAAAATGACAACCGGCCATCCGAAAGCGCTACTGTGGCCAACGGTTTTGGGGCAGGGGTTACTTTTCGACCACCAACGGTGCCATCACGGAAGACATCGTACTTCAGTACTTGGAAGAGCACATCGCTGATCCTACCGGCGCTAGCCGGTAGTCGTTCAGTTTTTTTCGCAATATGGCCGTGCCATCCTCGGCGGCTGCGTGAACCTGAAAAACTGACTTGGCGATATCAAGCCCAACAAGGGCAATGCTGTGCCACATGAAAACCTCCTGTTTGCTGCGCATACCTCCAATTTTGCGCCACCGTTAGGGTTTGGCGAAAGGGGGTATCCATACCATTATGCAAGGCGCAAACTGAAGGAAGTGCACGACAGCGACGCTTCACCGATCGCCGCCGAGGGCCTGCGCAAGATTGCTGAGTTCTACAAGATCGAGGCCGAAATCTGCGGCACCTCCCCGGGCCAGCGCCTATCGGCCCGCAAGGCGCGCACCAAGCCGCTAATGGACGACTTCTACATCTGGCTGAAAGCGCAACTGGCCCGCGTCTCGGGCAAGTCCCGCTTGGGCGAAAAGCTGTGTTATATCAACAGCCATTGGGCCTGTTTGCAGGTCTTCCTGACCGACGGCCGCGTCGAGATCGACAGCAACGCCGCCGAACGCGCGATGCGCCCAATCGCCCTGAACCGAAAAAAAGCCTTGTTCGCCGGTCACGATACTGGCGCCGAAAACTGGGCCGTCATCGCCTCGCTCATCGAGACCTGCAAGCTCAACGGCGTCGAGCCCTTCGCCTACATCAAGGCAACGCTCGAAGCCATCGCAGCAGGCCACCCGGCGTCCCAAATCGATGATCTAATGCCTTGGGCGTTCAAAATAGCGTCAAGCTGAAATCAGCACGGTTTGTGCACACCGCTTACTTTTTTCCGTAAACGGTGCGAGCACCTTTCAATTACCCACAAGTCGGTGGGGCCTCGGGATTTGCAGCATTGAATCCGTCGACGAGGTCCGCCAATCGCGAGAATCCTCGCCAAATGACGGTTGTTCCTGGCGGC
>JALUYI010000032.1 GCA_027013095.1 Paracoccaceae bacterium | reverse complement strand
CCACCCAACTCTGTCCCATGCCTGCACCCGATTTGTTGAAGGTGCCAGAAAACGAATCACGTTCACGTCCGCTCGATCAAGAGAAAAATGCATGCCCGCGAAAACTTGTGGGTAACTTCAAGTGCGAACGCCCCGTCCATTTTGAGCCTTTCCCCCTCGCAAGATGCTGATCAAGCAAACCGGGCCACCTCAGGTAACTTCAAGTTTCAAAATGGCTGGCGCCGCGCATTCGTGCGGCAATCGAAAACCGACGAGAACCAAAAGCCCTGTTGTTCAGACTTTCCTGTGTAACGCGCGCCCTTTGGCCCCTGACGATAAGAGGGCGCAAACGACCGATCCGGCGTCGGCTTTGGTGAATTGCGCGCCCGCGTCCGCATGGTTAAACTGCACCCAGCATCCCCAGACACCACAGCCGGAGGACCCCATGGCCAGTTTGATCCGCTTCACGCTTGACGGCAACGAGGTCACCGCCGCCCCCGGTCAGTCCATCTGGGAGGTTGCCCGTGACCGGGGCACGACCCTGCCCCATCTCTGCCATTGCGAAAAACCCGGCTATCGCAGCGATGGCAACTGCCGCGCCTGCATGGTCGAGATCAAGGGCGAGCGGACACTGGCCGCCTCGTGTATCCGCCAGCCCACCGACGGCATGGAGGTCAGAACCGACAGCAGCCGCGCAAAGACCGCACGACGTCTGGTGATCGAGCTACTGGCGACAGATCAGCCCGCGCGCGAAATAGCCCATGACGGCGCGTCGCATTTCTGGAAAACCGCCGCTGCGGCGGGCGTTGAAACCAGCCGCTTTCCCCTGACCGCAGCCCCGAATATCCCGCTTTTGGATGACAGCCATGTTGCCATGCAGGTCAATCTCGACGCTTGCATCCAGTGCAACCTGTGTGTGCGGGCCTGCCGCGAAATTCAGGTCAATGACGTGATCGGCATGGCCGGGCGCGGCCGCCACAGTCACCCCGTCTTTGACCTCGGCGACCCGATGGGTGCCAGCAGCTGTGTGGCCTGCGGGGAATGTGTCGAGGTCTGCCCCACCGGCGCTCTGATGCCCGCCGCTCTTCTGGACGAAAAGGGGCGCGGGCGGCGCGACGATTACGACAGCGAAACCGCCTCGGTCTGCCCGTTTTGCGGCGTCGGCTGCCAGATCTCGATCAAGACAAAGATGGACCGGACAGGGACCGCTCACATTCGCTATATCGAGGGGCTGAATGGCCCGGCCAACGAGGGTCGGCTGTGTGTCAAGGGCCGCTTTGGCTTTGACTATATCACCCACCCACACCGCCTGAAACGCCCGCTGATCCGGCGTGCGGACGCCCCAGCCAAGGGGCTGAACGTGGACCCGGGCAACCCGCTGACCCATTTTCGTGAGGCCAGTTGGGACGAGGCCCTTGCCGTCGCCGCCGGCGGTCTGGCACGGCTGCGCAAACAACACGGCGGGGCCTCGGTCGCCGGTTTCGGCAGCGCCAAATGCACCAACGAAGAGGCCTATCTGTTTCAGCGCCTGATCCGCGAGGGCTTTGGCCACAACAACGTCGATCACTGCACGCGCCTGTGTCATGCCTCCAGCGTTGCCGCCCTGATCGAGAACATCGGCTCGGGCGCCGTCACCGCCACCTTCAACCAGATCGAGCACGCGGATGTGGCGCTGGTCATCGGCTGCAATCCGGTCGAGAATCACCCCGTCGCCGCCACCTTTTTCAAGCAATTCGCCCGCCGCGGGGGAAAGCTGATCGTGATGGACCCACGCCGGGTGACGCTGGGAAAATACGCCAGCCACAGCGTGCAGTTCCGCCCCGGAACCGACGTGGCGCTATTGAACGCCCTCATGCACGTGATCGTGGCGGAAAACCTCTATGACGCCGACTATATCGCGCGCCACACCAGCAACTGGGAGGCCGAAAAAGACCACCTTGCGGCCTTTACCCCCGAGAAAATGGCCCCCGTTTGCGGCGTGCCCGCCGACACCCTGCGCGAGGTCGCGCGTGTGTTTGCCCGCGGCAAGGCCGGGATGATCTTTTGGGGCATGGGGGTCAGCCAGCATATCCATGGCACCGACAATGCTCGCGCCCTGATCGCATTGGCGCTGATGACCGGAAATGTCGGCAAGCCGGGGGCCGGTTTGCACCCGCTGCGAGGCCAGAACAACGTGCAGGGCGCCTCGGATGCCGGGCTTATCCCGATGTTCCTGCCGGATTACCAAAGCGTTACCGACAACCTCGCCCGCGCCACCTTTACCACACTTTGGAACAGCAAGGATTTCTCGGCCGAAAAAGGTCTGACCGTGGTCGAGATCATGGACGCGATCTATGCCGGCGACATTCGTGGCCTCTACATTCAGGGCGAGAACCCTGCCATGTCCGACCCCGATGTGGCCCATGCCCGCGCTGCGCTGGCCCGGCTGGAGCATCTGGTCGTGCAGGATATCTTTGTCACCGAAACGGCGAATTATGCCGATGTCATCCTGCCCGCCAGCGCCTTTGCCGAGAAATGCGGCACGGTCACCAATACCAACCGTCAGGTGCAGATGGGCCGGGCCGCCGTACCGCTGCCGGGCGAGGCCCGCCCCGACTGGAAAATTCTGGTCGATATGGCCAACCGCCTTGGTCTGGACTGGTCATTCAGCCACCCGCGCGAGGTGTTCGAGGAAATGGCGCAGGGGATGAAATCCCTTGCCAACATCACATGGGAGCGGCTTGAGCATGAGGCCGTGACCTACCCCTCACGTGGGGCAAAAGACCCCGGACAGGCCATCGTCTTTGGCGACGGCTACCCAACTCCGAACGGGCGCGCACGGTTTGCCCCGACCGATGTCACGGCGCCGGACGAGGCCCCGGATGCCGAGTATCCGATGATCCTGACCACCGGCCGGCAGCTCGAACATTGGCACACCGGCTCGATGACTCGTCGCGCCCGCGTCCTGAACGCCGTTGAACCCGAGGCGAATTGCTCGATCCATCCACGAACCCTCCGCCGTCTTGGAATAAAGGCTGGGGGTCCGGTGCGCCTGACCACCAGACGCGGCACGATCACCACCATGGCCCGCGCCGATCGCGCCGTAGCCGAGGATATGGTGTTTCTGCCCTTTGCCTATGTCGAGGCCGCCGCCAACCTGTTGACAAACCCGGCCCTCGACCCGGTGGGCAAAATCCCCGAATTCAAGTTCTCTGCCGTTCGCGTGGAAAAAGGATAACGGCACCGCCGCAAATTCACCCCGGCATCATGCCGGCATCACTCGGCTCCTTTGCCGACCCGCGCCTTGATCCGGCGGATCAAAAGCCAGACGACCAGCACGACCGGCAGCACCAGCGCGCCCGTCAGCAAATGGGTGCTGCCCAGCCATTCTCCAAAAAGCGGGGCAAGAAGATCGCTGAGCAGATTGACCGCATAATAGCTAACCGCGACCACCGACAGCCCCTCGACGGTTTCCTGCAAACGCATCTGCAACGCAGCGCGCTTGTTCATGCTCTCCAGCAGTAGCCGGTTCTGCTCGGCCGTCAGCACCCCGACCCGCGTAGACAACAGGCGCGAGGCCCGCGACGCGCGCAGGGACAAATCCTCCAGACGCTTTTCCGCCGCTTCGCAGGTGCGCATCGCCGGGTCAAAGCGGCGCATCATGAATTCGCTCCAGAGCTGTGCGCCAAGGATGCGCTGCTCGCGCAAGACCGCGATCCGCTGGGCCACCAGCGCGCGATAGGCCCGTCCCGCGCTGAGGCGATAGGCGGCGTTCGAGGACAAAAGCTCGATCTCGGCGGAAACCGTCAGCAGCCGGTCAAGGGTGGTCCGTGCCTCGGCCCCGGCGTCGGTCATGTCCCGGGCAATCTGAGACAGACGCGAATCCAGCGCATTGCCGTCCGCAAAAACCTCGCGCGCAACCGGATAGGTCAGCATCGACATCGCTTTGTAGGTCTCGACCTCCAGAACCCGCTGCACCACGCGCCCCATCCGCCGCGCGCCGATGTCACCAATCCCCACCACCAGAAACCGCATATGCCCCGCCGAATCGATGCGAAAATCACCGGCGATCACGGCGTTCCGGTCCAGCACATAGGCCGCCGCAAAGCTCTCCTGAACGAACAGCGGTCGGAAATCGGCACCCATTCGCGCCTCGACAGCATCGGCACTTGCATCGCGCTCGATCAGAACCCGCGCCGAGGTGATGACCTCGCCACCAACCGCGGCCAGCCAGTCCTTTGGAAAACCGTCCGCAAGGTCGCGCGAAAACCCCGGTTCCGCCCCGGCATCGGTAAACAGGGTATAGCTGACAAATTCCGAATGCATTTCCCACTTTATCCGGTCGCGCCCCAGCGTGCCGTAATAATGGTTCGCCCCCGGAGCCGGATGATCGGCGCCGTGTCGATCAAGCAGCGCCAAAAGGTCCGCCCGCGCCGCCTCGGGTCCAGCCTTCAGGGAGGCGGCAAAAAACAGCGCCAGCGCCCGCCCCTCGATCTCGGGGAACGGACGCGAATGCAGCTCATTGGCCAGATCATAGCGCCGTGGGTGGTCTTTCATCGTGCTTATATCCTTGTTTCGCAGCGGTTACGACGCCGGCTTGGACGGGCCTTTGGGAGGTGCCGCCGCGGCCGAAGCCAGACGCACAACGTCATCGTTCCGCGCGGATTCGCTCAACTCTTCAAAATCGAAATTGTCCAGCTTTTTTGCCCGGTTCCCAGCCTTGCCGGCGGATATCTTGATATCCGAAATATCCTTGGCGGCCTGCCCGAAATGCCGGTCCAGACTGTCCACGCGATCGCCCAGGCGCTCGACATCCTTGTAAAGCAGTCCCAGTTCTCGGCGGATGGCCCCGGCCTGCTCGCGCATCCGCGCATCCTTCAGAACCGCGCGCATGGTGTTCAGCGTCGCCATGCAGGTCGTGGGCGAAACGATCCAGACCCGCTGGGCAAAGCCCTCGCGCACGACATCGCCAAAATTGGCGTGCAACTCGGCATAGACCGCTTCGGAGGGCAGAAACATCAGCGCACCGTCCGCGGTCTCGCCCTCGATGATATACTTTTCCGAGATCGCCTTGATATGCAGCCGCACCGCCGCCTTCATCAACCGCGCCGCCTCGATCTTTTGGGCCTTGGTCTCGGCCCCGCGCAGCGCCTCATAGGCCTCCAGCGGGAATTTACTGTCAATCACGATCGGGCCGGGCGGGTTGGGCAGGTCGATCAGGCAGTCGGCGCGCTTGCCATTGGAAAGGGTGGCCTGAAATTGATAGCTGTTGGCGGGCATCGCCTTGGTCACGATGTCATTCAGCTGGATTTCGCCAAAGGCTCCACGGGTCTGCTTGTTGGACAGGATATCCTGCAGGCTGAGGACGTCTCCTGACAATTTTTCGATATTGTGCTGGGCCTTGTCGATGGTCGCCAGACGCTCTTGCAATTCGGCCAGCGAGCGGGTCGTGCGCACGGCGCTGCCGTGCAGGCTGTCGGTCATGTTGCGCTGCACCTCAGCCAGACGGGCTTCCATCACCTGAATCATCCGGCTTTGCGCCTCGGCCTGCGCCTTGGAGACTGTGGACAGCCCGCCAAACAACTGCTGCTGCCCGTCCGCAAGCCCCCGCACCACATCGCCAAGCCGACCCAGTTGCTGGGTCATGTCGCCGTCCGGGCGCCCGGCCCGGGCCGACAGGCGCAGGACAACGACCAGCAGCAGCAGCAACAGAACCAGCAGCGCCCCCAGCGCCAGAACGACCGGATCAGAGGGATCGATGGTGACGGCGCCAATCCTGATCATGTCCGGCCAAACAGTTTTTCAATATCGGCAAGCTTCAATTCGACATAGGTGGGGCGCCCGTGGTTGCACTGCCCGGACAGCGGGGTGGCCTCCATTTCGCGCAAAAGGGCGTTCATCTCATCCGCACTCATCCGTCGTCCCGAGCGCACCGAGCCGTGGCAGGCAACGCGGCTGAGGATCGCGTTCAGCCGCGTTTCCACCGCGCGACTTGTGCCGAGGTCATCCAGTTCGTCCAGAATATCCCGCACAAGGGCCTTGGCATCGACCTCCCCCAGAATGGCCGGGGTTTCGCGCACGCAGACCGCGCCACCGCCAAACGGCTCGATCGTCAGACCCAATGAGCCAAGCTCGGCGGCCAGCTCCAGCAGGCGGGCGCTGTCGCCCTCGGACAGCTCGACGATTTCCGGAATCAAAAGGGCCTGCGCGCGCACCCCGCTATCGGCCATCTGCGCCTTCAGGCGCTCGTAAACCAGCCGCTCATGGGCGGCGTGCTGATCGACGATTACCATGCCGTCCCGGGTCTGGGCGATAATATAATTCTCGTGCAACTGCGCGCGCGCTGCCCCCAACGGGTGGGCCGTCAACGCCGCCTGATCCTCGACGTCCGGCTCGACCCGGGCGAACACGCCGCCGGTTTCGGCAAACCCGGGGGCCGCATCCTCCGCCGGCGCCTGCGCCCGATAGGCCTGTTGCATCGCTGCTCGCGAGGGACGGTCCATCTGATAGACCGGAGCCCCGGGGCGCTCCGGCTGAAACGCCCCCAAGGTCGCCGTGGCCACCGTGGTTGACGCGCGATGCCCCGCCTCAGCCAAGGCGTGACGAATGGCAGACACGATCAGCCCGCGCACAAGACCGGGGGCCCGGAACCGGACCTCGGCCTTGGCGGGGTGGACATTCACATCTACCGCCTCGGAATCGCACTCGACAAACAGCGCGGCAGCAGGGTGGCGGTCCCGGCTGAGCACATCCTGATAGGCCCCGCGCAGGGCGCCAACCAGCAGTTTGTCCCGCACCGGACGCCCATTCACGAACATGAACTGCTGCACCGCAGAGCCGCGCGAATAGGTCGGCAAGGCAGCGTAACCGGTCAGGCCGATCCCTTCGCGCGCCGCGTCGATCAACAGCGCGTTCTGCGCAAACTCGGTCCCCAGAACCTGACGCAGCCGCCCGTGCAGCGCATCAAACAGATCGCCCGATTGCGGATCGGCGCGAAACGTCACCCGCCCGGCACCACCGGCACTTAGGTCGCTCAGGGTAAAGCCAACATAAGGCTCGGCCATCGCCAGACGGCGAACCACGTCGTTGATGGCCTGCGTCTCGGCCCGATCAGAGCGCATGAATTTCAACCGCGCCGGGGTCGCATGAAAAAGATCGCGCAGCTCGACCACCGTACCGTGACCCAGCGCCGCGGGCCGCACCGGCGACATCACCCCTGCATCCAGCCTGATCTCGGCCGCGCCCGAGGCCCCCTGCGCCCGCGAGGTCAGCCGAAGGCGGCCCACCGCGCCCAGCGACGGCAAGGCCTCACCACGAAAGCCAAAGCTGTGGATATTCAGCAGGTCGCTGCCATCTATCTTGGAGGTCGCGTGCCGCGCCAGCGCCAGCGCCAGCGCATCCTTGGGGATCCCGCAACCGTCGTCGGTCACCCGGATCAGGGTCTTGCCACCGTCGCAGATAACAATGCCGATCCGCGTTGCACCGGCGTCCAGCGCGTTCTCGACCAGCTCCTTGACCGCCGAGGCCGGACGCTCGACCACCTCACCAGCGGCAATCCGGTTGATGGCTGCTTCGTCCAACTGACGAATGACAGGGGGGGGACCCTTTATATGGAGGTCAGGCATGCTCATGCTACAACAGATAGCATGCCTGACCCCGATTCGACCACGCCCGAATGGGGAAAAATCGGGCCATCGCGATCACCGTGATGACGCGAATTTCAGCTAATCGGTGCTTTTTACCCCGACCGGCTGGCCGACGACCACGATCCGCAGGTCCTTGGGCCGCAACAGACGTTTGGCAACGCGCGCAACATCCGCCAGCGTTACCGCGTTGATCCGGGCATTGCGCGTTTTGACATACGAGGCCGGCAGCCCGTCCAACTGCATCCCGGCAAGGATCGCCGCAATCCGCCCATTGCCGTCAAAGCGCAGCGGATAGGCGCCGGTCAGGTATTTCTTGGCCGCGTCCAGTTCGGCCTGCGTCGCCCCCTTATCCGCCATTTTCTTCCATTCGGCGCGGATCACGTCCAGCGCCTCGGCCATGCGGTCATTGTCCGACGAGACCGAGCCCTGCAACATGCTGGCCAGATCGAAATCGGCGAGATAGGAGTAAACCCCATAGGTCAGCCCCCGCTTGACCCGCACTTCTCGGGTCAGGCGCGCATCAAAGCCGTCACCACCAAAGATGCGGTTCATCACATAGGCGGCAAAGAAATCCGGGTCCGTCCGCTCAATCCCCCGCTCGCCAAAGATCGCAACCGACTGCGGCGACGGGAAATGGACGACCGTCACCCCGCCGGTCAACACGATCTTTGCCTTGGGAGGCATCGGCGCCCCCTTGGCCGGCAGCCCGCCCAACAATTCGTCCATCAGCACCCCCAGCTGCTCGGGCGTGATATCCCCCACCGCCGAGACATAAACCCGATCGCGCGCCATACTGTTCCTGTAGGCGGTTACAAGGTCGTCGCGCCCGAGGCTGCTGACGCTCTTGATCGTACCTGTCGAAGAGCTTCCGTAAGGATGGTCGCCATAGGCCAGACGGTCAAATGTGCTGCTGGCAATCTCTTGCGGATCCTTCTTGTTGCGGGCGATCAGGGATAGGATCTGCGCCCGCACCCGCTTGATTGCCTCGGGATCAAAGCGGGGGGCCTCGATCGCCTGTTTCAACAGGGACATCGCCTGATCCCGGTTTTCACTGAGGAACTTGGCCGAGATGCTGACCGAATCGCCGTGGGCGGCAAAATTGAAATCCGCCGCCAGCGCATCGCGCGCCGTCTGGAACTGGGTGGCGGTCATATCGCCCGCCCCCTCCTCCAGCAGGCCGGCCATCATATAGGTTGCCCCCCGCTTGCCCGGCAAATCCAACGAGGTGCCCCCCTTGAAACGGATTTCAAGCGCGGTAAACGGAATTGAGTGCTCCTCGACCAGCCAAGCCGTGATACCGCCTTTGGAGGTCACTTTCTGAATGTTCAGCGCCGCATGCGCCGGCACCGCCAGCAGAAAAATAACCAGAACCTGTGCAATCAGCCGCTTCATTTGCCCGCCTCCTTGTTGGCACGCATCAGCCACCCGGTAACTGATTGCTTGCGATCGAAAATCTTTCGGGCCGCCGCCATGATGTCCTTGGCGGTGACTGCCTGCAGCAGGTTCGGCCAGTCGCGCACATCCCTGACAGTCAGCCCCGAGGTCAACGCCTCGCCGTATTTTCGCGCCATCCCCTGCAAACTGTCCCGGCCATAGATTTGCGACGCCCGCACCTGTGCCTTGATCCGCTTCAACTGCGCAGGATCCACGCCATCCTGCATGAATTTGGCCACAACCGCATCCATCGCATCCTCGGCCTTTTGCAGGCTGACGCCTTTGGCTGGCACCACGAACAGGCCAAAACTGGTCTTGTCCAGAGACAACCCGTCATAAAAAGCCGAGGCGTTCAGCGCCACCTTCTGTTTCAACTGCAACTCCCGCCCAAGGACCGAGTTGATCCCGTTGCCGCCCAGAACCTCGGCCAGCATGGTCAGGGCCGCAGCCTGTTTCTGCTCACCCGCATTGCGCTCGGGCGCCAGATAGGTGCGGATAACATATGGCTGCGAAACCCGACTGTCGGAAAACTGCACCCGGCGCGCCGCCAGCTGCGGCGGCTCACTGGGCCGGTTGCGCGGCTTCAGCCCCTTTGAGGGGGGGATCGGGCCGTAATATTTCTCGGCCAGCGCCTTGACCTTTGCCGGGTCCACATCCCCCGCCACCACCAGAACCGCATTGTTGGGGGCGTAATACTTGTGATAAAATGCCAGCGCATCGGCGCGGGTCAACTTTTCGACCTCGTGCCGCCAGCCAATTACCGGTATGCCGTAATGCGAATTCAGATAGAGGGCGGCATTGCGCTGCTCGGTGAACAGCGCGCCGGGGTTGTTGTCGGTGCGGGTGCTGCGCTCTTCCAGAACCACGCTGCGCTCGGTGGTCACGTCTTTTTCGGACAGCACGAGATTTTGCATCCGGTCACTCTCAAGCTCCATCATCAGGGGCAGACGGTCCGCCGCGACTCGCTGGTAATAACCAGTATAATCAAACGACGTGAAGGCATTTTCCGAGCCCCCGTTGGCTGCCACGATACGCGAGAACTCGCCGGGGCCATGTTTTTGCGTTCCCTTGAACATCAGATGTTCGACCAGATGCGCCAGACCCGATTTCCCCGGAACCTCATCCGCGGCACCGATCCGATACCAGACCATATGCGTGACCACCGGCGCGCGCGTGTCCCGAATGACCACCCCGAACAGCCCGTTTTTCAGCGTAAAGGTGGTGACATTGTCGGCCGCAAAGGCGCTGAACGGGAAAAACAGGACAACAGAAATGAACAGGATCAGCTTGCGCATCCGCAACCTCCAGAATTCAGGTGATTTTTCAAAACACTACCCAGCGTCAAGGCCCAACACAATCGCCCCCCACAAAGATGTGATGCGACGCTTTGACAGGCGGCGAAAATCCGCTACCGCTTCTTTTTCTTCTTGCGGGGGTCGGGCGGAGCGGCCACCGTGCGCACACCCGCCCGGCGCATCCGTGCCAGCTCGCTGTAGCGATCCAGCGTCATTGGTTTGTAGGCGCTGAAATAGACCGTGTTTCCGAACAATCGTTCCAACAGCTTGCCGCGATGTTTTTTGCGGAACTGCGCGTCGTCCTTGGCCAGAATCTGCCGGATATTGGCGGTGATTCCATAGCGCGATACGACGTTGATCACTCCACGATCCGCACGCGGAATTCCCTTGGCCGTCAGGTATTTCGGGTTGCCTCCCAACGCCACCACCGCATCCGCCCGTGGCGTCGGGTCGGTCAAATTCGCACTGCCCGGAGTGGGCGGCGGCAGGGTCTTGTAATCCTTCGGCATGATCAGAGGCTTGGTCGGCAGGATCGCAAACTCATCAGGCCCCGCCCCGGCCGAGCGCAGATTCATCAGGCCGCCCTCTTTGGGCGCACATGCCGACACACCGATCGCGGCAGCAAAGGCCAGCACCGATAGGGGTCTCAACATGGGCATCATTCTCTCCAACCTCGGGTCAGGACAGCTTTAACGCAGATTATTCCCGCCGTCACCCGTTCTTGTCCAGCTTATTGGAAAACAGCACAAGCCCGAAAGCACCTACAAAAATCGAGACGTCGGCAAAATTAAACGCATATGGGTTTTTCAGGCCACAGCACGACATGTTCAGGAAATCGGCAACCGCCCCGTAGGCGAGGCGATCGACTACATTCCCCAGCGCGCCACCAATCACTAGCCCGGCCAGAAATTGCCCGCTTGGCACTGGCAGATGCCGCGCCCAGCGAAAGATCCAGACCGAGATCACAACCGCCAGCGAAACCAGAACCCAGCGCATGACCTCGTAATCATTCGAGAACAGGCCAAAGTTCACCCCCCGGTTCCACGCCAGCCTGAATTGCAAAACCGGCGGAGCAACCCCGATCACACGTGCACCCAGCAGGTCCAGAACGTGCAGAACATAGTATTTGCTGCCCTGATCCAACATCAGGGCCAGTGCCGCCCCGGTCAATATCCGCCACATGGCCGCCCCGCTTTCGTCAATGCCTGAAATGCCGCATGCCGGTAAAGACCATGGCCAGCCCCGCCTCGTCAGCAGCCGCAATCACCTCGTCATCGCGGATCGAGCCGCCTGGTTGAATAACCGCCGTGGCCCCCGCCTTGGCCGCCGACAACAGCCCGTCAGCAAAGGGAAAAAATGCATCCGACGCAACCACCGATCCCACCGCCGGCGAGGTTTCCAGCCCCAACGCCGCAGCCATGTCCCCGGCCTTGCGCGCCGCGATCCGGGCGCTGTCAACGCGGCTCATCTGCCCGGCCCCGATGCCAACGGTGGCCCCGTCCCGGGCATAGATAATGGCATTCGATTTGACATGCTTTGCCACCGTCCATGCAAACATGAGATCGCGCATCTCTGCGGCATCCGGCGCCCGCTTGGTCACCACCTGCAAAGCCCCTGCATCCACATGACCGTTGTCCTTGTCCTGAACCAGAATCCCCCCGGCAACGCTGCGAAAACTGGTTAGCGCCGCGCGGCTGTCAGGCAGAGCGCCGGTGGTTAAGAGGCGCAGGTTCTTCTTCTTTGCAAAAATACTCATGGCGGCATCGTCGGCCGCAGGCGCAATCACCACTTCGGTAAAGATCCGGGTGATCTCTTCGGCGGTGGCCGCGTCCAGCGGCTGGTTCAGCGCCACAATTCCGCCAAAGGCCGAGGTCTGGTCACAGGCATAGGCGCGCCTGTAGGCCTCGCGCAAGCTGTCCGCCCGTGCCACCCCACAGGGGTTGGCGTGTTTGATGATCGCGACCGCGGGCCCATCGGCGGGGTCGAATTCCGCCACCAGTTCAAACGCCGCATCAGTATCGTTGATGTTGTTGTAGGACAGCGCCTTGCCCTGATGCTGCCGGGCGCTGGCGACCCCCGGGCGCGCCGGGGCAACGGCGTAAAACGCCGCCTCCTGATGCGGGTTCTCGCCGTAACGCAGGCGCTCGGACAATTCGCCCGCAAAAACCCGCCGGCGCGGCGCGTCATTGCCCAGCGTCGCCGCCATCCACGCCGACACCGCCGCATCATAGGCACCGGTTCGCGCATAGGCAATCTCGGCCAGCGACCGGCGAAACCCGAGGCTGGTCGCGCCCTCATGGGCGTCAAGCTCGGCCAGCAGCGGCGCGTAATCGGCCACATCCACGACCACCGAGACATAGGCATGGTTCTTGGCCCCGGCCCGGATCATGGCCGGGCCGCCGATGTCGATATTCTCGACGCAGGTGGCAAAATCGGCACCACGCGCGACGGTTTCTTCAAACGGGTAGAGGTTCACCACCAAAAGGTCGATGGCGTCAATCCCGTGGGCGTCCATCGCCGCGACATGAGCGGGATCGTCACGCACCGCCAACAGACCGCCGTGCACCATCGGGTGCAGGGTTTTCACCCGCCCGTCCATCATCTCGGGAAAGCCGGTCACATCAGAGACATCCCGCACCACCAGCCCCGCCTTGCGCAGGGCTTCGGCGGTGCCGCCCGTGGACAACAGCTCGACCCCCCGTTCGGCCAAGGCCGAGGCCAATTCGATCAGACCGGTTTTATCGGAAACGGACAGCAATGCGCGGCGCAGCGGCACCAGTTCTTTTGCCATGACAGGACAACCCTTTTTCTTAGATCTCGGTCAGTTCGTCATCCAGATCGAGATCACGCACATGACGCGTGCCGTCCTGTGCGCGCGAAAAGGACCAGCTGACGCGGCTCGAATAATCTAAAACCGTGTCGGATAAAACGATTTGTTTTGTCGCGCGCGGTTTCAGCCGGCCATTGTCCAGATAAACGCTGGCATCAACGGACAGTTCAGCCACGCCGTCGTGGCGGAAAACCCAGACCTCGCCGCTTTTCAGCGAAAGCGAGACAGCGTTGCCGCCAAGATCGACCTCGACCTCGACTTCGGGATGAACGTGAAAGCGCAAATCATAGCGCACCCCCGACAGGCGGGTCCGGTTCATCAAGCGCTCGAACGTCACGCGATCGGTCTCCGACAGCGCGCCCAGAGTATCCTCGCCCGTCAACTCGCGCCCGTCCAGAGACAAATCCAGCCGCCGGACATGCAGCAGCCCGTGGGTCGGCGCATAGCCATTATGGGTCGCCAGAACCGTCGAGCCGTCCAGCCCCGAAGATTGCTGCACGCGCACATCGCGCGGCGCATCCAGCAGGCGCTCATCCAGTCTGGCCGCACCGCGACCTTGCCCGCGAATTGGCGGCGTCGGGCGGCTGTCGCCATGAGCCAGTCGTGACGAGGAAAACCCGTGGATCGCCAGCGTGCTGTGGGACGGCGTAGCGCGGGCCGCGCGGTGCCACTCGATCCCGAACCCGGCCCCCGAACCGCAGTTCACGATCAACGGCCGACGGCCCGAGGTCAGCTCGAACGCCAGCGTGCTGGCATGAGCATTGCGCGAATATTCTGGCGCTGGCGGTGGTGCCGCATCCAGCACGATGGTGGTGCGCCCGGCGGCCAGACGAGCATAGCCCATTGCCAACCCGCTGAGCGCCGTTGCCCGAACCCCGGACGAGGCCAGCGCCTGATCCAGTTGCCCGGCGCGGCCCCGATCGCCGCCATGAAACCGCGCAAGCGAGCCATCCGCATGGCGCAACGCCCTGAGGGTGGGGGCAATCCGCTCGATTGCCAGAAGATGCGGGCGCAAGGGCATCTCGCCCGCCTCGCTCAGGGCCGCCGCCGCCCAGTTGAGCAGGGTAAAAACCTCCATCAACTCTTCGGGGTTGCGCGACGGGATGCCGCCTTCGGGACTGATCTCGCGGGCACATTCATCGGCAATGGCCCGCATCGCCGGCGCGACCAGATGGTCCAGCCCCTCCAGAGCCAGCCCGGCATAGATCAGGCCGGTCAATGCCTCGAACCGCGCCAGACCCGCCGGAGCGGCGCGCCAGCGTTTCCCCAGAAACAGCGTCTGCCGCGCCAGTGCCCGAAAAAAGCGGTCCTGATCCTCGCGGGGCAGACCCTTGAGCAGAAACAAGGCGTGGTTGATCCAGCGAATCAACCGCCGGCCCGCCAGCGCCGGCTGCCAGCCGGGGCCGGTGCCGCGACCATAGCAGCGGATCCATTCAACCACCCAACCTTGCGCCAGACGCCGGGCGGCGACCTCGCCCACCGCGGCAAGATCGTCGAGCCAGCCAAACCCGTGGCGGGCCTGATCAAACGGCACCTGAGACTGCCGGATCTGCCAGATCGACTTGTCCGGCGCCTCGATCAGATAACCGGCGAACAGGAAATTTCCGGCCATCAACTGTCGCCCCCGGGCGATGCTGCCAATGGTCTTTGGCTCGGGCTGGGACACGAATGCGGTAACCGGTCGGGAAACCCCGGCAAGGCGCGCCGCAAGGCGATTCAAAACCCGATCGCGGATCGACGCGATCTCGGCTCCCCATGCTGTGCGGGAAAGGTTTTCCTGATCCATTCGAGAGGCGCTGCCGATCCTGTCACTGTGTTTCGAGCCAAGCATAAATGCCCGTGCCGCGCCTGTCACCCGAACATTTCGGGGCCACCAGCCGGTCCTGTTGCCTGTTTCGCGTCGGGCTTTTGCAGCAGCGCCAGATAAAACCCGTCCATACCACCAAGATCCGCCCAAAAGTCAGGGCGCAGCCGCCAACCGCCCTCGGGCGTCTGCCATGCCGGATCCAGCCCCGGCACCGCGGACTGAGGCGAAACGACCTGCAGCCCCGGATGGCGGGCGAGGGCCTCGGCAATCTGCCGCTCGCCCTCGCGCGGCAACAGCGAGCAGGTGCAGTAAACCAGTTTTCCACCGGGGCGCAAATGGCCCAGCGCGGCGTCGATCATGTCGGCCTGAAGCTGAAACAACGCCGCCATGTCAGCGCCGGCCTTGACAATCGGCAGATCGGGATGCCGGCGGATGGTGCCCGTGGCCGAGCACGGCGCATCCAGCAAAACGGCATCGAACAGGCGCTGATCGGGCCAGTGCAGCGCATCCGCTGCGACCACCTCAGCGGACAGGCCGGTGCGCCCAAGGTTCTCGTGCAGGCGCGACAGCCGCCCCTCCGACAGGTCAAGCGCCGTCACCCGCGCGCCAGCCGCGGCCAGTTGCATCGTCTTGCCGCCGGGGGCCGCGCAAAGGTCCAGCACGCGGGCACCGGAAATCTTGCCCAGCAGGCGGGCCGGCATCGCCGCGGCGGCATCCTGTACCCACCACTGGCCCTCGGCATAACCCGCAAGCGACGAGACCTGCGGCCGTCCCTTCAGGCGCAAACTGCCGCTGGGCAGAACCGTTGCCTGCAGCCGGGCGGCCATCGCCGGTGCCATTTGGGGCTCCTTCAGGGTCAGATCTATAGCCGCGCCCGCCTGATGCGCCGCTTCGATCGCGGGCAGGACTGCCTTGCCATAGGTCTTGGCGATGGGCTTGGCCAGCCAGCTTGGCAGGGCTTGTGGCGGCTGACTCTGCCATATCGCGGCCCCCTCGGTCGAAACCTTGCGCGCGACCGCGTTCACCAGCCCGGCAAGATGCCGGTATTTCTGACTGCCCCGGACGATCTCGACCGCAGCGTTGACCACCCCATGCGCGGGGGCGTTGTCATGCAGCATCTCAAAGGCGGCGAGACGCAGGGTATTGCGCACTTTTGGCGGCGTCGGGCGATCCAGAAAATTGTCCAGAACCTGATCCAGCCGCGCCAGGTGCCGCAAGACCCCGGTGGCCATGGACTGGGCCCGGGCGCGCTCGGGAGGGGACAGGCGCGTCAGGGGCGATGCCTGAGCCGTGATCACATCGGAAAGCAGGCGCTTGTCAAACATGACCGCATGCAAAAGCTGCGTAGCCGCCAGACGCGCGGCAATCCCCTTGGCTCCGGGCTTGCCCCCGGTCCTGCCTGCTGTCTTGCCCGCCATCGGCCGATCCCTTCTTGCCGTTTCCATCTTGCGGGGTATATCAAGGCCGCAGCCAGAGCAAGGAGCCTAACCCCATGCCAGATGAAAGCAACACGGACCAAAACACATCGACCCCGCGCAAAGACCTGCCCGCTGCCGCCATCCGCGCCCTGAAAGAGGCCGAGGCGCGGCGTAAATCGGCGCAAAAACCGGACCTGCCCGAAGAGTTGGGTGGGCGCGACGGACCCGAACCGACGCGATATGGCGACTGGGAAAAAAAGGGTATCCTGTCGGATTTTTGACCCCCATGACCGCATCCGCCGACTGGAGCGGCGCCAAAATTAACCGCACGCAAAATGCGGATCCTTTGATTTCAAGGGCTTGAGGGGCAATTGTTTCGCGCGCGAAACGCTTTTGTTAATGGCCCTTTTCGGCATAAACCGGATGTTAACCGTTTGCCAAAGGCCTCCGCGCGGTCAGGCAGGCGCGGGATTGACGGGTCTGCATCTACAGCCCCAGCACATCCAGCATGTCGTATTCACCGGGTTTCTGCCCGATCCCCCACAGCGCCGCCTTCAACGCGCCCCGCGCAAAGATCGCCCGGTCAGTCGCAATGTGGCGCAACACGATCCGCTCGCCCTCGGCGGCAAAGATCACGTCATGCTCGCCAACGATATCGCCGCCGCGAATTGCCGCAAAGCCGATGTCGCCACGTCGACGCGCGCCGGTCATACCGTCCCGGCCACGCGCGGCAACCTCGTCCAAGACAACGCCCCGCCCTGCGGCTGCGGCCTCGCCCAGCATCAGTGCCGTGCCCGAGGGCGCATCGACCTTGTGGCGGTGGTGGGTCTCGACGATCTCGATGTCGAAATCCGCATCCAGCGCCGCGGCCACCTTGCGGGTCAGTTGCATCAAAAGATTCACGCCAAGGCTCATGTTTCCAGCCCGCACGATCACCGCATGGCGCGCGGCCGGTTTCAGACGCTCTAGCTGCTCGGCGGAAAATCCGGTCGTGCCGATCACATGCACAAGGCGCGCCTGCGCAGCCAGAGCCGCGGTTTCCACCGACGCCTCGGGTGCGGTAAAGTCGATCACCGCCCGAGATTTTGCAAACACCGGCAGCGGATCGTCAGTGACGATGATCCCCGTCTCGGCCTGCCCCATGCAGAGCCCCAGATCGCGCCCGATCCAGTCGTGCCCTGGACGCTCGGTGACGCCCGAAATCGTCGCCTTGTCGCTGGCCTCAACGGTCCGAATCAACATCTGCCCCATGCGCCCGGACGCCCCCATGATCGCGATTGCCGGCAAATTTTCCATGCTGTCATCCCCTGCAAATGTCCCTGCCCGCGTTTTGGCAGAGCCGCGCGCCGGTTGCAACAGGCACGCAAACGGCCTAGGAAAAGCGCGGAAAAAGGAAACCTCGATGAGCAAACGCCCCTTTCGTGAACCCTCCGGTCCCAGCCAGCGCCAGCTTCGGGTGGCCGAACTGATCCGCCGCACCTTGGCCGAGGTTCTGGCCCGCGGCGACCTCTATGACCCGGACATCGCCCATATGTCGATCACCGTGGGTGAGGTTCGCATGACGCCGGACCTCAGAACCGCCACGGTTTTCGTGCTGCCACTTGGTGGCCATGATGTCGAGATCGCACTGGCCGCCCTGCACCGCAACAAGGGCGAATTGCGCCGCCATCTCAACAACAACGTGCAGCTGAAATACTCACCCGATCTGAAATTCGTCGCTGACCGGACATTCGACCAGATGGACGAGACCCGGCGTCTTCTGTCACAGGAGGCCGTGCAGCGGGACGTCCACAAGGGCGACAGCGATGATGCGGCGCAATGACCGAATTCGACTGGTTTACCCGCAAGGGTCTGGACAAGCCCGGACCGGGGCGGTTCTTTTACACCACCCGGCGCTATCCGCTGTTTTATCTGCAGATCACCAAATGCGGCTGCACCTTTCTGCGCAACCTGCTTTATTACCTCGACCACGACGCGCTGCACCCTGACAGCACACGAATCCACGCACATGAGGCGGATTTTCTGAAGGCTGACCGAATTCCGCGCCGGTTTCTGCGCGAATCGCCCTATCTTTTTGCCGTGATCCGTGACCCTGTGGATCGCTTTTTGTCGCTCTATTTCGACAAGCTCGCCAACCTTGAAAACCAGCATGACACTGGCATGCGCACGCGCGTGGCCCGGGCCGCAGGGCTGAAGCTGGCCAGCGACATGTCGCTTGACGACCACCGCGAAAATTGCCTGAAAACGCTGGCATGGTTTGAAAAGAACCTGGCCGGAGAGGCCGGCAAACCGAACCCCCACTGGCAGCGCCAATCCTTGCGTTTGAACCGGATCCGTGACCTTGAACCGCGCCTTCTGACCCTCGGCGGCCTGTCCTGGCAACTGCCGGAATTGCTGTCGCCGCTGATTCCCGACATCGCCGAAAAGATGGCCGCAGTGCGGGTGCGCAACGAAAGCCGGAAACCGTTCGGGCGGGCCGAAATCATGACACCGGAAATCGCCGCGGCGGTTTTGCGGGTTTACCCCGAGGACAGCGAAACCTATGTACGCGTCGCCGCACGCTGGGGGCGCGGCCCAAAGCAGGATTAGGATAATGGCACGGAAAAAGAAGGGGCGGGACATCTCGGGCTGGTTGGTGGTGGACAAGCCCGCCGGGGTGACTTCGAGCGCCGTAGTCAACAAGGCAAAATGGGCCTTTGGCGCCAACAAGGCCGGTCACGCCGGCACGCTGGACCCCGAGGCAACCGGCCTGTTGGCAATTGCCTTTGGCGAAGCAACCAAGACGGTGCCCTATATCACCGATGCGCTAAAGGCCTATCGCTTTACGGTGCGGCTGGGACAGGCGACCAACACCGATGATTCCGAGGGCGAGGTGATCGCCCAGAGCGATCTTCGCCCGAGCGATGCCGAGATCGAGGCGGCGCTGGGACCGTTCAAGGGCGATATCATGCAGGTCCCGCCAAAGTTCTCGGCCGTCAAGGTAGACGGGCAGCGCGCCTATAAACTGGCGCGCGGCGGCATAACAACCGAATTGGCCGCCCGCCCGCTGTGGGTTGAATCCCTTGACCTCGTCAGCCGACCCGACGCCGATCATGTGGTGCTGGAGATGGTCTGCGGCAAAGGCGGCTATGTGCGCGCGATTGCCCGCGATCTGGGCGCGGCGCTGGGCTGTCACGGCCACGTCAGCGCGCTGCGACGGCTTTGGTCGGGGCCGTTCGAAGCCGACCGGGGGATCACGTTTGAAACGCTGGATGCGCTGGCCAAATCGCCCGCGCTCGATGACTATCTGCTGCCGCTGGAAACCGGCCTTGCCGACCTGCCCGAGCTGCGCTGCTCCGCCGAGGCCGCAGCCCGGATGCGAAACGGCAACCCCGGCATGGTCCTGAGCAGCAACGTTGAATATGGTGACGAGGCCTGGGCCTCGCATGACGGGCGCGCGGTGGCCATCGGGGTTTACATGAGCGGCGAACTGCATCCCAGACGCGTGATTGTGGCCGGAAAATGATCCGCCGCGACCATCAGAAGGGCGACGCCAAAAGCGTTGCACTCTATTCGGATTGCGAGCGGTATCGCTATGCCCTGACGCGGGTATGGGATGCCGCGGGGCCACGCGTTCTGTTTGTCATGCTGAACCCCTCGACTGCAACCGAGGTGCAAAACGACCCGACGGTCGAACGCTGCGAGCGGCGCGCCCGCGCATTGGGTTACGGCGCCTTTCGGGTCTGCAATATCTTTGCCTGGCGCGCCACCGACCCGCGCGACATGCGCGCCCAGCCCGATCCCGTGGGGCCGGAAAACGACCGGGCCATCCTTGACGGGGCGGATTGGGCGGATGCGCTCGTCTGCGCCTGGGGCACACACGGCGCCCATCTGGCTCGCGGCGCGGCTGTTGCAAACCTGCTGCGACGTGCCGGCAAACCCCTGACGCATCTGGGCCTGACCAAGGAAGGGCACCCAAAGCATCCGCTCTATATCGCCTACCGGGTGCAACCGATGCCGTGGCCGGACCCTGACAGGGCGCCCACGCCCTCCTGAGCGATGCTCAGTTTCCCCTTTTCTTTTGACGCAAAACCCCCTATATGCGCCCATCCGCCGAAAAAGGGCGGAGATTCTTCGGACCTCGCTGGACGACATCCCGGCCTGCGCCCATGACCCTTAGAAACAAAGGAGAACCCGATGTCGATTACGCCCGAGCGCAAAGCTGAGCTGATCAAAGAATACGCCACCAAAGAGGGTGACACTGGCTCACCCGAGGTACAGGTCGCAATCCTGACCTCGCGTATTGCCACGCTGACCGAGCATTTCAAAATCCACAAAAAGGATAACCATTCCCGCCGTGGACTGCTGAAACTGGTGGCGCAGCGGCGCAAGCTGCTGGACTATACCAAAAGCAAGGACGAGGCCCGTTATCAGAGCCTGATCAAACGCCTTGGGATCCGCCGCTGACGCGCGCAACCCAGACAGAACGACACCAGCTGATCGCGCCCCAACCGGGGCGCGTTTTGTTTCTGGGCGCGACCCTGTAAACACCACGCCGCTGGTCTGCGGGATGATCCCCCTTTCCTTTCCAGTCAAAACCCGCTAAACGCGCGAAATCTGAGAGTTGGCGCTGTGATCCCGGCGCCTTGTGACGATGAAAGGGATCGGCGGCATGGGGCCGCCATGAAATCAGGAGATCCGGGAAGGCCCGGAAAGGCTCCTTAGAGGAAACGAAATGTTCAAAGAATTCAAGAAATCAATCGAGTGGGGTGGCGAAACGCTGACACTCGAAACCGGCAAGGTTGCGCGTCAGGCAGATGGCTGCGTGATTGCAACGCTTGGCGAAACCTCGGTGCTGTGTGCCGTGGTGTTTGAAAAGAAACCCAAAGAGGGGTTCGATTTTTTCCCGCTGACCGTTCACTATCAGGAAAAATATTACGCTGCGGGTAAAATCCCCGGCGGATTTTTCAAACGCGAGGCACGCCCGACCGAAAAGGAAACTCTGACCAGCCGTCTGATCGACCGGCCGATCCGGCCTCTGTTCGTGCCCGGCTTTAAAAACGAAACGCAGGTGATCTGCACTGTTCTCAGCCACGATCTGGAGAATGACCCCGACATGGTGGCGATGATCGCTGCCAGTGCCGCGCTGACGATCTCGGGCGCGCCGTTTCTGGGGCCGATCGCCGGGTGTCGCGTGGGCTATGTCAACGGCGAATACGTTCTGAACCCGGCTGTCGATGACATGCACAAGCTCAGGGAAAACCCCGAGCAGCGGCTGGATCTGGTGGTTGCCGGCACCAAAGACGCCGTGATGATGGTCGAGAGCGAAGCCTATGAGCTGAGCGAGGACGAAATGCTGGGGGCTGTGCAGTTCGGCCATGACGCCATGCAGCCAGTTCTGGACATGATCATTGATCTGGCCGAAGTAGCCGCCAAGGAGCCATTCGATTTTCAGGCCCCGGATTATTCCGAACTGTATGCCAAGGTGGAAAAAGCTGGCGAAACCGCCATTCGCGCTGCCTTTGCGATCACGGACAAACAGGAACGTCAGGCGGCGATCTCGGCGGCCAAGACGGCGATCCTTGACTCGCTCAGCGAAGAAGATCAGGCCGACAAGAATTTCGACGCCTGTTTCAAAAAGCTGGAAAGCAGCGTCGTACGTGGCGACATCCTGAAAACCGGCAAGCGGATCGACGGGCGCGACCTGACAACGGTGCGCCCGATCAACGCCGAGGTGCAGGTTCTGCCACGCACCCACGGTTCGGCCCTGTTCACCCGTGGCGAAACTCAGGCGCTGGTCGTGACCACGCTGGGCACGGGTGATGACGAGCAGATGATCGACGCACTGAACGGGACCTACAAGTCGAACTTTTTGCTGCACTATAACTTTCCCCCCTACTCGGTGGGCGAAGCGGGCCGAATGATGGGCCCGGGGCGGCGCGAGATCGGCCACGGCAAACTGGCGTGGCGCGCGTTGCAGGCGGTGCTGCCGGCAGCGACGGACTTTCCCTATACGATCCGGGTTGTCAGCGAGATCACCGAAAGCAACGGCTCCAGCTCGATGGCGTCGGTCTGCGGTGGCTCGCTCAGCATGATGGATGCCGGTGTTCCCCTGAAGGCGCCGGTTGCCGGCGTGGCAATGGGTCTGATCCTTGAAGGCAGCGAGTTTGCGGTTCTGACCGACATTCTGGGCGACGAGGATCACCTTGGCGACATGGATTTCAAGGTCGCCGGCACCGAAAACGGCATCACGTCCCTGCAAATGGACATCAAGGTGGCCGGCATCACGCCCGAGATCATGGGCAAGGCGCTGGCGCAGGCCAAGGGTGGGCGGATGCACATTCTGGGCGAGATGGCCAAGGCGCTGACCAGCGCCGGTGATTTTTCGATCCACGCGCCGCGTATCGAAACGATGACCGTGCCCACCGACAAGATCCGCGAAGTGATCGGCTCGGGTGGCAAGGTGATCCGCGAGATCGTCGAGGTTTCCGGAGCCAAGGTCGATATCAACGACGATGGCGTGATCAAGATCGCCTCGCCGAACAATGAATCGATCCAGAAGGCCTATGACATGATCCACGCGATCGTGGCTGAGCCCGAAGTTGGCAAGATCTACACCGGTAAGGTGGTCAAGCTGATGGATTTCGGTGCCTTCGTGAACTTTTTTGGCAAACGCGACGGCCTTGTGCATGTCAGCCAACTGGCCAACGAGCGGGTCAATCACCCGCGCGACGTGCTAAAAGAAGGTCAGGAGGTCAAGGTCAAGCTGATGGGCTTTGACGATCGCGGCAAGGTTCGATTGAGCATGAAAGTCGTCGATCAGGAAACCGGCGAAGAGATCAAGCGCGAGAACGCATAGCTCCGCTTTTTTTCGCTGACAACACGAAGGGGCCCTGCTTTGGCGGGGCCTTTTTCATGGCCCGCCCGGGATTTTTTGCCCGGGGGTTTTGCCCTGTCTGGGCCGGGCGGCGGGAGGCGTGGAAAATTTGATCAAATACGCCAGCCCGCCCCTTGCATCCCGTCGCATGCAATGACAATGTGCGGCAAAAATTCACCCCAGTAGCGGAGCGAAACAGATGCTGGACAAGCGCCAATTTTATATCAACGGACAGTGGGTCTCACCCTCCAAACCGCAAGATCTTGACGTTATCAATCCGTCAACCGAAGATGTCTGTGCGGTCATCTCGCTGGGCTCGGCGGCCGATACCGACGCTGCGGTCGCCGCCGCGCGCGCCGCATTTGAGCCGTGGGCAAACACACCCAAGGCCCAGCGGTACGCCCTGCTGGAAAAGCTGCTTGAGGTTTATCAGGCCCGCGCCGAGGACATGGCCCAGGCGATCAGCTTGGAAATGGGAGCGCCAATCGATCTGGCGCGTCAGGCGCAAGTGCCCGCCGGCGCCTATCATATCAAGAACTTTCTTCGGGCCTTCAAGGATTTTCAGTTTGACCGGATGCTGGGTGCTCACGCTCCGAACGACCGTATTCTGCTGGAACCGGTGGGCGTGGTCGGCCTGATCACGCCGTGGAACTGGCCTATGAACCAGACCGTTCTGAAGGTGGTTCCAGCGCTGGCAACCGGCTGCACGATGGTCCTGAAACCCTCCGAGATTGCCCCCCTCTCAGGGATGCTGTTTGCCGAGATCATGGACGAAGCCGGCTTTCCTGCAGGTGTTTTCAATCTGGTGAACGGCGATGGGCCCGGGGTTGGAACTGAGATGTCCGGGCATCCCGATATCGACATGATCTCGTTTACCGGATCGACCCGGGCAGGGATACTGATCCAGAAAAACGCCGCCGACACGATCAAGCGCGTGGCGCTGGAACTGGGCGGAAAGGGGGCCAATATCATCTTTGCCGACGCCGATGAAAAGGCGGTCAAACGCGGGGTCATGCATTGCATGAACAACTCGGGTCAATCCTGCAATGCACCGACGCGGATGCTGGTCGAGCGCAAAATATACGATCAGGCCGTTGAAATTGCGGCAGAAACAGCCGCAAAAATATCGGTGGGCCCGGCCTCGGACGAGGGACGCCATATCGGCCCGGTGGTTTCAAAACCGCAATATGACAAGATTCAGGGGCTGATCGAGACCGGCATCAAGGAGGGTGCGCGTCTTGTCGCCGGAGGGCCCGGACGGCCTGAAAACCTGAACCGGGGCTATTTCGTGCGCCCCACGGTTTTTGCCGATGTCACCAACGACATGACGATTGCGCGCCAAGAGATCTTTGGGCCAGTGCTGTCGATCATCCCGTTCAAGACCGAGGACGAGGCCATCGCCATTGCCAATGACACCCCCTATGGCCTGACCGACTACGTCCAGACCACCGACGCAACCAAAGCGGCCCGGGTTGCCCGCCGCCTGCGTGCCGGAATGGTCGAAATGAATGGAAAAAGCCGCAGCGCCGGTGCCCCGTTTGGCGGGGTCAAACAATCGGGCAATGGCCGCGAAGGCGGGGTCTGGGGCCTTGAGGAGTTTCTGGAAATCAAGGCGGTCAGCGGCTGGGACGCCGCATAGGTTGCGTTCGACCCACTAGGGCGTAGACCCACCAAACGCGCGCCCGACATCCGCCAACAGTCGGGCGTTGCCCCCCGAGGCGGTGGTGTCGATGCAGACGTGGCGCTCGACCCGGCAGAGGTGAGCCAGATCGTCGCGCCCTTGCGCGAGGGCAAGGATGGCGCCCTTTCGGCGCGACAGGGCGACGCGCACCGCGTGTTGCGCCGCTGGATCCTCGCTCCAGAAAGCAAGCAGATCAAAGCCCCCGAGATCGCTGAGCGCCGGAAGCGGCAGCGCACCATCCAGACCCCGATCGCCCTCCCAACCGGGTGTCAGGACAAATGCCGCACAGCCGTTCGCCTCGGCAATCCGGCGCTGCGCGGTTGCGGCCTCGCGCCCCGGCCCAAGGCAAAGGACAGTGCCGCGAGGATAGGTTGAAAGGCGGTTTGATTCGCCCGTCGGCCCCGGCAAAGATGTCGTGGACAACGGCGCAGGCACCGCAACCGGCCGGCAATGATCGAGCGCGTCTTGCGCCTCGGCCAACGAAATCTGCGCACCGGAAACCGGGGAAAACCTTTCCGCCGCAGTCTTGGCAAATCGGGGCAGATAACCCGGCCCGCCCGCCTTTGGACCGGTGCCTGACAGCCCCTCTCCGCCGAACGGTTGGCTGCCGACCACCGCGCCGATCTGGTTGCGGTTGATATAGATGTTCCCGACCCTGAGGCGCGCCGTGACCCGCGCAACCCGGTCATCGATGCGGCTGTGCATCCCGAAGGTCAGCCCATAACCGGCGCGATTGACCTCATTCACCACGTCATCCAGCCCCTCGGCCCTGAAACGGGCGACATGAAGAACCGGGCCAAAGACCTCATGCGAAAGATCGCCAATGCCCGAGACCCCGATCACCGCGGGGGCGATAAAGTGACCGGCTTTCGGGGCTTTGATCTGTTTCAACAGTCGCCCCTTGGCGGCGGCCTCGGCCACATAGGCGCCAATCTCTTGCTGCGCACCGGCGCTGATTACCGGGCCAAGGTCGGTTGCAAACTGCCACGGATCACCGGGCTGCAACTGATCCATGGCGCCAAACAGCATGGTCAGGAAATCATCGTAGATCTCGTCCTGCAAATACAGGATCCTGAGCGCCGAGCAGCGCTGGCCCGCAGACTGAAATGCCGAGGTCAGGATATCGGAAATCGCCTGCTCGGGCAGGGCCGTACTGTCAACAATCATGGCATTGAGACCGCCGGTTTCGGCAATCAGCGGCGCGGCGGGCGCAAGATTCTCGGCCATGCTGCGGTTGATCCGCCGCGCAGTCGCGGTCGAGCCGGTAAAGCAAACCCCGTTGATGCGCAAATCCGACGTGATGGCGGCCCCGACAACGGCTCCCTTTCCGGGCAGGAATTGCAAGACATCCTGCGGAACGCCTGCCTTGTGCAACAGCCGGACCGCGATTGCGGCGGTTATCATGCTGGGCTCGGCAGGCTTGGCCAAAACGCCATTTCCCATCGCCAACGCCGCGGCAATCTGGCCGGTAAAGATCGCCAACGGAAAATTCCAGGGTGAAATGCAGGCAAATATCCCCGCCGGAGCGGCATCGTCGTATTTCACACATTCAGCCGCGTAATAGCGTAGGAAATCAACGGCTTCTCGCAGTTCTGACACAGCATCCCGTGGCGTTTTTCCAGCCTCACGGCAGAGGATGGCAAAGAATTCGCCGAAATTTTCCTCAAAAATCTGCGATGCGTGCACCAGCACCCGAGCCCGCTCTGCCGGGGTTACATCGGTCCAGTTTCGGGCAGCAGCAAGGGCGGTCTGAACGTCTTCAGGGGCGGCCTCGCGCACGTCGCCAACCCGATCTGTGGGGATCGCGGGATTCACAACCTGATGGATCTCTTCCCCATGGGTCGGGCCGGAAATCAACGGGCCAACCGACCAGATGCGGGTTTTGAACGGATCGCGGGCGGCATCTATTCGCGCGAGTGTCGCCCGGTCATCCAGATCGAATCCGGCCGAGTTTCGCCGCGCCGGAGCAAACAAATCGACCGGGCGCGCGAGCGCCGCCGGCAACCTGTCGATAAGGGACGCGCCAATGGCAAAAGGATCGGCGGCGATAACCTCGGCGGCAACATCCTTGTCAACGATCTGGTTGACAAATGAGCTGTTGGCGCCGTTTTCCAGCAAGCGACGCACCAGATAGGCCAGCAGGTCACGGTGAGTGCCAACGGGGGCATAGATACGACAACGCGTTCCCTCGGCCGCCATGACCCGGGCATGAAGAGATTCCCCCATGCCTTGAAGGCGCTGAAATTCAAACCCCCGCAAAGGCGGCGCCATTTCAAGGATCGCGGCCACGGTATGCGCGTTGTGGGTGGCAAATTGCGGATAGATGCGCGCACCCATCCCCAGCAGTTTTTTGGCGCACAAGATATAGGCCATATCGGTGTGGGATTTATGGGTAAATACCGGAAAATCCAGCAGCCCGTCCACCTGCGCGCGCTTGATCTCGGCATCCCAATAGGCGCCTTTGACCAGACGGACCATGATCTTGCGGTCCAGCTTTTCCGCCAGCGCATAAAGCCAATCCAGAACCGCCCCGGCCCTCTTGCCATAGGCCTGAACGACGACGCCAAATCCCTGCCAGTCGGCCAGTTCGGAATCGGACAGAACCGCCTCGATGACGTCCAGCGAAAGGTCCAGTCGGCCAGCCTCTTCGGCGTCGATATTGAACCCCATGCCTGCCGCCGCTGCCGCGCGGGCCAAGTCGCGGGTGGTTGGGACCAGCTCGGCCATGACCCGGGCAGATTTGGCCGTTTCATAGCGTGGATGGAGCGCCGACAGTTTCACCGACAGCCCCGGATTATCCCGGATATCGGCATTTGTTGCATGTGGCGACAACGCCTTGATCGCATTCATATAGGCGGCAAAATAGGCCTTGGCATCGGCCTCGGTCAGCGCCGCTTCACCCAACATGTCATAGGAAAACCGGTATCCCGCCTCGGCCAGTTTCTGGCCGCGCGCAAGGGCCTCATCAATGGTGCGCCCCAGCACGAACTGGTGCCCCATCTCTCGGATCGCGCGGCCAACGGCGCTGCGAATGACTGGCTCGCCCAGGCGTTTCATGGTGCTGTGGAGGGTCGCGGCAATCCCGGTGCCATCCTCCTCTTTCAAAACCTTCCCCGTCAACATCAGCGCCCAGGTCGACGCGTTGACAAGGGGCGAACTGGACTTGCCCAGATGTTCGCCCCAGGCCGAGGGCGCGATCTTATCCTCGATCAGCGCGTCAATGGTCTGGGGATCGGGCACGCGCAACAACGCCTCGGCCAGACACATCAACGCCACCCCCTCGCGGGTTGACAGGCCGTATTCGGCCAGAAAGACCTCCATCAGACCGGGATTTTTGTCGGCTCGGATTGCCCGCACCAGATCAACAGCACGCGCCGACGCACGGGCGCGAAACACGTCATCCAACGGCGCCTCGCGCGACAGCCGTTCAAGGACATTCGATGCCGGTGCAAAATGGTCCGAGGTGATCTGCGCGCGACGTTCTTGCATGGTCTGATCCCCTGTTTTACCCGTCAGAGTGCGTTCTCATCGCCAAGGGCAAAGCCCGTCCCATAGCGACATACCCCAGAGTCTAGCATATTGCCAAAAGTCACGTTTCCTGTATATTTTATAATCACGGCCATTTGGGCCTGATTTAAATCTATTTACGGGTCTTATGATGGAATCCACCGATAGTTTCAGTCCACTTGACTCATACGACCGCAAGATACTGGCCCGCCTTGCCCAAGACGGCCGTCAGCCGGTGACCGCACTGGCCCGCGCCGTCGGCCTGTCAAAAAGCCCCTGTCAGATGCGCGTCAAACGTCTGCAGGAGAAAGGATATATTCTGGGATTTCGGGCTATTCTGAACCCGGCCAAGCTGGGACAAGATCACATTTCGTTCACCGAGGTTCGCCTGAACGACACCCGCGAATCCGCCCTGCGCGCGTTCAACGCCGCCGTCATCGCAGTGCCGGAAATCGAGCAATGCCACATGATTGCGGGCTCATTCGATTATCTTCTGAAGGTGCGCACCCGCAATATCCACGCCTATCGCCGGATATTGGGCGAGGTCATTTCCAAGCTGCCCCATGTTGCCAGCAGCTCGACCCACGTCTCGATGGAGGCGGTCAAGGACAGCGTATTTCAGGGCTGAGCCACCGCGTCAGGCGCCGCCGCCCGGGCTAGCATCCCGTAAAGGTCGCGCGGGTCATCGGGGTCAGCCAGCATATCCAGCCTCGCATAGGTCCCGGTTTCCTCCAGAACGCTGCGAATATAACAAAGGGCGGAAAAATCCTCGATCGCAAAGCCGACCGAATCAAACAGCGTGATTGCGCGCGCGTCACGCCGACCCGACGCCTGACCCGAGAAAACCTGCCAGAGCTCGGTCACGGGATGATCGGGATCAAGCTGCTGGATTTCCCCTTCGATACGGGTCTGGGGAGGGAACTCGACGAAAATATCGGCGCGGTGCAGGATCTCGCGGGCCAGCTCGGTCTTGCCGGGGCAATCGCCACCGATTGCGTTCAGATGCATGCCAGCGCCCACCATATTGTCGCCAAGGACGGTGGCAAACTGCTTGTCCGCGGTGCAGGTCGTCACGATATCGGCCCCTGCCACAGCCGCTGTTGCCGAGTCACAGGCCACCAGCGTCAGGCCGTTGTCCGCAAGGTTTCGCATGGCTTTGGCGGTCGCTCGCGGGTCGATATCAAAGAGGCGCACCGTCGTTATGCCGCAAATTTCCTGAAAGGCGCGGGCCTGAAACTCACATTGCGCTCCATTGCCGATCACCGCCATCACCCGGCTGTCGGGACGCGCCAGATATCGTGCCGCCAGCGCCGACATGGCCGCGGTGCGCAGCGCCGTCAGGATCGTCATTTCCGACAACAGCACCGGATACCCCGTAGCCACATCCGCCAATAGGCCAAAAGCGGTGACCGTCTGCCGCCCCGAGCGGGTATTTTTCGGATGCCCATTGACATATTTGAACCCGTAATGCGCCCCGTCGCTGGTCGGCATCAGTTCGATCACCCCATCGCGCGAATGCGCCGCAACCCGCGGCGACTTGTCAAACTCGGGCCAGCGGCGAAAATCAGCCTCGATCCGCGCTGCAATCCCGGCTAGGACGGCCTCTAGCCCCAAGTTTTGCACCAGTTTCATCATGTGTTCGACACTGACAAAGGGCACCAGCGCCAGATTCGAGGGGGTGGTCATCTTGCATTCTCCATTCAATATCCGCGTGTCGGGCGATCCAGAACCTTGTGCCCCAGCAGGCTTGCGGTCAGGTCCACCATCAATTGGGCCGTGCGCCCGCGTTCGTCCAGAAAGGGGTTCAATTCGACAAGATCGAGCGAGCTGACCCGGCCGCTGTCACAAAGGGTTTCCATGATCAGATGCGCCTCGCGAAAGGTGGCACCTCCCGGAACCGTCGTGCCGACGGCGGGCGCAATCGCCGGATCGAGGAAATCGACGTCCAGACTGACATGGAGCAGCCCGTCCATGGCACGCACACGGTCAAGAAACCGGGTCAACGGCGCCAGAACTCCACCCTCGTCAATCGCGCGCATATCATAAACCGCAATCGGCAAGCTGGCGAGACGGTCGTTCTCGGCTGGATCGACCGAGCGAATTCCCATCATGCAGATATTTTCCGGCAAAACCAACGCCTGAGGCGGCGGAAAATACGGTTGAAATCCCGGCTGGCCGGTAAAATAGGCCACTGGCACACCATGCAGATTTCCACTGGTGCTGGTGTCCGGTGAATGCAGGTCGGGATGCGCGTCAAGCCACAGGACAAACAGGGGACGTCCCACGCGGGCGGCCTGCCGGGCCAACCCCGAAACCGTGCCGGCCGCAAGGCTATGATCTCCACCCATAAAGATCGGAAACCCCGTCCCTGCCGACTCCTCGGCCACTTTGGTCAGCGCCTCGGTCCAGCCGATCATCTCTGCAGGATTGCGGCAACCGGGCAGCGCCCCCTCGGGCAGCGACGGAATGTCCGGCACCACATCGCCGATATCGCTGACGCAATGGCCAAGCCGCTCCAGCATCGGGCCCAGTCCCGCCGTTCGATAGGCCGCGGGGCCCATGACACATCCGGCCTGACTGGCACCGCTCTGGACCGGGGCCCCGACAAGGATACACTGTTTCATGACTGTCCTCTCCACGCGTCAGGGGCAGAATACCAACCATTATGCTCAATATTAATTTGCCAATCGGCGGTTATTTCCTGTAAATCAAACCGTTTTGGTGTATTTAGTTGCCCATTATGGATGATACCGACCGAAAAATATTAGCCGCCCTGCAAAAGAACGGGCGCGCGGCGATTGCCACGCTTGCGCATGATCTGAACCTGTCACGCAGCACAATCCGGCTGCGTCTTGCCCGGTTGCAAAGCAGCGGTGAAATCATCGGCTTTACCACCATCCTGAAAAGCGACGCGGCCCATGCGCCGGTGCGCGGGTTGATGATGATTGCAATTCAGGGACGCGGTACCGAGCGCGTCATCCGCCAGCTCAGCGCCATGAATGCGGTGGAGGCGCTGCACACAACCAACGGCAAATGGGACCTGATTCTGGAGCTGAGCGCCACCAGCCTCGAGCAGCTCGACGGCATCCTGCGCGAAATCCGCTTGCTTGACGGCGTGGCGACCAGCGAGACCAATCTACTGTTGGCGACGCGTAAACTGGCGCGGCCGAAACGGATTTGAACCGGCCAGATCTTCTTTGCGAAAATACTCAAAATCCGGCGGCCGAGACCGGGCGCAACCGGGTTACTCTTCGTTCGCGATACGAACCAGATATTGCCCGTATTGCGTCTTTAAATAGGGCTCCGCCTGCATCAAAAGCGCATCACGCGTAATCCAGCCATTCAAAAAGGCGATCTCCTCGGGGCAACTGACCTTCAGGTTCTGACGCTTTTCAATCGTGCGGATAAAATCGGCCGCCTCCAGCAGGCTGTCATGCGTGCCGGTATCCAGCCAGGCATAGCCACGCCCCAACTTTTCCACCGACAACGCGCCCGCTTGACGGTAAAGGTTCAACAGATCGGTGATTTCCAGTTCTCCACGCGCCGAGGGCCTAATCTGCCCGGCGAGATCGGGGGCCTTCTCGTCCAGAAAATAGATCCCGGTCACCGCATAGTTCGACTTTGGCTGCTCGGGCTTTTCGACAATCGACAGCACGTTATTGGCAGGGTCAAACTCGACCACGCCATAGCGCTCGGGATCAGCGACCTGATAGCCAAATACCGTCCCGCCCTGCCGACGCGCATCGGCGGCCTTCAGCTTGGCAGACAGGCCCTCGCCAAAAAATACGTTATCACCCAGAACAAGGGCCGAAGGCGCCCCGTCCAGAAATTCCCCGGCCAGCAGATAGGCCTGCGCCAGCCCCTCAGGCGCCGCCTGTTCAATATAGCTGAACGCCATACCCCATTGTGTCCCATCGCCCAGCAGCTCACGATAAAGCGGCAGATCGCGCGGGGTCGAGATAATTGCAACCTCCCGGATATGGCTGAGCATCAGGACCGACAGCGGATAATAGACCATCGGCTTATCATAAAGCGGCAACAGCTGTTTTGAGACCATATGCGTGATCGGATACAGCCGCGTTCCCGTCCCCCCTGCCAGAATGATCCCCTTGCGGGATTTTATCGTCATGCCTCTGCCTCCAGTCTGGCCAGAACCTCACGCAGACCGGCGCGCCAGTCCGGCTGTTCAATGCCGTATGTCTTGAATATCTTGCGGCAATCCAGAACCGAATTCAGCGGCCGTTTTGCCGGTGTGGGATAGGCCGAGGTCGGAATCCGGTTGATCGCGGGCGCATTCGCTTGTCCGGCAAAAATTGCACATGCAAAATCGGCCCAGCTGACCGCCGGGGCGCCGGAAAAATGAAAAATTCCCGCCACGCCCGAGCCCGCATGAAAGGCAGATGCCATCCGCAACAATGCCTCGGCGATCGCCGCCGCCGGGGTCGGCCCCCCCCTTTGGTCATCAACCACGTTCAGCGCATCATGGCTGCCCCCCAAACGGCGCATCGTACGCACAAAATTTGTCCCGTGGGCCGAAAATACCCATGAGGTCCTCAGGATTGCATACCGTCCTCCGATCGCTTGAATCCCCGTCTCGCCAGCAAATTTCGTGCGCCCGTAAACGCCCTGCGGATCGGGGCGATCCTCCTCGCGCCATGGGATCTTGCCACTGCCATCAAAAACGTAATCCGAAGAGATATGCAAAAACGGCAAATCCCGCCCCTGTGCCGCCCGAGCCATCTCTGACGGGGTGATGGCGTTGATCAGACGGGCCCGCGGGCGGTTTTCCTCGGCTGCGTCAACCGCCGTATAGGCCGCGGCATTGATCACGATATCCGCGTCCGTTTCGGAAATTTCGCGTGCGCACGCCATCGGCAGGGTCAAGTCGGCATCGTCACGGGACAGGAACCGCGCCGGAACACCGTCTCGCGCGCAGGCCAACGCCAGTTCCTGTGCGACCTGCCCGTTCTTGCCAAATACCAAAAGGCGCATCCTACCCTCCCAGACCAAGACGGTCCGGACGATCGCCCCGCGCCTCAATTTCCTGCCACCAGTCGCGGTTCTGAAGATACCAGCGCACGGTTTCCCGCAGCCCTTGATCCAGCGTCACCGAGGGTTGCCAGCCCAGCTCGCGCCCAATCTTGCCAGCATCAATCGCATAGCGCAGATCGTGACCGGGACGATCGGCAACAAAGGTGATCAGGCGAGCGTGCGGCGCGCGCTTAGGCACGGCCTCGTCCAGAATGGAACAAAGCCTGCGCACCAGATCAATATTGGTCGCCTCGGCATTCCCGCCGATATTGTAGGTTTCCCCCAACCGACCTCGGGCCAAGACCAGCAACAGCGCGCGGGCGTGGTCTCCGACAAACAGCCAGTCCCGCACATTCCTGCCCGTGCCATAGACCGGAATCTCGCGCCCGGCCAAAGCGTTCAGAATGACCACGGGGATCAGCTTTTCCGGGAAATGAAAAGGGCCATAATTGTTCGAGCAATTGGTCACCAGAACCGGCAAACCGTAGGTCTCACCCCAGGCCCGAACCAGATGATCCGAGGCCGCCTTGCTGGCCGAATAGGGGGAATTCGGTCGATACGCCGTCTCTTCGGTGAATTTCCCGCTGGCGCCAAGACTACCATAAACTTCATCGGTCGAGATATGATGAAAGCGAAAGCCATCGGGGCAACCCTTGCGTTGCCAATAGGCACGTGCGGCCTCCAGCAGCGTATACGTGCCGGTGACATTGGTTTGAATAAACGCACCGGGCCCATCAATCGAGCGATCCACGTGGCTTTCTGCCGCCAGATGCATCACCGCGTCGGGCTGGTGAACGGCAAACAGACGATCTAGGGCAGAGCGGTCACAAATATCCGCTTTTTCAAAGGCATACCCCGGATCATTTGCCACATCAGCCACGTTTGAGGCCGAGGCCGCATAGGTCATCTTGTCCAGATTGACCACCTGATGCCCATCGCCAATCGCCTGCCGCACCACGGCAGAGCCAATAAACCCGCACCCCCCCGTCACCAGTATCTTCATCATTCGTCTCCAAATCGAAAGGGACTGCGCCAATCAGCAAATCGCGGCGCCACCCGGTCCTTGTCCGACAGCAGAACCCCCGCCGGCTGCCCCCAGTCGATGCCCAGATCGGGATCATTCCACAGCACGCCACCATCGCTTTCGGCATTATAGTAGCTGTCCACCTTGTAGATCACATGGGTGTTTGGGGCGCAGGTCAGAAACCCATGCAGGAACCCTCGGGGGATCAGCAACTGCTGCCCGTTCTCGGCCGACAGCTCGACCGAAACCCAGCGCCCATAATCGGGCGAGCCCCTGCGCACGTCCACCGCTACATCCAGAACGGCCCCCGCGACCACCCGCACCAGCTTGGTTTGGGCAAATGGCGGCGCTTGATAATGAAGCCCGCGCAACGTACCGGAATCGCGCGAGAGGCTTTCGTTGTCCTGCACAAAATCATGCACAATCCCCGCGTCCTCCAGGCGCCGCCGGCTCCATGTCTCGCAGAAAAACCCCCGCGCATCGCCAAACCGGCGCGGCGTCAACACCCGAACATCGGGCAGCCTTGTTGAAATCACCTGCATCAATCGCCCCTTATCCTGTCGCCCGCGCTTCACCCCTGAGTTTGGCAAAATTTTGGCGCGAGAGGAAAAATTTACTATTTTTTCTGCGTTTTACTGAAATCATAACGAAATGTACAACAATCAGCACCTTCCAAAATGGTTTTTTCCCTACTCAAACGCGCCGCCGGGTTAAAACCCTCGATCAAGGCGAAATCCCGGTTGCAGGAAAAAACTGCCCCCAACTCTTCGATCCCCAGCGCGCGATACATCTCGGCATACCGACAGCGCGTGACATTGAAATCAAGTCGCGTATCGCTTTGCTCCAGAACATCAATCTCCAACGCATCATCTTTCAGCCAGAACTGAAGGGTGGTAAGAAAATCCGCCGCGCCGTTGCCGTATTCCGCTGCCATCTTGGCCCCTTGCGCGCGGGCCAGATCGACGATCGCTGTTTTCACCGCCGCCAGCACTAGGTCACGGCCAAACACCTCGGCCAGAGCTTCGATCACCGGCGCAAGAACCCGCGCCTCGGTCTCACGGCGCAACAGGACGCCAATCTTTTGCGTTATCGTATCCGGAAAATCATCGGCCATTGCAAATTCCTAAAACGGACACCGGCTGACAAAACTGACCCACGCCCCACCGCTCGGATGATACAGCCCAAGGCAGCCCGAGTGCAACAACAGCCGCGGCGCCAAATCGCCCGTGCCATAAAACCGATCCCCCAGAATGGGATGGCCCAGCGCCAGCATATGAACCCGCAATTGATGGCTGCGCCCGGTCTTCGGCATCAAAAGCACCCGCGTGCGCGACTCCCCGCGGCCAATCACCTGCCAACGGGTTAGGGCCGGCTTGCCTGTCTCGTGGCAGACTTTTTGCAACGGTCGGTTCGGCCAATCCACGGTCAGCGGAAGATCAATTTCACCAGCCTCACCGGCGACGCACCCCACAACCTCGGCCTCATAGGTTTTCTCCAGGTGCCGCCGCTCGAATTGCAACCCGAGGTGCCGCTGTGCGCGCCGGTTCATGGCAAAGACCATCAGACCCGAGGTGTCCATGTCCAGACGATGCACCAGAAGCGCCTCGGGAACCGCCGCCTTCACTCGGCTTTCAAGACAATCCCGATGTCCCTCCGCCTTGCCCGGAACCGACAAAAGACCCGAAGGCTTGTCCACCAGCAACAGATCCTGATCCCGATGAATAACCACAAGCGGGCCGCTTGGCGGCTGATAGACAAAAGGTGTCTTCTTTGCAAAAATACTCAATCGACGGTCACATTCGCACCCGGGCGCCCTGAGGGTCATAGAGCGGTTTCAGACTGGCCCGCGCCGGAATGCGCACCCCGGCGACGTCGATATCATAGCGCGAGGCCAGAACCGAATCGGTACTTTCCCCCTTGCATGGCACATAGCCAAGGCCAACAGCCCCGCCCAGCCAGTGCCCATAGGCACCGCTGGTAAGGTAGCCGACAATTTCTCCATCCCTCAGGATCGGTTCGTTGTGATAAAGCAGCGGCGCAGGATCGGTCAGCAAGAACTGTACCAGCCGCCGCTGCAATCCGGTCTCGCGCTTTTCCAACACCGCATCACGACCGATATAATCTGCCTTGCCCCGACCCAGCGCGAACCCAAGCCCCGCCTCCAGCACATGGTCCTCGCAGGTGATGTCGTGGCCAAAATGCCGAAACGCCTTTTCGATCCGGCAAGAGTCCATCATATGCATCCCGCACAGCTTCAGCCCCATGTCCTGACCCGCCGTCCATAGCGTTTCAAAAACATGCGCGCACATGTCGGTGGAGGCATATATCTCCCAGCCCAGCTCACCCACGTATGAGACCCGATGCACCCGCGCGATCGTCATGCCGATTTCGATATCTTGGGCGGTACCAAACGGGTTGGCGGCGTTTGAAAAATCATTGGGGGAGACCGCCTGCATCAGCGCCCGCGCATTCGGCCCCATTACCGCCAGAACCCCCTCACCGGCGGTCACATCGGTGATGACAGCGCGATAATTGCCAAGATGCCGCCGCAGCCACGTTTCCTCGGCCAGTCGCGTCGCCGCCGGGGTCACCACAAGATAGAGGCTTGGCGACAGGCGCGTCACGGTGACATCCGCCTCGATCCCACCGCGCGGATTCAGGAACTGCGTATAGACAATCTTGCCGACCAGCACCGACATGTTGGCGCCGCAGACATGGTTCAGAAAGGCCTCAGCGTCGGGCCCCTCAACGCGCAGCTTACCAAAGCTCGACATATCGTAAAGCCCGACATTCTCGCGCACCGCACGATGCTCCGCCGCGGCGTTTTTGAACCAGTTCTGACGCCCCCAGGAATACTGGTATTCGCGCGACTGCCCGTCTTTTGCGAACCAGTTGGCGCGCTCCCAACCGGCGATCTCGCCCATCACGGCACCCTGCTCCAGCAGATGGGCGTGAAACGGGCTGCGCCTTATCCCGCGGGCGGTCGCCTTTTGGCGAAACGGGAAATGATCGGCATAAAGCAGGCCCAGCGTTTCCGTGGCGCGCGCCGCCAGATAACGTTTGTTACCCTGAAACGGCTGGTTGCGCAGGATATCGACATCGCCAAGGTCAAACGGGCGCGCCCCATCGTCCATCCATTGCGCCAACGCCATGCCGGCCCCACCTGCCGACTGAATGCCAATCGAATTGAACCCGGCCGCAACCCAGAAGTTTTCCACCTCGGGGCTGCGGCCCAGATGATAGGCGTCATCCGGGGTAAAGCTTTCCGGACCGTTGAAAAACGTGTGAATCCCTGCCTTGGCCAGCAACGGCATACGGTCGATGGCGCGCTCGAGAATGGGTTCAAAATGGTCGAAATCCTCGGGAAGCTGATCGAACTCGAAATCCTCGGGGATACCGTCCACGCCCCAGGGCTTGGCGCGCGGCTCAAATGCTCCCAAAAGAATTTTACCCGCGTCCTCCTTGTAATAGGCACATTCATCAGGCACGCGCAACACCGGCAGGCGCTGGAGTTCGCGGATCGGTTCGGTCACGATATAGAAATGCTCACAGGCCTGCAGGGGGACGTTGACCCCGGCCATGCGGCCAACCTCGTGCCCCCACATGCCGGCGCAGTTGACCACGTGATCGACGGCAATATGACCGCGCGCCTCGCCCTGTTGCCAGTCAACCCCACTGACCCGATTGCCAGATTTTACAAGCCCGCGAACACAGGTGTTTTCCGCGATCAACACCCCCTTCTGACGCGCCCCCTTGGCCAGCGCCAATGCGATGTTGGCCGGGTCACCCTGCCCGTCCGTGGGCAGAAATACCCCGGCAACGACGCCTTTGATGTTCAGATGCGGATAGCGTGCCTTGGCCTCGGTCGGCGAGATTTCCTCGACCGGCACACCAAAGGCGCGCGCCATTGCCGCCTGACGGAACAGCTCTTCACGCCGCGCTTCGCTCAGCGCAAGCGAGATCGAGCCCAGCGTGCGCATTCCCGTCGCAACACCCGTTTCTGCCTCAAGACCGTTATAAAGCTCGGCCGAGTAGCAGGCCAGGCGGGTCATAGTTTCAGTTGCGCGCAACTGTCCGATCAATCCCGCCGCATGCCAAGTGGTGCCAGATGTCAGGCGCTTGCGCTCAAGCAGAATGACGTCCCGCCAGCCAAGCCGGGCCAGATGATAGGCAAGCGAACAACCGATGACCCCGCCCCCGATGATGACAACGCGCGCCTGTTTGGGAAGATTTGTCATGCCAGTCTCTCAGATGATGTCATATCCGGCCGCCTTCAGGCGACGGGCGATCTCGGCAATATGGGCCGGAGTGGTTTCACAACAACCGCCAATGATAGTTACGCCCGCCTCGATCCAACCCATTGCAAAATCGGCGTAGGTCGCCGGGTCAAGATCATGACGCGCCTGCAGAACATCCACGGTGCCGCCAGGTTCCAGCGCCGTTACGCCGGCAAACCCGTTGGCGTAGGCCCCCACCGGCGATCCGGTTGCAACCAGATCGGGCAGGGCGTGACTGATTGCTTCCGGGGTTGAACAATTCAGCAACAGCGCCTCGGCGCCCAACCCCTCAAGCGCGGCCAGCGCATCCAGAAGCGGCTCACCCGAGCGCAGGGTCTTGCTGTCATCGTCCCGGATGCTAAGGCTGACCCAGACCGGCAGACCGCTTTCCACGGCAGCGGTGCAGGCAGCGGTCGCTTCGGCGATGGATCCAAGAGTTTCGCACTGGAAAAGGTCCACATGGTCCTTTTCCAATGCAACGATCTGACGATAGAGCACCAGATTGGCCTGAAAATCCGGTGCCAGTTCGGGCCGGTATGAGGCAAACAACGGCGGCAGGCATCCAGCAATCCGCACGTCCTGACCGCTGGCAGCGACCGCTGACTTGGCCAATTCGATCGCGCGTGTCTGAAGCGGCCGAAAAAGATCGCTCCGCCCGCCCTGCGCCAGTCTTTCGGGGCTGGCCGCATAGGTATTCAGGGTGATCCTGCGCGCTCCTGCGGCAATATAGTCCCGATGTACGGCGGCGACAATCTCGGGTTCATCCAGCAGTACCTTGGCCGACCACATCGGATGCGGCGGTTGGGCCGAGCGTTTCAGCAACTCCTGCCCCATACCGCCATCCAGAAGGGTGATTTCGCCCATGTCACACCCCTCTCAGCCGCAGGTTCTCGGGATCCCACAGAGGCCGGTCGGGTTGTACAACGGCGCTGTGGCGCTCACCGTATATTTCAAGCTCAATCCGGGTTCCGGGCACCGTCAGATCGGCGCGCAGCATCCCCAAGGCAATCGAGGCCCCGACACGATACCCCCAACCACCCGAGGTGGTCTCGCCCACAACCTGACCGTCATGCCACAGCGTTGACATATAGGGGGCATCGGCCTCACCGGCGTCAACGATCAGGGTTACAAAGCGCTTGGCAACACCTTGGCGTCGTTGCGAAATCAGCGCCGCCTTGCCGGGGAAGTCCTGCTCTTTATCCAGATGCACAAACCGATCCAGCCCGCCTTCAAGGCAAGTATAATCGCTGGACAAATCGCCCTTCCATGCACGGTATCCCTTTTCCAGCCGCAGACTGTCCAGCGCCCACATGCCAAAGGGACGTGCGCCACCCTCCAGCACCATCTCATAGATCACCGGCATGTGCTCGTTATGGGCATGGATTTCCCAGCCCAGCTCACCCGCGTATGAGACCCGCGCCAAGGTGCATTCATGCCCGCCGATATGGGCCCGCTGGTGGCTGAGCCATGCCAGATCCAGATCCGCGTCGGTCATTCCCGAAAACAGGTCCCGGGATTTTGGGCCGGTCACGATCAGCGTATCAAAATCGGCCGAGTGGTTGGTCAGGGTCAGCCCCTCAGGAAGCTGCCGCCGGAGATACTCGAAATCGTGCCACTCCGCCGCCGCCGCGGTGATCAGCGTCATGAAATCGGGCGCGTGTTTCATCACCGACATCTCGGTCACAATGCGGCCACGGCTATCGGCAAAATAGGCCAGCCCCATGCGCCCGACACGCGGCAGGGCACCGGTGATTAGGCCACGCAGCCAATCGCTTGCGCCTCGTCCCGACAGGTTGAAACGGGCAAAGCCCGGCAGGTCCAGAACACCCACCGTATCACGCACCGCCAGACATTCATCGCGCACCCGCGCCTGCCACGGCCCCGCACGATTCCAGGTTTGTGTCGCAGCTTTTGAGGTGTCATCGCCGGCATGGGCGAACCAATTGGCGCGTTCCCAGCCGTTATAGGCCCCCATTTGCCCGCCCAGCGCGGTCACTTTTTCATGCACGGGGGACAGTTTTTTATTCGCCCCTGCGGGCCAGCGATGGTGCGGAAAATGCATGGCGTATTCGTTGGCATAAACCTCGCGTGCCTTTCTGACACAGTAATCGTGATCGGTGTAATCGGTAAAGCGGCGCGGATCGCAAGACCACATGTCCCACTCGGTCTGGCCCTCGGTCACCCATTCGGCCAGAACCTTGCCCGCACCCCCTGCCTGCGTGATACCAAAGGTAAAAACGCAAGCTTCAAAGGCGTTGGGCACACCCGGCATTGGGCCAATCAGCGGATTCCCGTCAGGGGCATAGGGGATCGGGCCATTGATGACCTTGCTGATCCCGGCCCGCCCGAGGATCGGAATGCGCGCCATGGCGTCCTCGATATACCATTCCAGCCGCTCCAGATCGTCGGGAAAAAGCTGAAAACTGAAATCCTCGGGCAGCGGATCGTCAGGACTGACCCAATGAGCACGGCATTCCTGTTCATAGGGGCCAAGGTTCAGGCCATTTTTCTCCTGCCTGAGGTAATAGGACGTGTCCACATCGCGCAGCAGAGGCAGCTTGTGGCCAACCTCCTTGGTCCACGCGGCCAGTTCGGAGATTTCCTCAGTCAGCAGATATTGATGGCTCATGACCGCCATCGGAACCGTTCGGCCCCCAAAAGGTCTGAACCACTCGCCCACGCGCCGGGCATAATATCCGGCGGCATTGACGACGATCTCGGCCCGAATATCGCCCTTTTCGGTTTTGACAATCCACTCGTTGCCCTCACGCGCAATTCCGGTTGCCGGCGTGAACCGCAGAACCCGCGCCCCCATGTCCCGCGCGCCCTTGGCCAGAGCCTGTGTCAACTGCGCCGGGTCAATGTCGCCATCGGCGGGATCATAAAGCGCCCCCTCCAGATCATGGAGTTCCAGAAACGGATAGTGCGCGCGGGCCTCTGCGGGAGACAGGATTTCGATGTCCATCCCCTGATAGCGCCCCATGCCCTTGCAGCGCTGAAACTCCTGCAGGCGCTCTTTGGAATGGGCCAGCCGGATCGAGCCGGTGACATGATAGTTCATCGGATAATCGACCGCCGCCCCAAGCGCGGAATAAAGCTCGGTCGAGTATCGCTGCATGTTCATCAGTGACCAGCTGGTAGAGAAGGTCGGAACATTCCCCGCCGCATGCCAGGTCGAGCCTGCCGTCAGCTCGTTCTTTTCCAGAAGGACGCAGTCACGCCAGCCCGCCCGCGCAAGATGATAGAGGCAGGACGTTCCCACCGCCCCTCCACCGATGATGACAACCCGCGCCGTGGTCGGGAACGGGCGCAAAGAGGAGGTCGGGGAACCGGGCATGAGACGATCCTTCAGCCGAGGGCCAGACGCGCCGCAAGGCCGCCGAACACGATTGCCGAGACCTTGTGCATCACGCGCGACGAGCGCCGCAGCCGGGCGGCCATGACCCCGGCAAACACGCCGTAGGCCCCGTCGCTCAGGATGCCGCCAAGACCCAGAAACAGGCCCAGCCACAGGATTTGATGCCAAACCGGCCCAGCAGCGGGGTCGGTGAACTGTGGCAAAAAGGCCAGCACAAACAGCGCCACCTTCGGATTCATCAGATTGGTCAAAAAGCCGCGCCGAAAAGCCCGCCAGACGTTGGCGCGGCCCCTTTGCGCCTCAAGACGAGTGTCCGTACGCCAGCTTTGCCATGCCAGTACCGCCAGATACGCCGCCCCCAGATAGCGAATCGCGTCATAGGCCGCCGGATAGGCAAGGATCAGCGCCGCCAAACCAGCCGCCGCCATGGTGACATGAACAAGGACCCCCAGCGCAATCCCCACCGCCGCCGCCAGCCCGGCCTTGGGGCCACCTGACATACCGCTTGCCAGCGTGAACATCATGTCCGCCCCCGGTGTCAGGTATAACAACAGCGCAGCACCCATGAATGCGCTGATCGTCAGCGGGTTCATTGCCAGAAGGGTGTCTATCATTGGGAGGCCTCCTAATACGACATATGCTCAGGGATATCATAATAGTCGCCCTTGTCAGCGACAAAGATGTGCTTTTCGCAGCGCAGTCCAGTTTTTTGGTCCAGCGTTCCTGCGCCGATCGAGATCTGCCCGCTGCCATCCTCCTCCCAGAACAGGCTGGCACCACAGCCCGCGCAAAATCCGCGCCGGGCGTGATCTGAGGAACAAAACCATTTTAATCCGTCTGCCCGCGTTATCATCAGAGCCTTGCGAGGAACGCTTGTCGCCGCCCAATAGTGACCGCTGGTTTTGCGGCATTGGGTGCAATGGCAGGCAATAACCGCACGCATGGGGCCGGTTATGCGAAACCTCACCGCCCCGCATTCACATGATCCTGTCTGCATCACTCTCTCCCGCCATATCCGCGCCCGCTTGTCACCGTTTTTCAGCAGTTCACGGGCAAAAAACCTCGTCGTCGTGATCATTCGCGACCTTAATGTCGGAAACAACCGTTCAAGCCTAATTTTTGCGTGTGTTGAGCCTTCTCCTCGATATTCCCCTCGACTCTGGAAACGAGCTGTGACAGTTTTGAACAAAAGGGGAACATTTGCAGCCATGCCCAGCCCGCGCCGTATCCTGTCCCTCTGGTTTCCGCATCTCGCGGCCGAGCGTGTCTTGCGGCAGGAGCGTGGCACCCTTATCGGCCCGTTTGCCATTGTCGCAACCCAAAGCAATACCCAAACCCTCGTCAGCCTGTCGATCGAGGCCGAGGCCGAGGGGCTGTACCCGGGTCAGGCGCTGCGCGATGCCCGCGCCTTTTGCCCGGCGCTGTTGACCCGACCCGCAAACCCGCCAGCCGAGGCTGCCTTTTTACACCGTCTGGCGCGCTGGGCAGGAAAATTCACCCCGCTGGTGGCCAAAGAGCGGCCGGATGCGCTGGTGCTGGATATCACCGGATGCGCGCATCTGTTTGGCGGCGAGGCAGGGCTGGCCTTGAGCGTGCAGGCCGATTGTGCACGCTTGCACCTATCGGTGCGAATCGGGCTTGCCGACACGCCGGGGGCGGCCTGGGCCTTGGCACGCTACGCCGGACAAGCCGCCCCAAATCTGCGCAGCGGCGACACCATAGATCAAGAGGCCCGCGCCACCCGCGCGCGTGCCATCCGGCGGCACCAGAACCACAGCGCACCGACCCGACACCTTACACTGGCGGGGGAGCGCACCCCCCTCTGTATCGCGCCTCCGGGACAGACAAGGGCAGCCATCGCGCCCCTGCCCGTGGCCGCCCTGCGCCTGCCTGAAACGGTCGCGCTGAACATCCAGCGCCTCGGGGTTCAGCGGATCGGTGAGCTGGCGGTGCTGCCCCGCGCTCCGCTGGCCCGCCGGTTTGGCCGGGATGTTCTCAAACGGCTGGATCAGGCCCTCGGCGCAGAGCCCGAGCCGATCAGCCCGGCGCGCGCTGAAATCGTCTTTGCCACCCGCCTCAGCCTGCCCGAACCGATCGGGTTGGACACCGACATCATGGCCGCAATCGAGCGCCTTCTGCCGCCGCTCTGCACCCGGCTGAAAACCCACGGTCAGGGGGCACGGCGCCTGCGCCTCTGGCTGTTTCGCGCCGATCACAGCTGCCAGCGGATCGAGGCCGGTCTGGCCCGCCCCAGCCATGACCCCGGGCAGATCCGCCCATTGCTGGCCCTGAAGCTGACCGAGGTCGATCCCGGCTTTGGAATTGACGTGATCCGGCTGGAAGCCTCGGCAACCGAAGCGCTCCATCCCACACAGCACGCCGGACCAAAGGCCGCCCTTCTGAGCGCGCAGACCCGCGCTGCAGACGAGACTGCGCTTGACAACCTGATCACTCGGCTTGGCGCGCGCATCGGGCTTGAGGCCATCACCCGCCTTCACCCCGCCGACAGTCATATTCCCGAAAAAACCGCAACCGTCATGGGTGCCGCCTGGACCGACCCCGCCCCTGACTGGTGCGCGCCGAAAAACCCGCGCCCGCTGGTGCTGTTCCCCCCCGAGATCGTCACCGCGCCCGATGTGCCGCGCCCGCCGGACAGCTTTCGCTGGCGGCAATACGGCTTTCAGAACCAGAATGCCAGCGGGCCTGAACGGATCGCGCCGGAATGGTGGCTGGACGACCCCGACTGGCGTACGGGAACGCGCGATTATTGGCGGATCGAGACCCGACAGGGCATACGATTGTGGCTGTTTTATGCCTATGGCGGACTGAAATCCGGCGGCTGGTTCTGTCAGGGCGTGTTCGCCTGACGCGTTTGAAAAAGGATGAATCACCAATACCCTGCCGCGCAATACGCCCTTGGATCATCGGCGCTTGCGCTTGTTTCGATGATTTCTTGAAATGCTATCGTAGATCTAAACCGCGGCCTCACGACGAAAGACCAGCTTTTCTCCCTCGGACAGTTCAGTCTGATAGCGGTATCCCCCGGTGTCAAAATCCTTGAGCCCTTCGACGTCCGTGATCCGGTTCTGGATCACGAACCGCGCCATCGCACCGCGCGCTTTCTTGGCAAAAAAACTGATGATCTTTGCCTCGCCGTTTTTCACGTCAAGAAAGACCGGCGTGATCACCGGCAAATCCAGCATGTCCCGCGAAACGGCCGAGAAATATTCAACGCTGGCACAGTTCAACAGCGCTTTGGCCCCTGCCTCGGCGGCAGCCGCGTTCAGCGCAACCGCAATCCGCTGCCCCCAATACTGGTAAAGAGTCTTGCCGCGCCGCGTTGCCAGTCGGCTGCCCATTTCCAGACGATAGGGTTGTATCCGGTCCATCGGGCGCAGCAGACCATAAAGCCCCGACAGGATTCGCAAGCGCGCCTGCGCCCAGCGCATTTCATCCGCATCAAGCGAGCCCGCCTCAAGCCCAACATAGGTGTCCCCCGCAAAGGCCAGAACCGCCGGCTTGGTCTGGTCAGGGTCGGGCGTTTCGCAAAAGGCGCGAAACCGCTTTTGATTGAGGCGTGCCAGATCCTCGCTGATCGACATCAGCTCGCGCAAGCCCGCAACGCTGAGGCGTCGCGCTGTTCTGGCCAGAGCAACCGCATCCGCCTGAAACTGAGGCGCGCTAGACGGAACGGGGGCCCGGGCAGGCTGAAAATTCAGGCGCTTGGCCGGAGAAATGACAGTCAGCATAGGATCTCCTTTTTTTCGGTCAGACTTGGGTCAGGATTTCAAGGAACCGCGCCCCGAAACGCGCCGTTCGCTGGGGTCCGAGGATACGCTCGATGCGGGCCAGATCCGAGGGCTTTTGCGACGCCAGACGCGCCAGCAGCCCCGGCGAACAGCCAAGCGGCTTTTCGCAGCCGTCAGCGCCCTGCGCCAATGCCCGCGCCGCCGATTGCAGACGGTCAAACAACGGGCCGCTATCCTTGCCCGCCAGTTTCAGTCGCGCCGGGTGCATCTCCTGCCCGGGGGCCTGCGTGATGATTTCAAGAAAGACGCGGCCATATTTCTGCAACTTCTTGGCCCCTACGCCGGGCAAGTGGGCGAATGCATCCAGCGTCGTCGGTCGCCGAGTGGCCATCTCGATCAGGGTGCGATCCGGAAACACCACATAGGCCGGCGCTTTCATCGCCTCGGCCAACGCCCGGCGCCGGGCCTTCAGCGCCGCCAGCAGGGCCTCGTCTTCCTCGGCAACCAGCGCCTTTGGGGCGGGCCTTGACGTCGTCCGGGTTGTGATCGTGTCCCGCCGCAGTTCGATTATTTCCTCGCCACGGAGGATCGGTCGCGCCCGTGCTGTCATCCTGAGCGCGCTGTGACGCGCGGCATCGGGGCGGATCAGATCATGGCCCATCATCTGACGAAAGATCGCCTGCCACTGGCCCTTGGACAGATCGGCCCCCACGCCGAATGTCGGCAGACTGTGATGGCCGCGCTGCATCACCCGGTCCGTTTTCACCCCGCGCAGGATATCGATCAGATGTCCGGCGCCAAAATATTCGTCGGTGCGCAGAATGGCCGAAAGCGCCTTGCGCACGACCTCGGTTCCATCAAAAATCTCGGGTGGCGAGGCACAGAGATCGCAATTGCCACAGGCCTCGGCCTGCTCGCCAAAGTAGCCCAGCAGAACACTGCGGCGACAGTGGCGCGCCTCGGCCAGCCCGAGCAGGGCATTCAGCCGTGCATGGTCTGCCTCCTTGCGCTCGGGCGGGGCCAGCCCCTCGTCAATCTGGGCGCGGCGCAGGCGGATATCATCGGCGCCATAAAGCGTCAGGGTCTCGGCCGGCGCCCCGTCCCGCCCGGCGCGCCCGATCTCCTGATAATAGCTTTCGATGGATTTAGGCAGGTCCCCATGCACGACATAGCGAATATCCGGCTTGTCCACCCCCATGCCAAAGGCAACAGTGGCCACTACAATCAGACCGTCCTCGCGGGAAAATCGGCTCTCGACAATGCGCCGCTGTTCGGCCCCGAGACCGGCGTGATAGGCGACCGCATTGTGCCCGTCAGCGGCCAGCGCCAACGCCAGCGTTTCGGTCTTGGCACGGGTGCCGCAATAGACGATGCCCGAGCGACCCTTTCGCGCGGCGACGAACTCCAGCACCTGCTGGCGCGGCTTGTCCTTTGGACGAAACGAAAGGGTGATATTGGGACGATCGAACCCGCGCAAAAAGGTTTCCGGCGCGGCCCCGTCAAACAGGCGCTCTACGATCTCGGCCCGGGTTTCGGCATCCGCCGTTGCGGTAAAAGCCGCCAGCGGCACCCCGAGGGCACGCCGAAGCTCGCCAATCCGCAGATAGTCGGGACGGAAATCATGCCCCCACTGGCTGACGCAATGGGCCTCGTCAACTGCGATAAGGCGGGTTTTGATCCGGCTGAGCAGGCGCAAGGTCCCCGGGTTGGCAAGGCGTTCCGGGGCAAGATAGAGCAGCCGCAGCCGACCGTCCTCAAGCGCCTGAAACACCTCTTCGGTCTCTTCTTCGGTATTCCCGCTGGTCAGCGCGCCGGCCACAACCCCGATTTCGCGCAACGCCCGCACCTGATCGCGCATCAGGGCAATCAGCGGTGATATGACCACCGTGACCCCCGTTCCCATCAACGCCGGCAGCTGGAAACACAGCGACTTGCCGCCGCCGGTGGGCATGATCGCCAATACGTTTCGGCCGGCCAGAACCGCCTCGACGATCTCTTGCTGACCGGGGCGAAAATGGTCGAAACCAAACACCGTTCCAAGGATGTTTTCGGGTCGTGTCATGCCTGTCATCTGCCTGTTCTCGGGTTTGCGACGACTGTCCCACAAACCCCGCGCCGGAACAAGGTTACGATCCACCGCTCTGGCGCAGGATCGTGACCCATGTGTCGCCATATCGTCGCGCATCCAGCCGCCGGAACGACGGCAATGCGGTGATTGCAGCGTTTTCTTCACAGAGGATCAGCGCATCCTCGGCAATCCATCCCGCAGCCTGTGCGGCAATCAGGGCCTGCTCGCCCAGACCCGATCCATAGGGAGGATCCATGAACACCAGATCGAACGGCGCTTCGGGGCAAGGTCCGGGCCGAATCGCGTTGCGCCGCACAAGCTGGCAAAGCTCGCTGGCCGCACAGAGATCGATATTGCGCCCAATCAACTGGGCGGCCTTTTTCCCATCATCGATGAACACCACTCGCGCCGCACCGCGACTGAGGGCCTCAAGCCCAAGCGCCCCGGTTCCGGCGAACATATCCAGCACCCGCGCGCCCCGGACCGGATCGCCATAGCCACCGTTTTGCAGCAGGTTGAACATGCTCTCGCGGACCCGGTCGCTGGTCGGCCTGAGATGGGCGCGCGCGTCTCCCCTGCCCACCGAGGCCAGCGTCAAGCCCCTGTGGCGGCCAGCGATTATGCGCACAAGACCACCATCGGCCTAAAGCAGGGATTTCAGATCGCAGCCCGGATCGGCGATCTGTCCGGCGGCGGGGGATTTCCCGGCTTCGATCAGACGTTTTGCGATCATGTAAGCGCGTGGATCATTCATCGCGTCAACCGCCAACAATTCCTCGCCCCGGTAATACCAGAACGAGGTCCCCTTATCGCTCTGGCGTTGGACCACCTGCTGATAGCCGCTGTTCAGGCCGGCAATCTGCAACTTGATGTCATACTGATCCGACCAGAACCACGGCCGGGCCACATAGGGTGCAGCGGCTCCCAGCATGTTTGCTGCAACGGCTTCGGCCTGATCGATGGCATTGGGCACGCTTTCAAGGCGCAGTCGGCCGTTCCGATACGGGAAAGATGCGCAATCGCCCGCCGCCCAGATGCCGGCGTGGCTGGTCTGCCCGAGGGCGTCGGTCCTGATCCCGTTGTCGATGTCCAGCCCCGCCTGTTCGGCCAACCCAACCGCCGGGGTAATGCCAACGCCAACGATGGCAAAATCAACCCCAAGCCGGCTGCCGTCGGTCAACTCGGCGCCGCTGACCCTGCCCTCTCCAAGCAGACGCTGAAGGCCAACACCTTCACGCAAATCAACGCCATGTGCGCGGTGCAAGGAACGAAAATAGGCCGCCGTTTCAGCACAGGCGACACGTTGCAGGATGCGTTCGGCCATTTCCACCAGCGTCACATCAAGACCGCGACTGGCCGCAACCGCAGCCGCCTCCAACCCGATATAACCGCCCCCGATGATCAACAAGCGCCGCCCCGGTTGCAATTCCGGCGCCATCGCATCGACATCCTGAAGGTTGCGCACCGTATAAACGCCGTCCAGCGCACCACCGATGGCATTCGGCAACCGCCGAGGATTGGCCCCCGTGGTCAAAGCCAGTTGATCGAACGCGACCTCTTTGCCGTCCGCCACAAGCACCTTGTCCGCAGGCCGGATCGCTTCGACCGTCGTTGACAGGCACAGGTCGATGGCGTTCTCGGCATAAAAGGATGCTGGCCGCAGCAACAGGCGCGCCGTGTCAATCTCGCCCAAAAGGTATTTCTTGGACAGGGGCGGACGTTGATAGGGAGGGGTCGGTTCGGCCCCGAACAGGGTGATCCGCCCATCAAAACCCAGCTTGCGCAACCGGGCCACCAACGCGGCTCCGGCCTGACCTGCTCCGATCACGGCGATATGTGTCATCCCACCCCCAAGCGCGGCTCCGGGCTTTTTGCTGGCCCTGCCTGTCGCGACAACTTATATGTTGGCCTGAACATTGGGCAATAAAAAAGAGGGAAAAAAGATGACGATTGCGGTTGGAGACACGCTGCCGGACGGAACACTGGTCCGAATTGGCGAAAACGGGCCAGAAACTGTCTCGCTGGCAGACCTGAGCGCCGGAAAGAAACTGGTGCTGTTTGGCCTTCCAGGGGCGTTCACGCGGACCTGCAGCAGCGCCCACCTTCCCGGCTTTGTCCGCAATGCTGACGCCTTTCGCGCCAAGGGCGTCGATCACATCGTTTGCATGTCAGTCAATGACCCCTTTGTGATGCAGGCGTGGGACGACGTGCAGGGGGCTGCCAAAGCCGGGGTGGAACTGCTAGCCGACGGAGATTCCAGCGTGACCAAGGCGCTTGACCTTGCCTTCAGCGCCCCGGCGCTGGGTTTTATCGATCGCTGCAAGCGCTTTTCGGCCTATATCGAGGATGGCACAATCAAGGTCCTGAACTTTGAAACCGAGGCGGGCACCTGTGATTTGACCGCAGCGGAATCCCTGCTGGCGCAGATCTGAGACCAGAATCCGGCATCGGAATGGTGGAATTTCTGGGGCTCAATCCCGGTCCACACCGCCACGCCGGAACGGGCCCATGCTGGTGAGGATCTCGATGTCCTCGTCCACGGCGGCACGCTCTTGTGACAGGAACTCGGCAACAGCGCGCCGAAATCCGGCGTCGGCGATCCAGTGCAGAGAATGGGTGGCCACCGGCAGATACCCGCGGGCCAGCTTGTGCTCGCCTTGCGCGCCGGCCTCGATGCGGGCAAGGCCCTGCCGAATGGCAAATTCGATCGCCTGATAATAGCAGACCTCGAAATGCAGGAACGGGTGGTCCTCGATTGCACCCCAATAGCGCCCGTACAGGGTATCTGCGCCGATGAAATTCAGCGCCCCCGCAACCCAGCGCCCGTTTCTTTCGCACATGACCAGCAGCACATCCTCGCGCATATGCGCCTGCACCTGATCAAAAAACGCGCGGGTCAGATAGGGCGTGCCCCATTTTCGCGCGCCGGTATCCTGATAGAATTGCCAGAACGCCTCCCAATGGGCGGGCTTCAGTTGATTGCCGCTCAATAGGTGGATTTCCCCGCCAAACGCCTGCGCACGCGTGCGCTCGCGCCGGATGGCCTTGCGTTTGCGCGACGAAAGGCGGGACAGGAAGTCCTGAAAATCCCGGTAGCCCTCATTGACCCAGTGGAACTGCTGTCCGACACGGTGCATAAGGCCCATCTTTTGACCTGCACAGGCCTCGGCCGCGGTGCAAAAGGTGATGTGAAACGACGACAGCGCGTTTTTCCGGCACAGCCGCAAGGCCCCCTCAAGCAGCGCCGCACGCACGATATCCTCGAATTCGGGGCGGCATAAAAACCGCCGTCCCGTGGCCGGGGTAAAGGGCACCGCAGACTGGAGCTTTGGATAATATGAGCCCCCGGCGCGACCGAAGGCCTGTGCCCATGAGTGATCAAACACATATTCGCCCTGGCTGTGGCTTTTTGCATATAGCGGCATCGCCCCGATTATTTGCCCGCCGCGGCGGGCCAGCAGATGGCACGGCGTCCAACCGCTGCCGGCACCGACCGAACCGCTGTCCTCGAGCGCACACAGAAAGCGGTGCGAGGTAAAGGGATCCGGCGGCTTTTCCCCCGGGGCAGACGACAGCGCATCCCATTCTCGGGCCGGAATTTCTGCAATGCCGCGATGGAGGGAAATGGTGATATCGTCTGTCAAAACCGGCCTCATCTGCCCGCGCCGCTCTCAGGCAAGGTACCCTTCAAAGGTGACATTGTCTGCAAGTTTCCGCGCCGCGCGTTCTTCTGCCGGAGAGCGGATCGTCCAGCTCAGAACCGCCCGACCCGAGGCCCTTATCTCGGCGACCCGTGGGCGAGCCAGCGCGTGTTGATCATGCGAGATAAAACAGGCGCCGACCCGCTCAAGATCGCTGATTTCGCTCAAAGATTTACGCTGCGCGGCGGGCAGGCGGCTCCAGAACGGGTTAGAGAAATCGGTGGTTGTCAGCCCAACCGCAAGACCAGGACTGGCATCATGGATGTTTTTCACCGCATAGGGGTTGAACGACATGACCGCAACGGGGCCATCATAGCGCGCCAGATCCTCGACAACGGCCTGCTCCAGCGCGCCGGTATTCCGGCCCAACCGTCCATCCTGATCCTTTATCTCGATCAACAGAGGCGCGCGCCCCGCGACAAGACCAAGTATATCGCGCAAGGTGGGAATCGTCTGGCTATCACCGCCCTTCAACGGGATCCCGGCAAGATCGGTGGCCGTCTGGGCACGCACTGGACCGTGCGCCCCTGTCATCCGGTCCAGATCGGCGTCGTGAAAGACCATCGCCCGCCCGTCGGCAGAGATCTGCACATCAAGCTCGATCCCGTAGCCCCCAGCAATGGCTCGGCGATAGGCCTCGGGTGAATTCTCGGGCGCGTTGGCCTGCAGATCGTGCAAACCCCGATGCGCCAAAGGACGGCTCAAAAAGGACGGGTCCAACATCATCAGCGAACCTGAAATATTCCCTCGACCTCAACGGCAACGCCAAGAGGTAGCGCCGCGCAGCCCACCGCCGCCCGGGCATGCGCCCCGGCTTCACCCAGCAACTCGCCAAAAAAATCGGAGGCACCGTTGATGACCTCCGGGTGGTCGGTGAAATCGGGGGTCGAGTTGACAAAGCCGCCAAGTTTTACCACCCTGACCAGCCGGTCCAGATCCCCCTCCAGTGCGGCACGCACCTGTGCCAGAAGGCTCAACGCGCACAGCCGTGCCGCTGCCTGACCGGTCGCAATGTCCATATCCTCGCCCAGTTTTCCGCAGACCAAGCCGGCGTCATCCTTCGGAATCTGCCCCGAAACATAAATCACGTCACCCACCTTGACACAGGGCACATAATTCGCCGCCGGGGCCGGGGCCTCGGGCAAAGTTATTCCCATTTGCGCCAGCTTGGCGTCAATTTCTCCGGCCATATCTCGCCCCTCTTCGGTCGGGTTTCACTCGACGCGACGCTAACCCCAAACCCGGCGCGAGAAAACTGCTTTTTCAGCCTTCCCGAAAGGCTTTGCCAAAATAATCGGTGACTGGCTTGGTCAAATAGTTCCATAATGTCCGGTCGGCGGTCTTGATAAAGCTCTCAACCGGCATCCCGGGCAGCAATTGCAACCCGCTGAGCTTGTCTGTTTCACCGCGGACCAGCCGGATCTCGGCACGGTAATATGAGTGCCGCCTCCCCGGATCGGTAAAGGCGTCGGCAGAAAGTCCCACCACCTTACCAAACAGCACCGGAGTCCTGCGCTGATCAAAGGCTGTAAACCGCAGGGTAACCGGTTGGCCGACACGGACCTGATCAATGCTGGTGATGGGGATCTGGCTGACGACCATCAAATTACGGTCGCTGGGAACAATATACATCAACGGATCGGCCGCGCGAATGACCGTTCCGGTACCATGCACCTTCAGGCCATAAATAGTGCCGGAGACCGGGGCGCGAATGTCGAGATGAGACAGGGTCTCCCGCAGCTTGATACGTTTTTCGGCCAGCTGTAAAACACGGCTCTGCAGATCGCGCAGGCCCGAAATCGCCTGTTCGCGCCGCGTCATGCCCAAACGCAGAATGTCCAGACCGGTTTGTGCCACCCGCCCCGAGGCCGCCGCACGCGCAGCGGTAAGCGCCCCCATGACCTTTCAATTACCCACAAGTCGGTGGGGCCTCGGGATTTGCAGCATTGAATCCGTCGACGAGGTCCGCCAATCGCGAGAATCCTCGCCAAATGACGGTTGTTCCTGGCGGCGCATCGTTTTTGCGA
>JALUYI010000031.1 GCA_027013095.1 Paracoccaceae bacterium | reverse complement strand
AATGGCGCAAACTCGATGGCGCGTTTCGCCTGCCAGAAATTATCGAGGGGGTTGAATTCAAGGACGGGATCAAGCAGGAAAAACATGCCGCCTGATTACAGCGTCACCAACTTTTGGGCATAGCTCAAGATGAAACCGTTACGGTTTGTGCACACCGCTTACGTTTGTTGCGGTCGAATGCGGTTTTTGTTCTCGCGCAGAAATCAAGTGATTTCCGCCCTAAGCCTTTGATATTTATGGGGTAATTTGTTGGTTGCGGGGGCAGGATTTGAACCTGCGACCTTCAGGTTATGAGTCGTGTTGAAACGGCTTCTCGCTGCTTCTCGAAACCGCGGTATTCTTCGCAATTTCGGAGCCTTGAAGCGGATGGCCCGATCGGCCGTTTGCGCACGCGCTCGGGCAACCTCGCACCGTTTTGCGCCCTCTTGCTTCCACAATGCTTCCAAGAGCTTTCAGAATGATTGCCGCGGTAACAGAAGCATCACCCCACATGCCGCCAGAATCCGAGCTTGCGCTTGTGCTTTTCCTTGATCTTGTGCAGCCAGCTGGCGTGGCTGTCGAACCGCCCCCAATCTTCGATCTGCGCCGCGAGGCTTTCGCATTCCAGCAGGTGGCGCGCAGCGTGGCGGTAGCGTTTCGACCGCGCCTCGTTCAGGGCGAACTCGACCATCGCGCGCAAGATGAGTGTTGCGGCAAGCGGATGGCCCGCCGACAGGGTGTTGGCTGCCGGGGTCAGAAGCTCGTAGTGATCGCCGTCCAGCTCATCGGCGCGATCAACGACCAGCCTTGCCGCGCGATCGAGCGCCGGCCAGCGGATCAGGAACGACAATGCGCCAAGGAAAGAGCCATGCGCCATGGCGAGATCAAGCGCGCGTTCCTCGGCCTCGACATCGTCGAAGTCCGGCAGCTGCTTGAGGTAGTCCCGCAGATGGCCTTCCGACAGGTTGCGTTCAAACTCCCGCCAGCGCAGCGCCTGCGCGTCCTCGCCCCTGCCAAGCGTTTCCAGAACCGCAAGGCGGGTGTCGGTATAGTCCGACGGGATCCAGCCCTTTCCGGTGTCGGCGGCATCAAGCGCCTCCAGCGCCTCGGTCGCGCGCCCTGCCACCAGCAGGCGGCTGGCGATGTCGGCGGCAATTCCGGGCGCTCTGCGAGTGTCTTCGTCATACTGGGCAATCCAGGCATCCACGTCCCCCTGGGCGTCGGCGATATCCATCAGGGCGCTGCGCACCGAACTCTTGCGTGAGCTCTCGGCCATCTCGTGGGCAAAATATGGCCCGCCCGGGCCCCAGGCGACCTCTTCCCATTCCTCCTTGGGCGGCACCGGAACGGGGGTCTCGGCCAGTTCCTCGACCCGCGCCTTCAGCCGCGCGAGGCCCTTCTCGCCCATCGCCGGGGCCAGGGCCAAAATCAGCCCGTCATACTGGGCATAGTCATTGTCGCACACGGCCGTGTCGAACACCCGGTCGGCCAGTGCCTCGGGGTCGAGCCCGGCGCCGGGCGCGATTTCGGCCATATCCTTTCGGGCCATCCAGAATTGATCGCCTATATCGCCGCCGGAATCGTCGCAGCGCTCATAGAGCGAGGGCGCCAGCGCCAGGAACCTCCACAACAGTACCATCGCCTCTTGCGGGTCACGGGGAGCCACCTTGCCGACAATCACCTCTCGCTGGGTGTCGAGGTCCCGGATCAGGGGGCGCATCCGGCGCCAATCGACGAACGACCGCGACCGGGCGATCTGACCAAGGCGCTTGCGAATTTCGCTGGCGACCTGCTGCGGCCCGGCGATTTCCAGCGTGAGGCGCCGTTTCAGCGTTGCGTCATTCTCGGCCAGTTCCATCAGCAGCGAGGCCAGCCGCTCGGCCCCCAGCTCAGCCAGGGTTTCGGTATTCAGCTTCTTGCGGCTGGTCTTACGCGGGGCCATGGGCAGTTTCTCCACTCGTCAACAGATTGCGCAGCAGCATAAGACCCAGAGGCACATCCGAAAAGGCCGATGCGATTCGACCACACGGCACTTCACCGGCTCTGACAACCCGGAAACCAGCCTGCGAAGCAACGCGCGCATTTTCCTTTTTCTTTGCCTTTTCAATGTCTTCGTTGACTTTCAATCGGGTCGGAGCAAGGCTTCCCGCCAAAGACCATCAACCTGACAGAACCGCACCA
>JALUYI010000030.1 GCA_027013095.1 Paracoccaceae bacterium | reverse complement strand
GGCATCGGCACGATACTGCGTCTGCAGCCTTGTTGATGCGATTCACCAGGCCGATGACGGTCCCCTTGGTCATGCCCATGCGGCGGGCAATGTCCATATAGGAGAGGCCCTCGATTTCCCGCAGATGCAGGATCTCGAGCGCACGCAGATCGTCGGCCCGGCTCGGCACGCTCATATTCCCGCCTCCGGCACCAGCACCGCGCCCAGCGCCGCACGGGCCTGCCGCAGCGCATCGATCGCCTCGTCAATCTCGGTGGCTGCCTGTGCGCGGTCTCTGGCCGAAGCCGAGAATGCGGCACCGGTCAACGCGGCGACGGCCTCGCCCGTTTCCTTGGCGACATTTCGCGCTGCAGTCACGACGTCGGGCGCAGCAATGTCGGATTGCGTCCTGCGGTGAAGCAGGCGCGTGACCGGATATCGGCCCAGCGCGTCCTCAAGCGCAATCACATGATGGATGGGCCACGGCTGTTCGCCGTGGGCGCGCCGAGACAGAGTGCCTTTGCAGACATTGTCGCCCCAGCGCGCGTTGATCGCCTCGGCGGCGGCATCAAGGCAGCCGTGAGCCGCAAGCAGGGCACGCATCTGGGCCAGGATCAAGTCACGCGTGATCATGCCGCCTCACCGTCTGGGCGCTTCCAGAGGCGAAAACGCACGGCCACCGAAACAGCCAAGCCAGCTTTGCCGCTTGTGTATTCGACTGTCATCGACTCGACAGGGCCGCCTCCGGCATCCATGATTGCCGAAATCAATGAGTCGAATGAATTCTTGGAGGTGGATTTCATGGTTTCAGTATCGGACATCGTCAAACTCCTGGAGCAGATTCCGGCCTGGAAGCGCATCAAGGAGCTTCCGCAAAAGGTTGACGCCCTTGAGGCGAGAATAAGCGATCTTGAGAGCCGCCTTTCCTCGCCCCAACGCGCTCCTGGCGAACAATGTCCCGCTTGCGGTGCCTTCGCTCTCCGGAGAACATCCTCGAAACCATCGAGCGGGCCGTTTGGAGCCCTCGGCGCGAGGGACGAAATCTGGACCTGTTCCGAATGTGGCGAGAAAGATGAGCGCGAAGCGGTAACCAGAGGGACCTGACAAGACACTCCCCCCTGCAACCCGGTTTCCTTGCTGCCCAGCGCCCAGCGCAGCATCGTTGGGATATGAACGCGCACACTTCATGCTGCATCCTCAACTTGCCTGGTCGCACGGATACTGTTACCGGAAGCAACCCAGCTCTCCATCGCAACTGCGCCGCCGGTCAACCGCTGGATTTCGAGAGCCAACTTGAGAGATGGCGTTTTCTTCCTATTGATGATTTGATGAAGATAGCCGCGACTGACACCCAGCTTTCGCGCCCACTCCGCTTGCGAATTGCCGGATCGCTCAATGATTTCTTTCAGATCAACCATACCGGTAGTTTTCCGCTGGAAAACCGCAAGTGTCAAGCACCCAAGTTTCCCTCAGGAAAATATTTTCCGCCAGATTATCGACATTTTACCCCTTGGGAAGTCAAAACAACGATATGAAACTGAGACTGAAACAATTGCTTTCCGAAAGGAACCTCACGCAAACAGCGCTTGCGGATGCAATAGGCTCTGACAAAAGTCACATCAGCAATCTTATTTCGGGCCGAAAACGGCCATCTATGGAAATTCTCGAGAAAATTGCGATCGCACTCGACGTTTCGCCCATTGAACTGTTTGCCGAATCGCGCTCAGAGCTTGAAGAAGAACTCATTGAGAAGTTTCGCCGCCTGTCTCCTGAACAGCAGCAAGCGTGGCTGCAGCTTCTGGACACAATGAGCGCCACGTCTGAACCCAGAACTTCACCAGGTCCTGATCACTCAATGAACGAATAAGCTCTTCGAATTCGACGATGCCCGCTCGCGCACGCCCCTCTGGATGCGCATTAAAACCATCACCAGACATTTATCTTCACTGCTTCTTGACTGCTTCTTGCCGCTCAACAACCCAACCAAGCCAGAGTTTCCGCCAATAATGGCATAAATATGGAATTTCCAAGGCACGAGTCTGCAGCGGCGGCATTCGAGCAATGCCCGAAAGTTGGTGATGGGGTGATTGGGTGGCGTATCATGGCGGTGTTGACGCGCCGCGATTCTCAGAGAGAAAAGGATATGCCACATGAAAAACGATACGATTTTGGAGTTCACCGATCCAGCCGGAATTTCGCCTGATCCGTTGACGGACATCTTGCG
>JALUYI010000029.1 GCA_027013095.1 Paracoccaceae bacterium | reverse complement strand
ACCCACCCAACTCTGTCCCATGCCTGCACCCGATTTGTTGAAGGTGCCAGAAAACGAATCACGTTCACGTCCGCTCGATCAAGAGAAAAATGCATGCCCGCGAAAACTTGTGGGTAACTTCAAGTGTCCTGCCCCCACCTTCTCAAAGCTGGCGTGATTTGTGACTCTCGCGCGTGAAGTTTTTTCGGGAGGTTCTCCATGGAGCAGTCAACAGGGTTTCTCATTGGCCAGGAGGTTGTTCTGGATGCCAAGGGGCGCCGGCGGTGGCCGGATGAGGTGAAGGCGCGGATTGTGGCCGCGACGCTGGAGCCCGGGGCGAGCGAGAATGCGGTTGCGCGGCGGTATGATCTGCGGCCGAACCATCTGTCGGAATGGCACCGACTGGCCCGGGAAGGCAGGCTGGTTCTGCCCGCGGTTTCTGCGGCGCCGGAGCGGGGGGCGGATTTCGCACCCGTGGTTGTGCGCGATGACAGACAGCCGGATCGCGGCCAGGGCTGCGGCCCTGTCGAGCTGATTGCCGGGGGCATCGCGGTTCGCCTGCAGGCGTCGACCCCGTCGGGGCGCATCGCCGCGCTCGTCCATGCGCTGAATGCGGCGTCGTGATGTTGCCGACAAATGGTGTCCGGATTCTTGTTGCCACCCGCCCGGTGGACTTCCGCAAGGGGTGAAGAGGGACCGTGGCCCCAGTGGGGCCGCGTAAGCCCGATGAACGACGGCCTGGCGGCATTGGTGCAGAACATGCTGCGCGAGGACCCGTTTTCGGGCATGGTATTCGTGTTCCGGGCCAAGCGTGCGGATCGCCTCAAGCTGCTTTACTGGGATGGCTCGGGGCTGGTGATGGCGTGTCACGCGGCTTGAAGACAGCAGCTTCACCTGGCCCGCCATCCGGGACGGTGTCATGACGCTGAGCCCTGCACAGTTCGAAGCCCTTTTTGCCGGTCTTGACTGGCGCCGGGTGCGGTCCCTTTCGGTGCGCGCGCCCACTGCGGCACAGTGAATCGCCGGGCCCTTTCGACGGGCATTCCGGGGCGGGATCTTGTATCAGGAAGGCATGATTGCAGCAGCGGAACTTCCTGACGACATTGACGCGCTGAAGGCCATCATTCTGGCCCAGCAGGAAGAGAATGCGCGCCTGGAAACGCTGGTTGCGGCTTTCAGGCAGGCCCTGTTCGGGCGCAAGTCCGAGAAGTGCGATCCGGATCAGTATGAACTGGCGCTCGAGGATATCGAGACCGGGATTGCCAGTCTCCACGCGGCGGGGGATGCGAACGAGGCGCTCTCGCGCACGCGCAGCCCCAGGCCACGCAAGGCCAATCGAGGGGCGTTGCCCAAACACCTGCCCCGTATCGAGGAGGTCATCGAGCCCCGGGACACGACCTGCAGCTGCGGCGCCCGGCGTCACGTGATCGGCGAAGACGTCTCCGAGCGGCTTGACGTGATCCCGGCGGCTGTTTCGATGTCCTACCGCTTCGCTACTTGAGGACGGTCAGGGTCATCGTCACGCGGCGCCCCAAATATGCCTGCCGGGCCTGCGAGGGTGGCATTTTTCAGGCCCCGGCGCCGGCGCATCTGGTCGAGGGCGGGATGCCGACCGAGGCGATGGTCGCCCATGTTCTCGTCAGCAAATACGCCGATCATCTTCCGCTCTATCGCCAGGCGCAGATCTACAGCCGCCAGGGCGTCGATCTGGATCGTTCGACACTGGCCGCCTGGGTAGGCAAGGCGGCCTTCGAGCTGAAGCCCGTCTTTGATGCCCTGATTGCCGATCTCAGGCGCTCGACCAAACTGTTCATGGACGAAACCATTGCACCGGTTCTCGACCCCGGACGCCGCAAGACGAAAACCGGCTACTTCTGGGCGCTGGCACGTGATGACCGGCCCTCGGCCTCGAGTAGCGAAGCGGTAGGTCGAATCTGATCTTGTGGGGATGATCCACCCGGCGTGGCCTTTACCTATGCTCCCGGGCGCGGGGGAAAATACGCCAGGGATATCCTGAAAGGCTTTGCTGGCGTCCTGCAGGTCGATGGCTATACCGGATACAATCGCCTGCTTGGAAACAGCCAGCAGAAGATCCAGCTTGCCTATTGTTGGGCCCATCTATGGATACCCCCGCGTTTGCAAGGATTATTTCGTTCCGTTCCAGCATAATCCACGGCTGCGGTCATCTATTCGGCCTGTCACGACAATGCGCCCCGCATCATCGGCCTCAATGGTAAAATCC
>JALUYI010000028.1 GCA_027013095.1 Paracoccaceae bacterium | reverse complement strand
ACAGCCATCACCGAGACCGATATCCTCGACGGACGCTGGGACAACGCCACCGTGGAGATCTGGCGCGTCAACTGGGCCGACACCACGAGCCGTGCCCTGTTGCGACGCGGGGCCATCGGTCAGGTCCGGCGTGGGCGGCTGCATTTTGTGGCCGAGATGCGCAGCCTCGCCCATGTGCTGGGCCAGACCATCGGGCGGACGTTTCAGGCGAGTTGCGATGCAGCTTTGGGGGATGCACGCTGCGGCGTCGATCTGAATGCACCCGCTTTCAAGGCAAGTGGCACCGTGGTTTCGCTGTCCGGCGATCGCGGCTTTGCGGTTTCCGGCCTCTCGGGGTTTGCCGAGGGCTGGTTTGCGCTCGGCACGCTGCACTGGCTGACCGGTGCCAATACGGGACGTAAGGCCGAAGTGCTGAGCCATGCCATTACAGGCGCGGACGTGATCATCAAATTGCTCGAGACCCCTGTGCGCCCGGCAGAGGTCGGCAACAGTTTCGACATCCTCGCCGGTTGCGACAAGCGGTTCGAGACCTGTCAGAACAAGTTCGCCAACGCGGCCAACTTCCGTGGCTTTCCCCATATCCCGGGTCAGGACACCATCATCCGCTATGCAGCCAAGGGCGATGCAAATTCGGGGTCGGTATTATAATGGATGCCAGAAACACAGCTCCGGCGCGCATCGTCAAAGCCACCCGCCGCTGGATTGGCACGCCTTACCACGATCAGGCTTCGGTGCGCGGTGTCGGGTGCGACTGCCTCGGGCTTCTTCGTGGCGTCTGGCGTGACGTGGTGGGACCCGAACCAATGCCCGTGCCCCCCTATTCCCGTGACTGGGGCGAAACGGGACCGGTCGAGGTGTTGGCCGAGGCCGCACGGGCGGCAATGCAGGAACTGGATGTTGCGGAGGCCCGTACCGGCGACGTCATCCTGTTTCGCATGCGCGCGGGCGCGATCGCCAAGCATGTCGGTATTCTGTCCGGCACCGACCGCAGTGTGCGCTCGCACCGCAGCGGGCGGTCCAGCCGCAGTGCGCGCTCGCACTTTATTCATGCCTATGAATGCACCGGGGTGATCGAGGAACGTCTGACACCAGCTTGGCAGCGCCGGATTGCCTTCGCCTTTCGTTTTCCTGTGAGGTAAACCATGGCTTCCATTCTTCTCGCCTCGGCTGGTGCTGCCATTGGCGGCAGCATCGGCGGGGCCGTCCTTGGCGTGTCCGCTGCCACAATCGGCGGCGCGATCGGATCCTTTGCCGGTTCGATGATCGACAGCTGGATTGTCTCGTCACTCGCCCCCGGGCAGCGCATCGAGGGCCAGCGGCTGGAAAACCTGACCCTGACCACCTCGACCGAGGGGGCGGTGATCCCGCGCATTTACGGCGGCATGCGCATCGGTGGTAATATTATCTGGGCCACGGATTTCACCGAGACGGTCAACACGACCACGCAAGGTGGCGGCAAGGGCGGCGGCGATTGCCTTCAATCGCCGAGAAGGTCGAGGTATTTTCGACATTGCCAATCGTCATTGATCTCGGCCAGCAGCGCGCCGATCAGGCGCAGGGCTGAAGCTTCGTTTGGAAGTTCAGCGGATCAAAAAACAGTCTGGGGGACTGTTTTTCCGCGCAAACGCGAATGACCCGCTCACGCCGCCGCACCTCCTGATTTAGGCGCTCTTGCATGTTGGATGTGCGCAGTCGGCGGCGGTATTTTGTCGGCAGGGCATAAACGGCCAGCGCATCTTCCAGCCCGTCCTCGAGGCATTGGATGGCACGATCCGCGCGGCCCTCCATTGCTTCGGCCAATTCAACGGCCTTGGCGCGGGCCTCGGCTGCCGTATCGGCCCTGAAAATGCGCTTGAGACCCTCGGCGACCTTCGCCTTGTGGCGTGGCGGGGTGAAGGACAGGATGTTGTGCATGAAATGCACCTGACAGCGTTGCCCGCTGGCTGGCAGGGCATTCTTTAATGCCCGAGAAGCATATGGCCCCTTGGAAGGCGCGTTTCAGCGCCGCGCCCATGCCTTTGTGATCATCCGTCACCAAGCGATTAGTGATGCAAGACATTTAGCCCATGCAGCCCTCGCACGCGCATCTGCTTTCATCACTGGTGATAAAGCAATTCTAGCAGCTAGAAACCAGCTACCTTCAACGGTTGGGATTGACGTTGTTACTGTTTCCGAATTGGTTGATCTCTTGCCAAAAGACCCTTTGCCGGACGCGTTACAAACCACAATTGGACAAGGC
>JALUYI010000027.1 GCA_027013095.1 Paracoccaceae bacterium | reverse complement strand
CCTATCTCAAAGCAACGCTTGAGGCTATCGCTGCTGGCCACCCGGCATCCCAAATCGACAATCTCATGCCGTGGGCGTTCAAAACAGCGTCAAGATGAAACCGTTACGGTTTGTGCACACCGCTTACAGTGCAGGCGGCTTTCAATCCCCCAATGGGCGCGCGCGGAAGACAGGAAATAGCGGCGCGCGACCGTGGTGTGATCGTTCCGTTCGACCTCGGCCTCGATCATGCCGATGGTGCCGAGGCTCTCGTGGTATCGCGCATTGTTGTAGTAATCGACGAAGGCCCCGATCTGGCGTTCAAGGTCGCCGGGCAGGGTGTAGTTCTCCAACCGTGGAGAACCGAAAATGGACAGACAGCAGGATACAGGCGTTGAGGCCATCTTGGAACAGTTGATCGAACATGGCCCGAACGACATCGCGAGTGTATTCGCCCGGGCCTTTGAACTGGCGATGCGGATCGAGCGCGAGCGCTTTCTCGGCGCGGGCCATTACGAGCGCACGCCCGGTCGCCGAGGCTATGCCAACGGCAGCAAGCGCGGGGCGCATCGACACGCCCGCCGGCACGGTCACGGTTCAGGTGCCCAAGAGCGCCGGGCATGGGGGCGAACCGTTCTACCCGCAATCGCTGGAGCGCGGTCGCCGGTCGGTGCGCGCGGTGATGCTGGCGGTACAGGCGCCTGTTCGTGCTGCTGCGTCGCGAGAGCGAGGCCTCAGGCATCAACCGCATCTACAGGCTCTATCGCGAGGAGGGGCTGGCGGTGCGCAAGCGCCGGGCCAGGCGCAAGGCTGTTGGCACCCGCGCCCCGATCCTGGTCGAGGCGCGGCCCAATGCCCGTTGGTCTTTGGATTTTGTCCATGATCAGCTCGCCTGCGGCCGGCGCTTTCGCATCCTGAACGTGGTAGATGACGTGACACGGGAGTGCCTGCTGGCCATGCCGGAAACGTCGATCTCGGGCAAGCGCGTGGCACGAGAACTGGCCACGCTGATCGAGCGGCGCGGAAAACCCGGCATGATTGTCTCCGATAACGTCCTATGTCGGGAAAATCTGGCCGCGTAGGTCAGCAGGTCATGGGGCATCCGGTGCCCCGGATGCCCTGTGATGTTTGCCCAAACGGGTTCTGCCGTCAAGAAGTGGTCTCTCCCATAGCAAACACAGGGTACGCAGCATTGCGGCCCTCACCGTCCTCAAGACGAGATCCGAAATCCCAAGCAGAAAGCCCGAACATTATCTACGAGGTCAGCGAACTGCCTCCACGGCTCATGTCAGACAGAGGTCCTTCCGCCTGGGCTCACCCCCTCGAAGAAGGGGCGATAGGGTTCGCCGTGTTTGATCACGGCGTGTACGGTGCGCGCCATCTTGGCTGCGATCGCAGTGTAGGCCTTGCGTCGCAGATGGGCGTTGTGTCGATCCCGCGCGATGTATCGTTCAAACTTGTCACGGAAGCTGTTGGTGCGTTTGAGAACGGCGACCTGAGCGGCCATCCAGAAGGTTCGGCGGAGCCGGGCGTTGCCGTATTTGGAGATTCTGCTCTGGCCGCGGAACATGCCGGACTGGACAGTGGCGAGGTCCATGCCGCAGAACTTCAGGAATTGGCGGTGATGCCGGAAGCGGCGCAAATCACCGGCCTCAGCCAGAATGGTCAGGGCGTTGATCGGCCCGATCCCGGGGATGGTGGTCAGCAACTGGTAGTCGGGATGATCGGACAGAAGCTCGACGGCCCGCGTCTCGATCTCATTGCGCTGTCGAACCAGACTGCGCCCTTCGGCCAGCACGAGGCGGAACATGCGAACTGCGTCGGAGTCCGGGTGGACCGGCAGTCCCACAGAGCCAGCTGCCGTGGCGTAAATATCTGAAAGCAGGCGTTCTTTGGACACCTTGCGGCCGACGACCCGGCCCAGGCATCGGCGATGAATGCCTCCCGGCTCATGGTCGTGATCATGTGCGGTGTCGGGTACTTCTCGAGAAAGGCCAGGAACCAGTCAGTGCGCGAACTGCGATGAAAGCGTTCAGCCTCGGGAAAATACAGCGGCAGGTAATGCGTCAGGATACGGTGCCACAGTTCGGTCTTCGATCGCGAGACGATCTCATGGGTCTTGGAAAGTTCCTGAATGTCGGCAATGCCGGCCACATGTCAATCCCGGAGTAAAAAGGGGCCAAATCGCGGTGTAAAACTGGGCCAGTCGGTGTGATTTCGTCCAGCCCCTTGGAACGCGAGGCCATTCAAAGAGCAAGCGCGTTCCAGGGGGCGTTGG
>JALUYI010000026.1 GCA_027013095.1 Paracoccaceae bacterium | reverse complement strand
AGAAGCGCGAAGCCGGAGGTCGTCGCACTGCGCCACACAGCCGCCGTGCCATACCACGGGTTGGCATAAACAGCCGCAAGGGGTTGGTGGGCTGGCACAGTGTCCTGCAATTGCGGCAGATCCATCAGCGCCACGTTAGGCGGGCCATAGACGGTGGCGCTTGGCAGGCTGACCGAGCGATATTGCCCGGGCGGCAGATCATAGATCGCGGCATCGGTGCGCACGGCCTCGATGCTGCGGGCCAAAGCATCGCCGATATGGGTGATGCGATAATCCACCATCCGCCCATCATTCTGAAGGCTTACCACATCGCCGGGGTCGAGCGACAAGCGCGAGGGCGGCAAATGTGCCGAAAACGTCTCGCGCCCGACCCAGGCCTCCATGAGCGCGCGGCGGACCCGCCGGTCGGCTTCCTCGAGCGATGTGGCCAGTGGAAAACTCTCGGACGCGACGCGGGCGGCCCCAACCGTCACGCGTCGCGCCTCGACGGTGGCGGGATCATATTCTGCATCGGCGCGCACCACCTGCCATTTGAGGGCCTGAGGCAGTTCCGTTTCTTGTGCGCGGGTCAGTTCCATGACGTCACCCGCTTGGGCCACCATATTGTCCGGCGTGATCGTCGCCACCGCCGCCTGCCCACGGGTGACAAAGCGAATAACCCCACCGCTTTCCACCGCATCAAAGCCGTAATGCCGCGCGAGCGTTGCAAGGGAGGCGCGCGGGCTTTCGAGCGCGGTGATGGTAAACCCGGCGACAATGTCGTAGAGATCACTTGTGTCGATCAGCGTCGCATCAAGCCCCGCACGCGCGCAGAGTTCCCGCACCAGTGCCGCGAGCCCCACGGCGCCAAGGCGACCGTTCAGCCAATGCCCGAGCCGCCAGTTCGGTGCGTCTGCCCAGACATCCGCGCGCGCCGGGAAATCGGGATAGGGTCGCGCATCCCAGGTCCAGATTGCGGCGTTGGCCATGTCGATCATCGGTTGGCCGGTAACGGTCGAGACCGGGTTGTTGGCGGTCTCATTCCAATAACCAAGCACCGCCCGCAGATACTGGCGCTGGATGGCCTCATCCTGCCAGCCTCGCGAAAAATACGGCACAGCACTTTCGGCCGACTTCGGATCATAAAACACGTTCGGCTGGTTGGGGCCGCGATCTACCGCCGGACAGCCGAGTTCCGTGAACCGGATCGGCTTTGATTGCGGGGTCCAGGCGGTGGGGGTCGCGTTTTCCACCCCACCCGGGCGGTCATAATGCTGGTTTGACCACCACGACCGGATATCTTTTGGCCTGAACACCCACGGCTTGGCATATGCGGTGTCGGTGATGGTCGTCCGGATCTGTGCCGTACGATCTGCGTCAGAGGCGTAAAACCAGTCGAACTGCTCGCCGCCCTCGATGTTGCTGCGCAAATAGCCAAGATCATGAATGCCAGACCAGCCCGCCTGCGCATCGGCATGCGTGGAGCCATCTCGCCAGTCCGCGATGGGCAAATAATTATCGATACCCACAAAATGCATATCGTTTGATGCCCAGAGGGGATCGAGATGAAACAGCGCATCATTCGTGCCATCATTCGGGTGGTGGCCGAAATACTCGCTCCAGTCGGCGGCATAACCAACCCGCCCCGAGGTGACGGAGGCATTGGCCGAAGTCAGGCGGAAGCTGAAGTTCGAGGCCACGATCCCGTCAGTGATAATGATCTGGAACTGGATCCAGCGGGTGCCGGAGGGCAATGTGCCGGAACCGCTCGTCGTGTTAGTAATGACCGTCGAACTTGTGTCCGATTGTGCATCGAGAATGGAGGGAGAGAACGGGTGCGGAAAGCTCGTATCCGGCGCGCCGTTCAGATCAGGCAAGCCAAAGGCGCGAATGCGCAGGCGGGCCCCGCCCCATTGCCAGCTTTGATCGGCGGAAACCGTGAGCGTGACGCCACCGGCATCAATATCGGCTGCCGTGATTCCGGCGGCGATTGCATCAATGCAATGATAGATCGTGCGGCCCGAAACCGGCCCTGTGTCGATCGTGCCCGCGGTGACCGTTGGCAGCGGGCTTTGCCAGCCTTCCCATAGGAGCGCCGGCGCATTCAAAACCCCGTTTGGATCATCGCCGGGCCATGCCACCAGATGCAGGTTTGAAAAATCCACCGGGAGGTTGGCAATCCCCGTCGAGACGGTCACGAGATTGGCGACATCAGCGGCCAGCGCCTTGAGGTCGGCGACAGCGGGATAGCTGGTGGCGCCATCGCGGATCGTGGTTAGCCCGACGAGTTCGGAG
>JALUYI010000025.1 GCA_027013095.1 Paracoccaceae bacterium | reverse complement strand
CCAACGCCCCCTGGAACGCGCTTGCTCTTTGAATGGCCTCGCGTTCCAAGGGGCTGGACGAAATCACACCGACTGGCCCAGTTTTACACCGCGATTTGGCCCCTTTTTACTCCGGGATTGACATGTGCCAAGCCGGAGCAGCCGTACCTTGCACTCCAGCGGATGGCGCGGCGTGACCGGGGCGCGAAAATCAAGGTCCATGTGAACGAATGGTGTCCCAAACCCCTTGTCCACGTTCAGCCGATACCAGTCATCGCCCGTATGATGCCCCCACCACGCGTCAATCGCCGCAAGCGCCCAATAGGGAATGCGCCCGGTAAAGGCGATGCGCGCCGGGTCGCAATCGGCCCAGCCCACACGAATCCGATGGCAAAAATCTGCCCCCTCAGTAGGTTTCGACATGATACCGCCCTGCCTTGCGCATCCGGTCGCGAATTGCCGACCAGTCCAGACCATGGGCGCGGGCGATCTCGTCGAATGCGGCCTCGACCCCTGCTTCCATCGCCTTGAGGCCGCAGAGGTAAATATAGCTGTTGGCGTCGCGCAGCATGGCGGCCACCTGCTGGTCCGCAGCACGCAACAGGTCCTGCACATAGGTTTTTGGTTGTCCGGGGTCGCGGCTAAAGGCGAAATGCTTGTCCAGAAAACTCTGAGGAACCTTTCCAAGTGGCCCGAAATAGGGCAGGGATTGCGGTGTACGGGCGCCAAAAAACAGCGACATCGTGCCGTCGCAATCTGCCATGACGCGCTGACGCCGCATGGTAAAGGCCCGAAACGGCGCGCTGCCGGTGCCGGTGCAGATCATCAAAAGGCGCGCCGCCGGATCGTCGGGCAACAGAAAGGTCCGGCCAAACGGGCCGGTCAGCGCAACCTCGTCGCCCCGCGCCAGATCGCAAATGTAGTTCGAGCACAGCCCCCCCGGCTCACGCTTGACCGTCAGAGACAGGTTGTTGGTGTTCGCGCGCTCGCCATCGCGTGGGCTGGAGACCGAATATAGCCGCGGCACATGGGCCCGCCCGGTGCTGTCCTGCCCCGGCGCGATGACGCCAACCGTTTGCCCTTCGAGCAACGGAAAACTGTTTGTACCAAGGTTCAGGATGATGTGGCGCACGTCATTGTCGCTGTCTTTTTCGGTCAGGCGGAAATTTCCCTGCACAACCGCCACCAGCGGGGCTTTGGCCCCAAACAGATTGACCGTGGGCACCGCCGCCGAGGCCGGTGCGACCGCCTCGCCGCCGGTGCCGCTGTGGGCCTCGGCCAGAAGCGCGGCAATGGACGGATCCATCGCCTCGACCTCGGACTCGCCCTCCCCCGCGTCAGGCGCAGGCGAAATCTCCTGCTGTTCAGGCAATTCGACCCACTCAAGCTGCTCATCCAGGGTAAACGGCGTCTGGACCACACGCCAATTGTCAATCGCCCCGGTCGGACAGGGACCCAGACAGGCCATCTCGTGATCGCAGATCGAGACATCGACCACCACGTTCTCGTCATTATAGGTGATTGCCTCTCGGGGGCAGGCCTCGACGCAAGCATGGCAGCGGATGCAGATCTCGGGGTCGATCAGATGCTGCTTTATCGGTGTGGTCACGATCTCATCCTGTGACTGCTGCGGCCCAAGCGGTCAGGCCATGTGAAGCTGCACATACTCGAAATCACCGGGCTTGTTGTCAATTCCGACACGCGGCGGCGCAATCCAGCCGGCATACTCGCCGCTGTTCCAGCAGGACTGCATCAGAGACTGGATAAAGTCCCCGTCCGCGGCGCTGGGCAGCCAGTCGTCTTTTTGGGCCAGCCAGTCCTCGGCGCTGATTACCCGGCCATCCGGTGTGATCGGGGCCTGATTGAACGTACCAATCTGCCGGTGAAACCCCTCATGCGGCAGCGTCAGTTCAAAATCAAAGCCGCCCTTGCGGATGATCGCATTCCAGCGTTTCACCCCCCCGGCGGCATCGCGGGAATAATCGTCGCGCAGGCGCATGTTCACCGCCGTCAGGGCCGGAACATCGCGGTCAACGATCTTGCCGTCGACGAAATCACGCACCGGATAGGTCGCGTCAGTCAGCTTGTGGTCGTCCTCGATCTTGTTCTCGTGGTACCGCCCCTTAATCCCAGCGTTGAAAGCGTTGGCCGCATTGGTCGAGACCTCGGCCCCGAACAGATCCAGCGACAGCGTGTAATGAAGGTTCAGCTTTCTCTGGATCAGGGGCAGGTCAATCACCCCCAGCGCGCGCACCTTGTCAACATCATAGGGGTCGCTGATCCCCGCATCATTCATCGCCTGAACCGTGCGCTGGATCGTGCGCCCGACGCCAGTCTCGCCGACGAACATGTGATGCGCCTCTTCGGTCAGCATAAAGCGACAGGTCCGGCTGAGCGGGTCAAAGCCGGATTGCGCCAGCGCCTCGAGTTGCATCTTGCCATCGCGGTCGGTGAAATAGGTAAACATGAAAAACGACAGCCAGTCAGGCGTCGCTTCATTAAAGGCTCCCAGCATCCGGGGTTTTTCAAGCGAGCCTGACTGGCGCTGCAGCAGTTCCGCGCTTTCTTCGCGCCCGTCCTTGCCAAAATATTTCTGCAGGATATAGACCATCGCCCAGAGATGGCGGGCTTCCTCGACATTGACCTGAAAAAGGTTGCGCATGTCATAGAGCGAAGGCGCAGTCGCCCCGAGAAAGCGTTGCTGCTCGACGCTGGCGGGTTCGGTATCGCCCTGAATGACCACAAGGCGGCGCAGCATGGCGCGGTATTCTCCTGGCACCTCCTGCCAAGCGGGCTGGCCGTAATGCTCGCCACAGGGAATCACGCGCCCCTCGACTTGAGGCGCCAGCAGCACCCCCCAGCGATATTCGGGCATCCTGACATAGTCAAACTTTGCCCAGCCCTTGGGATCGACGCTGACCGCCGTGCGCAGATAGACCAGACTCTCCTGAAATCCGTCGGGGCCGCGCCCGTTCCACCAGTCCAGATAACCGGGGTGCCATTTTTCCAGCGCCTTCAGGACACGACGGTCGCTTGACAGGCCCACATTATTGGGAATTTGCGTGTCATAACTGACATTGAGTTCGTCAAGCATCATAGCCTCCTGTGCCATCATTCATAATCGGGCCGGACCCCGGCCTAAACCCGGCGGCGGTCGAATTCGCCGCGCCGCCCGGTGCCATATCGTTTCAGTGCGCCGTTCTCGCCGACCGCGTTGGGGCGCTGGAAAATCCAATTTTGCCACGCGGTCAGACGGCCGAAAATTCGCGTTTCCATGGTTTCGGGGCCGGCAAAGCGCAGATTTGCCTCCATCCCGGTCATCGCATCCGGCGAGAAACTGGCGCGCTCTTCCAGAAAGACCCGGATTTCGTCCTCCCAATCGATGTCATCAAGCGCAAAGGTGACAAGACCTAACTCATTGGCCGCTTCCTCGGCCTCCAGCGCCTCTCCTATCCGCGCCTGTGCCGCGCTCACCGCGTCGGCATTGCCCAGAAACCGCGTCTGCAACCGCGTCAGATCATTGCCCATCGGGTAGGGACCAAAATTTGCCGGGCTCAGGGTGATGCTGGCAATCGGACGGTTGTCGCCGTCAAACGCCCCCTCGGCCATGTAGGAGCGATCCGCAGCAAAGGCCAGCTCGGCCAGCGTTCCGGCAAAACATGAACCCGGCTCGATCAGGGCGACAAGACTGCGTGAGGTCATATCGACCCGCTTCAGAACCCGCTTCCAGTAGAGCAGGATCTCGCGCGCCAACCAATCGTCCTGTTGGGCCAGAAGAAACGCTTCATGGGCCAGAAGGCGCGCCGGATCACCCTGCGATTTGAACACGATAACGCCAAGCTCCAACTCGTTGAACCGCAGGTGCAACAGCGCATCGTCCAGTTCCCGCGCGGCGGCCAGCATCCATGTGTCGGACCCTGCTGCATGCAGCGCTGCAAGGTCGGACGGGGCCTCAGCATCCGGTCCATTGAGGGTGATCGAGGCCACCCGCGCCCCACGATCCACGCACACATCGACATGCGGATAATGCAGATCGCCGTCTGTCTCCATCTCGCGCGAGAGCGGCGTCAACGCAATCCCCTGACCAGCGGCGGGGCGTGTTCTGCGGGCGGCAAATTCGGCCGCACGGGCCGCAACGGTTGCGTCAAAGCGGCTGTTGGGGACCAGCTCGTCCACAAGGTTCCAGTCCAGCGCCCGAGCGCCCTTGACACCCTCTTCGACCGAGCAGAACACATCCGCAAGGTCACGCCGGACCTTGCGCTTGTCGGTCACCCGCGTCAGCCCTCCGGTGCCGGGCAGAACGGCCAGCAGTGGCACCTCGGGAAGGGCGACGTTGGAGGCGCTGTCGTCGGCTAGGATGATATGATCGCAAGCCAGCGCCAGTTCATACCCGCCTCCAGCGCAAGATCCCTTGATCGCGGCGATATAGGTCTGTCCCGACTCGGATCCCGCCGCCTCGTAGGTGTTCCGGGTCTCGTTGGTGAATTTGCAGAAATTAACCTTGTCCGCGTGTTCCGCCATCCCCAACATGCGAATATTGGCCCCAGCGCAAAAGACGTTCTCCTTGCCCGAACGCAGCACCACCGCGCCGACCTCAGGGTGCTCAAAGCGCATCCTTTGCACAATATCGGCCAGTTCGATATCGACGCCCAGATCATATGAATTCAGCTTCAACTGATAGCCATCAAACAGGCCGCCGTTTTCGTCCACATCCATAAACAGGGTGGCAATCGGGCCGTCATATTCGACGCGCCAGTGACGATAGCGCGACGGATCGGTGCGAAAATCTATCACTTTTCCCATTTGGCTCCCCTGTCGACCTGTTCTCCCCCTTGTAACGTGCAATATAATACATAGTCAATGGCAGATATTCTGCATTATATTACATATTTCGCAGTATATTGCCTATTTTCCTTGCGAGGCCGCAAAACGTGCGATCGCGGCCACCGTCTCTGGAGCGCGGTCGATATAGGGGGAATGCCGACACTGATCGAACAGAACCACCTCCGGGGCAACCGCCAGCCCCGCCTCAAGCGCCTCAATCTGCGCAAGCGTTCCATATTGATCCTCCCGCCCCTGAAGGGCCAGAACCGGCACCGTGATGCCGCCGATCACATCCTCGATGTTCCACGCCTCAAAGCTGGGGTCCAGCCACGCTCCATTCCAACCGCGAAAGGTGGCGTCCGGGTCATCGTGGTGGCGCCCCAGACGGGCGGCAAGATCGGTGGTCCGATAGGCCTCTCTGGCGGCCCTGATCGCCTCCAACCCCTTTGCTTCGGTAAAGAAATGCGGCGCCATCAGGCACAGACCGGTGATGCGCGCATCATCAACACGACCGGCATAAATCGCCGCAATCGAGGCGCCGTCGCTGTGCCCCAGCAGAACCGCGCGCCGAAGACCCCCCTGATCCAGAACATGGGGCAGAACCTCCAGCGCTTCACGGGTCATGTAATCCAGTGGCCATGGCGGCGCCTTGACATCCGATCGCCCGTAACCTGGGCGACTGTAAGCCAAAACACCGCAGCCGCTCTTGGCGGCCAGATCGGCGGGGAAATCCCGCCAAAGGCTGACCGATCCCAACCCTTCATGCAACAGAACAAGGGTCAGCGCCCGATCCGGCGGCGGCCCCCAGACCTGCGCTTCAAGGCGCCTGCCCTCCACCTCCAGCCACTGACGCCCCGAGACCGTCCAGTCCAGCATCATCTTCTTTGCAAAAATACTCATGTGCACCGGTTTCGCAGCTTGAAACGCTGAATTTTACCCGTCGCGGTTTTCGGAAGCTCCTCGACCACCTCGATCCAGCGCGGATATTTCCATTTGCCGATCTTTTCCTTGACCAGATCCTTCAGCGCCATCTCCAACCCGTCAGCGCTGGCCCCGTCTTTGAGCACGATAAACGCCTTGGGCTTTTCCAGACCTTCCGGATCCCGATGCGCAACGACCGCCGCCTCCAGAACCGCGGGATGCGTGATCAACGCCTGCTCGACCTCAAAGGGCGAGACCCAGATGCCCGAAGACTTGAACAAATCATCGGTGCGCCCGCAATAGACAAGGCGTCCGTCGGCGCGGCGGTGATACTTGTCACCGGTGTGGGTCCAGACACCCTCGAACGTGGCGCGGGACTTGGCCCGCTGGTTCCAGTATCCATCGGCCGCCGACGGACCGTTGACCAGCAATTCACCGATCTCGTCCACCCCGACCTCGGCGCCATCATCATCGACAAGGCGCAGCTCATACCCCGGCACGGCGGTGCCGGACGTGCCATATTCCACATTTCCGGGTGTGTTTGACAGAAAGATATGCAGCATCTCGGTCGAGCCGACACCATCCATGATATCCGTTCCCACGACGCGGCGCCAATGTTGGCCGATCTCCGCCGGCAATGCCTCACCCGCCGAGATGGCCCGGCGCAACCGCCCTGTGCCCGCGGGCTTTTCCTGCCCCATCGCTGCGCACATCGCAGCATAAAGCGTTGGCACCCCGCAAAAGATGGTCGGCTCGGTCTCGGCAATGACCTGAAACATCGCATCCGGCGTCGGACGCAACGGATAAAGGATCGTCGTCGCACCCACCGACATTGGAAAGGTCATGCCATTGCCCAGCCCATAGGCAAAAAACAGCTTGGCAGCGGAAAACACCACGTCGCTCTCGGCAATCCCCAGAACCTGCACCCCGTAGGTGTCAACCGTGGCCCTGAGGGCCGAATGCACATGGCGCACCCCCTTGGGCGTTCCCGTCGATCCCGAGGAGTAAAGCCAGAACGCCGTATCATCCGCCGACACCTCGACCAGAGAGCCCGGTGCAGCAACCTCCAGCTCTTTGCCAAAATTCAGGTACTCGCCGACCCCATCGCCGCCAATCACCACCACCGTTTCAAGATAGGGGTTGGAGGAAAGGGCCGGTGCCACGACCTCCAGCAGCGGCGCCGAGACAAACAGGATACGCGCCCGGCTGTCGCGCAGAATGGCATTATAGACATCCGTGGACAGCAGCGTATTCAGAGGAACCGGCACCACCCCTGCCTTGAGACAGCCCCAGAAAATCATCGGAAACTCGATCGTGTCCAAAACCAGCATGGCCGCCCGCTCTTCGCGCCGAACCCCGTGCTGCGCAAGCAATCCAACCACCCGATCGGTCTGTTGCGCCAATTCGCCATAACTCAGGCTGCGGCCCTCGGGGACCGCCTCGCGAAAGGCCGTCTTTGTCGACAGAGGGGTGTCCCGGTGGCGCTCGACAAACCAAAAGGCTGCGTTCTCGTTTTTCGTGGTCATCATCAATCCTCCCGATTGCAAATCCCTGGCGGCGGGCGTCATCCTTTCGTCCTGTCGCGCAAACTGTTTCGATACGATTATCTCCCGGTAAACTCGATTTCGCCCCCCGGCAGAAGGTAAAGGACATAGGCCGCACCCCCCTTGACCGTGGGATGATGATCGCTGCCGGGGGGATAAACATACCACCCCGGTGGCCAGTCATCAAAACGGGGTTGCCCGTCGATAGCCATCACTGCGCCGATTTCGCCTGTGGTGTGAATGTGATGCGGGCCTTTGACATCCTGCATCCGCACCACATCGACGCTGAACGCTCCGGCAGCATCCCCGGGCTTGATCGCGCGGCCAAACCTGATCCCGCCAGCCTCGTGTTTCATCAACCAGCCGTCACGCTCACCCTCGGCGCAGAGCCGCGCAAGACGCGTGAACCAAGGCCCGTCAACAGGGTAGGTCGCGTTCAGAAACTTAGCAAGCAAAGGGTCGAGAGGGCGCTCTCCGATGGTTCTGGCGACGTCTCCCATCAGCTCCAGAAATTCCGATTTTACCATTTTTCCATCTCCTGTCCGAAAGTTGAAAAACCCGCATCCCTCCGTCAAACCCCGAGGTGGCGTTGCAGCACCGACCGGTCGGCGCGCAAGGCCTCCGAGCCGCCACTCCAGACGGTCTTGCCCCGCGCCAGAATGAAATTGACGTCGGCAAATTTCAAAAGGTCGCTCAGGTTCTTGTCCACCACCAGAATCGACAGGCCGTCGGCACGAATGGCCTTGAGCGCCGCCCAGATCTTTTGCCGGATCATCGGCGCCAGCCCCTCGGTTGCCTCATCCAGAATCAACAGCCGCGGATTGGTCATCAGAGCGCGGCCAATGGCCAACATCTGCTGCTCGCCCCCCGACAGCAGGTTTCCCATCGAGCCGGCCCGCGTGGCAAGTTCGGGGAACAGCTCATAGACCCGCTCGGCCGTCCAGGGGTCGGGATGGCCAAGGTGGTTCGATGCGGTGGCAATCAGGTTCTCGCGCATCGACAGGTTGGGAAAAATCTGTCGCCCCTCGGGCACCAGACCAATGCCCAGACGGGCAATCCTGAACGATGGCAGGCCGCTGATCTCGACCCCGTCGAAGCTGATCGATCCCCCGCTGGGCGGCACGATGCCCATGATCGCGTTGATCGTCGTTGTCTTGCCCATTCCGTTGCGCCCCAGAAGGGTTGCAACCTGCCCGGCCCCCAGCGCCAGATCGACCCCAAACAGCGCCTGAGAACTGCCGTAGTGACTGGTCAGCCCCGAGATTTTCAGCATCTCCTATTCCTCACCCAGATAGGCATGGCGCACCTCGCGGTTGGCCCTGATTTCATCCGGCGAACCGGTGGCAATGATGCGCCCGTAAACCAGCACCGAGACCCGGTCCGCCAAGGCAAAAACCGCATCCATGTCGTGTTCGATCAGCAAGATGGTGCGCTGCCCCTTCAGGGTTTTCAAAAACTCCACCAACAGGGCGGATTCCTCGCCGCCAAGACCCGCCATCGGTTCATCCAGCAGCATCATCTCGGCACCGCTGGCCAGCGCAACCGCAATTTCCAGCTGCCGATGCTCGCCGTGGGACAGGGCAATCGCCGGGGTTTCGGCCCGCGCCAGCAGCCCGACCTTGTCCAGCACCTCGCGCGCCGCGTCACGGATCGGCGTGATCTTGTGCGCGGGGCGAAAAAAGCAGAACGAATGGCCCTTGGTGGCCTGCACCGCCAGCGCCACGTTGTCCAGAACGCTCATATCCATGACCAGCGAGGTAATCTGGAATGAGCGGGTGATCCCCATCCGCGCCCGGACATACGCCGCCTTTCGCGTGATATCGCCGCCGCGAAACAGAATCTGGCCGCTATCAGGCAGGAGCGCGCCGGACAGCTGGCCGATCAGCGTGGTTTTGCCGGCCCCGTTCGGTCCGATGATCGCGTGCAGTTCGCCTGCTCTGACCGCCAATGATACACCATCGGTTGCGGTCACGCCGCCAAAGCTTTTGCGCAGATCGCGGATATCCAGCAACACGCTCATTCATCCGGTCTCCGGTGTGCAGACCCACGGCCTGAGATGATGCCCATGACACCGCCCCGCCCGTAAAGCACGATCAGGATCAGCATGATGCCAAAGGGCAAATGCCAGTAAACCGTCCAGCTTGACAGCACCTCTTGGATGACGACAAAGGCCGCCGCCCCCAGCACCGGACCGATAACGCTGGCCGCGCCCCCGAGAATCACCATGAACATCAGCTCTCCAGAGCGGCTCCATCCCATCATGTCGGGCGAGATGAAGCTGGCAAAATTGGCCATCAGAAAACCCGCCACCCCAGCGATCACGCCGGCGATGACATAGGCGGTCAGCCGGTAGAGGTAGGTATTGTAGCCCAGCGTGATAAGGCGTTGATCATTTCCCTTGGCCCCGCGCAGCACCATGCCAAAGCGCGAGTTGACGATCAGCCAGACCAGCAGCATCACCGCCACCAGAACCGCATAGGAGGTCAGGTACAGCGACAGGGGATTGTCGAAGCTGACCAGCGGCAACTCCGAGCGCTGCTCGATCACCAGCCCGTCGTCGCCACCGTATTCGCTAAGCGACTGGAACAGGAAAAAGACCATCTGCCCAAAGGCCATGGTGATCATCAGAAAATAGACGCCCTTGGTGCGCAGGCTGATGGCCCCGGTGATCAATGCAAACAACGCCGACAACCCCACCGCCAGCGCCAGTTGAAAAAAACCGTTGGTCGAGGCAACGCCCGGCAAGCCGCCATAAAACTCGTGATAGACGGGAATCCCCATCGCATAGGCCCCAATCCCGATAAAGGCCGCATGGCCGAACGAAACCATGCCGCCATAGCCGAGGATCAAGTTCAGGCTGACCGCCGCAATAGCCAGAATGACAAGGCGCGTTGCCAGCAGAAGGTAGAACTCATTCCCGCTCCAGAGCAGCACCGGCGGCAGGATCAAAAGCGCAAGCATGACGATCAGCGTCACCCAGCCGGCTTTGCCCAGACGGCCCATCAGCGCACCTTTGGCGGGAACAGGCCCTGCGGCCGCACCGCCAGCACCGCGGCCATGATGATATAGATCAGCATCGCCGAGATCGCCGGAGCCGATGTTTCAGCAGCGTCCTGGCTCATGAACAGCTGGAATATATCGCCCAGAAACGAGCGCCCCAACGTGTCGATCAGCCCGATCATCAGCGCCGCGATGAACGCCCCTTTCATCGAGCCGATGCCGCCGACGATAATGACCACAAAGGCGGTGATGATGATCTCGCCGCCCATGGAAATTGACGCTTCTGTGATTGGTGCGACCAGCATCCCTGCCAACCCGGCCAGCACCGCGCCAAGGGCGAACACCAGACTGAACAGGGTCTTGATATCGATGCCCAGCGCCGCAACCATGGTACGGTTGCTGGCTCCGGCGCGAATCAACATCCCGAGGCGGGTGTAATTGACCAGCCAGAACAGCCCCGCAGCAATGGTCAACCCGGTGGCAATAATCAGCAGGCGAAAGCTGGGCACAACGACATCGGCAAACAGCGTCACCTGCCCGTTCAGCCAGTCCGGCAGCGGCACCGCGATCCCCTCGGGGCCCCAGATCAGATGGGCGCTGGTGTCCATCACCAGAATCAGCCCGAAGGTGCCCAACACATGGTCGAGATGGTCGCGCGCATAGAGGCGGCGGGCAATAACCCGCTCGATCAGATAGCCGAGAACCGCCATGACCGGTAGCGACAGGACCACCGCAATCAGAAAATTGCCGCTCCAATAGGTCAGCGAGGCGCAGACGAATGCGCCGATCATGTAGATCGACCCATGCGCCAGATTGACAAAATCGAGGATACCAAACACCAGCGTCAGACCCGAGGCGACCAGAAACAGCAACAGCCCCAACTGCACCCCGTTGAGGGTCTGAATGAACAGGAGCGTGTAATCCACGACAGGTTTTCCGAAAATTGTCCGTTGGGGGGACGCGACCGGAAAATCGTTATCTCCGGTCGCGCTTGTGTTCAGATGTCAGGCAAGGCCTATTTCAGCGCGCATTGGGCGTGATAGGGGTCCTGATTGGCGGTATAAACCGTTTTCACAACCTTGGTCGTCCAGTTGCCGTCGCCATCCTTGACCACTTGGCGCAGATAGAAGTTCTGGATCGGGAAATGGTTGTTGCCATAGGTGAACTTGCCCCTGACCGAGGGGAAATTCGCCGCCTTCATCGCCGCGCGCATACCATCCATATTGGTCAGGTCACCATGAACCGCATCGACCGCCGATTTGATCAGAAAGATCGAATCATAGGCCTGCGCGGCGTAAAACGACGGGTAACTGCCATATTTGGCCTTGAAATCATGGACGAAACGCTTGTTCTGCGCATTATCCAGCGAAGGGTCCCATTCTTGGGTAAATTGTGAGCCGAGGATGTCGCTGAACCCGGCTTTTTGCAGCTTCGGCAAGCTGAGCGCATCAACCGTAAATACCGTATAGAGTGGCAGGACGTCTTTCAGGCCGGCCTGTTGATATTGCTTGATAAAGGCTCCACCCGCCTTGCCCGGAAAGAAGATGAACAGCGCTTCGGCCCCCGAGGCCTTGGCCTTGGCAAGCTCCGAGGAAAAGTCCAGCTGCGTTGGCCATTTGGTCATGTCCTTGCCGAGGATCTTGCCCTTGAAGGTGCGCTCGACCCCGGCCACCATGTTTTTGCCTGCGGCATAATTGGGCGCAATAATATAGAGGGATTTCACCCCCTTCTGGTTCAGGACCTCGCCCATCGCCATCGGCGTCTGATCGTTTTGCCAGCTGGTCGAGAAAAAGTTCTTGTTGCACAGCTTGCCGGCAATCGGGCTGGGCCCAGCATTGGCGGAAATCAGGAATTTCCCCGCATCCAAGGCCGATTTTCGCGACGCCAGCAAGACGTGGCTCCAGATATAACCGGCCACAAAGGTGACGTTGTCCTGTTTTACCAGCTTGTCGGTTGCCTGTTTGCCGATATCGGGCTTGAACCCGTCATCGGCGTAAATCAGGTTGACATCCAGCCCGCCCATCTTGTGGCCGATATGCTCCAGCGCCAGATCGACGGCCTTTTTCTGGTCGTTGCCGATCACGGCGCCGCCGGTGGTCAGGGTGGTGACAAAGCCGATCTTGACCTCACCCGCCCAGCTGGGGGTGGTCAGCATCGTCGCGGCCAGAGCCGCGCTCAGTAGTCGTTTCATGTGTTCTCTCCCGTTGGTAACTCTGACGTTGTTCCATTTGTGGCGTCCTGTCAAACTCAGGATCTTATGCATTATTTGGCATACTCGATGCCCAATGCCGATAAAGTTGCACTATTATGCACGAGTCGCAACAAATTCCTTTGGGCCCCGCGGAACGGCTGCCCAGTTCGGACTCAGGCCGCCCAGTCCCATTTGGTGATGAAATCGCCAAGACAGGCCTTGATGGCCGCCTCATCGACCTCGCCGGTCTTGACCAGTTTGGCCAGCAGGCCGCGCTTTTTGTCCTCGACGACTTCTGAAACATGGGCCGCCAGTCCGGCCTCTTTCAGAGCCGCATCAAAGACCCGGGTGATCGCCCGCTTGCGCAGATCCGGTTTGAATATCTTGCCGACTGCGGTCTTGGGCAACTCTGGCAGGATCTCCAGATATTTCGGCACCGCAGCGCGCTCACCGATGCGTTCGCGGGCAAACTCCATCAGCTCATCAACCGAGGCCGTTGCACCGGCGACCAGCTCGACATAGGCGCAAGGCACCTCGCCGGAATGTGCATCCGGCTGCCCGATTGCGCCGACAAAGGCCACGTCGGGATGGGCGGCCAGCGCCTCTTCTATGGTGGCGGGGTCGATATTGTGCCCACCACGGATGATCAGATCCTTGGCGCGCCCGGTGATCCACAGATAGCCATCGGCATCCAGACGCCCCAGATCCCCGGTGCGCAGGTACTTGTCCAGCGCAAACAACCCCTCGTTCTTGGCCGCCTCGGTATAGGTGCCGCCGGGGATGATGCCGGGGTTGCTGACGCAGATCTCGCCAACCTCGTCCACACCCATTTCCCGGATCACCTCGCCATCGGGTTTGCAATCCAGAATTTTGACGTCGGTATAGGGGAACGGAATACCGACCGAGCCGATTTTCTTTTCGCCATCAAAGGGGTTGTCCGAGATCAGGCAGGTCGCCTCGGTCATGCCATAGCCCTCAAGGATGGTCACGCCGGTGGCCTTTTGAAAACGGTTGAACAATTCCACCGGCAACGGGGCCGAGCCGCAAAAGGCGGTTTTCAGGCTGGAAACATCGGCATTGATCGGCACCTGCATCAGCGCTGCCGCCGCAGTCGGGACCATGACCATAAAGGTCGCGTGCCAACGCTCGACCAGCTTCCAGAAGTTCTGAAAGACCCCTTCGCCGCGATAGCCCGCGGGCGTCAGCATCACCATATGGCTGCCGGCACCAATATTGGCCATCAGGATCGGATAGGCGGCAAAGACATGAAACAGCGGCAGCGGGCACAGGGTCACGTCGGCCTCGGTCAGCAACAATTCAGTCGCACACCAGCCCTGATATATCATGCCGGAATAGCGATGCTGTGCGACCTTGGGCATTCCCGTCGTGCCGCCGGTGTGGAAATAGGCGGCGATGCGGTCGGTGGTCGCGTCCTCAAAGTCCAGCCCGTCGCTGCGTTGCTTGCCAAGCTCGCGGTTGAAATCCAGCACCTTGGCGTGATGATGCACCTCGTTCTTGGGACGCAGGAACGGCACCAGCCAGCTTTTTGGAGGGGTGAGATAGTGCAGAAGGTCAACCTCGAGCACGGTTTTCACGTTTGGCGCATGGCTGACGGCCTCTTCGGCCAGCTGCGCCACGTTGGTCTTGGGAAAGGATTTCATCGTCACCAGAACCTTGGCGCCGGTTTCCCGCAGGATGGCGCCGATCTGCTCGGGTTCAAGCAGCGGGTTGATCGGATTAACAATCCCGGCCACGGCGCCGCCCAAAAGGGTGATCGCGGTCTCGTTGGCGTTGGGTAGGAGATAGGCAACTACATCCTTTTCCCCCACCCCGAGGCGGCGAAACAGATTGGCCGCCTGTGTGACCTTGGCCAGAACCTGCGCCCAGTTAAGGGTTTCGGCCTTGTCGGTCGGCCCCGAGGTGATCTGGAAGGTCAGCGCCGGACGCTCGGGAAAGCGATCTGCGGTCTGCTTGACGTATTGATACATGGTGCGGGCCGTCATCCGGTCCTCGAAAGGCATCGCCTGTTCCAGCGCTTCCTTGTCGGCAATCGTTGCCATCTTGGTCATGTTTCCCCTCCCCTCGGGCGCGGCGCAATGGGTGCGCTCTGCCTGATAGAATGAAACATTTCAGGGTCGCGACGCAACCCCGACGGCCGCAACGTCAGCCGTGGGGAAAACAGAGAGGCGCGGCGATGGCGGCGGCATGCGGGGGCAACGGGCCTTATTCAGCCGCAACACCGTCGGTAAACTGCAGCTTGGCCAGACGTGCGTAAAGACCGCCCTCGGCGACCAGCTCGGCGTGGGTGCCGGTGGCAACGATGCGGCCGCGGTCGAAAACGATGATCCGGTCGGCCTTTTTGACGGTCGCCAAACGGTGGGCAACGATAAGGGTCGTGCGGTCCTGAGACATTTCCTCAACCGCCTTTTGCACCGCCAGTTCGCTTTCGGCGTCCAGCGCCGAGGTGGCCTCGTCCAGCAGCAGGATCGGCGCCGCCCTGAGGATGGCCCGGGCGATGGCGATGCGCTGTTTCTGCCCACCGGACAGCATCACGCCGCGCTCGCCGACAAAGGAATCATAACCGTCGGGCAGCTCGCTAAGGAACTCGTCGGCGGCAGCGGCGCGGGCGGCAGCTACCACCTCGGCGTCGGTGGCGTCGGGGCGACCAAAGCGGATGTTTTCCCGCGCCGTGATGGCAAAGATCACCGGGTCCTGCGGAACCAGCGCCAGCGCCTTGCGGAACTCTTCGCGGCGCATGGATTTCAGGTCGATCCCATCCAGCGTCACCCGCCCACTGACCGGATCGAAAAAGCGGATCAACAGTTGGAAGATGGTCGATTTTCCCGCCCCCGAAGGGCCGACGATGGCCACGGTCTCGCCCGCCTTGATGGTAAACGAGACCTCGTGCAGGGCCTTCACATCCGGGCGCGCCGGATAGCGGAAAGTGACATTCTCAAAAGCAATCTCGCCGGCAACATGGGCGGGCAGCGGGACCGGATCCTCGGGATCATCGACGCTGTCTTTGGCGCGCAGCAGCTCAACCAGACGCTCGGTTGCGCCGGCGGCACGCTGTAACTCGCCCCAGATTTCGGAGAGCGCGGCGACCGAGCCTGAAACCATCACCGCGTAAATGACGAACTGCACCAGCGCACCCGCGCTCATCATGCCGCTGCGCACGTCCCGCGCCCCGATCCACAGCACCCCAACGACGCCGGTAAAGATCAGGAAAATCACGATCACAGTCATGATCGCCCGGGTGCGAATCCGCCGACGGGCGGTTTCATAGGATTCCTCGGTCACGCGCTTGAACTCAAGCCGGCTTTCGGATTCGTGGGTAAAGGCCTGCACTGTCTGCGCCGCCTGAAGGGTCTCGGATGCGTTGCCCGAGCTTTCTGCGATCTTGTCCTGATTTTCCCGCGACAGCCCACGCAGGCGACGCCCCAAAACGATGATCGGCACGATCACCAGCGGCACCAGCAGCAGCACCAGCCCCGCCAGTTTCAGGCTGGTTCCCAGCATGAATGCCAGCCCGCCAACAAAGATCAGAAGGTTTCGCAGCGCCACCGACACGGATGAGCCGATGACCGACAGAATCAGCGTGGTATCGGTGGTGATCCGCGACAGGACCTCGCCGGTCATGATCCGCTCGAAAAAGGCCGGGCTCATGCCGATCATGCGATCATAGACCGCCTCGCGGATGTCCGCCACGACCCGCTCGCCAAGGCGTGTCACAAGGTAATAGCGCAGCCCGGTCCCGATGGCCAAAAGTGCCGCAACCCCGATGGCGGCGGCAAAATACTGATCCAGAAGACCATTGACGCTGTTGGAGAAACTGTCGATGACACGACGCACCGCCAACGGCAGCGCCAGCGACAGGCCGGCGGTCAGGGTCAGGGCGATACCGGCCAGAACCACCAGCACACGATAGGGACGCAAAAATGGAAACAGGCCCCGGATCGGCCCCACCGATTTCGATTTCTCGCGGTCGCGCGGGTCTTCCTGGATTAGCTCTGCCATTTGCCGGATTCCTTTATTGCTGTTCCGATCAGATAGGCCAGAGGGAGCAAGACCACAAGGACCAGCAATGTCGCGCCCCGGAATTTGCTGCCGCCAAAGGCAGGCGCAGTCAAACAGCGCGATTTCAAATTGACTTGCCGCTGGATTTGGGCGCCAATTGCGCTACCCGTTCCCTGTGCTGGAGAGCCGAATGTTAAAGAAAGCCTTTCGTCGTTCCGTGTTCTGGCTGATCGTGCTGGGATTGATCCTTTATGCGATCAAACAATTCCCGGATCAGGGACGCGAGGCCATGAAGGCCTATCAGAAGGGCGACTACAAATCCGCCGCGGCATTCTGGAAAAAGTTGGCCCGCAAGGGGGACATGTCCGCCCAATACAATCTGGGGACGCTCTACGCCAGCGGTCAGGGGGTCAGCAAGAATCTGACTGAGGCCTATACGCTGTTCCAGCAAGCGGCGGAATCCGGCCTTCCGGCGGCCCAATACGCGGTCGGGAAAGCCTATGAAACGGGTCTGGGCGTGGCCCCCTCGGGGCCGGTTGGCCTGATGTGGATCCGCGAATCGGCCAACCAGAACTATCAACCTGCACAGGCGGATCTGGGGCTGAAATATCTGACCGGAGAGGGGGTCAAGAAAGACCCACAAAAAGCACGATTCTGGCTAACCCAGGCGGCCGGTGGGGATCGGCCACCACAGGTTCTGTCGCAATCCGGGACAGTAATTTTGCCGTGTGGAAAGGGCTGAACAGAAAACCGCTCACCGCGGCATCTGGAGTGGGCAGTATCTGAACGAGGCGGTATCTGGAGCGGGCGGCGGGAATCGAACCCGCGTCATCAGCTTGGAAGGCTGAGGTCTTACCACTACACAACGCCCGCTGGCAGAGCCTGCGTGATATTTTATGCAAGCCCGGGCGTCAAGTGGTCCGTATTCCCCCGTATCAACCATTGCCGCCGGGATCAAAGCCAGCAGAAACGACCCCGGCAAGGACATCGCGGGGCGCATTCGGATTACAAGGACAACCCCAGCCAGTCAGGAATCCCGCCAATATTGTCCAGCACGACATCCGCCAGAGGGGCAAGGTCGTCGTGATCGGCCATTCCGGTCAGAACCGCCGCCACCGCCATTCCCGCCCGGCGCCCCGAAATCAGGTCGTGTTCGGAATCCCCGACCATCAGACATTCTGCCGGTCTCAGGCCGACCGCGGCGCAAAAGGCGCGCTGCATTCCGATGTCCGGCTTGGCACCAAAGCCGCTATCGAACCCGGCGACAAAATCAAACAGCTCGGCAATCCCCGCCTTGGCAAGATGCACCTGTGTCGGGGCCTGCGCATCATTGGTCGCCACCCCCAGACGGATACCCCGCGCCCTCAGACCCTTGAGCAACGGCCTGAGCGGGACCGGCTCGGCCTGCGGAACATCAGAGGATACCTTGTTGATATGCCGGATGATATCGGCCTCGGCCCAATTCGGAACAGCGTCGATTATGGCGGCGGTGACCTCCTCCGGGGTGCCGGCGATGATCACGCTATCTTTCTGAAATGCACAAGTCTGGAAATCATAGCCGAGGGGCCGGGCCATTTCGCCGGCGCGCTGCCGATCTCCCCCGGCCAAATCCAGAAAAAAGGTCGCCGCCCATGCCCCCCATGTGGTGTGAAAATCAAAAAGCGTGCCGTCCTTGTCAAACAGGATTCCCTTGATTGGCGTCGTCATGTTGTCATGTCTCCGTATGCGGCCCGCTGCGATGCCCGTGGCGAGGCAAGCATGTTTTCGCCGCCGGCGCAACCACAGCCGTGGCCGCAGTAAAACCGCCGGGGACGGGCGATATGGTTGACAGCGACAATCAGTTGATTGACACTGTCACATATGATGGAACCCTATGATTTACACGGCTCGCTCGGCTATCAGATCACCCTGCTTGCCCGGATCAGCGAACGGCGGTTCGAGCGCGCTTTGACACCGCTTGGCCTGTCACGGGTGACTTGGTGCGTCCTGCTTGCGCTGGAGCAGCAGGGGCTGCACAGCCCGTCCGAAATCGCCAGCTATATTGGCATCGACCGCACCGCCACATCGCGCGCCCTGAGGCGGCTGGAGCACAGCGCCCTCGTGAAACGTCAGGGTGGGCAGCGCGACCGGCGGACAACAAGGGTCACGATCACCGGCAAGGGCCGGAGCACGCTGGCGCGAGCCACCGATGCCGCGCGTGAGAATGCGGCCCATTTCAACGAAAAACTGTCGCGCCCCGAACGCGAAGCCTTGGGCGCCACCATCGCCAGACTGATGACGGGTGAAACGCAAAGCGTGCCCGGCCTTTAAAGGGGGCCGTTAATACCGCGCGCAAAAGCCAACGCAACGAGACACAACAAAGGGGTCGTCATGGCCAAGCTCTTTTCCTACCGCAACCGGCCCATGCATCTTGGGCCCTACCCTCTGGAAACGCTGGCGCGCACCGGCGAGGATGCCGACCTGTCGCGCGTTCAGGCGATGCAGGCGGTGTCCTTTCATCGCCCCGAGGATCCGGCTTCGATCGTGAATGCGATGCGGGACTATCAGGCGATGCTGGACGCCACCCGCGACGGGCCAGTAAAATCGCAACGTGCCGACATTCCCAGGGACCCGAATGAACGCGCCAACCATCTGAAATCTTTTGGCTATTACTGCGACGCTGCGATGGTCGCAATCTGCCGGATCCGGCCCGACGCGTGGGCCGAGACGCCACTGGAAAATCCGGATGTCGTGCGCCTTGGGAACAAGCTGCAGACCCTGCAACCCAAGACATTTGCATCCGGGATCGATATGATCATGGCGGCGCTGCGGGAAAACCTGAAAACCCCACTCGGGAACTGCCGGCATCACACACATGCCATCGTCTTTCTTTACGACTATCCCCGCGATCCGGCTCTGGATGAGCCGGGCTGTGACTGGATACAGAACGCACAGGCGCAACGGGCCTGCCTGCGCGGGGCAGAGACCGCCGTCACCCTTGCCAACTACATCCGCCTTCTGGGTTATGAGGCGCGCGCCCATTCCGGTGCGGCCAGCGATATCGACCTTGGTAAACTGGCGGTCGCTGCAGGTCTGGCCGTGGTCGAAGGGTCGGCGCTGGTCAATCCGTTTCTCGGCCCGCGCTTTGGTCTGGCGGCGATCACAACAACACTGGAGATGGCTGCCGATCTGCCCTTGGCCCCCGGCCAGAAACCCGGCTGGCGATGGAAAACCGGCCTTGGTCCACAGGCCAAAAACGCGTGGAACCGTGATCCTTATGCCAAACGCCTGTTTCGGGATGGCCCGCATCCGTTCGAGACGTTGCGCCGTGTTGAAAACCCCACCACCCTGATTGATGCCAAGAACGTCGCGCGGGTGCCAAAACGCGCCAACATGTTTGCGCGGGCATTGTTTGGCGACCTCGGTCCGATTGCCCAAGCCGGGGCAAAAGACGGCAATTATGTGCGCAAATCCGCCGCGGCCTTTGCCTTTCGTCCCAGTCTCGGGGCGCTCACCGTTCTGCAGGACGGCACCGCCAATACACAGCGCGACCCCAAAACGGCGGATGCGGCGCGCAATGCCGCCAATCTAAAGGCGACGCTCTATTTTCTCGGGATCGATGCGGTTGGCCTCAGCCCCTGCCCGGACTACGCCTATTATTCACACAACGCGGTCGGCGAGCCGATTGTGCCTTATCACAAGAACGCCATCTCGGCGATCGTCGATCAGGGGCACGAAACCATGGAGGGTGCCTCGGGCGACGACTGGATTGCCTGCGCGCAAAGCATGCGGGCCTATTTGCGGTTTTCCCTGATCGGCGGCGTTCTGGCACAGCAGTTGCGCAACCTTGGCTGGAGCGCCCGGGTCCACAGTGTCATGGATGACGAGGTTCTGAACCCACCCTTGCTGCTGCTGGCCGGGCTTGGCGAGGTCAGCCGCATTGGCGAGGTCATCCTGAACCCGTTCCTCGGCCCGCGCCTGAAATCCGGCGTGATCACCACCAACATGCCGATGACCCCGGACAAACCGATCGATTTCGGCCTGCAACGGTTTTGCGAATCCTGCAACAAATGCGCGCGCGAATGCCCCTCGGGGGCGATCACGGCCGGGCCGAAACTGATGTTCAACGGCTATGAGATCTGGAAATCGGACAGCTCGAAATGCCTGACCTACCGCGTCGCCCAGAAAAACGGCGCGATGTGCGGGCGCTGCATGAAGACCTGCCCGTGGAATCTGGAAGGCATATTCGCCGAGCGCCCGTTTCGCTGGGGGGCAATGAACATCCCGGGCAGCGCCCCCGTTCTGGCCCGCCTCGACGATCTGCTGGGCAATGGCCAGATCAACCCGGTCAAGAAATGGTGGTGGGATCTGGAGATGATCGACGAGGGCCCCTATGCGCCCTCGCCCCACCCGGTCAACGCCCGCGCCCTGCAAAAGGATCTGAAGCTGCGCCATCAGGACCAGACACTGGCCGTCTATCCGGCGCCGCTGGCCCCACCGCCCTATTCATGGCCCTTCCCGATGGACCGCGAAGGCGGGATCCGCGCCTATGGCGAGATGATTGACGCGGCGACCTACAAGGCGCGCCGGGCTCGTGGTCTGCCGCCCGAGCATGTCTATACCAACGACCGCCTCGACGTTCCGGTCCTGCATGTGCGCCTGTCCGGGGTACAGCAAATGACATCAGACATCGTCAAATACACATTTTCCATGCCCGACGGCAGCCCCCTGCCCGCCTTTGAGGCCGGCGCCCATATCGAGGTCGTCGTTGCGCCCGAGTATTTTCGCCAATATTCGCTGATGAGCAACCCCGCCGAGCAAGCGCATTACCAGATTGCGGTTCTGCGCGAAGACACGGGGCGTGGCGGCTCACGCCTGATGCACAAGGTGTTTCAGGTTGGCCGGATGGTGTTCATCTCAAAACCGGTGAACCATTTCCCGCTGTGTGAAAGCGCCGCCCACAGTTTTCTGATGGGAGGCGGCATCGGCGTCACCCCGATGATCGCCATGGCCCACCGCCTGCACGCACTGGGAGCGTCCTTTGAACTGCACTACTCTGCCACCCGGGCATCCGACGCGGCATTTCTGGACGAGCTGGCCGCCACCCCTTGGGCCGCGCGGGTCCATCTACACCTGTCCGATCAGGGGCAACGGGCCGATCTCGGCAAGATCCTGCAATGGCAACAGAACTGTCACGTCTATACCTGCGGGCCGGACCGCTACATGCAGGCGGTTCTCGAGGCCGCGACGGACAACGGCTTTCCCGAGGAAAACCGGCATCTCGAATATTTCACGCCGCCCCCGCAGCCAGCCCATGAAAACCACGATTTCATTCTGCGCCTGACCCGCTCGGGACGCGAGCTACGGGTTCCGGCAGACCGCTCGGCAACCGATGTTCTGGCTGAAAACGGCGTCCCCGTCACAGTCAAATGCGCGGACGGAATCTGTGGCGTCTGCAAATGCACGCTGGTCTCGGGCGCGGTCGAGCACCGGGATTTTGTGTTGTCAAACGAGCAACGGAAAACGGCAATGATCCTGTGCCAGTCGCGGGCCCGGGACAAGGATGGTGTGATCGAGATCGACCTTTAGGCCAAATAAAGACCCCACCCGGGGCAGGCGGACGTCAGGGACGCAGCGCAACCCGCAACCGCACATCTGCCCGCATTGACAATTCGCCCCCGGCAACCGGGAGGCTGGCGCTGAGCGCGCGCAATTCCGGCCCTGCCCGGGTCGCGCCGCCTTCCTCGAGCGAGATGATTCCCCCCAGACGCTGCCCCGCGGCATCGGCGTAAAGGCGCGCCTTTCGCATCGCTTCCTTGACCGCCAGCACGCGGGCCCGGTCAAAATAGGGTTTGGGGTCGGATACGCCAAATTGCACATTCTGGATACGATTGGCCCCGGATCGGGTCAGCGCATCCAGGAGCGGGCCCAAAAGGTCGAGGTCGTGCAGCCGAATCCAAACCACGTTGGATGCGGTGAACCCGATGATCTCCAACGGCTTGTCATAAGAGGTATTCCGATTTTTCCACAACGGGTTGAGCGACAGTTCGCGGGTCTGGATATCGCCCTTTTTCACCCCCCGCTTTTGCAGAATCGCCATGACCCCGTTCATCCGTTCGGCGTTCAGTCCAAGGGCCAGATCGGCACTTTTTGCGCGGGCATCGACACCCACCAGAATCGTGACGATATCCGGCTTGACCGTGATGATGCCGGTGCCGTTCACGGTCAGAACCGCACCCCCGTTCCCGGCGCTCACCGGGGCGCCAAGCGTCAGTCCGAGCAGCAGGACCAGACAATAAAATATCTTCTTCTCCACGATATTCCCCAAGATTTATGTGATCACTCGATCAGGATACCAAGATCTGCACCGACAGGCCACCTCTGAGCGGACGCTGGCCCATGAGCGGATTTCTGCTATAGTTCGGACAGGGCCGCATCGGGCGACTCCAATCTTGTGGAAAAACTTGTTAAGCATCGACCATGAAACCGAATTTCGCCCTTGATTTGTCGCAAGACGGCATCGTTCTGTTGCACCGGGCCCCGAATGGCCACTGGACGGAGGTGGGGAATGTCAAACTGGACGACCCGGGCCTGTCCAAGAACCTGTCCTACCTGCGCAGCACGGCAGTGGCGCTGGAGGGCAAGGGCTTTGCCTCCAAGCTGATTCTGCCGAACTCCGAAATCCTCTACCGCGAGATCAACGCCCCCGGTCCCACGCAGGCCGAGCGTGACGCGCAGATCAAGCAGGCGCTGGAGGGGGCGACCCGCTATGACGTTGCCGACCTGACCTATGACTGGCTGCCCGAGGGCGCAACGGTAAAGGTGGCGGTCGTGGCCAATGTCACGCTTGACGAGGCCGAAAGCTTTGCCGTCGAACATCGCTTCAACCCGGTCAGTTTCGTTGGCCGCGAAAGCGCCGAACCCGGCGCTTGGCAGCCCTTCTTTGGGCGTACCGACTATTCATTCGCCTTTCTCGGGGCCGATGCCGAGGTTCGCGACACCCCCGCTCCGGCCCTGCTGCAGGACGCGAGCGAGAACCTGTTTGCCGAGGATTTCGCCGCTGAAGAGGCCGAACCGCCCGTCGATCCCGAACAGAATATTTTCGCCCCCGAATCAGAGGCCGTGCCCGACCCCGTCTCCCAACCCGAGCCAGAGGCCCCGCCGGAACAGCCGGAACCGGCGGCGCCAATCCCGCCGTTTTCCTCGCGTCGCCACAACCCCGAAACCGCCGCAGCGGTCGGGATCGACCCGGACCAGCCGCGCCCGCTGGAGCGGGTCACGCCGCGCATCGCCATCGCGCCAGAACCAGAACTGACCGGCCCGGATACCAACGCTACCGGCACCGACAGCACCATACCCGAACCACCCGCCGCAGCCGAGGCCACAGCGGCGTCCGACTCGCTTGCAGCGGCCCCTGCGGAAACGCCGCCCCAAGGGGGCACGCCGGGTGACCGAAACGCCGATCTGCGCCGCGCAATTATGGGCGCGGACGAGCCGCCCGGGGCCAAAGCTCGTGGTGCAGGTCGTGCCGCCGGTTTGCTGCGGGCAATGCTGAAGAAATCCAGCCCCGAAGGCGGCAATTCTGCGGGGCACAATTCCGGCGGGCGGGGACCGTCGGCGATCAAATCGCTGGCCGCGCGTGCGACACAGGCGCTGGGGAGCATGTCGCAGGCCATCCGCAACCGGCAGAAAACCGGGCCGCGCCCGCGCATCGAACCCACCTTCAGCCAGCCGCCAAGCTCGGAGGGTGCAGAAAGCGACAGTCAGGACAGCGACCCTGGCGCTGCCACAAAACGCGTTCGACTTGGCCTTGTTGCTGCGGTGCTGGTTCTGGCGCTTGTCGGCGGGCTTTCCCTCTGGCAGATGAGGGGGACGCAAAAGCATCCCTCATCGCCCCGGACGACGGCCCAAAAGGCCACACCGCAACCCCAGCTTGCAGTCAGCCGGGGGCGCGCCAGAACGCCGCCGCCATCGCGCCCCACGCGTCTTGCCAAGCGGCTGGCAAGCAGCAGCGCCCCGACCAAGCCGATCCGACCGGCCCGCCGCTCGGTCTTTGAAGGGCGCGCCGATCCCAATGCCAAGCTGCCGGATACCGCGGCGCCGGTCACCACCCTGTCCGAGCAGGAGCTTGCGGACATTCGCGCCGCCGGACTGAACACGCCAACCCCCGAAGAACTGGCTGACGCGACCGGCAATCGCCAGCAGAAATCCGCCGCCGAGGTTGCCGCCGCCTACAAGGCGACCGGGGCGCTGCAACAGATCCGCATCCCTCCAGCGCCCGAGGCCAACCCGCAGCGCGAGGATATCTATGTCGCCAGCGTCGATCGTCCGCTGGAGGCCAACGATGCGATCATCCTGCCGGATTTCAGCAATGGCGTGGGTGAGCTGCCACCACCACGGGTTCTGTCGCCGCTGGATCCGGGAATTTCGATCAAAACCGACGCGAACGGTCTGGTCAAGCCCTCGCCCAAAGGCACGCTGAACCCTGACGGTATTCTGGTGCGCGCGGGCAAACCTCCGGTCTTTCCGCCGAAAAAACCCGAGACTGCCCAACTGGTTCCGCCGAACCCGCTGGCCGCCCTGAAACCGAAACCGCGGCCCGCAACCCTCAAGACCGGCGCCGATGCGATCTATGTGCAGGGCAAGCTAACGCTGACGCAACTGCGCAAGCTGCGTGCCAAGCCACGCCCTCCCTCGTTTCAACAATTGCACGCCGCCACCGGCGGCAACAGCCCCTCGGCGCTGGCCGCCCTGACCTCGCTGAAACCGTCGCGCCGACCCAGCGATTTTTCCAAGATCGTCAGAAAGGTGCGGGTGAAACTGGCACTGGCCAACGCCGCGAAAACGCCGAAACGCGGCACGACCCGACGGTTTTCGAACGTGGGACCCAATATTCCCACGCGGGCCTCTGTTGCCAGACGCGCCACGGTACGCAACGCCATCAACCTGTCCCGCCTGAACCTGATCGGCGTTTATGGCACGCCGTCACGGCGAAGCGCGCTGTTGCGCCTGCCAAGCGGGCGCTTTGTGAAGGTGCGCCCCGGAGACCGGGTGGCCGGAGGCAAGATCGCGGCAATTGGAACCTCGTCGATCAGCTACGTCAAGAGCGGCCGCAACCGTGTTCTGAAAATACCGAATTAAGGCATTTCAATAGATGGTTAAGACACGCTCATCGCCAAAGGTTCGAGAACGCCACAGACATGGCAGGGTTTTGGCGTTTCAGTGTTTTATCAAAACGCTGTAGGGCACAAACCTCTATAGCAATATGGCCGAGGCCAGCGCCAGAAAGGCAAAAAAACCAACCACATCGGTCACGGTGGTTACGAACGTCCCCGAGGCCAGCGCCGGATCGACCCCCAGCTTGTCCATGCCAATCGGGATCAGGATTCCGGCCAATCCGGCAACCAACAGGTTGGCCACCATCGCCAATCCCAGAACGACCCCCAACATCGGCTGGCCAAACCAGAAATACCCGACCCCCCCGACGATCACCGCAAAAACAAGCCCGTTGGCCAGCCCGACCAGCGCCTCGCGCCGGATCACGCGCCAGACGTTGGCGCCGGTCAAATCCTTGGTGGCCATGGCGCGCACCGCTACGGTCAGGCTCTGGGTGCCGGCGTTTCCTCCCATCGAGGCGACGATGGGCATCAGGACCGCCAGCGCCACAATCGACTGGATCGTGGTCGAAAACAGCGATATGACCATCGAGGCCAGAAACGCCGTCACCAGATTGGCAGCCAGCCAGGGAAAGCGTTGGCGTGTGGTCTCGATCACCCGGTCCGTCAGGCTTTCATCGCCCAGACCCGCCAAAAGCATCATGTCCTCTTCGGCGTTTTCGTCCAGCACACCCATGGCGTCATCAATGGTAATGACTCCAACAAGGCGGTCGTCCTCATCCACCACCGGCGCCGAGACCATATGGTACTGGTTAAAGGCATAGGCCACGTCCTCTTCGCTCTGCAGAACCGGGATAGTGCGAAAATCATCCTGCATGATGGCGGTAAGCGGCACATCGCGTTTTGAGGACATCAGCTTGCCCAAGGGAACCTGCCCAACCGGGCGCATCCGCGGATCAACGATCATCACGTTGTAATAGCGCTCGGGCAAATCATCGGCGGTGCGCAGATAGTCAATGGCCTGCCCCACCGTCCAGTGGGTCGGGGCCATCACCAATTCGCGCTGCATCAGACGCCCGGCGGTTTCCTCGGGGTATTGCAGGGCGCGCTCGACCGCGATCCGGTCGGCATCCTCCAGCGCATCCAGAACCACCTCTTGCTGTGGTTCTTCCATGTCCTCGATCAGATCGACAACATCGTCCGTTTCCAGATCCTTAACGGCATCGGCCAGAATGTTTTGCGGCAGGTATTCCAGTACTTCTTCGCGGACGCCATCGCTGAGTTCCGACAGCACCTCGCCATCTATTTCGGTTCCCAGAAGGGTCAGGAAGGCACGGCGCTCGGCCGGGCTGATCTGCTCCAGAAGGTCGGCAACATCCGCCGCGTGAAGCGGCTCAAGCAGGGTCAGAAGATGGGCGCGGTCGCCCGCCTCAACCATCTCCAGAACCGAATCGACAATGCCCGGCTCCAGCACATAGGCATCATCCGAGGGGTCTTGCTGCTCGATATTCAGATCAGTCACGCCACAATCCCCGCTCTTTTCATTTTTGAGGCAATATAGCCCATGCCCCCTGACGATGACAGGGGGATTAGGGCTAAGATCGCCAAACATACTCAGGCGCTTTACCTCGCCCGCTCTTGCCCGTAACTTTGCCGGGTTGCAAGTCGCCGGGATGGAGAGCGCGTGGAAAACGATATTCTAATACTGGGGCAGACATTGGCGTTTCGGGACGACCCCTTTGCCACCGACATTGACGCCGCCGTCCGCATCCAGTCCCGGGGCGGGCTGGTGCTCCGGGATGGCAAGATCGCGGCCACCGGAACGGGCCAAGACCTGCGCGCGGCCTACCCCGATGCACGCGTCATCGATTATGGCGATGCATTGATCAGCGCCGGGTTCATCGACGCCCATGTGCATTACCCCCAAACCGGCATCATTGCCAGCTGGGGCAAGCAGTTGATCGACTGGCTGAACACCTATACCTTTCCCGAGGAAACCCGTTTTGCCGACCCTGCGGTTGCCGCCGAGGTCGCCCGCACCTATTTCGATCTGGCGCTGGCCAATGGCACCACCAGCATGTGCAGCTTTTGCACGATCCATCCGGGCAGCGTGGACGCCTTTTTCGCCGAGGCCGCGCGGCGCAACATGCGCGTGGCCGGGGGCAAGACCTGTATGGACCGCAACGCCCCCGCCGGGCTGCGCGACACCGCGCAATCCGCCCATGACGACAGCCAGACCCTGATTGGGCGCTGGCACGGAAAGGGTCGGCTGAGCTATGCGATCACGCCCCGCTTTGCCCCCACCTCAAGCCCCGAGCAACTGGAGGCCATGGGCGCGCTATGGCAACAGAACTCCGACTGCCTGATGCAGACCCACCTGTCCGAGCAACTGCCCGAGATTTCATGGGTGCATGAGCTGTTCCCCGAGGCGCGCGACTATCTCGATGTTTACGAAAAATTCGGCCTCTTGGGCCAAGGCGCGCTATTTGGCCACGCAATCCACCTGACCGACCGGGAAAAGGCGCGGCTGGTGGAAAGCAATGCCGCGCTGATCCACTGCCCGACGTCAAACACGTTCATCGGCTCGGGGCTGTTTGACATGGCCGGGCTGAAAGCGGCGGGTCACCGGATCGGGCTGGCCACCGATACAGGCGGAGGCTCCAGCTTTTCGATGTTGCACACCATGGCTGCCGCCTATGAAATCGGCCAGTTGCGCGGCACCGCCCTGCATCCGGCCCAACTGTGGTGGCTGGCAACCGTCGGCAGCGCCCGAGCGATGCGGGTGGAGGGCAGGATCGGCAATCTTGCGGTCGGCATGGAGGCTGATCTGGTGGTTCTGGACCTTGCCTCGACCCCGGCCATCGCCCAGCGTCACGCCCGCGCCGAAACCTTTTGGGAGGCGCTTTTCCCCACCATCATGCTGGGCGACGACCGCGCTATTTCAAGCGTCTGGATCAACGGTGCGCCCGTGCCGGACTCAGGCGCCAGAAACGCTTGATCCCGCACCTTCGGTTTGCGGCGTCTTGCCTGAAGTTGCACCGTTCATGCCGGAGCAGTGGTTCTGTTTCAAACGCCGCGGCACCCCCCTATCCACCGACATCTGCACAAGCGATTTGCCTCACATATGGCCCTACCCCTCGGCCAGCGCGTGGGCCAGACGATTCTGTCGGGCCACCAGCGCCTGCAGATCCAGCGTCACCAGATGGCCATCCCGCACCACCTCGCGGCCCTCAACCAGAAGGGTGCGAACCCGGGTCGGGCCGCACAGAACAAGCGCGGCGACCGGATCCCACGCCCCGGCGCTGTGAATACCACGCATGTCCCAGATGGCGATATCGGCCCTCTTGCCGACCTCGATACGCCCGCAATCTGGGCGTGACAGCACATCGGCCCCGCCGAGTGTCGCCACCTCCAGAGCCTCGCGCGCAGCCATCGCCTCGGCGCCGTTGGCAACCCGCTGTAGCAGCATCATTTGCCGTGCTTCGCCAATCAGATCGCCGGAATCATTGCTGGCCGAGCCATCCACCCCCAGCCCGACTGCAACCCCCGCATCGCGCAGTGCCCGCACCGGGGCAATCCCCGAGCCCAGACGACAGTTCGAGCACGGGCAATGTGCCACCCCGGTCCGGCTGCGGGCAAAAAGAGCGATCTCGTCGGCGTCCAGCTTGACACAATGCGCATGCCACACATCATCCCCCGTCCAGCCCAGATCCTCGGCATATTGCCCTGGGCGGCAGCCGAATTTCTCCAGACTATAGGCAATATCCTCGGTATTTTCCGCCAGATGCGTGTGCAGCATGACGCCCTTGTCCCGCGCCAGAAGGGCAGCGTCGCGCATCAATTCGCGGCTGACCGAAAAGGGTGAGCAGGGGGCAATTCCGATCCGTGTCATGGCGCCGTCCTCAGGGTCGTGAAAGGCGTCGATGACTCGGATGCAATCGGTCAGGATGTCCGCTTCGCGTTCGACCAGATCGTCCGGCGGCAGTCCTCCGTCGCTCTGGCCGATGCTCATCGCGCCCCGGGTGGCGTGAAACCGCAGGCCAACGGTGCGCGCCGCGGCGATGGTATCCTCCAGCCGCACCCCATTGGGATAGAGGTAAAGGTGGTCCGAGGACATCGTGCAGCCAGACAGTGCCAGCTCGGCCAGCCCGGTCTGAGCCGAGACGAACATCTCTCGCGGGCCCATTCGCGCCCAGATCGGATAGAGCGTCGAGAGCCAGCCAAACAGCAGCGCATCCTGCCCGCCGGGCACCGCCCGGGTCATGGTTTGATAGAGGTGGTGGTGGGTGTTCACCAATCCCGGCGTCACCACGCAACCATCGGCGCGGATCACGCTGTCCGCCCTTTCGGGACACGCTCCGATAGCGGCGATGACCCCGTCCCTGATCAGGATGTCAGCGCCCTGCAACTCGCGTCGCTGCGCATCCATCGTGACGATGACGTCGGCGTTTTCGATCCGGATGGTGGTCATGGCAGTATCCTTGTTCACGCTGTCCTCGCACCCTATCAAATCCGCGGGCAAGGTCCAGTTTCGCGCACCGTGCCGCTGGAACTTTGGCCCAAGCCCCGATAAGCTGCGGATGACAGGACAATCCAAGGCCAATCACATGCCCATCCTTTTTGACAACAGCTATGCCCGTCTGCCGGCCCGGTTTTACGCCCTGCAACCGCCCGAGCCCGCTCCGGCTCCGGCGCTGCTGCGCCTCAATGAGGGGCTGGCCGAACGGCTTGGCCTTGACACAGCCGCCCTCAGAACCCCCGAGGGGGTGGCGATGCTGGCCGGTGGCGCCCTGCCCGCCTCGGCCCAGCCGCTGTCGATGGCCTATGCAGGGCACCAGTTCGGCAACTGGGTGCCGCAGCTTGGGGACGGGCGCGCTGTCCTGTTGGGTGAGGTGGTTGCCCCGGACGGGAAACGGTTCGACCTGCACCTGAAGGGGGCGGGCCGCACGCCGTTTTCGCGCGGCGGCGATGGCAAGGCGGCGCTGGGGCCGGTCTTGCGCGAGTATATCGTCTCCGAGGCCATGGCGGCGCTTGGCGTACCAACGACCCGCGCTCTGGCGGCCAGCCTGACCGGTGAAATCATACGGCGAGAAACCCCCGAGCCGGGCGCGGTTCTGGCCCGTGTCGCGGCCAGTCATATCCGGGTTGGCACGTTCCAGTATTTTTACGCCCGCAAGGATACCGAAGCGCTTGAGGCGCTCATGGATCATGTCATCCAGCGTCATTACCCCGGCGCCAGCGAGGCCGAGGTTCCGGCGCTGGCGTTGCTGGGTGCGGTTGCCGGGCGGCAAGCGGACCTGATCGCCCACTGGATGCAGATCGGCTTTATCCACGGGGTGATGAATACCGACAACATGACGATTTCCGGCGAAACGATCGACTATGGCCCCTGCGCCTTCATGGATACCTATAATCCGGCGCAGGTGTTCAGCTCAATCGACCATCAGGGTCGGTATGCCTTTGCCAACCAGCCCGCCATCGCCCACTGGAATCTGGCACAACTGGCCCAGAGCCTGTTGCCCCTGCTGCCCGGCGACCCCGAAAAGGCCGCCAGTCAGGCGCAGGGCGTTCTCGACGGCTTTGCCCCGGCCTTTGCCAGCGCCTATGGGGCGCGCTTTGCCGCCAAGATCGGCCTTGGGCAAAGCAGCGCGCAGAGCCGCACCATGATCGAAACCCTGCTTGACCTCATGGCCAAGGACAAGGTGGATTTCACCGTTGCCTTCAGCACCCTGACCCGTGGCGCCCAAAGCGGAGATCTCAGCGCATTTCAAGGGCTGTTCACCTCACATCTGGCTGCCCAGGCGTGGGTCGAGATATGGCAGGACGCGCTTGGCCCGGGCGGCATGGAAAAGGCGGCCGAGATCATGCGCCGCGCCAACCCTCGAATCATCCCCCGCAACCACCGGGTCGAACAGGCGATCAAGGCCGCGTATGACCATGATCTCCAGCCATTCGAGACCCTGATCGAGGCGGTGAAATCACCCTTTCAGGAGCAGCCCGAGTTTACCGCGTATGAGGCCCCGCCGCAGCCGCATGAGGTTATCGCGGCAACATTTTGCGGGACCTGACGGCGCGACACAGGCGGCGCAATGCACGGGCGGGCGCGCAACCACATATGCCGCGCAAAACCCGGCTCAATCCTTACTCAAACGAGCCCTTGCCCCACGGTCAGGCTGCGTGAAATCCGCTCCAGCACCTCCATCGTGCCCAACACATCGGCAACCGCACCATTGGGCTGTCGCCCTTCGGTGATGGCGGTGATGAACTCGCGGTCGATCAGTTCGATACCGTTGTTCGAGACCGCAACCCCCGACAGGTCCACCGGCTTGTCATACCCATCGTAAAGGTCGTCATAACGGGCCAAATAGGTTCCCTTGTCGCAGATATAGCGAAAAAACGTTCCCAGCGGACCATCGTTGTTAAAGCTGAGAGACAACGTACACAGAGCGCCGGAGGGCACCTTCAGGCCGATCGACATGTCCATGGCAATGCCAAGATCGGGGTGATGCGGCCCTTCAAGGCCAAAGGCAGCGCTGCATGTCTCGCCGGTCTGATATTGAAACAGGTCCACCGTATGGCAGGCGTGATGCCACAACAGGTGATCGGTCCAGCTGCGCGGCTCGCCCTTGGCATTGGTGTTGCTGCGGCGAAAGAAATAGGTCTGAACGTCCATTTGCTGGATTTTCAGCTGACCCGCGGTGATCCGGTCGTGAATCCACTGGTGGCTGGGGTTGAAGCGGCGAACCTGACCGACCATGGCCACCAGCCCCGTGCGAGCCTGCGCGGCAACGATGGCCTTGCTGTCGGCCAGATTGTCAGCCATCGGAATTTCAACCAGAACATGCTTGCCCGCATCAAGACAGGCCAGCGCCTGTGCCGCGTGAACGCCGGTCGGGGTTGCCAGAATGACCGCCTCGACCTCGGGGCGGGCCAGACATTCGCCAAGGTCGGTTGCCGCATGGGGAATGCCACGCTCCTTGGCAAGCGCGTCAATGCGCGCCCGGTTCGGACCCATGACCGAGACAACCTCGACCCCCTCAATGGCCGCAAGCGCTGCCAGATGTTTCTGCCCAAAGGCGCCGTAGGCGCCGGCCACACAAATCTTCATCCGTTTTTCCCCTTGTTCATCAACCCTGTATTCGCGCCCTGTATCCGGGGTCCGCGCCTATGATCTGTCCAGCGCCTCGCCCATCAGTGCGGCCAGAACCCGTCCGGTCCGTTCCTTCAGATCATCGGCCCCCGAATCCAGCCCCAGCCCCGCGATCCGGCGCTGCCAGTCGGCGGTGGCCCGGGCCATTCCCTGTGGCAGGTCGAGCTCATCCAACATCCGGGCAACCTCGTCCATCTCGGCGGCGCGCCGCTGGCCGTGGCGCATCATCCGCTCCAGATTATAGCTGCCGCGCCTGCGCCAGCCAAATTCCGGGTCCGACGCTTCAAGACTGTCCAGAACCTCGGCACTGACCCCGGCGCGCTGCCCGGCAAGCAGGCATTCCGCCATCAGCGCCTCTAGTCCCTTGACCATGATCGAGCGAACCATCTTGATCGACGACGCATGTCCCACGGGGCCGCTGACCAGACGCACGGTCATCCCCAAATCAGCCAGCACCGGCACAAGTGCGGTGGCATGGGGGCCGCTCAGCAGCATCGGTGTTCGGTGCTTTCGCGGCTGAACGGGGGCCATGATTGCAACATCGACATAGCGCCCACCCACCGCCTCGACAACGGCGGCATTGCGCCGTTTTGTTCCCGGCGCGCAGGAGTTGGCGTCAAGGTAAAATGCGCCGGGCGAAATCACAGCGGCCACCTCCTGCGCCGCCCCGGCGGCCTGATCCGCGGTGACCAGACTGAAAACCAGCGCCGCCCCCTGCACCGCCCCCGCCGGGTCTGCGCACCCGATCACCCCATGCGCGCGATATTGCGCCTGCATCGCGTCCTTGCCAGCGCCGTTCGTCTTGATGTCAAAGGCCGCGATCTGCGCCTGTTGCCCGACCTCACGCCAGCCGGAAACAAAGGCTCGGGCAGCCTCGCCAAAACCAATCATTGTGATGGCAGGGCGCGGTGTTGCGCGGGGGTTCTCAGCTGTGTCTGTCATCATCAGGGGCTCCACCCAACTGCCCGCCACCTGCCTGTTCGGGGCGGGATACCGAGGTCATAACACGAAGGATCCGCGCTTTGCGATACCTTTCAGATTGGCCCCGTGCGGGCCCCACGCGACCTTGGCCAAGGTTCAGGCGCGAATTTGGGGTGGCTGGGCCAGCACGGTTTTAGCGGCTTAACCTCCCGATTGATCCCCCATTGACGGGGCGGAGCAAAGCGTCGATATTTCCCCTTAACAGGGCCAGTGGCCTCAGGACAAGAGGGTCCCGTCCACCGCCCGCCAGAGCGACGGCTGACGCCGCGCAGACCTTGGCGAGCGGAGTGTTTTGACGCCTGTGGCCGGATCATCGCAACCAGAGGCAATATCAGGGACAATATCCATGCCGGAAAAAACACCGGACGGCGACGAGAAAAACACCGACCAGAACCCCGGGGCGCAGCCGACATCCGGTGCAACCTCCCGCGCTCTTGTCATCAGCGCCCACGCCGCCGATTTCGTCTGGCGGGCGGGTGGTGCCATCGCGCTGCACCAGAGCCGCGGCACAAAAGTGACGGTGGTCTGTCTCAGCTATGGTGAACGCGGCGAAAGTGCGCGACTGTGGAAACAGGGCGGGATGACCCTTGCGGCCGTCAAGGCAGCGCGCCGCATCGAGGCTGAAAACGCCGCCGCAGCGCTGGGGGTTAAGGACATCCGGTTTCTGGACCTCGGAGACTACCCGCTGGACCTTGGCCCCTCCGCCCGTGAGCGTCTGGTGGACATCATCCGCGAGGTGCAACCGAAATGGATGATGAGTCACTCGATGTGGGACCCGTATAATACCGACCACATGAACACGACCCGCTTTGTTCTGGAGTGCCGGATGATCGCGCAGGCCTGGGGCCACAAGCCAGGGGAACGGGTTTTGGGGGCGCCGCAGCTCTACCTGTTCGAGCCTCACCAGAGCGAACAGATGGGCTGGAAGCCGGACGTGTTCCTCGACATCACCCCGGTCTGGAAGGAAAAGCGCGCCGCCATCGAATGCATGCAAGGCCAGCAGCATCTGTGGGATTTCTATACCAATGTGGCCGAGAACCGCGCCAACCATTTCCGCCGCAACTCGGGTGGGCAGGCGGGCGGGCGGGCGGCCAAATATGCCGAAGGGTTCCAGTCGATGTTTCCGCGCACGGTGGACGCGCTATGAGCGGGGTCGTCATCCGCAACATCCCGCGCGCAGCCCCCGAGATCATCGACGGGCTGGGCCAATGCGGGGTGGCCTGCGTGCACGAAGCTCAAGGGCGCAAGGGGCTGCTGGCCGCAAACATCCGCCCGATTATTTCGGGGGTACGGGTCGCCGGCTCGGCGGTCACTATACTGGCGCCACCGGGCGACAACTGGATGCTGCATGTCGCCATCGAACAGCTCCGGGGCGGTGATATTCTGCTGCTGGCCACGACCTCGCCCTCCGATGCCGGGTATTTCGGCGATCTTCTGGCCACCTCGGCCATGGCCCATGGCTGCCGTGCGCTGGTCACCGAAACCGGGGTGCGCGACGTGCATGAGCTGCGGCAAATGGGGTTTCCGGTCTGGTCGCGGGCAATATCGGCACAGGGAACCGTCAAGGAGACCCCGGGCTCGGTCAATGTGCCGGTGGTCTGCGCCGGAGCGCATGTGAACGCCGGAGACGTGATCATTGCCGATGACGACGGCGTCTGCGTGGTACCCTGCAGCAATGCCGAAACCGTCTTGCACAAGGCCCGGGAGCGGCTGGCCGGTGAAGCCAGCAAACGGGCGCGATTTCAAGCCGGAGAACTGGGCCTTGATCTTTATGACATGCGCCCGCGGCTGGCCCGAAAGGGGCTGCGGTATGAGTGACGGCATCCCCTGCATGTGGATGCGCGGCGGCACCTCCAAGGGGGGGTATTTTCTGGCCTCCGATCTGCCAGAGGCGCGTGACGCCTTTCTTATGCGGATGATGGGCAGCCCGGATCGACGGCAGATTGACGGCATGGGGGGTGGCGATCCGCTCAGCTCCAAGGTAGCAATCGTGCGCCGCTCGCGCCGCAGCGGGGTGGACGTAGATTATCTGTTTTTGCAGATCGGCGTTGACAGCGCCAGCGTCAGCGACCAGCAAAACTGCGGCAACATCCTCGCCGGGGTCGGCCCCTTTGCCATCGAGCGCGGCCTCGTTACGCCGCGCGAAGGGATGACCACGGTCCGGGTGTTCATGGAAAACACCAAAAAGACAGCCACCCTCAGCGTAGTCACCCGCAACGGCCGGGTGGTTTATACCGGAGACGCCAAGATCGACGGCGTTCCGGGAACCGCCGCTCCGGTCGAGATCGCCTTTCAGGACATCGCCGGGGCAACCTGTGGCGCCCTCTTGCCGACGGGCCAGCCCCGTGAGCGCATCGACGGGCTGGAGGTCAGCTGCATCGACAACGGTATGCCCTGCGTTTTGCTGAGGGCCGCGGAGTTGGGCCTCGGAGGGCAGGAAAGCCCGGCCGAGTTGGAGGCCAACTCCGACCTCCGCGCACGTCTGGAAACCTTGCGTCTGGCGCTGGGCCCGCGGATGAATCTGGGTGACGTCAGCGCCAAGACGATTCCAAAGATGACGCTGCTCAGTCCGGCGCGTTCGGGCGGCGCGATCCGCACCCAAAGCTTTATTCCACACCGCGTCCATGCGGCGATCGGAGTCATGGCCGCCGCCTCGGTCGCGCGCGCCTGCCTTTTGAACGGCAGTATCGCCTTTGACATAGCCGACCGCGGCACCGGCCAGCGGCGGCGCCTCAGCATCGAACACCCGAGTGGCGAAATGACCGTGGTCGTCCGGCTCGACGACGGGAACGAGATCACCGACACGGCGATCCTGCGCACGGCCCGAAAACTGATGGATGGAAGGGTATTTGCCTGATGGACGCGGACTGGCTGGTCTTTCACCCCGACCCGAAGAAACCCGATTTTCGCCTGCCTGCGGGCGCGGTGGACGCCCATTGCCACGTTTTTGGCCCCCACACCCGTTTCCCCTTTGCTCCCCAGCGCAAATACACCCCTTGCGATGCCGACAAAAACCAACTTTTCGCGCTGCGCGACCACCTTGGATTTGCCCGCAACGTGATCGTGCAGGCGACCTGCCACGGGCAGGACAATCGTGCCCTTCTGGACGCGCTGGACGCCGCAGATGGGCGCGCGCGGGGCGTGGTTTCACTGGCCCCCGAGGTCAGCGAACAGACCCTTTCCGACATGACCGAGAGGGGCGTGCGTGCGGTGCGCTTCAACTTTGTGCGCCGCCTCGTCGAGAAGACACCCCACCACATCTTTCACGAGATTGCGCAACGGATCAGCCGCTTTGGCTGGCATGTGGTGGTCTATTTCGAGGCCTCTGACCTTGATGAGCTAGCGCCGTTTTTGGCCGCGCTTCCGACCCCTGTCGTGGTCGATCATATGGGCCGGCCCGATGTGACAAAAGGGGCCGGGCACTCCGAGTTTCAGCGCTTTGTCCGACTGATGGAAGAGCATGAAAACATCTGGACCAAGGTGACCTGTCCCGAGCGCCTCAGCCAGAGCGGCCCGCCCTACGATGATGTGCTGCCGTTTGCCCGCACGCTGGTCTCACGATTTCCACAGCGGGTTCTGTGGGGCACCGACTGGCCCCATCCCAACATGAAAAGCCACATGCCCGATGACGGCGCGCTGGTTGATTACATCCCGCGGATCGCACCTGACCCAGCCGTGCAGCGCACCCTTCTGGTGGACAACCCCATGCGCCTTTACTGGCCAGAGGAGACCCCGACATGACCAAAAAGACCATCCCCGGCACCACCATCTTTGACGGCGAAATGGCCATGAAAGGCTATGCCCTGAACAAGATGTGCTACAGCTTCAACTCGGCTGCAGCGCGCGAGGCCTATCTGGCCGACCCCGAGGGCTATATGCGCCGCTTTGGCCTGAACGACGCCCAAAAACAGGCCTGCCGGGATCGCGACGTTCTGGCCATGATCAAGGCGGGCGGCAATATCTACTACCTCGCCAAATTTGCCGGAATCTACCACCTCAACATGCAGGACATCGGCGCGCAGCAAACCGGCCTGACCGTCGAGGCCTTCAAGGAAAAGCTGAAAAAGGCAGGAGAATGACATGGCACGTATCATCGGCGGGTTGACCACGTCCCATATCCCGGCAGTCGGAAACGCCATTGCCCGCGGCCTGCAGGATCAGCCCTACTGGCGGCCGTTCTTTGACGCCTACCCACCGATCCGCGACTGGCTGGCACAACACAAGCCCGACGTCGCGATCAATATATACAACGATCATGGCCTCGGATTTTTTCTGGACAAGATGCCCACCTTTGCCATCGGCACCGCGCATGAATACCGCAATGAGGACGAGGGCTGGGGGATTCCACAGCTTGGCCCCTTTGCCGGAGATGCCCGCCTCAGCTGGCATATCGTCGAAGGAATGGTTGCCGACGAATTCGACATCACCACCTGTCAGGAACTGGCGGTCGATCACGGCTTTACCGTCCCGATGCAACTGTTCTGGCCCGGTGCGCCCGACAACCCGGACATGCCCCGCGCCATCCCGATCAGTGCCAACACCGTGCAACACCCGATCCCGACCCTGAAGCGGGCTCTGGATTTCGGCAAATCCCTGCGTCGCGCATTGCTCAGCTACCCCGAGGATATCAAGGTGGTGATCCTCGGCACCGGCGGCCTCAGCCACCAGTTGGACGGCCAACGAGCCGGCTTTATCAACAGCGACTTTGACCGCATGTGTATGGAAAAAATCGTCGATGAGCCCGAAAGCCTGACCAAAATCAGCCGCATGGAACTGGTGGAAAAAGCCGGCAGTCAGGGCACCGAATTCCTGATGTGGATGATGATGCGCGGCGCTCTTGGCCCCAAGGTCCACGCGATCAGCCAAAACTACCACATCCCGGTCTCAAACACCGGGGCGGGCACGATGCTGTTGGAATGTGGGACATAACCATGGCCAGACTGAAGACCCAGGTGGTAATCATCGGCGGCGGCCCCTCGGGGCTGCTGTTGTCGCAACTCCTCGATCTCAAGGGGATCGACAGCGTCCTGCTGGAAAAACACAGCCGCGACCATGTGCTGGCCCGAATTCGCGCCGGCGTGCTGGAACACGGGTTCACCGAACTGATGCGCGAGGCCGGCTGCGGCTCACGAATGGACCGCGAAGGCGAAATCCACACCGGGTTCTTTATCGCCCACAACCAGATCAAGGATCGGATCGACCTGTCCGGCCTGACCGGCGGACGCACCGTCATGGTCTATGGCCAGACCGAGCTGACCCGCGACCTCTATTCCGCGCGGGATGCACGCAACGGCAAGGTTTTTCATCAGGCCGCCGCCGTGACCCCCCATGCCATCAGCGGCCCGACACCCTACCTGACCTGGCAGGACACCAAGGGCGCCGCGCATCGCGTGGACTGCGACTATATCATCGGCGCGGACGGCTTTCACGGCGTCAGCCGCGCAGCCATTCCCAAAGACAGGATTCGCACCTTTGAGAAAACCTACCCGTTTGGCTGGCTCGGCGTCCTCAGCCGCACCAAACCCGCCTCGCCCGAGCTGATCTACGCCAGACACGCGCGCGGATTTGCCCTCTGTTCCCTGCGCTCACAGGTCCTCAGCCGCTATTACATTCAGGTGCCCCTCAGCGACAGCGTCGCCGACTGGTCCGATCAGGCCTTCTGGAACGAACTTCGCCGACGTCTGCCCGTGGATGTGGCCGGGGCCCTGCAAACCGGTCCCTCGATTGAAAAATCCATCGCCCCGTTGCGCAGCTTCGTCGCCGAGCCGATGCGCTACGGCACCCTCTTCCTCGCCGGGGACGCCGCCCATATCGTCCCGCCAACCGGCGCCCGGGGGCTAAACTCGGCGGCCAGCGACATCCATTATCTCTATCATGCGCTCTGCGACCACTATCTTCAGGGCGACGATCGCGGGCTGGACAGCTATTCCGACAGAGCCCTCGCTCGGGTCTGGAAAGCGCAACGCTTTTCCTGGTGGATGACCTCACTCCTGCACCGCTTTCCGGACAATTCACCCTATGAGCAACATCTGCAACAGACCGAACTGGACTATTTGCTGTCCTCCAAGGCCGCACGAACTACGCTGGCGGAGAACTATGTCGGCCTGCCTTACTAAAAGTCTGTCACCAACCGTCGAGACTCCGGCCTTTCGCGCATAAAGCACATAAAATCGAGCGGCCGGGGCGGCACCCCCGTCTTTTTTGTGACAATACTCCGGGGGTGCGGGGGCTGGCCCCCGCGACGGGAGAGCCTCAGACCCCCAAACAGTGGCGCATGACCGCCTTTTGCGCATGCAACCGGTTCTCGGCCTCGTCAAACACCACCGAATGCGGCCCGTCCATCACCGCGCTGGTGGCCTCCTCGTCCCGATGGGCCGGCAGGCAATGCATGAATAACGCGTCCCGCCCTGCCGCCCTCATCAGCGCGTCGTTGACCTGGTAGGGGCGCAACAGATTGTGACGCCGCTCGCGCGAGGATTGGCTGTCGTGCATCGATACCCAGGTATCCGTCACTACCAGATCGGCGCCCTCGACCGCCGCCACGGGATCGCGCTCGATGACGATCCGCGCGCCTTTCTGCCGGGCCTCCCCGACAAAGGCGTCTTCGGGGTCCAGCGATTTCGGCCCCGAGAACGTCAGGTCGAACCCAAGCTGCCCGGCGGCGTGGATGAACGAAGCACAGACGTTGTTGCCGTCTCCCATCCAGACAACTTTCTTGCCCCGGATTGGGCCCCGATGCTCTTCAAAGGTCAGGATATCGGCCATGATCTGGCAAGGGTGGGTGCGATTGGTCAGCCCGTTGATCACCGGCACGCTGGCATACTCGGCCATCTCCAGCAGGGTGTCCTCCTCGAACGTGCGCATCATGATCAGGTCCACATACCGGCTGAGGACGCGTGCCGTGTCGGCAATCGTCTCACCGTGGCCAAGCTGCATGTCCGCCCCGGACAGAACCATGGTCTGCGCCCCCATCTGCCGCGCGCCGACATCGAAACTGACCCGCGTACGGGTGCTCGGTTTTTCAAAGATCAAGGCAACCATGCGCCCGGCGAGAGGCGTCAGCGCATCGGGCGTTCCCTTGGGCCGATCGCGGCGCGCTGCCTTCATTTCGGCGGCCTGATTGAGGATCGCGCGCAAATCATCCGGCGCGGTCTTGTTGATGTCCAGAAAGTGCGTCATTTGCTTGCCTCCAATGTGCATGCCACCTGATCGAGACGCCGGACCGCCTCGGAAATTTCCTCATCCGTGATGGTCAGAGGCGGCAGCAGGCGGACCACGTTCTGTCCCCCCGGAACGCACAGCAGTTGCTGCGCATAGCCCGCCTTAACCACATCCATGTTGGGCCGCTTGCACACCAGACCCAGCATCAGCCCAAGGCCGCGAACCTCGGCAAAGACATCTGGGTGGGCGGCCACCAGACCCTCCAGTTTTTGCCGCAACAGACCGGATTTTCGCCGCACCTCGTCCAGAAAACCGGGGGCGCAAACAAGGTCCATCACTTTCAGACCTACCGCGCAGGCCAACGGGTTGCCGCCATAGGTCGAGCCGTGGCTCCCTGCGACCATCCCTTGCGCCGCGGCTTCGCGGGCCAGACACGCCCCCATGGGAAAACCGCCACCGATCCCCTTGGCCACGGCCATGATGTCAGGGGTCACGCCGCTCCATTCATGCGCGAACAAGCGCCCCGAACGGCCCATGCCGCACTGGATTTCATCCATGATCAATAACAGGCCGTTTTCGTCGCAAAGCTGACGCAAGCCGCGCAAAAAGCTGTCCGTGGCGGGCACGATGCCGCCCTCGCCCTGCACCGGCTCGACAACGATCGCCGCGGTCTTGTCGTCAATCGCCTGAGAGACCGCAGCCAGATCGCCAAAGGGGACATGGACGAACCCGCCCAACACCGGGCCGAACCCGTCCGTCAGCTTGGCCGCGCCCGCCGCCGCAATCGTGCCCAGCGTGCGACCGTGAAAGGAATCCGTGAAGGCGATGATCTTGCTGCGTTCGGGCGCGCCGGCGTGGCTGAACGACTTGCGCGCCATCTTCAACGCACATTCCATCGATTCCGCCCCCGAATTGGTGAAAAACACCGTATCGGCAAAGGTCTCATCCACCAGCCGCGCTGCCAACGCCTCCTGTTTGGGGATGGTATAGAGGTTTGACGTATGCCACAGCTCCTGCGCCTGTGCCGTAAGGGCCGCCACCAGATCGGGGTTGGCATGGCCCAGAGCCGCGACGGCAATTCCGGCCCCCATATCCAGAAATCGACGGCCGTCCTCCTCGATCAACCATGAGCCCTCGCCCCGGACAAAGGCCAGAGGCGCGCGTGTATAGGTGGGCAAAACAGCAGAAATCATCAAGGAACCCTTTCGCTGGTGAAGGCCCTGATGTGACGTAATCTCAGGGCAGTGTCAATTATCGCCGGAGCGTATTGGAGGAAACGTATGGCCGGAACGGGCGCGCATAAAAGGCCCGCGCGCAGGGGCTGTCGGCAGCGGGCGGCCGACCGGTGTCAGCGTCGGCGTCGCGCCGAAGAATATGCGGTGTTCTGTGCCATCGGGCATGGCTTTAGCGCGACAACACCGGCTTGTCCAGAAAAAGACGCGCCCCGTCAAGCAATCGATCAGGATCCAGATCGTCGGCATTTTACGATACGTCCGGTAAATCGGCGCCTCGGACGATTGCCCTTGCCCGCTCAGCTCTTCAGGCGATAGCCGGTTACGAACCAGCGCCAGGCCCAGAACACAAGCCCAATCGTCAGCCCGCCACAAAACAGCAGCCCCGTCAACGGTGGCCGGTCCGAGACCCCGAGAACGCCAAACCGCAAGCCGTCGATCAGGTAAAAGATCGGATTGTAATGGGTCACCACCTGCAGAGACGGCGGCAGGATCTGAATCGAATAAAACGTGCCGGACAGAAAGCTGAGCGGTGTTACGATGAAATTCGTGATCGCGTTCATCTGGTCGAACCGATCCGAAAGAACCCCCGCCAGCACGCCAATCAGCGACATCATGGCGCTGGCAAGCAACACGAATGTCAGCACCCACAGCGGATGGGCAACGCCCAGACCCAGCGCCGGAAAGGTCACGACCCCCACGGCCAGAGCAACCAGAACGCCGCGCACGATACCGCCCAAGGCAAAGCCCAGAACCAGCTCCAGTGGCGACAGCGGCGGCATCAGCGTATCAACGATATTGCCCTGCAGCTTTGAAATCACGATCGAGCTGGCGGTGTTGGAAAACGCGTTCTGAATGACGCTCATCATCAGGATCCCGGGAGCCAGAAAATGGGCAAAGCTGACCCCCATCACGTCTCCGCGCCGACTGCCGATCGCCAGATCAAAGACCAACAGGAACAGCCCCGCGGTGATCAGAGGCGCCAGCACCGTCTGGGTCCAGATCGAGGTAAAGCGGATCACCTCGCGCAGCGCCAGCGTGTAAAGACCCAGCCAGTTCACCCGACCGAACCTGCGCATCCCCATCCTTTGTTGCGTCAAAGCGGTCCCTCCTTGTCCCTAGCGCCAGAAACTTTTACCCATGACCTTGTAACCGCCCCTGAGGCGGTTACAATAGGCGGTCACGGAATTTCACCCGCGCAGTCGAGGGATTCACCCCGATCCCCTCCTGCAAGGTCACACGAATGGAGCACAGCATGTCCTGGACTGACGAACGCGTCGAGGTTTTGAAAACCATGTGGGGCGAAGGCAAGAGCGCCAGCCAGATCGCCAAAGAGCTGGGCGGCGTCACCCGCAATGCCGTCATCGGCAAGGTGCATCGGCTCGGCCTGTCAAACCGCACCAGCGCGGCCAGTGCCAAAACCGCCGCACCCAAGGGGAAATCGCTGAAGGACAGCGGCACCACATCGGCCGCCAAAGCGCCGGACCCGTCATCCTCGCCCAAGCAGGCCGAGACCCCGTCAGAGGCACAAGGCCAGCCGCAAGAGCAAACGCGCAACCTGCCGATCCCGCCGCGCCGCCCGATTATCAAGGCTGGCCAGCCGTTGCCGCCGCAACCCTCGGCCAACGAGGTCAGCGCCGAGGCACTGGCCAATGTCAAGGAGGTCGAGAAGACCGCCAAGCGCCTGCACCTTATGGAACTGACCGAGCGCACCTGCAAATGGCCAGTCGGCGATCCGGCAACCGATGATTTCTGGTTCTGCGGCCATCCGGTGCAACCGGGAAAACCCTATTGCGAGGCCCATGTGGCAGTCGCCTTCCAGCCGATGTCCGCCCGCCGCGACCGCCGCGCCTCACGCTGAAATGTTTCAAGAAAAGGATGGGCCAACAACACCCAGCTGCGCCAGACGCTCGCAGGGCTGCAGCGCAGCTACCTGTCCCGACGATTTCCCAAGACGATCTCGAAAAACGCTATAGAAGACATCCATGATTCCGCCCGGAAAAGTCATCGCCAAACGGCAGGAGGGCACACAATACGCCGCCTTGTGTTTTCGCCGCACCGCCGGTCAAAAACCCCAGGTCCTGCTGATAACCAGTCGCGGCACCGGCCGATGGATTCCCCCCAAGGGCTGGCCGATAGAGGGGCTCAGCCCCGCCGAAAGCGCCGCCCAAGAGGCGCTGGAAGAGGCCGGCGTCACCGGCCAGACATACCCCGCCGCGCTGGGGCGCTACAAATACAATCGGCTGAAGGATCGGGACAAAAAGAAATCCTCGGAGGCCTATATCTTTGCGCTGCGTGTCACCGCCCACAGGAGCGACTTCAAGGAAAAGGGCCAACGCCGGATCCAGTGGTTCGATCAGAAAACTGCCGCCCTGCTGGTGCGGGAACCGAAACTGCGCCAGATCATCGCGGATTTTGACCCTGACCTGCTGGACTCAAACGTTTCGACAAATCGTTGAGGCATGCTCATCGCCAAACGCCCGAGAACGCCGAAGGCACGGCAAGGTTTTGGCGATGCGATATTTTGTCGAAACGCCACCGGGCTGACGCGGCAGCGGTTCGAGGATAATAAGCCTTGCCCCTGCGACCATTCAGGCTATCCTTAGCCATCCTAAAAAATTCGGGTTCGTTATGATCCGCTACACGTTGAAATGCCACCGGGGCCACAGTTTTGACAGCTGGTTCCAATCCGCCGATGCCTTTGATCAGCTGAACGCCGCGGGGCTGGTCTGCTGCACGGTCTGCGACAGCGGCACCGTCAGCAAGGCGATCATGGCCCCGCGGGTCAGCCTTGCCCGTACCGCCGCTTCCCCCGATGCTGCTCCTGCCCCCGGACCTGCACAGCCGCCGCAGGCGAACGCCGCCGGGGACGCCTGCCCCGCCGAGACAGAAGCAAAACCAAAGGTCTCGCTGCGGGCCCCGGCCTCCGAGATCGAACGCAAATTTGCCGAGCTGCGGGCGCGGATTGAAGCCAGTTCCGAAGATGTCGGCCCCGAGTTCGCCCGCGAGGCCCGGGCCATTCACGCCGGCGACGCCCCGGCCCGCCCGATTATTGGCGAGGTCCGTCCCAAAGAGGCCCGCAGCCTGATCGAGGACGGCATCCCCGTCACCCCCCTCCCGTGGGGTGGCCGCAAGACGAACTGACGCAGCGCCAGCCGGAAGGCGGGGAACAAGAACGCTTGCCCTTACCCGCGCGCCACCGTAAGAACCCGGTCAGCATCGCCAACACGAACACAGCAAATGCAAAGGCTTATCATGCCCCGGCTCGTCATGAAATTTGGCGGCACCTCCGTTGCCGATCTCGCCTGCATCAGGAATGCGGCGCAAAAGGTGAAACGCGAGGTCGAGAACGGCTTTGAGGTGGTCGTCATCGTCTCGGCCATGTCCGGCAAGACGAACGAGCTGGTCGGCTGGGTCAACGAAACTGCGCCAATGTTCGATGCGCGCGAATATGATGCCGTGGTGTCATCGGGCGAGAACGTGACCGCCGGTCTGATGGCGCTGAGCCTGCAGGGCATGGGCGTGCCGGCGCGCAGCTGGCAGGGCTGGCAAGTGCCCCTGAAAACCACCTCGGCCCATGGCGCCGCGCGCATCACCGAAATTCCTTGCGACAATCTGGATGCCAAGTTCGCCGAAGGGATGAAGGTGGCCGTTGTCGCCGGCTTTCAGGGGCTGGCTGCGGACGGGCGAATCACCACCTTGGGGCGCGGCGGCTCGGACACGACGGCGGTGGCCTTTGCCGCGGCGCTGAAGGCCGACCGTTGCGATATCTACACCGATGTTGACGGCGTCTTTACCACCGATCCGCGCATCACTGACAAGGCGCGCAAGCTGGATCGCATCTCGTATGAGGAAATGCTGGAACTGGCATCGCTGGGGGCCAAGGTCCTGCAGACGCGCTCGGTCGAACTGGCGATGCGCTTTAATGTACGCCTCAGGGTGTTGTCCAGCTTTGAGGATGCGCGGGAAAATTCAGGCACGCTGGTGTGCCCCGAGGAGGAAATCATGGAAAACAACGTTGTTTCAGGCGTAGCCTATTCACGCGATGAGGCCAAGATGACTCTGGTGTCGGTCGCCGACCGTCCGGGGATCGCCGCGGCCATTTTCTCGCCCCTCGCCGCCGCCGGAGTGAATGTCGACATGATCGTGCAGAATATCAGCGAAGAGGGGCGCACCGACATGACCTTTTCCTGCCCGACCAATCAAGTTGCGCTGGCCTCAAAGGCGCTGGACGCCGCCCGGGACAGTGGTGAAATAAACTTTCACGACCTCATCGCCGACAAGGATGTCTGCAAGGTTTCGGTGGTGGGAATCGGCATGCGCAGCCACGCCGGGGTAGCGGCGCAAATGTTCGAGGCGCTGGCCGCCGAAGGCGTCAATATCAAGGTCATCACCACCTCGGAAATCAAGGTTTCCGTGCTTGTAGACCGGAAATATATGGAATTGGCGGTGCAGGCGCTGCATGATACGTTCAATCTGGAAAACGCAGCCTGAGAACTGGGGCCTATGGCCGAGACAAAAGGACAAAAGTCCCGAAAACTTTTGAAACGCCTGCGCGATGCGTTGGCAATCGAGGCCGAAGGACAGGAACGGCTGGACCGGATCACCAGCCTGATCGCGGATGCAATGTCAGCCGAGGTCTGCTCGATCTACCTGTTTCGCGATGCCAGAACACTGGAACTGTGTGCAACCGAAGGGCTGAATCCCGACGCCGTCCATCGCACTCGGCTGAGGATCGGTCAGGGACTGGTGGGCAAGATTGCCGCCGACGCCCGCCCGATGAATGTTGCCAACGCCCCGGACCTGCCCGCCTTTCGCTATATGCCGGAAACTGGCGAAGAGGTTTACAGCTCGTTTCTGGGGGTTCCGATCCAGCGTCTGGGCGAAACCCGCGGCGTTCTGGTGGTCCAGAGCCGCGATGCACGGATTTTTTCGGAAGATGAGCTTTACGGTCTGGAAGTGGTGGCCATGGTCATCGCCGAAATGGCCGAGCTGGGCGTCTTCGTTGGCGAGGGCGCGGCCCTGTCCGCCCCGCACACCCACCCCGTCGTGTTCCGCGGAACCTCGGCGCAGGAAGGCAGCGCCGCGGGCCACGTCCTGCTGCACGAAGCGCAAATCGTCGTTCCAGACCCGGTCACGGACGATGTCGATCGCGAACAACAGCGCCTGCGAAACGCAATCGAAACCCTGAAGGGCGATATCGACGATCTTCTGAAGGGAGATATCGGCGCCGCCACCGAGGAAAGCCGACAGGTGCTTGAGGCCTACCGAATGTTTGCCAACTCGCAAGGCTGGGCCAGCCGGATGGAGGCGGACGTGCGCTCGGGGCTGGCCGCCGAGGTGGCGGTGGAAAAAGAGCAATCCGCAAACCGCGCCCGCATGGCCCGCGTTCCCGACCCCTACCTGCGCGAGCGGTTGCATGATCTGGACGACCTCTCGAACCGGCTGTTGCGCCTGCTGACCGGGCAGACCGTTCCCACCGGCGACGAGGTGCCCGACGACGCCATTCTGGTTGCCCGCAACATCGGGCCGGCGGAATTGCTGGATTACGGGCGCAAGCTGAAAGGCATCGTGCTGGAGGAAGGCTCGGTTGGCAGCCACGCTGCAATCGTCGCGCGGGCGATGGCCATTCCGCTGGTCATCCATGCCGAAAAGGTTACCCGCGAGGCGCAGAACGGCGACCCGATCCTTGTCGACGGCGATCAGGGGATTGCACATCTGCGTCCCGAGGAAAGTGTCGCCTCGGCCTTTCGTGACAAGATCGCGATGCAGCAAGAGGCGCAGCAGAAATACCGCTCGATTCGTGACAAGCCGACCATCACCCGGGATGGGCAGCGCATCCGCCTGTACATGAATGCAGGGTTGATGGCCGATCTTCCCAGCCTCGAAAGCTCGGGCGCAGAAGGCGTCGGGCTGTTTCGCACTGAACTCCAGTTTCTCATCCGCTCAACCGTGCCGCGCCGGGGCGAGCTGGCAAGGCTGTACGCCCGGATCATGGATTCCGCCAAGGGCAAGCGGATCGTCTTTCGCACCCTCGACATCGGCTCGGACAAGGTCCTGCCCTATATGAAACGCGAGGAGGAGCCGAACCCGGCGATGGGGTGGCGCGCCATCCGTCTGGCGATGGAAAAGGGCGGGGTCATGCGCATGCAGGTGCAGGCGCTCTTGCGTGCGGCAAACGGTCGGCCGCTGGCCATCATGTTTCCCTTTGTCGCCCAGTTCGAGGAATTCACCGAGGCCCGCGATGCCGTCCTGCGCGAAGTTGAGCGCGAGGCTGCGCTGGGGCACGAGGTTCCCGAATCCCTTGAAATCGGCGCCATGCTGGAAACCCCGTCTCTGGCCTTTGCCCCGGACCAGTTTTTTGAGCTGGCGGATTTCATCTCGATCGGGGGCAACGATCTGAAGCAGTTCTTTTTTGCCGCCGACCGCGAGAATGAGCGCGTGCGCCGTCGCTATGATACGCTAAACGTCAGCTTTCTGACCTTTATCGAGCAGATCGCCCGGCGCTGCACTGATCTCGGCACGCCGGTCAGCTTTTGCGGCGAGGACGCGGGTCGCCCGACCGAGGCCTTGTGTTTTGCCGCCATGGGGCTGCGGGCCCTGTCGCTGCGTCCGGCCTCGATCGGTCCGGTCAAGGACCTTCTGCGCCGGGTCGATCTGTCCGAAGCGCGGGCGGTGATCGACATGGCCCGGGCCTCGGGGGCGCAATCCGTGCGCGATGCGGTGAACACCTGGCTGGCAACGATCTGAGCGCAACGCCCCAAAGGCATGACCGTTGTGATTGAGCCGCCGTCTCGGCCAAGGCGGTTGACGGGAACACGATAGCAATATCGAGATACAGAGACGGCTCAGGTCTGATCGAACCGCCGCACCATCCCCCTGACCCCGTCCAGACCGCCATCAACCAGCGCCAGCGCCAGCAATCGGTTCGGGTTGGTCGGCGGTGGAAAAGACAGCCCCTCGGCCCGACGAAAGCCGAAGCGGCGGTAATACGGCGCATCCCCCACAAGGATCACTCGTTTCCAGCCGGCGCTGCGCGCCCGCGCCAGACTGTCCCAGATCAGCGACGCCCCCAGCCCCTCGCCCTGATGGGTGGGATGCACGGCAACCGGCCCCAGCAACAGCGCCTTCTTTGCCCCGGCCCCGTTGCCGACCAGAATCGGCCAATAACGAATGGCGCCGGCAACACCGCCCGCCTCCGGTTCACGTTGCTCGCGCGCCACCAGCGACAGCGCAGCCAGCGGTGCAATCCCGTCGCGCAAGCGGTATGAAGACAGCGCTTCACGCCCTGGCGCAAAGGCGAGATCGAACAGATATTCCACCTCGGCAGTATCATCGGGGGTTTCCGTGGACAGGCGAAACATCAGATATTCAAACCCAGAGCTTTGGCCTTCGTCTTCACGAAACCGTTGTTTGCACTGGCAATCGCCCTAGCACGCAGTTAGGCATTGGGCCAAGAGAGATAATGAAGGACGCCCATGTTTTACCGCCCGAAAGACGGTTATCCGCTGCCGCACAACCCGTTCAATGCCATCGTGACTCCGCGCCCGATTGGCTGGATTTCAACCCGAGGCGCGTCAGGAGCCGACAATCTGGCGCCGTATTCGTTTTTTAACGGCATTGCCTATGATCCTCCGCAGGTGATGTTCGCCTCGACCAAGGTCAAGGACAGCCTCGCCAACATCCGCGAGACCGGGGTGTTTTGCGTCAACATCGTCTCCGAGGCGTTGACCGATGCGATGAACCTGAGCAGCGAGAATTTTGCTCATGACGTCGATGAATTCGATGTTGCCGAGCTGGAAAAAGCGGCCTGTCAGACGATTGATTGCCCGCGCGTTGCGACCGCTCCGGCAGCGCTGGAATGCCGGATGACCCAGATCATCGTCGCTGAAGGCGAGCAGAACCACGTGGTTTTCGGTGAGGTCACTGGCGTCCATCTGGCCGATTCTTGCATCCGCGATGGCCGCCTTGACGTGACCCGCTACAACCCATTGTCGCGTCTTGGCTATCGGGATTATTCGGTGGTGCGCGAGGTTTTTGAACTGACCCGCCCGGATGACACGAAACCCAAAGGCTGAACCATAAACCCGGGAGGAACCAGCATGAAACCCATGATCGGCGTGATCGGCGGCAGCGGGATTTACGAGATTGACGGGCTTGAGGATGCCCGCTGGGAAACGGTGCGCTCACCTTGGGGGGCGGCCTCCGACGACATCTTGCGCGGCCGTCTTCAGGGCATTGAAATGGCCTTTTTGCCCCGCCACGGGCGCGGGCATGTGCAATCCCCCTCGACCATCAACTACCGCGCCAACATCGACGTCATGAAACGCATCGGCGTGACCGATCTGGTTTCAGTCTCGGCCTGCGGCTCATTTCGCGAGGATATGGCCCCGGGCGATTTCGTCCTTGTGGATCAATTCATCGACCGCACCTTTGCCCGGGACAAGACATTCTTTGGCGCCGGCTGCGTGGCCCATGTCTCGGTGGCCCAGCCGACCTGTCCGCGTCTCGGCCGGTTTTGTCTTGACGCCGCCCGGTCCGAGGGCATCACCATTCACCCAGCGGGCACCTATCTGGCAATGGAAGGGCCACAGTTCTCGACCTTGGCGGAAAGCCGCATGTATCGCGACGTCTGGGGCGCCGATGTGATCGGCATGACCAACATGCCCGAGGCCAAGCTCGCGCGCGAGGCTGAAATCTGCTATGCGTCGCTGGCCATGATCACCGATTACGACAGTTGGCATCCCGCCCATGGCGAAGTTGATGTCACCGAGATCATCCGCATCCTGTCGGGCAATGCCGACAAGGCCCGTGGCCTGATCCGGCGCCTGCCCGGCCTTCTTGGGGGCAACCGTGAAACCTGTGAGGCGGGCTGCGAGACGGCGCTGGACACGGCGATCATGACCGCCCCGGAAATGCGCGACCCGGCGCTGCTGGCCAAGCTCGACGCCGTGGCCGGGCGGGTTCTGGGAAAGCCCACCGACTGAGCGCGCATGGCCATTCGCCGCAGGGCCGGGAATTTTGCAAATTCCGGGTTTTCGCCACCGAACGCGGGCGTTAACACAACCTGGGGATTCTCAGGCCGGGGATTCTCTGGCCATGGACCCTCAGACCGTATCAGGAGCTGCAATGCCCACAACCCGCTCGATCAAGGATTACATCCGCACGATTCCCGATTTCCCCCACAAGGGCATCCTGTTTCGCGATGTCACCACGCTATTTGCCGATGCGCGGGGTCTGCGGATCACCATTGACCAGCTGCTGTCGCCCTATGCGGGACAGCGGATCGACAAGGTGGTCGGTCTGGAGGCACGCGGCTTTATCATTGGCGGCGCGATTGCCCACCAGTTGTCGGTCGGCTTTGTGCCGATCCGAAAGCAGGGCAAACTGCCCGGCAGCACAATCTCGCAGGCCTATACGCTGGAATATGGACAGGCCGTGATGGAGATGCATGATGACGTGATCGCACCGGGAGAAAAGGTTCTGGTCGTCGATGATCTACTGGCAACCGGCGGAACCGCCGAGGCCGGGATCAAACTGCTGGAACGCGCCGGGGCCGAAATCGTCGGCTGCGCCTTCATCATCGACCTGCCGGAACTGGGCGGACGCAAGAAGCTGCAGGATCTGGGCATGAATGTGCATGTCCTTTGTGAATTTGCAGGAGCCTGACCTTGGCCTGAGGGGGCAGGACTCGGCCCAGACCGGACACCAACTTGACGACGCCGGCTCTTTCCCGAACCGGCGCTCAACGTGCAAACGGGTGCGAAATTCAGGCCCCAACCGAGTCGTTTTTCCCGCAGCCATTCCACACCTGCATGGCAGCTTTGCACCAGCCGGTTGAAACGGCGTTTCCTGCGACATTTTGGCGGTGAATCACGCAAAAAATTTGCTCCAGATCAAAGACTTTGGCCGTATGCAGATGCATACAAACCGCATGAGGCGAGACCTCAGAAAAAGAGAATTTTACATGATTGGAGCCCTAAAATGAAACGCCTTCTCGCAAGCACCGCCGCCGCCGTTCTGGCCGTAAGCACGCTGACCGCCCCGGTATGGGCGGGTACCACAATCAACGTCGATCTCTGGGATTCCGGGGCCGATATGGTCATGGTTGACAACATGCGCCTGAAAGATCACCCGGACCTTTCCAAGGCCCCCATGGGGATCAAGATTTCGCAAGCCACCGTACCCGCGGGCGAAGTGACCTTCAAGGCGGTCAACTCATCCAAGAATATCGAGCATGAAATGGTCGTCGCCTCGCTGGCCAAACACCCCGACAGCGTGCCGTTCAAGGCCAAGCTCAGCCGGGTTGATGAAAATGCGCCCAACATGAACATGGGCGAGATTTCCGAACTGGAGCCGGGCGAAAAAGCGTCGCTGACCCTGCACCTGACCCCCGGCAAATATCTGCTCTACTGCAACGTCGCGGGCCACTATGCCTCGGGTATGTGGACGCTGCTGACAGTGAAATAATCCGGCGCAGAAATTGACACACCAGAAGGCGGCGTTTTTCAGCGCCGCCTTTTTTGCCGCTCCCTGAGCGGATGTCGGCGCTTGTTGCGCAGGCCCGCCTCGCCTATACCTCGGCCATGAGCCAGAACCCACCAGACCTGCGACCCGACCTCGCCCGCGCCCGCATCCCTCAGGCCCCACGCCCCGGACAGCCAACGATCGGCATGGTCAGCCTCGGCTGCCCAAAGGCGTTGGTGGACAGCGAGCGCATCCTGACGCGCCTCAGCGCCGAGGGTTACGCCATCAGCCCCGATTACGCCGGCGCTGGCGTCGTGATCGTCAACACCTGCGGATTTCTGGACAGCGCCAAGGCCGAAAGCCTGAGCGCGATTTCCGAAGCACTGGCTGAAAACGGCCGAGTGATCGTGACCGGGTGCCTCGGGGCCGCGCCCGAGTTCATCACCGGCGCCCACCCCAGTGTTCTGGCCGTCACCGGCCCACATCAGACCGAGGCCGTTCTGGACGCGGTCCATGCTGCGCTGCCACCCGACCCCGACCCGTTCATAGACCTTCTGCCCGCCAGTGGCGTGCGCCTGACCCCGCGCCACTATGCCTATCTGAAAATCTCGGAGGGCTGTAACCACCATTGCCGGTTCTGCATTATCCCGGACATGCGCGGGCGCCTCGTCAGCCGCCCCGCACATGCGATTCTGAAAGAGGCCGAGGCGCTGGTGGACAGTGGGGTGCGCGAGATGCTGGTGATCTCGCAGGACAGCTCGGCCTATGGTCTGGACCTGAAGCACGCGACCGCGAGGGGGCACCGCGCCCATATCACCGATCTGGCCCGCGATCTGGGCACACTGGGGGTCTGGGTCCGGCTGCATTATATCTATCCTTACCCGCATGTGCGGGCGCTGATCCCGCTGATGGCTGACCGGAACAGCGGCGTGCTGCCCTACCTCGATATCCCGTTTCAGCACAGCCACCCGGATGTCCTCAAACGCATGGCGCGTCCTGCGGCCAGTGCAAAAACGCTGGAGGAAATCGCGGAATGGCGCAAGATCTGCCCCGGTATCACCCTGCGTTCGACCTTTATCGTCGGCTACCCCGGCGAGACCGAGGCCGAGTTTCAGCATCTTCTGGACTGGCTGGACGAGGCAAAACTGGATCGCGTCGGCTGCTTTCAATACGAGAACGTCGCCGGGGCGCGCGCCAATGCTCTGCCCGACCATATTCCCGAGCCGGTGAAACAAGAGCGCTGGGATCGCTTCATGGCCCGGGCACAGGCCATTTCCAAGGCCAAACTGGCGGAAAAGCTGGGGCAGAACCTGCAGGTGATCGTTGATGCGGTGGACGCCCGAGGTGCAACCTGTCGCACGACTGCCGATGCCCCCGAGATCGACGGAAACCTCTTTATCGACAGCCATTTTCAGGGGCTGAACCCCGGCGACATCCTGACCGTTCAGGTGGATGAAACCAGCGATTATGACCTCTGGGGAACCCCGCTTGGGGCCGGTTAAGGCCCCCATTGCCCAAAACACCGACAATCGCTACTGTTTTGGCATGTTTACCATAGAACACGAATTTGACGCCAGTGTCGTGACCCTGATTGACGACGGCGACGTGCCGCTGCAAGAGGATATAACCGTCAGCGCCTTTGCCTCTTGCGTGACCCTGACCCAATACGATCCTCGCAACGACCGCGTGCAGAAAATCACCTTTTCAATGGCACAACTGCGCGACCTTCAGGCAGCGCTGGACCTGCCGGAAGGCAGCTATCAGTTCGCCCGTGATTAGGGCGTAGCCCCTCCTTTTGGGATCAAACCACACGAAACTGCTTGTCTCGCCCGGATCCGCCGCGCACCAACTCGATTCGAGTCTTGGGCACACCAAGGGCCTTTGACAACAGTTTCAGAACCGCCGCATTTGCCTTGCCCCCCTCGGGGACCTTGGTCACGTAAACCCGCAGATCGGCCCGCCCGTCGGGATCGACCTTGACCTCGTTGCGCGACGCCTTTGGGGTGACCCTTACGGTAAAGATCCGCCCGTCACAAAGAGAGCTCAACCCGGTCATCCTGTCTCCTGTCTGGCATAGGGGCAACACAGCCCACGTTCCTGCACACAGCTTATACACTGTGGCGCAAAGCTATGGTAGGCTGGTTTGGTACCCGTCCTGAAACCCCAGCGCTCTATCATGCCGATCATACGTCCCCTCTCCGAAGTTCCGACAGCCCGCGAGACATGCATTCGCTGGGCCGATGCGGAGTGGGGCGCCGTTGCCGGCTTTACCATTGCCGACTGGGAGGAGGAATACGCCCGAATCGAGGCGCATCCCACGGACGAGGTCTTTGTTGCCCTCGAGGACGGTGTTCCGGCCGGCATGGTCTGGCTGCTCGAACATGAGGGGATCGACACGCTTCAGCATCTTACGCCGTGGCTGTCCAGTCTGGTGGTCGACCCGGCCCATCGCGATCGGGGAATCGCCGGGGCGCTGATCCGGCATATCGAGGCTTATGCTGCCAGCGGGGGCGACCAGCGCATCTATTTGCTGACCGAAACGCCGGCGGTCTATTTTTCGCACGGCTGGGAGGTCGCGGACACTGCACCTCTGGGGGAAAAGAGCGTCTTTGTCATGCAAAAAAACCTGACCCTTGCCGCCTCGGTCGCCTGATGAGCGTGCCTCAACCCAACACCCCCCAAGGCGACCTGACCATCCGCACCGTGGCCATGCCCGCAGACACCAACACCGCCGGCGACATTTTCGGCGGCTGGGTTCTCAGCCAGATGGACATCGCAGGCGGGATTGCCGCGGCGGATCATGCCCGCACCCGGGTTGCAACCGTTGGAATCGAGGCCATGAGTTTTCTCAAGCCGGTCAGCGTCGGAGATATTCTGGCGGTCTACTGCAAGGTCGTACGGGTCGGGCGCACCTCGATGGCGGTCAACATTCAGGCGTGGGTCGAGCGCAAGCTCAGCCATGATCTGCTGAACGTGACCGAGGGGGTGTTCACCTTTGTCGCGCTTGATGACGAGGGCAACAAGACCCCGGTCCCACCGCGGGAATAGCCCTGTTTTTGCATCAATATTGAAAAATCGCACAGATTGTTCGTAAACCGGCCTTTATTCTGCCATTTTACCACGCTAGCACGCCCCTATGGTGGGACTTCATAACATACGCACATCCGTCATCGTGTTTGCCATATTTCTGGTCTTTGCCGGTCTCGCCCTCTGGGCGGCCAGCGGCGAGGATATCTGGGGACAGATGTCCACGCTGTCGCTGATGCAGGCCGTGGCTCTGCTGGCACTTTCTTTGCTGAACTATATTCTTCGGGCGCTGCGCTGGTTTCTCTACACCAAAACACTGGGGTTGCGGATGGGGCTGCTGCAGGTCTTGCGACATTATTTCGGCGGCTTTGCCCTGACCATGACACCGGCGCGGGTGGGCGAGGCCGTGCGCATGCGCTGGATCGCGCGCGAGAGCGGAGCCCCGCTTGAAACTCTGGCGCCCCTGATCCTTGTGGATCGGGCCGGCGATCTGGCCTCGACCGGGCTGCTGCTGGCGCTGGCGCTGGCGGCCAGTTCGGCGGGAATTTCCGGCGGACTGCCGGTTGCGCTGCTGGCGGTCGTGATCGCCCTGATCGCCACCCGCCCCGGCCTGTTTGCCGGTGTGGTCGATGCACTCTATCGCGTCATCGGGCGAAAACCGCGCCTGTTCGTCCGCCTGCGCCGGGCGGCGCGGGCGCTGAAACCCTTTTCGCGGGCCAGCCTCGTTTTCCCGGCGCTGGTGCTGGGTGGGCTGGGCTGGATGGCCGAGGGCTTTGCTTTTCACCTGCTACTGGGCTGGCTGGGGGTAAATCTGCCGCTCTGGCAGGCGGTCGCCATTTTTCTGTTTTCGATGATGACCGGCGGCGCCACCGGAATGCCCGGCGGGATCGGCGGCGCCGAAGCGGCGATGATTGGCCTGCTGACGCTGGAGGGCGTGCCACTTGAGGCCAGCATCCCGGCAACCGCGATCATCCGAATGACCACCCTCTGGTTTGCCATCGGCCTTGGGGTCATCATCTTTCCCTTTGCCGAGGGCGTTGCAACAAGGAAAAACCATGCGTTGGAAAACAGCTGAGTATTCCGGCTGGGGCCGGGCGGTCAAGGCACATGGCGACATCGCGCGCCCCGAGCGCGTCAGTGCCCTCAGGACAACCCTGAAAGAGGCCGCGGGACCGGCCATTGGCAACCGCAGATCCTATGGCGATGCGGCGCTGAACGGGGCCGGGCCGGTAATGGACATGACCCGCCTTGACCGGCTGATCGCCTTTGCTCCGTCAAGCGGTATTCTCAAGGCCGAAGCCGGTGCCATGGTCGGCGATATCGCCCGCATCTTTGCCCCCCGCGGCTTTGCTGTGCCGGTTCTGCCGGGCACGGGGCTGGCGACCCTTGGCGGCTGTATCGCCAATGACGTCCACGGCAAAAGCCACCATCTTGTCGGCAGTTTCGGCCAGCATGTGCATTCAATCGACCTGATGGGCCCCAGTGGCCGGGTGCGCCAGATCACCGAAAAAAGCCACCCCGAACTGTTTCGCGCCACCATTGGCGGGCTGGGCCAGACCGGGATCATTCTGGCTGCCGAGCTCCGCCTGAGCGAGGGGGGCGCGCCCCTTCTTGATGTGCGCGAAAGTCGCGCCGATAATCTGGAAGAGTTCATGTCCATGCTGGAGGCCTCAAGCGCCACCTACAGCGTCGGCTGGATCGACGCGGCAGCGCGGGGCCGACAGATGGGGCGCGGAATTCTGGAAGAGGGAGAATACCTGCCCCACAGCGCGCCGCAACGCATGAAAAACCGCCGCTCGGTGCCTTTTGACGCGCCGGGCTTTGCCCTTTCTCCGCCGGTCGTGCGGCTGTTCAACAGCGCCTATTTCCGCCGCGTGCCCCCCGAGGGACGACAGCGACACCGCACGCTGGACGACTTCTTTTTTCCGCTGGACCGGATCGGCCACTGGAACCGTCTCTATGGTAAGGCCGGGTTCTATCAGTTCCAATGTGTTGTGCCCGCGGTCAGTGCCCGGGACAGTATCTCGCAGATGATGCAGCGCATCGCCCGCTCGGGTCTGGCCTCGCCCTTGGCGGTCCTGAAACGTCTGGGCGCCGGGCGCGGCGGCATGATGTCTTTTCCGATGGAGGGGTTTACCCTTGCCATCGACTTTGCCAACCGCCCCGAGACACCCGGTCTCTTGCACGCCCTTGAAGAGGTCACACTGGCGGCGGGCGGGCGGATCTATCTGGCCAAGGACGCCCTGATGCGCCCGGACTCGGCCTTGCAAATGTATGACGAGCAACCCGATTTTGCCCGCGTTGCGAATGCCGCCGATCCCGGGCGGGTGTTTGAAACCGATCTGGTGCGCCGCCTGAACCTGAGGAGCAGAACATGACCCAGAACTGGCTTATCCTCGGCGCAAGTTCAGCCATAGCCCGCGCCTTTGCCCGCAAGGTAGCCAGCGACGGCGCCAATGTCTTTCTGGCTGGGCGCGACATGGACGATCTGGCCCGCAGCGCCGCCGATTGCGCCACGCGGGGCGCTGAAATTGCCGAAACGCTCACCTTTGACGCTCGCAAGCCCGCCGGTTTTGCCCGCATCTGTGCGCGCCTTGCCGAGGCCGACGGAACCCTCAACGTCGCCGTCTTTGTCGGCTCGATGCCCGAGCAGTCCGACATTGACAAGACCCCTGCCCTCGTCAATGGCACCATCGAGGACAGCTTTACCGGACCAGCCCGTTTCTTGCAGGAATTTGCCCCCCTGATGGAGGCCCGCCACAGCGGCTGCGTCGTCGGGGTCGCCTCGGTCGCCGGAGACCGCGGCCGCGTGGGGAATTATGTTTACGGCGCCGCCAAAGCGGGCTTTGCAACCTATCTGTCGGGCCTGCGCAACCGCCTGACGCGATCCGGCGGCCATGTGGTCACGGTAAAGCCCGGCTTTGTCGATACCGCCATGACATGGGGACTGCCCGGCATGTTTCTTGTGGCCAGCCCGGAGATGGTCGCAACCGACATCCTGACTGCGGTGAACAAGAAAAAGAATGTCATCTACACGCCATTTTTCTGGCGTTGGATCATGCTGATCATCCGCGCGATCCCGGAAAACATGTTCAAGAAAATGTCGATCTGAGCGTTGCGCTGCGCCATGCCGGCACGCCCGCTCAGATGGTGGCGGTGAACATCAGGGCCAGCGTGACCGCGATCAGGGACAGGCCGTATTTGTCGCGCATGGCAAAGACGATCGGGTCGTAATCCTGTTCTCCGCGCCAGCCCAGCAGCACCATCCGGATCAGCCAGCCCGCCATCGGAATAATTGCCAGCCACAACTGCCAGCGGCTGTCGTAAAGGGTGCTCGCCGCCTCGGTAAAGCTGTAAAGGAAAAAGGCCAGCACCGCGCCAAATGTGCCCAGCCACGCTACGTTCAGAAGATCGGGGCGATCCGGGCGCCCATAGCCGCGGCCGGGCAGACGCTCATCGGTCTTGGCCAGAGTCAGCTCGGTCAGCCGCTTGACACAGCCAAGGGCAATGAACGTCGGATAGATGAAGGCGACCAGAAACCCGGTGGCCATCACCTGTGCGGCAATGGCTCCGGCAATCACCCGCAGGGTATAAAGCCCCGCCAGCGTCGCAATATCGACCCAACGCAGGCGTTTCAGTTTCAGCGAATAGGCCAGCGACAGCGCCATATAAAGCGCAACGATCCCCAGCATCCCCCAGCCCAGCAAAAAGGCCAGCACCAGCGCGAACACCCCCAGCCCCACGGCTGTCACCATACCGGCAACGATGGGCACCGCCCCCGAGGCAAACGGCCGCCGTCGCTTGGTCGGATGCAGGCGGTCGGCCTCGAGATCAAGCAGATCGTTGATAATGTAGATCGAGGAGGCCGCCGCGCTGAAGGCCACCACCCCGTAAGAAACCAGCATAATCCCCGCCAGATCAAAGCGATGCGCAGCGATCAGGGGCAGAAACAGCAGGATATTCTTGACCCACTGGTGCGGACGCATGGCCCGCAGCAGATCGCGCAGCGCCCAAGTGCGGCGAAATTCCTCAACGTTCGAGCCCTTGGCCGCCAGTCGCGCCGCCACCTGCGGCAGGTGACCAACAATGATCGCGTTCTCGGCAACATCCCAGACCGGCATGTCCACAATCCCGTCTCCGGCATAATCAAAGCCACCCTCGCCAAATGCCTGTACCAGCGCGTCAGCCTTGCGCTGGCCAGTCAAATTGACCTTGCCGTCCGACGCAAAAACCGGACCCTCGATCCCGTATTGGGCCGCCAGCGCGCTGACCAACCGTTCGTCCGAGCCCGAGGCCAGCACCACCCTGCGCCCCAGCTTGGCCGAGTGCGCCCCCAACGCGCGCACTTCGGAATTGACCGGCAGCAGATCCATCCTGAGTGCCGCCAGCTCCGCCAGCGCACGCTTTAGTCTCGCCCGGTTCGAGAACGCCAGCAGACAGGCCCGCAAACAGGCCAGCGGCGCCCGCCCCAGGGCGCTCCAGAAACTTTCGAGCAGCAGATCGGTTTTCAGAAAGGTTCCGTCCACGTCCAGCACCAGAGGTTTGGAAAGTTGTTCGATCCTTGACATTTATTGCAATTCCTTGGGCAGAAAGACGCAGCCATCCGAATAAAGTTCGGGTGGCGTGATACAGAGGGTGCGGGCAACCTGAAAGGTGGCAATGACCGTCGGCACATAGGCGCGGCTGAGGGCAACCGGAGGCACCCCGGCACTGGCATCGACCGCCTTTGCCCCGGCCTGATAGGCCGCCAGCGCCAGAATCGGATCATGGTCAAAGCGCCGCAACAGCCGTCCCATCCGGGCCACCGCCGCCTTGATTTCCGCCGCCGGGTCCGGGGCATCGACACGTTTGAATTCAGCCGGCGAGCGCGGCGTCGCCGTTGACAGGTCCGCCAACGCAAAACCCGCGTGGGCGCCATAATCCCCGCTCGAGGCCACGGCGATCATGGCCAGAACCAACGCCGGCGACACCTTTTCGCCGATGGTGGCCAACAGAATATCGGTTCCGTGCGCATTGGCAATCCGGCGTAGCTGTGCCAGCGCCGGAACCTTAGGCTTTTGATCCGCTCGGGCAACGTCGATGACCCGCAGCGCCTCGGTAAACCGCCCCGGTCCGGCGGAGGCACGCGCGGGCGAGATCTTGTCCCAGAACCACGCGTTCATGGTCTCCAGAACCGGCCCCCCCCTTGCGGTGCTGGTTAGGGGAGCCGCCTTGGGGGCCTTTTTTGATGGTGGCTCGATCTGAATGGTGATCAGCTTCTTGGCCCCTTTCGCCGGAGGTCGAACGGTCTTGAAGGTGAAATCCTTGAAGGGCTCGGCGGAAAAAGCCGCGGTACCAAGCAGAGCAGCCGCCGTCAGCAGCCTAAGACCCGCTGTGATGCGCCTGTTCATTCCACCCCGATCTTTCGTTTTTTCCCTTTATTGTTTACTATTTGCCAAGGATTAACCCGAAGAACCAGCTATTTGAGTGCAAATTTTATGGCGAATTTGCCACAATAGCCCGTGCCGCCCAAAAAATCGTCAGAAAGCCGCCGGCGATACCGCCATAATACCTTGTTTTTTATGGATATTATTTTCTTTCCAAAAAATTAACCATTTTTTCGAGATTTTCGCTTTCCCGTCAAACTGTCGCCCCAAATGCCCGGCTATATGGCTGCATGTTGAGACGGCGAGCTGGAAACTCTGAGGCAAAACCCAGTTCATAAACCCCCGGACCGGCATGAAAGTGGAAACGAACAGTAACCTTTGGAGGGACCAAAATGTTC
>JALUYI010000024.1 GCA_027013095.1 Paracoccaceae bacterium | reverse complement strand
TGTGAACGGCGGAGCAATACTCGGCCACGGTAGCGACGGCATAGTGTTGTCGCGGGCGGCGTAAAAGTCGTCCACTTTTGCCCTTTCGGATTTCGGGAGGGCTTGGGGATATACACCGTGGACTTGTATTTGAAGGTGCGTCACGCTCATTTCCAGGATGGATTGAGCGGGCGTCAGATTGCCCGGGATTTTGGGATCAGCCGGGACAGTGTTGCGAAGATGTTGGCCTATTCGGAGCCGCCGGGATATCGGCGGACAGCGCCGATCAGGCGCCCGAAGCTGGATGCGTTCACCAGCCAGATGGACCAATGGCTTGCTGAAGACAGGGGCCGCCCTCGCAAGCAGCGTCACACCGCAAAGCGTATTTTCGAGCGGTTGCGGGACGAGTGCGGTTTTGATGGCAGCTACACCATCGTCAAGGATTACGTTCGAGACCGGAAGCGGACCGGCAAGGAGATGTTCGTGCCGCTGAGCCATCCGCCCGGTCATGCACAGGCCGATTTTGGTGAAGCGCTTGTCGTGATCGGCGGCGTCGAGCAGAAGGCACACTTCTTTGCCCTCGATCTGCCGCACAGCGACGCGTGCTACATCCGGGCCTATCCTGCGGCCAATACCGAGGCGTGGCTTGACGGCCATGTCCATGCCTTTGCGTTCTTCGGCGCGGTTCCCCAGTCGATTCTTTATGACAATGACCGCTGCCTGGTTGCCCGGATTCTGCCGGATGGCTCCCGGCAAAGAACCCAGCGGTTCAGCGCGATGTTGTCGCATTACGTGATCCGGGACCGCTATGGCCGTCCCGGCAAGGGCAATGACAAAGGGGCCGTGGAGGGGCTGGTCGGCTACGGGCGTCGCAACTTCATGGTGCCGATCCCGTCCTTTCCGGACTGGCACGCGTTCAACGCTCACCTGGAAGAGCAGTGCCGCAAGCGCCAGGGTGATGTTCTGCGTGGCTACAAGGTCAGCATCGGGGAACGGCTGAAGGCCGATCTCGCGGCGATGCGGGATTTGCCCGGCACCCCCTTTGAGGCCTGTGAGTTGCAAAGTGGCCAGGTCACATCGACATCGGTGGTGCGCTATCGCGGCAATGATTACTCGGTGCCGGTTGCCTACGGCCACCGTGCGGTCTGGATCAAGGGCTTCGTGACCCGGGTTGTCATCGGCTGCGGCGCCGAGGTGATCGCCGAGCATTCGCGCTCCTATGACACCGGCGACATGGTGTTTGATCCACTGCATTACCTGGCGCTGATCGAACGCAAGATCATGTCCTTCGATCAGGCCGCGCCTCTGCAGGGCTGGGAGTTGCCCGAAGCGTTCAAAACCCTGCGCCGACTGCTGGAAGCCCGGCAGGGAAAGGCCGGCAAGCGCGAGTATGTGCAGGTCCTGCGCCTTCTGGAGCGCTTCGAGATTGACGTGCTGCATCTTGCCGTCAAAGATGCCCTGCGAATGGGAGCGGTCAGCTTCGATGCAATCAAGCATCTGATCTTGTGCAGGGTCGAGCAAAGGCCTCCGAGGCTGGATTTGGATGTTTATCCCTTCCTGCCCAGAACCAACATCGCTACCACCTCCGCCACATCTTACATGAGCCTGCTGGCAGGGGGTGGGGCATGACGGATGCACCCGAACTGCTGCTGGCCCACCATCTCAAAACGCTTCGGCTGCCGACGTTCCTGCGTGAACATGACAAGCAGGCCCGTATCTGCGCCGCTGAAGGCGTAGATCACGTGCGTTACCTGGCCCGGCTGACCGAGCTGGAACTGATCGACCGGGAACGGCGCATGGTGGAACGCCGGATCAAGGCCGCAAAGTTCCCGACCATCAAAAGCCTGGACAGCTTCGACTTCAAGGCGATCCCGTCGCTCAACAAGATGATGGTGCTGGAGCTGGCGCGCTGCGAATGGATCGAACGCAAGGAGAATGTGATCGCGCTCGGTCCCTCCGGTACCGGCAAGACCCATGTCGCCCTCGGGCTGGGACTGGCTGCCTGCCAGAAGGGATTGCCTGTCGCCTTCGTGACCGCCGCAGCCCTCGTGCACGAGATGATGGAGGCCCGCGACGAAAAACGCCTCCTGCAACTCCAGCGCAAACTCGCCAAGGTCAAACTGCTGATCATCGACGAGCTGGGATTCGTCCCCTTGAGCAAAACCGGCGCCGAGCTTCTGTTCGAGCTGATCTCACAGCGCTACGAGCGAGGGTCGACCCTGATCACGTCGAACCTGCCCTTCGAGGAGTGGACCGAAACCTTCGGCACCGAACGCCTGACCGGCGCGCTGCTGGACCGGCTGACACACCACGTCAACATCCTCGAGATGAACGGCGAAAGCTACCGCCTCAATCAAAGCCGCGCCCGCCTCGCCGCCGCCAACAAATGAACCTCACAGAATTGGCCTGACG
>JALUYI010000023.1 GCA_027013095.1 Paracoccaceae bacterium | reverse complement strand
ATCGTTCCGGCCTCCGATACGGGGGCGGTTGAAATGGCCCTCTGGTCAATGCTTGGCGCGCGCGGCGTTGACATGCTGGCCTGGGAGAGTTTTGGCGCAGGCTGGGTCACCGATGTCTTGAAACAGCTCAAGATCGAGGCCACTGTTCGCACGGCCGATTACGGCAAGCTGCCCGATCTTGCGGCGGTCAATTTTGACAACGACGTCGTATTCACATGGAACGGCACGACATCGGGTGTGCGGGTGCCAAACGGCGACTGGATCAAGGATGATCGCGCCGGCCTGACGATTTGTGACGCCACCTCGGCGGCGTTTGCCCAAGATCTGCCGTGGGAAAAGCTCGACGTGACCACGTTCTCTTGGCAAAAGGTGCTGGGCGGCGAGGCGGCACACGGGATGCTGATCTTGTCGCCGCGCGCGGTTGAGCGACTGGAAAACTATACCCCGCCGTGGCCCCTGCCGAAAATTTTCCGCCTGACCAAGGGGGGCAAACTGATTGAGGGGATATTCACCGGTGCCACCATCAACACGCCCTCGATGCTGGCGGTTGAGGATTACCTCGTCGCCCTTGACTGGGCCAAGGCGCAGGGCGGGCTAAGGGGCCTGATCGCGCGGGCGGATGCAAACCTTGATGCTCTGGCAAGTTTTGTTGCCAGCACGCCTTGGGTTGACTTTCTGCCTGTTGATCCGGCGACCCGCTCAAACACCTCGGTTTGCCTTAAAATCGTTGACCCCGAGGTGACGGCGCTTGACGCCAACGCGCAGGCCGCTTTTGCCAAAGCGATCGTCAAACGTCTGGACGCCGAGGGGGTCGCGCAGGATATCGGCTCTTACCGCGACGCGCCTGCAGGCCTCAGAATCTGGACCGGCGGGACAGTCGAAACCAGTGACGTTGCGTCCCTGATCCCGTGGCTCTCATGGGCATTTCAGGCCGAAAAAGCCGCGCTTTAACCGACATTTTTGGGGGGTTTCCCCTATAAAACACGCAATGAAAGGGCCGTATCATGGCACCTAAAGTACTCGTATCCGACAAACTCAGCCCCACGGCGGTTGAAATCTTCAAACAAAACGGCATTGAGGTGGATTTCCGCCCCGAGGTTGGCAAAGACAAGGTCGAATTGCTGAAAATCATCGGTGATTACGACGGCCTTGCGATCCGTTCGGCCACCAAGGTCACCGAAAAAATCCTGAACAACGCCACCAACCTCAAGGTCATTGGCCGCGCCGGGATCGGGGTTGACAATATCGACCTGAACGCCGCCAGCAAAAAGGGCGTGATCGTGATGAACACGCCGTTTGGCAACTCGATCACCACGGCGGAACACGCGATTGCGGTGATGTTCGCGGTGGCGCGGCAAATCCCTGCGGCCAGCGTTTCGACGCAGGCGGGCAAATGGGAAAAGTCCCGCTTTATGGGGGTTGAACTGACCAGCAAGACCCTCGGCGTAATTGGTTGTGGCAATATCGGCTCAATCGTGGCGGACCGGGCGCGTGGCCTCAAGATGAAGGTGATCGCCTATGATCCGTTCCTGTCCGAGGAACGGGCCGAGGCATTGGGTGTCGCCAAGGTTGAGCTGGACGATCTGCTGGCGCGCGCCGATTTCATCACGCTGCATGTGCCGCTGACCGACAAAACGCGCCAGATCATTGATGCTGATGCCATCGCCAAAACCAAGAAAGGCGTGCGTATCATCAACTGCGCCCGCGGCGGTCTGGTGAACGAGGCAGCACTCGCCGAGGCCCTGAAATCGGGCCATGTCGCAGGTGCCGGTTTTGACGTTTTTGAGGTTGAGCCAGCAACCGACAGCCCGCTTTTTGGCCTGCCGAACGTCGTCTGCACCCCGCATCTTGGCGCGGCAACAACCGAGGCACAGGAAAACGTCGCCATTCAGGTGGCTGAACAACTGTCGGATTACCTCCTGAACGGGGCGGTGACCAACGCCATCAACATGCCCTCGATCACCGCCGAGGAGGCGCCGGTTCTGTCACCTTTCGTCAAGCTGGCGACCCACCTTGGCGCCTTTGTCGGGCAGATGACCGATGACCCGATCAAGGCGGTCAATATCCTCTATGACGGCGACGTGGCCGAAATGAACACCGGCGCGCTCAACTCAGCCGCGATTGCGGGGCTGATGCAGGCCTCAAACCCCGAGGTCAACATGGTCTCGGCCCCTGTGGTCGCAGCCGAGCGCGGGGTCAAGATTTCGACCACGACTCAGGCCAAATCCGGCGTGTTTGACAGCTATATCAAGCTGACCGTGGTGACGGATAAAACCGAACGCTCAATCGCAGGAACGGTATTTTCCGATAAAAAACCGCGCTTTATCCAGATCAAGAACATCAATATTGATGCCGAGGTCGGGGAAAACATGCTCTACACCACCAACAAGGACGTGCCGGGGATCATCGGCGTCCTTGGCGGCGTTTTGGGGGAAAACGGCGTCAATATCGCCAACTTTACCCTTGGCCGCAGCGATGTCGGGGCCGATGCAATCGCGCTGCTTTATGTCGATCAGCCGGTCTCACAAACCGCGATGGAGGCCCTCAGGGAAACAGGTAAATTCAACCAGATCAAGCCGCTGGTTTTCAACGTCGAATAGGCCAACGCGAAAGCCCCTGCCAAGCGGGGGCTTTCGTTTCAGGGGAAACCTGTTAATCTTTGCCAAACAACGGATTTACGAGGTTTTCATGCGTTTCCCCATTCTTGCCGCCACCCTGCTGGCCTTTTCAACGACCGGCGCTCTGGCCCAAGGCTGCGGCGGGAATTTCAACACCTTTGTGAACGGATTGAAACACGAGGCCATAGCCAACGGCACCCCGCGCCAAACCGTAAACCGCTTTTTCAAGTCGGTAAAACTGGACCCAAAGGTGATCCGCATGGACCGCGCCCAAGGCGTGTTTCGCATGACCTTCACCGATTTTTCCCGCCGTATCATCAGCAAAAGCCGCATGGTGAGGGGCAAGAAGAACGCCAAAAAATATCGCAGCGTGCTGAAACGCGCGCAAAAAACCTACGGCGTTGATCCCGCCGTCATTCTGGCCTTTTGGGCGCTGGAAACCGACTATGGCGCCGTGCAAGGCAATTTCAACACGCTGAACGCGCTGGTAACATTGGCGCATGATTGCCGCCGCCCCGAGCTGTTTCGCCCACAAATATTTTCAGCCCTCGCGCTTTACAAACTCGGCGATTTTGACCCGGCCACCACCACCGGCGCGTGGGCCGGCGAAATCGGTATGGTGCAAATGCTGCCCGATGACATCCTGAACCTCGGGATTGACGGCGATAATGACGGCTATGTGCGCCTGAAAACCAGCGCGCCGGATGCCATTATGACAGCGGCCAATATGCTGAAAACCCTCGGCTGGCGCGCTAACGAGCCTTGGCTGATCGAGGTCAAAATCCCCAAACACATGCGCTGGCGCGATACCGGCATAGACCACCAAAAAACCGTGGCCGAATGGCAAAAACTCGGCGTCAGGGCGCGCGGTGTCAAAATGCCGAACGCACGCCTCAAGGCGTCAATCGTGCTGCCGCAGGGCCGCTTTGGTCCGGCCTTCATGGCGCTGCCCAACTTTGACGTTTATTTCAAATGGAACCAATCCTATGTCTATGTGACAACGGCGGCCTATTTCGCCACACGCCTTGCCGGCGCGCCGGTTTTTGATGCCCGCAATCCCGATCCGTCGCTGTCGGGCAATGACATGAAAGCCCTGCAACGCAAACTGGTCAAGCGCGGCTATGATGTGGGCAAGATCGACGGTATCCTTGGCGCCCGCACCCGTGAGGCCATCCAGAAAGAGCAGATTCGCCTTGGCCTGCCGGCTGATTCATGGCCAACCAAGGCGCTCTTGAAACGACTGTAAAACGACGCCCGCCGGGGGGCACGGGTTCTGAGGGCTGGCGCGCGACAGGTGCAACGCAAAGATCATGCGACCATCGATTCGGCTCGGCTGAGATCGACCGAAACCAGTTGGCTGACACCTTGCTCAGCCATTGTCACCCCGAACAGGCGCTCCATTCGCGCCATCGTGACAGCGTGGTGAGTGATGACTAGGAACCGCGTTTCGGTCTGGCGGGTCATTTCATCCAGCATGTCGCAAAACCGGCCCACGTTGGCATCGTCAAGCGGCGCATCCACCTCGTCCAGCACGCAAATTGGCGCCGGATTGGCCAGAAATACGGCAAAGATCAGGGCCAGCGCGGTCAGCGTCTGCTCGCCCCCGGACAGCAGCGACAAGACCGACAGCTTCTTGCCGGGAGGCTGGCACATGATCTCCAGCCCGGCCTCCAGCGGGTCATCGCTTTCGACCAGAACCAGCTTGGCCTCGCCGCCGCCGAAAAGGTGGCGAAACAGCATTTCAAAATTCTTGTTGACCTGATCAAAGGCGGCCAGAAGGCGCTCGCGCCCTTCGCGGTTCAGGCTGGAAATCCCGCTTCTGAGTTTGGCGACAGCGGCGTCGAGATCGGCCTTTTCGGCGGTCAGCTGGTCAAACTCCACCTGTACCTCGCGGGCGTCTTCTTCGGCCCGCAGATTGACCGCGCCCAAGGCATCGCGCTGCCGACGAAGTCGCGCAACCTCTGTTTCAATGCGCTCGGACGAGGGCATCTCGTCGGGGTCGCCTTCCAGCAGGTCCAGCAGGGCCGCCGGTGTCATGTCCAGCTCTTGCCTGATGCGCTCGACCGCCGTTTCAACCTGTACGCGCGCCGCATCCGTCATCGCGTCGGCGCGCCCCCGGGCCTCGCGGGCATCCGAGGCGGCGCGTTCCTTTTCGCGCTCGTTGGCAACCGCGTTCTGCAAGGCGCGCTCGGCCCCGGTCAGGGCATCGGCGGCGGCGGCCTTGCGGGCCTCGGCCTCGGTTATTGCCTCGTTCAGACGCTCGCGTTTGGCGACCAGCTCGGCCGGGCTGGCAGCGGCGCGGGCACATTCGGCCTCGGCTTCGGCCTTGCGGGCCTGCAATTCACCAATGCGTTTTCCGGCGGTTTCAAGGCGGTGCCGCCAGCCGCTGATTTCCTTGATAACCTCTTGGGTGCGGCGCAGTCGGGCCTCGCCCTCTCGCCGGGTTTCGTCGGCCATCGAGCGTTTTGACATCATCGCCATGCGCGCCGCCTCGACCGCGACCCGGGCGGCCTCGAATTCGGCGCGGGCGGTGTCAAGATCGCCCAGTTTTGCAATCGCGGCCTCGGCCTCACGGACCTGTGCGCGGCTGTTCATCGCCTCTTCTTCAAAACGGGCCAGTGCCATGCGCGCGGATTCAAGTCGCCCGGCCGCGATGCCCTGTTCGGCGTCGGCCTGAGACAGGGTCCGCATGGCTGCTGTCAGCGCCTCGTCAGCGCGGCGCCGCGCATCACGGCAGCGCTTGTCGGTCTCGGTCAACTCTCTGAGGTTATCGCTCAGCGCCAGATGGTTTCGTTTTGCCGCCTCGGCCCGGGTCTGGGCGTCGGCCAGTGCGGTGGTCAGTTCTTCCAGACGGTTGATCTGTTGCAGGCGCAGGGCGGCGGCACTGGGGGAATCTTCGGCTCCTGCGCGCAGACCGTCCCAGCGCCAGAGGTCCCCTTCAACCGAGACAAGGCGCTGCCCCGGCCGCAGACTGACCTGCAGGCGCGCGCCCTCATCGCGGCACACGAGTCCGATCTGCGACATGCGTCGCGACAGAACCGGCGGAGCGCTGATGTGCTGGAGCAGCGGTTCAACCCCCTGAGGAAGCGGTTGATCGAGATCATAATCCGGCAGGTGAGCCCAGCCGGAGTCCCCGTCCCGGCCGATTTCCGGCACCCCGAGATCGTCACCGAAGGCAACGCCAAGAGCCACCTCATAGCCTTTTTCAACGCGAAGCTGGTCCAGCAACTGACCGGCATCGGACGCGTCCCGCGCCACCAGCCTCCCCAGCGCGTTGACCTCGGCGCGCAGGGCATTGGCCTCACCCTCGGCTTCTGATCGTTCGGCCCGTGCATTGGCCTCTTTTGCCTGTCCTTCGCTGCGTGCTGTTTCGGCGGCGACCAAGGCCTGCTCAGCATCAGTGGCCGCCCGTTCTGCGGCGTCCTTGGCGTCCTTGGCCTGCGCAAAGCGGCTTTGGGCGGTGCTGAGGCCCGCGTTGGCTGACTTTTGCGCTTCGGCTGCCTTGGCCGCGGCAGACGTGTTCTTGGCCAATGTCGCCTCGCTGTCGGTTAGCAGCCGTTGAGCGGATTGATGGCGGGCCGACAGGCGTGCGACGTCTTCGGTCAGTTTGGCAAGGCGCGCCTCGGCCTCTTGCAGGTCGCCCCCGGCCGCACGGGCGGCGTCCTGTGCCGCCGCCAGCTTGTCGTCAAAGCCCAGCGCCGCCTTTTCAAGCGCGGCCTGTTCCCATTCCAGCCGCTCAATGGTTTCCACGGCATCGCGGTTCAGGCCGGTCTCGCGCTCGATATCCTGCCCGAGTTGGGCAATGCGGGCACGCAGGGTCTGGATCATCTCGCGCGCGCGGTTTTCCTGATCGGCAATCGTGTCCCGTTCGACCAGCAGCCGTTGCAGGACGGCCGCTGCAATGGTGTCCTCTTCGCGAAGCGGCGGCAGCAGGTCCTCGGCGGCAGCCCGGGCCTTGGTTGCTGCCAAAACGGCTGATTGCGCCTGCGCTGAGGCGCTGGTCAGGGCGGCAAAATTGCGCTCGGCAGATTTCAGGGCGTGATCCGCTTCGCGCCAACGCCGATACAGCAGTAGACCTTCGGCGCGGCGCAATTCCTCGCCAATGGTGCGATAGCGTGCCGCCTGTCGGGCCTGCCGGGCCAGCGTCGTCAGCTGGCTTTGCAATTGTTCCAACACATCATCCACCCGCACAAGGTTGGTTTGGGTGCCGTTCAGTTTCAACTCGGCCTCATGGCGGCGGGCGTAAAGGCCCGAGATCCCCGCGGCCTCTTCCAGAATGCGCCGCCGGGCCTTGGGTTTGGCGTTGATCAATTCGCTGATCTGTCCCTGTCGCACAAGGGCCGGGCTGTGGGCGCCGGTCGATGCGTCAGCAAACAGAATCTGTATATCGCGGGCGCGCACATCGCGGCCGTTGGCCTTGTAGGCCGAGCCGGCATCGCGGGTGATTCGGCGCAAGACCTCGAGCGTATCGCTGTCGTTAAACCCCGACGGTGCCCTACGGTCAGAATTGTCGATTGTCAGGGAAACCTCGGCGAAATTCCGGGCCGGACGCGACGAGGCGCCGGCAAAGATCACATCCTCCATGCCGCTTCCGCGCATCGCCTTGGCGCGGTTCTCGCCCATGACCCATCGCAGGGCCTCCAGCAGGTTCGACTTGCCACAGCCGTTCGGCCCGACAACCCCGGTCAGCCCCGGCGCGATCACCAGATCGGTCGGATCGACAAAGCTTTTGAAGCCGGTCAGTCTGAGGCGTGTGAACTGCAAATCTCTGCCTGTTGCGTTGATTCCATCCGGTTCTCGTTTTTCGCCATCCCCACCGCCATGAGTCAACAGGCATCCCCCTCATATGGGCGGATTCTCCAGTTTATCCACAAGATATTGCGCGAAATGGGTGCGCAATCGGCAAATCAAGAGGCAAACCCGCCACGAACCCATTATCTGACCCGGCGGGATTGCGTCTTGACCCATCGACCGGTTTTGGCCACAAAGGGCGGGTAAGGTTCCCCGTCAGAGCGCCCAGCGCTCGGGGATGAAATGGGAATGTGGTGCGGGATGACCCAAATGAGGGGCCCAAGGCCACGACCGCCCCCGCGACTGTAAGCGGCGAGCGACACCCCGATATGCCACTGGCAGCACAGCCGGGAAGGTGGGGAGATCGCGTCTGAGCCGCAAGTCAGGAGACCGACCTTGCGCAAACGTAACCCAAACCTCCGTCGGGTGTGACGGGAAAGGAAAACCATGACGACCATGACAGAAACGCGGGCCAGTGCCCGTATCAATACTGATTTTGCAACCATCGCCGCCGTCGCCTTTCTGGGCCTCGCGCTGGTATTCGTGACCGGCTTTGCGCGGGCCTCGGTGATCCATGATTCGTCGCATGATGTGCGGCATTCCATCGGCTTTCCCTGTCACTGACCATGCTGAAAAAATTGTTGACCAGCGCGTTGTTCGCTGGAGTAGCCGCCGGGGTTTTGGCCGCGGTGCTGCATTTCGCGTTGCTTGTGCCGATCATTATCGAGGCTGAGCGCTATGAAACGGGTGCGCTGACGCATTTTACCGCAGCGCCGGATCAGGCGCCGGGGGATGCCACCTCGGCTGCTGCGGACGAGGGACCGGATACCTCGCTGTGGCATCGAGACACGAATCCCTTGCATCGGGGAATCATGACCTTTGGTGCCGAAATGGTGAACTATACCGGCCTTGCCCTGCTTATGGCCGCGCTGTTTGCGGTGGCCGAGAAATACGGCCATCGTATCACCGCACGGCAAGGTATCCTGTGGGGGTTGGCGGGCTTTTTGGCCTTTCACGTGGCCCCTGCGGCGGGTTTGCCGCCAGAAACGCCGGGTATTCCGGCGGCGCCTTTGGGGGCGCGACAGATGTGGTGGGTTGCGACGGTGCTGTCCTCGGGCGTGGGGATTGCCCTCATTGCCTTTGGCCGCGCGCTGCTCCTGCCCGCGGTCGGGGTGGTCCTGATCCTGCTGCCACAGCTTGTCGGCGCGCCGCATCCCGCTGAATTGGCCGGTGTAGTTCCACCATCGGTCGAGGGGTTGTTTGCCGGTCGCTCGATCGCAGTGGCGGCGGTGACATGGCCGTTTCTGGGGTTCATCTCGGCCTGGTTCTGGCAACGCAAAGTGGTTGCCTGACGGATATTCCTCGGAGCGGGCCTGTCTTGCTCCGGGGCTTTTGCCTTTCTTCACCTTGTAAATCTTCGCGGTTGACGCCACCTTCGCTGTTGTGGACAAGTCCCCGTGATCCCTTGAATGAGTGCGCATAATGGCCCAGAAAATCCCCGCAACCATCATCACCGGCTTTCTTGGCGCGGGCAAGACAACGCTGATCCGCCACATGCTGCAACAGGCTAACGGGCGGCGGATTGCCCTGATCATCAACGAATTCGGCGACCTTGGAATTGACGGTGAGATCCTGACGGGATGTGGCGACGAAACCTGCAGCGCCGAGGATATCACCGAGCTGTCAAACGGCTGCATCTGCTGCACCGTGGCCGAGGATTTCATCCCCACCATGCAGGCGCTGCTTGCGCGCAAAGATCGTCCCGACCATATTGTGATCGAGACGTCGGGCCTTGCCCTGCCCCAGCCGCTGGTGCGGGCCTTCAACTGGCCCGAGATCAGCACAAGCGTCACCGTTGACAGTGTCGTGACCGTGATTGACGGGCCGGCGGTTAACGAAGGGCGTTTTGCCCATGACCCCGGTGCCGTCGAGGTTCAGCGTAAGGGAGACGGGATGCTGGATCACGAAACTCCGCTGTCGGAGTTGTTTGACGACCAGATCGCCTGTGCCGACATGGTGGTGGTGAACAAGACCGACCTGATGGATCCCGCTGCCGTTGAGGCCCTGAGCGCCGATTTGCGCGCCAAAACGCGTGGCGGTGTCAAGGTTGTCCAGACCCGCATGGGGATCCTGCCCGTCGATGTCCTGCTGGGGCAGGGGGCCGGCGCCGAAACGGATATGGCCGGGCGCGCCGCGCCACATCACGATTCCGGGGCGGATGGGCATCATCACGACCATGACGAGTTTGAACATCTGATCGTTACCCGGCCGGAAATTAGCGATCCGGCGGCGTTTGCCGAAACCATCGCGCGCACGATTCGCGATCATGATATCCTGCGCCTCAAGGGCTTTGCCGCGGTCAGGGGGCGGCCCATGCGGCTGACCGTGCAGGCGGTAGGGCAGCGGGTGGAAACCTATTTCGACCGGCCTTGGGGTGCCGGGGATGAACGCGAAACCCGTCTGGTGATTATTGGCGAAACGGGTCTGGATCGCGCCGCAATCCAGGCTCTGCTGTCTGCATGAGCGCGCCTCGCGTCGATATCCATCAGGGCGACCCGCGGGCGCCGGACGCCAGCGCTCTTCTGGCCGCCAGTCACCGGCTGATGGAGGCGTCCTTTCCGGCCGAATCCAATCATTTCCTTTCGATCGAGGCGCTTTGCAGGCCGGATATCCTGTTTCTTGTCGCTGATGTTGACGGTATTGCGGCGGGCTGCGCGGCGTTGGCCATCTGCAGCGAAGAGGGCTCTGGCGGATACGGCGAGGTCAAATCCATGTTTGTCAGCCCTGCCCGGCGGGGGGCGCGGATCGGTGCAAAATTGCTGAACCGCCTCGAGGCTGAAGCCCGCGCTCGCGGGTTGCCGCTGTTGCGGCTGGAGACCGGCGATACGCTGATTGCGGCGCAAAAACTATATCTGCAGCACGGGTTCAGGATCAGGGGGCCATTTGGTGCCTATCGCGAGGACCCCCGCAGCCTGTTCATGGAAAAAAACCTGTGAGACGGCTGGAGCGCCTCTGCTGATGCACCTTCTTGCCGCCACCCCGGGAGAAATCACGGACGGCAGTGCGCCGGTCGATCTGCAGCAGACCCCGGCTGACATCCTGTTCATTTCTGCAGCAGACACCGAATTGGCCGCATTGTCCGAGGCGCGCGCCGCCCTTGGTCCCGACGCCCCCGGCCTGCGGTTGGCAAATCTTGCCCATCTGTCTCATCCGATGTCGGTCGATCAGCACATCGAAACCTGCGCGCGCGGCTGCCGTCTGGTCATTGCCCGAATCCTTGGGGGCGCCAGCTACTGGAGCTATGGGCTTGAACGATACGCGATCGAACTGGGTGCAGCTGGGGTCCCCTTTGTTGCGCTGCCCGGCGATGACAAGCCGGATGATGCGTTGCAACGCCTCTCGACGGTTGCCAAGGCGGACTGGCAGGCGCTCTGGTCCTATTGTGTCGAGGGAGGGCCGGATAACGCCACCAATTTTCTGCGTTTTGCGGCGGCGATGCTGTCGGGTGGGGTGCGCCCGGCACCGGCAACCCCGCTGTTGCGCGCCGGTGTTTACTGGCCGGATGCGGGGGTCAGCGACCCCGAGAGTGTCACGGCCCACTGGAGCACGGGCGCGGCGATTGTGCCTATCGTTTTTTACCGCGCTCTTTTGCAAGGGGCGGGGCTGCAGCCGGTCAATCGCCTGATTGCCGCCCTGCGCGCGCGCGGCCTCAATCCATTGCCGGTGTTTGTGGCCTCGCTCAAGGATCCGCTCTCGGCGGCGACGTTGCAGTCTCTGTTTCAGGCCAACCCGCCCGATGTCATCCTGAACTGCACGGCATTTGCGACCGGCTCGGCCGATGTGGGGGCGGTGCCGGTCGGGGATCTGAACCCTCTTGCTGCCAGCTTTGCCAATTCCGCACCCGTCTATCAGGTGGTGTTGTCGGCATCGTCCGAGGACGCCTGGGCACAAGGGTTGGCGGGGCTGTCCGCGCGCGATATTGCTATGAATGTTGCCTTGCCCGAGGTGGATGGGCGCATCTTGTCCCGGGCGATAAGTTTTAAGGGCGAGGCCTATTTCGACGCCGCCACGCAATGCAGGATTGCCACCTATCGCGCGCTCAAGGATCGGGTCGAGTTTGTCGCTGATCTTGCCGCCAATCACGCCAGACTGCGGCGGACGGTGGCCGGCCAGCGCCGTGTTGCCCTGATTCTGGCCAATTACCCCAACAAGGACGGGCGCCTTGCCAACGGTGTCGGGCTGGACACGCCTGCGGCCACGATCGAGGTTTTGCGCCTGCTGGCCACGGCCGGTTATCGCGTGCGTAACGCGCCTTCTGATGCCGAGGCACTGATGCGCGAGATTCTTCGCGGTCCCACCAACTGGCTGACGGATCGGAGCAGCCGCGCCGGTGGGGTGGACCTTTCCCTCGCCGAGTATCAGATCGATTATGGCCAACTTCCTGCCGATGTTCAGGAGCGCATCGAGGCGCGTTGGGGCGCTCCTGAGGCGGACCCGTTCTTTCAGCCCGGAGAGGTCGATTGCGGGCGCTTCAAGCTGTCTGTTCTGCAGTTTGGCAACGTGGTCGTCGCGGTGCAGCCGGCGCGAGGCTATAACATCGACCCCACCGAGACCTATCACGCGCCGGATCTGGTGCCGCCGCATCATTATCTGGCGTTCTATTTCTGGCTGCGGCACCAGTTTCGCGCCGACGCTATCGTGCATATGGGCAAGCATGGCAATCTGGAATGGTTGCCGGGCAAGTCTCTGGCGTTGTCGGCAGGCTGTTTCCCCGAGGTGGCGCTAGGGCCCGTGCCACATATCTATCCGTTCATTGTCAACGACCCGGGCGAGGGGACGCAGGCCAAACGCCGGGCGCAGGCGGTTATCATCGACCATCTGACACCGCCGCTGACGCGTGCGGAAACCTACGGTCCCTTGCGCGATCTCGAGGCCTTGGTGGATGAATATTACGAGGCCGCGGGAGTCGATCCGCGCCGGATTGCCTATCTAAAGCGCGAAATACTGGCGCTGACGGCAGTTACCGGAATAGACAAGGATGCGGGCCTTGATGGGGCCGATGAGGCCCTTGATCTGGCGCGTCTGGACGGCTGGCTTTGTGAGTTGAAAGAGGCGCAGATCCGCGATGGTCTGCATGTGTTCGGACAGTCACCCACAGGGCGGCTGGCACGCGATCTGGTGCTGGCGCTGGTGCGCATTCCGCGCCGCGAGGGAAAAGGTGGGGATGCGTCGCTCCTGCGCTCACTGGCGGCCGATCTGGGGCTGCATTTCGATCCACTGGATTGCGATATGGCGGCCCCATGGAGGGGGAAAAAACCGGCCGTGCTGCAAAACCTCAGCGATGATACCTGGCGCTCGACGGGCGACACGCTGGAGCGTCTCGAGATGCTTGCGGCGGCCCTGATCGACGGGCAGGAGGCCGGAGACTGGCCGGAAACCCGCGCGGTCCTGACCGAGATCAAGGCCCATGTTTCCCCGGTTGTGGATGCCTGTGGTCCCGCCGAAGGCGATGGCCTTTTGCGCGCTCTTGACGGGCGATTCGTGGCCCCCGCACCTTCGGGTGCGCCGACGCGGGGGCGCCTTGATGTGCTGCCGACGGGGCGGAATTTTTTCAGCGTGGACAGCCGTGCCATACCGACTCCGACCGCGTGGAAACTGGGTTGGAAATCTGCCAACCTGCTGCTTGAAAAACACCTGCAGGATCACGGAGACTGGCTGCGCAGCCTGCTGTTGACCGCCTGGGGGACCGCCAACATGCGCACTGGCGGCGATGATATTGCACAGGCCCTCGCCCTTATGGGGGTCAAGCCGAAATGGGACAGTGCCAACCGCCGCGTGATCGGGTTCGAGATCCTGCCGCTGTCGGTTCTGGATCGGCCGCGTGTCGATGTAACGTTGCGGATTTCCGGTTTTTTCCGAGATGCGTTTCCGCAGCAAATCGACCTTGTGGCCAGTGCTGCGCAGGCCGTCATGGCGCTGGATGAACCTGCTGACATGAACCCGGCGGCGGCGCGCGCGAAGACCGAGGGCGAAGGCAGCCAGCACCGGGTTTTTGGCTCAAAACCGGGGGCCTATGGCGCCGGCCTTCAGGCGATGATCGACGAACGCCTCTGGCGGGATAAATCCGATCTGGCCGAGGCCTATCTGGGCTGGGGCAGTTACGCCTATGGCAACGGTGCGACGGGCGAACACGCACGAAATGCGCTTGAAACCCGTCTGCGGCAGGTCGAGGCTGTCGTCCAGAATCAGGACAACCGCGAACACGATATTCTGGACAGCGATGATTACTATCAGTTTGAGGGCGGCGCGGCGGCGGCGGTTGCGACCTTGCAGGGGCAGGAGCGTCCAGTCTATCACAACGACCATTCCCGCCCCGAACGCCCGTTGATCCGTACGCTGGAGCAAGAGATTTCCCGCGTCGTGCGCTCGCGTGTCGTCAATCCAAAGTGGATTGAGGGGGTCAAGCGCCACGGCTACAAGGGCGCCTTTGAGATTGCCGCAACCGTTGATTACATGTTCGCCTTTGCCGCCACCACCGGCGCGGTCAAGAGCCACCATTTCGACCTGATCCATGCCGCTTTTTTGCAGGATGACGCGACCCGCGCGTTTATCGAAGTCCATAATGCCCCGGCCCTCAAGGAGATCGCGGCGCGCCTTGACGAGGCGATGAAACGGGGTCTCTGGAGGCCAAAATCAAACCGGGCGCGGGTGCTTTTGGATGAGCTTTTGAAATAAATCCGAAAAACTGAGAAAAAAGCACAGGAAATTGATTCACATCAAGTTTTTGCTGTGTCGACTCATATATTAGTTTCCTTGCAATTATCAGTCGGGCCCTTCCGGTTCTCCTGTGTCGCCAGCAAAAAGTGAAAGCTTTGCGCAGGCATTGTTCTTCCCTGAGAGGGGGTCTTCCCCCCCCTTCAACTTACAATGGGACCTTCGGGTCCCATTTTTTTCTTTGTAATTTCCAGCGGCCATGCTGTCCCTCAAACACGACGCTCGCCGCGGGTCACGTTCGCGAGACCTGACGGAATAGCCATTGCAGCGCTTTGGCAGATGTTGTCCTTTCATAAAAACCTAAGAACTGGCACAGGAGAGACCTCGTGACCGAGATCGATGTTGCAACATTGTCTGGATGGATCCGCGATAAGCGTGATTTTGACCTGATCGACACGCTTCCCCCGGGAGCCTTTGAAAAGGGGCATTTGCCCGGGGCGTATAACATCCGCTCCGATGATATTCTGACGCGGGCACCAGAGGAGTTTCCCGATAAATCGCGTGAGGTCGTGGTTTATTGCGCCAGCCCCAACTGCAAAAGGGCCGGGTTGTCTGCCGCTCGATTGGTCGACCTCGGTTATCAGCACGTGTTTGAATTCACAGGAGGAAAGCGCGCATGGCGCGACGCCGGCCTGTCTCTGGTTGGTTCGGAGCATCCTGATGGGGATTAACCATCTCGTTCCCTCGCTGCTTTATTACCTCAGCGCCGCCTTGTTCGAACTCTTGGGAAGCTACGCAATCTGGGCGGTCCTGCGGCTGGGCAAGTCACCCTTGTGGCTGTTCGCCGGGGCGCTATCGCTGCTCTTGTTCACTGTCCTTCTGACGCGGATCGATACAGAGGCGGCGGGCCGGGCCTATGCGGCCTATGGCGGGATTTACATTCTGGCGTCATTGGCGTGGCTCTGGGGGGTGGACGGGCGGATGCCGGATTTGTTCGACCTGCTCGGGGTTGGCCTCAGTGTTGCTGGTGCGCTGGTCATTCTGCTGGGGCGCCACAGTGGTGCATGATGACTCTTTCCGGCGCGTGGCGGTCTGTCTATACTGACCCGAACCCCCGGGAGGAGTGCCAGGACCATGACCGACAACCATTCGCCAAAACCACCCGTCGATCCAGAACGACACGCCATGAAAATGGCCAAGAAAAAGGCCGCGCGCGACAAGATCATGGCGACCAAGACCGACGAAAAGGGCCTGATCATTGTTCATACCGGCAAGGGCAAGGGCAAGACCTCGGCGGCCTTTGGCATGATCTTTCGCGCCATTGCCCACGATATGCCCTGTGCGGTCGTGCAGTTTATCAAGGGCGGCATGTCCACCGGCGAGCGCGACCTAATCCTGTCACGATTTTCCGATATCTGCGCGTTTCACACCATGGGTGAGGGCTTTACCTGGGAGACACAGGACAAGACCCGTGATACGGAAATGGCCGGGGCGGCGTGGGAAAAGGCCAAGGCGCTGATCCGCGATCCGGCCAACAGGATGGTGCTGCTGGACGAAATCAATATTGCCCTGCGCTATGGATATCTGGATATCGACGCCGTAGTTGATTTCCTCAGCCGGGAAAAGCCGCCGATGACGCATGTGATTCTGACCGGGCGTAATGCCAAAGAGGCGCTGATCGACGTTGCCGATCTGGTGACCGAAATGGAACTGGTAAAACACCCGTTTCGCGCTGGGATCAAGGCTCAGATCGGTGTTGAATACTGACTCCCTTTCAACGAAAGAAAAAGAACATGACCAAGATAAACCTGCTGGGTATTTCAGGCTCGTTGCGCAAAGCCTCGCACAACACGAAACTGCTGCATGAGGCCATTCGCCGGTTTGGCCCGGCCGATGCAACCATCGCCAGCCTCGACTTGCCGCTCTATAACGGGGATCTTGAGGACGAGGTCGGCTTGCCACCGGCGGTGGCGCAGCTTGTCGAACAGATCCGGGCCAGTGATGCGCTGATTTTGGCAACACCCGAGTATAACAAGATGATTCCGGGTGTTTTGAAAAATGCCTTGGACTGGATCAGTCGGGCCAAGCCACAGCCACTGGTGGGTAAACCGCTGGCGATCATCTCGACCGCGGGGCGATCGGGCGGCGAAGTGGCGCAATTCACCCTGCGGCATGCGCTTGCGACCTTCAATGCCAACGTGTTGCAAGGCTCGGCTATGGTGGTGCCGGGGCTTGACGCGGCCTTTGACAGTCAGGGCCGTCTGGTGTCCGAAGCCCAACAGCGCAGCCTCGATCGTCTGATGGCGCGTCTCAGGGAGGCGGCCACGCCGCAGCCCTGAAACCTGCCCCGCGCCAGGACGGCTCACTCAGAGATTGGCCTCGACTGTAAAGCTGTCGGGAATTTCGGCACGTCCCGTCAGCACCAGATCGGCCATGACCTCACCAACGCGAATCGCAACGCCAAAGCCGATTTTGAAGCCGCCATTGGCGATGAAAACCCCTTCGCGGCCGGGGTAACGCCCCAGAATGGGAGCGCGCCGACGGCCACGGGGGCGCACGCCGGCCCAGCGTTCCAGCACGTTTGCCCCGTGCAGGATCGGGCAGATTTCCACCGCGCGGGCATGAAGATCATCAAGCTGCGCGTCAACGGTGGTCGGCTCTGTCCATTCGATCTCGGTTGTCGAGCCGACGGCCACGGTGCCATTCTCATGGGGGATGATATGCACGCCGTCAGCAAAGACCTGCGGGCGCGCACGGGCGTTGTGCTCAAGCAACAGCCCCTGTCCCTTGATCCCCTTACCGATGGGCCGATTCAATGAGGCGCTGAGGTCCAGTAGCCCCTCATAGCCGGTGCAGATGACCAGCGCGTCAGCCCCACGCCCGCGGCTTTGGCCCAGAATGATCTGGCCGCCAAGGGCCTGAAAGGCTCCGGCGAGGCTGGCACATGCGGCGCGCGGCAATATGCGCGCCGACAAGGTGTCATGGCTGAGAAAGCCAGTGGCACTTTTTGGGGCAAGGCCCGTGACCGAATCATCGGGGATCACCGACCACTCGGCAAAGCCGCGCCAGAAGGTCTGCGCCGATTGCACCCGCTCCTTGGCCAGCGCCAACTGGCGCGCATCGGGCAAGGCGACTAGCCGTCCGGTTCTGGCATAGCCCGAATGTCCGCCGCTGAGCCTGTCCACCTCGGCCCAGTAGTCCTGCATCGCGATCAGACTTTCAAACTGGAACTGTTTCTTGGCGTTCCAGTTATCCGGCGTATGGGGGGCCAGCGCGCCGATAATCCCGCCGCTTGATCCGGCCCCGATGGTATGACGCTCGATCAGGTGCACCCGGGCGCCGCGTTTTTGGCAGGCATAGGCCACGGAGAGGCCGAAAATTCCGCCGCCCAGAACCTCGATTTCCGCCATTGTCATTCGCCCTCGTCTGACCCATCCTGTGCCCGCAATCTTCATAGGATGTTCCATGTCCGACAGCCAGCATGAAACTGCCCGCGTGACATGGCGCTCTGACCGAGTTCCGGTCTCGGCGCGGTTTGACGACCCCTATTTCTCGATCGACAGCGGGCTGGCGGAAACGCGTCACGTCTTTTTGGCCGGGAACCATCTGCCGGCACGATTCCGCCCGGGGTTTTCTGTGGCCGAGCTTGGCTTTGGGACAGGGTTGAACCTGCTTGCGACATGGCAGGTCTGGGAGGAGAGCGCACAGCAGGGGCGATTGCGCTACACCAGTTTTGAGGCCTTTCCCATGACCGCCGAGGACATGGCCCGCGCACTCGGCGCATTTCCTCAGCTCGCCCCACTGGCGCAGGAGCTACTGCGGCTCTGGTCGATGGGGCGGACGAGATTTTCTCTGGGACCGCTGGAAGTCACGGTGATCCTTGGGGATGCGGCGCAAACCCTGCCCGGGTGGTCGGGCCGGGCGGATGCGTGGTATCTTGATGGCTTTGCCCCGGTGCGCAACCCCGGATTATGGAGCGCGTCGATTCTGGCCGAGGTTGGAGCGCACACGCGTTCTGGCGGCACGCTGGCAACTTATAGCGCTGCGGGACACGTCCGGCGCAGCCTGACTGGGGCGGGGTTTGACATTGTCCGGGTCCCCGGGTTTGGTCGCAAACGGCATATGACTGTCGGAACCCTGAGGCCCCACCCATGAGTCAGGATCGTGCCCGCCTTGGAATAGCCCTGATGATTGCCACCACCTTTGTTTTTGCCATGCAGGACGGCATCTCGCGCTATCTTGCTAGTCATTACAATGTCCTGATGGTGGTGATGATCCGCTACTGGTTCTTTGCCGCCTTTGTTATCGCCTATGCGGCGCGGCAGCGGCGCGGTTTTGCCGCCACGGTGCACACCGAACAGCCCGGGTTGCAAATTCTGAGGGGGGCTTTGCTGGCGCTTGAAATCTGCGTGACGGTTCTGGCCTTTGTCTATCTCGGACTGATCGAAACGCATGCGATCTTTGCCGCGTATCCGTTGATTATTGCCGCCCTCGCTGGCCCGGTTCTGGGTGAGCGTGTCGGCTGGCGCCGCTGGAGCGCCATCGCCGTTGGCTTTGTCGGTATGCTGGTGGTTCTGGAGCCAGGTGTAGCGGTGTTCACGCCGGCCTCACTAATTGCTGTTCTCTCGGCGCTGATGTTTGCAGCCTATGGCCTGTTGACGCGCTTTGTAGCCCGCAAGGATAGCGCCGCCACCAGCTTTTTCTGGACCGGCCTTGTCGGCGCCCTTGTGATGAGCGCGGTGGGCATCTGGTTCTGGCAGCCGATGCTGCCTTTTGACTGGGTCTGGATGGGAATTTTGTGCTTCACCGGCGTATTGGGGCATTATCTACTGATCCGCTGCCTTGAGGTGTCCGAGGCCAGCGTCGTCCAGCCGTTCGCCTATTTTCAACTGGTTTTCGTCAGTTTTATCGGGTTGCTGGTCTTTGGCGAGACGATTCACCTGAATACCGCAATTGGCGCCGGAATTATCGTGGGCGCGGGCATTTTCACATTTTTGCGCGAACGGGCCCGTCCCGAGGCCGGGGGGGATATTGCACCCTGAGGAGCCTTGCCGTCCGGCACCGCCACATGCGCGGGATTTATCAGTCGGCAGCCCGCGTGCGGTTGCTGTTGCGGCTGCATGCGCCAGCCGCGTCTTGTGCCTTATTGTCTGATGTCGCGCCGTTCTGATCCGGCGGGTCCACCCGCGCCAAGGTGATCGAAACGCACAGCCCCGGATTGTTGTCGCTGAGCGAAAGATTGCCCTGATGAAGGCGCACGATGGCATCAACCAGACTCAGGCCGAGGCCGCTGCCCTCGGTGTTCCGGCTTTGCTCGAGCCGATAGAACCGGCGCAGGACATGGGCGCGCTCTTGTTCGGGGATGCCGGGGCCATTGTCGCAAAGCTGAAGGCGCACGACCTCGGCGCTGGTCTCAACATGCAGGTCGATGTTCGAGCCGCGAGGTGAATGGCGAAAGGCGTTTTCAACGATATTAACGATCGCCTGAGCCAGCATTTCCCGATCCCCACGGGCCCATGCCGCCGGGGCACTACAGTCGACGGTAAAGTGGTGTCCCATTTCTTCGGCCACCGGCTCCAGCATTTCGTGAACCGAGCGGCACAGCCGACCCAGATCGACCGGGACATGATGAAACCGTGCGTTCCCGCCTTCGATCTGGGCAATGCGCAGGATGGTGTTAAAGGTGTTCACGATGGCATCCACGTCCTGCTGGGCACGCAGGACGGCTTCGAGCGCATCCTCGGGCATGTCGGTGCGTTGCAGCAGAGGCTCGATCCTGCTGCGAAGCCGCGTGAGCGGCGTGCGCAAATCATGGGCCACATCGTTTGAGACCTGACGCAGGCTGTCTACCGTGACCGACAGGCGGTCGAGCATCGCATTGATCGTATCGGCAACCCGCCCGATATCGTCCCGCCAGCGCATCCGGTGGGTAAAGCGGGCCGACAGATTGCCACGGGCGACGTCTTCCAGAACCTGATAAAGGCGGTTGATGCGACGTTCATTCAGCCGCGCCAGAATAACCGCGATCAGAAAGGATAGCACAAGGGCCGCCCCGAGGCCCAGAATGGTTGCGTTCACAAGATACCGTTTGGTCTCGATGATCCACTGCGTATCCCGCGCTGTAAGGATCCAGCCCGCGGGGATTCGTAAGCCATAGCCCTTGAACGTCAACCCCTTGTTCGCAGGCGTCATCTCGGGCAAAACTATGTCCTTTCCTACCACCAGATCTCGCTTGCCGGTAAAGGTCTTGCGGATGTTGAAATTGCCAAAGACCGTGTGCCCGGTCGGGTCCACAAAGAGGTAGAGGTTTGAATAATCCCGGGTCGTTGCCGCATTGGTGGCGATCTGGGCCTGTAACTCGGCAAGGCCGGAAATCTGGTAGGTCACAGCCAGATTTTCAGCCAGTTGGCGCGCCTCGGCCTCCAGACGCGCGTTCATGTCCCGGGTCATGTAGTGAAAGGAAACCAACCCGGCGATTAGCGAGGCTAGTGAGAAAACCCCGGCGATCCCCAGCGCCAGACGCATTGAGGATGAGCCGATGATGGCGGCAAATGGGCCGGGCGCTCTGGCAAACAGCCCTTTCATGCGCGCATCATGTATCCGGCGCCGCGGATCGTATGCAACAGCGGAGTTTCAAATGGTTTGTCTATCTTGCTGCGCAGCCGGCTGATATGGGTTTCGACAACGCTTGTGTTGGGGTCAAAGTGAAAATCCCACACCGCCTCGAGCAGCATGGTTTTGGTCTGCACGCGTCCGGCGCGGCGCATCAGGGTTTCCAGCAGTTGAAATTCGCGGGGTTGAAGCTCGATCACCTGCCCGGCGCGGGTGACCACACGGTTCAGGAGGTCCATTTTCAGGTCGCCGACCTGTAGCACGGTGTCTTCGCTACGCAGACCTGGCCGCCGGGACAGCGCCTGAATGCGGGCCGACAGTTCGGCAATCGCAAACGGCTTGACCAGATAATCATCGGCCCCCGCCTCAAGCCCTTCAACCCGGTCCTCGATCCCGTTCAGCGCCGTCAGAAAAATTACCGGAGCGTCGATTTTTGCCGCCCTCAGCGCTTTGACCAGCGACAGACCGTCAAGTCCCGGCATCATCCGGTCGACGACGAACAGGTCATAGTCCTGCATTGTTGCCCGGTTCAGCGCATCGCGCCCGTTGGCAAGGTGATCGACACTGTGCCCCTCTTCGGACAGCGCCTTGCGGATGTATTCCGCCATTTCCAGATCATCTTCGGCCAGCAGGATTTTCATGTCCGAAAGGTAGCACGAAATTGCAAAAGGTGAAGGGGGCCAGTGGTTCAGGCGGCCCCGATTGGCGGTTTATCCCAACAATTTTGTCATCAGGACCGAATCCGCCTGCTCAAGCCCGTCGATCACGTTGAAATGGTGACAGTCGGGCTGGATATGAACGGTCGCGCTGGGCCAGGCCCGGGCCAGCCATCGGGCCTGTTGAATAAAGGCGGGGCGCTCGTTTGCGCCAACAAAGGCGGTGACCGGAACCGGCAGGACGTCGGCGCAGAGAATCACGCTTTCGGCCGCTGCCGTGTCCTTGTCGAGGTCCAAAACAGCGTTCATCCCAGTCTGCAGAAGTGGGCGTAGATCATGGAGGCCGGATATCGATACCACCCCGGCGATACGGGCCGGAAAACAGCCCGACCACGTCAGGTCCGAGCACAGCATGCGTGTGACCAGATGCCCGCCGGCGGAATGTCCGGTCAGATAGATGGGCCCGGCAATCTCTCCGGCGGCGACCTCGATCATGCGCGCGATCTGGCGGGTGATGCCGGCGACTGCAATATCCGGCGCCAGACGATAGCTGGGAATGGCCACCGCAAACCCTCGGGCCAAGGCGCCGGCCGCCAGATGCGACCACGCGGATTTGTCGAACGCCTTCCAGTATCCGCCATGAACAAAGACCACCAGACCTGTGGGGGCCATATCCGGCAGGAACAGGTCAAACCGCTCGCGCGGGTGGTCGCCATAGGCAATGTTCAGCTGGCATTTCCCGCGCGCGCCAAGACGGTTGCGAAATGCTTTGGCCTTTTCTGCCCAACGGGGGGGGTAGGTTTCGGCCGCGTCGATATATTTCCCGTTTTCGTAGGCATCGCTCAGATCGGGGGCGGACATTTTTTCCTCCGGGTTGGTCTGGTCGTGGCAGTATCCGTCGGCTGCCTTGCGAATGAAAGGCTTTTGTGAAAGACCATCAGAAGATCCCGCGACTTGTAAAAACGAAAGGCTTTACCATGCCCGAAAAATCCAACCTTTCTGCCGTATTGAACGATCCCGATCTTCTGCGTACCCAGGCCTTTGTGGGCGGAGAATGGATTGATGCCGACGACGGCGCTCGCTATCCGGTGACCAATCCGGCCCGCGGCGATGTCATCTGCGAGGTTGCCGATCTGGGCCGAACCGAGACCGCCCGGGCAATCGAGAGCGCCCGATTGGCACAAAAGGACTGGGCCCGCCGGACCGGCAAGGAGCGCGCGGCGATCTTGCGTAAATGGTATGATCTGATGGTCGAAAACGCCGACGATCTGGCGGCCATCCTGACGGCCGAAATGGGCAAACCGCTGGCCGAGGCCAAAGGCGAGGTTCTCTATGGTGCCAGTTTTGTCGAATGGTTCGGCGAAGAGGCCAAGCGCGCCTATGGCGAGACTATCCCGGGCCATCAGAGGGATAAGCGCATTACCGTCATCAAGCAGCCGATTGGGGTCGTTGCCTCGATCACGCCTTGGAATTTTCCCAATGCAATGATCGCGCGCAAGGTGGCTCCGGCGCTGGCAGTCGGGTGTGCCTTTGTTGCTCGTCCAGCCGGGGAAACGCCTCTGTCGGCACTGGCCATGGCGGTTCTGGCCGAGCGCGCGGGTGTTCCCCGAGGGGTCTTCAATGTTGTCACCTCGACCCGGTCCTCGGCCATTGGCAAGGAGTTCTGTGAAAATCCTACGGTGCGAAAACTGACCTTTACCGGTTCGACCGAAGTGGGGCGCATCCTGCTCAGGCAGGCTGCCGATCAGGTGATGAAATGCTCGATGGAATTGGGCGGCAATGCACCATTCATTGTCTTTGACGATGCCGATCTGGACGCCGCCGTCGAGGGCGCGATGATCTCGAAATACCGCAACAACGGTCAAACCTGTGTGTGCGCCAATCGCATTTACGTGCAGGAAGGGGTCTATGACGCCTTTGCCAAAAAACTGGCTGCCGCAGTTGAAAAGATGAAGGTTGGCGATGGCTTTGAGGCCGGCGTTACGGCGGGTCCGCTGATCACCAAAGCCGCCGTCGAAAAGGTCGAGACCCACATCAAGGATGCTGTAGCCAAAGGGGCAAAGGTGGAAATCGGCGGTCACCGCCACCCCCTTGGCGGGACGTTCTTTGAACCGACCATCCTGACCGGTGTGACGCGGGAGATGATGGTCACCAATGATGAGACCTTTGGCCCGGTCGCGCCGCTGTTCAAGTTCACCGATGAGGCCGACGTGATTGCGCAGGCCAACGACACGATCTTTGGGTTGGCCTCCTATTTTTACGCGCGTGATTTGGGGCGCGTCTACCGCGTGGCCGAGGCCTTGGAATATGGTATGGTCGGGATCAACACCGGCCTGATTTCAACCGAGGTCGCCCCCTTTGGCGGGGTCAAACAATCCGGCCTCGGACGTGAGGGCGCGCGGCAAGGGATCGACGAATATCTTGAAATGAAATACCTGTGCATCGCCGTCGATTGACGCCTTTTTGCCCCTGACCCGCATCAGTCAGGGGCAAATTTCTGCTGCCACGTAGGAAACGGGTCACCGGGGGCCGGGGTTGCGGCGTGAACCCCGCGCGCAATCGCCCGGGCCAGACACAGGGCCGCGGCATGGCCCAGCAACAGCGGATCCATCGCCGGATCGGCCAGCGGTTTCTCGCCGGTTGCTGCGGCAAAGACCAGATCGCCGTCATAGGGGGTGTGGCTGGGATAAATCGCCCGCGCCATGCCGTCATGCGCAGCCACCGCCAGCCGAGTTGCCTGAGCCTGCGTCAGCATAGCGTCGGTCGCAACGATGGCGATCGTCGTGTTCGTTCCCGCGCGCAATTGGGCAAAGGGGTCAGGCTGACGGAGCGGATCATATGTACTTGCGGGGCCAAGGCCACCGAATTCCCCCGCGACCTCGCAAGGGGCCGCCCAGAAGTTTGCGCTTTGCCCCACGGTCACCGCGCCGACCGGGTTTGCAGCCACCAGCGCCCCAACGGTCAGGCCATTGTCCAGAACCAGCGAGGCGGATCCCAGTCCGCCTTTCAAATTCATCGTAGTTGCCCCGGTGCCGGCCCCCTCGGTTCCGATGGAAAAATCGGCTGTGGCATTTTCAAGCGCCCTGCGGCCCAGTGCGCGATACGGGTTTTCGGACCATGCCTTGTCGCCGCCATTCAAGAGGTCAAACAGGATTGCCCCCGGAACAATCGGAACAATCGCATCGGCCAGGCGGAACCCGCGCCCGCTGGCGCGCAGCCCGTCGGCCACACCCGAGCAGGCGTCCAGCCCATAAGCCGAGCCCCCCGACAGCACCAGCGCATCCACCTTTTCGACCATCTTGTCAGGGGCCAGCAAATCGGTCTCGCGCGTGCCCGGCGCACCACCCATCACATGCACCGCTGCGGTAAAGGGCGACGTGCTCGACAATACGGTCACGCCCGATTTCAACACGCCATCCGATGCGTTTCCGACCACAAGTGAGGCCACATCGGTGATCAGGTTACGGCGTCCCGGCTTCATCACGCTAGATACACCTGCCGCCGTCCACCTCAAGGGCGACGCCGGTGATCATGCTGGCCTCCTCCGAACAGAGAAAACAGGCAGCATTCCCCATGTCTTGCGGAGTCGAGAACCGACCCAGAGGAATCGTCGACAGGAATTTGGCCCGAATTTCCGGGGTGTCCTCGCCCATGAAGGATTTTAACAGGGGCGTTTCCCCCGCGACCGGGTTGATTGCATTCACGCGCACGCCATCGGGGGCCAGTTCAACCGCCATGGTCTTGGTTGCGGTAATCATCCAGCCCTTGGATGCGTTATACCAGTTCAGGCGCGGCCGCGGGCTGACCCCGGCGGTCGAGGCCATGTTCAGGATCACCCCGGCACGATTCTTTTTCATATGCGGCACGATATGGCGGGCGGTCAGAAAGACCGAGCGCATGTTGACATTCATTACCCGATCGAAATCGGCGATCGAGACATCTTCCAGCGCCGCTGGCAAGTGAGTGATCCCGGCATTGTTTATCAGGATGTCGAGGGCACCAAACGTCGAAATGGCCGCGCTCGCCATGTCCGCGACGCTGGCATCATCCGATACATCGACGTACTGCGCGAGGCCGCCGATCTCGTCGGCAATGGCATTGGCTGCGTCATGATTTATATCGGCAACCATCACCCGCGCCCCTTCGGCGGCGAATTTTCGCGCTATTCCGGCGCCAAAACCCGAGCCGCCGCCGGTCACGATTGCGGTTTTTCCTGCCAGTCTCATCGGGGCCTCCTGTGATGGTTTCCCGGCATGTTTGCGAGGTTTTTACGTGTTTCGCAAGGCCTCTGTCGCTACTGGACAGGAATGGCGGGTCTCACGCCTTTGGCGATGGGAACTGTCCCCCCTCTTTTGCAAATTCCCTAACCGTGGCGGGCTGCCACCGTTTTCAAGACGCTGAATCCATAAAGCGCCTCGAACCCCTTTTCGCGGCCGTGACCGGATTTTCCCACCCCGCCAAAGGGCAATTCGACTCCGCCACCGGCGCCGTAATTGTTCAGAAAGATCTGGCCAGCATGCAAGGCGCGGGCAAGGCGCATCTGGCGCCCGCCATCACGGCTCCAGACCGAGGCGACAAGGCCATATGCGGTGCCGTTGGCGATGGCGATGGCCTCGGCCTCTGTTTCAAACGGGATGATGGCCTGAACGGGGCCAAAAATCTCGGCCTGTGCCAAAGGGTCGTCGGGATCGACTCCGCCATAAAGAACCGGCGCGAAATAATGCCCGCCCGTGGGCAGATCATCGGCCAGTTTGGCGCGGGCCAGAATACGTGCGGGATCGGCGGCGTTGACAAAGCCGCTGACGATCTCTTTTTGCCGGGCCGAGATTAGTGGGCCGATGTCATGGTCTGCCAGCGCCGGCCCAACGATCAGGCTGCGATAGCGTTCGGCCATCATCTCGCAAACCTTTTGATAGGCCCCGCGCTGCACCAGAATGCGCGACGAGGCCGAGCAGGTCTGCCCAGCGTTCTGTATCCCCGCGTTCACGAGAAATGGCAGGGCGGCGTCAAGGTCAGCGTCGTCAAACACCACCTGCGGGGATTTACCTCCTAGCTCCAGTGTGACCGGGATCACATTCTGTGCGGCGGCCGACTGGATCATCTGCCCGGTGGCAACCGAGCCGGTAAACGAGAGGTGCTGAATTCCGGGATGCGCGGACAGGGTGGCCCCGGCCTCTTCGCCAAGACCCGGTACGACGTTGATGGCACCGGCGGGCAGGCCCGCTTCGCTGGCCATTTCGGCAAAGGCCAATGCTGTCAGGCAGGCCTCTTCGGCGGGTTTCAGGACGCAGGCGTTGCCCATTGCCAGTGCCGCCCCGACCGAGCGGCCAATGATCTGCATGGGGTAGTTCCACGGCACGATATGTCCGGTGACCCCGTGTGGTTCGCGCAACGTATAGACGGTGTAGCCGTCCAGATAGGGGATTGTCTCGCCCATCACCTTGTCGGCAGCGCCGCCGTAAAATTCAAGATACCGCGCGAGGGCCAGCGCATCCGCGCGCGCCTGTTTCAATGGTTTGCCGACATCGGCCGCCTCGATTGTTGCCAGCGCATCCACATGCTCCAGCACGATACGTCCCATGTTTGACAGCAGGCGGCCACGCTCAAAGGCTGGCAACGCGCCCCAGTCGCCATCACGGGCGGCCTGTGCCGCGGCAACGGCGGCGTTGATATCAGCGCCGCGGCCCCTTGCAATCCTGCAGATCTCCTCACCTGTCGAGGGATTTTCCACGGCCAGCGTTTCGTTCGCCAAGGTCGGGCGCCATGTGCCGGCGATAAAGCATTTTTCGGTCTCGTACCAAAGAGCATTCTGTGTCATGTCAAGCAGTCCCTTTGCTGTCAGCGTGAGGTGGTTTCAAATCATCCGGCAGCCGCGGGGTCGCCGCGATCAATTGCCGGGTATAAGGGTGCGTTGGGTTGGAAAAGAGTTGCTCGGTGGGCCCCTCCTCAACGATTTCACCGGCCTTCATCACCAGCACCCGATCAGTGATGCTGCGCACGACCCCCAGATCGTGGCTGATGAACAGATAGCTCAGTTGGAAACGTTTGGACAGATCGGCCAGCAGGTCGAGGATTTGCGCGCGAATGGACACGTCCAGCGCCGAAACCGCCTCATCCAGAACGATCAGCTTGGGGCGCAAGATCAGGGCCCGGGCGATGGCGATGCGCTGGCGCTGACCGCCGGAAAACTCATGAATGAACTTGTCCATATCGTCGGCGCACAGGCCGACGCTTTCCAGCGCTTCGGCGACCCGTTCACGTCGGTTGAGATGCGCGTTTTCCAGCAGGTGAAAGGGCTCGGCGACAAGGCGCACAACCTTCCAGCGCGGGTTGAAACTGCCGTAAGGGTCCTGAAAAACCACTTGGATTTTGGCGCGCTGGGACTTTGGCATCCTTGGGCCAACCGGCGTGCCAAAGGCGCGGATTTCGCCCCCCTGAAGCGGTTCCAGCCCCAGAATGGCCCGCGTCAGGGTGGATTTCCCGCAGCCGCTTTCGCCAACCAGACCCAGGTTTTCGCCCCGTTTCAGGCTGAAGGTGACATTGTTGACGGCCCGCAAACCCTGCGTCTTGGAAAACAGACGCCGCCGCGACGGGTTGTAGATTCGAATGGCATCCCTGACCTCGAGGATCGGTTCCGTATGGGCGCGAACAACCCGTTGGGGTGCATGGTTCGAGGCGGCGAACAGTTTTCGCGTGGTGGGGTTTTCCCGGTTGCGAAAGACGGTTTCAAGCGGTCCTTTTTCGACGATGCGTCCCTTTTCCATGACCGCGATATGATCGGCAATGTCCGAAACCACGGCAAGGTCGTGTGTGATCAGAATCAGCGCCATGCCGTCCTCTTGTACAAGAGATTTCAGCAGCGTCAGGATTTGCGCCTGAGTGGTGACATCCAGCGCGGTCGTCGGTTCATCGGCGATCAAAAGCTGCGGGCGCAGGGCAATGGCCAGCGCGATCATGACCCGCTGGCGCTGACCGCCACTCAACTCGTGAGGGTAGCGATCAAGCGGAAACCGCTCGGCGGGCAAGCCAACCCGGTTCAGGCGCTGGCGGGCGATTTTCAGGGCTTCGCTGCGGTTGGCCTTGCCGTGGACGATCAGCGTTTCGGCGACCTGATCCCCGATCGTTCTGACCGGGTTCAGGGCGGTCATGGGCTCCTGAAAGATCATCCCGATTTCCGCCCCGCGAATGGCGCAGATCTGTCGCTCGGGCAGCCCCAGCAGGGTCTGGCCCTGCAATGTCGCCTGCCCCGATGTTTCGGCTCCGTCGGGCAAAAGGCCCATCAGGGCCAGTGCCGTCATGGATTTCCCCGAGCCACTTTCCCCGACCACGCCAAATACCATTCCGGGGCGAACCTCGAAGGACACGTCACGCAGGATCGGTGTGCCGTGGATACCAACAGACAGGTTTTGAACGGATAGGAGGCTCATTCAGGGCTCCGCTCGGGCCGGGACCTGACGCGGCGTCTGATCCGCGGGTCGAGAATATCGCGCAGGCCGTCGCCCATGAGGTTGAGGCCCAGCACGGTCAGAACGATAGCGAACCCCGGAAACAGGGCCAGATGCGGGGCAAAGGAAATCATCGTCTGGCTGTCTGCTAACATCCGCCCCCAGCTGGGGGTTGGCGGTTGTGCGCCGAGGCCAACATAGGACAGGGCCGCCTCGGCCAGAATGCCCAGGCTGAACTGGATTGTGCCCTGAACGATCAGGAGGTTGGCGATATTGGGCAAAATATGCTCAAAGCTGATCCTGATCTTGCCCTTGCCCGCCACCTGTGCGGCAAGAACATAGTCCAGCGTCCACAACGACAGCGCACCGCTGCGCGCAATCCGAGCAAAGACCGGAACATTGAAGATCCCGATCGCGATGATCGCATTGAGCGCCGAAGGCCCAAAGACGGCAGTGATCAGGATGGCGATGACGAGGCTGGGAAAGGCAAAGACCAGATCATTGCCGCGCATGATCACCTCGTCAAGTACCCCTCCATGGCGTGCCGCGGCGGCAAGGCCCAGTGGCACCCCAAGAGCAACCCCGATACCAACGGCAACCACCGCCACCGCGATCGAGGTGCGCGCGCCGACCATGATCATCGAAAATATGTCCCGTCCGAAATGGTCGGTTCCAAACCAGTGGAGGGCCCCGGGCGGCCGCAGCTTGGCGGCAATATCCAGCGTTTCGACATCAAACGGCGTCCACAGAAAGGATACCAGCGCTGCGGCCAGAAACAGGCCGAACAGGATTGCCCCAAGAACCAGCGTGTGCGGCAGCTTCATGATTTCCCCCTCAGGCGCGGATCGACCACGGCATAGAGAAGATCGACCAGAAAGTTGACGGCGATCACGGCGAACACCAGCAGCATGACAGCGCTTTCCACCACGATCAGGTCGCGCTGCGTGATACCTTGGAAAATCAGCCGCCCCAGACCGGGCAGGAAAAAGACGTTCTCAATGATGATTGCGCCGGCCAGCAGGAACGAGAACTGCATGCCCATGATGGTCAGAACAGGGATCATCGCATTGCGCAGTGCATGACGCCTGAGCGCCTGCCCCCGCGTCAGCCCCTTGGCGCGCGCGGTGCGGATATAATCCTGCCCCAGTGTGTCGAGCAGGCTCGAGCGCATGATCCGGGCCAGAATGCTGGCCTGAGGCAGGGCAAGGGCAATGGCCGGCAGGGTCAGGGATTTCAGGCTCAACCAGAAATTCTTGCTCCAGCCGGGAAACCCGCCGGCGGAAAACCAGTGCAGCCGGATCGCAAAAAGAACCACTAGCAGCATCGCGAACCAGAAATTCGGAATGGCGATGCCCAGTTGTGTTGCCCCCATGATGCCGATGTCCGTAGGTTTCCCGCGTCGTGCGGCGGCAATCAGGCCAACTGGAAAGGCAAGCAGGGTCGAGAGAAGCAGCGCATAGATGGCCAACGGTATCGAAATCCAGAGCCGCGCCGAGACCAGCTCGGATACCGGCACGCGATAGGTATAGGATGTGCCGAAATCTCCGTGGAGCATGCCGCTGACCCAGTGCAGATAGCGCAAGATCAGCGAGCTGTTCAGCCCCATCTGCTCACGCAGGGCAGCGACCGTATCGGGCGAGGCATTGAGGCCCAGCATATATGACGCGGGGTCGCCCGGGATGACCTCGATCACCGCGAAAATGACGATGCTTGCGGCCACTAGGCTAAGGGCGAATGAAAGCAGTCGAAGTGTTGTAAAACGCAGCATGGCCGGGATGCTAGGACGTAGATCCATAAACCACAAGCCACCAGCGCAATCCAATGGGAGTGAAGCGGTTTTCTGTCAAATTACCGGGCAACACCCCGGATCAGCGTGTCCAGCGGCTGTTTCAGGCGCTCGACCAGCGTTTGCAGCATCCGGTCGCAGGCGGTCAGCTGGGATTCGGTGACGAACTCGTCGGGTTTGTGCCCCTGTGCCATTGAGCCGGGGCCACAGATGACCGTCGGGATGCCAAGGGTTCGATCAAACAGCCCACCTTCGGTGCCGAACGCGACCTTTATGGTTCCGTTGGCGCCGGTCAGTGATTTGACAAAGGCGACGATGGCCGCCGTTGGTGCGGTGCCCAGCCCGGGGTAGGAAAAAATCTCGCTGATTTCGATGCGCGCGGAGGCGTGTGCCGACGCCTTGACAATCCCTGCGGCCTCGGCCCTGAGGCTGTCCAGAATCTGCATGGCATCGTCCTCGGCCAGATTGCGGATTTCAAAATCGACAGTGGCATAGTTGGGCACGATGTTCAGGGCGTCCCCGCCGTTCATGCGGCCGATATGCAGCGTCGTGTAGGGGATATCGTAATCGCCGTCGCGCCGCCCGGTTTCCACAATTTCGGCCTGTTTCTGCCGGACGGCTTGGGCGAAATCAACCGCCAGATGCAGCGCATTCATGGCCAGTGGGGCAAGGGCCGAATGCCCCTCTTCTCCAAAGCATTCGGCCCGCAGGGCCAGTTTCCCCTTATGCCCTGTGGCGATTGCCAGATTGGTCGGTTCGCCGACGATACACATGGCTGGGCGAAACGGCGCCGCCGCCAGCATGTCCACCAGCGAGCGCACGCCGATGCAGCCGATCTCTTCGTCATGGGACAGGGCCAGATGTAGCGGGGTCTGCAAATGTTCGCGTCTCGCCGAGATCATCGCGTGTATGGCGCAGGCGCAAAACCCTTTCATGTCGCAGCTGCCGCGCCCAAAGATGCGCCCGTCCTCGCGCGTCATCTGAAATGCCGGTCTGGTCCAGTTCTGGCCGGTGACCGGCACCACATCGGTATGCCCCGACAGCAATACGCCGGGCCGATCCTGCGGGCCGACGGTTGCATAGAGGTTGGCCTTTTTCCCCGTGGAGTCGGCGATGATCGTGCTTTCGATGCCGTTCTCGGCCAAAAGACCGGCCACCCAGTCGATCAGGTTGCGGTTTTCCTGCGAGCTGACGGTGGGAAAGGCGATCAGACGCTCAAGAATGTCAACAGGTTTCATTCTCCGTAAGGTATCCAGATGTTTTTCACATCGGTTGCGTGGCGTAGGAATTCGCGCCCCTCGGCCCGGGCCCAGTCGCGCGCGTGGGCGTTGTTGACCCAAGTGCGCTTGAGATTGCCCACCGAGGCCGCCTCGATCGCGCCGGACAGGTCGCTGGAACTGAAGGACCACAGCGCGTCCACATCGTCATGCTCGGCCAGAGTTCGGGCCAGTGCATCATGCTCGCCCGTGACGATATTTACGACCCCTGCAGGAAGGTCCGACGTTTCCAGAACCTGATAGAAATCCGTAGCCGCCAGCGGATAGGCCTGCGAGGGGACCAGAACGCATGTGTTGCCCATCGCGATCAGGGGGGCGACGGTCGAGATCAACCCCAGCAGGGGTGCTTCGTCCGGGGCGATTACCCCGACCACGCCGACCGGTTCATTCATGGCCAGCGCGACCCCTTTGATCGGCACGTTATGGACGGCACCGTCATATTTGTCGGCCCATGCACCATAGGTGAACAGGCGCGAGATAGCCGCCTCGACCTCGGCGCGGGCGGGGGTGCTGCCGCCACCCTGCATCGCCAGCAGGCGCTCGGCGAATTCATCTGTGCGCGCCGAAAGGTTCTCGGCGATGTAATAGAGGATCTGCGCGCGTAGGTGCCCGCTCGTTCCGGCCCAGCCTTGCGCCTTGTGTGCGGCTTCGACCGCATTGCGGATATCCTTGCGATTGCCAAGGCCGACATGGCCCAGAAATGCGCCCTTCGGGCCGTAAACCGCGCGCGAATATCCGCTGTCCGGGCGCGCCTGTTTTCCGCCGATATACATTTTGGCGGTGCGGTCCAACAGGCCGTCGGCGGGGCCGGAGGTGCCTCTGAAGGCGGTGATCGGCTTTAGCGATTTTGTCGTGCCTTTGGGCCGCGTATAGGCATACAGCCCCTCGCGCCCGCCCTCGCGGCCGAAACCGCTTTCGCGCCGCCCACCGAACCCGGCGGCCGCATCGAACATGTTGGTGCCGTTGATCCAGACCACGCCGCAGGCCAGTTTCGGCGCCACATCCAGCGCCAGATTGATGTTCTCGCTCCACACCGAGGCCGCCAGCCCATAGCGCGTGTTGTTGGCCAGCTGCACCGCCTCGGCCGGGGTGCGGAAGGTCATCGACACCAGAACGGGGCCGAAAATTTCCTCCTGCATCAGGGTCGAAGCCGGCTCCAGCCCGCAGATCAGGGTTGGCGGGTAGTAACAGCCATTGCCCGGCAGCGGCGCGTTGGCGCGATAGGCCTCGCCCCCCTCGGCAAGACCGCGATCGACCAGTTCCGAAATGCTCTGCAACTGCACCGGGTCCACGATCGCGCCGATGTCGATGGCCTTGTCCAGCGGATTGCCGATGCGCAGGCGGTCCATGCGGGCGCGGATCTTGTCATGCAGCCGGTCGGCAACCCCCTCCTGCACCAAGAGGCGCGAACCCGCGCAGCAGACCTGCCCCTGATTGAACCAGATCGCATCCACCAGCCCCTCGACCGCGCTGTCCAGATCGGCGTCGTCGAAAACGATATAGGGCGACTTGCCGCCCAGCTCCAGCGTCAGCGCCTTGCCGGTTCCGGCGGTGGCGGCGCGGATCCTGCGGCCGACCTCGGTCGAGCCGGTAAAGGCGATCTTGTCGATATCGGGATGCGCGACGATCATCTCGCCCACGCGCCCGTCGCCGGTGACGATGTTGACGACGCCGCTGGGCAGGCCGGCCTCGATGCACAGCGCGGCAAACAACAGCGCCGTGAGCGAGGTATATTCGGCCGGCTTCAGCACCACGGTATTGCCCATCGCCAGCGCCGGCGCGATCTTCCATGCCAGCATCAGGAGCGGGAAGTTCCACGGAATGATCTGCCCGGCAACGCCGATGGCCTGCTGGTCGGGCATTTCGCTTTCCATCAGCTGGGCCGCACCGGCATGGTAATAGAAATGCCGCGCAACCAGCGGCACGTCGATATCGCGGCTTTCACGGATCGGCTTGCCATTATCCAACGTTTCCAGCACCGCCAGCAGGCGGCTATGCTTCTGCACCAGACGGGCCAGCGCATACAGAAACCGCGCGCGCCCCTTGCCGCCCAGCTTTTCCCAGCCCGGCTGTGCCTTGCGGGCGGCGGCAACAGCGGCATCCACATCGGCCTGCCCCGCCTGCGTGACATGGGCCAGCAATTCACCCGTGGCCGGGTTGCGGGTTTCGAAGGTTTCGCCACCCGCGCCCTCGACAAAGGCGCCGTTGATGAACAGGCCGAACCGGCCATCACGCGCGGCAATCCAGTCCAGAGCCTGCGCGGCGCTCTCGGGGGCGGGACCGTATTCCATCGTATCAAAAATCTCGGCTATGGTCATATCCTCATCCCATCGCGTGTCTGTAAGAGGCCGAATAGCGCCCTGTCACATGGTGTTCAAGCTGCCGCTCGATATCGCCTAGCAGGCTGGAGGCGCCGATACGGAACAGATCCGGTTGCAGCCAGCGCGTGCCCAGTTCGTCCTTCATCAGGGCCATGTAGGTCAGGACATCCTTGGCCTTGCTAATCCCGCCCGCGGGCTTATAGCCGATGCGGATGCCGGTCGCTTCGTGATAGGCGCGAATGGCGCGGATCATGACCAGCGAGACGGGCAGGGTGGCGTTTACCCCCTCCTTGCCGGTTGATGTCTTGATGAAATCGGCACCCGCCATCATCGCAACCCACGAGGCGCGCGCGACATTGCGCAGCGTGCCCAGATCGCCGGTGGCCAGAATGGTTTTCATATGCACATCGCCACAGGCCTCGCGAAAGGCGCGGATCTCGTCATAAAGCGCCTGCCAGTTCTGGCCGAGGACATGGCGGCGGGAAATCACGATATCGATTTCGCGGGCCCCTGCGGCAACCGAATCGCGGATTTCCTCGATTCTCAGGCGCAGCGGAGAGAGCCCGGCCGGAAACCCCGTTGAGACCGCCGCCACCGGAATGCCGCTGCCGTCCAGCGCGCGGACCGCGGCGGGCACCATCTCGTGATAGACACAGACAGCGCCGGTGGTGATCCGGTGCTCCGACATGCCCAGTGCCGCAACGATATCGGCGCGAATCGGCTGACGGGCCTTCATGCAAAGGCGATGTACGCGTCGTTCGGTGTCGTCGCCCGCAAGGGTCGTGAGGTCGATGAAGGTTACGGCCTTTAACAGCCAGGCGGCTTGCCAGTCCTTCTTTATGCTGCGCCGCCCCGGCAGGCTGGCCGCGCGGCGCTCGATTGCGGCGGTATTGGCGCGGATGTCACGGATTCGATCCAGATCGAGCGCTGTCCCCGGATTGCGTGCCGGATGCAGTTGCGAAAGATCCGCCGAGCTTGATACGGGTGTCTGGACTGGCAAGATGGTGCCTCTTTATTGGTGAAAAACGGCAAAGCCGAACGTCGCACGGTTTGACCAGAGGGTCAAGAAAGCGGAGGTCGGAAAATTGCGCGCAACGTGGTAGAGAACCTGTTTTCAAGGCCATGCGCAGTGGTTAAGGTCTACGCCCTAAGGCGGATCCCGGAAGAGGTCAGGCGATGAGCGAAAAACAGGACATGCTGACCCCCGATGAACTGGCCCGCGAGGCAAGCGCCTGTTTTTCGCGCCCGGTCGAAAAAATCACCGCACCAGGCGGCAAAAGTCGGGACAGTGTCAGGGTGCATTTTGATGGCTTTAGCGTGATTGCAACGCAGCGGAGATTTCCGGGGCGGATGCGTCTGGAAATCGAGGTTCTCAAGCGCCTGACCCGTGTCGGCGCTCCGGTCCCGCGTTTGTTGGGGCAGACTGAGCGGGTCTTTTTTCAGCAGGATATCGGTCGCGACCGCCTTTCCGGGCGTCTTTTCAACGCCGGTGATATTTCCCCCGAGGATGTTGTTTCGCGCGCCTTCAAGAGCCTGGTCAAGCTGCAGCAGGCCGGGAAAGAGGCGCGCCTTCAAGGCCTTGTTCCGGCGCTGGGCGTCACTCAGACGTGGGTCAGGGGGTTGGTTTCGACCCCGCTGGCGGCTTCGGAAAGCTACGGGATTTCCCCGCCGCATCTGGATGATTCAGCCCTTATCCGCCGCCTTGTCGTGCCAGCGCAAACTTTTATCAAGTGGGATGCACGGCCTGGAAACGCGGCGATTGGCGGGGACGGGCGGGTGATCTGGTTTGACTGGGAACATTGTGGCCGCCGACAGGGGATGGAGGATTTTGCATGGCTCGCGGGGGATGAGTTTTTCCCCCTTGAATCCGCTAGCGTGATCCCCGTTCTGCATGATCTGCTGGTGCCCGAAGACCGGGACGAGAACCTTGACTATCTGACCTATTTCATCACGTTCCACATCGTCCAGCGGTTGACGATCATTTATCGCCAGTTTGCCAGTGACGGCTGGGACGACCCTGACGAGGCGATTCGCTATGACAATATCGGAGTCGATCCCGATCTTGCGATCGCGCTGTGCCAGCGTGGTGCGGGATGGGCGGACAGGCGAGCGTTGACCCGTCCACTGGCGCCGTGGTTTCTGGAAATAGCCAAGGCAATCGAGGGCTTGCGCAGTTAGTAGGTCTACTCCCTAGGCCTGTAACGGCCCATCCGTCGTTGAGGACATGGACCGGATCGCAGCGTCGCGCGCCAGCAGGCGGCGGGCCGTCTGGATATGCAGGTTTTCGATGATGGCCCCGTCAAGAACCGCGATGCCCAGCCCCTCGGTCTGGGCCTGACGGAAGGCCTCGATCTGGCGGCGGGCCAGTGTCAGTTCGGCGTCGGATGGGGCGAAAACCTCGTTCGCGATGTCGATCTGGGCGGGGTGGATCAGGGTTTTGCCGTCAAATCCCATGTCGCGCCCCTGCTGGCAATAAAGGCGCAACCCCGCGTTGTCCTTATAGGTATTGTAAACGCCGTCAACGCAGATCAGCCCGTGCGCGCGCGCAGCCAGCAGACACAGCGACAGGGCGCTAAGGAGCGGCGCGCGGTCCTCGGTATGACGCGCCCCGAGGTCCTTGACCAGATCGTTTGTTCCTATGACCATTCCCTTGAGCCGCCGTGACGCGCCAGCAATGGTCGCGGCATTCAGGACCCCAAGGGGGGTTTCCATCATCGCCCAGATCGACGTCCGGGCGCATTTGGGATGCGAATCCAAAGCCTCGGCCAGATGGCGGATATCGTCGGCAGAATTGACCTTTGGCAACAGGATCGCCTCGGGGGAGGTGGCTAAGATGGCGGCCAGATCATCCTTGGCCCAGTCGGTGTCAAATCCGTTGATGCGAATGATTTTGCTGCGCTGACCATAATCGTTCCTGCCGAGGGCGGCGCAAACCAGATCACGGGCATTGGCCTTGTCGTCAGGTGCCACAGCGTCTTCGAGATCAAAGATAATCCCGTCACAGGGCAGGTGCGTCGCCTTTTCCAGCGCCCTCTCCTTTGAACCGGGCATATAGAGAAGCGAGCGGAAAGGGCGGGTCAGAAAATCCATCATGTCCTCATCTGTTCGGATGACCCTACCCACCACAAGGGCCTGACAGATGCAAGATGGAGATGGTCGCTCTTGTGTGCGTCCCGGCGTCCGGGCGGGCGGGTCTGCAGCCCACGGCACCTGCTTTGCTGTGGAGAGGCTGCGACTGTTTGACCTTGCGAAACAGCCTCCGAGGGGATACGCAAGCGCCAGATTTTCTAACCCATCGGAGAACAAGCACATGGCAAGAGCAAAGATCGCACTGATCGGGGCCGGTCAGATTGGCGGAACGTTGGCCCATCTTGCGGCCACCAAGGAACTGGGTGACGTCGTCATTTTCGATATTATGGACGGGGTGCCGCAGGGCAAGGCGCTGGATATCGCGGAAAGCGGCTCGATCTCGCGCTTTGACGCGAAAATGAGTGGCACCACCGATTATTCCGATATCGAGGGGGCGGACGTCTGCATCGTTACCGCCGGTGTTCCGCGCAAACCGGGGATGAGCCGGGATGACCTATTGGGGATCAACCTCAAGGTCATGAAATCCGTGGGTGAGGGGATTGGCAAACACGCACCGGACGCGTTCGTTATCTGCATCACCAACCCGCTCGACGCTATGGTCTGGGCGTTGCAGCAATACTCGGGTCTGCCTGCGCACAAGGTCTGCGGGATGGCCGGCGTTCTAGACAGTGGCCGCTTTCGCCACTTTCTTGCCGAAGAGTTCGGAGTTTCGGCGCGAGACGTTTCGGCCTTTGTCCTCGGCGGGCATGGCGACAGCATGGTGCCGCTGCCGCGTTATTCGACCGTCGGCGGGATCACCCTGCCGGATCTGGTCAAAATGGGTTGGACGACGCAGGAAAAACTGGATGCCATCGTGCAGCGCACCCGCGACGGTGGTGCCGAGATCGTCGGCCTGCTGAAAACCGGATCGGCCTTTTATGCCCCGGCCGCTTCGGCAATCGAGATGGCCGAGGCCTATCTGCGCGACCAAAAACGCGTGCTCCCATGCGCGGCGAATGTCGATGGGGCGTATGGTCTAAAAAATACCTTTGTTGGCGTGCCGACGGTCATCGGTGGTGGCGGTATCGAAAAAGTGATCGAAATCCAGTTGGACAAGGGCGAAAAGGCGGCCTTTGATCGATCCGTGAACGCGGTTCAGGGGCTGGTTGCGGCCTGTAAAGGGATCGACTCGACGCTTGGATAACAGGTGAATCCCTGCGTTTTTGGGGGCCAGACGTCCTGATCAAGAGATTTGTGATCACACCATTCTAAAGTGTGATCACAAATTGTAGAATTATCCTGATAATTTGAATTATCCCCTTTCTTTTACTTTGTATCCTGCCATAGCTGTGACAGCTTGCCGCAAATAATTGAAAACGGGAACGACTTCATGAACATTCACGAATATCAGGCCAAGCGCCTGCTCAGGGACTTTGGCGCGCCAGTGTCCGACGGTCGCGTCGTGCTGAAGGCCGACGAGGCAAAATCAATAGCCGGGGAACTGGACGGACCGATCTGGGTCGTCAAGGCCCAGATTCATGCCGGGGGGCGTGGCAAAGGTCATTTTGCAGAACCCGAGGCGGGCAGTGGCGGCGGCGTGCGGCTGACAAAATCGGTGGATGAGGCCGCGGCCGAGGCGCGCAAGATGCTGGGCCGCACCTTGATTACCCACCAGACCGGCCCAGTAGGCAAACAGGTCAACCGGGTCTATATTGAGGACGGCTCGGGCATTGAGACGGAACTTTACCTCGCGCTGCTGGTGGATCGTAAAACCTCGCGCGTCGCTTTCGTCTGCTCGACCGAGGGCGGCATGGACATCGAGGCGGTGGCCGCAAAAACACCAGAAAAAATCCTCAGTTTTTCAATCGATCCGGCGACCGGGTTTTCCGGCTTTCACGGCCGCCGAATCGCCTTTGCGCTGGGCCTGAAAGGGGCGCAGGTCAAACAATGTGTGAAGCTGACGCAAACCCTATACGACCTGTTTCTGGCCCGCGACATGTCGATGCTGGAAATCAACCCGTTGATCGTGACCGACGCGGGCGATCTGAAATGCCTCGATGCGAAAATGGGCTTTGACGACAACGCACTTTATCGTCAGGCCGACATTCTGGCGCTGCGGGATGAGACCGAGGAAGACCCCAAAGAGCTGGAGGCCAGCAAATTCGACCTCAACTACATTGCGCTGGACGGCGAGATTGGCTGTATGGTCAATGGCGCTGGTTTGGCCATGGCAACAATGGATATCATCAAGCTATATGGCGCAGAACCGGCGAACTTCCTTGACGTGGGCGGTGGTGCCACCAAGGAAAAGGTAACCGAAGCGTTCAAAATCATCACTTCGGACCCCAATGTCAAAGGCATCCTTGTCAACATCTTTGGCGGCATTATGCGCTGCGACGTGATCGCCGAAGGGGTGGTCGCCGCCGTGAAAGAGGTCGGCCTGAAGGTGCCACTGGTCGTGCGTCTTGAGGGGACCAAGGTCGCCGAGGGCAAAAAGATCATCAACGAAAGCGGCCTTGACGTCATCGCCGCCGACGATCTGGGCGACGCGGCACAGAAGATTGTTAAAGCGGTGAAAGGTTAAGGCAGATGTCCATACTTATCGACAAAACAACCCGAGTTATCTGTCAGGGACTGACCGGCAGCCAAGGAACCTTTCATACCGAACAGGCGGTTGCCTATGGCACCCTGATGGTCGGTGGTGTCACCCCTGGAAAGGGCGGTCAGACTCATGTGGGCCTGCCGATTTTTGACACCGTCGCCGGTGCCAAGGCCGCAACCGAGGCCAACGCGACGGTGATCTATGTGCCGCCACCCTTTGCGGCCGATGCGATTCTTGAGGCGATTGACGCCGAAATGGAGCTGATCGTCTGCATCACCGAGGGTATTCCGGTGCTGGATATGATGCGGGTCAAGCGCGCGCTTGACGGGTCTGCCTCGACCCTGATCGGCCCCAACTGTCCGGGGGTCATGACACCCGGCGAATGCAAGATCGGCATCATGCCGGGGAATATCTTTCAGCGGGGCTCATGCGGGGTCGTGTCGCGCTCGGGTACGCTAACCTATGAGGCGGTCAAGCAGACCACGGATGTGGGGCTGGGCCAGTCCTCGGCCATCGGCATCGGTGGCGATCCGATCAAGGGGTGCGAGCATATTGATATTCTGGAAATGTTTTTGGCCGACGATGAAACCCAGTCGATCATCATGATCGGCGAAATCGGCGGCAGCGCCGAGGAAGAGGCCGCGCAGTTTCTGAAGGATGAGGCCAAGCGCGGGCGCGCAAAACCCGTTGCGGGCTTTATCGCCGGACGCACCGCCCCTGCCGGACGGCGCATGGGGCACGCGGGGGCCATCGTCTCGGGCGGCAAGGGCGGCGCCGAGGACAAGATCGAAGCGATGCGCAGTGCCGGTATCGTCGTTGCCGAAAGCCCGGCGGGCCTTGGCGAAGCGGTCTTGAAGGCGATCGGATAAGGACGACGCCAAGAGCGACTAGGGGAACGGCAGCCCCCGCGCCGGGGGCTGCACAACATTCCGGGGAGAGGTCCGAAACCAGGATCTGAACATGACATGACTGACCAGCCAAAGAATGACCAGTTTCGCGAGTCCTCGTTTCTGCAGGGACAGAACGCGCGGTATATCGAGCAGCTTTATGCGCGATACGCCGCTGACCCGTCTGCGGTGGATGCCTCATGGCAGGCCTATTTTAAGGCGCTTGGCGATGCGGTCTCGGACGTTGCAGAAGAGGCCGCCGGCCCCAGTTGGGCTCGCACTGACTGGCCCCCGCGGCCCGACGACGATCTGACCGCGGCACTTGATGGCCAATGGCCGGTCGAGCCCGCAAAGGCGGCAGAAAAGATCAGGGCGAAAGCGGCCGAAAAGGGGGCCTCGCTTGGTGAGGCCGAGGTGCGTCAGGCTGTGCTTGACAGCCTGCGGGCCTTGATGCTGATCCGCACCTATCGGATCAGGGGACACCTAGCGGCTGATCTCGACCCGCTGGGGATTCGCGATACAAGCCACCGCGCCGAGCTGGACCCCAGCTCTTATGGGTTCCGCGATGCCGATATGGATCGCCCGATCCTTCTGGACAACGTTCTGGGAATGGAACTGGCCACCATGCGCGAGATCGTGGCGCTGGTCAAACGGACCTATTGCGGAACATTCGCGCTGCAATACATGCATATCTCGGATCCCGAGCAGGCCCGCTGGCTGAAGGAACGAATCGAAGGCTACGGCAAGGAAATCCAGTTCACCAAGCGCGGTCGCAAGGCGATCCTGAACAAGCTGGTCGAGGCCGAGGGTTTCGAGAAATTTCTGCACGTCAAATACATGGGGACGAAACGTTTCGGCCTCGATGGCGGGGAAAGTCTGATCCCCGCGATGGAGCAGATCATCAAACGCGGCGGTGCCATGGGGGTCGAGGAAATCGTTATCGGCATGCCCCACCGGGGCCGCCTGTCGGTTCTCTCCAACGTCATGGCAAAACCCTACCGCGCCATTTTCAACGAGTTTCAGGGAGGCAGCTTCAAGCCGACGGATGTCGAGGGCTCGGGCGATGTGAAATACCACCTCGGGGCCAGCTCGGACCGGCAGTTCGACGGCAACAAGGTTCACCTCTCTCTGACCGCCAACCCCAGCCATCTGGAGGCGGTGAACCCCGTGGTTCTGGGCAAGGTTCGCGCCAAGCAAACCCAAAAGAACGACACCGAGCGCACCAAGGTGCTACCGGTTCTTCTGCATGGCGATGCGGCCTTTGCCGGGCAGGGCGTGGTGGCCGAGTGCTTTGGTCTGTCAGGCCTTGTGGGGCACCGCACTGGCGGCACCATCCATATCGTTGTCAACAACCAGATCGGCTTTACCACGTCGCCACGTTTCAGCCGTTCGTCACCTTATCCCACGGATATCGCACTGATGGTCGAGGCGCCGATTTTTCACGTCAACGGCGATGATCCCGAGGCGGTGGTGCATGCCGCCAAGGTGGCCACGGAATTCCGCCAGATTTTCCACAAGGATGTGGTGATCGATATGTTTTGCTATCGCCGGTTTGGTCATAACGAGGGTGACGAGCCGATGTTTACCCAGCCGCAGATGTACAAGCGGATCAAACAACACAAGACCACCCTGCAGCTTTACACCGAGCGCCTCGTTGCCGATGGCCTGATCCCCGAGGGCGAGATCGAGGACATGAAAGCCGCCTTTCAGGCGCACCTGAACGAAGAATTCGAAGCGGGCAAGGATTTTCGCCCCAACAAGGCCGACTGGCTGGATGGGCGCTGGTCCAAGATGGATGCGCGCAGCGGCGAATACCAGCGCGGCCAGACCGCGGTCGAACCACCCCGTCTGGCCGAAGTCGGTGCCGCCCTGACGCGTCTGCCCGATGGGTTTCATGCCCACCGGACAGTGGCCCGCCTGCTTGAGCACAAGCGCGAGGTGCTTGACAGCGGCAAGGGTATCGACTGGGCGACCGCCGAGGCGCTGGCCTTTGGCACCCTCCTGCTTGAGGGCTATCCTGTGCGCCTGTCCGGTCAGGACGTCATGCGCGGAACCTTCAGCCAGCGCCATTCCGGTATCGTCGATCAGGAGACCGAGGACACCTATCACCCGCTCAACCACATAAAGGAGGGGCAGGCACAGTTTGACGCCATCAACTCGATGCTCAGCGAATATGCGGTTCTGGGGTTTGAATATGGATATTCTCTGGCGGAACCGAACGCGCTGGTTCTGTGGGAGGCCCAGTTCGGGGATTTCGCCAACGGGGCACAGATCATGATTGATCAGTTTGTTGCCTCGGGAGAACGGAAATGGCTGCGCATGTCGGGGCTTGTCATGCTATTGCCGCACGGTTTCGAGGGGCAGGGGCCGGAACACAGTTCGGCCCGGCTCGAGCGTTATCTGCAGCTCTCCGCTGAGGACAACTGGATCGTTGCAAATTGTACGACGCCAGCGAATTATTTTCACATCCTGCGCCGTCAACTGCACCGCTCGTTCAGAAAGCCTCTGGTGATGATGACGCCAAAATCTCTGCTGCGCCACAAGCACGCGGTCAGTACACTTGAGGATATGGAAATCGGCTCATCCTTTCACCGGGTTCTTTGGGATGATGCGCAAAAGGGCACGTCGGACGTCACCCTCCGCCCGGACGCGGATATCCGCCGGGTCGTGATATGTTCGGGCAAGGTCTATTACGACCTCTTGGCCGCTCGGGACGCGGCCGGGCTGGATGACGTCTATATTCTGCGCCTTGAACAATTCTATCCCTTCCCGGCCATGTCGATGTCCAAGGAGCTGGGGCGGTTCAAACAGGCTGAGGTGGTCTGGTGTCAGGAAGAGCCCAAGAATCAGGGCGGTTGGACTTTTGTCGAACCCAATATCGAATGGATCCTCGGGCGGATCGGCGCAAAATCCAAACGCCCGGATTATGCCGGGCGCGCCGCCGCGGCCTCACCGGCGACAGGGTTGGCCTCGCAACACAAACAGCAACAAACCGCGCTCGTGAACGATGCGCTTGGAATTGACGGAGAGTAATCCCATGACAATCGAAGTCCGCGTGCCAACACTGGGCGAAAGCGTCACTGAAGCCACCATCGCCACTTGGTTCAAACAACCCGGAGATCCGGTTGCTGTTGACGAAATGCTATGCGAACTGGAGACCGACAAGGTCACTGTCGAGGTACCTGCTCCCGCCGCCGGGACCCTTGGCGAGATCGTTGCAAAGGAGGGGGACACCGTCGGTGTCGATGCCCTGCTGGCAACCATCAATGAGGGCGCCAGCGCCGCCCCGTCAGGCGAACAGGCCGCACCCAACCCCGCCGCAGCACCCAACCCCGCTGCACCCGCACCCGTGGCCGCGCCCTCACCGGCCCCGGCTGTAAGCTCGTCCGCCACGGAGGCCGAAAGCATCGACGTGATGGTTCCCTCTCTTGGCGAAAGCGTGACCGAAGCAACCGTTTCCAGCTGGTTCAAATCGGTTGGTGACAGTGTTGCCGCCGACGAGATGCTGTGCGAATTAGAAACCGACAAGGTCTCTGTCGAGGTTCCGGCCCCGGCAGCGGGCATATTGACCGAGATCTTCGCCCCCGAGGGCAAGACTGTCAGCAACACCGCACGTCTTGCTGTGATTTCGGCAGGCGCAGCCTCGGGCGCGGCACCTGTCGCCGCTGCGCTGACAGCACCGCCTTCCGCCGAATCTGCGCGCGGAAAAGACGTGGAAAATGCACCCTCCGCCAACAAGATGATGGCTGAACACAACCTCTCGCCCGATCAGGTCACCGGAACCGGCCGGGACGGGCGGATCATGAAGGAAGACGTGCAACAGGCGCTGGTGAGCGGTGCAAAGACGGCAGCAACCTCCACCGCCGCAACCTCCACCGCCGCCCCGGCGATCCCTGCGCCGGTCGCCGCGCCGCACGGTCCGGTGTCCGCAGATGATGCCGCCCGCGAGGAACGGGTCAAGATGACTCGCCTGCGCCAGACCATCGCGCGCCGCCTGAAGGACAGCCAGAACACTGCGGCCATGTTGACCACCTATAACGAGGTGGACATGAGCGCGATCATGGCGCTGCGTAACCAATACAAGGACCAGTTTCTAAAGAAACACGGGGTCAAGCTGGGCTTTATGTCGTTTTTTGTGAAGGCCTGCAACCACGCCCTGAACGAGGTGCCCGAGGTCAATGCCGAGATTGACGGAACCGACCTTGTTTACAAGCATTTTGTTCACATGGGTGTTGCGGTCGGCACCCCAAACGGGTTGGTCGTGCCGGTTGTGCGCAATGCCGACCGGATGTCATTTGCGGAAATCGAGAAAACCATTGCCTCGCTCGGTGCCCGGGCCCGCGACGGCAAGCTGGCGATGGAGGATATGCAGGGCGGAACATTCACGATCTCGAACGGCGGGGTTTACGGCTCACTCATGTCATCGCCAATCCTGAACCCGCCGCAATCCGGTATTCTGGGGATGCACAAAATTCAGGATCGGCCCGTGGTCGTGAACGGTGAGATCGTGATCAGGCCGATGATGTATCTGGCACTCAGCTATGATCACCGGATCGTCGATGGCAAGGGCGCGGTAACCTTCCTTGTCCGGGTCAAGGAGGCGCTTGAGGATCCGCGCCGCCTGCTTATGGACCTATGACAATGTCGCCAACCTGCCCGATCCAGATTTATCTGACCGTGCGCGGCGGTGCTGATGCTGTCGCGTGGTATGAAAAGGTATTCGGGGCAATCGTCACGATGCGCAAGATGGCCGATGATCGCGCGCGATTGCTGCATGCGACGCTGGCGGTTTTTGGGGCCGAGATTATGCTGTCAGATGAATTTCCAGAATATGACAAGACGGTTGTCGCACCGCCAACTCTTGGCGGGACAAGTGTGACCACGCATGTCAACCTACCGAGCCGCGACGACGTTGTCGAAACGATGGCCAAGGCCGCGCAGGCAGATGCGACAGTAACGATGGGCCCGGATCAGATGCCGTGGGGGGCCTTCAATGGCCGCCTGATTGACCCGTTTGGCCATAGCTGGTCGTTTGGAGCAGCATGACCCTGCGATCAAATCTGAAACAAAAGGAACAGACACATGTCATCCGAACTCGAAGTCCTCGCGGTTTATGGGCTGGTGATAATACTAACGATAGTATTGCAAGTTCTGGCAACGCTCCCGCAGTATGATTTGTCCTATTTGGTAGGCCCGCGTGATCAGACGCGAGAATTAAACGGTCTTGCTGGCCGCCTCGCTCGCGCGAGTACAAATAATGTCACGGCCTTGGCCTATTTCGCCCCTGCCGTTCTGGTGACGCCTGTTCACGGGCAAACCACTGCGGCGGCCTTGCTTGCTGCACAAATATTCCTGTTCGCGAGGATTGTGTACGTCGGCTTCTACGCCCTTGGGGTACCTTGGTTGCGGACAATTTCATGGGGAATCGGATTGGTGTCTGCCATCTATTTATACGGTGTCGCGCTTTTGTAATCCCTATCCAATCATACCTCTCTGGGGGTCTGTTGTATCCCCAAGAACCATTTGTTCAATCGGCTTGTGACCTGTAACGCACAAGCACAACAGCAAAGGAAACGACATGGCTGACTATGACGTAATCATCATTGGTGCCGGGCCGGGCGGCTATGTTTGTGCCATCCGTTGCGCGCAACTGGGACTGAAAACAGCTGTCGTCGAAGGGCGCGAAACCTTGGGTGGGACCTGTCTGAATGTCGGCTGCATCCCCTCAAAAGCGTTGCTTCACGCCAGCCATCAATATCACGAAGCGACCCACAATTTCACCAAGATGGGCCTGATGGGAAAATCCCCGTCGGTCGATTTCCCGGCGATGGTGGCCTATAAGCAAAGCGTCGTTGACCAGAATACCAAGGGGATCGAGTTTCTGTTCAAAAAGAACAAGATCGAGTGGCTGAAGGGCTGGGGCAAGATCACCGCCAAGGGCGAGGTCACGGTGGGCGACGAAGTCCACCATGCCAAGGATATTGTTATTGCTACCGGCTCGGAAAGCAGCAGCTTGCCCGGCGTCGAGGTGGATGAAGAGATGGTAATTACATCAACCGGCGCGCTCAGCCTGCCCAAGGTTCCCAAGCGCCTCGTCGTCATCGGGGCCGGGGTGATCGGGCTGGAGCTGGGTTCGGTCTACGCCCGCCTTGGCGCTGAGGTTACGGTCATCGAATTTCTGGATCAGATCACCCCCGGTCTGGATGCGGAAATCTGCAAGACCCTGCAACGGAGCCTGAAAAAGCAGGGCCTGAAATTCATCCTCGGAGCGGCGGTTCAATCGGTTGAGCGCCTGAAAACCAAGGCCAAGATATCCTACAAGCTGCGAAAAGATGACAGCGCCGGTATGGTCGAGGCGGATACGGTCCTGGTTGCAACTGGCCGACGCCCCTACACGACCGGGCTGGGGCTGGAGGAGCTCGGCGTCCTGATGTCCCCTCGAGGCCAGATCCAGACCGAGGGCTGGCGCACCAACGTGGACGGCATCTGGGCGATCGGCGACACGATCTCGGGCCCGATGCTGGCCCATAAGGCCGAGGATGAGGGGATTGCGGTTGCCGAGACCATCGCCGGGCAGAAAGGTCACGTCAATTACGACGTTATCCCCGGGGTAATCTATACCACCCCCGAGGTGGCCAGCGTCGGTAAGACCGAGCAGCAACTGAAGGATGACGGTCGCGCCTACAAGGTCGGCAAGTTCAACTTCATGGGCAACGCGCGTGCCAAGGCCGTTTTTGCCGGTGAGGGGTTTGTGAAAATTCTGGCCGACGCAGAAACCGATCGCGTTCTGGGGTGCCATCTGATGGGGCCGTTTGCGGGTGAGCTGATTCACGAAATCTGTGTCGCGATGGAGTTTGGCGCCAGCGCCGAGGATATCGCCCGCACCTGTCACGCCCATCCGACGTTCTCCGAAGCCATGCGAGAGGCCGCTTTGGCCTGTGGCGATGGGGCAATCCACGCCTGAAACGGGTCGCGCGCTGCTGTTCATGACAACATGGTGTTATGGGTTGCGGGAAACGGGTGGCATGTCCGAGCGAAATGTGGTTTTGGTGTCGCGACAGTAATTTAAAGCGACGACATGACAGAAAAAACCGCATTTCTCACCGGTATCACGGGGCAGGATGGCAGCTATCTGGCCGAGCTACTGCTCGACAAGGGCTATCAGGTTCACGCGATCCAGCGCCGGGCCAGCGTGTTTACCACGCCGCGTATCGACCATCTGCTGGAGCATCCGCGCCTGCATACCTATCATGGCGACCTTGCCGACAGCTCGAACCTGCATCGGCTGATCTCCGAGATCAACCCGACCGAGATCTACAATCTCGGCGCGCAAAGCCATGTTGGTGTCAGCTTCGAGGTGCCCGAATACACGGCCGAGGTCACCGGCATCGGCACCGTGCGCCTGCTGGACGCGATCCGCGACAGCAAAGTGCAATGCCGCTTTTACCAGGCCTCGACATCCGAGCTGTTCGGCGGCATTCCGGGGACCGAGCCCCAGAGCGAAACCACCCCGTTCTACCCCAAATCACCCTATGGCGCCGCCAAGCTCTATGCCTATTGGGTGACGGTCAACTATCGCGAGGCATACGGGATGTATGCCTGCAACGGCATCCTGTTCAATCACGAAAGCCCCCGGCGCGGCGAAACCTTTGTCACGAAAAAGATCACCCAGGCGGTGGCCCGCATCCATCAGGGCCGGCAAGAGGTGCTGCGCCTTGGCAATATCGACGCCAAACGCGACTGGGGCCATGCCCGCGACTATGTGCAGGCGATGTGGCTGATGCTGCAACAGGACGCGCCGCGTGACTATGTGATTGCCACCGGCGAAACGCATACGGTGCGCGAATTTGTCGAGGCGGCATTTGCCGAGATCGGCGTCGCGATTGAATGGCGCGGCGAAGGCGTCGATGAAAAGGGCTATGATGCCGCGACCGGCAAGCTCAGGGTCGAGATCGACCCGAAATATTTCCGCCCGGCCGAGGTCGAGCTTCTGCTGGGCGACCCGTCAAAGGCTGAGGCCGAGCTTGGCTGGAAACGCGAGGTCAGCTTTCGTGAACTCGTCGCCTGCATGGTGAAATACGATCTGGAGAATGACGGCTTCGGGGGGCAGGAATGAGCTTCGATTTCGTGATCGAGGACAGCCCCGTTCTGGACGGCGTCAAGATCATCACCCCCGACGTGTTTGAAGAAAGCCGCGGCACGATCTGGACATCGTATCTCGACGATCAGATCGGTGCGCTGCTGCCTGAAGGCCTGCGCTTCAAGCATGACAAGTTCTCGCTATCCTACAACAACGTGCTGCGCGGGCTGCATGGCGATCACAAATCGTGGAAGCTGGTCACCTGCGTCTATGGCGAGGTGCATCAGGTGGTGGCCGACATGCGTGAAGGCTCGTCCACATATCTGAAATTCCAGCGTTTCGTGATCAACCGCCAGAACCAGCGGCTGATCCTGATCCCGCCGGGCATGGGCAACGCCTATTATGTCAGCTCGCCCGAGGCGGTCTATCACTACAAGCTGGCCTATGAGGGCGACTATATCGACGCCGATCAGCAATTTACCGTGGCGTGGAATGACCCCCGCCTGAATATCGACTGGCCGACGGATGACCCCATCCTTTCGGCGCGCGACGCGAGGCTTGCATGACAGAGATCATCGAACATGACGGAAAGATCATTTCGATCATCCATCGTAATGACGACTGGAAAGAGGGGCTGGATTTCATCACCCCCAATGATCTGTTCGTGCAGGTCGGCACCTGGTGGTATGACAAGGGCAAGAAGCTGGCCAGCCACATCCACAATGATTTCGACCGCCCCGGCGGCCGCACGATGGAGAGCGTCTATGTGCGCCGCGGGTCCATGCGGGTGCTGCTTTATGCCGAGGACCGGACATTCCTGCAGGATTACATTCTGAACGAGGGCGATCTGGCGGTCTTTGCCTATGGCGGGCATGGATACGAGATCCTTGAGGACGGCACCCAGATCATCGAGAGCAAGAACGGCCCCTTTGTGGATGTCGAAACCGACAAGACGAAATTCGAGGGGTGAGGGGATGGAAACGACCCACATGAGGGCAGCGCCTGCCCCGAGGGGGGTGCGTAGCGCCCGCCTGGGGGGCGGGGCGGGCGCTGCCCGGGATTTCATCCCGGGCGATGGAATACAGGGCGACGAAGGGACGACATCAATATGAAACTCCACCTCGGTTGCTGGCATCGTCATATCCCCGGCTGGGTGCATGTCGATCTGTGCGACATGCCACATATCGATTACAAATCCTCGATCGACGATCTGTCGATGTTCGACGACGCCTCGGCCGAACTGATCTATTCCAGCCATTCTTTCGAATATTTCGACCGCCAGCAGGCCGCCCATGTGCTGGCCGAATGGCGGCGCGTGTTGAGGCCCGGCGGCACGCTGCGCCTTGCGGTGCCCGATTTTGACGCGCTCTTGAAGGTCTATGCGCAGACGGGCGAACTTGGTCGCATCCTGGGCCCACTTTACGGGCGGATGGAAATCGAAACCGAGCAAGGGCCGAAAATCCTGTATCACAAGACGGTTTACAATTTCGCCGAGCTTGAAACCCTGCTTGTCGAAAACGGGTTCACGGATGTGCGCCGCTATGACTGGCAAGAAACCATCCACAAGGATTACGACGATCACAGCCAGGCCTATTTTCCCCATATGGACAAGGAAAACGGCCTGCTCATCAGCCTGAATGTCGAGGCCACCAAGAATGTCTGAAGAATTCATCATGCAGATGCGCCCCTGGTTCGGGCCCGAGGAAAAGCGCGCGCTGGCCGAATATATGGAGGAAGACGGCTTTCTGACCGAATTCCGCCGCACGGCCGCGTTCGAGGACGCGATTGCCGAATATACTGGCGCGCGCCATTGTATCGTCACCAACAACGGCACGATCAGCCTGACACTGGCGGCGCTGGCAACCGGCGTGCGGGCGGACGACGAGGTGATCGTGCCCAATTTCACCATGATCGCGACCCCCAATTCGGTGCGCCTGTTCGGCGCCCGGCCGGTATTTGTGGATGTCGAGCGCGAAACCCTGTGCATGGATATCGACGCCGCCCGCGCCGCAATTACGCCAAAGACCCGCGCGATCATGCTGGTCAGCGCCAATGGCCGCTACCCCAAGGCCGGGATCGAGGCGTTTCAGGATCTGTGCACTGAGCACGGCCTGATATTGATCGAGGACAGCGCGCAATCGCTGGGCTCACGCTATCCCGACGGCACCCATATCGGGCGCAAGGGGGCGGTGGGCTCGTTTTCCTTTTCGGCGCCCAAGATCATTTCCACAGGCCAGGGTGGTGCGCTGATCACCGATGATGACGACGTCGCCGCGCGTCTGCGCCGCCTCAAGGATTTCGGCCGCGCGCAGGGTGGGAACGATATCCATGACGTGATCGGCTATAACTTCAAGTTCACCGAGCTTCAGGCCGTGATCGGGCAGGAGCAGATGAAGAAACTGCCCTGGCGGGTCGAACGCAAGCGCGAGATCTACCGCCGCTATCGGGAAGGGCTGGCAGGGGTTTCGCAGGTCTCGTTCTTCGATCAGGATCTCGACCACACCACACCCTGGTTCATCGACGTGATGGTTGACGACCGCGAGGCCCTGCAGGCGCATCTGAAAGCGGCCGGCATCGGCACCCGCGTCATGTATCCGCCGATCAACCGGCAGAAGGCTTACAGTCTGCCCGGCAGCTACCCCATTTCCGAAGAGGTCGGCGCGCGGGGCCTCTGGCTGCCCTCGGCCAGCCAGCTGACGGATGCGCAGGTTGATAGGGTGACGGCGGCGATCAGGGCGTTTTATGGTTGAGCCCTGTGCTGAACGTAAAGCACCAATGCCGGGATCAAGGCGGCGATTACGCAAATTATAGCGCTTGCTCCGACAAATATCCCCAGTAACAACATCTGCTGGGCCATTTGTCCTGCGCCCGACACCAGATGCCGAAATATTGGCATGACGTCTCCGAAAATCGCGAGATACCCAAAGGTTCCAGAAAATACCACCAGAATGGCCACCACCGCAGCGATCAGGGCCAGCCGCTGAGACCAGACCAGATGGCGGCCGAGCAGCATCCGCCGAAAGGCGTTCAAACGCAGCGAGATGTCGCGTTGTGCGGCCAGCAGCGCCGGAACCAGCAGCAGAACAAGAACCAGCCCGAACCCCAGCCCATAGCTGAGGGTGATAACCGTGGGTTTCAGGAACTGAGCCTGTTTTGAGGTCTCAAACAGCAGCGGCGCAAGGCCCAGAACGGTTGTCAGCGTGGTCAGCAAAACCGGCCGCAGCCTGTCGGCTGTTGCATCAATGATGGCGCGCCTCATGTCCCGGGTTCTGGCATACTCATCAACAGTGCTGACCAGAACAATGGAATCGTTAATGATGATTCCGGTCATGCCAATCAGGCCGATCACGGTGAACAACGAAAGCGGCACCCCCCAGGCGTGGTGCCCGTAGATCGTGCCGACCAGACCAAAGGGGATGATCGCCATGACCACAAGAGGGCGTGTCCAGCTTGAAAATATCCAGGCCAGCGTCAGAAAGATTCCGATCAGCGCCAGCATGAACCCCAGCTTGGCATCGGCAAGAAAGGCGCTCTCTTGTTGCGAGAGGCCGGCGAGGCGAAAAGACACGCCATAGTTCGATTCAATTCGGGGCAGGATCTCGGCCTGAAGGGCGGTCTTGATCTCGTTGGCTCGCTTGGCATCGTCGCCGGAAATATCGCCGGTCACCGAGAGGGCTTGCAACCCGTCCTCGCGCCGGACCGAGGCAAACCCCGCCTTGCTGCTGACGGTCACGATATCGGCCAGCGGGACATATTTCCCTTTTGGCGTGCGCAGCATCATTCGGTTCAGAAAATCGGCGCTCATTGCGCTGTCGGGCAGCTTTACCGTTATGTCGGCCGAGCGGGCCCCCACCGGGTAGCTGGCCGCGGTGATCCCGTTCAGACGCGCGCGCAGCACCCGGCCCAGACCGTCTATGGTAAAGCCTAGCGCCCGCCCCTGCGGGGTCAGCTCCAGCGCCAACTCCTGTTTGTCATAGGCCAGATCGTCTTGCAGGGATGAGACCTCGGGGTATTGGGCAAGCGCGGATTTCAGGGCCTCTGCGGCGGATTTCAGAACGCGCGCACTGGCACCGAACAACTGAACGTCAATGGCATCCCCACCGGGTCCCGAGCGCCAGCCGTGAAAGCTGAGGGTCTCCAGAAGCGGCGGACGGCGGACGGCCTTTTTGAAATCCGCGAGAAACTTGAACGATGAATAGGGCCGCAAATCCGCGTCGATCAACTCGATCGAAATTGCCCCCAGCAAATCCTTGTTTTTGTGTGATTCCCCGGCCAGTCCGCGCCCAGCCGTGCCGCCGACTTCGGCCATGACGAACTTGACCGGGTTCGTGCCGTATTTGGTGGCATAGGTCTTGCCAACCGCAGCGACCGCGCGTTGCAGCTCATGCATCAGGGCCAGTGAATCGGCGCGCGTGGCACCGGGGACCATGGCAAAATTTGCGGTGACCGAGCCGCGTTCCGGCGCATTGAAAAATCGCCATCTGACGTCGCCCTTCAGGAACAGGTTGACCTGGCTGACCAGCACCAGAACGATTCCGGCCATGACCGGATAGCGCAGCAGGATGACCAGTGCGATCAGGGGTCGGAAAATGGTCCGGCGAAACCACGAAAATGCGATATTGAACCCGTAGCTTGGCCAGTCATACCAACGCCGTGTGCGCGCGTGGGCCAGCGCGTGGCTCATGTGGTGGGGCAGGATCAAAAAACACTCCATCAACGAGGCCAGCAGGACGACAATGACGGTGAAGGGAATGTCAGAAATAAGTGTCCCGAACTTGCCCCGGATAGCGGTCAGCGCAAAGAACGCGATGACCGTCGTAAGCGTCGCCGAGACCACCGGCAGCGCCATCCGGCGGGCGGCGTTTTCAGCCGCTTCAACGGGGCCTTCGCCAAGGTGACGGGCGCGAAAATCCGCGTGCTCTCCCACTACGATCGCATCGTCGACAATAATCCCCAGCGTGATGATCAGGGCAAACAGGGACACCATGTTGATGGTCAATCCGGTCACATACATCAGCGCGATTGCCGCCGCGACCGAGGCCGGAATTCCCGCCGCCACCCAAAAGGCGGTTCGGACATCGAGAAACAGAAATAACAGGGCCAGCACAAGCCCCAGCCCCATTAGGCCGTTGTTGAAAAGCAGGTCAAGGCGGTTCGAGATTGCCTCGGAGCGGGTCCGGATCAGCCGGATGGAGACCCCCTTGGGCAGGGTTTTTCCCATCTTTTCGGCAACCTGACGCACGGTTTTCTGCAGGCTGATCGCGTCCCCCTGATTCGAGCGATCCACCCGAATCGAGATGGCCGGATTGTTGCCAACAAAATAACTGCGCGCCCGGGTTACCCCAGTCACGTGGACGCGTGCGACATCGGCCACCCGCAATTTTGAGCCATCGGCGCGCGCCCGGACAACGACACGCCTGATCTGATCGGCGGAATGCTTGGCAATGCCGGTGCTGACCCGCGCTGCGCCGCCAGCGATATCTCCGGCCGGGCTAGTTGCGGCCTCGCGAGCGATGGCATCGGCAATCTGACGCAGGGTGACGTCGTTATGTATGAGGGCGCTCTCCCGAGGCTCGACCAGTGTCTCCGGTGCGCTGACACCGCGGATCGAGGCGCGGGTGACTCCGGCGCGAAACAGCCGTGCGGTGAACTCATCGGCAAAGCGCGCCAACTGATCTGTCGAGACCGGGCCGGTGATCACCACATCCGTCACCCGGTCGCGCCAGACGACTCGCCGGACAACAGGCGTATCGGCATCGGCGGGTAGGTTGGTGACACTATCGACCGCGGCTTTGACGTCATCGGCGGCGCGCGCCATGTTGTAGCCGGGGCTGAAGTCGAGGCGGATCAATGCGTGCCCCTCCTCGGATGTGGACGAGGTGGTCTGGACTCCCTCGACCGCCAGCAGGGTCGGTTGCAGAACCTGCACGATTCCGTTGTCAACATCCTCAGGGCCCGCGCCGGGCCAACGCACCGAGACGGTAACCGTTTCAATCACCACATCGGGAAAAAATTGCGAGCGGATCCGGGTTGCCGAGATCACCCCGAGAACCAGCATCATGATCAGCAGCAGGTTGGCAGCGGTCCCGTGGCGGGTGAAATAATCCAGCAGGTCCTTGGCCGGACGTGTCGGAAATCCGCGCGGAGCCATCCTAGCCCCCGATCCGGGATTCGATACGCTTGACCATATCGGCCGGAACCTGGTCCTGTTTCAGCCGCGCCAGCAGGCGTGCCTTGGCGTCCTGCGGGATATGTTTGCTCTGCTTGACGAACCCGACAAGGGTTGCGCGCCGCTCTGGCGTCAGCCGGATCATGGCCGGGGCCGACGCCTGTGTCGTTACCTTTTCGCGCAAGGGTTTGATTTGAATTCCTGTTCCCAGCAGTGGCGAGCGGGTCTTGACCACCTCACGCCCAAACAGGTTTTCCCCGCGCACGAGAACCCGATCTCCCTGCTTGCGCAGAACCGTGACATGCCGGCTTTTCAGGCGGTTGTCTTTGCCCAGAACCAGAATGTTTCCATCGGCGCCAACTGCTGTTGCGGGCAGGACGGCCACATTGGAAAGAGGTGGCTCATCCACGGATACGGTGACAAAATCGCCCGAGCGCAGCAGCCGGGCTGCGGTGGCTCTGAGACGGGCAAAGATCTGACGGCCGGTTTCCCCCGTGCCGACCTCGGCCCCGACCCGGTCCATGACACCGGGCAGCGTGGTGCCTCCCTCGGTGCCTTCGATCTGCACGCGAACACGGCCGGAAACCTGCCCCTTTGTGCGGGAAACAAGCCGATAAAACTGGGCGTTGGAGACACGAAAGACGACCTCGAGCGCCTTGGGGTCGATCAGCCGGGCCAGCCTTTCATTGCGGCCAATGACCCCCCCTTTGATGGCATTGACCGAGCCGAGGACACCGTCAAACTCGGCCCGGATGGTGGTGTTTGCAAGACGGCGTTCGGCGTCGGACAGGCGCAGTTGAATGCGCGCAAGCGATGTTTTTGCGCGGCTGACCCGGGCGACTGCCTGTGCTAGGGCCTGCCGCTTGGCCAGAACCATTTGCGCGGCCGCGGCCTCGGCCAAGGCAGCCGTCTGGACTGCGGCCTCGGTTCCGGCGCCTCGTTTTGCAAGGGCGCGTTTGCGCACAAGGGCAGCCTTACGCAGCGCCCGTTGTGCCTCTGCGCCGGCGACATCGTCACGGGCCAGCAACAGGGCATCCTGTGCCTGACGTAGCTCGTCTTTGGCGGCGCTTTGATCCGTTCTGACCGAGGCCAGCGCCGACAGCGCATCAGAGGGATCGAGGCGAAGCAGAAGGTCGCCCTTGGCCACGCGTCCACCCTCGACAAAATTCTGGCCCAGTTCGATTACAGTGCCGGCGACGGGGGCGCGGACATCCAGAATGCGGCGGCTGCGAATCTCGCCAAAGGTCTTGATTACGGGGGTTGCGCTCTGGCGGCGGGCGGTCAGGACGTTCACGGCATAGACCCGCTCGCGGGCTTTGAACGCAGGTGGCTTTTGTGCCAGCCGCTCGCGAACGGCATCGCGCAAAGAAAGACCGGCGATTGCGAGAATCCCCAATGTCAATGCCAACAGGAACAGCCCCATCAGGCTGCGTTGCAGAAAGCGCATGTGCCCTCGCGTTGTCAAAAGGATGCGGTTTTGCACCCAAAAAATGACCGGCACCCCAAGATAATGCACTGGCTCGCCAAGTCCACCACTATGCGGTGACAGTCCTGTTACATCACTTGCGGCGTTTGTTTTCCTCAAGCCGTGGCATCATTTCCACAAAATTGCAGGGCATGTGCCGGTAATCCAGCTGAAAGGACAGGATTTCGTCCCAGCCGTCCTTGCAGGCCCCGGGAGAGCCGGGCAGTGCAAATAGATAAGTGCCGCTGGCCACCCCCGCGCAGGCGCGCGACTGCACCGCCGAGGTACCAATTTTTTTGTAAGAGATCATGGTGAACAGGGTAGAAAATGCGTCGATCTCTTTTTCATAAACGTCGCGGTGTGCTTCGACGGTTACATCCCGGCCGGTCAGCCCGGTGCCGCCGGTTGAAATTACGATGTCGATCTCGGGGTTTTCGGCCCAGCGACGCAGCTGTGCAGAGATCTGCGCGCGTTCGTCGCGGATGATCTGGCGATCCGCGACCATGTGGCCGGCCGCTTCGATCCGCTCAATCAGGGTTCGGCCGGACTTGTCATCCTCCAGTTTGCGGGTGTCCGACACTGTCAGCACCGCAATCCGCATCGGGATGAAGGCGCGGCTTTCGTCAATCTTGTGCATTTCCATTTCCTTTCAGATGGGCCGAAACCGCAAGCAGATCGGCCCAGCTTTCGCGCTTTTTCTCTGGGTTCCGAAGTAGATATGCGGGATGGAACATTGGCAATGTGGCAATTCCGTCCACCGAGGTCCATGTGCCGCGCAGTCGCGTGATTCCCTTCTGACCCAGCAAGGCCGCGCAGGCGGTATTTCCCATCAGAACCAGAATATCAGGAGCGGCCAGTGCAATGTGGCGCCGCAGGAACGGCAGCAGCATGGCGATTTCCTCCGGGCTGGGGTCGCGGTTGTGCGGTGGGCGCCACGGCAGGACATTGGCGATATAGACCGCGCTGTCCGGTGCTTGTGAGTCGCGCGACAACTCGATCGCGGCCAGCATTCGGTCCAGCAACTGTCCGGCCCGTCCGACAAAGGGGCGCCCCTTGATGTCCTCCTCGCGGCCCGGAGCCTCGCCGACAATCATTAATCTCGCCATCGGATTGCCGTCCGAAAAAACCAGATTGCGGGCGCCCTTTTCCAATTCGCAGCCGTCAAATGCGGCCAGAGCGTCGCGCAGCTCTGCAAGAGTCGTGGCGCCAGCCGCAAGGGCGTCAGCGGTGGTTAATGTCTGGTTGGCATCGGTCTGTGCCGCCGAGCGCTGTCCCTGTTCTGGCGCAGAGGGTGGTTTTGCAGCCGGCTTTTTGGCTGTAACGGGTTGGTCATAACGGTTGACGGGGTGCTCGCAAATGGCCTCGGTTGCGCCCAGATCAATCTGCCAGCCAAGCTGGGCGAGCGCAAGCGCGTGTTCAAGATCGGGTAACATCGGCGGCGATTCCTTTCCCAAGGCAAGTTAAGCGGCGGGGTCTTAGGCGTAAATCCCTTGTTTGGCGCATTGGTGCCGCCTATAAGCGCAAAAACACGGATGAAGAGAGCCAGATGGATTTTTCCGCCCGCCACCTGTTGGGAATTGAGCCCCTTGCTCAGGGTGATATCCGTTCCATTCTGGATCTGGCCGAGCAATATGTCGACCTTAACCGGCAATCCAACAAGCATGGCGATGCCCTTGCCGGGATGACCCAGATCAACATGTTTTTTGAAAATTCCACCCGCACCCAAGCCAGTTTTGAACTGGCAGGCAAGCGCCTTGGGGCGGATGTGATGAACATGTCAATGCAGACCAGCTCGATCAAAAAGGGCGAAACACTGATTGATACGGCGCTGACCATAAATGCTATGCGCCCGGACCTTCTTGTTGTCCGCCACCCCGGTTCGGGCGCGGTCAACCTGTTGGCGGAAAAGGTGAATTGCGCGGTTATCAATGCCGGAGATGGGCAGCACGAACACCCGACCCAGGCACTTTTGGACGCGTTAACGATCCGGCGCGCCAAGGGGCGACTGCATCGCCTGTCCATCGCGATCTGCGGGGATATTGCCCATAGCCGGGTGGCGCGCTCGAATCTGCTGCTGCTGGGAAAGATGGGAAACCGGGTGCGCCTTGTCGGCCCTAAAACCCTGATGCCCGCGGGCATTGCCGATCTGGGAGTCGAGGTCTTTGATGATATGCGCAAAGGCTTGAAAGGGGTAGATGTGGTGATGATGCTGCGTCTTCAGCGTGAGCGGATGGACGGCGGATTTATCCCGTCCGAGCGTGAATTCTATCATCGTTACGGATTGGATGCGGAAAAGTTGAGCCATGCCAGTGCGGATGCGATCATCATGCACCCCGGTCCCATGAACAGGGGTGTCGAGATCGACGGAACACTGGCGGACGACATCAACCGCAGTGTCATTCAGGAACAGGTCGAGATGGGTGTGGCCGTGCGGATGGCGGTCATGCATCTGCTGGCGCGCAACCTGCGCGAGGCGCGCACCCGTCCAGAGGAGGTCATTGCATGAGCGCCGAGGGCTGGGACGGAATTCTTGAAGCCGATGAAAAAATTGTCTGGCAGGGACAGCCCGATGGTGCCTTTCGCCTGCGCGGAAAAAACATTGCAATTTCGGTTTTCGGATTGTTTTTTCTTGGCTTTTCTCTGTTCTGGACGCTTATGGCCGGCGTTGGTTCGGGCCAATTTATGCCGTCGTTTGTTGGTTTGCTGTTCGTTTTTGTGGGCCTCTTCCTTGTCGTCGGCATCCACTGGCTCGATGCTGCAGCCCGGCGCAAGACGCATTACACGCTGACCACCCGACACGCGTTCATTGCAACGGATTTTCTGGGGAAACGTCTGAAATCCTACCCGATTGATGGTGATACCGTGCTTGATTTTCGGCCCGGCACGCCCGGCAGCCTGTTTTTTGCTAAAGAGCTGCGGCGGGGCAAGAACGGCACGTATCGTATCCCGGTGGGGTTTGAGTTGATCCCCGATGCCGAGGGCGTTTATCGCAAGTTCCGCGATGTGCAGGCAGGTTTAGCATGAGCGCTGTGATGCTTTATAATGCCCGTTTGGTTGATCCAGAGGCGGCCAGCCTTGCGCGAGGGGCGATCCGGATCGAAGGTGGCAAGATTGCAGATATTCTGCCGGGGGTAACCGAGGGCTCCGGGGTAGATTGCAAGGGGCGGTGTCTGGCTCCGGGGATCGTCGACATCGGCGTCAAGATCGGTGAGCCGGGTGAGCGCCACAAGGAAAGTTTCCGCTCTGCCAGCCGGGCGGCCGCCGCTGGCGGGGTCACGACCATCGTGATGCGCGCCGACACGGTGCCGGCCATTGATACACCTGAAACACTGGCCTATGTCCTGAGCCGTGCGCGCGATGAATCCGTGGTGCGGGTGCTGCCGATGGCGGCGCTGACCAAGGCCCGGGCCGGGCGCGAAATGACCGAGATCAGCTTTTTGCAGGATGCCGGAGCGGTGGCCTTTTCGGATGGCGATGCGGTCTGCACCGACCCAAAGATCCTGTCGCGCTGCCTTGGCTATGCTGCGCAGTTGGGCGCGCTGGTCATCGGCCATGTGCAGGATCCCGGCCTCAGCGCCGGGGCCGCGGTCACGCAGGGGAAATTCGCCACCCTCAGGGGCCTGCCGGCGGTCTCTCAGATGGCGGAACGCATGGGGCTCGAGCGGGATTTGGCGCTGGTCGAGATGACCGATGCGCGCTACCATGTCGATCAGATCACCACGGCGGCAGCCCTGCCAGCGCTGGCGCGGGCCAAGGCTGCAGGGCTGAATGTGACGGCAGGCGTTTCGATCCATCACCTGACGCTGAATGAACTGGACGTTGGCGATTATCGAACCTTCTTCAAGGTCAAGCCTCCGTTGCGGGCCGAGGAGGACCGGATGGCGGTGGTTCAGGCGGTGGCCGACGGGTTGATTGACATGATTTCCTCGATGCACACGCCACAGGACGAGGAAAGCAAGCGTCTGCCCTTTGCCGAGGCGGCCAGCGGGGCCGTCGCCCTTGAGACCTTGCTGCCTGCGGCCTTGCGCCTCGTTCATGGCGGGGCGCTGTCGCTTCCGGCGCTGTTTGCCGCCGTCTCTCTCAATCCGGCGCGCCGCCTTGGACTGCCGCAGGGGCGTCTGGCGGTCGGTGCACCGGCTGATCTGGTGCTGTTCGACCCGGACGTGCCCTTTGTTCTGGATCGCTTTAAGCTGCGTTCAAAATCAAAGAATACCCCCTTTGACGGGGCCCGGATGCAGGGGCGGGTTCTTGCCAGCTATGTCGCGGGCCAAAAGGTTTATGATTGGAGGGCAGATGTTTCCTGATCTTACCAGCCCGGCCCTGTTTCTGCTGCTTTCAGCGGGTGGCAGCTATCTGTTGGGCTCAATTCCATTTGGCGTGGTGGTGGCGCGCGTCATGGGGCTGGGAAACCTGCGCAATATCGGCTCGGGCAATATCGGCGCGACCAATGTCTTGCGGACCGGCAACAAGATGGCTGCCCTGCTGACGCTGGTGTTGGATGCCGGCAAAGGCACGGTGGCGGTGCTTATTGCCAGCCGCTATGGCGGCCTGGACATGGCCGAGCTTGCCGCTCTGTTTGTTTTCCTAGGGCATGTTTTTCCGGTCTGGCTGGGGTTCCGGGGCGGCAAGGGGGTGGCGACATTCCTTGGGGCCCTGTTTGCGCTGGGGTTTGTCGCGGGCCTTGGCGTGGCGGCAACGTGGCTGTTGGTGGCGTTTCTGTTTCGCATGTCTTCAGCTGCGGCGCTGCTGGCCGCGCTGGCATCCCCGCTGTGGCTGTGGGTGCTTGGCCCCAAGGCCGCGGTTGCGCTGGCGGTGGTGCTGGCCGGGCTGATCTGGATTCGCCACGCGGAAAATATCAGGCGTATTCTTGCGGGGACAGAAGCAAAAATTGGAGGGGGAGATCGACAACAATGAGCTTTATTGAGTCAATCAAAACATGTTTTGGCAAATATGCCGTCTTTTCAGGCCGCGCCCGTCGATCCGAGTATTGGTGGTTCGTTCTGTTTCAGGTGGTGATGGGCTTTATTCCGATCCTTGGACTTCTGGTGACGCTGGTGACCCTGATTCCCAACATCGCGGTCACGACGCGACGGCTGCACGACGTTGATCGCTCAGGCTGGTGGCAAGTTGCGCCGGCGGGGATGATGGTTCTGACGGGAGTGATGGCGTCGATCAATGCAAATATACTGGCCGGGGCTGCCGGACTGGCGGGGGTTGTCCTGATGATTGTTCTGATCGTTTGGCTGGCACAGGAGGGGACCAGTTTTCCGAACCGGTTTGGGCCAGACCCCTTGCAGGAGGGGGCGCCGGACGCCGCGTCTGATGCCGACGTGATCCCCGATATTCAGGCCTCCAATGTTCCGAGGGTCAAGCGCAAGGATTGAGCGATCTACGTGCCAGGATCAAACAGATTGGCATATGTCTGGCGCAGGGCGTTTTTCTGCACCTTTCCCATGGCATTACGCGGCAATTCCGGCACGAAAACGATCTCTTTGGGCTGTTTGAACCGAGCCAGAGAGGGCTTGAGGGCCGCAGTGATCTGGGCTTTGTCCGGGGCGGCGCTGCCCTCGGGCACGACCACCGCCACCACCGCTTCGCCAAGGTCGGGATGGGGAACGCCGATCACGGCGCTTTCCATCACCCCGTCCTCTGCATCAATCAGGATCTCGACCTCTTTGGGGTAGACATTCAGCCCGCCGGAAATGATCAGATCCTTGGCGCGACCGATGATCGTGACATAGCCGTCAGCGTCAATAGAGGCGATGTCTCCGGTGATGAAAAACCCGTCCTCCCGCAGCTCCTCGGCAGTTTTTTCCGGCATGTTCCAATATCCGGCAAAAACATTTGGGCCGCGTACTTCAAGAACGCTAACCGCGCCAATGGGCAGGCTGGCGCCGGTTTTCGGATTGCAGACCTTGACTTCAACCCCGGGCAGGGGCAGGCCGACGGTTCCCGCGCGACGCGCGCCATCATAGGGGTTCGAGGTGCTCATGTTGGTTTCCGTCATGCCGTAGCGCTCTAGAATTTCGTGCCCGGTCAGGGCGCGCCAGCGGGCGTGGGTTTCGCTAAGCAAAGGGGCCGAGCCCGAGACGAACAGCCGCATATTGCGCGCCGCCCGGCCCAGATCGGGCGATTGCAACAGGCGGGTGTAAAAGGTTGGCACCCCCATCAGCGCGGTGGCGCGGGGCATGACCTTGATGATCTCGTCAACGTCAAAGCGGGGCAGAAAGATGGCCTGCCCACCGGCCATCATGGTGATGTTGGTGGCCACGAACAGGCCGTGGGTGTGAAAGATCGGCAGCGCATGGATCAGCACATCTTCTGCCTCAAAGCGCCAGAGCTTGCAAAGTGTTTCCGAGTTTGAGACTAGGGCCCTATGGGTCAGCATCGCGCCTTTTGAACGCCCTGTTGTCCCGGATGTGTAGAGAATGGCCGCCAGATCCTCTGGGGCGCGGGGGCGGGCGGTAAACCCCGGCGCGTGGGCGTCTCTGAGGTCAGGCAGGCTGCCGGTCTCGTCGGCGTTCAGGGTCAGAGTTCGGGTGACCCCGCTGCTGCTGGCGATATCGCGGAGCCGGGCCAGATTTGCGCTGGCACAGACAAATATGCGAGGGCGCGCATCCTGCAGGAAATATCCAACCTCGCTTGCCGTATAGGCCGGGTTCAGGGGCAGGAAAATCCCTCCGGCCAGCACCGTTGCAACATAAAGTTCAAGCATCCCGACGGTTTTGGCGGCCTGAATGGCAACCCGGTCTCCGGGCTGAAGGCCAAGTTCGACGAGACCCGCGGCAAGCCGCTCGGCATTGGCAAAAAATTCACCGTAGGACAGGGCGCGCCTTGCACCGGGGCGGATCAGAAAAGGGGCCTCCTCGCGCCCGATACTTGCGCGCCGGATGCTGAATGCCAGATGGTTGTTCTCGATCATGTGTGCCTTGCTGTCTGCGTAAATTTATGGCGCCCTTTCGGGGTCGCCCCGCTTGCGTCATGGCCCAAACCTATCGGCAGACTGCCGGTTTTGCAATTCTTGGCGAGCGTTGGAAACCCGCCACATTTTTGTCTGGTTTTCCCAAGCGGGCGCGCGCATCATTCCCTTTGAACGCAAGAAAAAGGAGCCCAGCATGAAAGCCGCCGTTTGCCACGAATTCGGACAACCTCTGGTGGTTGAGGAGGTCGCCCTGCGGCCGCCAAACCCCGGTGAGGTTGAGGTTGAATTGGGCGCCGTTGCAATTTGTCACTCGGACATCCTGTTTGCCGAGGGGGCCTGGGGTGGTCACCTTCCGGCGGTTTATGGGCACGAGGCCGCGGGGCATGTCCGTGCCATCGGAGCGGGGGTTTCCGGCTATCAGGTGGGGGACAAGGTTCTGGTGACGCTATTGCGCTCTTGTGGGCATTGCGTCTCGTGTCATGGTGGCCAGCCGGCGCGCTGCGAAACCCGGGTGGATCTGGTTCATAACGGCCCTCTCAGCACGATGAAGGGCGAAGCCATCGAACAGGGGCTGAAGACCGCCGCCTTTGCCGAACGCGTCGTCGTGGACCAGAGCCAGCTGGCCGGGATTCCTGCCGATATGGCGCTGGATGCCGCCTGTCTTTTGTCCTGCGGTGTGATCACAGGTGTTGGAGCTGCCACCAATACGGCCAAGATCAGGCCCGGCGCATCAGTCGTGGTGATTGGCGCTGGCGGGGTTGGCCTGAACGCTATTCAGGGGGCTGCGATATGTGGGGCCGCCAGGATCATCGCTGTCGATCTGTCGCCTGACAAGCTGGATGTCGCGCGCGAGTTCGGGGCAACCGACGGGGTTCTGGCCAGTGCCGATAAACCGCACAGGCAAGTCAAGGCCCTGAATGGCGGGCGCGGAGTCGATTATGTTCTGGTTACCGTTGGGTCGGTTGCGGCCTATCAGAGCGCGGCCCGTTATCTCTCTGTGGGCGGTGTGCTGGTGATGGTGGGGATGCCACCGTCGGGCGCCAAGATCAGCGTCGAGCCGGTGATGGTTGCGGCAAGCAGCCACACGATGATCGGCTCGAACATGGGGGATACGGTTCTGAGCCGCGACATTCCCTATCTGGTCAGCCTTTATCAACAGGGGCGTTTGAAGCTGGATGAGTTGATCACCCGCCGCTATCGGCTGGAGCAGATCAACGAGGCGATTGCCGACACTGCGGCGGGGAATGCCCGGCGGAACGTGATTGTTTTTGAATGAGTCGCCTGCGGACAATGGCGGAGCCTCCGGCGGGAGTATTTTGGCAAAGGAGACGACCTGTGATCAGGATCGCGTCAATGTGCGCGTGACCGCATCCTTCCAGCCGGCATAAGCCTTGTTGCGTGCGCTCGCGTCGAGATCAGGCTGAAAGCGGCGATCAAGTGCCCAGTTGGACGAGAATTCCGCCGGCTCGGGGCAGAGTCCCGAGGCAAGACCGGCAAGATAGGCGGCGCCAAGCGCGGTTGTTTCGGTGACTTGCGGACGGTCCACCGGCGCGCCCAGTTGGTCCGCCAGCGCCTGCATGGTCCAGTTGCTGGCGCTCATGCCGCCATCGACGCGCAGCACGGTTTTACTGGGCGGGATCCAGTCCGCCTGCATTGCTTCGATCAGGTCCCGGGTTTGAAATGCAACGCTTTCAAGGGCGGCGCGGGCCATCTCAGCGGGGCCTGTCGCCCGTGTGAGGCCGTAAATTGCGCCCCGGCAATCGGCATCCCAGTAGGGCGCGCCAAGACCAGTAAAGGCGGGGACGAGATACAGCCGCTGGCTCGGGTCCGCGGCCTCGGCCAGAGCTTGGGTTTCCGCGGCGCTTTTTATGATGCCCAGCCCATCGCGCAACCATTGAACGACCGAGCCGGCAACAAAGATCGACCCTTCGAGCGCATAGGTCACCTGACCATCAAGTCGATAGGCAATGGTGGTCAACAGGCGGTTGGTCGATGTCACCGCATTTGCTCCGGTATTGAGCAGGGCAAAACAGCCGGTGCCGTAGGTTGATTTCATCATTCCCGGCTGGAAACAGGCCTGACCAACTGTTGCGGCCTGCTGGTCTCCGGCGATGCCCCGGATCGAGATTTCATGTCCAAATAGATGGGCATCGGTGGTGCCGAAATCGGCGGCGCAATCCCTGACCTCAGGCAACAGCGCCCGCGGAATATTGAAAATCGCCAGCAAATCATCGTCCCAATCCTGCGCGTGGATGTCGAAAAGCATCGTGCGCGCGGCGTTGGTCGCATCGGTTGCATGGACCTTGCCCCCCGTAAGGCGCCAGATCAGAAAGCTGTCAATCGTGCCAAAGGCCAGTTTTCCGGCCTCGGCGCGGGCGCGCGCGCCCTCGATATTTTCCAGCAGCCAGGCCAATTTTGTGGCTGAGAAATAGGGGTCAAGAAGTAGGCCGGTCTTTTTCTGGACCATATCCTCGTGCCCTGAGTTGCGCAGGGCGGCACAGGTGTCAGCGGTGCGTCGGTCCTGCCAGACGATGGCGTGGTGGAGCGGGGTGCCTGTGTCGCGGTCCCACAGTACGACGGTTTCGCGCTGGTTGGTTATGCCGATAGCGGCAACATCGCGCGCGTCGATTGCTGATAGGGCGGTGCGGGTCGTTGACAGGACGCTTTGCCAGATGTCCTCGGGATCATGCTCGACCCAGCCGGATTTGGGAAAGTGCTGGGCGAACTCCTGCTGGCCGGTGGCTGTGGGGCGCAAGTCGGAATCAAACAGGATGGCCCGGCTTGAGGTTGTTCCCTGATCTATTGCCAGAATATAGGACAATGGTCCGGCCTTTCTGCTGAGTTGCGCTGTCCGAATGCGGTGGCTACTGTGCCCGGAGACGCCAAAGAACCGCAAGGCTTCGCGCCCCGAGCTACTGATAACCGATTCTTGAGGAGGCGGCCAGCATGATCCGATCGGCAACCCCTGATGATCAGCCCGCGATCTGGGATATTTTGCGACCCGTCTTTCGCGCCGGTGAGACCTACGCGATTGACCCTGAGATCTCGCGGGATGCGGCCTTGTCCCACTGGATGGGGGGGGATCACCGCGTGTTTGTCGCCGAGCGGGATGCCCGGATCGTCGGTACCTTTTATATCCGTCCCAATCAGCAGGGCGGCGGTGCCCATGTCGCGAATTGTGGCTTTGTCACCTCACCCAAGGCCCGGGGTCGGGGCGTTGCCCGCGAGATGCTGGCGCATGCTTTGGAGACGGCCCGGCAGATGCGGTTTTGCGCCATGCAATTCAACTTTGTTGTCGAGACCAACGAAACAGCGCTATACCTGTGGCGGCAGGCCGGATTTTCCGAGGTCGGCCGGTTACCCCGCGCTTTTCGGCATCCCACACGGGGGTTCGTCGATGCGCTAGTCCTCTACAAGACCCTCTGAGGCGCATGCGGTTCGGCTCTGGCAATCCATGTGAAAGCCCCGTAAGCATGTCCCATGCTGGCGATATTTGTGAAAACCCTGCCATTTTTTGCCGTTCTTGGCCTTGGGTATTTCGCCGCCCGTGTCAGGTTTTTCAGCGCCGAGGCGACGGCCAGTCTGACCCGGTTCGTCTTTTATTTTGCCCTGTCGGCGATGATCTTTCGCTTTGCTGCCAGCCTGCCGCTATCGGATGTCTTTCACTTGCCCTCGGTGCTTGCCTATCTTACCGGGACCGGGGCCGTTTACACGCTGGCAACCCTGGTCGCCCTTGTTCGGCGACGTGGCATGGAAGAGGCCGCCATCGAAGCGCAATCCGCGGCAATCGGGAACGTGGGGTTTCTGGGTATTCCGATGCTGACGCTGTTGATGGGAAAGGCGGCGATCGGTCCGGTGATGATTGTGCTGGGCACCGATCTGATCGTTTTTGGAAGCCTGATCGTGGTCCTGATTTCCGCTCGCCGGGACGGGCGGCTGTCGATCTGGATTCTTGGCTCGGTTGTTCAGGGCCTTTTGCGCAATCCGATGGTTATGTCGATGGCGCTGGGTTTGGGTTGGGCGGCGCTGAACCTGCCGATCCCGGCGGTGGGGAATGAGTTTCTGGTCATGCTGGGCGCGGCGGCGACGCCCGGTGCATTGTTTGCAATCGGCGCCTCACTGGCGGCCAAATCGGCCGAGCGGGTTACGGTCGCTTTTTGGCTGAGCACGGTCAAGCTGGGGCTGCACCCGCTGGCAATTGCCATAACCACGCAATATGTTTTTGATGTCCCGCCCTTCACTGCCGCGGTCATGGTTGCGTCTGCGGCAATGCCGACGGCGGGAAACGTGTATATTCTGGCCCAGCATTACGGGATTGCACCGATGCGGGTATCTTCGACCATTCTGGTCTCGACGCTGCTGAGTATTGTGACGTTGAGCTATGTTATTGCGATGGTCTCGGGGTGGTGAAAGGCGGGCAACCGCGGTCTGGACTGAAAAGGGGGGCGATGGATGAGTGCGATCTACGTTGATGCCGACGCCTGCCCGGTGAAATCCGAGGCGGTTCGCGTGGCCGAGCGCCACCGCGTGCCGGTTTATATCGTGTCCAACGGCGGGCTTCGGCCAAACCCGCATCCCTTGGTGCACAACATCATTGTGCCCGAAGGCCCCGACGTTGCCGATATGTGGATTGCCGCGCGTGCCGCTGCAGGAGACGTGGTGGTTACCGCAGATATTCCGCTGGCGGCCAAATGCGTTGCGGCGGGGGCGCAGGTGATCCGCCACAATGGCGACGCTCTGACGACGGCCAATATCGGCAACCAGCTGGCCACACGCGACCTGATGTCCGACCTGCGAGCGGCGGACCCGTTCCGGCAAGGTAGCGGGCGCCGGTTTTCCAAGGCTGACCGCTCTCGTTTTCTGGATATGCTTGAGCGCGCGATGCTAAGGGCGTCAAAGATTAATGGGCCTACGTCCTAGCTGTCTGTCAGCGGGCTCAGGATTTCCTCATTATGTTCGCCCAGTTTCGGCGAGGGACGTCCAAGCGAAAGATCGGCGTCGGAAAAAACAAGGGGCGAGCGGACCGATGGCACGCCATCCAGATCGACGCGCATCCCTCGGGCCTTGATCTGCGGATCATCAAACACTTCGCCAAGATCGTTGATGGGTCCGGCAGGAACCCCCCGGGCCTCGCAGGCTGTCAGCAGATCGGCCTTGAAGCGCAGACGCGTGGCCTGATTGATCTGCGCATTCATCTTTTCGCGATGGGCGAGACGCTGGGCGTTGCTGGCAAAGGCAGGGTCAGAGGCCATGTCGTTCAGGCCCAGAACCTCGCAGAGGCGCCGGAATTGGGCATCGTTTCCGGTGGCAATGATCAAATAGCCGTCGGCGGCGTCATAGACTTGATAAGGTGTCAGGTTGGGGTGCGCGTTTCCCATCGCGACCGGCGGCTTTCCCGTTGTCAGATAGTTCATCGCCTGATTGGCCATCGAGGCGGCGGTGACATCCAGTAAGGCCATATCGATATGTTGTCCCCGCCCCGTGCGGTGGCGCTGCAACAGGGCGGCTTCGATGGCGATGACACTGTAAAGGCCGGTCAGTATGTCGGTCAGGGCAACGCCGACCTTTTGCGGCTGCCGACCCGGCTCGCCGGTTACACTCATCAACCCGCCCATGCCCTGCATCAGAAAATCATATCCGGGGCGGTTGCGATAAGGGCCTGTCTGCCCGAATCCGGTGATCGAACAATAGATCAGATGGGGGGCCTCCTGTTTCAGGCTGTCATAGTCCAGCCCGTATTTCTGCAACCCACCGACCTTGAAATTCTCGATTAGGATATCGCTGTCACGGGCCAGTTTGCGCACGATCTCCTGCCCTTCAGGGGTTCGGAAATCCACCGTAATGGCCCGTTTTCCGCGGTTGCAGGCATGGAAATAGGCCGCTGAGATATCCTGATCCCGGGTTACAAAAGGCGGCCCCCAGCGGCGGGTGTCATCGCCTGCCGGGCTTTCGACTTTGATGATGTCGGCCCCCAGATCGGCCAGCGTTTGCCCGGCCCAAGGGCCCGCCAGAATCCGCGCCAGTTCCAGAACCTTGAGGCCCTTCAGCGGTGCCTCAGCCATTCGATTTAGCAAGCAGGCCGTCGATGGTTTTCTTGAAATCTGCCAGCGACATGTTTGGGTAATGTTTGCCGTTGATGATGAATGAGGGGGTGGCGTTGATCCCGTCCTTGTCGGCGTTGGTCTGATAGGCCGTGACCAGCGCGCGGGCCTTGTTCGTGTCTGTCAGGCAGGTGTTCATCTGCTCTTCGCTGAGCCCCGCGATCTTGCCGATCTTGCGCAGGTTGTCGACGATCTGCGCCGGGCTATCGCCCTTGGTCCACTCGCGCTGTTTGGTATAAACGAGATCGGAAATGCCAAAGAACTTGCTGGAGTCACAGCGTGCCAGCATCGCCGCCCACAGGCCAAAACGGTCGAAATAGACGTCGCGCATGATGAACTTGACCTTGCCGGTATCGACGTATTCCTTTTTCAGGACATCGAACACATCGGTGTGGAAATGTGCGCAATGCGGGCAGGTAAACGAGGCATATTCCATGATTGTGACCGGCGCGTCTTTTTTTCCGAGAACCGGGTCGATCACCTTGACCGAGGGAGCATCGGAGGCCTGCACATCCTGAACCGCAACGAGAGAGTCAACCGCAGCCAGTTTGGGAAGTTGTCGACTCTGCTCGAGCCAGAGATACCCACCGCCCCCGAAGATGACCAAAAAAAACAGCAGTGAGATGGCGTTGCGAAACATGAGGATACACCTTTATGTCTGTTTGCGTTGACGATGGGATAGAATGTTTTGCCCAAGCACCTCAAGAGCGGATCTGAGAGAATCGTTCTTTACGCCTGATACTGTCCCTGAAACCGCCGATGTTATCCGGGCGATGTCGCGGGGATCGCGCTGTTGCCCGGGGCAGGGCCCGGAGGGCGGATCATAAGGGGTCTGTGCGTCTGCAAAGCCGGTTTCCGAGGTCTGCGTGATACGGATCAAAGAGATCGCCGCATAGCCATAGCAGGCGTTGACGCGCTCGCGGATCTTGGCGCTTTCGGCCTGCAGGATGGGCGCGTTGGCGCCGTTGGTCAGCAGGGTCAGGGTCGCGCCAAAGCCTTTTCGCCCGTAGGCAACCTTGATGGGCCGTGCCATTGCCGCTGTCTCGGCGCCAACGATTTCTCGCCAGTGGGTCAGCAGGCGGGTCTCGACAAAGCCGCGTTTTTCGCTGGCCTTGCGGATGTGTGATTGCAAAATGCCGCCAGTTTGCATAAATCCGTGCCCGCGTCGGGTGGCGGATCCGTTTTTGCTGGTATTTCGGGCGCGCTGCGTCATGCTCATCCAGATCTTCTGCGACGCCATTCTAGCGGCATCGGGATTGGTTACCAGCATGTTAACACAAAATGAGGCAAAAATATTGTGTGACAAAAACCCGCTGATCTGGGCGCGGCTTCTGGCGTGGTACGATGGCGCGGCGCGCGATCTGCCGTGGCGGGTGTCTCCGGCGCGGCGCAAGGCCGGTGAGCGCCCTGATCCCTACCGCGTCTGGTTGTCCGAGATCATGCTGCAGCAGACCACCGTTGCTGCCGTGGTCCCTTATTTTTACGCCTTTACGCGGCGCTGGCCCGATATTTTCGTGCTTGCCGATGCCGACGAGGCCGAGGTTATGGCGGCTTGGGCTGGATTGGGATATTACGCTCGGGCGCGAAATTTGCTGAAATGCGCGCGTGCGCTCGCTGCGCATCACGACGGCGTGTTTCCGAAAACCCGTGCCGGGTTGCAGTCCTTGCCGGGGATTGGCCCCTACACGTCTGCCGCCATTGCTGCCATTGCCTATGACGCCCCCGAGACGGTCGTGGATGGCAATGTCGAGCGCGTGATGGCCCGCTACCACGCGGTCACGACCCCTTTGCCGGAGGCCAAGGCAGCACTTCGCGCCCTTGCCCAGCGTCATACCCCAGAGATGCGCGCTGGCGATTATGCACAGGCGGTCATGGACCTTGGCGCCACTGTCTGCACGCCGCGTGGAGTGAATTGTGCGGGCTGTCCGCTTTGCCGGGACTGCGCCGCTCGGGCCCGCGGGATTGCGCCAGATTTGCCCTATCGCCGCCGCTCGGCGGCCAAACCCCACCGACGCGGGGCGGTGTTTGTTGCCCGACGCGAGGATGGAGCCTTGTTGCTGGAAAGACGCCCGGGAACGGGGATGCTGGGCGGGATGGTCGGCTGGCCCGGCAGCACCTGGGATAAGGATGAGGACGGGGCCGACCTGACAGACTCCTGCGCGCCACTTGAGGCGGACTGGCGCGAACTGCCGGATGAGGTTCGCCACAGCTTTACCCATTTTCACCTGAGCCTCAGGGTCAGGGTTGGCAAGGTGGCCACGGACGTGGTCCCCCGGGTGGGAAAATTCGTGCCTGAGCAAGAGTTTTGTCGCGAGGATCTGCCAACGCTGATGCGAAAGGTTTACGATTTGGCGAAAAATGCGTTTGATCCGGTTTGATCCGCCATGTCCCGCGGCAGAGATCGAGGCCGAAATGTTGTCGTGAGGGCGGACTTCGTATAGCATCCAGAGGATCAGGGACGACGACGGCGGCGCGTCACAGGACCAAAGGACGGGAGTTTTATGGTGACAGGCAAGGAAAAGGCGCTGCCCGAACCTGCGTTCCCCTTCTGGCTGTCAATGACGTTTCCGCCGATCCTTTTGTTTGGCGCTTGGGCCGGTGGGGGCTGGCTGCTGGTAACCCCGCTCTATACTTGGGGGCTGTTTGCGATTCTAGATCGCCTGACCGGCCCTTATGGCGAGAACGCCGACCCCGAAATACCGGACGAGCGCCTGTTCTGGTATCGGCTGGTTACGCTGATATGGCTTCCCATGCAGTTGGCCCTCATTTTCGGTGGGGTCTGGATTGCCACCCACGGGGCCTATCACTGGTGGGAGGAAATATTCCTGATGTTCGGGATCGGCATATCCTCGGGAACCGTCGGGATCAATTATGCCCATGAAATGATGCACCAAAAGGGGCGCGTCGAGCGCTGGCTTGGTGACATCCTGATGGCCAGCGTCCTCTACGGGCATTTCCGCTCCGAGCACCTTTTGGTTCATCACAGTTATGTCGGTACTCCGCGCGACCCCGTTACGGCGCGTTATAACGAGAGCTTCCATCGGTTTTTCCCGCGGGTTCTGCTAGGGTGCCTGCGGTCATCCTGGCGGGCAGAGAGGGCGCGGCTGTTGCGCAAGGGGCGCCGTGTATCCGACTGGGCAAACCCATTCTGGCGCTACGCTGCCCTTGAGGCGGCGATGCTGGCCGCGGCGGCCCTGATCGGGGGATGGCAGGGCGTGGGACTGTTTGCCTTTCAGGCACTGGTGGCGGTCTGGCAGTTGGAGCTGGTGAATTATGTCGAGCATTACGGCCTGACGCGCAAATATTTGGGGGAAGGCCGGTATGAGCATGTGCAGCCGCATCATTCATGGAATGCCGCCTATCGGGCCACAAACTGGCTGCTGATCAATTTGCAGCGCCACTCTGATCATCATTACCGACCCAACAGGCGCTTTCCCCTGCTGCAAAACTATACCGACGCACAGGCCCCGCAGTTGCCTTATGGCTATCCGGTTGCCACAGCGATTGCCCTGATCCCGCCGCTGTGGCGGCGGCTGATGAACCCACGGGTGCGGCGCTGGCGGGCTCTTTACTATCCCGAGATCGTGGATTGGTCCGCCTACAAGACGGCCCGGACACCGATGCCCAAAGGGGCCAGTTAATGCGGCGTGCCTGACGCAACGGCGCCCTGTGTCGAAAGCCGCAAAAAAAGACCCCGCCGATCGGGGCGGGGCAGGGTGCACCTTTGGCATTGGCCTCGACAGACAGGCCGCAGGTACCGGCGGAATTCAGTTGGCGCGCATCTCGGCGCGGATCTGCTGACGCAGGAGGTCGATCGGGATGGTCTTGCCGTCGCGTCGAAAACCCCAGAAGGTCCAGCCGTTGCAGCTGGGCGCGCCCTCCAGTGCGGCGCCGACCTGATGGATCGAGCCGCGCGCTTCACTGGCAATCAGGGTGCCATCGGCGCGCACCTTGGCCGTCCAGCGACCATTCAACGAGGTCAGGATCTCGCCCGGGCTCAGCATTCCACGCTCGACCAGCTGTCCGAAGGGCACCCGAGGTTCTGCCCGTTTGGAGGTCGAGACCTGCAACGATGCGCGATCATATTTCCGGGCGTTGGCAATGCGCCGCTCGGCGACCTTGCGATAGGCGGCCTCGCGCTCGATCCCGATGAAATTGCGCCCCAGCTTCTTGGCAACCGCGCCGGTCGTTCCGGTGCCAAAGAATGGGTCCAGAACCACGTCCTCGGGATTGGTTGAGCCCACAAGAACCCTGTGCAGCAGGCTTTCAGGTTTTTGCGTCGGGTGCGCCTTTTCGCCGTTTTCGTCCTTCAGGCGCTCATGCCCATTGCAGATTGGCAAAACCCAGTCGCTGCGCATCTGAATGCCCTCGTTCAAGGCCTTCAGGGCCTCGTAGTTGAAGGTATATTTGGATTTTTCCGTCTTGCTGGCCCAGATCATCGTTTCATGGGCGTTGGTCAGACGCATCCCGCGAAAGTTCGGCATCGGGTTCGATTTGCGCCAGACCACATCATTCAGAATCCAGAGTCCGGCGTCTTGCATTGCGGCGCCGACGCGAAAGATGTTGTGATAGGAGCCGATAACCCATATTGCGCCGTTCGGTTTCAACAGGCGGCGCGCGGCGGACAGCCACGCCTTGGTAAAGCGGTCATAGGCGGCAAAGCTGGAGAACTGGTCCCAATCGTCGTCCACCGCATCGACACGCGAATTGTCCGGGCGGTGCAAATCACCCTTCAGCTGCAGGTTATAGGGCGGATCGGCAAAGATCAGGTCAACACTACAGGCAGGCAGAGAGTTCATGACCTCAATGCAGTCACCATCAAGAATCTGGTTGAGGGGAAGCGCGGGCTTACCCTTTTTGGGGTGTTTTGTTGTCATTTCTGCCTCATGCGCTTTGCGCTTTTTGTTGCGCTAAACATGAGTCATCAGGGATTCGCCGTCAATTTCTTTTTTGAATCAATGGGTTAATTATTTCTCTTGATACAAGATATTGTGGATGGGCTTGAACGATCGTCTATGATGTGGGGTCACGCCCAGAGATTTCAGCGCCGCAATATGCTGTTTCGTTCCGTACCCCGCGTTTTTCTCCCAACCGTAGCCGGGAAATTGCCGCGCCAGATCCTGCATTAGGCGATCCCGGCAGACCTTGGCGATGATCGAGGCGGCGGCGATGCTGGCCACGCGCTGATCGCCTTTGACGATGGCCTGCGACGGGTAGGGCAGGCGCTCCGGCAGACGGTTGCCGTCGATCAGGGCAAGGCCGGGCGCCGGGCTCAGTCGGGCCAGCGCGCGGCGCATGGCAAGGAGGCTGGCATTGAGAATATTGAGGCGGTCGATCTCGGCCACCGAAGCATGGGCGACCGCGGTTGCCGAACTGGCCTTGATTATGTCAAACAGGTGCGCGCGTTGCGCCGCGCTCAGCTTTTTGGAATCCGCAAGGCCAGGCGGGATGTTGTCGGGGTCAAGGATAACGGCGGCCGCCGTAACCGGGCCGGCAAATGGACCGCGCCCGACCTCGTCCACCCCGGCCACTGGACAGGTTCCGGCAGCGATGGCGCGCCTCTCATGCAAGAAATCCGGCTTTTGTGTTGCCTTCACCATGCCCGCACAGTGGCAAATTTGTTCCGTCCGGGGAAGCCCGAAAAGGCCTCCAAAAAAAGCGGGGCAGCGTCAGGGCCGCCCCGCTCGGGTGTCGGGATGCAGGTGTCAGACGAGGAACACGGGAACCGAGGGAAAAAACACCTGCCGGATCCCGGCGCCTTACCAATAGGCCACGCGGGTCTGGTACCAGCCGCGGTTGTCACGCGACCAGCCGTGGCGGATCATGCATTTGCGCCCGTAGAACTGTTTCCACCCGTGGCGGCTCCAGCGCTGGAACAGGCAGCGGTTTGGCTTGTGATCCCGGGCTCGAACGACGTGGCGCGTGGGATGATACACGGGGGCGGGTTGATAGACCGGATCGGGGTCGGGATCATACCGCCGGGTCACCGGGGCCGGGGCGTGGCGGTTGCTGTTGTTTGCGGCATTGACCAGCGCGCCGATGACGGCAGCGCCAACAATGAAGCGGACGATGTTATCGGTTTCGTTCGCCTGTGTCTGCGTCGCGGATACCGCGGTCAGTGAAAGCGCGGTCGCGGTGACAAGAGCAATCGTGCGGGTTTTGATCATTTTGGGTTTCATGGGTCTGGTCCTTTTTTCGTCGTGATTTCAGGGCCGCATCTGGCCGGTTGAGAAGGCGTGCCATCTGCGGTGAAACATGTTGGCGGTGCCGATGGGTGGACCCTGCCCGGCGGCTGGAAAGTTAGGCAATATCGACTGGATGTTATCGGATAACACGCGGTTCATGACGCCGATTTTGCACTTGTTATTGAATATCAGAAGGGATCGGCCCTATTGTCAGCAGAGGCCATGAACGGATTGATCACATGATGAAAATTCAACTTGTCACCACCCTCATACTGGCGCTGGCAGCGGTGCCACAGGCCAATGCCGCCTGTTATGCCGATTACAAGGCCAAAAAGGCGGCCCCCCTGCAACTGCACTATGGGGTGATCAAGCTGCCAAATGCTATCTGCGGCAACCGCGCAAAAATCCGCAATAACGTTGCGCGGCGGATTAGTGTTGGCGGATGGACGCTTCTTAATGTTATGTCTGTATTCGGACCGGAAGGACTGAGTCAAAGGCAACGAAGTGCAGGGCGTTTCTACCTCAAATATTAAAAAGCGCATTTTCGGTCGCGGGAACGCCACCGTAACCATCGGCGTCGCCGTGATCATTGCAATTTTGATCATCGCGGCAGTCGTGCTGTTTTACACCCTGCCCGATGCCAATGCCTTTAACAACCGGGTCGAGAAAATCTTTGTCCAAAACGACAATCTGACCTCGGGGGCCGAGATCAAGCTGCTCGAGATTCTGGCCCAGTCCGGCACCGCCTTTGCCGACACGCTGACCTCGTATCGGATTGTCATCTTTGTTTTGCTGGTCTTCTCGGCCGCCATCCTGATCGCTGCCTTGGTCTTTCTACTGAACATCCTTTCAATGAACCGCCGCATGTCCGAGATCGAGCGCGCTGGCATCCAGATCAACAGCCTTATCGTCAGCCGCGATGAATCGGTCGTTTACATCAACAATATGGAGTTTTCCCTCTCTGGCGCGCTGTTTGAGGCGCTGGCCGTTCTGGCCGAAGCACGCATGGACGATGAGTTCATTTCCGGCGTTGACCTTGAGGCCATGATTACCGGCAAGGACAAGAGCGATTGCGAGGAGGCCGCCGGGGCCACCCGAATCAAGCGGTTGCGGGACGCGCTGGGAAATCAACTGGTATCTGAATTGCTGATAAAGACAATCAGCCGAAAGGGGTATATGCTGTCCATAGACAAGGATGTCATCAAGATGATCTGAGGTGCGCCGTGGCAGACATTGACCCGCAAAAGGTTCTAAGCCGGCTGGCGGATGCGATCGCTGCCGCTTTGCGTCCCGAGCGCACCGAAAAATCTCTCGAGGCAGTGGCGCTGAAGTCGGCGGACCATGCGAAAACGCTGCGGCTGAGTGTCGGGGATAAAGAGGGCATTGTGAAACTCTTTTCCGATTCGCTCGAGGGGCGACTGGCCTTTTCGCGCGAACACCGGGCTCTGGCGGGCTTGCAGCGCCTTGATGTGCCAAAACTTTTGCTGGTTTCCGAGCGGGACCGGGCCATTCTGACCCGCTTCATTCCGGGGGCGCCCTTTGAGCGGGATCTTGACGTCAATAATCTGCTGCAGCGCAGTGAATTTCTGGGCCAGTGGTTTGGCCGGATGGCCGGGATTGCACCGCGAAAACCGGCCAAGGGGAGCTGGGCGGATTATCTGGCAAATTATGAAACCGGTTTTGATCACGAGCTGCTGGCGGCGCAAGGATCGCTGTTGAAATCAGCCGAGCCCGCGCATATGGCTTTGGCACACAACGACAACGCGCTGGGGAATTTCATCCTTGGGGATGACAAACGGCTCTATGCGATAGATTTTGAACAGGCCATGATGAAACCCGAGGGATGGGATCTGTTCACCGCCGCTCGGGCGTTTTTCCAACGCTTCCCGGATGATCTTCAGTCGATCTCAAGCTCGCTCTTGCGAGGCTTTCGGCTGACCAATGCAAACAGCAGCCTGCCAGAGAATTTCGATCAGATCATGAATGTTCTGGTGCTGGCCAACGTCGTCAAAGGGGCCTGATTTCGGCCATATAATTGCCGCATCTTACCACGGTTCCGCCCTGAAACTCACCAACTTTACCGGTAGCATCAAGCTGCGTTAGGGTTTTTTATTTCCGGTTTGTGAGTTAAGGGGGAATCCCGATGACCACCGAGACACTGTCTATTCCGTTGACGGACGGCGAATTTTCCGGGCACGACCATGTCTCAAATCCGGATGACACCCAATATGTGACCGTAACCGATGGCGGGGCGCTGACCCATGTCACCTTTCAGTCCTGGGGCAGTGGTATTGCAACCGAGCCCGGACAGGGCCCCGGGGGCGACGATGATTTCACCTTCGACCTCAAGGGGTTTGACGACGACTTTAGCGTCTCGGTCAAAAGCATGACTGCAGGCGATCACTTTGACATATCCGGCGCGGTCTCGTGGTCACATGCGGGGGATGTCTACACGATCAACTATATCGGCTCTGACGACAAAACCCACTCGATGGAGATCGACGCCCATTCCACCAACGACACCGGAGACGTGTCGGTCAATATCACCTGTTTTGGTGCGGGCACGATGATCGAGACGTCCCAAGGCATTACCCCGGTGGAATACCTCAACTGCGGCGATCTGGTGAAATGCGGTGATGGCCAATATTACCCGATACGCTGGGTTTCGCGGCGTCTGGTGACGGCGGCGGAGATGAAAAACAACCCTGATTTCCGGCCGATTCTGATTGCCAAGGATGCCCTTTACAAGAACGTGCCCGAGCGTGATCTGATCGTTTCGCCCCAGCACCGGATCGTAATCGACGATTGGCGCGCCGAACTTTTGTTCGGGCAGGAGCGCGTTCTGGTCCCGGCAGTGCATCTTTTGAACGATCGGGATATCACGCGCGATTATTCCAGCGATGAAGTGACCTATTATCACTTTATGTTCGATCGGCATCGCACCGTCTTTTCCAACGGTCTGGAAAGCGAAAGCTTTTTCCCCGGGGCCGAGGCCATCCGCGGCGTCGAGGACAGCGCCCGCGCCGAATTGTTTGCGCTGTTTCCAGAGTTGGCGGAGGATCCCGATGCCTTGGGCGAAACCTGTTGCCCGACGTTGAAGGCGCACGAGGCAATGGCGATGGTCGGGTTGTAGGTCCGCGGGTTTGCGCCCTAGCCCTTTTTCAGCACGCGTTGCCCCAGAACCTCGGCAATTTGCACGGCGTTTAGCGCCGCCCCCTTGCGCAGATTGTCGCTGACACACCAGATGTTCAGGCCGTTGTCAATCGTCGGGTCCTGCCGGATACGGCTGATGAAGGTGGCAAAATCGCCAACGCATTCTGCCGGGGTCACATAGCCGCCGTCTTCGCGTTTGTCGACCACCAGAATACCGGGGGCCTCGCGCAGGATCTCGCGGGCCTCGTCTTCGTCAAGGTCGTCCTCGAACTCGATATTGATCGCCTCGGCATGGCCGACAAAGACGGGCACCCGCACGCAGGTTGCGGTCAGCTTGATCTCGGGATCGACGATTTTCTTGGTCTCAGCGACCATTTTCCATTCTTCTTTGGTCTGGCCGTCATCCATGAAGACGTCGATATGGGGAATGACATTAAAGGCGATCTGTTTGGTAAATTTTGATGGCGCAACCTCCTGGCCCGGCACATACATGCCCTTGGTCTGGTTCCACAATTCGTCCATCGCCGCCTTCCCCCCGCCCGAGACCGACTGGTAGGTCGAGACCACGACGCGTTTGATCCGCGCCCGGTCGTGCAGTGGTTTCAGTGCCACAACCATCTGGGCGGTCGAGCAGTTCGGATTGGCAATGATGTTCTTTTTGGCATAGCCGTGGATTGCCTCGGCGTTGACCTCGGGAACAATCAGCGGCACCTCAGGGTCATAGCGATAAAGCGACGAGTTGTCGATCACGATACACCCTGCCTTGGCCGCCTTGGGGGCATAGGTCTTGGTGGCCTCCGAGCCCACCGCAAACAGGGCGATATCCCAGCCGGTGAAATCGAAGGTGTCCAAGTCTTCGGTCTTCACGGTTTTGTCGCCAAAGCTGCATTCGGTGCCCAGAGATTTCCGGCTGGCCAGCGCTGCCAGTTCATCCACCGGAAACTGGCGCTCGGCCAGAATGTTCAGCATTTCGCGGCCCACGTTTCCCGTGGCGCCGGCGACGACGACTTTGTACCCCATTTCGGTTTCTCCTGGGTGTTAGGTTTGGACGGCGCCTCTTACCCCGAAACCGCAGCCATGTAAAAGAACAATCAGGCGCGCGATGCCGCCGCAGCCATGGGAAAACGGTTGGCGAGGGTCTGCTGAACGGCCCGCCAGACCGGATTTGCCTGGTGATCGCCCTGGCGGTGTGCCATTTGCCGCGCCAAAAGGCCCAGACGGGTTTCAAACGGCACATAGGGAAAGCTGGGCACGATCATCTCATCGAGCGGCGGAATTTCGCGGCTCTGAAATTCCCAGGTCAGACTGAGAAGGGAGGGGCTGTCGGCCGCAGGATCTCTGCGCCCGCGCCAGTGGTAGGTTTCGCCGGTCCAGATCAGAACATCTCCGGCCTTGGCCGGCAGGGCGCGGATCCCTGACAGGCTGGCATCGGCGCGATCGGGAACTCCTTTGCCATAATTCCGGTCCTGTCCGGCTGGTACAACATAGATGCAGCCGTTCTCGGCCGTTGCATCGGTAACCGGGATACAGACGGTTATATTCTTGGCGGTGCCATCTGAAAAAATGCCGTTCCCCGGCCGCCGACGTTTGGCGGACAGATCGATGTTCTGATCGCCGTGGCTGGCCCAAAAATTGGGAACCATGCCGCCATTCCCGTTAAAGACAGCTGCGATCAGGCTGCTGGACTGGGCGATCAGGGTCCAGACTTCGTCATAGACGCCGATAAATCCCGCGGGCATTCCGGCATCGACCAGCCGCTGCATTGCCTCGGCAATTTTCGGCAACTTGTTATACGGCTGCGCGACTTTCACGTGCAGGTATCCGGTGTTCAGAAGGCGCATCCTGTGCGTCTCGGCCGACGGCTGGCTGTCGTCGTTTGCAATCGCCGGATAGCTGTCCGAGATGGTCAGTTCAGGTGCGATACGGCGCCAGAATTCCGGGCTTTGCGAGGCGATGGCGAGGCCCTGCGGCAGGTGACGATGACGTTTCAACATAGAAGCTCCGATCTTGGGCTGACGACCTCGGACAAGTCCCCACGTCTTTATGGGATCGGTCAGCTTGCGTGCATTGTTACTGCATTTTGGATAGGGGCAGAGGTCGGCTTGTGTCAAACAAAAGTCATAAAACTGTCAGTATTTTCAGGATGTTCGGCATCTTATTGCCTAATTCCCTGATGTATCTGGGGACAATATCACCGACGGCTTTGGACTGTTGCCAAAGGGGCAACAGAATCGCGATGAACGGTGGTCCTGCCCAGTGCTACCGAATCAGTCTGATCTCAGGCGTTGGCGTGATCTGCCAGCGCCACGAATTTCCGGCGCTCACCGTCAAGAACCATCAGATTGCCGTGGCCGATATCATGCCACAGGCCGTGCAGGCTGAGGGTTTCACCGGCCACCGCATTTTGCACCATGGGAAAGCTCATCAGATTTTCCAGCGACACGATCACGCTTTGCTGTTCCAGCGCCGTCTCGCGTTCGGCGTCGTCCTGTATCTTACTGACGCGGGCAAAGCCGGGACGAAGGATATCCATCCAGCGGCCGACAAAGCTGTCTTTGGCCTCCAGCTCGGGTGCGCGGCCGCGACACATGTTATGGCAGGCATGAACACCGCCGCAGCTTGAGTGACCGAGGACAAGGATATGCGCCACCTTCAGCGTGGTGACCGCATATTCGATCGCCGCCGAAGTGCCGTGATGGTCGCTGTTACCCTCAAACGGCGGCACCAGATTGGCAATGTTGCGATGGATGAAAAACTCACCCGCATCAGCTCCGAAGATCGAGGTCACATGCACCCGGCTGTCGCAACACGAGATCACCATTGCGCGCGGGCGTTGCCCTTCATTGGCCAGATGTTTGTACCATGACTTGTTTTCCGAGAATTCGGTTGCCCGCCAACCCAGATACCGGGTGACAAGATAGGAGGGCAGGGGTTTTGCGTGTTCCATACCTCTCCCCTAACAATTTCTGGAAACATTGAAAGATTTTTTTCTTGGCGGCTAACGAAATGCTCAAGATGCTGCGTTACCTTTTGGCCCGGGAGTGGAAATCGCGGGGTGAGGAGAAAGGTGTGACCAATCGATTGGCGTTGTTGAAATTTGTGGAAAATGTTGAGGTGCGCAGCGATACCTTTGGCCGGCGGGACTCGCGTTGGCCGCAAAATGATGTCCATGATTCACTGGAGCAGGCGGTTGTCGATGTGGCTCGATACATGGGGATGTTGGAGCAGGCGCTTGTTGATGAGGATATCATCACCTTGCGCGCCGCCGCGCTGGCCCTGCTGGACTGCGGCCGGGCGTTCGGGTTTGAGGTCATGTCTCGGGTTGCCGAGGATTTGATTGGCTGCGTGGATCGGCGCAGCGTTCCTGCCTTGCAGGCGGTCGGCGAACGGTTGATCCGCGTGGGGGATGCGTCTCTGGCTGCGGCCATCGAACAGGCGTTGCCATAGGGCGGCGACGGGGGATTCGCCAAAACGCGCCATCGCGGCGAAAATATTGCTTGAAAGGGGGGGGCGTTTTCTGCGCAATATCGGCTGGCGCTGGATTGAGTGTTACTGGCGGGTTTTGGCTGAAACCGGGACGATCCGGTGAACGTCAACAGGCCCGGGCCCCGCATCGGATGATCTGGCGATGCACAATATTGATTGGAGACCACCCATGCCCCCACGATTTGCCCCGCCCACCGAGCATCCGACTCCGATTACCATTCTTGGCGAGGACCAGCTAGACGCGTGGCTTGCAACCCGCACCGAGGCGGTTGCAACCTGGGTGCGCACCAACGGGTTCAAGGCACGCCTTGGCCAGCATCTGATTGTCTCGGACAATGCCGGAAATATGAGCGAGGTGCTGTTTGGCTGGGGGCATCCGGCGACACGCGCGCGCGGCAGGTTTCATTTTGCCGCGGCCCGAACGGTTTTGCCACAGGGCGTATATTGCCTGCATTCCGGCCTGCCTGCCGACGATCTGAATGCGGCCGCCCTTGGCTGGCTTATGGCCGGATACAGGTTTGAGCGCTACCGCGATACATCGACCGACCTGCCCATGCTGGTTGCCCCGGAAGGTGTCAACAAGGACCGATTGGAGGCCGAGGCAGCAGGAGCTTTTCTGACCCTCGATTTGATCAATACCCCCACCAATGACATGGGGCCGCAGCAATTGGAGGACGCCTTTTGTGCCCTCGCAGCCGAGTTTGAGGCCAGATGTTCGGTCGTGCGTGGTGATGATCTGCTGGCAGAAAACCTGCCGCTGATCCACGCGGTGGGCCGCGCTGCGGCACAAGCCCCGCGTCTGCTTGATATGACCTGGGGGCGGGACGGGCATCCGACGGTGACCCTCGTGGGCAAGGGCGTGTGCTTTGACACCGGCGGTTTGAACCTGAAACCCGGGGCCTCCATGGGTCTGATGAAAAAGGACATGGGTGGCGCCGCGACGGTTCTGGGTCTGGCCCGTATCATCATGGCTCTGGGTCTCCCGATCCGCCTGCGCGTTCTGGTTCCGGCGGTGGAAAATGCGGTATCGGGCAATTCCTATCGGCCCGGAGATGTCCTGATTTCGCGCAAAGGGTTGAGCATCGAGGTCAACAATACCGACGCCGAAGGACGTCTGGTGCTGGCCGATGCACTGGCGTTGGCCGACGAAGAGGCGCCGGACTATCTGTTTTGTATGGCCACCCTGACCGGTGCGGCACGGGTTGCGCTGGGTCCCGACCTTGTCCCGTTTTATACCGGCAGCGATAGCCTCTCGCACGCGATTGCCCGTGCCGGTCGGCGGGCGCGCGATCCGGTCTGGCGCATGCCGTTCTGGGATCCTTACGAGGCGATGCTGGAACCGGATATTGCCGATCTCGATAATGCGCCAAAGGGCGGGTTTGCTGGCTCGCTGACCGCGGCGCTGTTCTTGCGGCGCTTTGTCAGCCAAGCGACCGAGTTTGCCCATTTCGACATTTATGGCTGGACGCCAAAGGCCGCCCCCGGACGACCAAAAGGCGCGGCGTTTCAAGGCGCGCGCGCCATCCTCGAGGCCTTGCTGCGGCGATTGGAAGCATGATGCACCCGCGCCTGACAGCCAGTAACGGGCGGGTTGCGCATGTCTCCCTGCAAGGCAAGGTCAAGGCCCGACGCTATTGCGTCGGCGAGGTCAAAGAGGTCTCATGGCCCGTGGCGGACCTGCTGCGTGAACCTGACGGCGGGTTGGATTGCCAGCTTTTATACGGTCAGACCTTTCGGGTTCTTGAGGAAAATCGCGAAACCGGGTTTTCCTTTGGGCAGGCGGAAATGGGCGGCTATGTGGGTTATCTGCCCTGTGCCTGTCTGCGTGGGCCGACCCCGCCGACCCACCGTATTTCCAGCCTTGCAACGCATGTCTATCGACGGGCGGACATGAAATCGGGGGCAGTGATGAGCCTTCCGTTCATGTCCCGGGTGTCTGCCAAGCGGGTGGACAAGGCATTTTTCCAAATCACCGAAGGGTTTGTCCCGGCCCCCCATCTTCAGGCGATCGATACGGTTGCACCGGATTTCGTCGCCGTCTTTGAGCGGTTTTGTGGCATCCCCTATCTCTGGGGTGGGAATTCGACGAGGGGGATGGACTGTTCGGGGGCGGTGCAGGTGGCGTTGGATGCCGCGGGCATTCCCGGCCCACGCGATGCGGATATGCAACAAAATATGCTGGGTAAAGAGATCCCGCTTGGGGATAAGCTGAGGCGGGGCGACCTGGTGTTTTGGCGCGGACATGTCGGTGTCATGCAAGATAGCAAGATGTTGATCCACGCGAACGCCACGCATATGGCCGTGACCTCTGAACCCCTCGACGAGGTTAACCGGCGCAGTCAGGCCGCTGGCGATGGGTCGATCCAAGCGATTCGACGGCTCTGAATGCAAGCACGCCATCGGCCTTATTCGACAATACGAATCAATTTTCGCTCGAGGATGCGCAAAACCGTTTTCAGGTCGTGGCCGCGGCGCAGAACCTGTCCGTTCATGGCGATGATTGCATATTGGCCCTGCTTTCGCGCCAAGGTGGGGCGTTTCTCGATCCGGTAAAGAGGCGTTTCGGCTGCGCGGCGGAAAACCGAGAACACGGCAACCTCGTGCAGGCACGAAATTCCATAATCCCGCCATTCCCCTGCTGCCACCATGCGCCCGTAAAGGGATAGAATCACGCCCAGTTCGGTGCGATGAAAACTGACCTGCCGGGGTGGCGGCAAACCAGAAAGCTGCTCGGACCGGGTTTCTGTGACCATGTCGGCAGTCTGTCGGCGAAATTCTGCCAAATCAAGCGCGGATCACAATTTTGACTGAAAATCGTCGGAAATAATTCCGAACTGAACCCTTTTTGCGCCGCGATTGCCGGTGATAACGACCCTCGTAGCGAGCGAAGGCTCATCCCGGTGTCGCGGTTAATCAGCCCCCACCCAGATCCGCGATACCGGGAGCTACCAGCTAGAAACTGACAGCCCCCGTGGATCAAACGGGGGCTTTTTTTTACCTGTTTTGTTTGTTTCCGCACAGGAAACGTATCATTTCCTGAAAACGGGGATTTGCCGTCATTTTGCCCGTTTCCGCACAAGTTTCGGCCCCGATTGGATGTGATAACAATCCCCGTAGCGAGCGAAGGCTCACCCCGGTATCGCGGTTAATCAGCCCCCACCCAGATCCGCGATGCCGGGGACTACAACCAAAACTTGGCCCCACCAAATGGTGGGGTTTTTTGGTTTTCGACCAGACGTCATTCTTTGGGGCGTGCGGGGTGCAATTTTTGCGGTGTTCCGCCGAGATTTTGCCGAAAATTCCCCGTTTCGATGCAAATACCGCTTGAAAGACGCGCTCTTCGGCTGTGCAATATCGGTCGCACTGGTGGAGTAGGGCGAAAACCGATGCGACAAGGTGATTCTCAACCGGCCCTGTAGGGATGGTCCAATCCATGCGTGATTTTCAGCTTCCGGGCCGCTCGGCGGTTTTTGCTGCAAACGGGATGTGCGCAACCTCGCATCCGTTGGCGGCCAAGGTCGCGGTGCAAATGCTGGATTCTGGTGGCAACGCCGTTGATGCGGCACTTGCTGCTGCGGCTTTGCTGGGGGTTTGTGAACCTTTGATGTGTGGTCTTGGCGGCGATTGTTTTGTCCTGCTGAAGCCCAGCGGTCAGGATCAGGTGATTGGGCTGAATGGCTCAGGACGTGCACCGGAAAAATTGTCGGCGGAAAGGTTGCGCGCCGAGGGGCACCGGGTCATGCCTCTGCATGACGCTGCGGCGGTTACGGTTCCGGGGGCGGTCGATGCGTTCTGCCGTCTTTCACAGGACTGGGGCAAACTGGGCCTGAAGGCCAGCCTGGCTCCGGCGATCTACTATGCCAAGGCGGGTGTGCCGGTCGCGCCGCGAACCGCGTTTGACTGGCAAAACTCGGCCGAGTTCCTGAGGGGGGATGCACGGAAATTCCTTCTGTTTGAGGGCCAGACTCCGCAGCCGGGGCGGATCTATCAGGCGCCGCAACAGGCCGAGGTGTGGCAGCGCATTGCGCTGGACGGGCGCGCGGCTTTTTATGAAGGCGAGATTGCCGAGGATATGGTCTTTTCGCTGAACGCGCTGGGCGGGGTCCATACGCTGGATGATTTCTCACAAAATTCATGTGATTACACGCAGCCAATAAGTGGTACCTACAAGGATATCGAACTGCTCGAGCATCCGCCAAACGGTCAGGGTGCCACCGCGATTCTGATGAATCATATCCTCGCGCTGTTTGATCTACCGACGATGGACCCCTATGGCTCGGCGCGGGCGCATATCGAGGCCGAGGCGGCCAAGTTAGCCTATGATGCGCGCAATCGGTTCATCGCCCACGAAACCCCGGCGACGCAGATGGAGCATATGCTGTCCATGCAGTTTGCGCGCAAACTGGCAGCCCTGATCGACCCAAAACGGGCGATGACGCAAGTGAGCAAAAGGACCGAGACCGTGCACAAGGATACCGTATATGTGACGGTCGTTGATCGTGACCGGATGGCAGTGTCTCTGATCTATTCGATTTATCATGGGTTTGGCTCGGGCCTTGCGTCCAAAAAATACGGGATCAACTTTCAGAACCGAGGTGCGGGATTCACCTTGGAGGCTGGTCACCCGAATGAAGCGGGGCCGGGCAAGCGGCCTATGCATACGATCATCCCGGCGATGTTGAAAAAGGATGATCGTCTGGTCATGTCCTTTGGCGTCATGGGTGGGGCCTATCAACCCACGGGGCATGTGCGCCTTGTCTCGAACCTCGTGGATTTCGGGATGAATGTTCAGGAGGCGCTGGATGCGCCGCGCAGTTTTGCCGATCAGGGTGTTCTCAAGGTTGAGCGCGGCTATTCTGATAAGGTGCGTCAGGAATTGAGCGATCTAGGGCATGAGGTGGTTACCCCGCCGGCCCCGCTGGGCGGCGGTCAGGCGATTGTCGTGAACCACGAAACCGGGGTTCTGGAAGGGGCCTCGGATCCGCGCAAGGATGGCTGCGCGCTGGGTTATTGAAGGGAAAGATCATGGCGATAAAACCGGTCAGACAGCTCGTTGCCGAGGCGCGGGAGAAAATTTCCATCATCCCGACGTCCGAGGCCATCACCCTGCACGGCCACCCGGATGTCTTGTTCGTCGATATCCGTGACATTCGCGAGCTTGACCGCGAGGGGCGCATTCCGGGCGCGTTTCATGCCCCGCGCGGGATGCTGGAATTCTGGGTCGATCCCAGCAGCCCCTATCACAAGCCGGCGCTGGCGATGACGCAGAAAAAGATATTCTTCTGTGCCAGTGCTTGGCGCTCGGCTTTGACGGTCAGGACGCTTCAGGAAATGGGCATGACCAATATTTACGACCTTGAGGGCGGGTTCAAGGCTTGGCGCGAGGCCGGCGGCCCGGTTGATGCGCCCGCCGATTGGCAAGACGGGTGAAGGTTGGGGCCCGACCCAATGAAAGATCCAGTTGCTAGTTCAGTGGGGCGTCGGTGCTGTAGCGCCCATTGCTGAGATGGCTGAACATTGATGCAACCTCGGGGTGTTCTACGGGTTCACCCGTGTGATCGGCCAAAAGGTTTTGTTCCGACACATAGGCAACGTAGTAGGAATTGTCGTTCTCTGCCAGAAGGTGATAGAACGGCTGGTCCTTGCTGGGTCGGCTGTCCTCGGGGATGGCCTCCCACCACTCGTCGGAATTGGCAAAAACGGGGTCAATGTCGAAAATGACCCCACGAAACGGAAACTTGCGGTGACGAACCACCTGCCCGATAGAGAATTTTGCATTTGAACGTAGCATAACCAACCAATACCCCCGGCCTTGTTAATAAACTGTCATGGAATCGCTGTCCATATGACGGCCTGTTCGCGGGACATTTTTCGCGGAAACAATCCAAAGGCATTGTTAATTGTTGGGCAATATTCGCTCAGCGAGTATCGTGGCGTACAAAGCGCGGCGCGGGGACGGGCGAAAAAAATGAATGGTTTCAGTGGGTCGGTAAATCAGCTAGTCTGATGCAAAGCGCCCGAGACGAGGTATTCATGCGGCTAATTGCTGGACTGTCTGTTTTACTGCTGTTGCTAAGCTGCGGCAGTTCGGTTCCGCCCCCGCCCAAAAACCTGAATGATGCCTGTGCGATCCAGAGCGAAAAGCCCAAGTGGTTCGCCGCTATGGGGCGGGTCGAAAAGAAGTGGGGAGTGCCGATTTCCTTGCAGATGGCCGTGATATATCAGGAAAGCAAATTCCGGGGCGATGCACGCACACCGCTGTCCTTCAAGATGGGGGTTATCCCGATGGGGCGCTATTCGTCGGCCTATGGGTATGTGCAAGCAATTGACAGCACATGGAAATGGTACAAACGCGACACGGGCAATGTTGGCGCACGGCGCGACCGTTTTGACGATGCGGTGGATTTCCTGGGCTGGTATGTGGATCAATCCAACCAGAAATTGGGAATTTCAAAGAAAAGCACACGGAAGCAGTATCTTGCCTACCATGACGGACATTCCGGTTATCGCCGGGGAACCCACCGGCATAAGCGTTGGCTGTTGCGGATCTCGCGCAAGGTCGCAAGGCGTGCGCAGACGTATCGCCGGCAACTGGCCAAGTGCTCGTCATAGGGCGTAGATCGGATTGCTTGCGATCCCCGCGGCAAGGCTTCAATCGGGCCGGCGGTCAGCGGTCAGGGGCCAGTTTCTGTAGTTCGGACTGAATGCTGAACAGGTCTTCCTTCAGCTTCATCCCGGTCTTGGTTTCACCAAGAATAACGGTCGTCTGGCTACTGGATTCATCGGTGATAACCCATTGGCGCAGCTCGGTCGGGTTGGCGGTAAAGACCAGATCAATATGGCCGATATCTGGATGTTCGGGGTCCTGTGCGGTCACCGTGGTTGTGGTGTCATCCCCGAAATGGGCGGTGATCATGTTGGCCCGGCCGAGGTCAATTTTCTTGGCCAGAATGACTGATAGCGGCGTTTTTTTCAGCGGGAATTGTTGCGGTGGCTCGTTCGACTTGAAATCGAAAATGGCCACAGTGCCGCCACCGGCCATGACCAGTGCCTTCTCGGGCGGATCATACTCAAACCGCATGCGTCCGGGGCGGCGGATATAAAGGGTACCAGTCGAAATGGTGCCGTCCGGGTTGATCTGCGTGAACTTGCTTTTGACCGTTGTCAGGCTATTCAGATAGGCCGAGAGTCTCTGGATCGGGATAACCCCGGCCTGCGCCGGAACGGCCAGCGCGCCCAGAACGAGGGGAAAGAGAAGAAATCGACGACGGTTCATGGCCCCTATATAGCGGCTCTGGTGGAATTTCACATCCCGTTGCGCCGGTCGTTGACGAATTATTGCGACTCGGGCACCAGAATTTCCCGTTTACCGACGTGATTGGCGGCGCTGACCAGACCGCTTGTCTCCATCTGCTCGACCAGACGTGCGGCCTTGTTATAGCCGATCGCCAGTTTACGCTGGATGTAGCTGGTTGAGCATTTGCGATCACGCAAGACGATCGCCACCGCCTGATCATAGAGGGCATCCTCACTGGTGGTGTTGCCCCCCAGCCCCAGAACCAGATCGATGTCGTTTTCCTTATCATCGCCCGGCCCCTCGACGACGCCCGATACATATTCGGGCGCCCCAAAGGATTTAAGGTGATTGACCACCTCCTCGACCTCTTCATCGGAAACGAACGGGGCGTGGATGCGGGTGATTTTTCCGCCCCCCGCCATATAGAGCATATCGCCCATGCCCAAGAGCTGCTCGGCCCCCATTTCGCCCAGAATGGTGCGACTGTCGATCTTGCTGGTGACCTGAAAGCTGATCCGGGTGGGAAAGTTGGCCTTGATCGTGCCGGTGATGACATCGACGCTGGGCCGCTGCGTGGCCATGATCAGGTGGATACCGCTGGCGCGCGCCATTTGAGCAAGGCGCTGGATACAGGCCTCGATCTCTTTGCCCGCAACCATCATCAGGTCGGCCATTTCGTCGACCACGACAACGATATAGGGCATCGCCTCGGGGGCGAACTCTTCGGTTTCAAACACCGGGTCGCCGGTGGCATCGTCAAATCCGACCTGAACCGTGCGGCTGAAATTCTTGCCGGCGGCCAGCGCCTCGCGGACCCGACCGTTATAACCGTCGATGTTCCGCACACCCATCTTGGACATTTTGCGATACCGCTCTTCCATTTCCCCGACCACCCATTTCAGGGCAACAACCGCTTTCTTGGGATCGGTGACCACTGGGGACAGAAGATGTGGAATGCCGTCATAGACCGAAAGCTCGAGCATTTTCGGATCGATCATGATCAGGCGGCATTCTTCGGGAGGAAGCTTGTAAAGCAGGCTGAGGATCATGGTGTTGATCGCCACCGATTTGCCTGAACCAGTCGTCCCGGCAATCAGCAGGTGGGGCATCTTGGCAAGGTTCGCAACCACCGGATCCCCGGCAATATCCTTGCCCAGCGCCAACGGCAGTTTCAGGGTTGAGTCGCCGAAATCCCGGGCCGACAGAATTTCACGCAACAGCACCTTTTCGCGGTGCGCATTCGGAAGTTCGATCCCGATGACTGATCGCCCCGGCACCGTCGATACACGCGCAGCCAGCGCCGACATCGAACGGGCAATGTCATCGGCAAGGCCGATAACCCGGCTGGCCTTCAGTCCGGGGGCGGGCTCCAGCTCATACATGGTGACCACCGGGCCGGGGCTGACCGTTTTGATTTCGCCTTTGACCCCGTAATCCTCCAGCACGCTTTCCAGCATGCGGGCATTTTCTGCAAGCGCAGTTTTGGGCAGGTGGTGGCGGATAATTGCATCGGGGTTGGTCAGCAAGGACAGCGGCGGGAATTCATAGCTGGCCGGTGTATCCTCGAAGGCCAGTGTGGGCTGCGCCTCACGCGCGGCCTTTTTGCTGGTGGGTAGAGAGGCGGTTGGGCGCGTTTGAACCACCACCTTGGGTTCCGGCGATGGCGGGACATAAGGGTCTGGGTCGCCCGCGTGATTCGGGGCGTGGATATCAGGCTCGGCCAGCGGGGCGTGAGCCGGTTGCGGTTTCTTGCCTTTACGCGTGCGGATCGCATCGATGATGCGGGCGTGGACCCGGTCGCCACTGGGGGCGGCCACATCGATCGGCGGCGTTTCTGGCGTCACCAGTTCGGGCTCGGTGGCGGTCAAGGGCGGCGAGCGGCGCACCGTGATCGAGGGTTGGGCTGGCGCCTTATTTTGCCCGGCGCGGGTGGGGTACGGGGCACGGATCAGGGCGCCTAGGTCGGGATTTGGCGCAACGCCTGCCGGGGCGGCGGACTGCCCCGGTTGGGTCCGGGTTTTCAGGCGGCGATCCCGGGCTGCGGTGCGCGCCGCATTTACCCCCCGTCGCGAGACCAGAGAGACAAGCGAAACGATGGATGCGTAGCTGAGGATCACACCAAACAGCAAAAACCGCATCAGCCTACGAATTTCAAGACGGTCAAAACCCAGAACAAAGCCCGAGGCCAGCAGCGTGACGATGCCTAGGAGGGCGCTGAGGACCTTGACGCTAATGCCTAGATCCAATGGCGACAGCGCCAGAAGCGCGGCAAGGGCCGTGTCGCCGAACAAACCGCCAAGACCAAAGCTGTGCTGCCACCCTGCCCCCGGGGCGTTGGTTGACGCGAATACCGCCGCGATTGCAATGACAATTGGCGAGAACAGAACCCGGTTGACAAAGCGGGTCTCGCCGGTGTGCAGAAAAAAGCGCAGCCCCCAGACGAAGGCCACCACCACAAACCCCCATCCGGCCCAACCGATGGTCACGAACATAGGGCTTGCAATCGAGGCGCCGCTTTTGCCTAGGAAATTGTGAACAGGTGCGTCTGTTGCGCTCAACCAGCTTGGGTCATCCGGCGTATATGATGCCAACATCAGCAGGATCAGTACGCCAAAGCCGATCAACAACAGCCCCAACAGCTCGGCCCCGCGTTTCTGAATTGCCGCGTGCACGTCGCTTTCAAGCAATGGATTCCGGTGTCGGGTTTGATACGCCATCTTCACCTGCCTCGTTCATAAATACAGTCATGGATCAATTGCAATCCCCGTTTCAATTCCGCCTCCGGGGCGACCATTGCGACTCGGATATATCCCCGGCCGGGGTTATCGCCGTTTGCGTCGCGCGCCAGATAAGCCCCGGGCAAAACCTTGACCCCGGCTTCTTGCCACAGCGTCAGCGTCGCAGCCTCGCCATCCGGAACCGGCAGCCACAGGAAAAAACCGGCCTCGGGCGGCGTGTATCCGGGGACGCCGGCAAAGATCTGATCGGCAATCCGATATTTTCGCTGATAGATTTCGCGACTCTTTGTGACATGTTCTTCATCAGCCCAAACCGCTTCGGCCACGCGTTGCAGGGGCAGTGGTAGCGGTGCGCCGGAATAGGCGCGCAACTGTTTCAGTCGCGCAATCGTTTCGGCCCCGCCAGCTGCGAACCCCGAGCGCAGCCCCGGAAGGTTTGAGCGTTTTGAGAGCGAGTGAAACACCAGAACCCGCTCGCGGTCTATACCCAACCGATCGGCAACCTCCAGCGCGCCCGCAGGTGGCGTATGCCGATAAATCTCGGCATAGCATTCGTCGGCGAACACGCGAAAATCGTGTTTTTCAGCAAGGCCAAGAAGGTTTTCCCAATACTTTTCCGAGGCCACGGCCCCTTGCGGGTTGGACGGTGAGCAGAGATAGACAATCGCCGTTTGATCCAGAATCCGGGGATCAAGCGCATCGAAGTTGGGCAAAAAACCATTTGCCGCTGTGCAGGGCATAAAGACCGGATCGGCAGCGATCGCTGCCGCGGCAACCGCGTAGACCTGATAAAACGGATTGGGAACAAGAACCTTGGGAACCTCTGCGCCAAGCCGTTCCGGGCAGAGCGCGACACAGGCATTGAACAGCCCCTCACGGGTGCCATTCAGGGCAAATATTTCGGTTTCCGGATCGCGCGTGACGCGATAACGCTGCAAGAGCCATGCTGAAATGGCGGCGCGCAGTTCGGCAGTTCCCTCATTGGGGGGATAGCGCCTGAACTCATCCGCGTGTTCTGAAATAATCTGCGCGACAACGCTCGGCGGTGCGTGCTTTGGCTCACCGATTGACATGGCAATCTCGGGCCCGCCCGCGTCATGGCCCGCCAAAAGCGCGCGCAGACGTGGAAAAGCATATTCTGGCAGGTTTGAAAACCGCTCGGGAAACTGCATTCATGCCTCATTTGTCGGGGTCTATGTGCCCCTTTGCCAGTATATTACCGCGAGAACCCCGTTCGGTCCAGACTTGACATGCGGGAATTGGCATTGGGGCATAGACCCATAAACCAAAGGCGTGGCAGGTTTTTTTCAGTTCAGTATTTTGTGCAAAACGCACTATGTCCGGTTTGTGGCCGGGGTCAGGACCGCTTCCATGGCGGCGCCCAGCCGCAGAAGGCGCCCCTCGGTGAACGGCGCGGCCATGACTTGCAGCCCGCATGAGGGCACACCGGTTGGCAGGTTCAACGCACAAAGCCCCATCAAATTGGCAATCCGCGTGTTTCTGAGGGCCAGCAGGTTTTCCGACACATAGAAATTGCTGTCGGTCGCCAAACGTTCAAGATTGGGGGGCAGGACCGGCGATGTTGGCACAAGAACCGCGTCATAAGAGGCCGTGTCGCGCAGGTAATCGGCCCGCAAGGCGCGCAATTTCATCCATCCTTCGACATATTCGATCCCGGAAAAGGCACCGCCGGCGCGGAAACGGTCAAGAATCTCGTGAAACATCAGGTCAGGGTCGGCCTCGATCTCTTCATGCCATTGGGCGTAGGCGTCCACCGTGAACAGGCAGGCCGATAGCGGCATGGCGGTGGCCACGGCCCGGACGTTGCCCCGTGCAACCGTCGCGCCAGCAGCGGCCAGCTTTTCAACGGCGCTCTCAAAGGCGGCCTTGGGCTGGGGGCGCAACTCCTCCATCCCGACCTCTTCCAGAACCAGAAGGCGACGCCCCTTCAGAGATGGCGCTGGCGTTACGCTGGCCGCCGGGGACGACCCCGACAGGACGGCCAGCAATTGGGCCGCATCCTCGACCGAGCGGCAGAGCGGCCCGACCGTGTCGAAGGTCTCGCAGAGCGGCACCACACCCTTGACCGAGATCAGCCCGTGGGTGGTTTTCAGTCCGGTCAGGTCATTCCATGCAGACGGGATTCGCACTGAGCCGCCGGTGTCCGAGCCGATTCCCGCGGCCGCCAGACCAAAGGCAACCGACGTTGCCGCGCCCGAGGATGAGCCACCGGGAACCGCCGCGGGATCATTCACGCAAGGTGGCGTCTCTGTCACCGGGTTATAGCCAAGGCCCGAGAACGCAAGCTCGGACATGTGGGTCTTGCCCAGACATACCAGCCCCGCCTTGGTCGCATTGTCCAGAACCTCGGCGTCCTCCTTTGGGGTCCGGCCCTTGAGGTAGGCCGATCCGGCCTCGGTGGCGATGCTTGCGGAATCAAACAGGTCTTTCCACGAGATAGGCACACCATCCAGCAAACCCCGTCGCTGCCCCGAGGCTGCGCGTGCGGCGGCGGCTTTGGCCTCGGCGCGGGCGCGTTCATAGGTCACGACGCTGTAAATCCGATCCCGCAGAGGGTGGGCCTCGATCGCCTCCAAATAGGTCTCTGTCAGGCGCACGGGGTCGATGTCGCCCCGTTCTATGCCCCGCCCCAAGGCGCTTGCACTTTGAAACAACCAATCCTGCGACATCTGACCCTCCCCTGAAAAACACCGCGCCAACGCCACAGTCTGTTGACGTTTACCGCGTCGCACCGGCTTTCACCCAAATCCGCCAATGCTTGCCGATAATGCGCAGAAAAAGTGGCCACCTTTCAAGCAATATTTTTGCGGCACTGGTGAATCCGGGTGAAATCGCTGCGGGGGGCGCGGAAATTGCGTCGGGATGCGCGAATTCTTGCTTCTGAGCGCAGGCGGATGGACAATCCGGTTTGATCCGCGATATTGAGGGGAATGACATTTGATAGCGATATTCTGATTGTCGGCGGCGGCCTGAATGGTCCGGCGCTGGCGCTTGCCCTCGCTTCGGGAGGGATGCGCGTGAGCGTGGTTGATGCGCTCGAGCGCAGGCGGCTGACCGGTGCCGATTTTGACGGGCGGGCCTATGCGCTGGCGCTGGCCTCCAAACAGATGCTGTCCGCCCTCGGGATCTGGAAAAGCTGTGCTGCGCAGAGTCAGCCGATTCTGGATATTGTCGTCAGCGATGGCCGCCCGGGTGAGGGGGCCGCGCCCTGGACGCTGCATTTCGACCACACCGAGATCGAAGAAGGGCCAATGGGCTATATGTTGGAGGACAGGTTTCTGCGGCGTGCCCTGCTTCAGTCGCTAGACGAGGCCGAGAATATTCGCCAGATCAACGGGCGCAGGGTTGTTGAGCAGGCCATTCACCCGACCCATGCTAGCGTGACGCTGGATGACGGTCAGACACTCAGGGCGGCCTTGCTGGTGGGCTGCGACGGGCGCGACAGCGCAACTGCACGCCGCGCCGGAATTTCCCGCACTGGCTGGGGGTATGAGCAAACCGGTCTGGTTTGCGCGATTGCCCATGAAAAGCCCCATAACGGTGTGGCCCATCAGTTCTTTATGCCATCCGGCCCGCTGGGAATATTGCCGCTTCCGGGCAACCGCAGCTCAATCGTATGGGCGGAAACGAGTGATCGGGCGGCCGAAATCGCGGCCCTGTCGGATGCGGATTTTTTGGCCGCGCTGCACCCGCGCTTTGGCGATTTTCTTGGTGCCTTCGGTCTGGAGGGCAAACGCTTTGCCTATCCATTGCGTCTGACCCTTGCCAACAGCTTTGTTGCCGAGCGTCTGGCTCTGGTCGGCGATGCCGCCCACGGAATGCACCCTCTTGCCGGGCAGGGTCTGAACATCGGGCTTCGTGATGTCGCAGCGCTGGCCGAGGTTCTGATCCACGCGAAACGGCGCGGCGAAGATATTTCCTCGCCCCTCGTTCTGGCGCGCTATCAGCAGTGGCGCAGCTTTGATGTTGCCGCAATGGCGACGGCGACTGATGGGATTAACCGTCTGTTTTCAAATGACAACCCAATCTTGAGGTTGGGCCGAGATCTGGGGCTGGGGGCGGTCAATGCCATCGCGCCACTGCGGCGCGGGCTGATGCGACAGGCGGCCGGCCTGTCTGACGACATGCCATTGTTGATGCAGGGGCAGCAGATTTAAGGTCTGGATCCATTCATCCCACGCCGCTGGGTTATATGGGTCTGCGCCCTAACCCCGGTCCTCGTCCAGTTTCCGGGCCTCGTCCACCAGCATGATCGGAATGCCCCGATGAATCGGAAAGGCCAGCCCCGCATTGCGTGAGATCAGCTCTTGCCGGCCGGGGTCAAAAACCAGCGGCCCATGCGTCAACGGACAGACCAGAGCCTCCAGCATTCTTGCATCGATCGGTGGGGTGTTTTCGTTCATTGCAATCTTTGAGCATCTCCACTGCCAGCCATTGCAAATTCCATCAGCGCCAGTAGCGTTTCGCGCCGGTCCGAGAGGGTCGGGGCCTCCAACAGCGCCTGTTTGTCCTCGGTTTCAAAGGGAAACATCATCGAAAGAGAGTTGACCAGTAATTCGTCATCGGCATTTTTCAGGCTGGCCCAATCGGACCGAAGGCCGCTTGACTGCAGGAACTTGCCCAGAATATTCAGAAAGTCGGCGCGGTCGAAATCAGCGTCCTTTTCCTCCTGCCCCATGTCGCGTTCAAAGCCGTTCCACTCGACCTCGGCGCTGAGGTAGGGGGCGAAGCCTTCATCGACTGATTTTATGCGGAACCGGGATTTTCCGGCAAGGGTGATACGGTAGCGCCGGTTTTCGAGTTCGGAAAAGACGATGACCCGCCCGGCGCAGCCTATCTGATGCAGGCGCGGAGCTTCCGAGGTTGCGTCTGATGGCGCAATCGGCTGCACCATACCAATCAGGCGATGCGGCGTTTTCAGAACCTCGTCCAGCATTGTCAGATAGCGGGGTTCAAAAATATTCAACGGCAAGTTCCCCCGGGGCAGCAGGACCGCCCCGGGCAGTGGAAAAATCGGAAGTCGATCTGGCAGGTCGGCTCTATTGAACATGATCCCACCTTAGATGAAATGCCGCATCAGGCAAAGATCATCGATGACAGCTTGCGTCGACCAGTCAGCACAATCGGGTCGTCGGGTTTCAGGACATCAAATATCTTGAACAGCTGGGCCTTTGCCGCCCCGTCGTTCCAGTCGCGGTCGCGCCGGAACAGTTCCAGCAATTCGTCAATCGCCGCGGCATTATCGCCGGTTGCCGCAAGGGCTGTCGCCAGATCAAAGCGCGACTGGTGGTCGTCAGGATCAGCCTCGACCGCCGCCCGCAGCTCGGCGATCGGCCCGGCATCCGCCGCCGCCTCTGCAAGGTCGATCTGGGCCTGAATGGCGGCGATTTCCGGGGCATCCTTTATCGCATCCGGCACCGCGGCCAGAAATCCCTTTGCCTTGTCCGCCTCATCCAGCGCCAGATGTGCCCGCACCAGCCCGGCATAGGCTGCCGCGTTCTCGGGGTCTTCCCCAAGGATCGCGGAAAAGGTTTGTGCCGCGTCCACCGCCGCGCCGTCCGCCAGCATCTGTTCGGCCATTTCAAGAGCTTCGCCAAGCCCGCCGTCGGGCCCCAGTTCTGCGATTTTGCTGACAAATGCCTTGATTTGCGAGGGTGCCTGATTCCCCATGAAACCATCCACCGGCTTGCCATCATGGAACGCGTAAACGGCCGGGATCGACTGGATACGCATTTGCGCCGCCAACTGCTGGTTCTCGTCAATGTTGATCTTGACCATCCTGACCTTGCCGCCCGCCGCCTTTACCTCGGCCTCCAGTGTCGGGCCTAGGCTTTTGCACGGGCCGCACCACGGCGCCCAGAAATCCACGATTACCGGGGTCTCCTTGCTGGCGTCAATCACGTCCTGCATGAAGGTCGCCTCGGTACCGTTCAAGACCAGATTATCGGCGGCACCGCCTTTGTCCTTACCAAATTCCAACATTTTCATTCTCCTCGCTCGGCGTCATGCCGTGTCATAGCTCTACTTAGGAAGCCTTTTGCCAACCCCCAAGGGGTAGCGCAAGTCAGAGGTCAAATGTCGCAAAGAGCGGCGCATGGTCGGACGGCTTTTCCCACCCCCGCGCGACGCGGTGAACGCGGCTTGAATGGGCCGCGCCGGCAATATCGTCTGTGGCCCAAACGTGATCCAGACGCCGCCCCTTGTCAGCCGCGCTCCAGTCCCGAGCCCGATAGGACCACCATGTATAAAGGGGCCCGTCGGGGATGTCCGCACGAGTGACATCCACCCAGTTTCCGGCCTCTCGGGTGGCTTCAAGATGCTCGACCTCAACCGGCGTATGGCTGACCACCTTCAAGAGGCTCTTGTGCGACCAAACGTCGTCCGGGCGCGGGGCAATGTTCAGATCCCCCACAAGGATTGACCTTTCCGGGGGTGCGCCCCGAAAATAATCCTGCATTTCAGTAAGATAATCCAGCTTTTGCCCAAATTTCTCATTTACGTCGCGGTTGGGAACATCCCCTCCCGCGGGCACATAGAAATTGTGGATCGTAACCCCGTTGTCCAGTCGCCCGGCAATGTGGCGCGCGTGCCCAAGGGCCACGAAATCATGGCGGGCAACCTCGACGATGGGCAGGCGCGACAGAATGGCGACCCCGTTATACCCTTTCTGCCCGTTGGCCAGCATGTGACGGTAGCCAAGTGCGGCAAAGCCATCAACGGGGATTTTTTCCGCCGGAGACTTGCACTCTTGCAGACACAGGATATCCGGCGCCTCCTCGCGCAAAAGCTTTAACACCAGAGGTTCGCGCAATCGAACTGAATTGATATTCCAGGTGGCAAGCGTGAAACTCATCTTTTCTGGTGTCCTGTCGGCAAGGAAAGAAGTCCCGCCGGACCATAGGCGCGGCCGGGGCAGGCATCAACGCCTTCTGCTCTTCTTTGTGAAAATACTCAATATCCCACCGCAAAACCCAAAAAAAAGGCCCGACGAGAGCGCCGGGCCAGTCCAACAGGGAGGTCGTAAATTCAGGCCACCAGCCGGTAGCCGCCACTTTCGGTAACCAGAAGCCGCGCATTCGAGGGGTCTGGCTCGATTTTCTGGCGAAGGCGGTAGATATGGGTCTCCAGCGTGTGGGTTGTGACGCCGGCGTTATACCCCCAAACCTCGTGCAAAAGGACATCCCGGGCGACCACGCCATCGGTTGCCCGGTATAGGAATTTCAGGATGTTGGTTTCCTTTTCGGTCAGACGAATTTTCTTGTCATCCGCGGTGACCAGCATTTTCGTCGAGGGTTTGAACGTGTATGGCCCGATCTGAAAGACGGCGTCTTCGGATTGCTCATGCTGGCGCAGTTGCGCACGAATTCGTGCCAAAAGAACCGGGAACTTGAACGGTTTTGACACATAATCATTGGCGCCTGCATCCAGTCCCAGAATTGTATCCGCGTCGCTGTCATGTCCGGTCAGCATCAGAACCGGGCATTTCACGCCCTGTTTTCGCATCAGGCGGCACAGTTCACGACCATCCATATCGGGAAGGCCCACGTCGAGAATGACCAGATCATAGATCGCTTCCTTGGCCTTTTCGAGGCCCTGCGCGCCGTCGGCGGCTTCGAATACGTCGAACTCTTCGGTCAGGACCAGTTGATCGGCCAGCGCCTCACGCAGGTCCCCATCGTCATCAACCATCAGGATCTTTTTGATGTTGCTCATGTCATCTCTCCCGTTCGTTTCAGTCAAGACATGTGCCTGCCGCGCCGGTTTCACAAGTTTTCAGACACTTCCCTCACGCCCTCGTGTCAAATTTACGGGTAATGTTTCATATTTTCGTTATGGCGGATATAGGAGGGGCAGGAATTGTAACATGGGACCGCAAGAAATGACGCTGGGGCCGGGTAAGGACGAGAAAATCGCGCGGGCGCGGACCGATTTGCGCATGGGGCTGCCGGTGGTTCTGGCCTCAGAGGGGCATGAGGCGCTGGTTCTGGCGGCCGAAACCTTGACGCCCGAGCGCCTTTCACTGGCGCGTGCGCACGGCACGGACCCGGTGCTGGCGGTTACGGCCCGCCGGGCCGAAACGCTGCGCGCGCGGGCCTATGACGGCGATCTTGCCCGCATCATCGTGCCGAATTCAGTGGATGCGACGTGGGTCCGGGCTGTCTCCGATCCCTCGGGCGACCTCATGCACCCGTTGTTGGGTCCTTGCCAAACGGCGCGCGGCGGTGAGGTCGGCGTGCACCGTGCCGCTTTGACCCTCTGCAAACAGGCGCGTCTGCTGCCCGCAGCGCTGGTCCTGTCGGTATCGCAAGGCGCAGATCTGGCGGCGACTTATGCGCTGAACCGTCTGGCGCTGGCCGAGATTTCCGACAATCTGAGCCAGAGCAGTCCGCTTTTTGAGGTTTCGGCGGCGCGTTTGCCGATGGCGGTATCCGAGGCCGGGCGCGTCCATGTCTTCCGTCCCGACGACGGCGGCGAAGAGCATTACGCCGTCGAGATCGGCCAGCCATCGCGCAGCCTCCCGGTTCTGGCGCGGCTGCATTCGGCCTGTTTCACGGGGGATCTCCTTGGCTCGCTGAAATGCGATTGCGGTCCGCAGTTGCGGGCGGCGTTGGCCCAGATCGGTCAGGCGGGCGCGGGGGTCCTGCTCTACATGAATCAGGAAGGACGTGGAATCGGTCTGGCCAACAAGATGCGGGCATACTCCTTGCAAGATCAGGGTTTTGACACGGTTGAGGCAAATCACAGGTTGGGCTTTGAGGACGACGAGCGGGACTTTAAACTGGGGGCAGAGATCCTGCGCAAGATGGGGTTTTCAGAGGTCCGGCTGATGACCAACAACCCCAAAAAGATCGCCATGATGAATGCCGCCGGCCTGCGCGTGGTTGAACGTGTTCCCTTGGCTGTTGGCCGCAATGCGCACAACACCAAATATCTGGACACAAAGGCAAAAAAAAGCGGGCATCTGCTGTGATCCCGCGCCGCCGGGATCTGGTCGTCACCGCCTTTGGCGCGCGGTTTTGTGGGCGGATCTTTCCCTGCGCCATCGGGCGGGGCGGGATTGGCCCCAAGACCGGCGAGGGCGATGGCGTGACCCCCGCCGGGGTCTGGCGCCTGACGGGGGTCTTTTATCGCCCGGATCGTATGCCTGCCCCGCGAACACCGCTGCCGCTCAGGCGGATCGGGTTGTTTGATAAATGGTCCGATGATCCGCGCGACCCTGAATATAACCGGCATGTGCGGGCGATTGCCTCGGCCTTTGGTCATGAGGCGCTGCGGCGTGCGGACCCGCTTTATGACCTGCTGGCCACAACCGATTTTAACGCGCCAGAGCCAAGGCGCGGGGCTGGCTCGGCGATCTTTGTGCATGTCTGGCGCCGCCCGCGCTATCCGACGGCAGGATGCGTTGCCTTTTTGGCACGTGACTTGCGCGCCATTCTGACCCGCTGGCAGGGGGATTCTCGCCTGATTATCCGGCCCTGATCGCCTCAGCCGTAATCGCGCGCGCCAAAGAGGGCCGAGCCGACACGCACATGCGTCGCGCCAAAGGCTACCGCCTTTTCAAAATCACCACTCATGCCCATGGACAGGTTTTTCAACCCGTTGCGCGCCGCGATCTTGGCCAAAAGGGCAAAGTGCAGCGACGGTTCTTCATCCTGCGGCGGGATCACCATGAGGCCGGAAATCGGCAGGTCCATCGCCCGGCATGTGGCGATAAATTCATCCGCATCGCGGGGTAGAACGCCTGCTTTCTGGGGCTCTTCGCCGGTGTTGACCTGAATGAACAGTTGCGGACAGGTGCCCCGGGCCTGCACCTCGGTGGCCAGCTTTCGGGCCAGTTTCGGCCGATCCAGCGTGTGGATGGCGTCAAACAGATCAAGAGCAGCGCGCAGTTTGTTGGTTTGCAAAGGGCCGATCAGGTGCAGCTGGATTGCCCCGAATTCGGCGCGAAAATCGGGCCACTTTCCAGCGGCTTCCTGCACACGGTTTTCGCCAAAGACCCGCTGACCCTCGGCCAGAACGCCGTGAACGCGAGCGTTTGGCTGGACCTTGGAGACGGCAATCAGCGTGACAGAACCGGGCGCGCGGTTCGCAGCGGCTTCGGCCTTGGCCAGGCGGGTTTTGATTTCAGAGAGGGACATCGCAAGGGACCTGACGTTTTGCCTGATCTTTTATGCGCTCACGCGTCCCGGAACAAGGCCGCGCAAAAAGAAAAGAGCGAGCCAAAAGGCCCGCTCTCTCCCAATTCTTGCCAATCCGGTTGGATTAGAACTTGAAAGTCATACCAAACGACGCATTTGTACCGGCACGCTGTCCAGCCAAAATATGCTGAGAGTGCGTAACCGCGGCAATAACACTTGCACCGCCACCCAGCGAGTATTTGTAGTTTACGCCCGAGCGGTTGCCACCGGCGTCATTCGCGACAAAAACGCTGGCATTGCCGCCACCAACGGGCATTCCAGCCTTTAGGATGTAGGCAGAGGTTTTACCGTTTTGGTTCGCACCACCTTTGTACCTAACCCCGGTCAAGGCAACGTTCAGGCCGCTACCGTTGCCATATGACAGAGTGGCATATGTACCGCCAGTATACGTCGCCGCAACAAGACCATCAGCAGCAAGAGCCGCCAGTTGAGTCGCAGTATACGCAGCATGCGTCCCTTTGTTGTTCGCGCCAACAGAGACCCCGAAACCACCTGCAGAATAGCTGAGTGCGACTTCGTTATGCGTACCAACACCCGTTGTGTTGTTAAGGGTAGTCGAAGCCGACAGTTTCAACGGACCCGCACCGAAGTCAACGCGGGCAACCTGCGGGCCAGCACCGCCGCTTGACGACGACTGGAACGGGCTGTCGAACACATCCAGAACATTGGCGCAGTAGTTGCCATAAGCGTTGGACGCCGACCAGCCACAGCCGCCGACCGCATACATGCCAATAGTCGAGGCAATCGCACCGTCGGTGTTACCAACCGACAGTTTGACTGCGCCGTTGGAAACAAACACGGTTGCGCCCTGAACGGAGCCGCCAGCACCGCCAGTTGTCTGCAGGCGGGTTGATGCGCCAAAGCTCAGGCCACCATCGGATTGACCCGACAGTTTGACGTTAAGACGAGCACGGTTTGAAACAAGCGCTTTGTGCGCGGGCGTGGAGCCAGCGTTCGTCTGAATGTTGATGCGGGCCGAGCCGCTGAGCGAGACGTCTGCAAAGGCAGCGCCGGCGATCAGCGTCAGGGCTGAAGTAGTGAGAAGAACTTTTTTCATTGTTTTCCCTCGTTAAAGTTAAAGGTGCACCTCAATTCAGGGAATCCAAATTGAGTGGGTTGATTGATCACAGTTTGGGGCCTGATCGTCAAGCAACAGTGCCGGCGGTTTTTCAATGTTGGCAAAGCTGGTGCAGACTTGTCACAGTCAGGTGCGGCATGTGGGATTGCCGGCGCAGGAAAACACTTGTTCCGTTATATCTAAGCCGATACACAGACAAGCAGCGATAAACGCCCGGCGCTGGAGGATATCTGCGTGACCAACAGACTGCGATTGAGTGTGGCTGCGACTTTGGCCTTGTCTTTGTCCCTCTCCCTGTCCGCCTGCGGCAGTAGCGGCCTGTTCAAGGGTAAAGGCGCGGCCGGAAACACGGACGGGGCGGTCAGTGCGCGCGAAAAGGCAAACAACAGCGGCAAAAAGATCTGGTCCCTGTTCATCAACAAGGACAATCCCAACGTCACCATCAACGTGAACAAATATATCTGGAACGCCGCGCTGGATGTCATGTCGTTTCTACCAACCGAGGCCGCGGACCCGTTTTCCGGTGTGATTGTAAAGGGTTGGGGGCGGGCCAAGGGTTCAGCCCGACAATATCGGGCGACCATTTACGTTCAGGATCCGGCGCTGGATGCGCGCTCACTCAGGGTGGCGCTGATGACCCGCTCGGGTCCGGCCAGCCACGACACCGTCCGCGCGCTCGAGGATGCGATCCTGAGCCGGGCGCGGCAGTTGCGCATTGCCGACAGCAAGCTCTAGACCCGACCTGAAATGCGAATTAGAAACGCGCCGGGACCTGTGACGACAGGTCGTCCGGCGCAGTTTTGACAAGGTGGAAAGTGATGTCCCGTTACAACGCCCGTGTGGTTGAACCAAAGTGGCAAAAGGCCTGGGAAGAGGCTGGAATCTTTCGTGCCGAGCGCGATCCCGGGCGTGAGAAATACTATGTCCTTGAAATGTTTCCCTATCCCTCGGGGCGGATTCACATGGGGCATGTGCGCAACTATACGATGGGAGATGTGGTTGCGCGTTACAAATCGGCAACAGGTTTCAACGTGTTGCACCCCATGGGCTGGGATGCCTTTGGTCTGCCCGCCGAGAACGCGGCGATCGAGAAAAAGGTGAAACCCGGCGACTGGACCCGCGCCAATATCGCCGACATGCGCGCGCAGATGAAGCCGATGGGCCTCAGCATCGACTGGAGCCGCGAAATCGCCACCTGCGAGCCGGAATATTATGGCCAGCAACAGGCGATGTTCATCGACATGATGGACAAGGGGCTGGTTTATCGCAAGCAGGCGGTGGTCAACTGGGATCCGGTGGACTTGACGGTTTTGGCCAACGAGCAGGTGATAGATGGCAAAGGCTGGCGCTCGGGCGCGCCGGTTGAACGCAAGGCCCTGACGCAGTGGTTTTTTCGCATCAGCGCGTTCTCACAGGAGTTGCTTGATTCTCTGGACCGGCTGACGGATTGGCCGGAAAAGGTCCGCCTGATGCAGAAAAACTGGATTGGCAAGTCGCGCGGGTTGCAGTTTTCGTTTCAGATGACGGCCCCGGTTGCCGGGCACGCGGAAATTGAGGTTTACACGACGCGCCCTGATACGCTGATGGGCGCCAGCTTTGTCGGGATCTCGCCGGATCATCCTCTGGCTTTGGCGCTGGAGGCAAAAAACCCCGAGATTGCCGCCTTTAACGCCGATTGTCGCCGGATGGGCACCTCCGAAGCGGACCTTGAAACAGCCGAGAAAAAGGGCTTTGACACCGGGCTCCGGGTCCGCCACCCGCTGAACCCCAAGTGGGAATTGCCGGTGTGGGTTGCGAACTTTATCCTGATGGATTACGGCACCGGCGCGATTTTCGGCTGCCCTGCGCACGACCAGCGCGACCTTGATTTTGCCCGGAAATACGGGCTTGGGGTGACCGATACCTTTGTGGCGCTGGACAACCCGGCGCCGGTTCGGGACATCGCCTTTGTGCCGCCGAAAACCGAACCGGTGAAATGGATCGACCATTTTGCCGGGCTGGACGTGGCCACGGGTGACGACGCGATCAACGCCGCCATAGACTTTGCCGAAAAGGCCGGTTGGGGCAAGGGCGTGACCCAGTATCGTTTGCGCGACTGGGGGGTGTCTCGGCAGCGGTTCTGGGGGTGCCCGATTCCGGTGGTGCATTGCCCGGATTGCGGGGTTGTCGCAGAGAAAAAGGAAAACCTGCCGATCGAGCTGCCGGGGGATGTGACATTTGATCGCCCCGGAAACCCGCTGGACTGGCACCCCACATGGCGCCAGACCACATGTCCGAGATGTGGCAAACCTGCCACGCGGGAAACCGATACGATGGACACGTTTGTCGACAGTTCTTGGTATTACGCGCGCTTTACGGCGCCACATGCCAACACGCCGACCGTTGCCGAGGATGCCGAATACTGGATGAATGTCGATCAGTATATCGGCGGGATCGAACACGCGATCCTCCACCTTCTCTATTCGCGATTTTTCGCCCGCGCCATGAACCTGACCGGGCATCTGCCGAAAAAGGCCATCGAGCCCTTTAATGCGCTGTTCACCCAAGGCATGGTCACCCATGAAACCTATGCCACGGCGGGCGCTGACGGGCGCCCGGTCTGGCATACCCCCGACGAGGTCGTGCGGGGCGATGGAAAGGCCAGCTTGCGCGCGACAGGTGAAGCGGTTGAGGTCGGCCCGATCATCAAGATGTCGAAATCCAAGAAGAACGTCGTTGATCCAGCGGATATCATCGATCAGTACGGCGCGGATACCGCTCGTTGGTTCGTGATGAGCGACAGCCCCCCCGAGCGCGATGTCGAGTGGACCGCGGCCGGAGCCGACGCCGCATGGAAGCACCTGCAGCGGGTCTGGCGCATGACTGCCGAGTTGATCGACAAGACCGCGCCCGCAGAGCGTGACGATACGCTGGAGCGCGCCACCGCGCGGGCCATTGACGAGGTTACCCGTGGCATCGAGGGTTTTGCCTTCAACAAGTCTATTGCCAGCCTCTATGCGCTGACGAATACGATCGCCAAATCCGGGGCCGCTCCGGGGGCCAAACGTCGCGCGATGCTGGTCATGGCGCAATTGATGCAGCCGATGACCCCGCATCTGGCCGAGGAGGTCTGGGCAGCATTGGGGGGTGAGGGGATGGTCTCGCAGGCCCCCTGGCCAGTTGTAGATCCGGCTCTTCTGGTTGATGACATGGTCACGATGCCGATCCAGATCAACGGCAAGCGGCGCTCTGAAATCTCGGTTCCCCGGGACACGCCGAAAGAAGAGGTTGAAAAAATGGTCCTGTCCGATGATGCTGTGGTCAGGTTTCTGGCGGGAAAATCGCCAAAGAAGCTGATCATAGTGCCCGGACGGATCGTGAATGTTGTCATTTGACCGCAGAACCCTGATTGCCTTGCTACCGGCCGTGTTGGTCGCCGGTTGCGGGTTCCGGCCCGTTTACAAGGCTGGCAGTGCCGCGCGGGGGGTGCAAGGAAATATCCGCTTTGATCTGATTGACAGCCCCGAGGGTTTCATTCTGCTTGAGGCGCTGGAACGACGGTTTGGCCGCCCGCGCCCGGATGCGCGCTACCGGGCAGCACTGGATCTGTCCATCACGGAAACAGAACTAACCCTCGTTGCCAGCAGCGGCCTTGCGCGCCACACCCTGAGCGGCAAGATCAGCGTATCGATTGTCGACAGCAAGAGCGGTGCGCGTGTTTTCAGCCAGAGCATGCGCGACACTGCAGGGTATACCAGCAGTGCCGAGACACTCATGAACGAAACCGCCCGGCAGGATGCCAGAAAACGTCTGGCCCTCGCACTGGCCGCACTGGTCTCGCGGCAAATCGCGGTTGATTCGGTGACCTGGCCAACATGAAACTGTCTGGACAAGAGGCCGTGCGGTTTTTTGCCAACCCCCGCGCGGACTGCCCCGGCGTTCTGGTCTATGGGGCCGACCGGATGCGCGTTTCGCTGCGGCGGCAACAACTGGTCAAGGCGCTTGTCGGGGAAAACGCAGACGAAGAGATGCGCTTTACCCAGATCCATGCCTCAGCGCTGCGCAAGGATCCCGCGCAGGTTTCCGACGCAATGAAAGCGCAAGGTTTTTTCCCCGGGGCGCGCGTGGTCCTTGTGCAGGAGGCCGGCGATTTTGCAACCAAGGCGCTGGGCGCGGCCCTGTCCGACTGGCAGCCCGGAGACGCTAGCCTGGTTGTCACCGCGGGCTCTCTTGCGGCCCGCTCAAGCCTGCGCAAGCTGTTTGAGACCCATCGCAGCGCCTGTGCCGCTCCCGTTTATACCGATCCGCCCTCGCGCGCGGATGTCGAGAGTGCCTTAAAAAAGGCCGGCATTGCCCCTCTGGGCGAGGTGGCGATGACCGACCTGATCGCCTTGTCCCGGGCGCTCGATCCCGGTGATTTCGCCCAAATGATCGAGAAACTCGCGCTTTACAAATGGCAGGACGAGACGCCAACCACCTCGGCTGACATTGCCGCCGTCGCGCCGTCAAGCAGCGAGGCAGCGCTGGATGATGCCATCAACCTGATCGCCGAAGCCCGCGTCGCTGAGGTTGCTCCGCTGATGCGACGTCTGCAAGGACAGGGGTTGAACCCGACAACGATCTGCATCGGTGCGACGCGGCATTTTCGCACCCTTCATCACGCGGTCAGCCACCCCAAAGGCCCCGAGGCCGGGTTGATGGCGTCGCGCCCGCCCGTTTTTGGAGCGCGCCGCGAGCGCATGTCGCGTCAGGCCCGCGCGCTGGGGGTTCACAAGGTGGAAAACATGCTGGGTATTCTGATGGACACGGATCTGGCGCTGCGCAGTGCCCGGCCCGTGCCAGCGCAGGCGATGCTGGAACGTGCCTTTATCCGCATTGCCATGATGGCCCGAAGCTGAACAGATCAAGGGAGAAGAAACATGTATAAACTGATTGGCGGCAAGAAAAGCCGTGCCTTTCGCGTCTTGTGGGCGCTTGAGGAAATGGACCTTGCGTATGAGTTCGAGCCGGCTGACCCGCGCTCGGATCGGGTTCGGGCCCTGAACCCGTCGGGAAAAATCCCGGTTTTTCTGGTCGATGATACGCCAATTACCGATTCGGTTGCGATCATGCAGTTTCTGGCCGACAAGCATGGCAAGCTGACCTTTCCCGCAGGCTCGCTGCAGCGGGCCCGGCAGGACAGCCTGACCCAGTTTGCATGTGATGAAATGGATGGCACCCTGTGGACGGCTGCGCGCAATAGTTTCGTTCTGCCCGAGGACAAACGCGTCCCCGAGATCAAGGACACCTTGAGATGGGAGTTCGCGCGCTCGATGAAAACCCTCGCCCGGCGTCTGGGGGACAAGACATATCTGATGGGCGATGTCTTTACGATTGCCGATATTGTGGCCGTTCATTGCGCGACATGGGCACGGGGAGCATCGTTTGAAATCCCCGAAACCAGCGTCAACGATTATGTCGCCCGGGCAACAGCGCGCCCCGCCTACAAACGCGCGCAGGCTGCCTAAAGCGGCCTTGCCCGAGATCGCATCTATGCCAAAAGCTCGGTAATCTCCTGATAGAGGGATTGGGGGATGGTTATTCCCGCCTGCGGCGTTTTCTGGCGCTGCTCCAGCCGCCGCGCCCCGGGCAGGCGGGTGCCCTCTTGGGCAAGGATCTCGGCAATCAAGCGCTCGCCATGATCAAGAAATCCCTCGGGATCCCCGAACAGGGCCGGGTCCATCGCGAGTATGAACTCACCGCCTTTGGGCGGCCCGCCGCGCCCGGCGTCGTCTTTGGCGGCCTCAAAACTCAACATCTCGCCAATCAAGGGACCTGCAAGCAGTTCCACCATCATCGCCAGCGCCGCCCCCTTGTATCCGCCAAAACCCAGTTGTGCCCCCTTAAGGACGACATTGGGGTCTGTCGTGGCCTCGCCCTTAGGGCCGATCCCGGCAGTTATCGGAACCGGGCGGCCATCGCGCGCCGCGATCTGGATTTCCCCGCGTGCCATGGCCGAGGAGGCCTGATCAAAAACCAGCGGCGGCGCATCCCTGCGCGGCCAGGCAAAGCCGATGGGGTTGGTGCCATAAAGCGCCTTGATGCCGCCGGCGGGGGCCACATATGGGTATGACGCGGTCATGGCCATCGCGCAAAGCCCCTCGTTGGCGAGGTCTTCAACCTCGGGCCACATGGCCGCAATATGGAACATGTTGGTCAGGGCGACGGCGGCAATCCCCTGCGCGCGCGCGCATCCAACCAGCGCGTCGTGGGCGATTTTCTGGCCGAGCGGGGCAAACCCGCCATCTCCATCGACGCCAATGACCGCCGGGGCCAGTTGGGTTACGCGCGGGCGCGCCTGCCCGTTGACGCGTCCGGATTTCACGCCCGAGACATACCACGGCAAGCGAAACAGACCGTGCGACGCACAGCCGTCGCGTTCGGCCTCGATCATGCGATCCGCTGCCGCCGCCGCGTTTGCGTTATCACAGCCGTTGTGCTTGAGACACCTGTTTGCAAGGTCGCGGGCATCCTCAAGGTTGAGATTGATTTTGGTCATTTTGTCTCCTGACGTCTGGGGTAAACGTGCCACGCCCGCGGCGCCGTTTCAACCGGATCGCGCTAGATAATCCGCCGCCCCCACCCCCGCCCAGCGCCCGGTTGCAAGGCAGGCGGTCAGCAGATACCCGCCGGTTGGCGCCTCCCAGTCCAGCATCTCGCCGGCGACGAAAACGCCGGGCAGCGTGGATAGCATCAAATCCATGCCCACGGCCCGGCGCCGAATGCCGCCCGCAGTCGAGATCGCCTGTTCAAGGGGCGCAAGCCCGTCGTGCCGGATCGGCAGAGACTTGATCATCCGGGCCAGATCAGCGGGTTCTTTGGGCAGCGGGTGGGCAAATTCGTTCAGCAATGCCAGGCGCGTGCCCCCAAGGTTCAGGGTCTTGCGCAGATGGTTGCTGAGGCTCAGCTTTGCGCGCGGGCGTGATAGGCGGCTCTGCACCGTGGCCCGATCAATATCGGGCACAAGGTCCAGTCGCAGCACTCTGCCATCGCGCAGGGCGGCACTGACGGAATAGACGCCGCCGCCCTCCAGCCCGTGTCGTGAAATGACGAATTCGCCGCGCGTCTGGCTGTTGCCGGCCGAAAGGCGGCAGGATTTGACGGGCTGGCCGAAAAATTTGCGCATCTGCGGGGACCATGTGATCCGAACCCCGGCGTTTGCCGGTTGAAATGGCGCGATGTCAACGCCTCGATCCGCAAGGATCCGGCGCCACGTGCCGGTCGCGCCGAGTCGCGGCCAACTGCCGCCGCCAAGGGCCAGAACGGTTACATCTGCGCGATGGGGGGCCTGCCCCTCGTTGGTTGCAAAAATCGCCTCATCATTCTGCCAGCCACGCCAGTCGCAGCGCGACCTCATGGTGACGCCCTTGTCTGACAAGCGCCGCAACCACGCGCGCAACAGAGGGCTGGCCTTCATTGCTTTTGGAAAAACACGCCCGCTGCTGCCGGTGAACGTGGGTTGTCCCAATGTTTCGGCCCAGCTTTGCACATCCCGGTTTGAAAATGCGCTCAGCATCGGTCGCAGCCAGTCGCTGGCGATCCCATAGTGGCCGAGGAATTTTTCAAACGGTTCATTCTTGGTCAAATTCAGACCGGATTTCCCGGCCATCAGCAACTTGCGCCCAAAGGTGGCCTTGGCGTCAAAGATTGTGGCCCGGATCCCCCGGTCGGCCAGCGTTTCGGCCGCCATCAGGCCGGCGGGCCCTCCGCCTATGACAATTGCGCGTTGCATGGCGCGCACCATATGGCGGGGTCTGCCCGACCACAAGGCGCCGCGGTGATGAGGGTCGCCAGCAGATATCCGCCCTGCGGCCCCCCCGGATTGTCACGAAGGGGTCTGCAGTTGAGGGGTCAATTGCGCCCTCAGCAGTGCAACGGGATGGCGGCGCAGGGTCAGGTGCATGGCCGAGTAGTCCTCGATGATATGTTCGCCCTCGCTCATTTCAGGCAGGTGGGGTTTGGGTTCGGCAATCCCCTCGCCGTCCAGATCGCGATCAAACAGGGGCAGAGGCGCGCGCGAGGTCAGGGCACGGGCCTGCCAGAGGGACTCGCGGCGGCTGAGGCCCAGATCGGCAAACACATCCGCTTCGGCCAGTTTGTAAAGCAGGCGCGGCGGCGTTCCTGCGCGCCGCCAGACATCGTCAATGGTTTGATAGCCGTTGCCGCGGGCTGCGCTAATCCATGTGGCCTCGTCTTCGCGCATGGCTTTGATCTGCCGGAACCCGAGGCGCAAGGCCAGACCCCCGTTGCCGTCAGGTTCCATCACGTTATCCCAGAAGCTGGCGTTGATCGAGACCGGACGCACCACGACCTCGTGCGCCCGGGCATCGCGGACGATTTGCGCGGGTGCATAAAAACCCATTGGCTGGCTGTTGAGCAAGGCGCAGGCGAAAATGCCGGGGTGATGACATTTGATCCAGGCGCTGGCATAAACCAGAAAGGCAAAACTTGCCGCGTGGCTTTCGGGGAACCCGTAAGAGCCGAATCCCTCGATCTGGGCAAAGCAGCGGGCGGAAAAATCGTCATCATAGCCGTTGGCGCGCATTCCCCGCAAAAACCGGTTCTGAAATTCGCTGACGCTGCCGTGTTTCTTGAATGTCGCCAGCGAGCGGCGCAGGCGGTCGGCCTCATCTGGGCTGAACCCCGCGCCGATAATGGCAATCTGCATGGCCTGTTCCTGAAACAATGGTACTCCGAGGGTTTTTCCCAGCACTTCTCCCAGCGCATCCGAGGGCAGGGTAACAGGGTCTTGACCATTGCGTCGCCGGATATAGGGATGCACCATGTCGCCCTGAATGGGGCCGGGGCGGATGATAGCCACCTCGATCACCAGATCGTAAAATGTCCGGGGTCGCATCCGCGGCAGGAAATTCATCTGCGCGCGGCTTTCCACCTGAAACACCCCGATACTGTCGGCACGGCTCAGCATGTCGTAAACGGCGGGATCTTCGGGGGGCAAGGTTGCAAGACTGTAATCGGTCCGGTGGTGCATGCGGATCAGATCCAGCGCCTTTCGGATGCAGGTCAACATTCCCAGACTGAGGATATCGACCTTGAGAATGCCCAAGGCGTCGATGTCATCCTTGTCCCAGCAGATCACCGTGCGGTCCTCCATCGCGGCATTCTCGATCGGAACCAGTTCATCCAGCCGCCCCTTGGTGATGATGAAGCCGCCGACATGCTGGGACAGGTGGCGCGGAAAGCCACGGATCTCGGTACAAAGCTGCAGGGTCAGGCGCAGGTGCGGATCATCCGGGTCAAGGCCGATTTCACGCAGCCGGGTTTCGGGTTGGCCACCGCGACCCCAGCCCCAGAGCTGCCCGGACAGGGCCGAGATTGTGTCTTCGCTCAACCCCATCGCGCGTCCGGCCTCGCGGATGGCGCGCTTGCCGCGGTAATGGATCACGGTGGCGCAGAGGCCGGCGCGGTGGCGCCCATATTTTTCATAGATATGCTGGATCACCTCTTCCCGGCGCTCGTGTTCGAAATCGACATCAATATCGGGTGGCTCGTCGCGGGCTTCGGATACGAACCGTTCAAATACCATCGCGCCGATCTCGGGCGAGACCGAGGTTACCCCCAGCAGGTAGCAGGTCACTGAATTGGCCGCCGAGCCGCGCCCCTGACACAGGATGCCGCGGGCGCGCGCGAATGTCACGATGTCCCGGACGGTCAGGAAATAGGGTTCGTATTCAAGTTTTGAGATCAACGCCAACTCATGTGCCAGCATATTCCTGACCCGGGCCGGAGCGCCGCCGGGATAGCGCCATTTCAGACCGGCATGGGCCAGGCGGTACAGACGCTGGGCCGGGGTTTCTGTCCCGGCCACTTCGGAGGGGTATTCGTATTTCAGCTCGTCCAGCGAGAACTGGCAGCGCGCGGCAATCCGTGTGCTTTCCCTGATGGCCTGTTCAAACCCGTCAAAAAGACGACGCATGTCATCCGTGGCGCGCAGGCGCTGTTCGGCATTGGCAAGGGCGGCGCGACCCAGTTGATCAATCCGTCTGCCGGTGCGGATTGCAGTCAGGACATCCACCAGAGGACGCCGGCTGGCCCGGTGCATGATCGGTGCGCCACTGGCAACTGGCGCAATGCCAAGGGTTCGGGCGAGGGCTTTAAGGCGGGCAAAGCGGGTCTGATCCTGTCCGTCATAACCGGGCGCAAGCAGAAGGCTGCATTGCGTGGGAAACCGAAGGATCAGGTGGTTTGCTGTGGTCTGCCAGTCGTGTGACCTTCGGTTTTCCGGCGGGTGCAACAGGATCTCGATTTCATCGCCCTGCTCCAGAATATCGGGTAGGCGCAAGAGGCACCGGCCTTTGTCGGCCCGTTGTCGGCCCCGCGATAGGATCCGGCACAGCCGCCCCCATGCGCGGCGATTTCGGGGCAGGGCCGTCAGGGAAAAACCGTCATGCAGCTTGATCCGTGCCGCCGGCAGCAGGCGTGGAATGTTGAAGATATGGGCCGAGGTGGCAAACGTGGTAACGCGGGCGGGCCCCGGCGGACCGACTTGACCAAAGGCTCGACGGATATTGACTTGCCGCGCAATCTCGCGCAGTTGCGTGTGGGCGCGCACGATTCCCGCGACGGTGTTTTCATCGGCAATGGCAAAGGCCGACAGCCCCATCAGAGCCGCCGCCTCGGCATATTCCTCGGGGTGGGAGCCGCCGGTCAAAAAGGTAAAATTCGAGGTAATGTTGAGTTCCGCAAAATCCATACAGGCAGTATATTCATGTTTTGTTCTATAATGGAGTCAAAACTTGACCTCCCGAGGTTCCTCTGACGACAGCAATCTCGGGAAGGGCACTGCCCGGTGGGTGGTCTCAGGCGATCTGGTCGTGAAACTCGCGGATGACACGCTCATAGGTGTCCCGTTTGAACGGAACGATCCGGGCCAGCAGCTCATTGGCGGGCAGCCAGCACCAACGGTTGAATTCGGGGTGGTCTGTTTCGATATTGATCTGCGAATCCTCACCGACAAAGCGCATCAGGAACCAGCGTTGTTTCTGTCCGCGATAGCGACCATTCCACAGTTTTGGCACCAGATGGTGCGGCAGGTCATAGGGTATCCAGTCCTTGGTTTCGGCGATGATCTCGACTGCATCGGCGGGGATCCCGGTTTCCTCACGCAGTTCGCGCAAGGCCGCCTCACGTGGCTCCTCGCCCGGCTCGATCCCGCCCTGTGGCATTTGCCAGGCATCCAGTGCGCTGTCGATGCGCTGGCCGGCAAATATCTTGCCCTCGCGGTTGCACAACATCATGCCGGCGCAGGGACGGTAGGGCAGGGACTGGATTTCTTCGCGGGTCATGTCTTCGCGGGTCATGGGCCTGATCTTTCACCTTCATCAAACGACAAAGCCCGGCCGGCGTGATCCGTCCGGGCTTTGCCCTTATATAGGATGTTCTGCGTTACTTTTTAAGAACTGACAGCCCGCGCAGCAAATCCTCGGCATAAGCCAGCTGGTTGTCCTTGTTCCGTTTTCTGGCCGCCTCCTCGCGGGACTTGCGCTCTTGCTCCAGCTGCTTTTTCTCGTCCTTGGTCAGGCTGTCATTGTTCAGCGCGCCGCGCAGGCTGGCCTCGGTGCGGGTGTTTGTTTTGATCGTATCGCTGGCGGACTGCGGTTTGCGCCGCTCGACAATGATGTCCGGCAGAATACCGAGGTTCTGGATCGAGCGCCCCGACGGCGTGTAATAGCGTGCCGTGGTCAGACGCATCGCGCCGTTGCCCTGCAGCGGCATGATCGTCTGCACCGATCCCTTGCCAAAGCTCTGGGTGCCGACAACGATGGCCCGGTGGTGATCTTTCAGCGCACCGGTGACGATTTCCGAGGCCGAGGCCGAGCCGCCGTTGATCAGGACCACGATCGGCTTGCCTTTTGCCAGATCGCCCTTGGTGGCGTTGAAGCGCTCGCTTTTCTTGGGGTCGCGTCCCCGGGTCGAGACGATCTCGCCCTTGTCAAGGAAAGCGTCCGAAACCAGAATCGCCTGATTCAACAGGCCACCCGGATTGTTGCGCAGATCCAGGATAAAGCCGTTGACTTTGTCCATGCCGCCAGCCTTTTTCACCGATTTCTTCAGCCCGTCGCGCAGGTTGGGGAAGGTCTGATCCGTGAACGAACTGATCCGCAGGATGACCGCGCCATCCTCGACACGCGATTTGACCGAGCGGATCTTGATCGTATCGCGGATGATCGACAGATCGAAGGGTTGTTTTTTGCCCTTGCGCAGGATGGTGATGACGATTTCCGAACCCACCGGCCCGCGCATCAGGTCAACCGCTTCGTTCAGGTTCATGCCCTGAACCGATTTTCCGTCGACCTTGATGATCAGGTCTCCGGGTTGCACGCCGGCCTCAGCAGCGGGGGTTCCGTCGATTGGCGAGACCACCTTTACGATGCCGTCCTGCTGGGTGACCTCGATGCCCAGACCGCCGAATTCACCGCGGGTCTGCACCTGCATCGAATCGAAATCCTTTGGCGGCAGATAGCTGGAGTGCGGGTCAAGCGAGGTCAGCATGCCGTTGATTGCGGCCTCGATCAGCTTGGTTTCGTCGACCGGTTCTACATATTGCGAGCGGATTCGCTCGAATATATCGCCAAACAGGTTTAGCTGCTGATAGGTGGATTTCTTTGCTTTGGCCTCTTGCGCTATCAGCGGGCCGGCAACCTGAGTGGTCAAAACCACACCTGCAAGGGTGCCTCCAATTGCTGCCATGACGTATTTGTTCATCGTGTTTCCTACTTGTTATTAAACGCGAACCACGCGCTTGGATCGATGGGTTTTCGATCCTTTCTGATCTCAATATACAGCGTTTCCTGCCGGATTTCGCCACTTCCCTGTGATGCCTCCACCAGAAAATCCCGAGCCGAGGGGTCTTTGCCACGCAACAGTCCCACCGGATCACCGGCGGACAAAATCTGGCCGACCTCTCCATACACCTGTCCTAACCCCGCCAGAACTATCAGGTAACCCGCACTCGGCTCAAGGATAATCACGTTTCCGTAGTCCAGAAGCGGCCCTCTGTAGCGGATTGTTGCCGACCATGGCGACGTCACCAGAGAAACGGGCGGAGCGGACAGGATGATGCCCGGTCGGCGGATGCCAGCGGCGTCGGCCTCGTTAAACCCGCGCAGCAGCGTGCCATAGACCGGCAGTGGAAGGGTGCCGCGGGCTTTGGAAAAATCCGGCGGTCGTGGTGTGCCGGCATCGGCCCGATCAAAGGGCAAATCCGCCAGACCATTTGCAAAACCGGACAGGGTTCGGCTGTTCTGGGCCAGCTGTTTCAGGCGCGCAGGGTCGGATGTCAGGCGGCGCGGCAGGTTCGTGCGTTGTCCCATGGCCAGCGAAAGGGCGATGCGCGCATCCTGCACGCCTTTGAGCCCCTTTTTCAAATCGGCAATGGCGGATTTCTGCAACCCTTGCAGCACCAGAAGTTGGGTCAACTGCTCGCGCAGATCGGTTGCCTTTTGCTGCAGCGCTGGGGTGACCTCGGACAGAATCATTCCCGAGCGCACGGTTTCCAGCGGGCCTGCGGGATGTAGCAACAAAAGCGGCGTCGAGGTACGTTGCAAGGTTTGCAGGATCCCCAGCAGGCGCGCGACCTCGTCTCGCTTGGCGCGGAATTCAAGGCGCAGGCTGCGCGCCTCTATGGCGGCTTTTCGCAGCGCTGCGCGCATCGCACGCAGCCCGTCCTCATAGGCGTTAATGGTGCGTGAGAGGGCCTGAACCCGATCTCGGGCGATCCGCGCGTCGCTGAGTGCCCGTGTTGCCGCGCGCAGTTCCTCGGCTGCGCGCCGGGCCGAAAAGACCGGGTTTTCCGAGACTGCGGCCAAGGTGGCCGTCCCTGACATGAAAGTCAGAAAGATCAGGGATATGAGGCCACCTCGTTTCATTCGGCGATCAGGCTTTTCCCGGTCATTTCCGGCGGTTGCGCCAGCCCCATCAACTGCAGGAGAGTCGGGGCTAGATCGGCCAGCCGTCCCCCGTCGCGCAGGCTGGCCCCGGCTGGCCCTCCGACCAGAATAACCGGAACCGGGTTGGTGGTATGTGCCGTGTGCGGCTTGCCTGTTTCCGGGTCAACCATGGTTTCGCAATTGCCATGATCAGCGGTGATGAGCATGGCACCACCGGCCCTTTTCAGCGCTTTTATGACCCGCCCTAGGCCCCGATCCACGGCCTCGACCGCCTTGATTGCCGCCTTTAGATCGCCGGTGTGGCCGACCATGTCGGGGTTGGCGTAATTGGTCACGATCAGGTCATATCCATGCGCAATGGCGGCCACAAATTGATCGGTCACCGCAACCGAGGACATTTCCGGTTGCAGATCATAGGTGGCGACCTTGGGGCTGTGGGGCATGTTGCGTTCTTCGCCCTGCTCAGGGGTCTCCCGGCCGCCGTTCAGGAAAAAGGTCACATGGGGGTATTTCTCGGTTTCCGCCAGACGGAACTGGCTTTTTCCGTGAGCCGAGACCCAGTGGCCTAGCGTATTCACGATATCGGCCTTGGGGAACAGCACATCCATATAAGCGTCGTGCGCGCTGGAATAACTTGCCATGCCGGCCAGGGCCGCAAGCGCCGGGCGCGGGCCGGTTTCAAAGCCATCAAAGGCCGGGTCGCCGATGGCGGCCATGATCTCACGGGCGCGATCGGCGCGAAAGTTCAGGCACAAGACCCCGTCGCCATCGGCCATTCCGGGGTAATCGGCGATCACGGTCGGCTTGATGAATTCATCACTTTCGCCGCGGGCCGATGCGGCATTGACGGCGTCGGTTGCCGTCGCCGCCCGCAGCCCCTTGGCGTGAACAATGGCCTCGAATGCAGCAGCAACACGCTCCCACCGGGTATCCCGGTCCATGGCGTAAAACCGACCCGTGACGGTGGCAATTCGCGCCCCCTCGGGAAGGGAATCGCGCAGCCTTGACAGATCGACAAGGGCCGAGCCGGGGGGCACATCGCGTCCGTCACCCAGCGCGTGAACGGCGACCGGCACCCCTTGGGCCGCGATGATATCGGCGGCGGCAATCAGATGGTCGATATGGGCATGAACCCCGCCTTCCGATGTCAGTCCCAGAAGATGGGCGGTGCCCCCCGAGGCCTTCAGCGCGTCGATAAAACGGCCCAGTGCCGGGTTTTCGGCGAAGGTTCCGTCCTCGATGGCCATGCCGATGCGTCCGAGGTCCATCGAGACGACGCGCCCGGCACCGATATTCATGTGACCCACTTCCGAATTTCCCATTTGCCCGTCTGGCAACCCCACGTCGCGTCCGCTGGTTTTTAGCGTCGCGTGGGGACATGTGGCCATCAAACGATCAAAGGTCGGGGTGTGGGCCAATGCCACAGCATTGTCCTTGCTCTGGGGGCGCAATCCCCAGCCATCCAGAATGCACAGAACGACGGGTTTGGGTGGGGGTGTGCTCATCTGCTCTTTCCAGGGGTTGGTGTGTTTTTCCCCTTGATACCCCTGCCCGCACCGAAGCTCAAGCGCGCCAGAGGGACGCGGAGGCGGCGCAGAGGCTATGCGCGGTGATAGGGTGCGCCCGCCAGAATCGAGGCGGCCCGGTAAAGTTGTTCGGCCAACATGACCCGCACCAGCATATGTGGCCAGACCATCCGCCCGAACGACAGCGCTGCATCCGCCCGCGTGCGCAAGGGCTCTTCCAGCCCATCGGCCCCGCCAATCAGAAACGCCACATCCTGCCGCCCCTGATCGCGCCATGTCGCCAACTGGCGGGCAAATTCGGGTGAGCTCATGACCTTGCCGCGTTCGTCCAGCGTGCAGATCAGCGCACCTGCGGGGCTGGCCCGCGACAGCAGCGCTGCCTCGGCCTTTGGCCCGCCGCGCTTTTTGTCCTCGACCTCGATAACCTTGGCCGGCCCCAGCGCCAGCGCCCGTCCGGTTCTGGAAAAGCGCGCGAGATAGTCGTCGATCAACGTCCGCTCAGGCCCGGCGCGCAGGCGCCCGACGGCACAGATGTGGATGCGCATTCAGGTTCTGGAGGTGGCCGGGTCGCCGGGCAGCCACATTTTTTCGAGCTGATAGAACTCGCGGACTTCGGGGCGAAAGATATGCACAACCACGTCACCGCAGTCTATAAGAACCCAGTCGCCGGTGTCTTTGCCTTCCATGCGGCAGGCGCGGCCCAGCTCTGCCTTGAGGCGTTCCGACAGCTTTTCGGCCAACGCGATCACTTGCCGCGATGAGCGCCCCGAGGCAATGACCATGTAATCCGCCATCTCCGATTTTCCGCTCAAGGGGATCGGGACGATTTCTTCGGCCTTGTCGCGTTCAAGAGAGTCCAGCACGAGGTCAAGCAGCGCCTCTCCGGGGTGTCCTGCAGGGCGCGCCCCGGGGTTTCGATGGCCGGAGTCCGCCAGATGGGCTCCTGCGGCGGTCGTTTGGTTGACCGCATCAACACGTTCCGACAGAACGATGTCCTCCTTTTCAGTTGCGCCACATTTTCGGCCCTGACGCCAAGCCCTGCAGGCAGGATATCAGACCGGCTGGCAAGGCTCAAGACACGGGTGTTTCAACTATTCGCGCACCAGTTTTTCATATGAATTCGAGATATCCCGGGCCAGCGCGCCAACCTCAAAGTTATAGTCCGCGATTTGCCCGACCGGGGTCACCTCGGCGGCGGTTCCGGTCAGCCAGCATTGCTGAAAGCTCTCTAGTTCCTCGGGCATGATGTGGCGTTCATACACCTTGATCTGGCGATCTTTCAACATGCCGATTACTGTCTGACGGGTCAGCCCGTTCAGGAAACAATCGGGTTTCGGGGTGTGAACCTCGCCGTCTTTCACGAAAAAGATGTTGGCCCCGGTCGCTTCGGCGACATAGCCCCGGTAATCCATCATCAGCGCATCCGAACAGCCCTTGGCCTCGGCGGCGTGTTTGGACATGGTGCAGATCATGTAAAGACCCGCGGCCTTGGCATGGCAGGGGATGGTCTCGGGGCTGGGGCGTTTCCACGCCGAGATATCCAGACGCGCGCCCTTGGTCTTGGCATCGCCGTAATAGGCGCCCCATTCCCACGCGGCCACCGCCATGCGCACCGGATTGCGGGCCGATGCAACGCCCATGTCCTCGCCGGCCCCACGCCAGGCCACGGCCCGCACATAGGCGTCTTTCAACCCGTTGGCCGCCAGAACGTCGGCCTTGGCTTTTTCGATCTGCTCGATAGACCATGGGATATCGAAGTCGATGTAATTCGCGGATCGTTTCAGGCGCTCGGAATGATCGCGTGAGCGGAAAATCCGGCCCCCATAGGCGCGCTCGCCTTCAAAGACGCTGGAGGCGTAATGCATGGCATGAGTGAGGATATGCACATTCGCTTCGCGCCACGGGATCAGCGCTCCGTCCATCCATATCTTGCCGTCACGATCATCATATGCACCAGCCATAGCGCGTTCCTTTGGTTTCCCGGCATTCCTGCCAATTTTCTGATAGTTGCGAAAGAATGCCTGATTGAGACATAATATTACGCAATTTCACAGATTTGCTAACATTTGATTCTTGGAAAGTCAACAAGACTGACATAAAATGAAAGCGACATCGGAAATTTGTGATCGGAACCGGCAATCATGCAGAACAGAAGTCCTTCAGGCGGTGGAGAATCACTGTTGTTTCTGACCGACGATCAACTGCGCAAAGGGATCGAGGCGATGTTCTTTGCCTATCGCGGTTTTACCGCCGACCCGGATCGCATCCTTGCAAAACACGGCTATGGCCGGGCCCATCACCGGGCGATCCATTTCGTCAACCGGCAGCCGGGAACAACGGTGAACAACCTTTTGGACATCCTTGGCGTGACCAAGCAATCGCTGAATCGGGTGTTGCGGCGACTGGTCGAGGACAAGCTGGTCGACAGCCGTGTCGGGCCCCACGACAAGCGTGAGCGTCACCTCTATCTGACCGAGCGCGGGCGGGTTCTGGAGCACGAACTGTCCGAGGCCCAGCGCCGGCGGATGCGCGCCGCCTACCGGGCCGCCGGGCCGGATGCCGTGCAGGGGTTTCGCAAAGTGCTCGAACAGATCATGGATCCGCAGATGCGGGTGTTTCTGAACACCATGTCGGACCGGAGCTGAGCTATGGTGGAAGTTAACGACGCCCATATCCTGATCGTGGATGACGATGAGCGTATTCGCGGTCTTTTGCAAAAGTTTCTCAGCCGGAACGGATTTTGGGTCAGCGCCGCGCGGGATGCGGGACACGCGCGACGTTTGCTTGAGGGGCTCGAGTTTGACCTGCTGGTCATTGACGTCATGATGCCGGGCGAAGACGGGTTCAGCCTGACGCGCAGCCTGCGCGAGACCCTGGCGACGCCGATCCTGCTCTTGACCGCCAAGGGGGAAACCCGTGACCGGATCACCGGGTTCGAGGCGGGGGCGGACGATTACCTGCCCAAACCGTTCGAGCCAAAGGAACTGCTGTTAAGGATCAACGCCATCCTGCGCCGCGTGCCGCACGTGTTGGCGGAAAAGCCGGTGCCCAAGACGTTACAAATGGGGCCGGTCCGGTATGATTTGACCCGGGGTGAGCTGTGGAACGGGGGCCAGCTTGTGCGCTTGACCGCGACCGAAAGCATGTTGATGCGGATTTTTGCTGCCCGCCCCAATGAGCCGGTCAGCCGTGCCGCTCTGGTTGAAGAGCTGGGGCGCGACAAGGGTCAGGCCCAGGAGCGGGCCGTCGACGTGCAGATCACGCGCTTGCGCCGCAAGATCGAGGCCGACCCGAAATCGCCGCGCTATCTGCAGACGGTGCGCGGCGCAGGTTACATGCTTGCCCCAGAATAAGGTTGACTTTGTGACTCGACCCGGTTTATGCACGTGCAGCATTTGGGCGGACCTGACGGGTCCAGTCCCTGAAACGCGCTGAATCTTCCTTTACACCGATGTTCAGAACGATGCTGCGGCTGACCTTGCGGGCCTCATCCCGGATTGTCTTGTCGCGAACCGACAAGCACTGGATGCATGTGATCCCGGTCACGCGCAAACCTTACATAGAAAGAAACATTGTGAAATTCTCCGACCTCGGCCTGAAAAAGCCGATACTGTCCACCCTTGCACGCGAGGGTTATCAAACTCCTACTCCCATTCAGATGCAGGCTATTCCTCCAGTCCTTGAGGGGCGCGACGTTGTCGGGCTGGCCCAGACCGGAACGGGCAAGACCGCCGCCTTTGCGCTGCCGCTGCTCCATCGCCTGAGCGACGGCCATGATGGCGGGCATCAGGGCGGCGCGGCGCGTCCGGTCCGGGTTCTGATCCTGTCCCCGACTCGCGAACTGGCTGCGCAGATTGAAAAAGCTGTCCACGTTTACAGCCGTGACTTACCGTTGCGCTCGACCTGCGTTGTGGGCGGGGTGCCGATCAAGCGCCAGATCAATGCCCTTAGAAACGGCGTTGATATTCTGGTGGCGACACCGGGACGGCTGGAAGATCTGGTCTCGCAAAAGGCGCTGCGGCTGGATCGTGTCGAGGCTGTGGTGCTGGATGAGGCCGACCAGATGCTTGATATTGGGTTCATGCCGGCCATTCGCCGCATCCTGCGCCTGTTGCCAAAGGGCCGGCAGACGCTGTTGTTCAGTGCCACCATGCCAAAAGAGATCAAGGCGCTCAGCGCCGATCATTTGCGTGACCCGATTGAGGTTTCGGTGGCGCCCGTGGCGGCAACAGCGGACCGGATCGACCAGACCGTGATGCATATGCAGAGCGGCGACAAGGTCAGCGCCATTGCCAAGCTTGTGCGCACCCATCCCGGCAAGCGGATCATCGTTTTTACCCGCACCAAGCGCGGTGCCGACAAGGTGGCCAAAAAGCTGAATGTCGAGGGTCTGGGCGCCGGGGCCATTCACGGCAACAAGTCTCAGGGCCAGCGTCAGCGGGCATTGGCGACATTCCGCGAAGGTCGCAACCCCGTTCTGATCGCAACCGATATTGCCGCGCGCGGCATCGATGTGCCGGGGGTCGAACTGGTGGTCAATTACGATCTACCCAATGTTCCCGAAAGCTATGTTCACCGGATCGGACGCACGGCGCGGGCCGGCGCGTCGGGCCTTGCGGTTTCGTTTTGCGCGGGCGATGAGATCAAGCAATTACGCGCGATCGAAAAGCTGATCCGCCAGGAAATTCCGGCCCTTGCGGTCGATGGCAGCCATATCCCCGAGCGTGCCGCGCAACCCTCGCTGCGCGGGCCGAAACGGGCGCAGCCCCAGCAAAACCGCCGTCGGCGTCGGCGGTACGGTAACAAACAAAAAGCCACCGCCTAGAGGATCACTCGCGATCCGGGTAGTGAGCACTCACAGCCGCGACCGGTGCGGGGCGCTTGCCCCGACCCGGCGACCGGGATAGCTTGGGCGCATGACAACCTTGCTTCTGACCCACCCGGCCTGCCTTTTACACACCAACCCGCCGTCCCATCCCGAACGGGTGGATCGGCTGCGCGTTATCAATGATGCGCTTTCGGAGAACAGCTTTGCGGACCTTCTGCGCGAAGAGGCCCCGCTTGCCCAAGATGCAGATGTCCTGCTGGCCCATCCCAAGACTTATGTTGAGCGAATAAAGGCGGCCGCCCCGCATGAGGGTTATCACGCGCTTGATCCCGATACGCATATGTCCACCGGCACGCTCGAGGCCGCCTATCGTGCTATCGGAGCCACCTTGCGCGGGGTTGATCAGGTGTTGGGAGGGGCCGTACGGAATGCCTTTTGTGCAATCCGTCCGCCGGGGCATCACGCCGAGGCCGAAAAACCGATGGGGTTCTGCATCTTTGGCAATGTCTCGATTGCCGCCAAACATGCGCTGGAGAGGCACGGTTTGACGCGGGTCGCGATCGTCGATTTTGACGTCCATCACGGCAATGGCACGCAAAACCTGGTCTGGGACGATCCGCGGATTTTCTTTGCCTCAACCCACCAGATGCCGCTTTACCCCGGTTCCGGCCATGCGACGGAGACCGGTGGGCATGGCAACATTGTCAACGTACCGCTGGAGCCGGGTAGCGGAGGCGCGGTCTTTCGGCGCGAGGTTCTGCAAAATATTCTGCCCGCTCTGCGCGCCCATCGTCCCGAGCTGATCCTGATATCGGCCGGTTTTGACGCCCATCGCAGCGATCCTCTGGCCCAGCTCGGCCTGCTTGAGGCGGATTATATCTGGATCACCAACCAGATTTGCGATGTGGCGGATGAATTTGCAAACGGACGGGTGGTCTCGACTTTGGAAGGCGGATATGATTTGGAGGCGCTCGCGTCCTCGGTAGCGGCGCATGTGAATGTTTTGATGGAGCGCGGTGGATGAGCACGAAAACAGTGGCAGAGATGTCGTTCGAAGAGGCGATGCAGGAACTGGAAAGCGTTGTCGGGCAACTGGAGAGCAGCACGGTGGCGTTGGAAGATTCAATCACGCTCTACGCACGCGGAGAGGAATTGAAGAAACATTGCGAGGCCAAGCTGAAATCAGCCGAGGAAAAAGTTGCCCAGATCACTCTTGGCGCGGACGGCGCTCCGAGCGGCACCAAACCGCTTGAAGGTCTCTGAATGTTCGAGGCGGCGCTTGCAGCGGATGCCGAGCGGGTTGAGACCTGTCTTGGCGGCATATTCGATGACCTCGGGCAAGATACGCTAAGCGAGGCGATGCGCTATGCGGTGCTCTCGGGGGGCAAACGCCTGCGGGCCTTTCTGGTTCTGGAAGGTGCGCGCCTTTACGGTGTGCGTCCGCAACATGCGGACCGGGCGGCGGCGGCGGTGGAATGTATCCATGCCTATTCTCTGATCCATGACGATTTGCCGGCCATGGATAACGATGATTTGCGCCGCGGCAAGCCAACCGTACATGTGAAGTGGGACGAAGCAACCGCGATTCTGGCCGGAGATGCGCTGCAAACTCTGGGGTTTCAGATTTTGGCCAGCACGCGAACGGCGGCGGATGCAAATATCCGCCTGCGCCTGATCACGGCATTGGCCGAGGCTGCCGGGCCGCGTGGAATGGTTCTGGGACAGATGCAGGATATTGCCGCGGAAACGGCCCCTCAGGCCCTGAGCCTGCAGCAGATCACCGACCTTCAGGCCAACAAGACCGGCGCTCTGTTTACCTGGGCTGCCGAGGCGGGGCCGGTGATGGGAAACGCCAACACTGGCATCATGCGGGCCTATGCCGAGGCGATTGGTCTGGCATTTCAGATCACCGATGATATTCTGGATGTGACGGGCGACCCCGAAAAGGCAGGCAAGCGCCTGAACAAGGATCGGGCGGCGGGCAAGGCCACATTCGTCACCCTTCTGGGGCTGGACGGAGCGCGCCGAAAGGCGGCCGAACTGGTCGAAGAGGCCTCAGACCACCTACAGAGCTTTGGCGGCACGGGCGACACGCTGCGCCAGTTGGCGCGCTTTATCATTGAGCGAGAGATGTGATAGGCTGCGCCATCACCAACCAAAACATGTGATGGGCTGCGCCATCACGGGGAAACAAGCCAGTGCCAGATCAACCCAGACCCATAACCCCGCTGCTTGACCGGGTCGGCACGCCCGCCGACCTCAGGCAGTTTTCCGACGCTGAACTGGCGGCGCTGGCCGATGAATTGCGGGCCGAGACGATCTCGGCTGTGTCGGTCACGGGCGGACATCTTGGTGCCGGCCTTGGTGTTGTTGAACTGACGGTTGCCCTGCACGCGGTCTTTGACGCTCCGCGCGACCGTCTGATCTGGGATGTTGGGCACCAGTGTTATCCACATAAAATTCTGACTGGCCGGCGCGACCGGATCCGCACGCTGCGTCAGGGCGGGGGCCTTTCAGGGTTCACCAACCGCTCCGAAAGCCCGTTCGATCCCTTTGGGGCGGCGCATAGCTCGACCTCAATCTCGGCGGCGCTGGGTTTTGCCGTGGCGCGCGATCTCGGCGGCGCCCCGACGCATGGTCTGGGCGATTCGATAGCCGTGATCGGTGATGGCGCCATGTCTGCGGGGATGGCCTATGAGGCGATGAACAACGCGGGCAGTCTGGGCAAGCGCATGTTCGTTATCCTCAACGACAATGAAATGTCCATCGCCCCGCCTGTCGGCGCGATGTCGGCCTATCTGTCGCGCCTTTATGCGGGCGCGCCGTTTCAGGAATTCAAGGCGGCGGCAAAGGGCGCGATCAGCCTGCTCCCCGAACCGTTTCAAGAGGGCGCGCGGCGGGCCAAGGAGATGGTCAAGACGATGACCGTCGGCGGCACCCTGTTTGAAGAGCTGGGTTTTTCCTATGTCGGCCCCATTGACGGGCATGACATGGGTCAGTTGCTGGCGGTTTTGCGCACCGTGCGGGCGCGGGCGGACAGGCCGATGCTTATTCATGTCCTGACCCAAAAGGGCAAGGGCTATGCCCCCGCCGAAGCCGCGCGGGACAAATATCACGGTGTCGGCAAGTTCAATATCATCTCGGGTAAGCAAAACAAGGCGCTGAGCAACGCGCCCAGTTACACCCGGGTCTTTGCCGACAGCCTAATTGACGAGGCCGGGCGCGACGACAAGATCGTGGCGGTCACCGCAGCCATGCCGGAGGGGACTGGCCTCGACCTTTTTGCCGAGCGATTCCCCGCGCGTTGTTTTGACGTTGGCATTGCCGAGCAACATGGGGTGACCTTTTCGGCGGCGCTTGCTGCGGCGGGAATGAAGCCGTTTTGCGCGATTTATTCGACCTTTTTGCAGCGCGGCTATGATCAGGTCGTGCATGACGTTGCAATCCAGCGCCTGCCGGTCCGTTTTGCCATTGACCGGGCCGGGCTGGTCGGTGCCGATGGGGCCACCCACGCAGGCAGTTTTGACATTTCTTTTCTGGCCAACCTGCCGGGGTTCGTGGTGATGGCCGCCGCTGACGAGGCCGAGCTGAAACATATGGTGGCCACGGCGGTTGCCATTGATGATCGACCCTGCGCCTTTCGCTATCCGCGCGGAGAAGGCGTCGGGGTCGAGATGCCTGCCCGCGGCGAGGTTCTGGATATCGGCAAGGGGCGTCTGATCGAAACCGGCCGTCGCGTCGCCATCCTGTCCTTTGGCACGCGTCTTGGTGAAGTGCTGAAGGCGGCCGAGGCCCTTCGCGGGCGCGGGATCAGCCCGACCATCGCCGATGCGCGTTTTGCCAAGCCGCTCGACCGCGATCTGATTCTGGATCTTGCCCGTAATCACGAGGCCCTGATCACGATCGAAGAAGGAGCAATCGGCGGTTTTGGCAGCCACGTTGCCCAGCTTCTGGCCGAGGAGGGAATTTTCGACCACGGGCTCAAATTCCGCGCGATGGTCTTTCCAGATTGCTTTCTGACTCAGGATACCCCGGCCCGGATGTATCAGGCTGCCGGGATGACCGCGGAACAGATCGAGGCAAAGGTGCTGACGACTCTGGGGGTTGCGCTGGTCGGGACCCGCCGCGCCTGACACTTGTTGCATGAGGGTCTGAGCGGGGCTACTGATGCAGGCAGGAGGGACATTACATGGCACAAAAGACTTCAGGGGCTGTCACCACATATCGCTGGATCGTATTCCTGCTGGCGCTGGGCTATTTCATACTGGAATTTTTTACCACCGGAAAAAGCGACTTTGGCGCGCAGTTCCGCTATCTGACGATCTGGGGGCTGACAGCAAACCTGATCGTCGCGGGGCTGATGCTACGCTATTCTCTGGGCTACAGCACCCGAACCTGCAACGCCTTTGTTTCGGCCAGCGTAGTCTTGGGCGCAATCGTGGTTTTCATGTATTGGAAGCTCTATTTCACCGACCCCAAGCTGGTGAATGGGAACAGCGTCACGCCGTGGTATCAGGAATATTATCTGCATCTGGGCAGTCAGGCCCTGATGATGTTTGATGCGTTCTTTATTTTGGGAGCCTTCCAGCGAATTTGGGCGACATTTGTGACCATGCTGATCATTTTTCTTGGCTACATCGCCTGGATCGAGCTTTTGGTGCGGCCTCTCAACAGTTTTCCTGAGGGCAGCGCGACCAGTGGTCTACCCTATCCGTTCCTGAACGACATGGCGACCGGCCCGCGGATGGTTTTCTATGCAACGACTATCGGCACGGCGATCATTCTGATGTTGCTAGGGTGGGGGCTGGCACGCCTTATCGCGAGAGTGCGGCCACCAGCTCGACATGAGGCGACCAGCGGAACTGATCCACGACCCTGATCCAGTCCAGCCGATACCCCCCGGCAACCAGCCGTGCCGCATCACGGGCAAAGCTGAGCGGATTGCACGAGACATAGGCGATGCGCGCTACGGTGCTTTGGGCCAGCAACGCGCTTTGCGCCTTCGCTCCGGCGCGCGGGGGGTCGATGACAACCGCCTCGTGGCGGTTCAACTCAGCCTCCAGAAGCGGGCGGCGAAACAGGTCCCGGGTCTCGGTTGTGACCGCTTTCAGACCGCTTATCCGGCGCCAGCCTGCGTCCAGCGCGGCCAGCGCTCCGGCGTCGGATTCGAACGCCGCGACCTCGGCCGTTTCTGCCAAGGGCAGGGTAAATGTGCCACAGCCGGCAAAGAGATCCAGAATGCGGCGTGCCGGAGCGGTGGCGCTCTGGACCGCTTCGGTCAGGGCGCACTGTCCCGCTTCGGTTGCCTGCAAAAACCCGGCCGCGGGGGGCAGGATATCCGCTCGCCCGAATCGTTGCAGGGGTGGCGCCAGTGTGGCCACGACCTCGCCATTCCATGTCAGCCGGGCAAACCCGGATTGCCCGGCAAGTGCGGCCAGCTGTGCCAGCATCGGGCCGTCGGCCTCCTTGGCATGATCGACGGCGATATCCAGCCCGGCTCGCGAGACCGTGACCGCCAGACTGATTTCGGCCTTGCGCGAGGCGCCAATGCGGGTCAGGGCCTCCAGATCCGGCAGGGCGGCGAGAATATCGGGGTGTAAAACGGTGCATCCGGGGATCGCAAGAATATTGTTGCTGGCTCGGGCGTGAAACCCCACAAGAGCGCCCTTTTTGGATCGCCGCCCGGCCAGTGTTGCACGGCGGCGCGAGTGCGCCGGCGAGGTCAGGACCTCGATGTTTGGGGCCTCCAGAGCATGGGCGGCCAGCGCCTGGCGAACGATGTCCGCCTTCCATTCCGACAGAAACGAGTCCGACGCGTGCTGCAATGCGCAGCCCCCGCAGACCTTGAAATGCGGACAGGGTGGGCGGACCCGGGCATCTGAGGGCGAAAGAATCGTGGCCGCCTCGATCCGGCCCTTCATTATTTTGCCGCTGACGCGCTCGCCCGGCAGGGTGAAGGGAACGTAAACCTCTGATGCGCCACCCGAGGCAATCCCGTCGCCGTGATGGCCAAGGCGGTGAATGGTTAGAACCGGGGTCACTGCAACAGCTCCTCCTTGTTGAGGGCAAACCCTGAGTCGATCCAGCGTTGTTCGATCTGGCGCAGGCGCGCCCCCAGCTTGGGGCCGGGCGGCAGCTCGGCAAGGTCGGCGGCGCGCACCGGGAATGTTTGCTGTGCCGCGGCACTGATACGCTGTTTCAGTTCTTGCTCAAGGGGTTGGCCCGCGTATGCCGCCCTTAGCAGCGCAACCCCGAGGGCCACTTCTTCGCCGTGGCGATAGGCCAGCTCGGCAATCAAGGCAGGGCTCGCAACCAGCCCCCGCAATTGGTCGATCCTGCGCGCCTCGGCCCGGCTGAGCCTGAGGTTGCCCGCCAAGTCCTCACCCCCCATGAGCGCAAGGCGCACACGCCAGTCGCCACGCAGGTCAGCGGTTTCTTCAAGATGCACGAGCGGGGCAAGCCCGGAGCCATCAGCGCCGGGAAGAACGCGATGCAAAACACCCGAACCTGTCATGCTGGCGATGCTCGGGGCCGGGTTGGGGGCATCGAGTAGTTTTCGCATTTCCGCCCCGATCCGTTCTTTTGACAACAGTGCCAGCCCGTCAGCGTTCTGGGCCACGGCGGCAAGGGCTTCGGTATCGATCCCGCCGGACGGGTCGCCGAACTGAGCATAAAAGCGGAAAAAGCGCAGGATCCGCAAATAGTCCTCTTTGATGCGCGCCTCGGGATTGTCGATAAAGCGCAGGCGCCGGGCGTGGAGATCATCGATGCCGTGCAGCGGGTCGAATATCCGCCCGTCTTGATCCAGATAGAGCGCATTCATGGTAAAGTCGCGCCGGTGCGCATCCTCGGTCAGGCTGGCGGCAAAGACGACGTGGGCATGGCGCCCGTCGGTTCGGATGTCTTTTCTGAATGTGGTGATCTCGTGGCTCTGCCCGTGGGTTACGATGGTGACCGTGCCATGATCGATCCCGGTGGGGATCGCGGTCATATCGGCCCGTTTGGCCAGATCCAGCACGGTCTCGGGTGGCGCGTCGGTGGCAAAATCGACGTCATTGACCGGCAGCGCCAACAGCGTGTTACGCACCGCCCCGCCAACGGCATAAACCTGCCAGCCCGCATCGCCCAAAAGCGAAAATACCGCTCGGCTGGAACGTGCCTGCAACCAGTCCGCCTGCACGCGCATCAGACCGACAACCGTTCGGCGATGGCCCGCAGGATCCGCGCCGTTGCCCCCCAGATATAATAGGGCCCAAAGGGGACAACGTAATAGAGGCGCTTTTTCCCGGCCCAATACCGCCCCTCGATCCGGTAATTTTCCGGCGAGGCCAAAAACTCCAGTGGAACATTGAAGACCTCGGCCACCTCCGCCGCCTGCGGCGACGGCGAAAAGGGGGCGCGGATTCGGCCAATGATTGGCGTGATCTGAAAATGGGTGACGGTCTCGTGATAGGGCATGGTGCCCAGCACCTCGACAGTGTCGCGGGCAAGGCCGATTTCCTCTTCGGCTTCGCGCAGGGCCGTGTCGGCGGCGTCACGATCGGTTGGCTCGCACTTGCCGCCGGGAAAGGAAATCTGCCCCGGGTGGTGCTTTAGATGCGAGGCCCGCTTGGTCAGGATGACTTCAAGCCCTGCTACTGTCTGCACAATGGGCACCAGAACAGCAGCCGGGCGCAGATCCTTGAACACCGGCCAGGATTGCATGATTTCGGGATTGAGGTCGAAATCCGAGGACGCCGCGCGGGCGTCGCGTTGCAGCATGTTCTCTAGCTTCTCAATCGTGATCTGACCGGTTTTCATGGCCCCTGTGTCGCCCAAGATGCGCCCTTATTCCACCTTTTTCGTTGCCTCGAACCCCAGAGACCGAGGGTCGAACTCATAATGCGCGCCGCAGAATTGGCAATCGGCGGTGACCATCCCCTGCGCATCGGTCATCTTTGAAATATCCTTGGCGGAATAGATGGACATGGCCTGTTCCACCTTTGCCGGGCTGCAGGTGCAGCCGAATTTGACTGGCTGGCTGTCGAATATCCGCGGGCGGTCCTCGTTGAACAGACGGCGCAACAGGTCGCGTGGGTCCAGATGCGGGCCGATCAGTTCGATCTCGTCCACCGTATCCAGATGTAGGTTCACCCGGCGCCAGGCATCGTCGTCGGCCTCTGGACCTTTGGACAGAGGCGAGTGGGCGGCATCGCCAGCGCCAAGGAGGGGCGACGCCTTTGGCATGTGTTGCAGCATGATTCCGCCCGCGCGCCATCGCGGCTGGTCACCGGGCACCTGCGCACGGCCCATGGCCAGCTGAAAGCGGGTCGGCAGTTGTTCAGACTGGCGGAAATATGTTTCTGCGCAGGCCGCCAGCGAGTCCCCCGCCAGCGGCGTGATCCCCTGATAGGGTTTCTGCCCTTCGCCCTGATCGATCATGAGTGCAAACATGCCGTGGCCGATCTGGGCAAAGGCCGGACCCGTCGATTGGCCAAGGGCCTCGGCATCAAAGCTGGCGTAGGCCCGGATCATGGCCGCCGCACCCGGAGAGGCGGGGCTGAAATAGTCGGTTGCGATCAGGCGGATCGGCCCGTTTGCACGGATCTGGATCGACAATTTCCAGCGCAGCTCGATCGTCTGTCCGATCAGCGCAGTCAGCAAGGCGGCCTCGGCAACAAGGCTTTCAACCGGCGCCGGATAGTCGTGCTGCTGCAGGATATCCTCAAGAACGCCGTCAAGGCGCGCAATTCGGCCCCGGATATCGGCGAGGTCCAGCTGGAACGGCAGGACCTTGTCATCCCATGATGTCATGTTTGGCAGGTTCATTTCGATGGCTTTCCTTGACGCCGTTGGCGATCCCATAGAAAAGTCGCGCTGACAAGCAAATTCAACCCCTAATGCAGATCAATTCCAGTCAGGTGATTTCAGCGATATGAACAGACGATTTGACGAGCCCATCAAGGCCGGGGTGAATTATCGCACCCGTGCCGGTGCCTATGGTATTCTCAGACGGGGTGCTGAGGTTCTGATTACCTTTCAGGCGCAGCCAAAGCCGGAATTCCAACTTCCGGGTGGGGGCATCGACCCCGGCGAGACTGCGGTCCGTGCCCTGCACCGCGAAGTGCGCGAGGAGACCGGCTGGGGAATCCGGATCGAGCGGCGAATCGGCGCCTTTCAGCGCTACACCTACATGCCGGACTATGACCTTTGGGCGCGCAAGATCTGCCACATCTTCCTGTGCCGCCCGACGCGTTTGCGCTGGGCGATCTGCGAGGTACACCACAGCGCCCACTGGATGCCTCTTGCCGAGGCCGCGGACCTGTTGGGAAACGGCGGCGATCGCCATTTTGTCCGGCTGGTGATGGCGCATATGTGATCGGCGGCACGGGGAGCGCGGTTTTCCTGTCGGACGAGGTGGCCTGCCAGCGTCCCTTCAGACCAGAAACTGCGACAGGGTGGTATCGTCGGTAATGTCCTGATAGGTCATCCCCGCTGCCGACATCCGGCGGCAGATTTCAGGAAAATCTGCGGCGGATTTGGCCTCGATCCCGATCAGGACCGAGCCAAAGTTTCGGGCCGATTTTTTCAGATATTCAAAGCGCGTGATATCGTCGTCGGGCCCGAGGATGTTCAGAAATTCCTTCAACGCACCGGGGCGTTGGGGAAAGCGCAGGATGAAATATTTTTTGAGCCCCGAAAATTTTAACGCCCTCTCCTTGACCTCGGGCAGGCGCTCGAAATCAAAGTTCCCGCCGGAGGTGACGCAGACGATGCGCTTGCCCCTGATTGCGGGCCCGAGGTCTTGCAACGCATCGACCGACAGGGCGCCGGCGGGTTCCAGAACGATACCTTCGACATTCAGCAATTCCAGAATGGTCTGACAGATCCGGTCCTCGGGCGCAGCGATTACCTGTTCCGGGGTGATGCCCTTGAGCGCCGCGAACGTCTTGTGGCCGATCTCGGCAACGGCGGCGCCATCGACAAAGGAATCGACATGGTCAAGGGCCACTGGTGCCCCATGCGAGACCGCCGCGGCCAGACTGGCCCCACCTGCGGGTTCGACAAAGCAAAAGCGGGTCTCGGGCGACAATTGCCGCAGATAGGTGACAACGCCCGCCGACAGGCCACCACCGCCTACCGGCAGGATGACCAGATCAATCGGCTCGTCCGATTGTTCCAGCATCTCGACCGCCACCGAGGCCTGACCCTCGATCACGTCGTCATCGTCAAAGGGGGCCAGAAATACCGCATCGTTGGTCGTGCAGAAATCTTGCGATGCCTTTAGCGTGTCTTCGAAATAATCCCCCAACAGGCGAATTTCGATGTTGTCGCCGCCAAAGGCGCGGGTCTTGTCCACCTTTTGCTGCGGGGTGGTGACGGGCATGAAAATCACCCCGTGAGCATTGAAATGGCTGCAGGCATAGGCGACACCCTGGGCATGGTTGCCCGCCGAAGCACAGACAAATCGGGTCTGCTCGGGGCGTGCCTCAAGGTGTTTGCGCATGGCGTTGAAGGCGCCTCTGATCTTGTAGGATCGCACCGGCGACAGATCCTCGCGCTTTAGCAGGATTTCGGCGTCATAGCGTTGCGACAGGTAGGCATTCTGCTGCAGCGGTGTCTCGCTGAACAGCTTGCGCATTTCGCGTCTGGCGGCGATGGCGCGGGCGACAAAATCGGACATCCGGTGTTTTCCTTTCATCATTATGCCACAGATTGCCGTAATATCGGCGCTTGGCAACGCGACTTTTGCGCCGCGCCCCGTTGCACCGCCTCCAAAAAGGCAATAAACCCCGCCCGAAGCCAACCGACCGGAGTAATGCCTGTGACCAATAGTGCGCCGAAAAAAGTTGTTCTCGCCTATTCCGGCGGGCTGGATACCTCGATTATTCTGAAATGGTTGCAGAATGAATACGGCTGCGAGGTGGTGACCTTTACTGCCGATCTGGGGCAGGGCGAAGAGCTGGAACCGGCGCGTAAAAAAGCCGAGATGCTGGGGATTGCCCCTGAGCATATCTTTATCGAAGACGTGCGCGAAGAGTTCGTGCGCGATTTCGTCTTTCCGATGTTTCGCGCCAACGCCCAATATGAGGGATTGTATTTGCTGGGCACCTCGATTGCGCGGCCGCTGATCTCCAAACGTCTGGTCGAGATCGCGGCACAGACCGGCGCCGATGCGATTGCCCACGGGGCCACAGGCAAAGGCAACGATCAGGTGCGTTTTGAACTGGCGGCCTATGCCCTGAACCCCGACATCAAGGTGATTGCGCCATGGCGCGAGTGGGCCCTGACCAGCCGCACGCGCCTGCTGGAATACGCGGAGAAAAACCAGATTCCGATTGCCCGTGACAAACGCGGAGAGGCGCCCTTTTCGGTGGATGCGAATCTCTTGCACACCTCAAGCGAAGGCAAGGTTCTGGAAAACCCGGCCGAGGCGGCCCCCGACTACGTTTATCAGCGCACGGTTCATCCCGAGGACGCTCCGGACCAGCCAGAATTTATCGAGATCACCTATGAAAAGGGCGATCCCGTGGCCATCAATGGCACCGCCCACAGCCCCGCCGAGATGTTGACGGCCCTGAATGAATATGGCCGCAAGCATGGGATCGGGCGCCTCGATCTGGTTGAGGGACGCTTTGTCGGCATGAAGTCCCGCGGCATTTACGAAACGCCCGGCGGCACGATCATGCTAGAGGGCCATCGCGGCATCGAATCGATTACGATGGACCGGGGGGCGATGCATCTGAAGGATGAGTTGATGCCGAAATACGCGGAATTGATCTATAACGGATTCTGGTTCAGCCCCGAACGCGAGATGTTGCAGGCCCTGATCGACCATAGCCAGAAATTTGTTAGCGGGACTGTGCGGCTCAAGCTCTACAAGGGCTCGGTTCACACCGTTGGGCGTTGGTCTGATCTCAGCCTTTATTCCGAAGAGCACGTCACCTTTGAAGAAGACAACGGGGCCTACGACCAAAAAGACGCTGCCGGCTTTATCAAGATCAACGCGCTGCGGTTGCGTTTGCTGGCGATGCGAAACCGGCGGGGGAACGCGGGCTCCTGAGCGCGCCGGCTTTTTGCAGAATCGCAACAATACGGGCAAATGGGCGCGTTTTCAGTAATTTGCGTGACAAAAAAATCCTGATCCGTCATAATTACCGCGATCTGCCGGGGCTCGAGAAACGAAGCCGCGCAGGTCAGAGCAGTTATCCGCGGTGAAGGAGGCAGGCCGTGCCAAATCGCACGTTCAATATTTACGAAGTCCCCAACAGTTACGTTAATTTCGGAACTGGCCCCAACGGCGGCAACCCGACGATTTCCGGGGTGTTCAAGATGAACGTGGTTGATAATAACGGGAAATTACAGGCGACCCCTGGATCGGCCGGAAGCGGGCAGGTGATCTCGCTGAACGGGGCTCCGGTCGACAGCTACAAGTTTTTTTACAACGATACGATCTCGCTGAACGGCTCAACCACGTCGGTCAAGACCTTTCAGCTGACGATCAACGGCAACACGCATTCCTATATCATGAACACGTCTACCAATTCCCTGCCCGCGGGGATTGGTGCCGGGAGCAGCTATTCACTGACGACCTACAACGATTATACGCCGCTGAAATACCAGAACGTTGCCTGTTTTGGCAAAGACACGCTGATCGAGACAAAGACCGGACCGCGCCCCGTTCAGGATTTGGCGGTGGGCGATCTGGTTCGCACGATGGACCACGGATATCAGGCGATCCGGTGGATTGGCGGCACGCGCCTGTCCCTGCGCGACCTTATCCGCCGACCTGAGTTGCGTCCGGTTTTCGTTCCGGCCAACAGCCTGGGCACCGGCCTTCCGGCGCGCGATTTGACAGTCTCGCCCCAGCATCGGCTGATGCTGGGCGGCTGGGAGGTCCAGTTGAACTTTGCTCTGGATCAGGTGCTGGCACCGGCGGTTTCGCTGTGCGGCAAATCCGGGATCCATGTTGATCAAGCGTGCACTGAAGTTGAGTATTTTCATTTCATGTTTGACCACCACGAGGTGGTGTTCAGCGAAGGTTTGCCCAGCGAGAGTTTCCTTGTCGGAGACACGATTCGCGATGGTATGGATCAGGCGCAGCTTGAGGAGATCCTGACCCTGTTCCCCGAGCTGGCAACCCGGAAAAACCGCGAGGCCATCACCCCAGCGCGCCCCATCCTGAAGACGTTCGAGGCCCGCACCCTTGGCTGTCTGGTGGCGTGAGCGGGAGATATCTGGCAAACTGGTGGCCAGAGGTTTATAGGTCTATGCTCTAAAATGCAGGCGGCCACGGGCGTTGGGCCTCGGCGGCGATCCACTGATGCACGTATTCCGGCAGCGGCGGCGAGGCCTCGTGCCGGCCGATCTCGGTCATCGCCTGACCTGGGGGCACGATTCCGTCGGGGCTGGTCAACGCGAGGCGCACCAGAATTGACGAGGTGGCCTCGCCCTTACGCCACATGCTTTGTTGCAGATAAAGAAATCGCGAGTCCCATCCCAGAATAGCGCTTTTCAGGGTGACGCGGTTGAACATCCGGACCCGTCTGCGATAGCGGATCGACGCCCCTGCGACCGCCATACTCCACCCTTTTTTGCGCATCACCCCGATCAGGCCGCTCCGATAGACCATCGGGATGCGCCCGAGGTCATAAATCGTCAGGGTCAGCCCATTGTTCATCTCCATCCAGAGGTCGATATCCCAAGGCCAGCAGATATGGTGCGAGACGTGCACATCCCCGACCGGCAGTTTCTGCGATCGGGAATTGAGCAGCATTTCCTTGGTGAACCGAATGAAGGGATACATACACGAGAACTCCTGATTGTTCCCTGCTGATTGCCTGTATTGCGGCCCCGGTGCAAGCACCTGAACGCGATTTTACCGACCTCCTCTTGCCATGTGGCCCGAGGCTCATTAGGTCATGGCAAGGAAATTCCAGATACAGGCGGCGCAATGACATCCCTTTTCCAAATTTTCTTGATGCTGCTGCAGATCGTGCAGTTTGTCGTGGTGGCTCAGATCGTTATCAGTTGGTTGATCAGCTTTCAGATCCTGAACCTGCGTCAGCCTCTGGTCGCCCAGATCTGGTATGGGCTGAACAAGTTGCTTGAGCCGCTTTATTCGCGCATCCGCCAATTTTTGCCGGATCTCGGCGGGCTGGATCTGGCGCCGCTGATCGTTCTGCTGATCGTGTTCGGTCTGAAAATCGTCCTGTACAACAACGCCGCCAGCTTTATGTAGCGGCGCTGTGATGCAGGGCAAGGCCGAATAGGATCATCAGGATCAGGATAACGGGTTTCAGACGCTTCATGGTGACGCCCTCGTTGCAAGTTCCGGTATGATCGCGCGGCGGGGGCCAAAACTCAACTGACATGATCGTGACCTTACGCGCCTGTGAAGGCGGAATTGCGCTTGCCTTCGCGCAACGAGCGGTTTCATATCGCCAAGGCTGCAACGAAAAGGGGGCGCAATGTCGGATCAGATGACCACCCATCAGGCGCAGGAAGATGCGCGCAACGAATCAATCCGCATTTACGTCAACGGCAGGATCGTCCCGCGACAGGAGGCGCTCGTTTCGGTCTATGACAGCGGCTTTTTGCTGGGTGACGGGGTCTGGGAGGGGCTGCGCCTTTACAATGGAAAGTGGGCTTTTCTGGATCTGCACCTGTCGCGGCTGTTTCAGGCGGCCAAGGCCATCGACCTCGATCTGGGGATGGGCCGACAGGATGTGATCGCCGCGCTCGAGGAAACCCGCGCGGCAAATGGTATGGAGACCGACGTTCACGCGCGCCTCATGGTCACCCGCGGGGTCAAGTCAAAGCCGTTCCAGCACCCCTCGTTGTCACGCAAGGGGCCGACCGTCGTGATCATCATGGAGCATTCCCGCCCGGCCCTGCCGCGCCCGATCCGGCTGGCCACCGTCCCGCATGTCCGCGGCCTTCCGATGTCGCAGGACCCAAAGCTGAACTCACACAGCAAGCTGAACTGCGTTCTTGCCTGCATCGCCGCCGAAAAGGCCGGCGCGGACGAAGCCCTGATGCTGGACGTGAACGGTTTTGTAAACACAACGAACGCGTGCAATTTCTTTATCGTCCGCGACCAAGAGGTCTGGACCTCGAGCGGGGACTACTGCATGAACGGGATCACTCGGCAAAAGGTGATCGAGATCTGCCGGGAAAACGATATTCCCGTGTTTCAGAAGAATTTCTCACTGGTCGAGACCTATGATGCGGATGAGGCTTTTCTCACCGGAACCTTTGGCGCGCAAACCCCGGTGGGCCAGATTGACGGGCGCCAGATCGGCAATGGCGAGGCTGGAAAAATGACCCGACGCCTGCGCGCCCTCTATGCCGATCTGATCGCACGAGAGACCGCCTGATGCGGATCGCGGTCTGGTCCGGCCCCCGAAACCTGTCCACGGCAATGATGTATGCATTTGCCGCGCGCCCCGATTGCGCGGTCTGGGATGAGCCGTTCTACGCTGCCTACCTGTCGAAAACCGGCCTTTCCCATCCTTTGCGGGACGAGATCCTTGCCGCCGGCCTGACCGATCCGGCCGCTGTGATCGCCCGTTGTCTGGGAAATGTGCCTGAGGGCAAGCGTGTGTTTTACCAAAAGCACATGGCGCAACACATGATCGAGGGGATTGACCGCAGTTGGATCGCGCAATGCCGCAACGTCTTTCTTATCCGCGATCCGGCGCGGGTGATTGCCAGCTACGCTGCCAAGAGGCAAAACCCCTCGCTTGCTGACATCGGCTTTTGCCAACAGGCCGAATTATTCGATCAGGTCTGTCAACGCGACGGGCGCGCGCCACCTGTGCTTGACTCTGTCGAGATACGAAAGGATCCCGCCACACAATTGCAAAAGCTCTGCAGCGCACTTGGGTTGGATTACACGCCGGCAATGCTGCACTGGCCCCGGGGCGGGCACCGAAACGACGGCGTCTGGGCGCGCCACTGGTACGGCGCGGTCTGGAATTCGACGGGTTTTGCCAAGCCCGAAGGCCCGCTGCCCAAGCTGCCCCCCGAATTACAAAAGGTCTGCGACGCCGCGCGTCCCTATTACGACAGGATGGCGGCCTTCAGATTGAGGTGAACGGGTTCTGGCGCCAAGGGTAGGGCCGATGAACCTCATACCCCCAAGGTGCAACAGGAAATCGCCGCGCTCGGAGACCGGAATTTTCTTGCCCTGCATCCGCTAAACCTGTCTTATTCGAGAAACAAAACTTATGGGACGGGGATGAATATGGCGGATATATCGCAGAGGAAACGTATATGGGGCTGGATGTTTTTTGACTGGGCCAGCCAGCCTTATAATACGCTGCTGATCACCTTTGTTTTTGCCCCCTATTTTACTTCGACTGTGGTCGGCGATCCGGTCCACGGGCAGGCCGTCTGGGGTTATACTGTCGGCTTGGCCGGAGTGGTGATTGCCATTCTGGCGCCGATTCTTGGGGCGATTTCCGACAGCACTGGGCCCCGCAGGCCGTGGATCTGGGCGTTCAGTCTGATGTATGTGGTCGGCTCGTTTCTGCTCTGGTGGGCGGTGCCGGGCATGACGGATTACACCTGGATCCTGCTGGTCTTTGCCATCGGCCTGATCGGGATGGAGTTCGCGACGATCTTTACCAACGCCTATCTGCCCGAACTGGCCGAGCGCAAGGATGTCGGTGCCCTCTCGGGAAACGGTTGGGCGCTGGGGTATGTGGGCGGGCTGATTACGCTGGTCGTCATGCTGTTGTTTCTGGCCGAGAACGGCAAGGGGGTGACGCTGCTTGGGTCTGCGCCCATTCTGGGGCTTGATGCCGCGGCGCGCGAGGGCACCCGCTCGGTCGGCCCTCTGACCGCGATCTGGTATGCGGTGTTCATGATCCCGTTTTTTCTGTGGGTCAAGGATCCTCCGCGCAAGGCCAAGATCTCGGGCGCGGTCTCAAAAGGGCTCCGGGACCTGATCCGAACCCTTGGAACCCTGCCCAACCACAAAAGCCTGTTTGCCTTTCTCGCGGCCTCGATGTTCTACCGAGATGCGCTGAACGGTATCTATACCTTTGGCGGGATCTATGCCGGAGGTGTCCTTGGCTGGTCGCAGATAAATATTGGTGTGTTTGGCATCCTTGCGATTATTTCCGGGGCGCTGTTTACGTGGCTTGGCGGTAAGGTTGACCGCCATTTCGGACCCAAGCCGGTTATTCTGGGCAGCATCTTTATCCTGATCGGGACCATGTTTGTCATCGTCATGGTCAACAGGCACAGTGTTCTGGGATTGGCTGTGCAGCCGGGATCGTCCCTGCCCGATATCGTTTTTTACGTCTGCGGCGTCCTCATCGGGGCTGCGGGGGGCACGATACAGTCGGCGTCGCGTACGATGCTGGTCTGGCAGGCCGATCCGGCGCGTATGACCGAGGCCTTTGGTCTTTACGGTCTCTCGGGCAAGGCCACCGCGTTTCTTGCGCCCTTGGCCATCGGCTTTATGACCGATGCGACCAACAGCCAAACGTTGGGGATCCTGCCGGTTCTGGTCTTGTTCATCCTCGGTCTGGGACTGTTGGCCGCGGTCTCGCCGGATGGTGAATTGCACAAGGAACACTGACTGTGGTGCGGGGTTTTGTGCGGGTTTCTGCGGCGTTGCTGGCTGTTGCCCTTCTCAGCGGCACCAGCCACGTTCAGCCAAAGCCCGGAGAGCCGCTGGCCAATCGGCTGTTCGGTGCGATCAAGACCCCTTCGCACCAGAGGCCGCAGGTCATCGGGTTCTATTCGCGGGGCTGTCTGGCCGGGGCGCGGCAATTGCCCGAGACGGGCCCGACCTGGCAGGCCATGCGGTTAAGCCGCAATCGCAACTGGGGACACCCTTCGCTGATCGCCTTTATCGAGCGCCTCAGCCAAAAAGCCCGTGATCTGGGCTGGAAGGGGCTATATATCGGCGACATGTCCCAGCCACGGGGTGGGCCAATGACCTCGGGCCATGCCTCGCATCAGGTGGGGCTGGATGTGGATATCTGGATGCTGCCGCCCAAGCGCCTTGACCTCAGCCGTGCCGCGCGCGAGCGGATCTCATCGATCTCGGTCAGAACCCGTGATCAGAAACACATCAACCGGAACTGGACGCCAACCCATATGCAGATCCTGAAAGCGGCGGCCGAGGATCCATCCGTCGAGCGGATTTTCGTGGCGGCCGCGATCAAGATCGAAATGTGCAAGCGCGCCGGGCGGGACCGCAGGTGGCTAAGGAAAATCAGGCCGCTCTATGGGCATAACACGCATTTTCACGTGCGCTTGAGATGTCCGAAAGGGTCGCCCCACTGCCGTCGGCAAACCCCGGTCAGCCGGATTTCTCGAGGTGACGGATGTGATAAGACCTTGACCTGGTGGGTAACAGACTATTTGAAACCGCCAAAGCACAAGGCAAAAAAGAAATCCCCCCCAAAGGTCCATCCCCGTCGCGCGCGCGAGATGATCATGGCCGATTTGCCGCGCCAATGCGAAGGGGTGTTGCACGCAAAATGAGACTGATCCTTCTGATTCTGCTGGCGCTTGTGGCCTCTTCACCCGTCGGGGCGGCGCCGAAACTAATTTTTCAGGGCAAATTCCTGTGGACCGTACCGCTGGCTGGTTTTGGCGGCTTTTCGGGCCTGGATATTCAGGCGGACGGGCGCCATTTTGCCACCGTGTCCGACCACGGCAAGATTCTGACCGGCGTTTTGCAGCGTCGAAATGGCCGGATCAGCGGGGTTGGGATCGACAGTTTCGTGCCCCTCCACGATCTGAAAGGCCGTCCGGTTCACGGGCATGATACGGATTCCGAGGGTCTGGTGCTGACCGAAAACGGAACCATCTACGTCTCCTTTGAGGGCCACCACCGGGTCTGGCGCTACAGCACGCCGGGGGGCAAGGCGACGCGCACTGGAACGCATCCGGATTTTGCCAAGATGCAGGTCAACGCGTCGCTGGAGTCACTGGCCATCGACCAAGGGGGTGCGCTTTACACGATGCCCGAGCGTTCAGGGCGGATCGACCGCCCATTTCCGGTTTACCGCCACCGAAGGGGCACGTGGAAAAAGGTGTTCTCGATCCCCCGTCGCGGAAGGTTTCTTGCGTCTGGATCAGATTTCGGCCCGGACGGGAAATTCTATCTGCTCGAGCGTGATTTCCTCTGGTATCGCGGCTTTGCCACCCGGATTCGCCGATTTGATCTGACCGACAAGGGGTTCACGAACGAGGAAACCCTGCTGGAAACCGCCTATGGCGATTATGACAATCTCGAAGGGCTGGCGACCTCGCGAGACGCTCAGGGCAATATCCGACTGACGATGATCTCAGATGACAATTTCAACATTCTGCAATCGACCGAGTTTGTGGAATTCCTGCTGCCCGCATCAAAACCGGCATCAAAATCCGGATCAAATCCGGTTTCCAAATCCACAGCAGACCAAACCGTCAGGACCCGTTAAAACCCGGGCCCAAGTTTGGCGTAGGCCTCGGCTGCGGTCTCGACAAAGCTGAACAACGAAAGGTCATCTCCCGAGATCGTGCCGGCCTCAGCCAGAGCCTCCCAGTTGACGATGGTTTTCCAGAATGACTTGCCAAACAGCAAAACCGGGATGCGATCCATCCGCCCGGTCTGGATCAGGGTCAGGCTTTCAAACAGCTCATCAAGCGTGCCAAACCCGCCGGGAAAGACGACAATCGCCTTGGCGCGCATCAGGAAATGCATCTTTCGCACGGCAAAATAATGGAAATTAAAGCACAGCTCGGGCGTTGCATAGCGGTTCGGGGCCTGCTCGTGGGGCAGCACGATGTTTAGCGAGATCGAGCGCCCGCCGGCATCTTGCGCGCCGCGGTTTCCCGCCTCCATGACGCCGGGGCCGCCGCCGGTGCAAATGACGTCATGCGTGCCGCCACTTTCAAGGCTTTTGAGGGTGCAAAGGCGAGCAAATTCACGCGCTTCGTCATAGTATTTCGACAGGCTTGCAAGGGTCGGCGTGCGGGCGCTGGCCTTTTTTGATGGCTCAGGAATACGGGCGCCGCCGAACATGACGATCGTGCTTTGCAGGCCGATTTCCTCGAACACCATTTCGGGTTTCAACAGCTCCAGCTGCAGGCGCACGGGGCGCAGTTCGTCCCGGCACAGAAAATCCGGGTCATTGAAGGCCAGCCGATAGGTTGGCGCGCGGGTCTGCGGCGTATCGGGTATCTTGCGCGTTGTCTGGATATCTTTGCGGGCGTCGGGAAATCGGCGAAAATGCATTTTTTCCGGCATTTCTGCTCTCCTTGGAAACCTGTCGAACGAGACTACGCGCTTGGCGGTGGAAAGGCCAGAACGGGATTTTGCCATCTCGTGGGTGCGGGCCTGCCCACGGAATGTCGTTTTCGCACATGCTGCGGTCGACTCTTCTGTGCCAGTGCGGCAAAATTCCTGCACATTGTCGTCAAGGAATGAATGAAACGGAGACCGGCACCATGAAAACCCATGTCAAGGCCTGCATCGTCGGGGGCGGTGTGGTTGGCACTTCGATCGCCTATCATCTGGCAAAAGCGGGCTGGAAAGACATCCTCTTGTTGGAACGTGATGAGCTGACCAGCGGCTCGACCTGGCATGCGGCGGGCCTGCTGCCCCTGTTCAACATGGGTTACGCGGCGGGGCATATCCACGACTACTCGGTCAAACTCTACAAGACACTTGAGAAAGAGACGGGCCTTGATGTCGGGTTCAAGGTTGTTGGCAACCTGCGCATGGCACAGACCGAGGCGCGGATGGATGAGTTCCGTCTTTATGCCTCAACCGCCGAAACGCTGGGCATTCCCTACGAATGGCTGTCAGCAAAACAGATCGGTCAGCGCTGGCCCCTGTTCAAGACCGAGGATCTGGCCGGGGCGCTGTTTCACCCGACCGATGGCTACATCAACCCGGCTGATGTTACGCAGGCGATGGCCAAGGGCGCCCGGCAGCGCGGGGTTGAAATTGTTCGCAAGCGGCAGGTCAACTCTTATGAATGGACGGGAACCGAGTGGATCGTGCGCGGGGTCGTCATGGCCGAGCGTGGCCATTCACTGATCGAGACCGAGGAGACCTTTGAAATCCGGGCAGAGCATGTGGTCACCGCCACCGGAAATCACGCCCAGCGCACTGCGCGCCTTTTGGGAATCCGCAGCCCGGCAATCCCCGTCGAGCACCAGTATTTCGTGACCGAGCCGGATCCGGCGCTGGTTGACTGGCGGAAATCCAATCCCGAGCATCCGGTGATGCGCGATGCGGATGCCAAGAATTATATCCGCGAAGAGCGGGGCGGCTGGTTGGTCGGAATCTACGAACGAGGCGCTCCGGCGCGGTTCCGATACGGGGTGCCCGACAGCTTCCGTGCGGACCTATTTCAACTGGATCTTGAGCGCATCGAAAACGAATACATGGAGATGATCCACCGGGTTCCAAGCGCCGAGACGGTTGGCCTCAAGGACGATTTCAACGGTCCAATCTGCTATACGCCGGACGGCAACCCGCTGGTCGGCCCGGCACCGGGGCTGCGCAATATGTGGTTGGCGGAAGGCTTTAGTTTCGGGATCACCGCGGCGGGCGGCACCGGATATTATCTGGCCCAGATGATGGTTGAGGGCGAGGCCGAGATCGACATGGCCAGCATGGACCCCAAGCGCTACGGCAACTGGATGACCACCGAATACGCCGTCACCAAGAACGAGGAGTGCTATTCGCACGTTTACGTGCTGCATCACCCCGACGAAGAGCGCCCCGCCGCGCGGCCGTTGCGCACCTCTCCGGCCTATGATCGGCAAAAGGCGCTGGGCGCGCAATTCGGTCAGGTGAATGGCTGGGAGCGGCCCAATTACTATGCGCCTGACGGGTTTAACGATGCGGCCAGCCGCTCCTTTCGGCGCGGCGGCTGGTGGTCCTACGTCGTGGATGAGGCTCGTGCCATCCGTCACGGTGTTGGGCTGATTGACGCCACTGCATTTGCCAAACACGTTGTTCGCGGACCCGGTGCCCGGGCGTTCTTGGACTGGTTTACCTGCAACAAACTGCCCCGTGTCGGGCGGATCAACCTGACCTATGCGCTGACCGCCAAGGGCACGACGCGCACCGAATACACGATTGTGCGTCTGGCCGAGGACGAGTTCTACCTTGTCAGCGCCGGTGCCTGGCAAACCTACGACAGCGACTTTCTCTGCAAGGCCGCCGCCGACAAGGCTCCTGATTTTGGCCCTGTCGAAATCCATGACGTGACCAACCAATGGGGCGTTTTTGCCATTGCCGGCCCCAAGAGCCGCGCGGTTCTGGGCGCGTTGATCCGTGATTCCAACCCTGAAACTGCCCTGTCAAACAAACGCTTTCCATGGCTCAGCATGCACAACATCGAACTGGGCATGTGCCCGGTGCGGGCTATCCGTGTCGCCTATACGGGCGAGCTGGGCTGGGAATTGCACCACCCGATCGAGATGCAGAATTACCTCTGGGATAAACTGATGGAGGCTGGCGCAGAGCACGGGTTGAGGCCGGTCGGCGCGCGGGCGCAGAACTGGCTGAGGCAGGAAAAATCCTACCGTGCCTTCGGAACCGAGCTTGGCCGCGATGCAACTCCGCTTGAGGCCGATCTGCCCCGCTTTGTCGATCTGTCCAAACCGTTCCACGGCAAGGCGGCGATGGAGGCAACCGGAATTCGGGCCAAATGCGTGACACTGCTGATCGACGGGCCCGATGACGCCGACCCCTGGGGCCGCGAGGCGCTGTATGACGGCGACAAGATGATCGGTCGCCTGACCTCAGGCGGCTATTCGGTGGCTTTTGAAAAATCAATTGGCATGGGGTATGTGCGCCCCGATCTGGCCAATCCCGGCCAGCGGCTGAAGGTCAGGATGTTTGACCGGCTGTGGGATGCCGAGGTGGTCGAGGACAGCCCGTATGATCCCAAGAACACGACCATCCGGCAGGATATCTGACGCGTGTGAGCGGGCATCAGAACTCGGGTCTACGCCCTGAGACGCGCGTGGATCAGCCGTTTGGGGCGGCCTTTTGATCCCGACCCGACAGGGCCAGTTCAAACATCGCGTCGTCAACATTTCCGCCCGACGCAATTGCGATCACGTCGCCCTCGGGCAGCATGTCGGCGTGAAATAATGCGCCGGCCAAGGCAGCGGCGCCACCCGGCTCGACAACGATCTTGAGGTGGCTGAAGGCCAGCGCCATTGCCTGCAAGCACGCGTTATCGGAAACCACGGGGCCGGGTTGGCACAGGCGGCGCAGGATCGGGAACGGCAGCTCACCTGGCGAAGGGGTGATGATCGCATCGCAAATTGAGCCGGTCAGCGTCGGGTTGCGTTCGATCCGGCCACTGGCCAACGAGCGGTTCGTGTCGTCAAAACCCTCGGGCTCGACAGGGTGGACGCTCATGTGTGGGGCCTCGTCCGCCAATGCCAGCGCCGTCCCCGAGGTCAGCCCGCCGCCGCCGCAGGGAACCAGAACCGCCGCTTTTTCAATCCCGGCCGCACGGGCCTGCGCGGCGATCTCCAGACCGACAGTGCCCTGTCCTGCGACCACGAACGGGTCGTCAAACGGTTTGACCAGCGTCAGGCCGCGCGCCTCGGCAAGGTCGGCCCCAAGGGCGTCACGGTCCTCGGTTGCGCGCTCGTACAGAACCACCTCGGCACCCAGCGCCTTTGTGTTGGCAATCTTCAAGGCGGGTGCGTCGCTGGGCATGATGATGACGGCATGGGTGTTGTGCATCCGTGCGGCCAGTGTCACCCCTTGTGCGTGATTGCCCGAGGAATAGGCGATGACGCCCCGGGCCCGGGTCTTTTCATCCATCGCTGACAGCGCCGACCAAGCGCCGCGGAACTTGAATGAGCCCGTGTGCTGCAGGCATTCCGCCTTGACGAAAACCCGTCGTCCGGCGATTTCGTCCAGAAATGGCGAACTCAGCAACGGGGTTTGTCGCACCCTTCCGTTGGCGCGCCGTGCGGCAGCCCGGATCATTTCGACCCCGATCATGCGATGGCCTCCAGAAATTCATTGATCAGCAGCAGGCTTTCATCTTCGTCCAACAGAGGGATATGAGCGCGATCCGGCACCTGCGAGAACATGACGTCGGGGCGGTGGGCCTGCATCCGCCGGACCGCATCGGGGGTCAAAAGGCGTGAATTCTCGCCCCGCAGAAGTGCCACCGAAAGCCCGTCGAGCGCCTCAAACAGCGGCCACAGATCGACCTCGGGGCCGTTGAACGTGGCCTCGGTCGAGATCCGCAACGCCGGGTCATACCGATTCACCAGACCAAAGGGCGTCTGGCGCCAGTGGTGCGTCGCCTCCAACAGCCAGCGCTCGGGCGGAATATTGGCAAACCCTTCCATTTCGGCGGGCAGCATTTTGGCGGCTTGCAGATAATCGCGCCAAGGGGGATTTTTGCCGATATAGGCGACGATCCGGCCCAGATCGGCCCGGTCGATTTCCGGGCCGACATCGTTCAGAAAAACGCCGCTAAGGCGGGCTTTGGCAGTTGCGGCCAGAAACATGCCGATGATCCCGCCGCGGGACGAGCCGATGATCGCGGCCTTCTCGATATCCAGATGATCGAGCAGTTCGATCGCATCGCGTGCTTCGATCGGGACCGAATAGTTCAGCGGATTTTTGTCCCATTCGCTTTCACCGCGGCCACGGTAATCCATGCGGATCAGCCGCGCGCCCTTGATATGGGGCAGCATGTCATCGAAATCGCGATGGGTGCGGGTCAGCCCGGCAAGGCACAGGACCGCCGGCCCCTCGCCGTCATCCTCATAGGCCAGATTGAGGCCGTCAGAGGTTGTGAACCGCTTCATTTCACGCCTCTCGCGATTTCAGGAATGGTGGTCAGGTCACGCAGGATCACCTGCGGCTGCCAGGGCAGGCGGTCAACGGGTTCCCGCGCGCGGTTGGCCCAGGCCGTGTAAAACCCGTTGCCCGCCGCCGCGCAGGCGTCCCAGCAGTTCGAGGACACGAACAAGACCTCGCCCGGCTGGCAGCCAAAGCGGGTCATTACCATGTCATAGACCGATTTGTGGGGTTTGAAGATGCCGACCGTTTCGACACTTAAAACATCGTCCAGAACGTCGCCAATTCCGGCCGATTTCACCGCGCCGTCCAGCATCTCGGGCGAGCCGTTCGACAGGATGGCGGTGTTCATCCCCATCTCTTTCAGCGTGGCCAGCATTGTCGGTACTTCCTTATAGGCAGAAAGACCCCAATAGAGCGCCAGCAGACGTTCGCGCAGCTCATTGTCGCCATCCAGCCCTGTGGCCTCGAGCGCATAATCCAGCCCTTCGCTGGTGACGGTCCAGAAATCGGTGTGCGCGTCGGCCAGCGCCCGCAGCCAGCTGTATTGCAGTTGTTTCAGGCGCCAGATATTCGCCAGATCCTGCCATTTTTCGGCCAGCGCCCCGCGCCCCGGCTCGGCGGCACATTCGCGGGCGGCGGCGGACACGTCAAACAGGGTTCCGTATGCGTCGAATACGCAGGTGGTGATGGGCATGATCAGGACTCCTCGGCTTGTGACCGCGCAAGTCTGGCCCCGAAAGCGGCAAAATAAAAGGGCGAATGTCGCAACGTCACGTCAGCGGTTTTCTGTGCAATAAGCCCGTGCCCGGCCATTAGTCGCCGCTCTGCAACATGCCCATGATGTGAAAGCCGCCGTCAACGTGGACGATTTCGCCAGTGGTGCAGGCACCCTGATCCGAGGCCAGATAGACGGCGGTGCCGCCAACGGCCTCAAGCGTGGCATTGCTGCCAAGAGGAGCGTTTTCACCGATCACGCGGTAGACCTTGCGCGCGCCCCCAATGGCGGCTCCGGCCAGTGTTTTCATCGGGCCGGGCGAGATGGCGTTGACACGGATACCCTGCCGTCCCAGATCGTTGGCCAGATAGCGCATCGTGCTTTCCAGTGCTGCCTTGGCGACACCCATGACGTTGTAATTGGGCTGCACGCGCTGGCTGCCCATATAGGTCAGAGTGATCAGGCTGCCGCCGTCGCTCATCAACGGTTCGGCGCGGCGTGCCAGATCGATGAAGCTGTAGCACGAGATATCCAGCGAATTCGTGAAATTCTCGCGGCTGGTATTGATGAAGCGCCCGGTCAATTCGGACTTGTCGGAAAAGGCAATCGCGTGAACCAGAAAATCCAGTCGCCCCCATTCCGCGGCCAGCCGGGAAAACACCGCGTCTAGCGACTCTTCGTCCTGCACATCGGCAGGCAGCACAAGGTTCGATCCGACGCTGGCCGCCAGCGGTGCCACGCGCTTGCCAAAGCCCTCGCCCTGATAGGTAAAGGCCAGTTCGGCACCCTCGGCGGCCATCGCCTTGGCGATCCCCCAGGCGATAGAGCGATCATTGGCGACCCCCATGATCAGGCCGCGTTTTCCGGTCATAAGGTTCGCCATTTGTCTATCCGTGATATTTGCTGAGAACCAGCGTTGCGTTGGTGCCGCCAAAGCCAAAGCTGTTGGACATAACCGTATCCAGCCCCGCGTTATCGCGCCGTTTGGTGACGATCTCGTCGGGGTGAAGGGCCGGGTCCAGCTCATCGACGTTTTTCGATGCGGCGATGAAATCGTTTTGCAGCATCAGCAGGCTATAGATGGTTTCCTGCACGCCGGTCGCGCCAAGGCTGTGGCCGGTCAGCGATTTGGTTGAGCTGATGGGCGGGGTCGTCCCCTCGCCAAAGACCCGGCGCACGGCCTTGACCTCGGTCACATCGCCCGCCTGCGTCGAGGTGCCGTGGGCGTTGATATAATCAACCTTGCGCTCCCCAAGGTTCGCGATGGCCAGTTTCATCGACCGCTCGCCGCCCTCGCCCGAAGGGGCCACCATGTCATAGCCATCCGAGGTGGCGCCATATCCCGTCACCTCGGCATATATTTTCGCGCCGCGCGCCTTGGCATGTTCCAGCTCCTCAAGCACGACAACCCCGCCGCCACCGGCGATCACGAACCCGTCGCGTTTCACGTCAAAGGCGCGGCTTGCCGCCTCGGGGGTTTCGTTGAATTTCGAACTCATCGCGCCCATCGCGTCAAACAGGCATGAAAGGGTCCAGTCCAGCTCCTCTCCGCCACCGGCAAAAACGATGTCCTGCTTGCCCATCTGGATCTGCTCAACCCCGTTGCCGATGCAATGGGCGCTGGTGGAACAGGCCGAGGTGATGGAATAATTCACCCCCTTGATCTTGAACGGGGTCGCCAGACAGGCCGAGTTGGTGGATGACATGCAGCGCGTCACCATGAACGGTCCCATGCGTTTTGGCGCGCCTTTTTCAATCACGATCTGATGGGCGTGAAAAAAGTTTGAGGTGCTTGGCCCGCCCGAGCCCATGACAAGGCCGGTGCGCGGGTTTGAAACATCGTTGTCTTCTAGGCCGCTATCGGCAACCGCTTGCTGCATCGCCAGAAAATTATAGGCCGCCCCCGGCCCCATAAACCGCATCTGGCGCTTGTCAATATGGTCGGCCGGGTTGATGTCGGGCATGCCGTAAACCCGGCTGCGAAAGCCGTGTTCGGTCATATCGGGGGATGCGGTGATGCCCGATTTCCCCTCTTTCAGCGAGGTCAGAACCTCGTCCACGTTATTGCCGATTGACGAGATGATCCCCATCCCTGTGATAACCACGCGACGCATCGGCGCCTCCTGTTGTTTTCTGATCCGTAATTCAGCTTTCTGACAGCGCGACCTTCATGTCCTTGACCAGATAGATCACCTCGCCATCGGCTTCGACCCGACCATCGGCGACGCCCATGGTCAGGCGGCGGGTCTGGATGGCCTTGGTGAAATCGACGTAATAGGTCAGCATCTTGCGATCGGGCCGCACCATGCCAGTCAACTTGACCTCGCCCACGCCCAGCGCATAGCCACGCCCCTGCCAGCCACGCCAGCCAAGGTTGAAGCCTGTCAGCTGCCACAAGGCATCAAGCCCCAGACAGCCGGGCATGATCGGGTTGCCGGGGAAGTGACATTCAAAGAACCACAGATCCGGCTTGATGTCGAACTCGGCCACCACATGACCCTTGCCATGTTCGCCGCCATCGCCTGAGATTTCCGTCACTCGGTCCATCATCAGCATCGGCGGGGTGGGCAGCTGCGCGTTGCCGGGACCGAACAATTCTCCGCGCGCACATTGCAAAAGCCCGTCACGATCAAAGCTGGATGGGTATTCTGACATGTCTGTTTTGACTCCGTCCCGGGATGTTCCTAAACCTTGCACTCTCCTACCATCCCGGCCAAAGGAGGCGCAATAGAAACCGCGCCAAAAGGGATTTCGGCAAGGGGAATTGAAATTCCTGCAAAAAGCGGGGATATTGCAAGACTGATGGCACAGATACAGGACAAACCGGGCATGACCCCATCCGAAAGAAGCGCGCGCTGGCTGCAAGGGGCGGGTTTGCGCCCGACACGACAACGCCTCGCCCTGGCCGAGTTTCTGGTCGGCGACGGTAAGGACCGCCACGTCACGGCTGAAAGCCTGCACACCGCGTCACGCGCCAGCGGCAGCCCGGTTTCTCTGGCCACCGTCTACAACACCTTGCGCGCCTTTTGCGAGGCGGGGCTGCTCAGCGAGATTGCCATGGATGGCAACAAATCCTATTTCGATACGCGCACTGACGATCACCCGCATTATTTCTGGGAGGAAAGCGGCCAGTTAACCGACGCTCCAAAGGACGATCTGCGGTTCCACAGCCTGCCGCCGGTTCCCGAGGGAATGGAGATCACCAAGGTCGATGTCGTGATCCGGATGCGCAAGGTTTCCCCTGGCAAGAGGGCCTGACGGGAGGTTGAGCGATGAGGCGCTGAGCGGCGGCAGGCCGAGGGCTGGTGGGCACCACGTCAGAACCACTGCCCCGGCTCCATCAGGCCAAGCTCCATCAACTGATGCGAGTCCCAGGTAAATTTCCGCGAATTTCCCCAGGTGAACTGATCGATCTCTGCGGCCGATCCCGGGTTCGTGCGCAGCGACTTGGCCACCCGGAACGAACAGATTGCGGCGGTGACATTATGGTGCCATTTGCAGGCATACGTGTTGTATTCTTCGATATTAAAGGTGTGGTCAGGGCGCAGCTTCAGCCCTTTTTGGGCCAGAAACAGTCCGATCCGGTCAATCTTGCGTCGCTCCCAGGGGATGTGCTCTTCGAACCGCCAGCGCAGGCCGCCAAACATGTCAAGCTGCCGCTCCTGCCTCTGCCCCTCGCGCCAGCGCGCATGGGCATAATATCCGGCCTGATCCAGATGCGCTGTTTGCAGCGAGACGCCGTTGCTGTTCTCGCCCAGGTCTTCGGCGTAGAGGTCGATGGCGTAGGTCAGGATCGAATCCCGCCGTTCCTCGCTGACAAAGCGGGTCAGTTCGCCGATGCTGCGGGTCTCGGAAAACGGATAGAAAAGGTATTCGGCGTTGAACCCGTAATAAACCCAGTGCCCCTCAAGCGCCGGAATCATCCGGTTCAGCGTCTCAAACGGATTGTCACGGGCGAAATCATGGGGGACCAGATCGATATTCTCGGCAAGATCCGGGGCAATCTCGAGGTCGCTTGGCGCAAGCGCGACAATGTTGGGGAATCCCAGACGCAGATGGTGGCGCAGGGTCGAGTCGGTCTCGCAGTAATCCTCCATCAGCAGGATCGCAACCGGACCGGGCGCAAGGGGGCGGGACAGATAGGCGCTGACATTGGCGTGTTGCATGGTTTCGAACCTGTTTTCCCCCATGCTTCGGGCAAAATCGATCATATTGCAAGCCTCACACCGGGTGCTCGCCGATTGCCAGCGCTGGCACAACCGTGTAGACCGCGCGGGATCCGGAACCCCGCACGCCGAAGACAGGACCCAGCATGTCGGAAAATCGCAAAGTTTTCGTAAAGACCTATGGCTGTCAGATGAATGTTTATGACAGCGAGCGCATGGTTGCCGCCCTTGGCCCGACGGGCTACACGCAGACGGATCGGGTTGAGGATGCGGACATGATCCTGCTCAACACCTGCCATATCCGCGAGAAAGCCGCCGAAAAGGTCTATTCCGAATTGGGCCGCCTGAAACCTCTGAAACGAGACAACCCTGATCTGGTCATCGGGGTCGCCGGTTGTGTCGCGCAGGCCGAGGGCGAAGAGATCCTGCGTCGCCAGCCCCTCGTTGACCTCGTTGTGGGGCCGCAGGCCTACCACCGTTTGCCGGCCCTTGAGCAGGCCGCGCGCGCCGGTGCAAAGCCCGTGGATACCGAATTCCCCGAAGAGGACAAGTTTTCGCACCTGCCCCGGGGGCCAAAGATGCGCCGCGCCCCGTCTGCGTTTCTGACTGTTCAGGAAGGTTGTGACAAGTTCTGCGCCTTTTGCGTCGTACCCTATACGCGCGGAGCCGAGGTCAGCCGCCCGGCCGAGCGAATTCTCGACGAAGCCCGCGATCTGGTTGACCGGGGAGTTCGCGAAATCACCCTGTTGGGGCAGAACGTCAACGCCTATCACGGCCCAGCCTCCGGGGGGGAATGGAGTCTGGCGCAACTGATTGGCGCGCTGGCCGATATCGACGGGCTTTTGCGCATTCGATTCACCACCAGCCACCCCAATGACATGCAGGACGACCTGATCGAGGCCTTTGGGTCGAGCGAAAAGCTGATGCCATATCTGCATTTGCCTGTGCAGTCCGGCTCGGACCGGATCCTGAAGGCCATGAACCGCCGGCATACCGCGCAAAACTATATCGACCTGATCGAGCGCATCCGCACCGCCCGGCCCGATTTGCTGCTGAGCGGCGACTTTATCGTCGGCTTTCCGGGCGAGACCGAGGCCGACTTTCAGGATACTTTGCGTCTGGTGGAAGCGGTGGGGTACGGGCAGGCCTACAGCTTTAAATACTCCGCGCGTCCGGGGACGCCGGCGGCCGAGCGGGACGAGGTTTCGGATGTGGATAAAACCGATCGTCTGGCCCGTTTGCAGGCGCTTCTCAGTGCCCAGCAGAAGGCTGCACAGGAGGCCATGGTCGGGCGTGAGGTCAAGGTTCTTTTCGAGAAAACCGGCAGGCAGTCAGGACAGTTGGTGGGCAAGTCGGAATACCTACATGCTGTGCATGCGACCTGTGATTCCGCAAGGATTGGGGCCGTTGTCCCCGTTCGAATCACATCGGCGGCGCCAAATTCTCTGGCTGGCGAGGTGATCTGAGCCCCGCCGATCTGTGGCAATATGGAGTCACCTCGGCGATTTTCCGGGTGATTTTCAAGCAATCGTGATCGCTTTTCCTTTCAATCCGCGATTGTTCCCGTTTCTGTGGATAATTAACAAAAAATCGCTTCACAAAATTGCAGGATTTGCTAGACTTTAACGAAATAATAATCCGGGTGGAGGCAGAATGGCTGGGGCAACCAGCACACCTCGGTGGTGATATAGGCAAAGGACGGTAACAGTGTTTTCACATATCAAAAAGGCAACCCTGATGGGTGTCGCAGTGGCGATGGGTCTGCTGCTGACCGCGGCGGCCAGTTCGGCGGGCCGGTTCGTCGGGGGCGAACAATATATTCCCGGAATCTGGATCGACCCGGACGGGTGCGAGCATTGGGCAATGGACGACGGGGCCGAGGGGTACATGACCCCGAATGTTACCCGCGACGGCATCCCGGTCTGCCATCGGGTCAAGGCCTGTCGCGTGGAAAATTCTGATCAGCTTTTCGCGGTCGATAAATCCTACATCAACCCGGCCAACCGCAAGCGGCTCGCCAATTTCTTTCGCACAGCCGGGGCCAGTGCCTATTCCATTTACGGGCACACCGACAGCGATGCTTCGGACGCTTACAACATGGCGCTGTCTCTTCGGCGTGCCAAGGCCGTCGCCGACATCGCCAGAAGCGTCGGGGCAAGGGTCGCAGCAGTGCGCGGCTTTGGTGAACGACAACCCATTGCCACCAACAAGACGGCCTACGGCAAAAGCCGGAACCGTCGCGTCGAAATCATTTGTATCCGATAGGCAGGGGACAGGCATGAAACCCATATTTAAATGGTCCGCTCTTGGTGTCGTCGCTGTTGCGACCGCCTGCACGCCCATCGGTCCGGATAAATCCTATGACAGGCAACTTTTCAATCGGCACCCTCTGAGCAAGATGAAGGCGGGAATATGGATTGATCCGCACGGGTGTGATCAGTGGATCATTGACGATGGCGTCGAAGGTTATCTTTCCGCGCGGCTCGACCGATATGGTAAGCCGGTCTGCTCGGGAATTGCGCCGCCGACAATGATCGTCGGAAGATTCAAGAACAAAGTCCCCGATCCCCTGTGATACCGGCGCGGCCTTGGCCAATTTTGCAACCTTTTGACAAAACGGGATATCCGCTCCGTTTTGTCGGCGGTGCCATGCCCGTCGCCGCCGGTTCGGTCGCATGGCGGGAAAACGTGGGATCGGTCTTTTCGTGATTCAATATTTTGTCGAAACGCTATAATGACAGATTGTGAATTTTCCGTGCATGGCCTTGCGCGGTGGCTCGCTTTTAGGCAGCATGATCCGGCAAAACCCTGCGAACGGAGAACGCCTTGGCGATAGACGCCCAGCACCTGACAGATTTGAGCCAAGACTGCACCGAAACCGTCGTGGATTTCCCGGATAACCGGTTGTTGATTGATTTATGTGGCGAATTTGACACCAATCTCGCCCAGATCGAGCAGGCGCTTGACGTGCAGATTCACCGCCGCGGGAACAAGCTGCAGGTTTCCGGGGATTGTGCCCAGATATCGCAGGCGCTGGCGGTCTTGCGCGCCCTTTATGCGCGGCTGGAATCCGGTCGGCCTTTGGAAGCAGGCGATATCAGCGCGGCCCTGCGCCTCGGCAAAGACGAGACCAGCGGAACAACGCACCCTGACAGCCAGCTTGAGATGTTTGGCAGTGGCGCCATCGAGATCAAGACGCGCAAAAAATCGGTTGAGCCGCGCAGCGCCCGTCAGGCTGCCTATATTCGCGCGCTTCTCGACAACGATCTGGTATTCGGCCTTGGTCCGGCGGGGACGGGCAAGACGTATCTGGCCGTGGCGGTTGCGGTTTCGATGCTTGTCGAGGGGCGCGTTGATCGCATCATGCTGTCGCGTCCGGCGGTGGAGGCTGGCGAACGCCTCGGTTTTCTGCCCGGCGACATGAAGGACAAGGTCGATCCTTACATGCAGCCGCTTTATGACGCGCTGAACGATTTTTTACCGGCCCGGCAACTGGCCCGAATGATCGACGAGAAAAAGATCGAAATCGCCCCTTTGGCGTTCATGCGCGGCCGGACGTTGTCGCATGCTTTCGTGGTGCTGGATGAGGCACAAAATGCCACCAGCATGCAGATGAAGATGTTCCTGACCCGGCTTGGCGAGGGCTCACACATGGTCGTGACGGGCGACATGTCACAGGTCGATCTGCCCCGCGGAGTGCTGTCCGGCCTGATCGAGGCCGAACGGATCCTGCGGCGCGTTGAAGGCATCGGTTTCGCCCGCTTTACATCGCGCGACGTTGTGCGCCATCCAATGGTCGCCCGCATCATCGAGGCCTATGACGGTGCCGGGAAACCTGATGCCGGAACCTGACGCAAGGCTTGTGGACGTCCTGCTGGAGGACCACCGCTGGGCAGATGTGGCGCTGGGCGCGCTTGCCGAACAAGCGGCGCGCGCGACGCTGGGCCACCTCGGGCTGGAACCGGACGCTTTTGAAATTGCGCTGTTGGGGTGCGATGATGCCCGTATTGCAACGCTGAACACGCAGTTTCGCAATCGCGATGGCGCGACCAACGTCCTTTCCTGGCCCGCTCAGTCCTTGGCCTCGACTGGGGCAGGGGGCGCCCCGGCTGATCCTGTCCTCACCGACGCGGGCGGGCCGACCGGGCTTGGCGATATCGCGATTTCGTATGACACCTGTCAACGCGAAGCGCAGGCACAGAACAAGACGTTTTGCGCCCACACCAGCCACCTTTTGGTGCACGGCTGTCTGCACCTGTTGGGTTACGATCACATTCGCGACAAAGACGCTGCCTTGATGGAGCGGTTAGAGGTTGAAATACTTGCAAATTTGGGTATTGCGAACCCATATTAGAGGTGTCCGCAGTTGACGGACGGTTTGCGGAACGGGAATATGGGCGAATCCGGCGAAGGATTATCTGGCGCGGCGCGGCGCGCGCATACGGAACACAGGAAACAGAAATCCGGCCTTTTGGCCCGGTTGTTCGGCAAACATCCCGAGGCTGTGGGCGTGTCTGGCAAGACGAACGGCACGTCTGCCGTGCAATCGGGCGCACAACCGCCGGCGGATCGCGGGCTTGGCAACCTGAACCGCGTCCGGGTCGAGGATGTTGCGGTGCCTCGCGCCGAGATCGTTTCAGTCCCGCTCAAGATCGAATTGGACGCGCTGGTTGACATATTTCGCGACAGCGGCCTGACCCGCCTGCCGGTCTTTGACGAGACGCTGGACCAACCGTTGGGCTTTGTCCATCTCAAGGATCTGGCGCTGAAGCACGGGTTTTCCTGCGACGACAGCCATCTTGAGCTGAAGAGCATGCTGCGTCCGCTTCTGTTTGCGCCACCCTCGATGCCGATCGGCGTTTTGCTGCAGAAAATGCAGACTGACCGCATTCACATGGCGCTGGTGATTGATGAGTTTGGCGGCGTCGACGGGCTGGTGACCATCGAGGATCTGATCGAGCAGGTGGTTGGCGAAATCGAGGATGAGCATGACGTGGATGAGGGGCGCGCTTGGTCGCTGGAATCTCCGGGCGTTTACCTTTGCCTTGCGAAATCTCCGCTGGAGGAGTTCGAGGCCGAGATCGGCATGAAACTGGTGGCCCCCTCGGACGGCGACGAGATCGACACCCTCGGCGGTCTGGTCTTTATGTTGGCCGGTCGCGTGCCGGTGCGCGGCGAAGTGATCCGCCACCGCAACGGTGTCGAATTCGAGGTTCTCGAGGCCGACCCGCGCCGGATCAAGCGCCTGCGCGTCGTGCTGCCGTCAAAAGCCCTGAGCAAATGAGCGCCTTTGCCGCCCGGCTGAGCTGCTGGTTTGGGGCGCAAAACAGGGCGATCCGCTCGGCCGGTCCGCTGGGGCTGGGGGCGTTGGCCAGTCTGGGGCAGGCCCCCGTGGGGTGGCCACTGGCCAGCATTCTGGCGTTTCTCGCGGTGTTTCTGCTGCTGTCCGATCTGCGCAGCATCAGGGCCGGCCTGTGGGTTGGCTGGATGTTCGGCAGCGGTTATTTTCTGGTAACCCTGTTCTGGATCACCGATCCTTTCATGGTTGATGCCGCGGCCACCGGCTGGATGGCACCCTTTGCGCTGGTCTTCATGGCCGGGGGGCTGGCGTTATTCTGGATGGCGGCGTTCGGGCTGGCCGTATGGCTGGGAAGCGGGCCGAAGACGCGGGTTCTGGCCGTCGTTGTCACCCTGAGTCTGGCCGAACTGGCGCGCGCCAATGTGTTGACCGGCTTTCCCTGGGCATTGCCGGGGTATATCTGGGCGGATACACCGCTGGCGCAGTTTGCCGCGTTTGCCGGGCCGCATGGTTTGGTTCTGTTGACCCTTGCGCTGGCCGGGTTGCCCCTGATCACGCGTTACCCGGCGTTGGGGTTAGGTCTTTCTGCCGCGCTATTTCTGGGCCTGTGGAGCGCCGGGAGCCTGCGCCTTTCTGCGCCGCTTGGCGAGCGCAAAACCCCGATCCGGTTGCGCCTCGTTCAACCCAATGCGGCGCAGGCGGAAAAGTGGGATCCAAAGATGATGCCGGTGTTTTTCCGCCGCCAACTGGCCTTGACCCGTGCTGTGGCCAAAACCCCGCCGGATCTGGTGATCTGGCCCGAGACCTCCATTCCGGGTTGGCTGGATGAACAGCTGTCGGCGCAAAAAGAGATCGTCGATGCCGTGCCGTCAGGCAGTCGGGTCATTGTCGGAGCGCGCTTGGCGGTGGCAGGGCGTTATTATAACGTGCTGGCGCTGCTGGGGGCGCGCGGCTATGCGCAGCAGGTCTATGCCAAGGCCCATCTGGTGCCGTTTGGCGAATATGTGCCGTTCGCCGGGCTTTTGTCCCGCTTTGGAATTTATGGCCTCGCCGCAGAAGATGGAGGCGGCTTTAGCGCCGGCCATTCAGCGGCACTGCTTGACTTTGGCGCCTTGGGCCGGGTGCGGGCGCTGATTTGTTACGAGGCCATATTCCCGCAGGAAATCTGGCGCAGCGGCCCGCGACCCGACTGGATGCTGCAGATCACCAATGACGCCTGGTTCGGAAAACGCGCCGGGCCGCAGCAGCATTTCCAGCAGGCCCGCTTTCGCGCCATCGAACAGGGCCTGCCGCTGGTGCGCGTGGCCAACACCGGCGTGACTGCGGTGATTGACGCAAGGGGGCAAATCAGTGCGCGCCTGCCCTTTGGTGTTGCCGGTAAACTGGATGCCGTCCTGCCGCCGTCGCTGCCCCCCACGGTTTACAGCCGAACCGGCGATGGGCCGGTCGTTCTGCTATTGCTGCTGTTGGGCGGGGGGCTGTTGGTCCGCCGCCTTGCAAATAGGGATTGACCCCGGCGAATCCGCCCCTTAGGCAGGCAGGTACCGCTGCCACAACGGCTTCCTGACGTGGCAGGTCATCATTCGTATTGGAGCACGACATGTCCCGACAAAATTATCTTTTCACTTCGGAATCCGTTTCCGAGGGCCACCCCGACAAGGTCTGTGACCGGATCTCCGACGGTATTCTTGATGCATTTCTACGCGAGGACCCGTATTCCCGGGTCGCATGTGAAACTTTTGCCACCACTGATCGCGTTGTGGTCGGCGGCGAGGTTCGCGGCCCGCAATCCGTTATCGACAATGTCGAGCAGATCGTGCGCGATTGCGTGCATGACATCGGCTATGAGCAGGACGGCTTTCATTGGCAGAAGATGCAGGTCCACAACTATCTGCACGGACAGTCCGCGGATATTGCCCAAGGGGTGGACGCTGCGGACAACAAGGACGAGGGCGCCGGCGATCAAGGGATCATGTTTGGCTATGCGGTGCAGGAAACGCCCGAGCTGATGCCCGCGCCGATCCATTATTCCCACGCCATTCTGAAACGACTGGCCGAAGTGCGCAAGGACGGGACCGAACCGCGGCTGGGACCGGATGCAAAATCTCAACTGACCTTGCGCTATGAGGATGGCAAGCCGGTCGAAGCGACGTCAATCGTGCTTTCCACCCAGCATCTTGACGACAGCATGACCTCCGATGACGTGCGTGAGCTGGTGTCCCCCTATATCCGCGAGATCCTGCCGGATGGCTGGATCAACGGTGGCACCGAATGGCATGTGAACCCAACCGGAAAATTCGTTATCGGGGGGCCTGATGGCGATGCCGGGCTGACCGGACGCAAGATCATCGTGGACACCTACGGTGGCGCAGCCCCGCACGGCGGCGGGGCGTTTTCCGGCAAGGACCCGACCAAGGTTGACCGCTCGGCCGCCTATGCAGCGCGCTATCTGGCCAAGAATGTCGTCGCCGCCGGCATGGCCTATCGCTGCACGCTGCAACTGGCCTATGCGATCGGTGTGGCCAAGCCGCTATCGATTTACGTCGATACCCACGGCACCGGGACGTTGCCCGAAACCGAGATCGAAAAGGCGGTGGCCGAGGTGATGGACCTGACCCCGCGCGGTATCCGCGAGCATCTGGGCCTGAACCGGCCAATCTTTCAGCGGACCGCGGCCTATGGCCATTTCGGCCGCGCCCCTGAAGACGACGGCGGTTTCAGCTGGGAGCGGCTCGACCTTGTCGACGCGCTGAAATCGGCGGTTTGAGGCGGCAATTCGCGCAGGCGACAGTGGCATGACACAGAAAACCGCCCCCAACGGGGCCCCGTGGCGAAACTTTTACGGGCGGCGCTACGGCAAGACCCTGCGGGACAGTCAGCGCAACTATCTGCGCTCGGATCTGGCCCGGCTGGCCGTTCCCAATGTCAGTTGGGCCGAGAACCCCGCGCGAACCAAGATCGACCCGCAGGCCCTGTTTGACAACGCGCGGGAAATCTGGCTTGAGATCGGTTTTGGCGGCGGCGAGCATATGGTTCACCAAGCAGCGCTGAACCCCGATGTGGGCCTGATCGGGTGTGAGCCGTTCATAAACGGGGTGGCTATGCTGCTTGGGAAAATTCGTGCGGCGGGAGTTGGCAATCTCGCCATACACCCCGGCGACGTGCGCGACCTGTTTGATGTATTGCCGCAGGGCTCGATTGCGCGCGCGTTCCTCCTCTATCCCGATCCCTGGCCCAAGGCGCGGCATCACCGGCGGCGCTTTGTCAATCCCGAGTTTCTGGACCCGCTGGCCGGGGCGATGGCCCCGGGCGCAGTTCTGCGTGTGGCCACGGATATCGACGACTATGTTCGCCAGACGTTGCTGGAATTTGGTCGGCATCCGGATTTTAAGTGGTGCGCTGAAGGCCCCGGCGACTGGCGCGAGCCTTGGGCGGACTGGAGCCCGACCCGATATGAACAAAAAGCCCTGCGCGAAGGACGGCGCCCGTGCTATCTGACCTTTCGCAGGGTTTAGGGCGCAGACCCTGTCTGCAGAGCCCACGGCCACGAATTTGTACAAAGAAAAACAGCATTCGATGGACCCGCCGGACCAGCTGCGTTATCACGCGCTGGAAAACTCAGGATGAGGCAAACATGGCAGCTCACGGCACCCCGATCCCGATGACGACGCGAAAATCCGGCCCATTGCGGGGAATCGCCGAGGTGCCGGGGGATAAGTCCATATCCCACCGGGCCTTGATTCTGGGGGCGCTTAGCGTCGGTGAGACGCATGTCAGCGGCCTGCTCGAAGGGCAGGACGTGCTGGATACGGCGCGGGCAATGACAGCGTTTGGCGCCGAGGTGATCCGGCTTGGCGACGGAGAATGGCGCGTTCACGGCGTCGGCGTTGGCGGCTTTGCCGAACCCGAAAATGTCATCGACTGCGGCAACGCGGGCACCGGCGTGCGCTTGATCATGGGGGCGATGGCCAGCACTCCGATCAGTGCCACATTTACCGGTGATGCCAGCCTCAGGTCGCGCCCGATGGGACGTGTCACCGATCCTCTGGCCCTGTTCGGGGCGCAGGCCTATGGGCGCGCCGGCGGACGTCTGCCCCTGACGTTGGTCGGGGCGCGTGAGGCGGTGCCGGTGCGTTACCGCACGCCGATGGCCTCGGCTCAGGTCAAGTCGGCGGTGCTGCTGGCCGGCCTCAATGCCCGCGGACAAACGGTTGTGATCGAGGAAAAACCGACGCGCGATCATACCGAGCGGATGCTGGCTGGTTTTGGCGCCGAGATTATCACTGAAACGACCGACGCAGGCCGGATTATCACGCTGACCGGCCAGCCCGAGTTGATTGGTCAGGACCTTGTCGTCCCGCGAGATCCCAGCTCGGCCGCCTTTCCGGTTTGCGCGGCACTGATCGTCGAAGGCTCGGATATCGTTGTTCCCAATATCGGCCTTAACCCGACCCGAGCCGGGTTATTCCTGACGTTGCAGGAAATGGGGGCGGATCTGGGTTTTGAAAACATGCGCGAAGCGGGGGGCGAGCCGGTTGCTGATCTACACGCACGGTATTCCCCGGACATGAAGGGGATCGCGGTTCCCCCCGAGCGCGCCGCCTCGATGATTGACGAATATCCGATTCTTGCCGTTGTCGCCGCCAATGCCACAGGGCAAACGCTGATGCGCGGAATTGGCGAATTGCGGGTGAAAGAAAGCGATCGGATCGACGCCATGGCGCGTGGCCTTGCGGCCTGCGGGGTTGGCGTCGATGAAGACCCCTCCAGCCTGAGCGTTGACGGGATGGGACCGGGGGGGGTGCCCGGCGGGGCAACGGTTTCAACCCATCTTGATCACCGTGTTGCCATGTCGTTCCTGTGCCTCGGGCTGGCCGCAAAGCAGCCGGTCAAGGTCGATGACGGTGGCCCGGTGGCGACGTCCTTTCCGGTTTTTGAAACGCTGATGGCAGGCCTTGGCGCGGCGATTGAACGCAACAACAGATAGGAGAAAACATGGCATTTCGTATCCTTTTCTGGATCGTTTCGGTGGTCATGGTCGGGCTCTACTTGATCCTGATGCTGGGGATTGAGCCGGCGCTGGCAAAATACGCCGGGGGCCTCAGCCTGTTTGATCTCAGGCCGCTTGGCTATTCCGCCCTTGATGTAAAGGCGTATTTTCTGGCCCTCACCTCGACGGGGCGGCAGCTCTATCTTGACTATTGGTATCCGGTGGATACCGGGTTTCTGATTTCCCTCAGTGCCTTTTTCGTTTTGGCGATCAAGGCCCTGTTCGGGGCTCGCGCGGGGGCGATGCGGATCGTCTCGGTCGTATTGCCGCTGGCCTACGGGGTCAGCGATGCGGTGGAAAACCTGTTGGTTTCGGCCCTGTTTCAGGCCGGTCCGGAAAATGTGCAGCCCGGGGTGATCTGGTTGGCCAATGTCATGACGCGCAGCAAATTCGTGATCTTCGCAACGCTGATCCTGCTATTAGCGGTCGGCGTTGTGCGCCTGCTGCGTCGGCGTTTTTTCACCTGATGGGAGTGGTCGTTGCCATAGATGGCCCGGCTGCGGCAGGAAAAGGTACGATCGCCCGTGCTGTCGCCACCCGGTTCGGCCTGCGCTATCTTGACACCGGCCTGCTCTATCGGGCGGTTGCAAAGCGCAGTCTTGCCGGCGAGTCCCCGGTTCTGGCGGCGCGGGCGTTGTCGCCAGCCGATTTTGAGGCGTCCGATCTGCGCAGCGCCGCGGTTGCAGCCCGCGCCTCCGAGGTCGCCGCCTTGCCTGAGGTGCGCGCTGCCCTCATGGATTATCAGCGCGCATTTGCCAATTCACCCGAGGGCGCGGTGCTGGACGGACGCGATATCGGTACCGTGATCTGCCCGGACGCGGACGTCAAATTGTTTGTCACCGCCAGCCCCGAGGTCCGCGCCAAGAGGCGCCTTGCAGAATTGCGCCGCGCCGGTGCGACGGTCGATTACCCCGAGGTTCTGGCCGATGTTATCGCGCGGGATCACCGCGACCGCTCGCGCGCCGATGCCCCGATGCAGCTGGCAAAGGATGCGCTCTTGCTTGATACGTCAAACTTGTCTATAGACGCGGCTGTTGCCGAGGCGGTGGCCAATATAAAAAGAATCACAGGGGGTCGGGACTAATGTCCGGCCCTTCGTCGTTTCTCTGCTCTGCCTCACGACCCTGAAACCCAAAGACCTGCGGACCCAACCGCACGGCCCGACAAAACACTGAAAAGGAATGCTATATACATGTCTGCATCTGCAACGATGGAAGAATTCGAAGCCCTTCTGAACGAAAGCTTTGAACTGGAAACCCCCGACGAGGGCTCAGTCGTCAAAGGCACAGTCCTGGCAATAGAAGCCGGACAGGCCATTATCGACATCGGCTATAAAATGGAAGGCCGTGTTGATCTCAAGGAATTTGCAAGCCCCGGCCAGCCGCCTGAAATCGAGGTCGGCGATACCGTCGAGGTCTATCTGGAACGGGTCGAGAATGCCCGTGGCGAAGCTGTCATCAGCCGTGAAAAGGCTCGCCGCGAAGAGGCCTGGGACCGTCTGGAAAAAGCGGCCGAAAAAGAGGATCGCGTCGAAGGCGCCATCTTTGGCCGCGTCAAGGGCGGCTTTACCGTCGATCTGGGCGGTGCGGTCGCGTTCCTGCCGGGCTCGCAGGTCGACGTTCGCCCCGTGCGTGACGCAGGCCCCCTGATGGGTCTGGTGCAACCGTTCCAGATCTTGAAAATGGACCGCCGCCGCGGCAACATCGTCGTTTCCCGCCGCGCCATTCTGGAAGAAAGCCGTGCCGAGCAGCGCGCCGAAATCGTTGGCAAGCTGAACGAAGGCGACGTTGTGGACGGGGTGGTCAAGAACATCACCGAATACGGTGCGTTTGTGGATCTGGGCGGCGTTGACGGGCTGTTGCACGTTACCGACATGGCCTGGCGTCGCGTCAACCACCCGTCGGAAATCCTGACGATCGGTGAAACCATCAAGGTCCAGATCGTCAAGATCAACAAGGAAACCCACCGCATCAGTCTGGGGATGAAACAGCTTCAGGACGATCCCTGGACTTTGGTCGAGGGGAAATATCCGCTGGGTTCGGTCCACACGGGCCGCGTGACCAACATCACCGATTACGGCGCATTCGTCGAGTTGGAACCGGGTGTCGAAGGTCTGGTCCACGTTTCGGAAATGTCCTGGACCAAGAAAAATATCCACCCCGGCAAGATCGTTTCGACCAGCCAGGAAGTGGAGGTCATGGTGCTGGATATCGACACGACCAAGCGGCGCATCAGCCTTGGCCTGAAGCAAACGCAGGGCAACCCGTGGGAGAACTTCAAAAAAGCTTTCCCGGCGGGGACCGAGGTCGAGGGCGAGGTCAAAAATATCACCGAATTCGGTCTGTTTATCGGGCTGGAGGGCGATATCGACGGCATGGTTCACCTCAGCGATCTGGACTGGAACCGCTCGGGCGAAGAAGCGATGGAGGATTACCGCAAGGGCGACATGGTGCGCGCAGTGGTGACCGATGTCGATACCGAAAAAGAGCGGATCTCACTGTCGATCAAGGCGCTTGACGGTGATCCCTTTGTCGAGGCAACCGCAGGCGTCAAGCGGGGTGCGGTGGTGACCGTCACGGTGACCAAGATCGAGGACGGCGGGATCGAGGTCGAGTATGACGGCATGAAGTCCTTCATCCGTCGCTCGGACCTCAGCCGCGACCGTGCCGAGCAGCGGCCCGAGCGGTTCTCCGTGGGCGATCACGTCGATGCGCGTGTGACCAATATCGACAAGGGGTCACGTCGTCTGGGCCTGTCGATCAAGGCTCGCGAAATCGCCGAGGAAAAGGAAGCGGTGGCACAATACGGCTCATCGGACTCCGGTGCGTCGCTGGGCGACATCCTCGGGGCGGCCCTCAAGGGAAAGAACGAGGACTGAGCCTCCCGTATCTCAGACCAAAAGAATGGAAAGCGGCCCCACTGGGGCCGTTTTTGCGTTTCGGCCCGTTGGCCGAATTAACGGTCGGATTTTCCCCGAATCACCATATATTTGACGGAAAATAAGGAAACACCTGCCGGAAAAATTGGGTCGCCTGAAAACCGGAGCGGGGAAAATGCCGGGCCTAACGCGAAAAAATACAAACAAACAGACCCTTAGAGGCAAGAATCTGCCGACCTGCCGGTGTCAGCCTATTCCCTGAACCGTGTTTTTCTGCCAAACTCGGCAGGGTCATTCAAATCAAGGCCAAAGACACAGCGACCCATAGGGGAGGGTTAACGCATGATACGTTCAGAACTGGTTCAAAAAATTGCCGACGAAAATCCGCATCTCTACCAACGCGACGTGGAACGGATCGTCAGCACCATTTTTGACAGTATCACGCAGGCGATGGCCGATGGAAACCGGGTCGAGCTGCGCGGCTTTGGCGCCTTTTCCGTCAAGAAAAGAGATGCCAGAACAGGGCGCAATCCCCGCACCGGCGAATCCGTCGCGGTCGAGGAAAAGCATGTGCCGTTCTTCAAGACCGGAAAATTGTTGCGGGACCGGCTGAACGGCGGCTGATCCCCGCAGATCGGAAAGGTCGCCATGCGCTATCTCAAATATCTGTTTCTGGCGGCGGTCGGGATCGGCCTGATCGTTGTCGCACTGGCCAACCGCGGGCTGGTGATGATCCAGATCGTGCCGTCCGAATTTTCGCCCTTTCTGCCCATCCCCAACAGTTATACGGTGCCGCTTTTCCTTGTCATCCTCGGCAGCGTGCTGGCCGGGCTGTTGATCGGCTTTGTGTGGGAGTATTTTCGTGAATACAAACATCGCGCCGACGCCGCGCGTCACCGGCGCGAGAAATCCCGGCTCGAGCGCGAGGTCAAGGGTCTGCGCGACAAGACTGGCGAGGGCAAGGACGACGTACTTGCGCTGCTGGACTGAATATATCCGGACAAGGCCATGACCATGCGGGTAAAAATCTGCGGCCTGACCGAGGCACGCCACATCGACATCGCGGCGCGACATGGCGCACGCTATATGGGGTTCGTGTTCTTTGACAAATCCCCCCGCCATCTGACCCTTGCACGGGCCCGCGATCTGATGCTGGCGGTTCCCGAAGGGGTCTGCAAGGTGGCGTTGAGCGTCAATGCCACAACGCAAACGCTGGATCGCCTGCTGCAAGGGCTGCCGATTGACATGCTGCAACTGCATGGGCACGAGACACCGGCGCGGGTCGCCGAAATCCGCGACCGCTACGGCCTGCCGGTGATGAAGGCCGTGGGTGTGCGCGATGAGGGCGATCTCGCGATGCTGCAGGATTACACCGAGGTCGCGGACCAGTTGCTTGTGGATGCAAAGCCGCCTAAGACAGCGACGCTGCCCGGTGGAAATGGCCTTGCCTTTGACTGGCGTCTCGTTGCAAATCGGCGCTGGGCGGTGCCGTGGATGCTGGCTGGTGGCCTGACGCCTGAGAATGTCGCCGAGGCGGTGCGCCTGACCGGGGCAGGGCAAGTGGATGTCTCCTCGGGGGTCGAGGTTGCGCCGGGAGTCAAGGGCGATGACAGGATCGTGGCCTTTCTAAAGGCCGCAAACGGAGTTTGAAAGATGCCAAACGAGCTTTTCAATTCATTCATGTCCGGCCCGGATGAGCGCGGACGTTTTGGAAATTACGGCGGGCGTTTTGTCTCTGAAACCCTGATGCCGCTGATTCTGTCGCTCGAGGCCGAATATGAACACGCCAAGACGGACCCCGCCTTTTGGGCCGAGATGGACGATCTGTGGAAACATTACGTTGGACGCCCCAGCCCGCTCTATTTCGCCGAACGCATGACCGAGCGCTTTGGCGGCGCCCGGATTTACCTCAAGCGCGACGAGTTAAATCACACCGGCGCCCACAAGATCAACAACGTGCTGGGGCAAATCCTGCTCGCGCGGCGCATGGGCAAGACCCGGATCATCGCCGAGACCGGTGCCGGGCAGCACGGTGTGGCCACGGCCACGGTCTGCGCGCGGTTCGGGTTGCAATGCGTGGTTTACATGGGGGCCCATGACGTCGAACGGCAGGCGCCGAATGTCTTTCGCATGCGCCTTCTAGGGGCCGAGGTTGTCCCTGTAACCAGCGGCCGCGGCACGCTGAAGGACGCCATGAACGATGCCTTGCGCGACTGGGTGACAAATGTCGAAAACACCTTTTATTGCATTGGCACCGTCGCCGGGCCGCACCCCTATCCGGCGATGGTGCGGGATTTTCAGTCGATCATCGGCAAGGAGGTGCGTACCCAGATCATGGAACGCGAGGGGCGCCTTCCGGATACTCTGGTTGCAGCGATTGGAGGCGGCTCAAACGCAATGGGACTGTTTTACCCGTTTCTGGATGACAAAGACGTGCAGATTATCGGCGTCGAGGCAGGCGGCAAGGGCGTAAACATGAAGATGCAGCATTGCGCCAGCCTGACCGGTGGGCGACCGGGCGTATTGCATGGCAATCGAACCTACCTGCTGCAGGATGATGATGGGCAGATACAAGAGGGTTTTTCGATCTCGGCGGGGCTGGACTATCCCGGCATCGGCCCCGAACACAGCTGGCTGCACGACGTGGGGCGTGCCAAGTATGTTGCCATCACCGACAAGGAGGCGCTGGCTGCCTTTCAGCTGTCGTGCGAGACCGAGGGAATCATTCCGGCGCTGGAACCCAGCTACGCCCTGGCCCATGTTGCCAAGATCGCGCCGGGACTGCCCCGGGACCATCTGATCGTGATGAATATGTGCGGGCGCGGCGACAAGGACATCTTTACGGTCGCCAAGGCATTGAATGTAAACATTAATACTGGCGCATAAACCTTGGTTTAGGGCCCTAGGCCAGAGGTTTATTGCCCGCGCCGTAACCCGCATGCCAATTGTGAGCCGCGCTTGCGAGGTCCATATTTGCCCGGACGGCGGAATTTGCTGCGATATGCCTTGGCTTTTCTGGCCCGGGGGTCTTGCGGAAAATTCTTAGCTGCGAATGGCCCTTCACCCGGGTTGATCCGCAGCCTGACAACGCAAAGGTGAAACTCCTGTTCTGCCCGGATCCTGTGCCCGGATCCCGTGGCAGCGAACGATAAATCGCCCAAGGAGGGCAAAAAAATGAAACGGCGGCATTTTACGGCTCTTCTGGCCGCGGCTGTGCTCAGCTCCGGCCCGGTTTTTGCAACCACGATCAAGGACGAGTTCGTGGCCCAGCTGCACAAGCAGGGCTTCAAGAACCTGTCGATCACGCGAACCTGGCTGGGGCGCACCCGGATTACCGGTTCGAACGGGAAATTCCAGCGCGAACTGATTTTCAACTCGACCTCGGGCGAAATTCTGCGTGACTACTGGAAGGATGTCTCGCCAACCGCTAAGAAGACAAAGAATGAGGATGCCCAGATTCTGCAACCCGAAGACTTCCCCAATAGCAAGAAAGAGGGCGATTCAGGTGGCAACATGGGCGGTGGAGACAGCGGCGGGAACAATGGCGGCGGCGCAGGAGATGGGGATGGCGGAAGTGGGCACGGCGGTGACGGCGGCTCGGGCCACGGCGGCTGAACGAATTCTCCCGCCCCAACGGGTCCGGAGAAACGGGCCCCCGTTACTCAGGACGAGGAGCAGACCTCTGCAATATCATGGTTTTCAACGGGCTTTCAGCCTGTGCCCGGGGGGTGGAAAATGACCAACCCTTGGTTCGTGCGGTTCGTGTTTCTGGTGCAGGTTATCTGCGCCACATTTTTTGTTTCGGATATCTTCATCACCGTTTTCGGTCTGCGCAGCACGCCGATCAACTGGCAATTCCGCGAGCTGATCGAAATTGGTGCCGCCGTCGGTCTGGTGCTGGGGGTCGTCCTTGGTGGCATCGCCATGGTGCGTACGCAGGCGCGCTCAAAACATATCGAAAGCCAGCTGAGGGTGGCCTCGGGGGCGTTTGCGGAATTGCTGGAAGAACGCTTTGACGAATGGGCCCTGACCCCGGCCGAGCGCGACGTCGCCTGGTTCGCCGTCAAAGGGATGTCCACCCAGGAGATCGCTGCGTTGCGCAACACCAGCGAAGGAACCGTCAAGGCGCAAAGCAATGCAATCTACCGCAAGGCCGGCGTTTCCGGGCGCTATCAACTGCTCAGCGTCTTTGTGGATGAATTGATGGCAGAGGCTTCGGACATCCGCCAGCGGACCAAGAAATAACGGGCGCTGCCCGACACGGGGGGAAAGAAGCCTTTCCAAGGGGCGAATTGTCCGCTATACGCCGCACTCTTTCCAATCCAAACAAGGGTACGTTACGTTATGGCGAATTATTCAATCGGGGATCTGGTCGTTCTGACCGCCGGATCCATGCGCATGGCTGTCGAGGCCGTGGATGGGGACGCTGTGTCCTGCGTCTGGTGTCACGAGGGCAAGATCGGGCGCGATACCTTCAACGCGATCCTGCTCAAGCGCTGGGAACATCGCGAGGATGATCGCGGCGGCAAGGGTGGCGGACGCCCGTTCCGAGGCGACCGCGACGGTGGCGCCAAGCGTTTTGACGACCGCCCCAAGGGCAAGCCGGGTTGGGATGGCAAGCCGCGCGAAAAAAAATACTTTCGCAAGGACTGACATTTGACACACGCCCTGACCCACCGGGCCGGGGCGGGTTCACCGGCCAGAAAGGTCGGCAACGATTGCCCGGAACATGGCAATATTGGTCAGCGTAATCCGCCCGTTCCCGTCGCGGAAATTCCGGTCCCCCGCGTTGATCGCGATGACCACGTCCTGCGCGGAATTCACGTAGATATATTGCCCGTAAATGCCGATGGCGAAAAATTCGCCGGTTTCTGCGTCCGGCGGTAGCCACCACTGATAGCCATATCCCAAAAGGCCGTTGTCGGTGTCGGCATCCGCAGCACAGGGGGGCGGCGCAGATTGTCGGGTGGATTGTCGGACCCACTCGGCAGGGATGATCTGCCGTGCCCCAAGCCGTCCTCCGTGGGCCATCAGCACTCCGAAACGGGCATAGTCTCGGGTTCGCATATTCAACCCCCCCAGAACAAAGGCACATCCCGACCCGTCGGTCAGATAAGTTGCGTCCCCCTCCATCCCCAAGGGGATAAGGATATTGTCGCTGAGGTAATCCGGCACGCTGCGCCCGCTGGCGGCCCGCAAAACCATTCCTAGAACATGGGTATCAATCGACACATATTGACGTCGTAAACCCGGCCCGCGTGCCCGCTCGGTCAGGCTCATGGCAAAGGCATCCATTGATTTTCCCAGCGCCAGAACCCGCCCCATCCGGTTGATATCCGAATAAAAATCAAGGTAATCCTCGTTGAACCTGACGCCGCTGGCCATGTTCAGGACGTTGCGGATGCTTGCACCGTCATAGGCCGTGCCCGCAAGTTCCGGCACATAATCGGTTACCGGGGCATCCAGTGCCGGGATCAGCCCTTCGCTGTGGGCAATTCCAAAAGCCGCAGACAAAAAGCTTTTCGCCATCGACCACGAAATCCGCTGATCCTCGGCCGATGTGCCCAGATAATAGGCTTCATAGGCGATCGCCCCCTTGTGAACGACGACGATCGCGGTTTGTGTTCGGGCGCGCTGCCATTTGGCGGTGTCAAAGGTTTCGCCACGAAAGGCAAACGACCTTGGCAAAGGGTGCCCGGCCTGCCCGAATGTCAGGGGCTGTTTTGCAGAAACCGGCATTTCGCGGTGGAAGAAGAATTCTTTCATGTGGGAAAAATTCCACACGATCCGGTTTTCGGAAAACAGCGAATTAACCCGCATCAGGCGCTGCAGATGACTCCATTGAAGGCGTAGTAAAAGGTTTGAAACTATGCCAAGGGCGCCAACCATTCGGGATATTGTCATTTTGAAAGGTGCCATGAAACTCAGCCTCGCTCCCGTTTTGTTAGACCGCTGGCGCCCTCTATGGCCTCAACCCTCTGAAACACTGCACCGCAAAGACACGGCGCATCACTTGAACTTGTCCGCAAGCTTTTGCAGCGGCGTGCGCGTGTCCGCCGTCGCTGTCGCGGGCGTCGAGGGCTGCGTCTGCACCTTTGTACGTGTCCCTCCCGAGGGGCGCTGCGGTACGGTGGCCAACGCAACCGTATTCATGAAACGATCTCCCGCCCCGTCGGCCAGCTCAGGCGCACCCTTGGAAATGCCGTTAAGGAGATCCTCCAGCCAGTCCTGATCCGATTTGGCAAAGTTGCTTAAGACATAGGCGGCAACCCGGTCCTTGTGGCCAGGATGGCCAATTCCCAGACGTACCCGGGCATAATCGGGCCCGATATGCTGATGGATCGAGCGCAACCCGTTATGCCCGGCATGGCCGCCGCCCTGTTTCAGGCGCAGCTTGCCCGGAGCCAGATCCAGTTCATCGTGAAACACGATCACCTCAGCCGGTTCCAGCTTGAAAAACCGCAGAGCGGCCCCCACCGACTGTCCCGAGAGGTTCATGAAGGTTGTCGGTTTGAGCAACATCACCTTGCTCTGCCCCAGCCGCCCTTCGCTTAACTCGCCCTGAAACTTGTTCCGCCACGGACCAAAGCGATGATCCCCGGCAATCCGGTCCAGCGCCATATAGCCGATGTTATGCCGGTTGCGGGAATATTTCTCGCCCGGATTTCCAAGTCCAACGAACAGCTTCATGTTTCGCCCGGTAAAACCATAAACGCGCCGGCCAGTGGGGCCGACGCGCCTGTTCTAACATGCGTCATCCGTGGTGACGAGCTACTCTTCAGCGGCCTCGGCCACGACCTCTTCGGTTTCGCCCTCATCCTCATCATCGTCAGACGAGCGCAGGCTGGAGGGCGCCGCGATATTGGCAATGACAAAGTCCCGGTCGGTGATCATGGGCCGCGTGCCTTCCGGCAGGTCAATCTCGGACATGTGGATCACGTCACCGACATCGTGGTTGGTCAGATCGACGACCAGTTTTTCAGGAATGTCACCCGCGGTCACCTTCAGCTCCACTTCGCCGCGCACGACGGTCAGGACGCCGCCGCGTTTCAGGCCGACGCTGACATCTTCGCCGATGAACTCAACCGGGATATAGAGGTTGATCCGCGAGGTCCGGTGCAAACGCATCAGGTCGATATGGGTCGGCAGGTCCTTGACCACGTCGCGCTGAACACCGCGGCAGATTACGCGAACGTCGTCTTGCCCGTCAATTTTCAGGTTAAACAACGTTGACAGGAACTTGCCCGCTTTCAGGTGTTTCAACAGGACGTTGAACTTGATGTTGATTGGCTGCGGGTCCTGTCCGCCACCATAGACCACACCGGGGACCATCCCCTCACGACGCGCTTGGCGGGCGGCCCCCTTGCCTGTCCCCGCACGCACCGTGGCAATAAGATCTGGAATCTGTCCAGCCATCGGAATTCTCCATCTGGTTAAATGAGCAGCCTTCCTCCAAGGGTGCAAGGCCGCATGAAGCCGCTCCTATAAAAGGTTTCTGCGGGCTTGAAAAGGGGCGGCTTGCAGATTCCGGCGCCGCCTCTTTCTTCTTTGTGCAAATACTCCCGGGGGGAGGCCCGCAAGGGACGGGGGGCAGGGCCCCCGATTACAGCCAGTCGCCGTGAAAGTCTTTGGGAACCATCAGGATGTTCTGGTCCACATCGTTGATATTCTTGTGGCCGCAAAAGGCCATCGACAGGTCCAGCTCGCGGTGCAACAGCTCCAACGCGGTGTAAACGCCGGCTTCGCCCATTGCCCCCAGCCCATAGATATAGCTGCGGCCGATATAGACCCCCTTGGCGCCCAGTGCGACCGCCTTCAGAATGTCCTGCCCGGTGCGGATACCCCCGTCCATGTGAACCTCGATGTTCGCGCCAACCGCATCGACAATATCCGGCAGCGCCCGGATTGAGCTGAGCGCGCCGTCCAATTGCCGGCCGCCGTGGTTCGAGACGATCAGGGCGTCAGCCCCGGACTCAGCCGCGCGAAGGGCATCGCCCGGATCCTGTATCCCTTTCAGGATCAGCGGTCCGCCCCACATGTCTTTGATCTTTTCGACCGCGTTCCAGTCCAGCTTGGGGTCGAACTGGCTGCCGACCCACTCAAACAGCGAACTGTCGTCGTCCAGATTTTTCACATGCCCCACGATATTGCCAAAGCCCCGACGCCGGGTCCCCAACATCCCCAGCCCCCAGCGCAGCTTGGTTGCCATATTTACAAGATTGCCAAACGTCAGCTTGGGCGGCGCAGACAGGCCGTTTTTCAGATCCTTGTGCCGTTGCCCGAGAATTTGCAAATCCAGCGTCAACACCAGCGCCGAACATTTGGCGGCCTTTGCGCGGGCGATGATGTCACGCAGGAACCCCTCGTCGCGCATCACGTACAGCTGGAACCAGAACGGCTTGGTTGTCGCGGCGGCAACATCCTCGATCGAGCAGATCGACATTGTGGACAGGGTAAACGGCACGCCGAATTTCTCCGCCGCCCGCGCCGCCTTGATCTCGCCATCGGCGCATTGCATCCCGGTCAGCCCGACCGGTGACAGGGCCACAGGCATCGCCACATCCTGACCGATCATCCGGGTCGCGGTCGAGCGCCCCTCCATGTCCGTTGCTACGCGCTGGCGGAAATAGATCTTCTGGAAATCGGTGACGTTCTCATGGAAGGTCTGCTCGGTCCAGCTGCCGGTCTCGGCGTAATCGTAAAACATCCGCGGGACTCGGCGTTTGTAGAGCGCGCGCAAATCTTCGATGCAGGTGATGACGGGCATGATCGGGCCTCCGCTGAATGGCTGTCCCTTTCTCCATATCCCGCGTTTGGCAGCGTTGCAATGTGGCGCGCGCGGTTTGAAACGGGTGGTGAAATCTTGTGTTGAGATAAAATATGTAATGACGTACTGTTATGCTTAATTAAGCTGAGAATCAACCAACAGGGCTACAATCATGAGCCAGCACCTGCAGACCGGCGCAAGGAAAACCAGATCGCTGACAGTCACGCCAGAGCAAACCATCGACTTCATGGGCGAGGAGGCCCGTGTCTATTCGACCCCATCCCTGATTGCAGATATCGAACATGCCTGCCGGGATCTGATTGTTGAAAATACCCCTGAGGGGACCGATTCCGTCGGCACCAGAGTTTCCATCCTTCACACCGCGCCAACGCTGTTGGGGATGGCAGTCACGATCGACGTGATGATTTCCCAAATCGAGGGGCCGCGCGTGGTTTTCGAGGTCAGCGCCCGCGACGCGCTTGAGGATATCTGCAGCGGAACCCATGAGCGCTTTGTCGTCAATCTGGACAAGACCAAGGCACGCCTTCGGGCCAAGGCGGCGCGCCTGTCCAAGGGTTGAGCGCATCTGATCGGCGCGGCAGGGAGGGCCAGTGCACATGCAGCAAAACGCAGACACACCATCAGACGGGCGCTGGTCCTATTGCTATCAATGCGTGGCAGGCCCCGATCTGCTGAAGGTCAAAACCCGCAACGGCGTGCCCTATCAGGTTGGCCCCAACGATGAAGCCGCCGAAATTCACCCTGCCGGTGGCAAGGTTTGCGTCAAGGCCTTTGGGCTGATCCAGAAAACCCACAATCCGAACCGGATTCTGACACCGATGATGCGTACAAACCCAAAAAAGGGCCGCGATCAGGACCCCGGATTCCGGCCGGTCAGCTGGGACGAGGCGCTGGATGCCATCGCCGCACGGCTGAAGCAGGCGCGCGCTGACGGGCTGACCGATGAAAGCGGCTTTCCCCGGGTGGCGGCCAGCTTTGGCGGTGGCGGGACGCCGACCGCCTATATGGGCACCTTCCCGGCCTTTCTGGCCGCCTGGGGCCCCGTAGACATGAGCTTTGGCTCGGGGCAGGGCGTCAAGTGCTACCATTCCGAACATCTTTATGGCGAGCTCTGGCACCGGGCCTTTACGGTTTCGCCGGATACGCCGCTCTGCGAGCTGGTGATCTCTTTTGGTGCCAATGTCGAGGCCTCGGGCGGGGTATGCGGAATCCGGCGCCACGCCGATGCGCGAGCGCGCGGGATCAGGCGAATTCAGGTCGAGCCCCACCTCAGCGTCACCGGCGCCTGCTCGGCCAAATGGGTGCCGATCCGCCCCAAGACGGACGCGGCATTCCTGTTTGCGATGCTGCATCATCTGCTTTACAGCGCGCCGCGTGAGCGACTGGATCTGCCGTTTCTGAAAGAGATGACATCCTCGCCCTATCTGATCGCGCCAAACGGCTTTTATCTGCGTGATCCCGACAGCGGCAAGCCGTTGGTCTGGGATCTGAAAACCGCCACTGCCCGCCCCTTTGACAGCCCCGATCTCGACCCGGCGCTGGAGGGTGAGTTTGTCGCCTCCGGGCGCGAGGATGGTGCCGATGAGCAGCGCTGGAGCCACGAAAACATTCCGACCCGACCGGCGTTTTCCCATCTGATCGCCCATGTTGAGCCCTACAGCCCGGTCTGGGCGGCTGAGATTTGCGACGTGCCGGCGGAGGATATTCGGGACACGGCCGAGGCGTTTCTGGATCACGCCCATGTCGGTGAAACCATCGAGATTGAGGGTCGGCGCCTACCGTTCCGGCCGGTGGCGATCTCGCTGGGCAAGACCGTCAACAACGGATGGGGGGGCTATGAATGCGTCTGGGCCCGCACTTTGATGGCCTGTCTGATCGGTGGGCTTGAGGTGCCCGGCGGTACGCTGGGAACAACGGTGCGTCTGAATCGCCCGGCCGACAACCGCTGGAGCAGCGTCACGCCGGGGCCGGACGGGTTCATGTTCTACCCGATGAACCCGACGGAAAAAGAGACGTGGCACAAGCGTTCGACCACCCGCCATGCGCATCAGACGTTGGTGCCCTTGGCGGCCAATTCGCCATGGTCGCAGGCGCTGGGGCCAACCCATCTGGCCTGGATGATGCAAAAGAAGGGCTTTGACCACCTGCCAAAACCCACGCCCCCTGATGTCTGGTTCGTCTATCGCACCAATCCGGCGATTTCATTCTGGGATACGGGCGCGGTTCTGGACGCGATGTCGAATTTCCCCTTCACGGTCTGTTTTGCCTACACGATGGATGAGACAAACCACACTGCGGATATTCTGCTGCCCGAATGCACCGACCTTGAGGGATTGCAGCTGATCCGTATCGGTGGCTCGAAATATGTCGAGCAATTCTGGGAGTATCAGGGTTTTGCGCTGCGCGATCCGGCCAGCCCGCCACAGGGGGAGGCGCGGGATTTCAGCTGGATATCGACCGAGTTGGCGCGCCGCACCGGTTTGCTGGAAAAATACAATGCCGCAATCAACAAGGGGGCCGCCGGAGTGCGTCTGTTTGGCGAGGGGTATGATTTTTCGCTGCCCCCCGAGCAGCCGCACCCGCCCGAGGAAATCTGGGATGCGATCTGCCGCGCCGCCAGCGCCGAGTTGACCGGCGGCGCGCAATCGCAGGGGCTGGACTACTACCGCAAGCACGGCTTTCGCGTAAAAAAATTCCCGCGCCTGCAATGGTATCTGTATCCGGCGCTCAAGGACCAGGGCCTGCGGTTTGAACTGCCCTATCAGGAACGCCTGATGCGCATTGGCCAGCAGTTGGGCGCACGTCTGCACGAGGCGGGCATAACATGGTGGGATCGCCAGTTGAAGGAATATGAGCCGATGCCCCATTGGCAGGACCTCCCCGGGCTTTGGGCGCAGGCGCTCGAGGATGCTTTTGAGGTCAGGATTGACGACTATCCATTCTGGGTTCTGACCGCGCGCTCGATGCAATATTCATGGGGTGGAAATGCGGGGATACAGATGATTGACGAGGTTGCGCGCAATATTGCCGGTCATGCCGGTGTGGTAATGAACCCCAAGGCGGCGGCGCGACTGGGCCTGAGAGAGGGTGACCTGGTCGAGATCGCGTCTCCCAGCGGCAAGACCCGCGGGGCCGTCAGCCTGCGTCAGGGGATTCGCCCTGATACCTTGTTGATGCTGGGGCAGTTCGATCACTGGAAAACCCCCTATGCCAAGGAACTGCAGCGCCCCAGCATGAATGCGCTGATGCCGATGCTGCTGGCATTGACTGACGCAACGGGCTCGGGGGCAGATCTGGTGCGTGCCTCGGTTACCCCGATCGGGGCTGCACCATGACCCGCTATGCAATTGTTGCTGACCTGAACCGTTGCGTGGGGTGTCAGACCTGCACGTCGGCCTGCAAACACCAAAACGCCACCGCGCCGGGAATACAGTGGCGCAAGGTGCTGGATTTCGAGGTGGGTGAGTTCCCCGAGGTCAGCCGCGCCTTTGTGCCGGTAGGCTGCATGCATTGTGATGAGCCGCCGTGCCTTGAGGTCTGCCCCTCGACGGCGACGCGCAAACGCGCCGACGGGATCGTCACGATCGATTACGACATCTGCATCGGCTGCGCATATTGCGCCATCGCCTGCCCCTATCAGGCGCGGTTTCGTGTCGATGCGCCGGCGAATGCCTATGGGGGTGAGCGCATGCGCCATGAGCGTTTGCGAGACGATCCGGCGCGCCTCGGGGTGGCCCAGAAATGCACCTTTTGCGTTGAGCGGATCGACGCGGGGATGGCCGCCGGGTTGGTTCCCGGTATCGATCCCGAGGCGACGCCGGCCTGTGTCAACTCGTGTATCGCCGGGGCGCTGACCTTTGGCGATATCGAGGATGCCGACAGCAATGTCTCGACCCTGTTGCGCGAGAACCGGCATTTTCGGATGCACGAGGATCTGGGTACCGGCCCGGGAATTTACTACCTTTATGATGGCGAGATCGGCCAGACTGCCCCGATCGAACCCGCTCCTATGGTTGCCGAGCCGGCGGGAATGGCCGCGGTTTTGCCCCGCCTGCAGCACAGCTGGGACTGGCGCGCGGTGGGCAATTTCATTTTTGGCGGGGCCGGAAGCGGGCTGCTGATCGCAGCGGCCCTTTACGGTTTGATCGCGCCGCCGATGTGGTCGGCGGTGTTTCTGGGACTGGCGCTTGTCGGTGCCGGGCTGGGCTGCGTTTGGCTGGAGATCGGGCGCCCGTGGCGGTTTCTCAACGTTTTTCGTCACCCCGCGCAAAGCTGGATGAGCCGTGAGGCGGGCATTGCGCTGGCGTATTTCGCGCTGGGCGGGCTGGCATGGTTGACCGGGGCCTTGGCGCTGCTGCTGTTGGCCGCCCCGTTTGCGTTTGCCTTTGTCTATGCGCAGGCCCGTATTCTGCGCGCCGCCCGAGGTATTCCGCTGTGGCGGCAAAAACAGATCGTGCCCCTGATCGTTGTCACCGGCCTGACCGAAGGCGCCGGGCTGTTTGCCGTCGTGGCCTTGATTGATCAGGCCCTCGCTGGCGTTGATATTGGCCTATTGCATCACGGCTGGCTGGCGGGTGGTTTGTTTGCCCTTGTCGTCCTGCGCTTTGCCCTGTGGCAGGTTTATCGCCGCGCCTTGGGCCATGGGGGGGCGCCAAAGGCAGCGCTGGCTGAGCTGGATGAGACGCCCCTTGCCCTGGCCGGGCTGGGGCAGGCGATCATCCTTGTTCTGGTCAGTGCTGCGTTTCTGACCCCTGCGTCGCTGGGCGTGGCCGGGGCGTTGGCGCTGTTGACGGGGTGGCGGTTCAAGTTTGCGCTGGTGACCCGGGCGGCGTTTAATCAGGGCTATGAAATTGCGCGGATGCCCGCCCGGGGCGCCGGGGTCAGTGGGCCGGGCATACGCCCGGGCTGGGTGGCAGAATAGTTTTCAAGAGGAGGACACCATGACCGCATTGAAAAAACAACCCGAGCCGGATTTCATGGTCTCGCCCGACATCGAGACGATGCCTCGCGCGGCCCTCGGCGCGCTGCAATTGGAGCGTCTGCGCTGGTCGCTGGAGCGAGCATATGAGAATATCCCGCATTACCGACAGGCCTTTGATGCCGCCGGGGTGACGCCGGCACATCTGAAGACTCTGGCCGATATCGCAAAATTCCCGTTTACCCTGAAAACCGACCTGCGCGACAATTATCCGTTTGGCATGTTTGCCAACCCGGTTCGCGATCTGGCCCGGCTGCATGCCTCCAGTGGCACGACGGGCAAGCCGACCGTGGTGGGCTACACAGCCGCCGATCTTGACCGCTGGGCCGACCTGATGGCGCGCTCGCTGGCTGCGGCCGGGGCGCGTCCCGGCGATATCGTGCACAACGCCTATGGTTATGGCCTGTTTACCGGCGGGCTGGGGGCCCATGCCGGGGCCGAGCGGCTGGGCTGCGTGGTGGTGCCGGTCTCGGGCGGTGGCACCGAGCGGCAGGTGACATTGCTGCGCGATTTCGCACCGGCGATCCTCTGTGCCACGCCATCCTATGCGCTGAATATCGCCGAGGTTGCCGAGGGAATGGGAGTCGATGTCGCAGAACTGCCGGTCCATCGCGGTCTGTTCGGGGCCGAGCCGTGGTCCGAGGAAATGCGGGTCCAGTTGGACCGGCGCCTTGGCATCAAGGCTGTCGATATCTATGGCCTGTCCGAGATCATGGGTCCGGGGGTCGCCTGTGAATGCGACGCGGTGCGCGCCGGGCTGCATGGCTGGGAGGACCATTTCCTGTTTGAGGTCATCGACCCCGAAACCCTTGCCCCCCTGCCCATGGGCGAGGCCGGCGAACTGGTCATCACCACCCTGACCAAAGAGGCGATGCCGATGATCCGCTACCGCACCCGCGACATCACCCGCCTGACCGATGAGCCCTGTTCCTGCGGGCGCACCCATCTGCGCATCCAGCGCGTCACCGGGCGCGATGACGACATGATGATCCTGCGCGGGGTCAACGTGTTTCCCAGTCAGATCGAATCGGTCCTGATCGGGGTGCCGGGCCTTGCTCCGCATTACCAGATCGAGCTGTTCCGCGACGGCACGATGGATGCGATGGCGGTTGAGGTCGAGATCCTACCCGACGCCAGCCAGAGCCATGCCGAGCTTGCCCGGGCGGTGCGCCACAACATCAAGTCGATCATCGGTGTCAGCTGCGACGTGCGGGTCAAGTCCCCCGGCGAGATCCCCCGTTCGCAAGGCAAGGCGGTCCGGGTGCGGGACAATCGCACCAAGGGCTGAAGCGCGTGCGGTGCAGGCCCACGCCCTAACCGTCCTCACCGGCTGACAATCCACGCCCTTTCAGCAGGGCCTCGACCCCCGGCAGGCGACCTCGGAAGGCCAGATAGGCCTGATCGGCCTCCTGCCGTCCGCCAGCGGCGAAAATCGTGCGCTCAAGACGCGCGGCAAGGGTGGGGGCAAACGGGTCTCCGGCCTCTTCAAAGGCGGCAAAGGCGTCGGCGTCCATCACCTCGGACCACATGTAGCTGTAATATCCGCTGGAATAGCCATCGCCGGAAAAGACATGCGCAAAATGGGGCGTGGCATGACGCATGGGAATGGCTGCGGGCAGGCCAAGGTCCGACAGGATCTGCCTTTGACGCGCCATCGGATCCTTGGGCGCAGGAGCGGAATGAAAGGCCAGATCTACCAATGCGCTGGCGGTATATTCAACCGTGGCAAAGCCCTGGTCAAAATTCTGCGCTGCCAGCAGGCGCTTCAAGAGCGCCCCGGGGATTGGCTGGCCGGTGTCGGCATGCAACGCGTATTTTTGCAAGACCTCGGGCACTGTCAGCCAATGCTCGAAAAGCTGGCTGGGCAGTTCAACGAAATCCCGGGCCACCGCCGTGCCCGAGATCATCGGGTAGGTGACATCAGACAGCATGGAGTGCAGCGCATGGCCGAATTCGTGAAACAGGGTGCGGGCATCATCAAAGGTCAGAAGGTTGGGTTGCCCCTCGGGGGCGCGGGCAAAATTGCAGACATTGACGGTTATCGCGCCGGTCGCTCCGTTCAGGCGTGACTGTGGGCGAAAGCGCGAGCACCACGCTCCTGAGCGTTTCGATGGGCGGGCAAGGTAATCGCCGATGAACACGGCCTGATGATGGCCATTTTTCGTGACCTCCCAAGCGCGGGCATCCTTGTGGTAAAGGGGGACATCCAAAGGTCTGAAGCTGACGCCAAACAGGCGATTTGCACAATCGAATGCCGCTGCAATCATCTGATCCAGTTGAAAGTAGGGTTTCAGTTCGGCCTCGTTCAGCGCGTGTTCGGACAGGCGGCGTTTTTCGGCGTAATAGCGCCAGTCCCAAGCGCTGAGCGGTGCGTTAATCCCGTCTTGGCGCATCATCTTTTCCAAGACCTCGGCATCCCGTTCTGCCTGCGCCCGAGCCGGTTTCCAGACCGCCATCAAGAGGTCCTTTGCCGCCGCTGGTGTTTTGGCCATTTTCGGGGCCAGCTTGAAGGTGGCGAAATCTTCGTACCCCAGCAGATGCGCGCGCTCTTCGCGCAAGACCAAGATTTCGCGCACGATTTCGCCATTGTCGGTGTCGCCGCCGGTCGCCCCGCGTGAAACCCAGGCGCGAAAGGCCTTTTCCCGCAGGTCGCGGCGCGGCGAGAATTGCAGGAATGGCACGATCAACGAGCGTGAAAGCGTGATCACATGCCCGTTGAGGTCCCGCGCGTCGGCAGCGGCGCGAGCCGCATCCAGCAGGAAATCCGGCAGCCCGTCCAGATCGTCAGGGGCAAGGGCAAGAACCCAGTTGCGCTCATCCGCCAGCAGGTTTTGTGAAAATGCCGTGCCCAGAACCGCCAGCCGTTCGGTGACCTTGGCCAGACGCTTGCGATCAGCGGGCGTCAAGGCGGCTCCGGCACGCAGGAACATGCGATGATATAGCGTCAGCACCCGCGCCTGTTCGGTCGTCAGGTCCAGCTGTGCCCGGCGGGAAAACAGCTGATCGACGCGCTGAAACAGGCGCTGGTTCATCATGGTTTCGGAATTGAACGCGGCAAATTCTGGGGACAACTTGCGTTGCAGGGCCTCCAGCGTGGGGGTGGAATCCGCGCCGACAAGGTTGAAAAACACGCCGGCCACCTTGTCCATCAGGGTCTCGGCACGTTCCAATGCTTCGATCGTATTAACAAACGTTGCGGGCTGCGGCGCGTTGGCGATGGCGTTAATTGCGGCACGCGCACGCGCAAAGGCGACCTTGAATGCGGGGGCAAAATCAGCGTCGGTGATCTTGTCAAAGGGGGGCAGGGCAAAGGGTGTATCCCAATCGTCCAAAAGCGGATTTGTCATGTTCATTTCCCGATTTTCTATGCACGTCTTGCGATACTCTGGGTGACGTCCGGCTTACGGCTTGTCTGGCGAACCTGCAATGGTGAATGGCGGCGCATCAGGGGGTTGGTCAGGACGTTTTTCCAGCAGGCGGCGGAAGAGATCGAAGGTCCGGGCCCCAAGCGCTTGACGATCGGTGCCGGTTATTGTGTCCCAGTTTTTCAGGAACCAGCGGTCCAGTGCCATCGCCATCGCCATTACCGAATCGATCAGCAGGCTCTGCGGCAGATCCTTGCGCAAAAGGCCCAGATCCTGCCCCCGGCAGAGCAACCCCGTGGCCCATTCTGTCGCGAGGTCAAGGATGCCACCCGTCAGGTTCTGTCCCTCGGGTTGCTCGAGCGCGCGGTAAAACATGTGGCCAACATCGACAAGCTCGGGCTGCGTGTCGGCCAATTGTGACGCGGCGGCGATCAGCCCCTCGAAAAAGGGCCAGAAGGATTGCGCATCGAGGGTCTGGAAATCAAACCCGGTGCCCAGTGCGATGATCGGGGCAAGGGGCTGCGCGAGGGTTTGCTGAAACAGGTCCGATTTGTTTTTGAAGTAATGATAGAACGAGGATTTGCTCATCCCGACGGCGAGGATGATCCGGTTCAGTGAGGCCTGCCGATACCCGTGCGCGGCAAACTCGGCGGCGGCGACCCGAAACAGCGCGGTGCGGCGCGCGGGGGGGATTTTTTTCGAGGGATGCTGGCGCAATTCTTGACAGGGCTCCAATGCCGGATTATGTGAAGAGTGGACCGACTGGTCCAGATTTATTGATAATCCCGGTTTCGGGGGTTTGACAAGAGATTTTGGCCAACTTTGGCAAGGTTGCCAAGAGGAGCGATGTGAAAATGCGCAAAATGTGGCACGACGGGAAATTCGCAACGGCTGATTTGAGGCAGGGGCAGGAGTGGGGCCGCCATGCGATCCTGAAGGCGGCGTTAGGGATTTCCGTTTTGGGCCTTACCGGGATCCTTGGCACCGCGCCCTTGCAGGCGCAGACCGCCCGGCAGATCCTGAAATCCGCGTTTGACAACTGGCGGGCCGACAGCTCGTATGCGGTGACGACGATGACCGTCCGGCGGGCCAGAGGAACCCGCAAGATGACCTTCAAAAGCTGGACCAAGGGAACCAGCAAGGCGTTGGTGCGTTTTATCGCGCCGGCGCGGGATGCGGGCAATGCGACCTTGCAACTGGGCGCAGCGACATATGTTTACAATCCCAAGCTCAATCAGGTGATCAAACTGCCGGCCAGCGCCATGTCGCAAAGCTGGATGGGCAGCGATTTTTCCTATAACGACCTTGCGCGCTCGCAAAAGGTGGTGGACGACTATCGGCAGAAACTGCTGGCGACCAAGCGCATTGGCGGCCGGACGGTTTATGTGATCGAGGCGATCCCCAAGAAGGGCAAGCCGATCGTATGGGGCAAGCAGATCCTCTGGGTGCGCCGCGACGGGGTGCTAGTCAAGGTGGAATATTACGATCAGCTGGGCAAGCGGGTGCGGGCGATGAGCGCGGACAAGATCGGTCGGATCGGCGGGCGACCCTATCCGGTGGTGATGACGATGCGCCGCGATGACCGGCCCGGTACATTCACCCGAATCACCACCACGAAAGCCCGCTTTAACATCAAGATCCCGGCCTATATGTTCACGCAGTCCAACCTGCAGAACCCACGGAACTGAGCAATGATCGCCGCCCTCGCCTGGAGGAATATCTGGCGTCAGCCCATCCGCACCGCCCTCAGCATGGTGGGAATGGGTTTTGCGGCGATGCTCTTGGTGTTCATGCTGTCGTTCGAGTTCGGCTCATATGACACGATAAAAACCGGCATGCTGCGGATCAGCGACGGCTTTGGACAGATACAGCCAAAGGGCTACAAGGACGATCCGGCCATCGACAAGGTGATCGAGGAGCCTACTGCCCTGATGGCCGATCTGGCCGGGGTCGGCGCGGTGACGGCCAGCAGCGCGCGGGATATGGCCTTTGTCCTTCTGGCCCGGGGAAACCTCAGCTTTGCGGCGGCTGTGACCGGGATCGATCCAGTCCAGGAAAACCGGATCACGGTCGTTTCGAGCTATGTCAAACAGGGCCGCGCGTTGCGCGCTGGGGACCGCGATGCGATAATTCTGGGCGATGGGCTGGCCCGCAATCTGGGGGTAAAGCTTGGCGATCGGATCACGTTGCTGGGCTCGGCGCGCGATGGCTCGGTTGCGGCGGATGTCTTGCGGCTGGTGGGAATATTCAAATCCAACATCCCCGAGATGGACCGGCAGGTGGCACAGATTCCGCTGGCGCGATTCAACGAGACCTTTCAGATGAACGGTGCGGTCAACACGGTTGCCCTGAGCGGCCGGACCCTGCGCGACATAACGGCCGCCAGCGGCAGGCTGCGCCGGATCGCGGCCCGCCACGGTCTGGTCTATTTGGACTGGGCGCAGCTGCAACCGGCGATCAAGCAGGGTATCGCGCTGGACCTCAGCACCGCGATGACGATGTATGCGACCCTGATTTTCGTTGTCGTGTTTATCATTCTGAACACTCTTTACATGTCGGTTCTGGAACGCACCCGCGAGTTTGGCGTCCTCTTGGCCATCGGGATGAAGCCGCGCCAGATCGGACGCATGGTGTGGATGGAGATCATTTTCCTGTCCCTCGTCGGCACCGGAATCGGGGTTGTTCTGGGGATGATCCTGACAGGCTGGTTTCAGGTCCACGGGATCTCGTTTCAGGGGCTGCAGGAGGTTTATGCCCAGTTTGGCCTGCCGTCGCGAATCTATCCGCATATGACCCCGTTTCGGGTGTTGTTCGGACCCTTGGTGATGTTGGCCGCGGTTGTCCTGCTGGCCGTCATCCCCTATCGGCGGGTGCTGGGGCTAAAGCCGGTCTCGGCGATGGGGGCGGGAGGATGAGCGGCACCCTGCACAGCTTTATCCAGCTCGCATGGCGCAACATGTGGCGCAACCCGCGCCGGACGCTGATTACCCTTGTCGTGGTCAGCGCCGGTCTCTGGTCGATCCTGTTTTTTAACGCGTTTCTGAACGCGTGGATGCAGTCCAGCAAGGACGCAACCCTGAAACTGTTGATCGGCTCGGGGCAGATTCATGCGCGTGAGTATATGGACAATCCCAATATCAAGACCGTCATGGCCCCGCCTGGTGCGAGGTTGCGCGCGGCTCTGGAGCGCCCCGAGATTGCCGCATGGAGTGCCCGTCTGGTGCTGCCCGGCGTCATCCAGAGCGAATACAAAACTCGGCCGGTCAACATTGCCGGGGTCGATCCAGCGACCGAGCGGCGGCTATCCAGCATCCCTGCCAAGATCGTCCGGGGGCGCTATCTGAATGGTGTCGATGATGACGGGGTGGTGCTGGGCCTGCATATGGCCAAGCGGCTGAAAACCGGCCTTGGGCGGCGTGTGATCCTGATGTCGCAAAACGCCGACGGCACGGTTTCCGAGCAGAGCTTTACCGTGGTTGGCCTGTTTGATGCCAATCAAAAGACCGAGGATTTCTACGTCTTCACCGGGCGTGCGGCAGACCAGCGGTTCCTGCATTTGAACGCTGAGATATCCGAGATTGCCTTTGCGGTCCCGAACGACGCCGATCTGGATCCTGTTCTGACGCGGTTGAGGGCCGCGGCGCCGCAGCTCGACGTGCGCTCGTGGCGCCAGCTTTCGACCTATCTGGCAGCAACGGACAGCATGATGCGGGGGGTGATCTATATCTGGCTGGCGGTGGTTTTTTCAATGATGGCCATCGGGATCGTGAATACCCAGCTGATGGCGGTTTTCGAGCGCCTGCACGAATTCGGCCTCCTGCGTGCCCTTGGCATGACCCCGCGCCGTGTCCTGATGATGGTCAGCCTTGAATCGCTGTTCCTGATCGGGGTTGGCTGCCTTGTGGGAATGGCGCTGGCGGCGCTAACGATCTGGGGGCTGCGGGGCGGTATCGACCTCAGCGCCTTTGCAAAGGGTCTGGAGCTGGTTCAGGGTGGGCAGGTCTTATTCCCGAAATTTGACCTGGCCAGCTTTGTCGTTTTTCCCCTGTTGATCTGGCTGCTGGGCATTCTGGTGGCGTTGTGGCCAGCCAGCCGCGCGGCCAAGGCCAGCCCGGTCGAGGCGATGCGCCATGCCACATGAAGCCATGCCACACGAAAAGGACCAATCATGAGCAATATCGTGTCATGCCGGAACGTCAGCAAGGTGTTCGGCCACGCAGATTTGGCCGTTCAGGCGCTGCAAGGCATTAATCTGGATATCCACGCCGGGGATTTTGCCACGCTTGCCGGACCCAGCGGATCAGGCAAGACCACGCTTTTGAACATGATCGGCGCGCTTGATACCCCCAGCTCCGGCGAAGTGGTGATCGACGGTCAGCCCTTGGCCCGACTGACGGCCGCACAGTTGTCTGAGATACGCCTGCACAAGGTCGGTTTCGTCTTTCAGGCCTATAACCTGATCCCGGTTCTTTCGGCGCGGGAAAATATCGAGTTTGTCCTTGAATTGCAGGGGGTCCCCGGCGCCGAGCGCAAGGAGCGGGCGCTAAACGCGCTGGCTGATGTCGCATTGGAGGGTCTGGCGGATCGTCGCCCGGCGCAAATGTCCGGCGGGCAGCAGCAACGGGTTGCCGTGGCCCGCGCCCTTGTCTCGCGCCCGGCGATCGTCCTTGCCGACGAGCCGACCGCCAATCTGGATTCCAAGACCTCAGAGGAATTGATTGCCCTGATGTATCGCCTGAATCAGGAACGCGGCACGACCTTTGTGATCGGCACCCATGACCCCGGCGTCATGGCCCACAGCAAGCGCCATATACAGTTACTGGATGGCAGGATCGACGGCGATGGGCAGGGTTAGGCGTATCGCCATACTGGGGCTGGCCGCGCTTGTCGCAGCACCAATGTCCGGCCCCGTCCGCGGCGAGGGGCTGCGCCTGCGCCTGAGCTATTCAGGCGAAAGCGCAGGCAACAGGGCGGATTCACTGGATGCCGCGCTGGGGTTCGGGCAACGGCTGAGCGGGACTGCCGGTGCGCGCCTGATGTGGCGCGGATCGGTCGGTGCGCTTAGCTTTGATGCCGCCCTTGATCTGAGCATTCGGCGGGGCGACAACGTCGCCTATCAGCGCGCACTGCGGCCGTTTCTGCCAACAGTGGCACCCGCGACTCTCTTTGATCTGTCAGGAAGCTGGAGTGGAAATGCAACCACCGTCGTTCGGCGCCGGATCGATCGGCTGTCGGTTGGCTTTGCCGGTGAAACCACGGTCGTGAAGCTGGGGCGTCAGGCAATCACGTGGGGCAGCGGGATGGTGTTTCACCCCGCTGATATTGTGGCCCCCTTTGCCCCAAACACGATTGACACGACCTACAAGCCCGGCGCCGACATGCTCTATGCTCAGATGCTGTTTGACAGCGGCGCAGACCTGCAGCTTGTCGCGGTGCCGCGCCCGATAAGCCGCGGCGGGCCGGTTGCTTTTTCGGCCAGCACCTATGCGCTGCGGCTGCACGGAAGGTGGGGTGACATCGACACCAATCTGATGCTGGCGCGCGATCACGCGGACACGGTCGGGACGCTGGGCCTGTCCGGGGCGCTGGGCGGCGCCTCGTGGAACGTCGAAGCAATCGATTGGGCCTTGCAGAGTGGCGAAAACGTGCCGTCGTGGCTGCTCAACATTTCGAATTTTGGCACTCTTTGGGGGCACAATGTCTCGACCTTTGCCGAGTTTTACCACAACGGGTTCGGGGTGGACGCGTCCGTGCCGCTCGCTGCTCTACCAAGTCGCCTGACCCGGCGGATGTCAACCGGGCAGGTCTTTCTAGCCGGGCGAAATTTTTTGGCGCTGGGGCTGAACGTGCAGGTGGGGGCGGATGCAACCCTTGCCCCCAACGCCATTGTCAGCCTCGATGACCACAGCATTCTGGCGGGGCTGACGTTTGACTATGCTCTGGGCGACAACGTCAATATCCGGTTCAATTATTCGCAGCCCGTTGGCGGTGGGAGGACCGAGTTCGGCGGGCGTGAAACAGCCCCCGGGTCGGGTGTTTTTGCGCGCCCGGCCACGTTGGCGACGCTGCAGGTCATCCGCTTTTTCTGAGGTGTCGGCAGGCCGCATGCCGTGATGATATGGCGCGCAGAACGTGTTGCCAAAGCATGCCGTTTTGGCAAAAGAGTCGCCCCCACGCGGTTTTCCCTTGAGATTTCCGACCCGGCGCGCATGCTGAAAGCCACAGTCAGGCGGAGGGTCCGGTGCGAAAATTGGTGGTGGCGCTTACACTTTTGACCTTCAGCTCCAGTTCGGCGCCGGCCAGCGACCTTATCCGCAAGGCCTGCCTGAAATCCGGGCGGAGCGCTGCAACGCCTGACACGTGCCTGTGTATTCAGCGCGTCGCCAATGCGCGCCTGAGGCGTGGCGAGCAACGTCTCGCCGCCAGCTTTTTTCGCAACCCGGCAAAGGCGCAGGTCATTCGCCAGTCCGACCGCCCCGATCATGAGGTCTTTTGGGTTCGATACAAGGCCTGGGCCACCGAGGCGGAGGATACCTGCGCCAAAAAATCCAAACCGTAGCCGCTCCCTAGGGCCGAAGGCTTAGTGACGGCAACTTGGGCCGAAGGCCTGGAACCCGGCAAAAAGGCCCCACGATCCGCGGGGCCTGAGAGGGTATTCACGACAGAAAAATACGGTGCGATGCCGGTAGATTACGCGGCGGCCTCGGCAGCTTTTTCGATGTCTTTTTTGATTTTCAACGCACGGGCCGACAGTTCGCCGTCCTTGGCCTTGGCCAGAAACGCGTCCAGACCGCCCCGGTGGTCAACGCTGCGCAGCGCCGCGGCCGAGATCCGCAGCTTGAACGACCGACCCAGCGCTTCGGATGCCAGCGTGACATCGTTCAGGTTCGGCAAAAAGCGGCGTTTGGTCTTGTTGTTGGCGTGGCTGACATTGTTGCCAACCATCACGCCCTTACCAGTCAGTTCACAACGGCGAGACATGTGGGATCGTCCTTGGGTTACAGCTTGCAAATGCGCCGCAACGCGGCACAGAGGAAATTTGAAGCGCTTCTTTAGGCTCATGTCGGCACGGCGTCAAGGGATTCGGCCAAGGTTTCGTCAGAGACGGTGGTTTGTGCGCCTATTTTCCGCCCGTCAGCCGCGAGAGCGCCAGATCGGCCGCCCGCGAGGGGGCCAGCTCGCCGGCGATTACCCGGTTTTCCAATTGCGTCACCTCATCTGCTGACGAGGAGCGGTTGTTGATCTGCCGCAACAGCCCGCTCTGCAATTCCTCGCGAAACCAGCGCCTTGCCTGGGCGGCGCGGATTTCCCGCCAGACTCCGGTCCGCTGACGCCATGCGCTGAGGGCATTGATTGCGCTCCAGGCGTCCTCGATCCCCGCGCCGGTGATCGCCGAGACCGTTTCCGCGCGGGGAAACCCGTCGGGATCCTGAGGTCGTTTTCGCAACAGGCGCAGAGCGCCGGCATAATCCGCAGCAGTGCGCCGGGCCGCCGCCGCAAGGTCGCCATCGGCCTTGTTGATCAGGATCAGATCGGCGATTTCCATGATCCCGCGCTTGACCCCCTGCAGCTCATCTCCGCCGCCCGGGGCCAGCAGCAGAACAAAAATGTCGCTCATGTCGGCAACCATCGTTTCCGATTGCCCGACGCCTACGGTTTCAATCAGGATGACGTCAAAACCGGCGGCCTCGCAGAGGCTGATCGCCTCGCGCGTGCGTCGCGCCACACCGCCAAGTGCGGTCTGACTGGGCGAGGGGCGGATAAAGGCGTTTTTCTCGCGGCTGAGGCGCTCCATCCGGGTCTTGTCGCCAAGGATCGAGCCGCCCGAGCGGGTTGAGCTGGGGTCCACCGCCAACACCGCGACACGAAGGCCTTTGTCAATCAGCATCATGCCAAAGCTTTCGATGAAGGTGGATTTCCCGACCCCCGGCGTGCCGGAAAGGCCGATCCGAAGGGCGCCGCCAGCGCTGTCCTTTGTGCCCGTCCCTGTGCTTGTCCCTGCGGTCATCCCGTGCAGGGTTTCAAGCAGGTGCAGCGCCTGTTTGCGGTGATCCGCCCGGGTGCTTTCCACCAGCGTGATCCCGCGCGCGAGGGCGCGGCGCTGGCCGGACAGGATGTCTTTGGCAAGGGTTGGAATATCAGTCACGGCGGGGTGTCCTCGGGCCATCTCATCCCCCGTTTCTGCCCTCTTTTTGTCAGTCTTGTCCAGCGTCACTGTCGCGCGACCGGGGCACTCTGTTCAACCGCGGTGCTTTGGTGCTAGGGCGTAGACCCGGGGGAAGCCCCGCAACCCGTATCGTAGCGCCCGTATCGCCTGATGACCAGAGAGGGGACAATGAGAGAGCGTGACCCGACCCCGAGCCTGCCGATTGATGACGTCCTGCCGACGATTCTGGCGGCGCTGGCGCGGGATGGACAGGCGGTGCTGCAGGCCCCTCCCGGCGCGGGCAAGACGACCCGGGTGCCCTTGGCGTTGCTGCAATCCGGGAGGATCAAGGGCCGCATCCTGATGTTGGAGCCACGCCGTCTGGCGACTCGTGCCGCCGCCGAGCGGATGGCCGAGACCCTCGGGCAGACGGTTGGCCAGAGCGTCGGCTACCGGATCAGGGGAGAAAGCCGCAGCAGTCGCGCGACCCGGATCGAGGTTGTGACCGAGGGCATCCTGACCCGCATGATCCAGTCCGACCCCGAATTGTCCGGGATCGGTGCGGTGATTTTTGACGAATTTCACGAACGCTCGCTGCAGGCGGATCTTGGGTTGGCCCTCAGCCTCGAAATCCGCGAGGCGCTGCGCCCCGATCTGTATTTGCTGGTAATGTCGGCTACGCTGGATGCGCAGCCGGTTGCCGATCTGATGGGGGGCGCGCCGGTCGTGACCTCGCAAAGCCGGAATTTTCCGGTGCAGTCGCGTTGGCTGGTACGCCCTTGGGCACGGCCCGGAGAGCGGGGGATCCGCTTTGAGGTGGCGATGCGCGATCTGATCCTTCAGGCGGTGGCCGACACCGAGGGCGGGCTGTTGGCGTTTTTGCCCGGCGAGGGGGAAATTCGGCGTGTCGAAGGGCTCTTGCGCGGGAAACTGCCGCCGGACGTCTCGGTTCATGCGCTGTTTGGGGCGATGCCCTTTGCCCGGCAACGCGCGGCGATTGCACCGGCCCGCTCGGGGCGAAAGCTGGTGCTGGCAAGCGCGATTGCGGAAACCTCGCTGACCATCGAGGGGGTGCGTGTGGTGATTGACGGTGGACGGGCGCGGCGGGCGCGCTTTGACCCGGCGTCTGGCATGTCGCGCCTTGTGACCGAGCGGGTCAGTCGGGCCGAGGCGACGCAGCGGCAGGGGCGCGCGGGGCGCGTTGCACCGGGCGTATGTTACAAGCTCTGGACCAAGGGCGAGGAAGGGGGGCTGGCCGCATTTGCCCCACCTGAGATTGCCGCGGCGGACCTTGCGCCGCTGGTTCTGGAAAGCGCCCTTTGGGGGGCCCGTTCGCCCGGCGATCTGCCCTTTTTGACACCCCCTGCGGCCCCGGCTGTCAACAACGCGGTGTCTCTATTAAAGGCGCTGGGGGCGCTGGATGAGGCCGGGCACATCACGGCCCACGGGCGGGCGTTGGCAGCGCTGCCGGTGCATCCGCGGCTTGGGCACATGGTTCTGAAGGGCGGGCGGCAGGCGCCGTTGGTTGCGGCCATCCTTGGGGCGCGCGATATCCTGTCGGCGACGGGTCGGCGGGCGCCGGCAGATCTGGCTCTGCGCGTCATGGCGGCACAGAACCCCGGCCGGTTCGAGGCGGAACACCCTTACAGCGTGAACCGGGCCGCACTGGCCAAAATCCGTGACGACGCCCGGCGCCTTCCTGCAGCCAAGGGCGAATCGCCGTCGTTGGGGGTGCTGGCGGCGCTGGCCTATCCCGATCGGGTCGGGTTGCGGCGCAAGGGGACGGCGCCGCGCTATATCCTGTCCGGCGGCAAGGGGGCGTGTCTGGCCGATGACGACCCGCTTGGCACCGAGCAGATGATCGTCGCCACGGACCTTGACGGCGACCGGCGCGAGGCCCGTATCCGTTTGGCGGTGCCGCTGTCGGAGGATGATTTACGCAGAGCCTTTCCCGACGCCATTTCCCGTCGCTGGATTTGCCGCTGGTCGGCGCGCGAAAAACAGGTCGAGGCCCGGGATCAAGAGGTTTTTGGGGCACTGGTGCTGGACGACAGGCCTTGGCGTGATTGTCCACAACAGCGCATTGCTGTGGCGATGGTCGAGGGCCTGCGCGATCTTGGCCTCGAGGCGCTTACTCTGGGGAAAACGGCCAAGGCGCTGATCGGGCGGGTGGAATGGGCGCGGGCCCGTGGCGCCGCACTTCCGGATTTTTCGCCAGACGGGCTGATGGGCTCGCTTGAGGAGTGGTTGCTGCCCTATCTCGGGACCTGTCGAAAACCGGCGGATCTGGCCTCGGTTGACCTGTCGGCGGCGCTGAAATCCCGGCTGGATTGGGCGCAGAAAGAGACCTTGCAGCAAATGGCCCCGGCCGAGATCCGGGCACCAACCGGAACCCGGCTGCCGATTGACTATAGCGGCGAAGCGCCGCGTGTTTCTGTGCGCTTGCAGGAGTTGTTCGGGCTTGATCGTCACCCTGTGATTGGTCCCGATCGCGTGCCGCTGGTCATAGAGCTGCTGTCACCGGCGCGCCGGGCGGTGCAGCTGACCTCGGATCTGCCCGGATTTTGGCGCTCAAGCTACGCGGAGGTGCGAAAAGACATGCGCGGACGTTACCCACGTCACCCCTGGCCTGAGGATCCAACCAAGGCGCAGGCCACACGCCGCGCAAAACCGCATTCCGGCAAGACGGCGCGGTGACGATACTTGAACGGGCCTACGACTTGGCCGTCAGTTCGGCATATACATCGTGACGTAGCTGCCCTGAACCATCTGATAGGTCGTGCGGATGCGATAAATCCGCCCCTCCAGGCGAACCCGTGCCTCGAAATATTTCAGTCGGCTGGCCTGATCCTGAACCACGGTCGAGCATTGACGCTGAATCTGATAGCCGACGATGCGATGCGTTGCCTTCTTTGATCCAGCCACACCGCCGACAACGGCCCCGACCGCTGCGCCACTGTCCTTGCCGGTCAGAGCCTTGCCAAGGATGCCGCCGATGATTGCGCCCGCGACCACGTTTCCGGTCTGGTCCGCCTTGTTGCCATTGCGATAGATCGGCACGCGCACGTCCTGACACACCCTGCGCTTTTGCGGTTGTCCGGCCTTGTAAACGGGGTAGCTTTGCAGAACATATCCCTGAACCGCATGGGTGTTATAGCCCTGATTGAAGCTGGGAAGACGCGTCCCCGCCGTCGTCGTAACAGCGGCAAAGGACCCGAGGGCCGCCAGTGACAGGGCAAAAAACAGACGTTTCATGGGTTCCACCTCTCTACATTATCATTAGTCAAGAATACCACGGGCAGAATAGCGCATCCGCCCGGGAAATTCCATGTCTCTTCAGACCTATGCCAAGATCTTGATATATCGTTGTTTTATCAAGCCACCATACCGGCTGCCCCGTGCAAATGAAAACCGCCGCAGGACCTGGCCGCGGCGGTTGACCGTTTTTCTGCAGGTATCCCGCGTCAGCTGGCCGCCACGGCGCGTTTGGCCATCACCCCGATCAGGTTGGCGCGGTATGCGGCGCTGGCATGGATATCGCTCATCAGCCCATCGGCCGAGATCGCGACCTTCGCAGCGGCGCTTTCGGACCAATCTGCGGACAATGCGGCCTCTAGTGCCGCATGGCGAAACACCCCGTCCTCACCGGCGCCGGTGACGGCGACGCGCGCACCCATGTCGGTCTTGGCCACGAACACACCGACCAGCGCAAAGCGCGAGGCCGGTTGATTGAACTTGGCATAGGCCGCCTTGGCCGGGCAGGGGATGCGGATTGCAGTGATGATCTCATTTTCGTCCAGAGCTGTCGTGAACAGTCCCTGAAAAAAAGCATCCGCCGCGATTTCGCGCGAATTGGTGATGATCGTTGCCCCCAGCGCCAGCATCGCTGCCGGGTAATCGGCTGCCGGATCGTTGTTGGCAATTGAACCGCCAATGGTGCCCTGATGGCGTACGGCCGGGTCTCCGATCCCCCCGGCCAGTTGGCCAAGCGCGCCACAGTGCTGGCGCACATCCGCGTTTGTCGCCACTTCGGCGTGGGTGGTGGCCGCGCCGATTGTCAGAATGTTGTCTTGAACGGTCACCCCTGACATCCCGTCAATCGCGCGGATATCCACCAGATCGCTGGGGGCAGCGAGATGCTGTTTCATCGTGGCCAGCAGGGTTTGCCCCCCGGCCAGAACTTTGGCCTCGTCCCCGGCGCCAAGGGCGGCGAGGGCGTCGTCAATCGTTGCGGGCTTGTGATATCTTGTCGAATACATCGTTCGTGCCTCCCTTATTCTGCGGCCATGGACTTGCCCGACGCCTGAAGCGCGGACCAGACGGCCTGTGGTGTGGCTGGCATGGCCAGATCGTTGGTGCCGATGGCGTCGGTAATCGCGTTGATGACCGCCGGAGGCGTGCCGATTGCACCGGCCTCGCCACAGCCCTTGATCCCCAAGGGGTTGTTGGGGCAGGTGGTCGAGGCGTGATGGACATCGTAAAATGGCACATCGTCGGCCCGCGGCATGGTGTAATCCATATAAGAGCCGGTGATCAGCTGCCCGTCATCGTCATAAACCACCTGTTCCAGCATGGCCTGTCCGATCCCCTGAGCGACGCCGCCGTGGACCTGACCCTCGACAATCATCGGATTGATGATGGTGCCGAAATCATCCGAACATGTGAACCGTTCGATTTTGGTCACGCCGGTCTCAGGATCGACCTCGACCTCGCAGATATAGGTGCCGGCAGGGAAGGTAAAGTTGGCCGGATCGTAAAAGGCGGTTTCCTTCAGCCCCGGCTCCATCCCCTCGGGCAGGTTGTGGGCGGTGTAGGCCGACAGCCCGACCTCGTGCCAACCCATCGCCTTGTCGGTGCCGGCAACCTTGACCTGACCGCCCTCGATGACAATGTCGTCCTCGGAGGCCTCCAGAACATGCGCAGCGATCTTTTTCACCTTGGCCTCGACCTTGTCGAGTGCCTTGACGATGGCCGAAAGGCCGACCGCACCCGAGCGCGAGCCATAGGTGCCCATGCCCATCTGCACGGTGTCGGTGTCGCCGTGGACAATCGAGATCGAGTCCAGCGGCAGGTCAAAGCGGTCGGCGACCACCTGTGCAAAGGCGGTTTCGTGGCCCTGTCCGTGGCTGTGGCTGCCGGTCAGAACCTCGATGGTGCCGACGGCGTTGACGCGCACCTCGGCGCTTTCCCACAGGCCGACCCCTGCGCCGAGGCTGCCGACAGCTGCCGAAGGCGCGATCCCGCAGGCCTCGATATAGCTTGAGAACCCAAGGCCCCGCAGCACGCCGCGCTTGGCGCTTTCGGCTTTGCGTGCAGCAAAGCCTGCGACATCCGCGGCGGCCAGCGCCTGATCGAGGTTGGCCTCAAAATCACCGGCGTCATAGGCCATGATGACCGGGGTCTGGTGCGGGAATTCGCGGATGAAATTGGCCCGCCGCAGTTCGGTCGGCTCAACCCCCAATTCGCGGGCGGCGGTTTCCATCATCCGCTCGACCAGATAGCATGCCTCGGGGCGACCCGCGCCCCGGTAGGCATCTACCGGCACGGTGTTGGTGTAAACTGCCCGCACATTGCAGTGGATGTTGGCGATATCATACTGCCCGCTGAGAAGCGTCGCATAAAGATAGGTGGGAACGGCCGACGAAAACAGCGACATATAGGCGCCGAAATTGGCGATCGTATCGACCTTGAAGCCGACGATACGGTTGTCGGCATCAAAGCCCAGTTTCGCCGTCGTGACGTGATCACGCCCGTGGGCGTCGGTCATGAAGGCTTCGGAGCGGTCCGATGTCCATTTGACCGAGCGGCCGGTCTTCATCGAGGCCCAAAGGCAGGTGATCTCCTCGGGGTAGATATAGATTTTCGAGCCAAAGCCGCCGCCGACGTCCGGTGCCACCACCCGCAGCTTGTTTTCCGGGGCCACCTGATAAAACGCCGACAGGACCAGGCGCGCCACATGCGGGTTCTGGCTGGTGGTATAGAGGGTATAATGTTCCTCGATCGGATCATAGGTGGCAACGGCGCTGCGCGGCTCCATCGGGTTGGGCGCAAGGCGGTTGTTGGTGATCTCCATTTCCGTGACATGAGCCGCCCCGGCCAGCGCCGCATCGGTTGCCGCCTCGTCGCCGATCTCCCAGTCGTAAATCAGGTTTCCGGGCGCGTTGTCATGGATCTGGGGCGCGCCAGCCGCCAGTGCCTTGCTGGCAACGGCAACGGCGGGCAGTTCGGCATAATCGACCTCGACCGCCTCGGCGGCCCGACGGGCGATGGCGTCGCTCTCGGCGATCACCACGGCCGCGGCATCACCGACATAGCGCACCTTTTCGGTGGCCAGCGCCGACCATGCTCCCATATTCATCGGGCTGCCGTCCTTTGAGGTCACGGCCCAGCCGCAGATGATATTGCCAATGCCATCGGCCACCAGCTCGGGGCCGGTCAGTACCGCGATTACCCCCTCCATGGCCTCGGCGGCCGATTTGTCGATGCCCTTGATCTCGGCATGTGCAAACGGGCTGCGCACAAAGGCGGCATAGGCCTGATTTTCCATGCGGACATCGTCCGTGTATTTTCCGTGCCCAGTGGTGAAACGCTTGTCTTCCTTGCGTTTGACGCGGGCGCCAATTCCCTGATCGGTCATTTCATGTTCCTCCCGTGGTGCCGCTTACATTTTCGCGGCGGCGTCCTGAATGGATTTTACGATGTTGTGATAGCCGGTGCAGCGGCAGATGTTGCCCTCCAGCTCGTGGCGGATGGCATCTGCCGTCAACTCCTGCCCCGAGGCCTTGTAGCGGTTTACCATGTCGATCCCGGCCATGATCATGCCGGGCGTGCAAAACCCGCATTGCAGGCCGTGGTTGTCGTTGAAGGCAACCTGCATCGGGTGCAATTCGCCGTTGGCCACGCCTTCGATGGTCGTCACCTCGGCCCCGTCAAGGGCAACTGCAAGGGTTGTGCAGGACTTTACCGACTTGCCATTGACATGCACGGTGCAGGCCCCGCATTGGCTGGTGTCACAGCCCACATGGGTCCCTGTCAGGCGCAATTCCTCGCGCAGGAATTCCGACAAGAGCGTCTCATCCGGCACATTCCGGCTGACGGACTTGCCGTTCACTGTCATCGTCACATTCGTCATTTGGTCCTCCCTGACCTCGCGGCGCTTGGCCGCTTTTTCAGATTTCATGACGCCGCCGCGGATTTTTCTTCGGCGTTGTCTTCTTTGCTCAAATACTCATGGAAATTGTCAAAAAACTTGGCGGCCAGCTTTTTTGCGGTCGAGTCGATCAGCCGACTGCCAAGGCGCGCCAGTTTGCCACCGACCTGCGCGCGGGCCTCATAAAGCAAAATGGTGTCCGCACCGTCCGCCTCAAGGCGCACATCCGCGCCGCCCCGGGCGAATCCGGCGACTCCTCCCTTGCCTTCGCCGTTCAGGGTATAGCTTTCGGGGGGGCGGATGTTTTCCAGCTCCACAATGCCATGAAAACGGGCCTTTACCGGGCCGATCTTCTGAACGACCGTTGCCTCAAAACTGCTGTCCGAGGTTTTTTCCATCGCCTCGCAACCGGGAATACAGGCGGCCAGAACGGCCGGATCGTTCAGTGCTTGCCATACGGCTTCGCGGGGCGCTCCGATGCGGAATTCGCCGGTCATGTCCATGCGGTTTTGGTCCTGAGTTTGCAATCAACGCCCCCATAATAGGCGCGGGTTGATTCCTTGCAACATAAATCGCGGAGAAATCAGATTGCCGTGAGCGGCGCGCCGGAAAAGTTGGCATCAAAGGCGGCGCAGAGTTCGCTGATGCTGTTGATCGAGTGGCAGGCGTGCAGGCTGCTGACATGGGGCAATAGCGCCCGAATGCCGGCAGCCTTGGGTTCAAACCCGTCCCAGCGCAGCAGGGGGTTCAGCCAGATCAGGCGGTGGCAGGACAGCGACAGGCGGTCGGCCTCGCGCCCCAGCAGGTCGGGGTCGCTGCGTTCCAGCCCGTCGGTGATTAAAAGGACAACAGCCCCCTGTCCTAGAACCCGGCGCGACCAGTCCTTGTTGAACTGGCGCAATGACGCCCCGATCCGGGTTCCACCCTGCCAGTCGGGGGCCTCCTTTCCAACCGCTTGCAGCGCCAAATCGACATCCCTGAGGTGCAACGCGCGGCTGATATTGGTCAGGCGGGTGCCAAAGGTAAAGGCGTAGAGCCGCCCCCATCCGGTGTTTGGCGTCAGTGCCAGACCGTGCAGAAAATGCATCATCATGCGCGCATAGACCGACATCGAGCCGGAAATATCGCAAAGCACCACCAGATTGCGCGGCCGGGTGCGCGGGGTTTTCATCATCAGCCGATCCAGTTCGCCCCCTTTTCGAAGGGCGCGGCGCATGATGGCGTGGGTGTCCGGGCGCCGGCCATGTCCTGCCGGCCTGAACCGGCGGCTGCGGGCGGGTTGAAACGGCAGCGAGAGGGTGCTCAGGGCCTTGCGCGCGGTAGCCAGTTCGGCGCTGCTCATCTGTTCAAAATCCATCGCCCGCAAGATTTCGTTTCGCGACCAGGTGAATTTTGCGTCCAGCTCCAGATCGTCGCGTTCGGGCGCTGTGTCGTTTCCGCCATTGTCCTCGGTCAGCGCCTCGGTGGCGCGGCGGGCGGCGGCCTGCTCGGGCTTTTGGGCGGGCTCCATCGTCTGCAACAATGGCAGCATCATGCGCATCATTCGCTCCAGAAAAGCAGGGTCGCGCCAGAACATCTGGAACAGCTGATGAAAGGTTTCCAAGTCCTCGGGACGGTGGATCAGGGTTGCCCGCAACGTGTAATAAAAGTCGCTGCGTCTGGTAAAGCCGGCGGTGCGCACAGCGCGGATTGCCGTTGCCGCCTGCGCCGGTCCGGCGGCGACGCCCGCGCGTCTGAGGGCGCGAATGAAATGAACGATATTCTCGACCAGTCGCCCCTCGGTTTCGGGCAAACCTGTATCGGACGCCTCTGTTCCGGTTTGGACCGGTTCCGGTGCCGTTACCGCGGGTCGCTGGCCGGTCACGGCTCTTTTGCCTGTAGTTTGGCGCGGGTTTCGCTGAGCAGCCGCGCCGCCTCCGAGCCGCTGACCTTGGCGATGTCGTCCTGATATTTCAGGACCGCCCCCAGCGTGTCGGTGACCATCTCGGGCGTCAACGAGACCGCATCCAGCGCGATCAGACAGCGCGCCCAGTCGATGCTTTCGGCAACACCGGGGGTCTTGAACAGGTCTTCGCCGCGCAAGCCCTGCACAAAGGCGACGACTTCTCGCGACAGATCGGCGGAACAGTCCGGCACGCTGGCATTCAGGATATCGACTTCGCGCTGGAACGCCGGGTAATCGACCCAGTGATAGAGGCAGCGTCGCTTGAGCGCATCGTGGACTTCGCGGGTGCGGTTCGAGGTCAAGACGACGATTGGCGGCTCGGGCGCCTTGATCGTGCCCAACTCAGGGATTGTGACCTGAAAATCCGAGAGCGCCTCGAGCAGGAACGCCTCAAACGGCTCATCCGTGCGGTCAACCTCGTCGATCAACAGAACCGGCGGCCCTTCGGCATGGGCCTCCATCGCCTCCAATAGCGGGCGGCGGATCAGAAAGTCTTCGCTGAACAGTTCGTGCTGCAGATCGGCGCGGCTGGCCTCGCCGGTCGCTTCGGCGGCGCGAATGGCGACCATTTGCGCGGTAAAATTCCAGTCATAGATCGCCGCCGCCGCGTCCAGCCCCTCATAACATTGCAACCGGATCAGCCGCCGCCCCAGCATGGCGGCGATGGCGCGGGCGATCTCAGTTTTGCCGACGCCAGCCTCGCCCTCCAGAAACAGCGGCTTGCCCAGTTTCAGCGCAAGATAGGTGACCGTGCCCAGATCGCGCCCGCAGATATAGTTTTGCTCGGCCAGAAGGCGGATCGTGTCGTCAATGCTTGCCGGTAGGGATGCCATGTTTGTCCTTGCCCTCTTTTTCTGCCGTCGGTGGCGGTATCGTTGCGCCAATATTGTTGTGTCTGTGTTTTCAGGCCACAGCCCTGACATAACCCGCGTCAAGGGCGCCTGTCCATGCCGCTGCCGGGGGCGAGCTTGGGGGCGGGTATCTTGCCGTTCACACACAAGCGGATCATACTGTGCGTCGCAGCAAACCACATGAGGCGCGGATGAGCAGAAAAGACCCAGACCGGGGATTGCACGGCGACCCCTTGCAGACAATTGCTGACGCCTCCGAACAGGGTGGCGATGCGGTTCTGGCGGTCATCACCGGCGTTGACGGGCCGTCGTATCGGCCGCTTGGGGCTTATATGGCCATTCTGCCGGGCGGCGCGCGGGTCGGGACCCTGTCTTCGGGGTGTATCGAACAGGATATCGTTCTGCACGCTGCTGAGGCGCTGGACAGCGGGCGCCCGAAAACCGTCCGCTACGGGCTGGGCTCACCGTTCATCGATATCAAGTTGCCGTGCGGTGGCGGGCTGGAAATACTGCTGCTTCCGCGCCCGGAACAGCGCGTTCTGTCCGAGTTGGTGATGCGACAGGCGGCAAGGCGCCCGGTTACGCTGGCGATCGCACCGGACCACGGCGGGCTGGAGATACGCGAAACGGGGGCAACGGGTCGCGATGGCGACCGGTTTCTCGTCCGCATCATGCCCGAGCTATATTTCTACGTTTTCGGCAAGGGGCCCGAGGCCAGCACATTTGCCGCTCTGGTGCAGTCGGCGGGCTATCCCAACATGGTGTTATCGCCAGATCAGGAAACCTTGGAGCGCGCGCATCAGGCCGGCAGCCCGACCTGTCGGCTGAAAGCCCCTGAGATGCCGGTGGAGTTGCTGGCAGACCGCTGGTCGGCGGTGGTGCTGTTTTTTCACGATCACGAATGGGAGCCGCCGATCCTTGCCGGGGCGCTGCGCTCGGATGCGTTTTATATCGGCGCACAGGGCAGTCGGCGCGCCCGCGATGCGCGGATGCTGGCGCTGCAGGAAGCCGGCATTGGCGTGGCGGATCTGGCGCGCCTGCGCGGCCCCATAGGGTTGGTTCCGTCAGTGCGCGATGCGCGCACGCTGGCGGTCAGCGTGCTGGCTGAAATACTGAGCGAGCACCAGAAACAGGTGCGCTGAGCCAAGGTGCGCTCTGCCGCAAGGCGTTGAGGGGGCGGGGTTTCCCCAAAAGTGATTCGCGGTATCAGGTTTTCCCGCCGGGTCGAAACCCGCAACTGACCCGTGTTTTCAAGGTGCGGGGTACCCTAAATTACTTAAATGATTTAATATATTCGCATAACAATATATTAGTAGGTATTAAGGTATTTATATGTTATGAATCTGCCCCAGATGGAGTTCGGACGGCGTTGCAGCCAATCAAGCAACCAAAAAACAAGCGCCTCCGAAAGCAGGGAAAGATGGGAGAGTCATGCTGAAAACGGGGCGCTATGTCATTGCCGTACTTGTAACGCTGATCGCGTTCGGGTTGTATCTGAATTCCGGGGCCATTGCCCAGCAAACAGGACGATCGTTCAAGACGGCGAGGGTGCTGACCAACGAGGTCGGTGGCAGCGCAACGGTTGGCGGGACGGTCATACCCTATAAAGAGGTGACGCTGAATGCCCAAATTCCCGGCCGGATCAAGTTCATTGCTGGCAAGGAGGGCCATCGCGCCGCCAAGAACGAGGTTCTGCTGACGATCGACGATGCCGCCATTCAGGCCAAACGCCGGGCCGCGGCGGCGCAGATCTATCGCGCTGAATCCGGTGTGCGCAACGCCCAGATGCAATACTCGCGTGAGCTTTATTCCCCGCGGATCAACTCGATTTCCGGCTTTCCCGGCATGGGCGTGCCCAGCATGTTCGACCAGTTCTTTACCCGCGGGTTCGCCGACACGATGGGGCGCTCGAACTCGGGGCTCGAGCGGCAGGCCGATCTCTACGCCCGCGGCTCGGGGGTCAATCAGGCCCAGAGCGGGTTGATGCAGGCGCGCGCCAATCTGGACGCGCTGGACGCGCAGCTGCGCGATGCAAAATCCGTTGCCCCCTTTGATGGCGTCGTGGTGGACAAGATGGTCGAGGTCGGCGACACCGTGCAACCGGGCACGCCATTGTTGAAATTTGCCTATACCGATTATCTGCGCATCGTTGCCGATGTGCCCGTGCGTCTGGCCGCCGGGTTGAAAAAAGGAATGACAGTTCCGGCGCGACTGGATGCCGGCGGCGGCGGCTCGGTCGCGGCCAAGGTGGCGCAGATCTATCCGGTCGCTGACCCCGGGCGCCACACCGTCAAGGTCAAGTTCGACCTGCCCAAGGGCACTCCCGGCGGGCCTGGCATGTATGTCGAGGTGACGATTCCCGACCAATCCGTGCCGACCCGCAGCCAACCGGCGGTTCCGGCCGCAGCGGTGGTCTGGCGCGGCAGCCTGCCCTCGGTCTTTGTCGTTGAAAACGGCAAACCGTCGCTGCGCCTGATCCGCGTCGGCTATCCCTTGCCCGGGGGGCGGCTGTCGGTCGTTTCCGGCCTGAGGGGCGGCGAAGAAGTCATCTTGGATCCACCCGCAAATCTGGTTTCTGGCGGCAAGTGAAACCGATTTGGGAACTGGGAGGATCCTTATGACCGATAATCAGACAAATGAAGATGCCGAGACCGGCGCCAGCGCCCCCCAACGCGGGCTGGGCCTGGCCGGGACGCTGACCAAGAACTTCATCCATTCGCCGCTGTCGCCGCTGTTGCTGATCGCCTGCCTTGCGCTGGGCCTGATGGGGCTGGTGCTGACCCCGCGTCAGGAAGATCCGCAGATCTCGGTGCCGATGGTCGATATCTTCTTTTCCTATCCGGGCGCTTCTGCCGAGCAGGTGGCCTCGCTGGCCACCGATCCGCTGGAAAAGCTGATGTCCGAGATCCCCGGCGTCAAACACGTCTATTCCCGCTCCGAGCGCGAGGGCGCCATCGTCACCGTGCAGTTCAAGGTCGGCGAAAAGATGGGCCCGTCACTGGTCAAGCTGAACGACAAGATCCAGTCCAACCTCGACAAGATCCCACCCGGTGTTTCGCGCCCGCTGATTCGCCCCAAGGGGGTGAACGATGTGCCGCTTGTGACCCTGACGCTGTGGTCGCAGCAGGTTGACGAGGCCGCCATGCGCTCGCTTGGGCTGGACATCGTGCAGCGGCTAAAGCAGATCCCCAACACCGCCCAGAGCTTTATCGTCGGCGGTCGCCCCGAGGCGATCAAGGTCGAGGTTTTCCCCGAGCGTCTGGCCGGCTTTGGCATCAGCCTCGATCAACTGGCGCAGACTATCCGTACCGCCAACTCTGAACGCGGCGTGGGCTCGGTCGAGGCAGGGCAGACCACGTTTACCCTCTATACCGGCGCGTTTCTACGCAATGCGCAGGACATCGAGAACCTGATGGTTGGCGTCAGTCAGGGCCGCCCGACCTATGTGCGCGACGTGGCGCTGGTCACCGACGGCACCGCGGAAGCCCAAAATGTCGTCTCGTATTACACCGGCCCGGCCTATGGGACACGCGCCCATGTGGGCCTGTCCGATGCAACCTCGGGCCCGCAGTTGGCGCCAATCGGGGCCCCTGCGGTCACCATTGCGGTGGCCAAGAAGGCCGGCTCGAACGGGGTGACGGTGGCCAATGACATTCTGGCCTATGTCAAGCGCCTGCAAGGCAGTCTGATCCCGGATAATGTCCATGTCGAGGTGACTCGCAACTACGGTGTTACCGCCAACGAGAAGGTCAACGAGCTGATCTTCAAGCTGTTTGTCGTGACCGGCGCGGTGACCGTGCTGATCTGGCTGGCGCTGGGATTGCGGGCGGCGACGGTGGTTCTGGTGGTGATCCCGATCGTGATCCTTGTCACCGTCTTTGCCGCCTTTCTGCTGGGCTATACCATCGACCGGGTCAGTTTGTTTGCATTGATCTTTTCCATCGGAATTCTGGTCGATGATGCGATCGTCGTGGTTGAAAACATCTACCGGCGATGGCTGTTGCAGGGGGAATGTACCGCTGATTGCAGCATCGACGCGGTGCGCGAGGTGGGCAACCCCACGGTGCTGGCGACCTTTACCGTGATTGCGGCGCTGCTGCCGATGGGCTTTGTGTCGGGGATGATGGGCCCCTATATGGAGCCGATTCCGGCGCTGGGCTCGGTGGCCATGCTGTTCTCGCTGTTTGCCGCCTTCATTTTCACGCCGTGGCTGGCCCAGCGTATTCGCCCGCCAATGGCGCATCTGGAAAAGGCGCGTCTGCGCGAGCACCGTCAGGCGCAGCGGCTGGATGCATTCTATCGGAATATCCTGATGCCGCTTCTGGACAGTCGCCTGAAGGGATGGCTGTTCGCCGCGGGCCTGCTGTTGGTTTTTTTCGGCAGCCTCTACATGTTCGCCACCGAAAGCGTTGCGGTCAAGATGTTGCCCAAGGACAACAAGCCCGAGTTCAACGTGACCATCAACATGCCCGCGGGAACGGCGCTGCCGGTCACCGCGAACGTGGCCGCGCGCCTCTCGGAACGTGTGATGAGCTTGCCCGAGGTCATGGCCGTGCAGTCCTATTCGGGCACTGCAAGCCCGTTCAATTTCAACGGTCTGGTCCGCCACTCGTATCTGCGCAACAAGCCGTGGTATGGCGACATTCAGGTGCAGCTGATCCCCAAAGGCGAACGTACGCGCTCGTCGTCGCAGCTGGCCGATCTGGCGCGCAAGATGCTGACGCCGATCGCAAAGAAGATGGGTGCCCGCATCGAGGTCGTCGAAATGCCACCCGGACCGCCCGTCCTGCAGACTATGGTCGCCGAGATCTACGGCCCAGACGCCAAGACCCGCCGTCAGGTGGCGCGCGACATGCGTGATCTGTTCGGCAAGGCCAAGACTGTTGTCGATGAAGGCAGCTACCTGCAGGCCCCGTTCAAAAGCTGGCGCTTTGTCATCGACCGGGAAAAGGCCTCGCGTCGTGGGGTGTCGGTTGCCAACATCAACCGCCAACTCGAAATGGCGATGGGGGGATACAAGCTGGGCGACGCCAAGACGCAGCGCTCACTGGAGCCGCGGTTCATCTATCTGCAAATGCCGATTGCGCTGCGTGGCGATCTGGGGCGGCTGGGGCAACTGCCGATCCCCTCGAGCAGCGGCGATATGATCCCCTTGACCGAGCTTGGCCGCTTTGAGCCCTTCATGGTGGACGACCCGGTCTTTCACAAGGACTTGCGCGCGGTGGAATACGTGACCGGCGAGGTCACCGGTAAGTTGGGCGCCCCCATCTATGGGATTCTTGAACTTCAGAAGCTGCTGAAGGACTATGTCGCGCCGGATGGTGTGCGGGTGGCAACGACCTTTACCGGACCACCGAAAACCAGCCTCCAGTCGGCGCTGGAGTGGACCGGCGAGTGGACCGTCACCTACGAAACCTTTCGCGATATGGGCATTGCCTTTGGTGTCGCACTGGTCATGATCTATATCCTCGTGGTCTGGGAGTTCGGCAATTTCATCACCCCGGCAATCGTCATGGTGCCGATCCCCTTGACCCTGATCGGCATCGTTCCCGGCCACTGGCTGTTCGGGGCGCCGTTCACCGCAACCTCGATGATCGGCTTTATCGCGCTGGCGGGCATTATCGTGCGCAATTCGATCCTGCTGGTGGATTTCTCGCGCCAGGCGGTGTTGCGCGGGGTCGATCCGCGCACTGCGGTCATCACCGCCTGTGCGACTCGGACCCGACCGATCATCATTACCGCTCTGGCGCTGATCCTCGGCTCTTCCGTGATCTTGTCGGACCCGATCTTTCAGGGCATGGCGATCTCGCTGATGATGGGTGGTCTGGTGGCCACGATTCTGACGCTCGTGGTCATCCCGCTGGGCTGCGTCAGCTTTCGCAAGGCGTTGACAGAGAGTGGACAAGGCGACACCGGACCCGATTCAAAGGATACGCTGGGCCGCCCGTCAGAACCTAAGAGCGAGGCGCTGAAACGGGCTGAGGCCGCGCGCTGCGACACCGGGTTGCTGGCGCGTCTGATGATGGCGCTCAGGGCGCTTGTCGATCTTCTCGCTCTGCTGGGGGCGGCGATTGCCTTTCTGTTGGTCAGCGCCGTCAAGGCCATGCTGCGGGCAATCTCGGCCCGCAGAGCCGCGGCGGCACAGCCTGAAATGCCGCGCCCGGCCACACCGGCGACACCACACCCCCAAGCTGTCACGGTGCCCGAAAAATCGACCGCAGAGATGCGCGCCCCCGCAGCGGTGGAGACACCCGCCAAGGTGGCCACCCCCGAAGTCGTGGCCGCGCCCGTTCCCGCGCCGCCGAAACAGTCGGAAACGCCGGTGGAAAAAGCACCCAAAGCGGCACCCAAAAAGCGTGCGTCGGCGAAATCCAAAGTGGTGAAATCCCCTACGGAATCAACAACCGCGAAATCCAAGGCTGCGAAACCGGCGGCGCCAAAACCGGCGGTCACAAAACCCAAGACCACAAAACCCAAGGCCGCGAAACCCAAGGCCGCGAAACCTGCCGGGACGAAACCATCACCGCCCCGGAAAGTCGCCACAGCACCGCGTAAACCGCGCCAGACCGGACGCCGCGGGATTCGGCTAAAGCCCGGCTCGGGCACACCGAAACAGGATTGAGGAAACGTCACCATGATACGAGCGATACCATTGAGTGTTCCCAACCTGACCCAAGGTTTGACCCTGACCTTGGGCCTGATTCTGGGCCTGACCCTGAACCCCGGGGCCAAAGCGCAGGACAAGCCGCTGCCGCCTCCGGGTCCGTTCGAGAGCGTGGCGCCGCTTGCACCTCCTGTGGCACAGCGCTCGATCCCGTCGGATTGGAGCGTTCGCCAGAGCTTGCCCTACTGGATGCAGCCCCGGCCAGGGTTTGCCCCCTCGGGCACCCCTCCGAGGGTCGGCACAAGCACCGCCGCCGGGCGGGCCGGGGCGCGCGGGCAGGGGGCCGGTCAGCTCAGTGGTGGCTTTGGCTTTTCAGCGTCGCTCCATGCGTCGGTTCAGGGGCGCGGACAGGCGCAGGAGCGCGCGGGCTCGACCGGCTGGGCTGCTTCTGATCCACGTCGGTCGGTTTGGGCTGCACGACCTTGGACTGGACGGCCTTGGACTGTGCGGCGGGGGGGGGCCGCCAACACGGGATTCGCGCCGGCCCCGGGATATGGGCCGGGCTTTCCCTTTTGGCCGGGCTATGGGCGGCCGAACTTTATGCCATTCGGCTATGGGGTGGCGCCGGGCTATGCGCCGCCGCCCGGCTATCGCACAGACTACGGGGTCCAGAAATGAGCCGGATTTTCATCTTTTCACGCAAACCTCTGCTGCTGGCCGGTGGCCTTGCGCTGGCCGGGTCGCTGGCTTTGGCGATCTCCGGTCAGGCGGCCACCGCTGGCAACAACTGGAGCCCGACTCCGGCGCCCGCGCAGGCCAAGGACAGCACAGCGCCGACCTATATCGACACGCCCGCCAGTGGCGGCGGAGTCTGGGGCAACGGCACCGATCAGGGCAGTGTCTATGCTCCCGATGATCTTGATGCGCGTCTGTCGGGGAGGGCCCCGACGACCCCTGCCGTTCCGTTGCAACAGCCGCAGGCATTGCCGCCTCTTTCGCCGCTGACCCCGGGGGTTGCGATCAACCCGGCGCTGCTGGCCCCAGAGGCCAGTGTGCAGGCGCGTAATATCCCCGGTCGGGGGTATCTCCCGCGCCGGGTCAGTCCCTACGGGGCGGCCAACCCCTACCGCGCCGTCCCGCCTTATGGGGGCGCCACCCCCTATGGCGTTCCCTACAGCGGCCTGCCCTATGGAGGCCTGCCCTACGGTGGTGCGCCGGGGATCACCCCCTATGGCAGCACCACCGGGCTTGGGCCGTTTGGCGGTGGCTTGCCCTCACAAGGTTTCCCATTTTTTGGGTTCAGTCCGTTCGGCTTTTGGTGAGCCGGTCGGACAACGCGCTTTCCTCACCGGGAAGGCCTTCAAGCGGAGAAAGGCAGAGGTCCCGATGCCAAAATCCGAAATTTCAGTCGGGACAAACCAAGGAGACTAAACATGCGTAAATTGATGATCACCGCAGCTCTGGCTGCCGGACTTGGCGGCGCTTTCGTCGCAACTGCTGACGCCCAGACCTGGGGCCCGGGTTATGCGCCGGCTCCCGGCTATTGGGGTGGCCCGGCTTATGGTCCCTATTACGGCAACGGCTGGGCGCCATGGAATAACGGCTGGGGCGGCAACAACTGGGGTCCGTTCAATGGCTGGACTCCGTGGAACAATGGCTGGGGCAACAACTGGGGCAACAACTGGGGTCCGTTTAACGGCAACAGCAATGGCAACGGGAACGGCAGCTTCAACTTTGGCTTCTCGGGCAATGCCACGGGCAAGGCGCAAGGCGAAGGTCGTGGCCGCGGCAATGGCTATGGCTATGGTTACGGCAACAACGGCTACGGCTATCCGGGCTATGGCTACCCCGCTCCGTGGCAGCAGCAAAAGCCGGGTGCAGCACCGAACGCACCGGCCGGGGCCTATAATCCTGCGGCTCCTGCGGCGGCTCCCAAGGCTGGCGCAAAGGCCGACCTGCAAAAGCCCGCTGCGCCCTCGAACTGAGGCTGAGGCGTGACCATTCCGGCGGGCGCAGCCTGTGCCCGCCCAGAATGTGTCCCTCCCAAGAAAGCTCCCGTTCGCCCTGTCTGGGGCGGACGGAAACACGAACAGCACGGATTTTACCGACAGGGGGAAATATGCCGATCTCGATCAAAGCCGCAGGGGTGGTTCTTTTTCTGGCGCTTGGCACCGGCGGGCTGACCCCGGTCTTGCCCGCGCCGAGCGCCACAGCCGCAAGTGCCGCGCGGATGTACACGGCCACCGCCGTCAGCCAGCGCCCTGGACAGCCCGAGCGCGTCGGGACAATCGTCAAATCCGGCGCCAAGATGCGCCTTGAATACACGCAGAACGGCAAACGGGTGGTGCAGATTATCCTGCCGACCAAGGGGCTGATGTATATTCTTGATCCGGCCAGTAAGACCTATTCCCTGATCCGGGGCAAGGCGGTGCCGGAAGAAAGCGTGATTGGCTATAAATCGCCATGTCCCCCGACTCCGAATACCCGTTGCGAACATGTGGGCGACGCGATCAGCAGCGGCGTTCGGGCCGAGCGCTGGCTGATCTCCAGTCCCGGGCAAACCGGCGGGCCGGTGGATATCCTGTGGGATCCGGCGCGCCGCCATGCGCTCAGCGAGGTTTTCCCCGACGGCAGCAAGATGCTGATGCGCTTTCGTGCGATGGAAAAGGTCGCCGGCCGCCCGACCGAGCGTTGGGATGTCGATATCATCCGCAAGGGCCAGCCCGTTGTCACCGGAGAGTGGTGGTTCGACCCTGACCTGCGGGTCGTCGTGCGCCAGTCGATCCCCGGTGGTGAAACCCGGCGGCTGGACCATCTGGTCGTTGCTCCGCTGGACCCCGCGATGTTTGCCCCGCCCGCTGGTTGGCAGCAGAGTGAGGCGCGCAGCCTGACCGCTCCTGCGGCACCCAAACCGGCCGGGAACTAGGTTAGAGGCGCATGGAATGTTGACACTATTTGCAAATTTCAAAGGCGGCACCGGAAAAAGTACGGTTGTCTTCAATATGGCGGTCTGGCGTATGGCCGAGGGGCGCAAGGTGACGGTTTGTGACCTCGACCCGCAGCGCACCGTCAGCGACGTGGCCATGATCCGCGACGAGGACGCAATTGAGCCGGGGCTAAAGGTCGTGCATGAGCTGCCGGCCAAGGGCAAGGCCCGCGGCGACTGGCTGATCGACGTCGGGATCTCGGATATGGAGGCGCTGCGGGCGGCCATCCGCGCCTGCCATCAGGTCGTGATTCCGGTCACCCCCTCACAGGCTGACATCTGGGCCACGCAGCAGTTTCTGGACATCATTACCGCCGAACGCGGCGGTGGAAAATCGCGGATGCCGATGATCAAGGCCTTTATCAACCGGGCCGATGCGCACCCGCGCTCACGCGAGAACGCCGAGACGCTGGAGGCGCTGAAGATGCTTCAGTTGATCCAGGCTGTGCCGGAAAAACTGGTGCAACGCCTCGCCTTTCGACGCTCGTTCTCTGAGGGGCTGGCAGCCTTTGAAATGGAACCGAGTGGCAAGGCGGCGGCAGAACTGAACGCCCTTGCCAACGCTCTTTACGGTGCAAAATGAGCCGCGCCGCAACAATTCTGAAACCTGATCCGGGGATGAAAAGATGATCATGCCATTTGTTCGATTGATAACCATTTATGTGCTGGTTGGTGTGGCGGTGTTCATCGTCTTCAACCGCGACGGGCTGAAGCAGATGCTGGGCATTGCCGGCGACGGCGCCAGTGTCGCCTATTCGGACCCGTCTCTGCCTCCGATCCCCCCTGCCGCGCCGGTTGCGGAGGATCAGGTCGCAACGCCCGAAAATGATGCGGCACCGGCGACAGATGTGGCCAAAGCCGACGCTACGGCACAGGCGACGGTGGCACCCCCCGCCCAGAGCGCCCCTGCAGCGACGCCCGCACCGCAGGCCACCCCCGCGCCGCGGGCCAACGACGTCACCGCCAGCGCTGCAGTGACTGCCCCCGCGCCCAAACCAAAACTCGGCGTGACGGTGCCCAAGGCTACCCCCGCTCCGGTGGCCGCGAACGAAAAACCTGCCGCTGAGGCCGTGCCCCTGACCCCGCCGACTCCCACGCCCGTGCCGACAACAACCGCGCTGGCAGAACCGCAGCCCCAAGCGCAGCCACAGGAAAAATCGGCATCGCCGAAAGACGACGCGACCAGACGCCAGAATGCGGCCCGCGCCGCCTATTGGAAGGGCGACAGCAAAACCGCCGAAAAGCTTTACAAGGCTCTGATCGCGGATTTCCCGAACCGGGTGGATTTTGCCGGGGAACTGGGCAACATCTATTATTCCTCGGGGCGGGTCAAACTGGCCGCGCCTTATTACAAGCGCGTCGCGCGCGACCTTCTGGCGACTGGTCAAACTGCCCGCGCGCAGGCCATGCTGTCGGTCCTTCAGGCGATTGCGCCGCAGATGGCAGACGAGCTGCGCAAAACGGCGAGCAAGACGAACTGAGCGACAAACGATAGGACCAAAACCATGAGCGATTTTCTGAAAAAGCGGTTGGAACGTCTGGAAAGCCACATGCAGGCCGAGAACCCGGCGCTGCTGGATGTGCTGCCGACGTTCTACAAATTCGACAAGATGCTCTATCGGGTCGGGCTGCTGGATCGGGAAAGCTCGCTGGCCTCTCGCATCTCGTGGTGGCCGCTGATCTCGGTTCTGGGCACCTTCAGTTCCGGCAAATCGACCTTTATTAACGACTATATCGGCGAAAAGATTCAGGACACTGGCAATCAGGCGGTGGACGACAAGTTTACCGTGATCTGCCACCGCTCGGCGGGGGTCGGAGGCAACCGCACGTTGCCCGGCTCGGCCCTAGATGCAGACCCGAGGTTTCCGTTCTTTCGGATCAGCGGCGAGATCGAAAAGGTGGCGCAGGGCGAGGGCAAGCATATCGAAAGCTACCTACAGTTGCGCACCACTGCCAAAGAGCGCATCAAAGGCAAGATCCTGATCGACAGTCCCGGTTTCGACGCCGATGACCAGCGCCGCTCGACCTTGCGGATCACTGATCACATCATTGACCTCTCGGACATGGTTCTGGTGTTTTTTGACGCCCGCCACCCAGAACCGGGCGCCATGCAGGATACGCTGGAGCATCTGGTTGCCAATACCGTTTCGCGCACCGATGCGTCGAAATTCTTTTATGTTCTGAACCAGATCGACACCGCCGCCAAAGAGGACAACCCCGAGGACATCACCGGCGCATGGCAAAGGGCCGTGGCGCAGGCGGGGCTGGGGGCCGGACAATTCTTTACCATTTACAACGAAGAAGCGGCCAACCCAATCGAGGACGAGGGGCTGCGCGAGCGCTTTCGCGCCAAGCGCGACCACGATCTGAAAAAGATTGTCGAACGCATGGACGAGGTGGACTTGCAGCGCAACTATCGTATTGTCGGCGTTCTGGAGACGGTGGCCAATGAGATGGAGCACGACATCATCCCGCGGCTGACCGAGGCCAAGGACCGCTGGCGGCGCAATGTGCTGTTGGGCGACGGGGTGGCGCTGGGGGGTGTTCTGCTGCTGGTGCTTGGGGCAATGCTGCGCTTTGGCTGGATGCCATCGGCGGATGTCTTCAGCTTTGCCTGGATTGGTGCGCATCTGCTGGATGTCACCGTGGGTGTTCTGGCGGTGATCATTCTGGCGGGCAGTTTCCATATCTGGCTGCGCGGGTTTGTCGCCCGTCGCATCGCTGCCGGCCTGCCCGAGGCGTTCGGGCATGTCGAACTGAACCTCAGGCAAGCATTCGAGAAAAGCACCGGGCTGTTTCGCTCGATCTTTCGCCCGTTTCCGGTTGGCTGGGGCAAGCGCGACCGCCGTCAGCTGCGTATAATTCGCGAAACCGTGGCCAACCATATTCAGGAACTCAACGACCGTTACGCGGACCCCTCGGGCAAGACCGCGCCGGTCGATCCGGTCCAGCCGCCCCGGGAGGACGCCGCGCCCATCGTCGCGGACAAATCAAGGTCGCCGGCGGCACCGACGGGCGATGCCACGCCGACCGAGGCCCCCACGAGGCACACGTCCGCGGATGCGAGCGGGGGGGGCGGTGGCAGTGACACGCAAAAAGGCAACGCTGTCGCCTAAGCGTACGCGGCGCCATCTGTGCCAGAACACCACGCTCGGTCACCAAGGCCGAGTGAACGAAAGGGCCTGAATTGTATAGCCGACAAAATTGCGACCTACCGCAGGGCAGATGTGCAGAGCTGGCCTTTCGATTGGCGGTTTATGAATCCGGTCATGCGCTGGTTGCCCGCGCGCTGGGACTGAAAATCCACGCCTTGAGGATGCTCCCGCGCCCGCCGGTGCTGCTCAGCGATAAGGCCTTTCGCGGCCGCGACTGGGGGTCGTTCGGCGAGATGCTGGAGATTCGTATCATGGAACTGTTCGGCGGGCAGATCGCCGAGGAGATCGCTTGCGGCTCAAACACCTGCTGTTCCGGCGATATCGCCCGCATCGATGAGCTGACGCGCCTTCTGGCCGGTCTTGGTGACAGCCGCGATCCCGAGGACATATGGTTTGACCTCGAAGAGCGCAGCCGCAACATCTTTGACAACGCTCCCTACTGCGCGGCGATCGTCACAGTAGCCGAGTTCTTGCACGCCCGCGTTCGGAACGGCGAAGAAATCATTGACGGACCGACCATCGAGGGGTTTCTCGATCAGCATCTGCCGGCGCGCGTCAAGGTTGGCCGTTTCCGGCGTATGATGGGTCTTGGCAGCAGGAAATCTCGGCCCGGGGAGGCCGCAAAATGAAGGAAAAATACGCATGTATAGACGCGTGAACAGTGGCGGATTCATTGTCCTGACCACTCTTGGAATCGTCATTGTCATGGCCCTGTTCACCTGGGTCATGTACGGGATGGCCCAGCAGGTGTTCAAGATGACCGACGTTATGGTTGAACTGAACCAGAGCTTTAAATCCATGGTCGTGACCCAGACCAGCATGGCCGCCGATATGCACGCCATGAGCCTCGACATGGCCAAAATGCGCGGCAACACCAGCCATATGGATCAGAATATTGCCCTGATGAACGGGAAAATCGCCGACATGTCGGGCTCGGTGCGGAACCTGTCGGGGGTCATGCTGCAAATGAACGCCAGCATGTCCAAAATGACCTATGATGTCGGGCAGGCGACCTATGCGGTCTCGCATCCGATGTCCTACATGTGGGGCAAACCGTTTCCGTTCTGATCGCTCCGAACGCCATCGGGCGCGGGTGCTGGCGCGTCACTCTTGGGCCAGCTCGGCACGCAGCCAAGAGACGATTTTCTCCGACATGTCCGGCCCCTGACGGCGGACGGCGCAGTCGATTGTCCGCAGGCGTCGATGCGCGTCGTTCAACTGGTCGATCAGGGACAGGATGATCGGGACGGCGTCGTCATTGACCCCCAGATTGTCACGCAGCTCGGAAATCAGGCGCAGCCGGGCGAGGTCGATCTCGTCAAACATTGCCCCGCTCTTTCCGCTTGCCGGAGTGACCCAGGCCCGGGATACGCAAACCCTGAGGCGTTTCTTGCTGAGGCCCGAAATCCGGGCAAGAACATCGGTCTCGGTCAACATCAGGCCTGCCCCTTCCAGTTTTTCCGCGCATCGTATGAGCCGGATTTGCGCAGCGCCTCCATGGCCGATTTCAGCGCCGCATCCGGGGCACTGGGCAGGACGATCTTGAGGGTGACGATCTGGTCTCCGGCCTTCCCGCGCGCCGGTTTGACGCCGCGCCCTTTCAGCCGCATCTTGCGCCCGCTGCTCGATGCGGCGGGGATCTTCAGTTTGACCGAGCCGTCAACCGTCGGAACCTCGACGGCGCCGCCAAGGACGGCCTCGTCAATAGAGATCGGTAACTCCAGCAGGATGTCGTTGCCCTCGCGGCTGAACAACCTGTCCCGCCCGACCGAGATTTCGATCAGCGCGTCCCCGGGAGGGCCGCCATTCAGTCCCGGTTGGCCACGCCCGGCCAGCCGCAAGGTCTGGCCGTCCTGAATCCCGGCGGGGATGGTGATGTCCAATGCTTGACCGTCCGGTGTCGTGACCCGCTGCTTGGTGCCTTTGACAGCGTCACGGAATCCCAGCTTTAGATGAAAGCGCAGATCGGCCCCACGCATGCGGATTTTAGCTCCCCCCGGCCCCTGTGCGCCGTGACCAAAGGCTTGGGCGAAAATATCGTTGAGATCGTCATATTCGGCCTCCGAGCGATACCGCTGGCCTTGCGGTCCCCCGGCATACTGGCGATAGAACGCATGCTCGGGCTTTTCCTGCCCGGATGCGTCGATTTCTCCGGCATCGTAACGGCGCCGCTGCTCCTTGTCCTTGAGAAAATTGAACGCCGCCGACACGTCCTTGAACCGGTCCTCATTACCGGCCTTGCCGGGGTTCAGGTCCGGGTGCAGCTTTTTGGCCAGCGCCTTGTAGGCCTTTTTGATATCGGCATCTGAGGCCTTGGGAGAGACCCCGAGTATTTCATATGGTGTTTTCGTCTTTACGGACACGCCCGGCCCCTTTTCAGATTGCCTCAGGCCCTGAGCCGGGTTTCTGTGCGCCAACGAGATCGCCGCTGAACGGCGTGCCCGGTGGCAAGAGGGTGCCGGGCGCTGGGGCCGGGCACGCTGACGGTTCAGGTCTTGAGGCCTTGCAATGGATTACTTCAAAGCTAGGGTAAATCGCCGCGATTTCAAGGGAATGATTGGCGCTGCACCCCAAAATCAGACAGACCCGCAAATTATGCGTATTCTCCCCGCGTGTTGGTTTACAGGGGCCGATCCGCAGGCGATACTTGCCCCAGCCAAGGCTTCTTTGCATGGATATCCGATGACCGCCCACGCGACCACATTACCAAAAACCCCGACATTTGATCTTGGCGGGCGGCGTGCCCTTGTGGTGGGGGCGTCCTCGGGGATCGGGCTTGGCGCCGCTGTTGCTCTGGCGCGGGCCGGGGCGCGGGTGACGCTGGGTGCGCGCCATCTTGCGCCGCTGACCCAGCTGTCGGATGCGCTGGCGCAGGAGGGGTTGCGGGCCGAGACATGCGTCATGGATCTGAGTGACGTCGAGGATATGCAGGACAAGGTTCGGCGGCTTGGGCTATTTGATATTCTTCTGAACAGCGCCGGCCTTGCCCGCCACGCGCGGGCCGACCTGACCACGCCCGATGATTTCGATGCGGTGATGGCGGTCAATCTGCGCGGTGCCTATTTCGTCACGCAGGCGGTTGCAAACGGTCTGCTGGCGGCAGGAAAACCCGGCAGCCTGATCAATATTTCCTCGCAGATGGGCCATGTCGGAGGCCCCGAGCGCGCCGTTTACTGTGCCTCGAAATTTGCGCTCGAAGGGTTCACAAAGGCCATGGCAATCGACTGGGGGGCGGCGAATATCAGGGTGAACACGATCTGCCCCACCTTTATTCGCACGCCCCTGACCGAGCCGACATTTGCCGACCCCAACAGCCTGAAATGGGTGCAGGAAAAGATCAGCTTGCCGCGCACGGGGGTGGTCAGCGATGTTCTGGGAGCGGTGCTTTACCTTGCCTCCGATGCGTCAGGAATGGTCACCGGAAGTGCTCTGATGATCGACGGCGGCTGGACCGCCGGTTAGGGTATTCGTCCCGGGGTCAGGACCCCTCTCCGGCGCTGGCGGGCATTGCGGTTTCCACCAGTGTCGCCCAATAGGAACAGCCCGCCGGGATCGCGTCATCGTCAAAATTGTATTCCGGGTGGTGGCACATGGGGGTGTCGCCGTTTCCGACCAGAATATAGGCACCGGGGCGCTCTTCCAGCATGAACGAGAAATCCTCGGCCCCCATGATCTGTGGCGCTTCTTTCTGGACCTTGCCATCGCCGGCCACCTTGCGAGCGACCTCATAGGCGAAATCGGCCTGTTTGTCGCTGTTGACCATCACCGGATAGCCGCGCTGATAGTCCACAGTTGCCCGGGCTCCAAAGGCCTCGGCGGTGTTGGTGATGACGCGCTTGATCTTTTCCTCGGCCATGTCCTGAATGTCCTTGTCCATGGTGCGGACGGTAGCTTTCAGGCGCACGTGCTGCGGGATCACGTTATAGGCGTCGCTTTCGGTCTGAAATGAGCAGACCGAGATCACCAGAGATTTCAGCGGATCGGCGTTGCGCGCGACGATGGATTGCAGGGCGACGACGATCTGAGCGCCGACGAGGGTCGTATCAATGGCCTCATGGGGCTTTGCCGCGTGGCCGCCCTTGCCTTCGATGTCGACGGTGAACTGGTCGGCAGCAGCAAAAAAGGCGCCGGGGCGGATGGCAAATTCGCCAACCGGATAGCCGGGCATGTTGTGCATTCCATAAACCTCTTGAATGCCGAAATTATCCATCAGCCCATCGGCGCACATCTCGCGCCCGCCGCCACCGCCTTCTTCGGCGGGTTGAAAGATCATCACGGCGGTGCCATCGAAATTGCGCGTCTCGGCCAGATATTTCGCCGCCCCCAACAGCATCGCGGTGTGCCCGTCATGGCCGCAGGCGTGCATCAGGCCCTCGACCTTTGACTTGTAATCAAGGCCTGTTGCCTCAAGGATCGGCAGCGCATCCATGTCGGCGCGCAGGCCGATCACCTTGCCGGATTTGTTCGTCTTGCCCCGGATCACGGCGACGACACCGGTGCGCCCGATACCGGTCTCGATCCGGTCGCAGCCAAAGGCGCGCAGTTTCTCGGCCACCAGCGCGGCGGTGCGGGTCGTGTCAAACAGCAATTCGGGGTTTTCGTGAAGATCACGCCGCCAAGCAGTGATTTCGGCGTGCAGATCGGCAAAACGGTTGATAAGCGGCATGGGGCGTGCTCCTTTCAAAGAACGGGGTCGGGCCCAGTTGATGGCGCGTACCCCGGAATGTCAATCGTTGCCGTTGACTGCTGCGGGTCTGACGCGCCCGGCACCGTTAGCTGGCCAGCCAGTCCACGAGGCGCTGCATGAAGGCCTCTCCTGCCGCCAGTTGCTCAAGCGAGATGAATTCATCGGGCTGATGGGCCTGTTCGATCGAGCCGGGACCGCAGACGACGGTGGAATACCCGCGCTCCTGAAACTGTCCGGCCTCGGTCCCATATGAGACCACATGCGTACCGTTGTCGCCAGTCAACTGGCGGGCCAGTTTTTCCGCCGCTCCGTCGGTTTCGGGGATCAGCGCCGGATTGGCCATCCGTGGTGTGATGGTTATTTTCGCTTCCGGCCTGATGGCCTGAATTTCGGCTTCGACACGCTCGGCCTCGTGTTGGAAGCGATCCAGCCACTCTTGCGGGCTTTGCGAGGGGGGGCAGCGAATGTCGGTCGCAAACCGGCAATCTCTGGCGGTGATGTTGCCGGCGGTGCCACCATGAAAGACGCCGACATGGAGCGTGGTGAAGGGGGGCTCGAACGGCGCGTCCATCTCGTTCGGGACGGTGGCCATGTTTTCAACAAAGCGCGCGCGCAGCCATTCGACCAGACGGGCCGCCGTCATCACCGCCGAAACGCCGGTGTGCATCAGGCTGGAGTGGACCTCAAAGCCGCGAACATCGGTTGTAAACCCGACCGCGCCCTTGTGGCCGGTCACCACCTTCATCAACGAGGGTTCCCCGACGATCACTGCGGCTGCAGGGGGCAGGGTGGTGCGCATGGTGTCGATCAATGCCGGCGCGCCAAGGCAGCCGACCTCTTCGTCGTAGCTCATGGCGATTTGCAGTGGCCGCTTCAATCCCCGCGCCAGCGCCAGCGGCACGGCTGTCAGGGCCAGCGCGTCAAACCCCTTCATGTCACAGGCGCCGCGGCCATAAAGACGGCCATCTCGCTCAACCAGCTCGAACGGATCGCTGTGCCACTCCTGCCCTTTGACCGGAACGACATCGGTATGCCCGGACAGGATCACACCACCCGGCTCCATCGGGCCGACATGGGCGTAAAGATTGGCCTTTTGCCCGCTGGCATCGTGAACCAAGTGCGATTCAATCCCCCATGACTGCAGATAGGCGGCGATAAAGTCGATGATCGGCAGGTTGCTGACGTTCGAGACCGACGGAAATGCGACCAGTTTCGCCAGCATTTCCCGCGCGCTGAGGTGCATCCCCATATAAAAGTCTCTCCTTCTGAGTGCAGGGCCGCGTTCAGAGGCCAAGACTGTGTCAGGGCTGCCGGAAGGTCAAGTCCTCGCCTCCTTTGCGTGACGGAAACTGACCAAATGGAAAAAACCCGGTTGCCGGGTGGGGCGTTTCGTGCATACTCTGTCACATATAAAAACGGCTGCGGGTTGTATTTTGCTTCATCGACGGCTGATAAAGACCAGACTGGGGAGTCTCATATGCCCGACGGGGCCATTTCCGACCTTGTGCCGATTCTCGACGTGAAAGGCCTGAAAACCGTTTTCAGTACCCGCTCGGGTGAGGTGCATGCCGTGAATTCGGTCAGTTTCGACCTTGCCCCGGGCGAATTGTTGGGTGTCGTCGGCGAAAGTGGCTCGGGCAAGTCGGTGACCATGATGTCGCTGATCGGGCTGTTACCACAACCTCCAGCCGAGATCCGCGACGGCAGCGTGATCTTTGAAGGGCACGACATCCTGCAGATGTCCGCGGACGACCTGCGCGACATTCGCGGGCGTGAAATCGGTTTTGTGTTTCAGGATCCGATGACCTCTCTCAACCCGGTGTTCACGATCGGCTTTCAGATCATGGAGCCGTTACGCCGGCACATGGGTATGAACCGCGCGGCGGCGCGCGAGCGGGCGATTGAACTGCTGGAACTGGTCGGCATATCCGATCCGGGTCCGCGCCTGTCGGATTATCCGCACCAGTTTTCCGGCGGGATGCGCCAGCGGGTGATGATCGCGATTGCGCTGGCCTGTGACCCTAAGGTGCTGATCGCAGATGAGCCGACCACTGCGCTTGACGTGACCATTCAGGCGCAGATCCTCGAACTGGTGCGCGACCTGCGTCAAAAGCTGGGCATGGGGATCATCTGGATCACCCACGACCTTGGGGTGATCGCCGGGATCGCCGACCGGGTGATGGTCATGTATGGCGGCCAAGTGGTTGAGCAGGCCCCCGTGCATGAGCTGTTTTCCAACCCGCGCCACCCCTACACGCGGGCGCTGCTGGAAACGCTGCCTTCGATTGCCGGTGGCCGTAGCAAGCGTTTGCGCACCATCGAAGGGCAGCCCCCGGCGCTCAGCGCACAACCCACGTCCTGCCCGTTTCGTGCCCGCTGCGCCCATGCAATGGCCGTTTGCGCGCAAAAGAACCCGCCGATCGAGCGCTTGGCGCATCGGCATGATGTCGCCTGTTTCTGGAGCCCGGACAACGCCGATAACGCGGGAGAGGCCGATGCTTGACGACGGTAAACGCCCATTGGTGCGGGTGCGCAACCTCAAGATGCACTTTCCGATCTATCGCGGTGTGATGCGCAGGCAGGTGGGCGAGGTCCGGGCGGTGGACGGCATATCCTTTGATATCTATGCCGGCGAGACCCTCGGCCTTGTCGGTGAATCTGGCTGCGGCAAGTCCTCGGCTGGTCGGGCGATCCTCAGGCTTTACGATGTGACTGATGGCGAGATTTCGATAGACGGCAACGAGATCGCGCATCTCGCCGGGGATGAGCTGCGCCGCTTGCGCCCCGAGATGCAGATGATCTTTCAGGATCCGCAGGCCAGCCTGAACCCGCGGATGACCGTGGCGGCGATTATTGCCGAGCCGCTGGACGAGCACCAGACACTCAGCAGAAACGCCCGCATGGAGCGGGTTTTCGAGCTGATGGACGCGGTCGGCCTGAACCGCAATTTCGCCAATCGCTACCCGCATGAGTTTTCCGGCGGTCAGCGTCAGCGCATCGGTATTGCCCGCGCCCTGGCCCTGAACCCCAAATTCATTGTCTGCGACGAACCAATTGCCGCCCTTGATGTCTCGATTCAGGCGCAGGTGGTGAACCTGCTGGAGGACCTGCAGGAAAAATTTGGGCTGACCTATCTGTTCATCAGCCACGATCTGTCGATGGTGCGCCATCTGGCGACGCGGGTTGCGGTGATGTATCTTGGCAAGGTGGTCGAATTGGCCGACAGCGCGCAGCTCTATGGCGACCCCAAACACCCCTATACCGAGGCGCTGTTGTCAGCGGTCCCCGAGCCCGATCCGACACTGGAAAACACCCGCGAGCGGATCATCCTCGAGGGCGACGTGCCCAGCCCCTCGGACCCGCCCGAGGGCTGCAACTTCTGCACCCGCTGCCCCCGCGTTATGGATATCTGCAGGCGCGAAAGCCCCGAATTCAAACAGTTGGAGGACGGCCGTTTTGTCGCCTGCCATCTGATGTGATCACAAAGAACAGGGGCGGATCAACCGCCCCGCCCCGAGGAAAACGAGCAATTCAACAAGGAGAAAGTGATGAAAATGAAATCCATTCTACTCGGCGCCGCAGCGGCGCTGGCGCTGGCGCCAATGGCGCAGGCCGGGCGCGGCGACAGTGGCCACCTGAACATCATCTACTGGCAGGCGGTCTCGATTCTGAACCCGTTCCTGTCCGGCGGAACAAAGGATGTCGAGGCCTCCTCGCTGATCATCGAACCGCTGGCCCGCTATGACGAAAAAGGCAATATGGTGCCTTGGCTGGCCAAGGAAATCCCGTCGGTCAAGAACGGCGGTGTCTCCAAGGATCTGAAGTCGATCACCTGGCACATCAAGCCCGGCATCAAATGGTCTGACGGTTCGGCGCTGACGGCCAAGGATGCGGTCTTTACCGCCAATTACTGCATGGCTCCCGATGGCGGTTGTGCGCAAAAGGCGAATTTTGCTGACGTCGCCAAGGTCGAGGCGATTGACGACCTGACCGTCAAGGTGACCTTCTCCAAACCCAAACCGTTTCCCTACGGGCCGTTTGTCGGCGCCCAGAGCCCGATCATTCAGGCGGCGCAGTTCAAGAATTGTGTCGGTGCCAAGGCTCCGAGCTGCACCGAGCAAAACTTTCACCCGGTCGGGACCGGCCCCTTTGTCGTGGATCAGTTCCGCGCCAATGACGTGGTGACGATGAAGGCCAACCCCAACTATCGCGACCCCAACAAGCCCAGCTTTGCCAGCTTGACCTTCAAGGGTGGCGGCGATGCGGCGGCGGCGGCGCGTTCGGTTTTGGAAACCGGCGAGTTCGATTATGCGTGGAACCTTCAGGTCGATCCGACGATCCTGAAACAGATGGCGGCAGCGGGCAAGGGCGAGGTGATCTCGGCCTTTGGAACCTCGGTTGAGCGTCTGATGGTGAACTTTACCAACCCCGACCCGAAACTGGGCGACAAGCGGTCGACCGTCGAGGGCGGGCCGCATCCGTTCCTGTCCGATCCGGCGGTGCGCAAGGCGCTGAGTCTGGCCATCGACCGGCAGACGATCTCGGATGTGGGCTATGGTAGCGCCGGCAAGCCGACGTGCAACGTCCTTCCCGCCCCGGCGATCTATGCCTCGACCGCCAATGATTCCTGCCTCGTTCAGGACATCGCCAAGGCCAACAAGATCCTTGACACCGCAGGTTGGAAGCGCGGCTCGGACGGGATTCGCGCGAAAAACGGTGTACGCCTGTCGATCCTCTATCAGACCTCGACCAATGCGGTGCGTCAGGACACGCAAGCCCTGATCAAGCAGTGGTGGAGCGAAATCGGTGTTGAAACCGAGCTGAAAAATATTGACGCGGCGGTTTTCTTCGGGGGCGATCAGTCCAGCCCGGACACGTTCCAGAAGTTCTTTGCCGATATCGAGATGTACACCAACAACTTCAATGGCACCGACCCCGAGGCCTATATGGGCAGCTGGACCTGCAAGCAGATCCCCTCGCCGGCGAACAACTGGCTGGGCGACAACATGCCGCGCTATTGCAACCCGGCCTATGACAAGCTGTCATCGGAAATGGCCGGCACTGCGGACATCAACGAACGGGCAAAACTGGCCAAGGCGATGAACGACATGCTGATGCAGGACGGCGCGATGATCCCGCTGGTTCACCGTGGTTCGGTCTCGGCCCGATCGAAAACGCTGATGGGCGTCAAGATGAACGCCTGGGATAGCGAAATGTGGAACGCTGCCGACTGGTACCGCGCCAAGTAATCGCTGAACCGATCCCGCTGGCGCCTTTGCGTCGGTGGGGTCGCTGGAACCTCTGCACCGCCCCTGCCGTTGTCGGGGCGGTGCTCACTCCATCTGCAAGACAAGACTGTTGCGTAAAGGCGCCCTCCTATGCTGAATTTCACGATCAGACGATTGCTGTTCACCATTCCGACGCTTTTGCTGATCAGCCTTATCATCTTTCTGCTGCTTGATCTGGCCCCCAACGATCCCACCGGCAACCTGCCCCTGACCATCCCCGCCGAGGTGCGCGAGCAGATCCGCAAGGCGCTGGGTCTGGGCGACCCGATCTACGTGCGCTACTACCGCTGGCTGGTGCAATTCTTTGTTAACGAGCCGCTCAATCTGTTGGGCGAATGGACCCACAGTTGCATCGGCGATTGCGAGAACCGCCTGCGCGTGACCAGCTGGGCAACCCGCAGCCCGGTCGTCGATCTGATCGCCGAGCGCATGCCGCAGACCCTGTGGGTGGTTGGTCTCTCCTACGTCGTTGGCATCCTGATCGCGGTGCCGATCGGGGTCTATTCGGCCTATCGCCAATATAGCTGGTTCGATCAGCTCGGCACCTTCATTTCCATGATCGGCTTTTCCGTGCCGACGTTTTTCACCGGCGTTCTGATGATCGTCATCTTTTCAGTGCAACTGCGCTGGTTCCCGTCGATATACGACACTACGCTGCGGGTCACTGACTGGAGCAGTCTTGGTGCGCAGATTCGCCAAATGGCCATGCCGGTCTTTGTGCTGGCGCTTTATAACGCGGCGCAGATCAGCCGGTTCATGCGGGCCTCGATGCTGGACAACCTCAATCAGGATTATGTCCGCACCGCTCGCGCCAAAGGGCTAAACGAAAGGGTCGTGGTTCTGGTGCATGTCCTGCGCAACTCGCTGATCCCGGTGGTGACGGTGATCGCGCTTGGCGTGCCACAGGTCTTTGGCGGGGCGATCATCACCGAGCAGGTGTTCAAGGTGAACGGCCTTGGCCAGCTCCTGATCATTGGCATTCAGGGCGCTGATATCCCGCTGGTGCAAACCCTGACATTCATCTTTGCCGTCCTGATCGTGCTGTTTAACCTGATCGCCGATATCCTTTACGGCATACTTGATCCGAGGATTCGCTATGACTGATCTCAACACCAACCCGATCGGCGAAATCGAGGCCATCGCCGTGGTCGAGGATCCCCGCAGCCAGTGGTGGGATGTCTGGGATCAGTTCAAGACCCACAAGGGTGCGGTTCTGGGACTGGCGTTCTTTGTGCTGGTCATTTTGCTGGTTCTGGTGGGGCCGCATCTGTGGACGATTGCGCCGAACCATATCGACATCCGCGCCAAGAATCAGGGAATGAGTCTTGCCCACCCCATGGGCACGGATCAACTGGGGCGCGATACCTTTGCGCAGATGCTGTCGGGTGGGCGCGTGTCGTTGGCCGTGGGGGTCGTGGCGATGGCCCTCAGCCTGTTTGTGGGAACTCTTGTCGGTGTTCTCGCCGGCTATTTCCGCCGCATCGACGGCCTTTTGATGCGCTTTACCGACCTATTTCTGGCCTTGCCCTTGCTGCCCCTGCTGCTGGTTATCATCATGCTGTTTCGGGACACGCTGCGCGCGGCCTTTGGGCCCGAGACCGGCATTTTCATCCTGATCGTCTTTGTCATCGGCATCACCAGCTGGATGCAGACGGCGCGCATCGTGCGCGGCGATGTGCTGGCCCTGAAACAGCAGGAGTTCGTCCTTGCCGCGCGTAGCATCGGCACCCCGCCGCACCGGATGATCCTGCGTCACGTTTTGCCCAATGTCATGTCTCCGATCATGGTTTCGGCGACCCTCGGGATTGCCAATGCGATCATCACCGAAAGCGCGCTCAGCTTTTTGGGTCTCGGGTTCCCCTCGGATTTCCCCACCTGGGGGCGTCTCTTGTTTGACAGCACCAATTTCATGAGCCTGCATCCCGCCCGGGTGATCTGGCCGGGGCTGGCCATCAGCCTGACGGTTCTCAGCGTGAACTATATGGGCGACGGCCTGCGCGACGCGCTGGACCCCCGAATCCGCGGGCGCTAACGCGGGCGCTACGGGGCACTCAGTCGTCCAGATCGACACCGATCTGGTGTTTGATCTCTTTCAGGACCAGATTGGTGCGCACATTGGCGACGCCCGGTAGGCGAAACAGGGTGTCGTCGAGAAAGCGGTTGTAGTCTTCCTTGTTGGCGCAGCGCACGATCAGGTGGTAATCCGCATCCCCTGTGGTCTGGTAACAGCCCAGAACTTCGGGTCGCGCGCGGATCGTGCGCACGAAATCCCTCTGGTTTTCGGGTTTGTGCCGGGTCAGCATGATGTGCAGAATCGCGTGGAACTGCAACCCGGTCGCATCGGCATCAATGATGGCACCATAGCCCTTGATGATGCCGTTGCTCTCAAGCATCCGCACCCGGCGCCAGCAGGCTGAACTGGACATGCCAACAGCCTCTGCCAGATCCTGATTGGAGATCCGCCCGTTCTTTTGCAGGCAGTTCAGGATGCGACGATCCTGCGGCTCTAATTCCATCATTAGTCTCCAGTCGGCAGGAAATTCCTATAATACAGCCTGGTTTGGGAAACCCTACCGAATTTTGGCAATAATCGCAACCGAACAAAAACTCTTGCCAGCCCGCCCGTGCCATACTGGAGCCAATGGACCGACCGCGACATTTGCGCCCCGCGATAAGGACGACAGGGTCCACGCAAGACCCCCAACTGTCGTGATGGTGCGATCCGCCGGACAAACAGAAGAGGGCCCACATGGCATTTGATGCGCCAAAAGATCTGGATTACCAACTGCTCGACCGCTATCGGAAACTGGAGGGGCGGGTGTTTTTGACCGGCACCCAGGCCTTGGTGCGCATCCTTCTGGATCAGGCCAGACGCGACCGCACTGCCGGGTTGAACACTGCCGGTTTCGTCTCGGGCTATCGCGGCTCGCCCCTTGGCGGCGTCGATCTGGAGCTGTGGCGCGCTAAGCAACAGCTGAATGCCGCCCGAGTTACCTTTCTGCCTGCGGTCAACGAGGATCTGGCAGCGACCGCGGTTCTGGGCAGCCAGCAGGTCGAGACCGCAGACGAGCGCACGGTCGATGCGGTCTTTGGCATGTGGTATGGCAAGGGGCCGGGGGTGGATCGGGCGGGCGATGCGCTGAAGCATGGCAACGCTTACGGCAGTTCTGCGCATGGCGGTGTTCTGGTGGTCGCGGGCGATGACCACGGCTGCGTGTCCTCGTCGATGCCGCATCAGTCCGATGCTGCGTTTCTGGCAAATTTCATGCCGGTTCTGAACCCCGCGAACGTCGCTGAATATCTGGCGTTCGGGGAATACGGTTACGCGTTGTCGCGGTTTTCCGGCACATGGGTCGGCTTCAAGGCGATCTCGGAAACCGTGGAAAGCGCGATGAGCGTTGCACTTTCGGAGGACCGCTCTTTTGTTCTCCCGGATTTCACCGCGCCACCGGGCGGTCTGCACTATCGCTGGCTGGATCTGCCCGGCCCCGCGATCGAAGAGCGCATGGAGGCCAAGAAACACGCAGTTTACGCCTTTGCTGACGCCAACCCCATCGACCGGGTTGTGTTCGGGGAAAAATCCGGCCGCTTTGGATTTATCACCACGGGCAAGGGGCACCTGGACCTGATGGAGGCCCTGCGCCTGTTGGGGGTAGACAGCGCCACCGCCGAGCGTTTGGGCATTGCGGTTTACAAGGTGGGTCTGGTCTGGCCGCTGCCGCGCCACCGCGCGCTGGAGTTTGTGCGCGGCAAGGACGAGGTGGTGATTGTCGAAGAAAAGCGCGGCATCATCGAAAGCCAGCTAAAGGAGTATTTCTACGACTGGGACGGGGACAAGCCGCGGCGGATGGTGGGCAAACATGACGAGACCGGCGCCCGCCTGATCCCCTGGACCGGCGAATTGTCCCCGCGTCAACTGTTACCGCTGATCGCCCGGCGCCTTGACGGCGTGTTCCCCGGCGAGGGCTTTGCCAAACGGGCAGCGGTGCATCTGGACCGTGCACCCGTCGTCCTGCAAATTCCGGGCGCCACGCGCACACCCTATTTCTGCTCGGGCTGTCCGCATAACACCTCGACGCGGGTGCCCGAGGGCTCACGCGCGCAGGCGGGCATCGGCTGTCATTTCATGGCGACGTGGATGGACCGGCAGACCTCGTGCCTGATCCAGATGGGCGGCGAGGGCGTCAACTGGACGGCGGCGGCAAAATTCATGGGCGATGGGCACGTCTTTCAGAACCTTGGCGAGGGCACATGGTATCATTCCGGCTCGATGGCCATCCGGCAGGCGGTTGCCGCCAAGGTCAACATTACCTACAAGATCCTGTTCAACGATGCCGTCGCAATGACCGGCGGGCAGCCAGTTGACGGGCCGATCAGCGTTGCCTCGATCGCGCAGGTCTGCCGCGCCGAGGGGGTCTCGCGCATCGCGGTCGTATCGGATGACATTGGCAAGTTCCGCGCCGGCGATTTCCCCTCTGGGACCAGCTTTGACGACCGTCGGCACCTTGATCGGGTGCAGCGTGAATTACGCAAGGTCAAGGGAGTCAGCGTGCTGATTTACGAGCAGACCTGCGCCACCGAGAAACGCCGTCGGCGCAAGCGCGGCCTGATGGAAGATCCGGCGCGCTATCCCGTCATCAACCCGCTGGTGTGTGAGGGCTGCGGGGATTGCTCGGTTGAATCAAACTGTCTCAGCGTTGAGCCGATTGAGACCCGGTTCGGTCGCAAGCGCAAGATCAACCTGTCCTCATGCAACAAGGACTTTTCCTGTGTGAACGGTTTTTGTCCCAGTTTCGTCACCGTCGAGGGGGCCAAACGGCGCCAGAAAAGCGCAGCGGATCTGGATATTGCCGGGCTGACGGCGGCTCTGCCAGCGCCCGAGTTGCCGACCCTTGATGGTCCCTATGACCTGTTGGTGACCGGAGTCGGGGGCACCGGGGTGGTCACCATCGGCGCCCTTGTCACCATGGCGGCGCATCTGGAGGGCAAGGGGGCCAGTGTGCTCGACTTTACCGGATTTGCCCAAAAATTCGGCCCGGTCCTCAGTTTTGTGCGCCTTGGCGAAACCCCGGAGTCCCTGCATCAGGTGCGCATCGACCAGCGCGCCGCGGATGCGGTGATCGGTTGCGATGTCGTGGTCAGTACGTCACCCAAGGCGTCGGCCACCTATCGTAACGGCACGCGCGTTGCGCTGAACACCGCCGAGATGCCCACCGGCGATCTGGTGTTGTCGCCCGATGCATCGCTTGAGGTTGGCACCCGTGCGGCGGCGTTGGCCAAGGTGGTGGGGGGCGACAACCTTGCGGTTCTGAACGCCAATCAGGCGGCGGAATCGCTGCTGGGCGATAGCGTTTTTGCCAATGTGATGATGCTGGGGTTTGCTTGGCAAAACGGTCTGGTTCCGGTTGGCCACGCCGCACTGGCGCGCGCGATCGAGTTGAATGGCGTCATGCCGGAAAAAAACCACGATGCGTTTTCTCTGGGGCGCATTCTGGCTGCTGATCCGCAGCGTCTGAACCTGCCCGGGATCACCGAAAAGCCGGAATCTCCGCCCGAGGACCCGGCACAGATCATCGCCGAAACCGCCGCCTTTCTCGGCGCCCATAGCAACGCCGGATACGCGGCGCGCTACAGGGCAACACTGGCGCGCTTTCAGGCCGCTTTGCCGGCGGATATCGACCCCCGGGTGCTGTCCGAGGCAGCCCGCTCGCTGGGTCGGCTGATGGCGTTCAAGGACGAATACGAGGTGGCGCGCCTGCATCTTGATCCGGCGTTTCAGGCCTCGATCGCGCAGGAGTTCGAGCCCGGTTACCGGTTATATTATCATCTGGCTCCGCCCCTCTTGGGTGGACCCAAGGACGCCAGAGGCCGACCGGAAAAGCGCCGTTTCGGGCCGTGGGTCCGGGTCGTGTTCAAGGGGCTCGGCTGGCTCAAACCTCTGCGGGGAACGGTGTTCGATCCTTTCGGTGCGACCGCCGAGCGCCGCCAGGAGCGGGCGCTGATTTCCTGGTTCGAAGGGGTTCTCGAGCTGGCCGGAGCAAACGCGACCCCAGACAGTGCCGAGGACTGGATCCAAATTCTGAAGGCAGCGCAGGGGATCCGCGGCTTTGGTCCGGTCAAGCAGGCGTCAATCGCGCGCACCAAGCCCGCCCTTGACGCCAAGATTGCCGCCCTCGTAGGGGTTTGAACGGGCGCCCGCCCGGCGCAAGAAAGGCGGCTCGTCAGCTCAGCTGACTTGGGGTATAGCCTGCGTCCTTGATTGCCGCCAGCAGCGCCGCCGCTTCGGCTGCCGCTTCGACGGAAACGACGTGGTTTTCCAGATCGACGTCGATTGCCGCGTTGGCGTCCAGTTCTTTCAGGGCGGTTTCAATCGTCGCTTTGCAATGACCGCAGGTCATGTCGGGTACACTGAATTTTGTCATGGTTGAGTCTCCTTTGTGGTCCCTATCTGGTCCTTCCAGTAAGGGGAGGGTCAAGCTTTCAATTACCCACAAGTCGGTGGGGCCTCGGGATTTGCAGCATTGAATCCGTCGACGAGGTCCGCCAATCGCGAGAATCCTCGCCAAATGACGGTTGTTCCTGGCGGCGCATCGTTTTTGCGATT
>JALUYI010000022.1 GCA_027013095.1 Paracoccaceae bacterium | reverse complement strand
CGATGAAATGCACGTCCGGTGTCAACGGCGGAGTAAAAACCTTCCACTGGGGCGGAGCAAAAGTCGGCCAGTTGGACGCCAGCGCCTTGGATCGTGCGGCTCTCAAATAGCAGGCACGCTCCAAGGCGCATTGGCCGTCAGGCCAATTTGGTGAGGATCAGTTTTTGGTGGCTGCGAGGCGGGCGCGACTTTGGTTGAGACGGTAGCTTTCGCCGTTCATTTCCAGGATGTTGACGTGATGTGTCAGCCGGTCCAAGAGGGCGCCAGTCAGGCGCTCGGTGCCGAAGGTTTCCGTCCATTCCTCGAAGGGCAGGTTTGAAGTGATCAGGGTGGAGCCGCGCTCGTAGCGCTGCGAGATCAGCTCAAACAGGAGCTCGGCGCCGGTTTTGCTCAGCGGCACGAAGCCCAACTCGTCGATGATCAGCAGTTTGACCCTGGCCAGTTTGCGCTGGAGCTGCAGGAGGCGCTTTTCGTCGCGGGCCTCCATCATCTCGTGCACGAGGGCTGCGGCGGTCACGAAGGCGACCGGCAATCCCTTCTGGCAGGCGGCCAGCCCTAGGCCGAGGGCGACATGGGTCTTGCCGGTGCCGGACGGGCCGAGAGCGATGACATTCTCCTTGCGCTCGATCCACTCACATCGCGCCAGCTCCAGCACCATCATTTTGTTCAGGGACGGGATAGCGTTGAAGTCGAAGCTGTCCATGCTCTTCGCTGCCGGGAACTTGGCCGACTTGATCCGCCGCTCGACCATACGCCGTTCCCGGTCGATCAGTTCCAGCTCGGTCAGCCGGGCCAGATAGCGCACATGATCCACGCCTTCTGCGGCCGCGAGACGGGCCTGCTTGTCATACTCGCGCAGGAAAGTGGGCAGGCGCAAGGTCTTGAGATGATGGGCCAGCAGAAGTTCCGGGGCGTCCGTCATGCCTCATCCCCTGCCAGCAGGGTCATGTAAGACGATGCCGAAGTGGTGGCGATATTGGTCCTGGGCAGAAACGGATAGACATCCAGATCTAGCCTCGGGGGTCGCCGCTCGACCCGGCACAGGACAAGGTGCTTGATTGCGTCGAAGCTGATCGCTCCCATCCGCAGGGCATCCTTGACGGCCAGATGCAGGACCTCGAGCTCGAAGCGGTCCAGCAAGCGCAGAACCTGCACATACTCCCGTTTGCCGACCTTGCCCTGCCGGGCCTCCAGCAATCGCCTGAGCGTGACGAAGGTCTCGGGCAGTTCCCAGTTTTGTAAAGGGGCGGCCTGATCGAAGGACATGATCTTGCGCTCGATCAGCGGCAGGTAATGCAGCGGATCGAATACCATGTCGCCGGTGTCGTAGGAGCGCGGATGATCGGCGATCACCTCGGCGGCAGCACCGATGATAATCCGGTCCACGAAGCCTTTGATCCAGACCGTGCGGTGGCCATAGGCCACCGGCACCGAGTAATCGTTGCCGCGGTAACGCACCACCGAGGTGGAGGTGACCTGGCCGCTTTGCAGATCGCATGCCTCGAAGGGTGCTGCGGGCAAATCCCGCATCGCCGCCAGATCAGATTGCAACCGTTCGCCGATGCTGGCCTTGTGGCCGCGCAGCACATCGCCTTGCCGTTTGTGGCACTGCTCTTCCAGATACTCGTTGAACGCATCCCAGGTGGCAAAGCGCGGCATCGGCACCATGAAGTTGCGCCGCGCATAACCAACCAGCCCCTCGACCTTGCCTTTATCGTTACCTTTGCCGGGACGGCCATAGCGGTCCCGGATCACATAATGCGACAGCAGCGCGCTGAACCGTTGCGTGCGGTTGCGGGTGCCGTCCGGCATGATCCTGGCAACCAGGCACTTGTCATTGTCATAAAGGATCGACTGGGGGACCGCGCCGAAGAACGCAAAGGCATGGACGTGCCCGTCCAGCCAGGCCTCGGTGGTGGCCGCAGGATAGGCCCGGATAAAACACGCATCGCTGTGCGGGAGATCGAAAGCGAAGAAATGCGCCTTCTGCTCGACTCCTCCGATCACGACAAGCGCTTCACCAAAGTCAGCCTGCGCATGCCCCGCCGGATGACTGAGCGGCACAAACATCTCCTTGCCGGAGCGCTTCCTGGTCCGGACGTAGTCCTTGACGATGGTGTATCCGCCATCAAAGCCGCACTCATCGCGCAACCGCTCAAAGATACGCTTTGCGGTATGGCGCTGTTTGCGTGGCCGGACCTTGTCTTCGGCAAGCCATTGGTCGATCTGACCAGTGAACGCATCCAGCTTCGGCCGCCGGATCGGCGCCGTCCGCCGATACCCGGGCGGTTCCGAATAGGCCAACATCTTCGCCACACTGTCCCGGCTGATGCCAAAGTCCCGGGCAATCTGCCGCCCGCTCAACCCATCCTGAAAGTGAGCCCGGCGAACCTTCAAATACAAATCCACGGTGTAAATCCCAAAACCCTCCCCTCTCGGAAAGGGCAAAAATGGACGACTTTTACGCCGCCCGCGACCGCACAACGCCGCCGCTACCGTGGCCGAGTATTGCTCCGCCGTTC
>JALUYI010000021.1 GCA_027013095.1 Paracoccaceae bacterium | reverse complement strand
AACAAAAAAGGCGAACGCCTTGTGACTTCAGAAAACCGTCTCGACGGGGCGATCGACAGCGCGAAGATCCGGCAGCAGGTACGTGACGTATTCGATTTGTGACTTTGGCGGAACAGAAGGCCCAGGTATTGCGTTGGGTCGATGGCCCCGATTTACGCAACAATATAAAGGACTTCGCACCCTCTTGCTTCCACTATGCTTCCAAAATCCGGAACACCAAAACGCCGCCAAACCGGCGCCCAGATAAGTATTTGATATTATTGTGTTTTTGGTTGCGGGGGTAGGATTTGAACCTACGACCTTCAGGTTATGAGCCAGATTCCCTACTATATCTAGAGCCTTGATTGTTGACACATTTTCCGGCTTACTCTCCTAGAGCACTGTTTTTTCGAAGCTAATTGGCGCGACCGCCTGTTACCTGCCGCCAGCCAACGACAAAAACAGACACAAGACGTGTTGACACAGTGTTGACACAAGGGAGGGCCGATATGCCGGAAAAACTGACTGAAGCTGCCGCCCGGAAGGCCCTGCCGCCGGTCCGTGGTCAAACCCTGATGTGGGACACTCAGGTGAAGGGTTTCGCGCTGCGCATCACGCCGGGCGGGGCGAAATCTTTCATCCTGGATTACCGCGCCGAGGGGCGCCAGCGCCGGATCACCATTGGCGCATGGCCCGACTGGACGGTCGCCGCCGCACGCCAGACCGCCAAGGAAATGAAGCGCGAGGTCGATCTGGGGCGCGACCCGATGGGCGAGCGGCAGGCGCAGCGGGAAGCGCCGACAGTGCGGGAGATGTGGGAACGCTATGCCCGCGAGCACCTGCCCAGCAAGGCCGAGCGCAGCCAGGCCGACGAGCGCATGATGTGGGAAAAGATCATCCTGCCGCGCTTTGGCAAGATGAAGGTGGCACAGGTCACGCACGAAGATGTGGATGCGCTTCACCGCGACATCACCGAAATCCGCGGAACGCCAATCCGCGCCAACCGAACCGTCGAGGTGCTGCGCAAGGCATTCAATCTCGCCATCCGCTGGAAATGGCGGGAGGACAATCCTGCGTCGGGCGTGCGCCGCAACCCGGAAGAGAGAAGAAACCGCTATCTGAACCGCGCCGAGATCGCCGCGCTGGCCCGGGCGCTGAACGAGCATTCCGAGCCCATGTCCGCGAACGCGATCAAGCTCCTGATGCTGACCGGCGCGCGTCGCGGCGAGGTGCTGGGCGCGACATGGGAAATGTTCGACCTAGAAAACGGCGTCTGGACCAAGCCAAGCGCCCACACAAAACAGCGCAAGCTGCATCGCGTGCCGTTGTCAGGCCCGGCCGTGCAGCTGCTGACAGAGATGAAGACAGCAGCCAGGGCGAAAGCCGAGGCCGAAGGCAGGCCGCCGAGCCCCTATGTCTTTCCCGGCCCGACCGGCAAACCGCTCACCGAAATCAAGCGCAGCTGGGCCTCGGTCTGCCGCAAGGCCGGACTTGGTGAGGAGGTGCCCGTGCTGGATGCCAAAGGCAAGCCCGTCCTCGATCGCAAGGGCAACCCGAAGACCAGGTTCCAGCCGAACGTCCGCATCCACGACCTCCGCCATTCCTTTGCCAGCATCCTCGTTTCGGCAGGCGCATCACTGCCCTTGATCGGCCAGATGCTGGGCCATACGCAGGTACAGACCACCCAGAGATACGCCCATCTGTTCGACGATCCTCTGCGCAAGGCTGCCGAGACGGTGGGCGCATTCGTGTTGCAGAATTCGGAAGAACAAATCATAAACGAGCAAAAAGAGGAGGCCGACGATGCCAGTTCTTGATTATGGACACCTCCTGGCCCCGGGCGGCCTCTATCGTGCGCAGATCGCCATACGCGCTGTCATGGCGTGGCCCGATCCAGCGGATGAGAAATCCCGCCGTGAATACGTCGCCACCGTCATGGCGAAGCATCTTGCTGACCTGACGGCCGAGCGCGACACCCTTCCTGATCCACAGACCGCGAAAAGCTGGGAGGAGGCGATCAAGGCCATCGAACAACATGAAGAATGGATGGCCCGGCACGACACGGTCAAGGAATGGTACGAGGACGCAGGCGGCCTCGCGACAGTCAGTATGGCTCCCGGGTTCAACTCCTTCGAAAAGGAAATGCAAAAGCGCGTGAATGCCTGGTTCGCAGCGGGACTGATTCTAAAACTCGTGCGGCGAATGGCAGCTCATCATTCCGACCTTCCCGGCGGCGCCAGCATCAACAAGGCCGTGTTCATTCTCGAGCGGGTGAAACTTCCGAACATTCCGCGCAACAGTCACGACCTGCGAAGGGCATGGAAGACCTACAGGCCCGTCGCGCATTTCTGCGCGGTACTGCTCGACTGGTTCACCATCGCGCTTACGCATAACGACTCGGCCGAAGATGTCGGTCACGTCCTGGAAGCCGAATTGAACGAGAACTTCATGATGTTCCTTTCGCAGGCCGAAGCCTACCTTGAGTTCGGGCTGTCCTATCAACTGCCTCGGGCCAAGGCCAAAACCCTGCTGGATCCAGAGGAAACATGGATCCTGCCCCA